>NZ_JACJVC010000029.1 GCF_023369555.1 Actinomyces sp. AC-20-1 | reverse complement strand
TCCCGGTGGCGGCGGCTTCGGCGGCGGTCCCCGCGGCGGTCGCGGTGGCCGCGGCGCGACGCAGGGCGCCTTCGGGCGCGGTGGCGGCGCCCCCCGCGGACGCAAGTCGAAGCGCGCGAAGCGGCAGGAGTTCGAGCAGCAGAGCGCGCCGTCGCTGGGCGGCGTCATCGTCCCGCGCGGTGACGGCTCCACTCCGGTGCGCATCCGCCAGGGCGCGACCCTGACGGACTTCGCCGAGAAGATCAACGCGAACCCCGCGGCCCTCATCACCGTCCTGTTCCACCTCGGCGAGATGGCCACGGCCACCCAGTCCCTGGACGAGGACACCTTCCAGCTCCTGGGCGTCGAGCTCGGCTACAACGTCGAGCTCGTCTCCGCCGAGGACGAGGACCGCGAGCTCCTGGGCTCCTTCGACATCGACCTCGAGGCCGAGGAGGCAGGCTGGTCCGACGAGGACCTCGAGGCCCGCCCGCCGGTCGTCACCGTCATGGGCCACGTCGACCACGGTAAGACCAAGCTGCTCGACGCCATCCGCTCCACGGACGTCGTCGCCGGCGAGGCCGGTGGCATCACCCAGTCCATCGGCGCCTACCAGGTGCGGGTGTCCGTGGGTGACGAGCGCCGCCCGATCACCTTCATCGACACCCCCGGTCACGAGGCCTTCACCGCCATGCGTGCCCGCGGTGCCGAGGTCACGGACATCGCGATCCTCGTGGTGGCCGCGGACGACGGCGTCATGCCCCAGACGGTCGAGGCGCTCAACCACGCCCAGGCCGCCAACGTGCCGATCGTCGTCGCGGTCAACAAGATCGACAAGGAGGGCGCCAACCCGGACAAGATCCGCGGCCAGCTCACCGAGTACGGCCTGGTGCCCGAGGAGTACGGCGGCGACACGATGTTCGTCGACATCTCCGCCAAGCAGCGCCTCAACATCGACGAGCTGCTCGAGGCCGTCGTGCTCACCGCCGACGCCGCCCTGGACCTGCGGGCCAACCCCCGCAGCGACGCCCGCGGTGTCACCATCGAGGCCAAGCTCGACAAGGGCCGTGGCGCCACGACGACCGTCCTCGTCCAGCAGGGGACCCTGCGCGTGGGCGACCCGATCGTCGCCGGCTCCGCCTACGGGCGCGTGCGCGCCATGTTCGACGAGCACGGCCAGGTGCTGGAGGAGGTCGGTCCCGCGCGTCCGGCCCTCGTCCTGGGCCTGACCAGCGTGCCGAGCGCCGGCGACTCCTTCATCGTCGCCCCCGACGACCGCACGGCCCGCCAGATCGCCGACAAGCGTGAGGCCGCCGAGCGCGCCGCCCTGCTGGCCCGGCGCCGCAAGCGCGTGTCCCTGGAGAACCTCACCGACGTCCTCAAGGAGGGCAAGGTCGACACCCTCAACCTCATCCTCAAGGGCGACAGCTCGGGTGCGGTCGAGGCGCTGGAGGACTCGCTGCTCAAGATCGACGTCGGCGACGAGGTCGCGCTGCGCATCATCCACCGCGGTGTCGGTGCGATCACGCAGAACGACGTCAACCTCGCCACGGTCGACTCCGCCGTCATCATCGGCTTCAACGTGCGCCCCGCGGAGCGGGTCGCCGACATGGCCGACCGCGAGGGCGTCGACATGAAGTTCTACTCGGTCATCTACGCGGCCATCGAGGACGTCGAGGCCTCCATGAAGGGCATGCTCAAGCCCGTCTACGAGGAGGTCGAGCTCGGCACCGCCGAGATCCGCCAGGTCTTCCACTCCTCGAAGTTCGGCTCGATCGCCGGCTCGCTGGTGCGCTCCGGCATCATCCGGCGCGGTACCAAGGCGCGCCTGGTGCGCGACGGCGTGGTCGTCAACGGCGACCTCACCATCGACACCCTGCGCCGCGAGAAGGACGACGTCACCGAGGTCCGCGAGGGCTACGAGTGCGGTATCAACCTGGGCTTCAGGGACATCGCCGAGGGCGACGTCATCGAGACCTGGGAGATGCGCGAGAAGCCGCGCGACTGAGCGCTGCCGAGACGCACGGGGCCGCCCACCGGTGAGGTGGGCGGCCCCGTGCGTCTCAACCCCGGCCTCAGCCCCTGCGGCCACCCGGCAGGGAGCGCATCTGCACCACGAGGTCCACCGAGAAGACCGCCGTCGCCACCCAGATGAGCACCATGGACACCCACCGGCTGGGGGAGATCTCCTCACCCAGGACGAGCCAGGCCAGCAGGAACTGCATGATCGGCGAGACGTACTGGACCAGGCCCACCGTGGACAGCGGCACCCGGCGGGCCCCCGCGGCGAAGAGCAGCAGGGGCAGCGCCGTCACCGGCCCGGCGAGCACGAGCAGGACCGCGAGGACGGCCGAGCCCTGCGGCCCCTGGAGCGTCGAGGCGCCAGTGGCCGCGAGGTGGGCGAGGTAGCCGGCCCCCAGGGGCAGGACCAGGCAGGACTCGAGGGTGAGACCGGTGAGCGGGTCCGTGCGCGCCTGGTTCTTCACCAGCCCGTACAGGCCGAAGGTGACGGCCAGCGCCAGGGAGATCCACGGCACCTGGCCGCGTGTGGTGACGACGACGGCGACGACCGCCAGGACGATGGCGACGCCCTGGGCACGGCGCAGCCGCTCGCCCAGGACGAGCGCCGCCAGCGCGACCGTGACGAGCGGGTTGATGAAGTAGCCCAGGGCGGCGTCGGCCGCGCGGCCGGTGTTGACCCCGTAGACGTAGGTCAGCCAGTTGAGGGTGATGAGGAGCCCCGAGACGGCCAGGACGAGCACCTGCCCGGGGTCGGCCAGGACGGCGCGCACGCGCCCCCAGCCCCGCGTGAGCGCCACCAGGGACAGGCAGGTGAGGGCGGTGAAGGTGATCCGGTAGCCGATGATCTCGACGGCGTCGGCGGCCGCCAGCAGCCTGAAGTACAGTGGGAAGAGCCCCCAGAGGACATAGGTGCCGAGCACGAGGGCGGTGCCGCGCTGCTCGGTGCCGCGCAGCGGGGAGGGGGAGGAGGGCATCGGGACTCGTTCCTGGGCCGGGGTGACCGAATACTAGGCCGCGTGAGGCGCGACGCAGCGTGGGCGGCGTGTTTCTGAGACAATCGCCCGCCGGCCCCGTGCCCGGCCACCCGACCCGCTCACAGGAGGAGCCGCCATGGCTGACGCCGCCCGCGCCCGCAAGGTCGCCGACCGCATCCACGAGACCGTCGCCCGCATGCTCCAGGGTCGGATCAAGGACTCGCGCCTCGGCTTCGTCACCGTCACCGACGTGCGCGTCACCGGTGACCTGCAGCAGGCCACCGTCTTCTACACGGTCTACGGCTCCGAGCGCGAGCGCCGCGAGACGGCCGCTGCCCTGCGCTCGGCGACGGGCCTCATCCGCTCGGAGGTCGGCAGGTCGCTCGGCATCCGCCTGACCCCGTCGATCACCTTCCAGCTCGACGCGCTGCCCACCCAGGCCCGCACCTTCGAGGACGCCCTCGCCCAGGCGCGCGCCAAGGACGAGGAGATCGCCCGTACCTACGCGGGGGCCTCCTACGCGGGCGACCCCGACCCCTACCGTCACGACGACGAGGCCGGGAGCGCCGGCACCGGCGCGGGCGACGAGGACGCCCCCGCCTCCGAGCCGGACCGCCGGCAGTGAGCGCCGCCCCGGGCCCCGGGCGGCGGCCCCCGGTGCCGCGCGGCGCCGTCACCTCCCCCGACGGCCTGCTGCTCATCGACAAGCCCCACGGCCTCACCAGCCACGACGTCGTCGCCATGACCCGCAGGCTGGGGGCCACGCGCAAGGTCGGCCACGCCGGCACCCTCGACCCCATGGCCACGGGCCTTCTCCTCATCGGACTGGGGCGGGCCACCCGCCTGCTCACCTACCTCGTGGGCGCGGACAAGACCTACACGGCCACCGTCCGGCTGGGCCAGGAGACCGTCACCGAGGACGCCGAGGGCGAGGTCACCGCCCGCCACGGCTGCACTCCGCAGGAGGACCTGCCCGAGCGCCTCGACGCCGCCCTCACCGCTCTCACCGGGGACCTGCTCCAGGTGCCCTCCGCCGTCTCCGCCGTCAAGGTCGACGGCGTGCGCGCCTACGCCCGCGTGCGCGGCGGGCAGGACGTCACCCTCACCGCCCGACCGGTCACCGTCCACGCCCTCACCCGGCTCGGCGCCCCGCGCCCCGCCACGGCGCCGGACGGCACCGGGGTCGTCGACGTCGACCTGCTCGTCTCCTGCTCCTCGGGCACCTACGTGCGGGCCCTCGCCCGTGACCTCGGACGGGCGCTGGGCTGCGGCGCGCACCTGACGGCCCTGCGGCGCACCGCCGTCGGCCCCTTCGACGTCGGCCAGGCGCTCACCCTCGAGGCCGTCTCGGCCCAGGTGGAGGCCGGAGCGGGGGCCGAGCCGCCGTCGGGCCTGCGGCCCCTCGGCCTGTCCGAGGTGGCCCGGCGCTGCTTCCCGGCCGTCGCGCTGGACGAGGCCGAGGCCCGCGCGCTCGCCTACGGCCAGCTGCTGCCGGCTGAGGTCGCGGACCGCGCCACCACCCCCGAGCGCGCCGTCGTCCCCAAGGAGCGGCGCCCGGACGGCGGGGTGGACCCGCGCCCCGTCCTGGCGGGGTTCGCCCCGGACGGCGAGGTCGTGGCACTGTTGACCACCGGGAAGGGCCGCACACGGCCCGTGCTCATCCTCGCCCCCGCCACGGGGCCGAGGCGTGCTGACACGCAGCCGACCGCCGGTGAGCCCGGCGACCAAGGAGAGCCATGAGCGAGCAGACCGGGCAGACGGGGCAGACCGGACAGGACGGACAGACCGCGGTGGGCACCGCCTCCCGCGGGTGCGGCTGCGGCGGGCGCCGCCACGCCGTGCGCGAGGAGCGTGCGGCGGCGCCCGCCGTCGTCCAGCCCCTCGGCGAGGACCACCGCACGCCCGACGCCGAGCCGCAGGAGGAGCCCGGTGCCGGGGCCGCCCCGGCGGGCGTCGTCCCCGGGCGCAAGGCCGGCAACCTCCTCGGCCTGCGCGACGCCTCCGCGCCGGCCCCCTCCCGGGGCGGAGGCTGCGGCTGCGGCGGGCACGGTGGCCACGGCCGCTGCGGCTGCGGCTCGCACTGAGCCCCGTGGAGGTCTGGTACGGCGCCGATCAGGTGCCTGAGGAGCTGAGGGACCCCTCGGGGCCCGGCTCCGTCGTCACCCTCGGGGTCTTCGACGGCGTCCACCGCGGCCACCGGGCCGTGCTCTCACGCCTGGTCGCGCGCGCCGAGGACCTCGCCGCCCGCGAGCCCGGGCGCCCCCGCCCCCTCGCGGTCGCCGTCACCTTCGACCCCCACCCGGCCCGGGTCCACCGCCCCGGCCAGCACCTGCCGATGGTCGCCTCGCTGGCCGACCGGCTCACCCTGCTGTCCTCCACGGGCCTGGACGCCGTCCTCGTCGTGCACTACACGCTCGACTTCGCCGACCAGGGCGCCGCGGACTTCGCACGCACCTGGCTCGAGGGGCTGCTCGGGGCCCGGGCGGTCGTCGTCGGCGACGACGTGCGCTTCGGGCGCGGCAACGAGGGCGACGCCCGCACCCTGGAGGAGATCGGGACCGCCGACGGCCTCGAGGTGGAGATCGTCCGCGACGTGCTCGCCCCCTCCGGGCGGCGCTGGTCCTCGACCTGGGTGCGCCAGCTGCTGGAGGAGGGCGACGTCGCCGGCGCCGCCGAGGTCCTCGGACGGGCCCACCGCCTGCGCGGCACCGTCGTGCACGGCCTCAAGCGGGGCCGGGAGATCGGCTTCCCGACCGCCAACCTCCAGGCCGCGACCGCCGGCGTCGTGCCGCCCGACGGCGTCTACGCCGGCTGGCTCGTGCGCTCACCGGGCTCCGGCGAGGACGAGGGACCGGGGGAGGAGCGGCTGGCGGCCGCCGTCTCCATCGGCACGAACCCCACCTTCGACGACGTGCCCGAGCGGGTCGTGGAGGCCCACGTGCTAGGGCGCACGGACCTGGACCTGTACGGCGAGGTCGTGGGCGTCGAGCTCGTCGAGCGCCTGCGCCCCATGCTGGCCTTCGACGGGCTCGAGCCGCTGCTGGCGCAGATGCGCCGCGACGTGGTCCGCTGCGCCGCCGTCCTGGGGGTGGCGGTGCCCGGCCCCCTGCGGCCCGAGGACGTCACGGCCTGACCCCTGCGCACACCGGACCCGGCGGCGGTGCCGGGTGCGCCCCCCCCCGAGGGGCCCTGTGCCCGGTCCCACAGGCCCCGGTGGGGCTCGGGGCGACCTGCGGGGCCCGGGCGCTGGTATCGTGGGCGGGCCGTCGATCGGCCACGGACGTGTCATGCCCGGGAGAACAAGCCCCGGCGCTCCGTGCAACGAGAAAGAGGAGTCCGCATGTCGATTTCCGCCGAGCGCAAGACCGAGCTCATCGCCGAGTACGCCACCCACGAGGGTGACACGGGCTCCCCGGAGGTCCAGGTCGCCGTCCTGAGCGAGCGCATCAAGAACCTCACCGAGCACTTCAAGACCCACACCCACGACCACCACTCGCGTCGTGGCCTCTACCTCCTCATCGGTAAGCGCCGTCGTCTCCTCGACTACCTCATGAAGGAGGACATCGAGCGCTACCGCGCCCTCATCGCCCGCCTCGGCATCCGCCGCTGAGCGAGCGCTGCGCGCGCAGCACCCGGTCCCGACCTGTCGAGGGCCCCGCCACCAGCTGGCGGGGCCCTCGACCTGTACCGGAGGGCCCGCACCGGCAGACCGGGGCGGGCGCGGCCCATCTCACGCACCCGGGACCTGCGCCTCCCCGTCATCCCGGGGGCCGGGAGGATAGGATCGGGACGTTCGCATTGACTGAGAAAGAGACACGTCACAGATGTTCATTGACGACCCCGAGGTCACCGCTGCTGAGGCCGTGATCGACAACGGCACCTTCGGCAAGCGCGTGGTCCGCTTCGA
This sequence comes from Actinomyces sp. AC-20-1, assembly GCF_023369555.1. GTDB lineage: Bacteria > Actinomycetota > Actinomycetes > Actinomycetales > Actinomycetaceae > Actinomyces. Next base: position 5,185 of record NZ_JACJVC010000029.1, on the reverse strand, counting down.
GACCGGCCGCCTCGCCAAGCAGGCCGCCGGAAGCGCCATGGCCTACCTCGACGGCGAGACCGCGATCCTGTCCGCCACCACCGTGGGCAAGCACCCCAAGGACCAGTTCGACTTCTTCCCGCTCACCGTCGACGTGGAGGAGCGCCAGTACGCCGCGGGCCGCATCCCCGGCTCCTTCTTCCGCCGCGAGGGCCGCGCCGGCACCTCCGCCATCCTCGCCTGCCGCCTCATCGACCGCCCGCTGCGCCCCTCCTTCGTCAAGGGCCTGCGCAACGAGGTCCAGGTCGTCGAGACCGTCCTGGCCATCCACCCCGACGACGCCTACGACGTCCTGGCCATCAACGCGGCCTCGATGTCCACCCAGATCGCGGGCCTGCCCTTCGCCGGCCCCGTCGCCGGCACCCGCCTGGCCCTCATCGACGGCCAGTGGGTCGCCTTCCCCCGCTACAGCGAGCTCGAGCGCGCCACCTTCAACATGGTCATCGCCGGCCGCGTCCTCGAGGACGGCGACGTCGCCATCATGATGGTCGAGGCCGGTGCCACCGAGAACGCCTTCGACCTCATCGCCGAGGGCGCCACCGCTCCCACCGAGCCGGTCGTCGCCTCCGCCCTCGAGGCCGCCAAGCCGCACATCAAGGCCCTGTGCGAGGCCCAGATGGAGGTCGCCAAGCACGCCTCCAAGCCCACGGCCGAGTTCCCCCTCTACCTGGACTACTCCGACGAGCAGTACGCCGCCGTCGAGAGGGCCGCCGAGGCCCACGACCTCGCCGCCGCCATCGCCACCGAGGGCAAGCAGGCCCGCGACATCGCCACCGACGCCGTGCGCGACGCCGTCCTGGCGGACCTCGCCGAGGACTTCGGCACGGAGGAGGACACCAAGGCCCTCAAGGCGGCCTTCCGCTCCGTCACCAAGAAGCACGTGCGCCACCGCACCCTCACCGAGGGCATCCGCATGGACGGGCGCGGCCTCAAGGACATCCGCACCCTGGGCGCCGAGGTCGAGGTCCTGCCCCGCGTGCACGGCTCGGCCATCTTCGAGCGTGGAGAGACCCAGATCCTGGGCGTCACCACCCTCAACATGCTGCGCATGGAGCAGCAGATCGACGACTTGTCGCCGGTCACGCACAAGCGCTACATGCACCAGTACGTCTTCCCGCCCTTCTCCACCGGTGAGACCGGCCGCGTCGGCGCCCCCAAGCGCCGCGAGGTGGGCCACGGCGCCCTCGCCGAGCGCGCCCTGACCCCGGTGATCCCCAACCGCGACGACTTCCCCTACGCGATCCGCCAGGTCTCCGAGGCCCTGGGCTCCAACGGCTCGACGTCGATGGGCTCGGTGTGCGCCTCCACCATGTCCCTGCTCAACGCCGGCGTGCCGCTCAAGGCTCCCGTCGCGGGCATCGCCATGGGCCTCATGCACGAGGTCATCGACGGCGAGACCACGTGGGCCACGCTCACCGACATCCTCGGCAGCGAGGACGCCTTCGGCGACATGGACTTCAAGGTCGCCGGCACCCGTGAGTTCATCACCGCGCTCCAGCTCGACACCAAGCTCGACGGCCTGCCCTCCGAGGTCCTGGCCGGCGCGCTCGGCCAGGCCCGCGACGCCCGCTTCTACATCCTCGACGTCATGGAGCAGGCCATCGACGGCCCCGACGAGATGGCCCCCACGGCCCCGCGCGTCCTGACCGTCCACATCCCGGTCGACAAGATCGGCGAGGTCATCGGCCCCAAGGGCAAGATGATCAACCAGATCCAGGAGGACACCGGCGCGGACCTCACGGTCGAGGACGACGGCACCGTCTACATCGGGGCCTCCGACGGCCCCTCCGCCGAGGCCGCCCGCGACGCCGTCAACGCCATCGCCAACCCGCAGATGCCGGAGATCGGCGAGCGCTTCATCGGCACGGTCGTCAAGACCACCACCTTCGGCGCCTTCGTCTCCCTGTCCCCGGGCAAGGACGGCCTGCTGCACATCTCGCAGATCCGTCGCCTCGTGGGCGGCAAGCGCGTGGAGAACGTCGACGACGTCCTCGCCGTGGGCGACAAGGTCCAGGTCGAGCTCGCCGAGATCGACCAGCGCGGCAAGCTCAGCCTGCACGCGGTCCTCACCGAGGAGCAGCTGGCGGCCGAGGAGGAGGCCCGCGGCTCCCGCGAGGACGGCGAGGGCGCCGAGCGTCGTGAGCGCCGCCCGCGCCGTGAGCGCAGCGAGGCCGACGGCGAGCGTCGTGAGCGCCGCCCGCGCCGTCGCCGCACCCGCGCCACCGAGGAGTCCTCGGACGCGGAGTGAGTCCTGCGCGAGGTGCTGAGCAGCTGATCCGGCGGGGCCGGGTGGGGATCCCCACCCGGCCCCGCCGCTGTGCTGCCCGCCGGTTCTTGTGCAGGCCCGGCTCACCGTTAGGCTCGCAGGGTGACCGCAGCCCCCGCACTCGCCCCGTCCCCGCGCGCCACCGGCGCCTCCTACACCGAGGTCCCGCTCGAGCGCGGCGCCGCCGGCGAGGCCGGCACCGAGCTCGCCCTCGTCGACGACGGCGCCCTCCTGCGCCGCTCCGTCCTGCCCGGCGGGGTGAGGGTCATCACCGAGTCCGTGCCGGGGCTGCGCTCGACCAGCATGGGCATGTGGTTCGGCGTCGGCTCACGCGACGAGGTGGCCGGCCAGGAGGGCTCCACCCACTTCCTCGAGCACCTGCTCTTCAAGGGCACCCCCACGCGCGACGCCCGGGCCATCGCCGAGGCCTTCGACATGATCGGCGGCGAGTCCAACGCCGCCACGTCCAAGGAGCACACCTCCTACTACGCGCGCGTCCAGGGACAGGACTCCATGGAGGCCCTGGACGTCATCACCGACATGGTGACCTCCTCCCTGCTCGATCCCAAGGAGGTCGAGACCGAGCGCACGGTCATCGTCTCCGAGCTCGCGGACGCCGCCGACGACCCCCAGGACGTCGCCCACGAGGCCTTCGCCCGCGCCGCCTTCGGCGAGGGCACGCCCCTGGGCCGCCCCATCGGCGGCACCCCTGAGACCGTCACCGCGGTGCCGCGCGACGCCGTGTGGGAGCACTACCAGCGCACCTACGCCTCCGACACCCTCGTCGTCGCCGTGGCGGGCGCCGTGGACCACGAGCAGGTGTGCGAGCGCGTCGCCCAGGACCTGGCCGCCGCCGGCTGGGACGCCTCCGCCTCCGCCGCGCCGCGCGAGCGGCGCTTCGAGACCGAGCCCCTGACGGCGCTGGACGTCCAGGACGTCACCATCGAGCGGGACTCGGAGCAGTCGCACGTGTACCTGGCCTGCCAGGGCATCGCCGTGCGCGACGAGCGCCGCTGGCCCATGAGCGTGCTCACGACGATCCTCGGCGGGGGCATGTCCTCGCGCCTGTTCCAGGAGGTGCGTGAGAAGCGCGGCCTGGCCTACTCCACCTACGCCTTCGACGCCTCCTACGCCGGCGCGGGCGCCTTCGGGCTCTACGCCGGCTGCGCGCCGGGCGACGTCGAGGAGGTCTGCGCCGTCATGGTCGGCGAGTTCGAGGCCCTGGCGGCCAATGGCCCCACGGAGCGCGAGATGGCCCGCGCCCGGGGCCAGATCGGTGGCGCCATGGTCCTCGGGGGAGAGGACTCGCTGGCCCGCATGGGGCGCCTGGGGCGCGGCGAGGTGGTCACCGGCCGCCTGCGCTCCATGGACGAGAACCTGCGCCAGCTCGAGGCCGTCACCGCCGAGCAGGTGCGCGAGCTGTGCGCCTGGCTCGCGGGCCACGCCCGCGCCCGCGTCCTCGTCGGCCCCCGGGCCTGAGCCGGGTCTGTCACCCGTCCCTGGTCAGAGCCCGCTCAAGGGCCCACGGGCGGGGGAGGAACCGCGGAATCCCGCGCGTGCGTCCCACGGCCAGAATCTCTGACCAGGGATGAGTGACACCTGCCGCGCCCGCCACCCCGATAGGCTGGCCCCATGACCATCCGCGTTGCAGTGACAGGCGCCGCCGGGCGCATGGGATCGACCGTCTGCCAGGCGGTTGAGGAGGCCGAGGGCCTGGAGCTCGTCGCCCGCCTCGACGTCGGAGACACCATCAGCGCCGAGACCCTGAACGGGGCCGACGTCGCCGTCGACTTCACCGTCCCGGCCGTCACCGAGGCCAATGTCCACGCCCTCATCGACGCCGGCGTCGACGTCGTCGTCGGCACCACCGGCTGGGACGAGGAGTCCTACGCGCGCGTGCGCGAGCACCTGGCCCGGCCCGAGGCCGCCGGGCGCAGCGTCCTCATCGCCCCCAACTTCGCCCTGTCCGCGGTGCTCGCCATGCGCTTCGCCACCCTGGCCGCCCCCTACTTCGAGTCCGTCGAGGTCATCGAGCTGCACCACCCGAACAAGGTCGACGCCCCCTCCGGCACGGCCGTCGCCACCGCCCGGGCCGTCGCCGCCGCCCGGGCGGCAGCCGGCGTCGCCCCCTCGCCGGACGCCACCGAGTCCGACCCGCTGGGTGCGCGCGGCGGCCTCGTCGACGGCGTGCGCGTCCACGCGGTGCGCCTGCGGGGCCTGACCGCCCACGAGGAGGTCGTCCTCGGCAACCCCGGCGAGCAGCTGACCCTGCGCACCGACTCCTTCGACCGCGCCTCCTTCATGCCCGGCGTCGTCCTGGCCGTGCGCGAGGTCGGCTCCCGCCAGGGCCTGACCATCGGTCTCGACGCGGTCATGGACCTGTGAGGCCCTGAGCCACGGCACCACTCACGGCGGCAGCCCCTGTGGGCCGCCGCCGTCACGCCCGCGCGAGCGGCGCCCCGGTCACAGCCCGGCGACCCACAGCTCCTCGACCACGCCCTCGCCCACCGGCAGCAGCCGGTGGGACCCGGTGCGCTGCATGCCCGTGCCCGCGAGGAAGGACGCCAGGGAGGCGTCCCCGCGCAGCACCCAGGCGAGCAGGACCCCCGCGCCGTCCTCGCGCGCCAGGTCACTCGCCGCCGCCAGCAGCCGCGAGCCGTGGCCCTCGCGCTGGTGGGCCGGCGCCACCCCGAGCGTGGTGACCTCCGCCGCCCGCTGGGGCTCGCCGGCCGCCGGCGCGCCCTCGCCGTCGACGGCGACCCCCTCGGTGGGGGCCAGGCCCACCAGGCCCACGACCTCATCGCCGAGCGTCGCCACGAGCACGTGGTGCGCGGCCGAGGGCGGCTCGAGCACCGCCCGCTCCCACCCGGCGGCCAGCAC
>NZ_JACJVC010000028.1 GCF_023369555.1 Actinomyces sp. AC-20-1 | reverse complement strand
GGCCGGCACAGCCCCGGCCGGAGCGGCGCCCTGAGCCGGGGCAGCCGGAGCCGCCGCGTCGCGCGTCCCGTCGCGCGGGGCCCGTGCCACGCCGTGGCTGCGGGCGCGCGAGGAGGGAGCCGCCGCCGAGGCGGCCAGCGGGTCCGCCTCCACCAGGTCCACGGAGACCAGGACGGAGCGCTCCCCGGCGCCCTCGACCACCCGCGCGTCCACGACGTGCACCTCCACGGAGCTCCCCAGGAAGGTGGCGAGCACGCGCGCGTCCGTCGCCAGGTCCGCGGTGAGGACGACGAGCCGGGGACCGGGCTCGACGTGCGTCGGCATGGCCTGACGGAACTCGTCCCAGTCCTCGCCGAAGGCCGTCGCGCCCCCGGGGTAGACGGCGGCGAGGGAGCGGCGGCTCATGGCGGCGGTGCCGGCCTGGCGGCTGAGCGCGGCGACGAGCCCGGCGGCGTCCAGGGCGGTGAGGACCTCGACGGTGACCACCTGCCCGGCGGCGTCCAGGGCGGTGAGCGACTGCCCGCCCTCGACACTCATCCAGGCCACCGGCATGAGCGGGCGGTGCAGGACCTGCCCCAGCTGGGCGCGCACGGCCGCGAGCACCTGGACGCGGGTCTCGGCTCCTGCGGGGCGTCCCGGTCCCACGGTGCCCAGCCGACCGTCCTTGAGCTCGAAGAGCGCCATACCCACCTCGTCCTTCCGCGCGCGGTCCCCGCCGGTCGGCGGACCCCAGGGCGGCATACTCTCATGCGCACCTGACAGGAGCCTTGGTGGCGCAGGACACACCCGCCCCCGGGGACGCGGGTCCCGGGGGCGGGTGGTGCAACCGGCCAGGCGGTCGCCGTCGGACCTGCCCGACGGCACCGGGCCCGACGCCGTCGGCCGGGCTCAGGCGACGCCGTCGGCCTCCGGGAAGGCGACGGCCGCGCGCCCCGCCTCGAGCCGCGCGACGGGCACGCGGAACGGGGAGCAGGAGACGTAGGTCAGGCCCACCCGGTGGAAGAAGTCGATGGACTCCGGGTCGCCCCCGTGCTCGCCGCAGACGCCGAGCTTGAGGGAGGGCTTGGTGGCGCGGCCGCGCTCGGCGCCGATCTCCACCATCCGGCCCACACCGCGCTCGTCGATCGTCTCGAAGGGGGAGACGCCGAAGACGCCCTCGTCGAGGTAGGTCTTGAAGAAGGTGCCCTCGACGTCGTCGCGCGAGAAGCCCCACGTCGTCTGGGTGAGGTCATTGGTGCCGAAGGAGAAGAAGTCGGCCTCCTCCGCGATGGTGTCCGCCGAGACGGCGGCGCGCGGCAGCTCGATCATGCAGCCGATGGGGAAGTCGAGCGCGTAGCCGGACTGCTCGCCCACCTCGCGCAGGACGGCCTCGGCACGCTCGCGGGCGATCTGCAGCTCACGCACGGAGCCGACCAGCGGGATCATGATCTCCGGGTGCGGGTCGCCACCGGCCCTGAGGCGCTCGACGGCGGCCTCGGCGATGGCCCGCACCTGCAGCTCGATCAGGCCCGGCATGCTCAGCAGCAGGCGCACGCCGCGCAGACCGAGCATGGGGTTGGCCTCGTGGTTGCGGCGCACGACCGCGAGCAGCCTCTCGTCCTCGGGGTCGGCGCCACCGGTGGCGCGGTCGACGGCGACCTTGACGCTCAGCTCGGTGAGGTCCGGCAGGAACTCGTGCAGCGGCGGGTCGATGAGGCGCACCGTCATCGGCTTGCCGTTCATCGTCTCGAACATCTGGACGAAGTCGCCCTTCTGCAGGGGCAGCAGGGCGTCGAGGGCGGCCTCGCGCTCGGCGTCGGAGGAGGCCAGGATGAGGTTCTGGACGAACTGCTTGCGCTCACCGAGGAACATGTGCTCAGTGCGGCACAGGCCCACGCCCTCGGCCCCGCGGTGGATGGCGTGACGGGCGTCGTCGGGGGTGTCGGCGTTGGCCCGGACCTCGAGGCGACGGACCTTGTCGGCGTGGCGCATGAGACGGTCCACGCTGGTGACGAGCTCGCGGGTGTCGACGTCCCCGGCGGTGTCCAGGGCCTCGGTCAGGCCGCGACGCAGGTAGGTCATGACCGGGGAGTCGGTGACGGGGACGTCGCCGAGGAAGACCTCGCCGCTCTGGCCGTCGATGGCGATGACGTCGGAGGAGGTGAGGACCAGGTCCTCGCGGCCGTGCACGCGCAGGGTGCCGGCCTCGGCGTCGACGTCGAGCTCGTCGGCGCCGACGACGCAGGTCTTGCCCATACCGCGGGCGACGACGGCGGCGTGGGAGGTCTTGCCGCCACGAGCGGTGAGGACGCCGACGGCGGCGACCATGCCGGGCAGGTCGTCGGGGTTGGTCTCGCGGCGCACGAGGACGACGGACTCGCCGGCCTCGGCACGGGCGACGGCCTCGGCGTTGTTGAAGGCGATGTAGCCGACGGCGGCGCCGGGCGAGGCGGGCATGGCCCGGGTGAGCAGGTCGCGGGAGCCGACGGAGTGGCCGGCGTCGAACTGGGGGAACATCAGCTGGGTGAGCTGGTCGCCGGTGACCCGGGTCAGGGCCTCGTCCATGGTGATGAGGCGCTCGTCCACAAGCTGGGTGGCGACGCGGAAGGCGGCGGCGGCCGTGCGCTTGCCGACGCGCGTCTGCAGGAGCCAGAGCTTGCCGCGCTCGATGGTGAACTCGATGTCGCACAGGTCGCGGTAGTGGGTCTCGAGCTTGCGCATGGCCGAGCGCAGGTCGTCGTAGCTGTTCTTGTCCAGGCGCTCGAGGTCCGCCAGGGACAGTGTGTTGCGGATGCCGGCGACAACGTCCTCGCCCTGGGCGTTGACGAGGTAGTCGCCGTAGACGCCGCTGCGGCCGGTGGAGGGGTCGCGGGTGAAGCAGACGCCGGTGCCGGAGGTCTCCCCCATGTTGCCGAAGACCATGGTGCAGACGTTGACGGCGGTGCCCAGGTCGTGGGGGATCTTCTCGCGGCGGCGGTAGATGTGGGCGCGCTCGGTGTTCCAGGAGCGGAAGACGGCCTCGATGGCCATGTCGAGCTGGGTGCGCGGGTCCTGGGGGAAGTCGATGCCGGCGTGCTCGAGGACGATAGCCTTGTACTGCTCGACCAGCTCGGTGAGGGCGTCGACGTCGAGCTCGTAGTCGAGGCTGACGCCGCGCTCGGCCTTCTTGGCGTCGAGGGCGCGGGAGAAGTGGTCGCCGTCGACGTCGAGGACGGTCTTGCCGAACATCTGGATGAGGCGGCGGTAGGAGTCCCAGGCGAAGCGGGGGTCGCCGGAGGCCTCGGCCAGGCCAGCGACGGAGGTGTCGTTGAGGCCGATGTTGAGGACGGTCTCCATCATGCCGGGCATGGAGAACTTGGCGCCGGAGCGGACGGAGACGAGCAGGGGGTCGTGGGCGGCCCCGAGCTCGCGGCCCAGCTCCTCCTCGACCTGGCGCAGGGCGGTGGTGACCTCGACGGCGAGCTCGTCGGGGGCCTGGCCGTCCTTGAGGTAGGCGCGGCAGGCGTCCGTGGTGATGGTGAAGCCGGGGGGCACGGGCAGGCCGAGGCGGGTCATCTCGGCGAGGTTGGCACCCTTGCCACCCAGGAGGTCCTTCTGGTCCTTGTCACCCTCGCTGAAGCGGTACACGTACGTGGGCATCGTTGCCCCTTCCCGTTGTTCTTGCGTCGTCTGTGCTGTGGCGCAGGGCACGGGCCCTGTCCAGGTAGGCACCCTATGTGACTGAGGTCCCATGGTGGAAACTCGGGGCGGTTGGCACCCGGTCAATGCAGACTGCTTATGGGAGACCGAAGCGGAACCACGTGCCGCTCGTTGGACAACTTGTTGCTCGTTGGACAACGCACCGCCCAATGGACAACCTGCCGCTCGTTGGACAACCAAATGGCAGCATCTGGGTTGTCCTTGGGGCGCGCAGGTTGTCCTCCCACACGCAGGTTGTCCTCCCACACGCAGGTTGTCCTCCCACACGCAGGTTGTCCTTGAGCGCGCACTCCGACGGCGCTTCCGCAGCAGCACACCGCGCGACCTGCTCATCCGACGCCGGTGCCCCGCCCACCTCCTCGGTCTGCGCGCGAACTCCCTGGGGTTTTGCCGCACGTTCGAGCGCAAACCGAGGAGGTGAGGCTGGGAGCAGGGGGAAACCGCACGGAGCCCGTCCCCTTCAGGCTCGCATGATGGCCGCGTTGAGGCGCTCGCGCATGGCGAGGTACGCGGTCGCGTCGTAGGAGAACCGGTCGAAGGCCAAGGTCCCGTCAAGGTCGATGACGTCGAGGACCGCACGGCGCCCCCTGAGGGACTCGAGCAGCTCCATCGCCCTGAGGTCCGCCATCGCCGACCTCATGACGCGGTAGCGGATCGACTCCAGGGGCCTGCCGTCGTCGCCCGGGTAGACGATGAAGGCGTCGCCCGAGGGGAAGGCGCCTCCTGCGGTCGTGTCCCGGAACGGGTCGACCAGGCGCGCGGAGAGCTCCGAGTAGTAGAAGTTGAAGCCCCAGTGCAGGAACCCGCGGACGCCGCTCTTGTACATCTGCGGCGCCAGGACCCGGTTGCGCACGGAGGGCAGCGCGACGAAGCGGTTCGCCACCTCGAGCTGCTGCGCCATGCAGTAGTACGTCCACAGGGGCTCGACCCCGGCCTCGAGGAACGCGGCGATGGCGTCGTTGGCCGCCACCGGCACCTGGACCAGGCCCTGCGTGTGCAGCTCGAGGTCGGACAGGGCGTCAACCATCCTCAGCCCCCTGAGCAACGGGGCGACGACGTCACGGGCGAGACGGTAGGAGTTGCGCTGCTCCTCGCCGTGGGGCTCGTCGGAGACGTGGAAGCACACGCGATCCAGCCCCCACTCGTCGCTGAGGACGGCGAGGAGCTGGGGCATGAGCGCCTCGAGGAACTCGCGGTAGCGGGGGTCGTCGGCGGCGACGTCCCAACCGAAGACCCGACGGGCCTGCCCGTCGACCGTCGCGTAGACGGCGGGGGTCGCCCTGGCGCCCCACTGGGTGAAGAGGTGGGGGATCTCGAGGCTGCGGACACCGTGGCGGCGGCAGACATCCATCCACCGTCGCAGCCGTGAGAACTCGAAGGAGTAGACGCCGTCGTCCACACGGACGTCGATGAGCTGGACGGGCGTGCGGTAGGAGCCGACGGCGGTGTCCAGCGGGGGTGTCCACGTCGGGGTCAGGATCATCGTCACGTCCATCCGGGCCGCGCAGGCGATGAAGGCGTCGATGAGCCTCCAGTGGGCCTCGCTGAAGACGGGCACCTCGTAACGGTCCGCCAGCGCGTCGCAGTGGAACCACTCGGTGTGCTCCACGCCCAGGGGCGGCAGCGTGCGCGGAAGGACGTTGACGAGCACGGTCTGCTCAAGGACGACATCGCCGTCGAGCCGCGCCGTCACGGTGACAGGACGGGGGCCGGCGTCGCAGATCGAGCCGACCTCGACCTCGACCCACACGGCGTGCCAGCCGGGCTCGGCGGTGGGCACGCGCCCGTCGGCGAGCGGTCGCAGGAGGTCGGGGTAGCGCCCCGACGCCGTGCGCAGGTAGTGCTCGTCCGTCTTCTGGTCGACGGCCTGGCACGGTACGCACTCGACAGCGCACAGGCTCGTGAAGGGCGCGGAGGCGTCGTCGACACTGATGACGAGCTCGCTGTCACTGTCACACGGCACATCGAAGGCGACCTGGAAGCCGGCGCCCTCCCCGAGGAAGACCGACAAGCCGACAGCGGGGTCCAGAGGACGGGGACGCGTGTCGGTGAAGACCTTCTCGAGGCTGTCGCACAGAAGGAAGTCCCAGGAGGGAGCGGGCATGAGGGTTCCTCTCGTCGAAGGGGTGGTGGGGCTCAGCCCTTGAGCCCGGTGGCGGCGACGCCCTCAACGAACTGACGCTGCAGCACGAGGTAGACCGTCAGCGGGACGATGAAGGAGATCGTGGCGCCGGCCATGACCAGGCCGTAGCGCTTGGCGAAGGCGCCCTGGAGGTTGGACACCGCGACGGTCACGGTGTTCATCTCCTGGTCGGAGATCGACACGAGGGGCCACAGGAAGTCGTTCCAGACCGTCAGGAAGGTGAAGACGGTCAGCGCGACCAGCACGGGGCGGATGAGGGGCACGACGATGGACAGGAAGATCCTGAGGTCGCTCGCGCCGTCGATGCGGGCCGCCTCGATGAGCTCGTCGGGGATGCCACCCATGAACTGGTAGATGAGGAAGACGCCGAAGGCGTTGATGACCGGCAGGGACAGGGAGATGTAGGTGTTGAGCAGGCCGAGGTCCCTCATGATGATGAACAGCGGGATGAGGGTGATCTGGCCGGGCACCATCATGGTGGCGAGGTAGACCCAGAAGAGCAGGCCCGACCCGGGGAAGGGCTTCTTGGCGAAGGCGAAGGCGGCCATCGAGCACACGACGACGTTGATGAGGCAGGACAGCGTGACGACGACCGCGGAGTTGAGCACGGCGCGCCCGAAGCCGTAGGTCTCGAAGAGGATGACGAAGTTGTGGAGGCTGACCTGCGAGAGGTCGATGGTCCACGACAACCGGTCCGTCGGCTGCAGGGCCGTGATGACCATGAGGACGAAGGGCAGGATGGCGGTGACGACGAAGGCGGTGAGGACGAGGGCCTGGACGCCTTTCCAGGTCCTGGCGAGGGTGGTCACGGTCAGTCCTCCTTTCCCAGGACGCGGCGCTGGATGATGGAGACGACGAGGATGATGAGGAACAGCACCATGGCCATCGCGGAGGCGTAGCCGAACTGGTAGTTCTTGAAGCCCGCCTGGTAGATGGCCATGACGAGGGTCGACGTCGCGCCCCCGGGTCCTCCTCCGGTCAGTGAGTAGACCAGGTCGAAGACCTGGAAGGACCAGATCGTGCCCAGGATGACGACCAGCAGGGTCACCGGCCGCAGGCTCGGGACGGTGATGTGGCGGAACTGCTGCGAGGCGCTCGCGCCGTCAAGGGCGGCCGCCTCGTACAGGTCGCCCGGGATCTCCATGATCCCGGCGTAGTAGATGACGAGGAAGTAGCCGACGTTCTTCCACACGGTGACGAGGGCGACCATGAGTAGGGCGAGCCAGGGGCGTCCCAGCCACGAGACCGGCGACACTCCCACCAGGGCCAGCAGCTGGTTGACGAGGCCGTCGTCGCCGCCGAGGAAGACGCGCCAGACCGCACCGACGAGCACCATGGAGGACATCACGGGGATGAAGAGCGTCGAGCGGATGATCCTGCCGAACCGGCCCTTGAAGGTGCGCGCGACCGCGCTGGCGATCGCCAGGGACAGGATCGTCTGGAGCGGGACCGCGATGAGCGTGTAGACGGCGGTGACGACGATCGAGCGCCGGAAGGTCGCGTCGGAGACGAGTCGCTCGTAGTTCTCCATGCCGGTCAGCTGCGGCGAGTCGAGGACGGAGTACCGGGACAGGGAGAAGTACGCGGACATCACGATCGGCACGATCATGACGAGCAGGAGGATCACCAGGCTCGGGAGCACGTAGAGCAGGCCCGAGTAGGAGGGGCGTCGCGTGCGCGTGACGGGGTGCGGTGTGACGGCAGTCATTGCTTGTCCTTGTCAGGAGCGGGCGAGGCGGTCCCTGCCCGGCTGCGGGCCGGGACCGCCTCGGTGGCCGGTCAGCCTGCGGCGAGGGCGGCGTCGCCGGCGGTGGCCGCGTCGGCCAGGGCGTCCGCGGCGGACTTCTGGCCGAGCATGACGAGCTGGAGGTTCTTGTAGAGCTCGTTGTAGACGGCGGTCGAGTTGCGCACGGCGGGCAGGGACTGGAAGATCTCCGTCTGGTTCGTGTACAGGTCCTCGAACTCGGGAGAGCCCGAGTACTCCTCGTCACGGCCGATGGGCGGGAACAGGGCCCACTCGTGGAACTGGCTCATCTGCGGTCCGGCCTCGATGAACTTCACGAGCTTGGCGCACAGGTCGACGTCGGCGGCGCCCTTGAGGATGACCATGGCGTCGGCGGCGACGAAGGTCTTGGCCTGCTTCCTCGTGAGCGAGGCGATGAATCCGATGGGGACGCCGTCGGCGGCGAGGGCGCCCCTCTGTCCGGTGTCCGAGATGCAGAAGGCGACCTTGCCCTGGCGGAAGAGGTCGTTCGCCTGCTCGAAGGTCATGCCGGTGGTGGAGTCCGGCATGAGTCCGTCCTCGAGGAGCCCGTGGATGAACTCCATGGCCTCGACCGCCTCGGGGGAGCTGAAGGCGGTGGCGCTGCCGTCCTCGGTGAAGAGCGCTCCGCCGTTCTGCCAGAGGAAGGGGAAGAAGGCCCCGTTCATCATGCCTCGGTTGGGGGCACCCCAGGGGGAGACGTAGGGGATGTCGCCCGCGGCCTTGACCTTCTCGCAGGCCGAGCGGAAGGAGTCCCAGTCGGTGGGGAGCTCGGTGACGCCGGCGCGGTCGAGGATGTCCTGGTTGTAGAAGAGGACGCGGGCCGCGCCGACCACCAGTGGCATGGCGTACTGCTTGCCGTTGAACCTGCCCTGGTCGAGGTAGATGAAGTTGGCCCTCTCCTCCTCGGTGAGGTGGTCGTCGAAGGGGACCAGCTGGTCTCGGGCGATGTAGTCGCCGATCATCTCGAGGTACATGTAGCCGACGTCGGGCCCCTGGCCGGAGGAGATGCCGGTGAGGTACTTCTCCTCGTAGGACTCCCAGGGGACGATGGTGACGTTGACGGTGACACCGTGCTCCTTCTCGAAGGGCTCGAGGATCGCGTCCCAGCCCTCCTTGTCGGAGACGTCGGTCGCCGAGTTCGGCGGCATCCACATCTCGATCGTGTTCGAGTCCGAGCTGCTGCCACGACCGCAGGCGGCGAGGCCGACGGTCGCGACACTTGTGGCGAGAAGGGCGTTGAACTGCCTGCGATTCATCACGAGGTCTCTCCTTTGAGAACAAGTGCCCCTGAAGGGAGGGGTTCACGACGTTTTGGAACGTTGCAAAATGAAGATAGGAGAGCCCGCGGGATGCGTCAAGGGCCATTGTCGAGAACCTGATCAGACGGCCTGAGCTCCGCGGCGCACGTCGAAGGGAGGCCGACGGCGGTGCTCCGTCGGGTCCACCAGCACGAGGTCGAGGGCCGCGCAGGCGACCGCACCGGCGTCGACCCATGTGGCGGTGAGCCCGGGCTCGCGCTCGAGCGTGCAGCGGGACACCGACAGGGCCGCGACCCGGACATCCTGCGTCCCGGTCTCCCTGAGACCGGCGAGCAACCCCAGGGCGAGCTCCTCGGACGCGCACACGACCGACTGCCCGGCGCGCGGCGCGCTGTCGCCCCGGGCCAGGGCCTCGCCGGCGGCCCAGGAGTCCTCGTGGGCGAGAAGGACGGAGCCCGCGCCCGCGGGCTGGCCCGCCTCGTCGAGAGCCTCGACGAACCGTCCGACGTCGGCGGAGGCCGTCCGGCCCCCCTCGGCCACGAGGCTCAGGCGCCGAGGCCCTTCCTCCAGCAGCGCGGCGACGAGCCGCTTCATCTGCGCTCCTGCGTCGCACGCGACCACGAGACCGGTCGAGGGCTCCTCAACCGGGTCGACGACGACCGCCGGCACGCCGGTGCTCAGCGAGCGAGGCGGCACGCGCACGGGACGCACATGGATGATCCCGTCGGAGTTCGCGGCATGACGCTGCGCGAGCAGGTGCCACTCCGCCTCGCTGGTCCCGGTCAGCGTCTCGATGACGGCGCTCAGGCCGCGGTTGCGGCACTCCGTGACAAGGGCCTGCACGGTCTCGGCCTGGACGGGCCGGGTGAGGTCGGAGACCGTGAGGAGGACCGTGCCCGTCGTGCCCTTGCGCAGGCTGCGCCCCGCGTTGTTGGGCCGGTACCCGAGGGCGTCGATGGCCTCCTCCACCCGGGCGCGCGTCTCAGGGCGCACGCTCGGGTGGTTGTTGATGACGTTGGAGACGGTTGACCACGACACGCCTGCCAGGGCAGCGACGGTCTTGATGGAGGGGCGGCGCTGCCTGGGCCTCGCTGCGGGGTTACCCATGGCCCCATGCTGAGGCATCGGGCGAGTGTCCGCAACGTTGCAAACCACATGGCTCGCCCCGCGGCAGCGGTGGGCGTCGCGACATGAGCCACATGCTCGCGCCGACAACCCGCACGTCGCGATGTTGACCTGCCATGGTTACTCCCGTAGTGCCAGCCTCGATAGATCCCCGGCCGGGCCTCTAGTTCTTTGGAGCAACGCACAAATGGCCGGGGCCTTTCGTTATCGAGGGGCATACTGGTGACCAAGCCCTGGCTGGATCACACGGAACAGGTTCGCCTGCTTGCCAGACGTGGGTTGCAAGTCGACGACGAAGCCTCTGCCGCTGCTTTTCTCTCCCGGGTCAGCTACTACCGACTCTCCGGCTACTTCAGGTACTGGCAGGTCGACCCCGCGCACGGAGACGACCGTTTCATCCCAGGCTTCTCGCCACGATTCAACGCCTCTATGACGACGAGCAGGCTCTCGTCATAGTGCTGGACGAGGTACTGCACCCCATCGAGATCCTTCTCCGCACACGTTTCGCCCACCACTACGCCAAGAGGACCGGCGTCGAGGGCAGCTTCGCCAGAGGCGAGGGACTCACCCAACCAGGCAGTCCGCAGGCGATGCGGGTCGAGGAGCACGCGCTGTCAGATCTCGACCGCAGCAAGGAGGCCTTCGTTACCCGTTATCGGCAAGAGATCAAGGTGGGAGGCCGCTACGCGGCAGACGCCTACGCCAGGATGCCGATCTGGGTAGCAGTGGAGGCGTTCTCCTTCGGAAGCCTGTCGCGACTCATCGAGGCCTCGGGCCAGTCCGGCGTCCTGGCAGATGTAGCCGGTTCCCTCCAGGTCTCCCCCAAGACCCTGCCGAGCCAGGTGAGGTCGTTCGTCTACCTGCGCAACCGTGTCGCGCACTGCGCCAAGCTGTGGAACCACTCCGTCCTCGACGTCCCCGGTCTGTTGCCAAACATCACCAGACAGGCGAAGCGCCACCACCGTCAGTTCCACGACCACTCGGTCTACAAGATTCTTGTGGCCCTCGACGACATCGCGACAAAGAACGACATCGCCGACACGTGGCTCACCAGACATGTGGACCCACTTCTTGAGGGCAACCCACTGCTGGACAAGGGGATCACGACGCCGGCGCGTTATGGTCAAATGCCACCGGACCTGTTGGTCTAGCCCCGCGGCAGCGGTGGGCGGCGCCCGTCTGTCACGCATCCCTGGTCAGAGCCCGCCACAGTCCGTGAGAGCCCGCGGAAAACCGCGGAATCCCAAGGATCCTCTCAGCGGCCAGATTCTCTGACTAGGGATGCGTGACAGCAGCGACTCAGTCCCCGGCGGGCGCCGCCTGGACGAAGGACTCCACCACGGCCTGCTCGGCCTCCTCGCCCGTGCTGCCCGCGGACAGGGGGTCGGAGCCGACCTTCGGGTCCCAGGGCTCGCCGCGGAAGGTGAACTCCCCCAGCAGGCCCTCGCCCTGGGCGTCCACGACGATGCGCTGGCCGCGCTCGATCTCCCCGAAGAGGATCTTCTCGCTCAGGGCGTCCTCGATGTCGCGCTGGATCGCGCGGCGCAGCGGGCGCGCGCCCAGCACCGGGTCGAAACCGCGCTCCGCCAGCAGCTCCTTGGCGGCGTCGGTGAGCTCGATGGTCATCTCCTGCTCCACCAGGCGCTTGTCCAGGCGGGCGATCATGAGGTCGACGATCTCGCGCACCTCCTGCTTGGACAGCTGCGGGAAGACGATGAGGTCGTCCACGCGGTTGAGGAACTCGGGACGGAACTGGGACTTGAGCTCACGGTTGACGTGCGCCTTCATCTCCTCGTAGTCCATCGTGCCGCCCACGGTGGACTGGAAGCCCGTCGCCACGGCCTTGCCGATGTCCTTCGAGCCCAGGTTCGTCGTCATGATGATGACGGTGTTCTTGAAGTCCACGACGCGGCCCTGGGCGTCGGACAGGTGCCCGTCCTCCAGGATCTGCAGCAGCGAGTTGAAGATGTCCGGGTGGGCCTTCTCGACCTCGTCGAAGAGCACCACGCTGAAGGGCCGGCGGCGCACCTTCTCCGTCAGCTGGCCGCCCTCGTCGTAGCCCACGTAGCCCGGAGGCGCCCCGAACAGGCGCGAGACCGTGTGCTTCTCGGCGAACTCGGACATGTCGAGCTGGATGAGCGCGCTCTCGTCGTCGAACAGGAACTCGGCCAGGGCCTTGGCCAACTCGGTCTTGCCGACGCCGGTGGGGCCGGCGAAGATGAAGGAGCCACCGGGGCGCTTGGGGTCCTTCAGGCCCGCGCGGGTGCGGCGGATCGACTTCGACAGCGCCTCGATCGCCTTGTCCTGGCCGATGACCCGCTTGTGGAGCTCGGCCTCCATGTTCATGAGCTTGGCGGACTCCGCGGCCGTCAGCTTGACCACCGGGATGCCGGTGGACATCGCCAGCACCTCGGCCACGAGCTCCTCGTTGACCTCGGCGACGGACTCGGCGTCACCCGAGCGCCACGCCTCCTCCTTGGAGCGGCGCTGCTCGACCAGGCGGTGCTCGTCGTCGCGCAGGGCGGCGGCGCGCTCGAAGTCCTGGTCGTCGATGGCGGCCTCCTTCTCGCGCTTGACCTCGGCGATGCGGTCGTCGATCTCGCGCAGCTCGGGCGGGGCCGTCATGCGGCGGATGCGCAGGCGCGCGCCCGCCTCGTCGATGAGGTCGATGGCCTTGTCCGGCAGGAAGCGGTCGTTGACGTAGCGGTCGGCGAGCTTGGCGGCGGCCTCGATGGCGTCGTCGGTGATGACGACGCGGTGGAAGGCCTCGTAGCGGTCACGCAGGCCGTTGAGGATGCCGATGGTCTCCTCGACGGAGGGCTGGTCCACGGTCACCGGCTGGAAGCGGCGCTCCAGGGCAGCGTCCTTCTCGATCTTGCGGTACTCCTCCAGGGTGGTGGCGCCGATGGTCTGCAGCTCGCCGCGCGCGAGCATGGGCTTGAGGATGCTGGCGGCGTCCACCGCGCCCTCGGCGGCGCCGGCGCCCACGAGGGTGTGGATCTCGTCGATGAACAGGATGATGTCGCCGCGGGTGCGCACCTCCTTGAGGACCTTCTTCAGGCGCTCCTCGAAGTCGCCGCGGTAGCGCGAGCCGGCCACGAGCGAGCCCATGTCGAGGGAGTAGAGCTGCTTGTCGCGCAGGGTCTCGGGCACGTCGCGGTGGACGATGGCCTGGCTCAGGCCCTCGACGACGGCGGTCTTGCCGACGCCGGGCTCCCCGATGAGGACGGGGTTGTTCTTGGTGCGGCGGGAGAGGATCTGCATGACGCGCTCCATCTCCTTGTGGCGCCCGATGACCGGGTCGAGCTTGCCCTCGCGGGCGGCGGCGGTGAGGTTGCGCCCAAACTGGTCGAGGATGGCCGAGCCGGTCTGCTTGTTGTCGCTGTTGGAGCCGCCGGCGGTGACGGTCTCCTTGGCCTCGTAGCCGGAGAGCATCTGCATGACGGTCTGGCGCACGGCGGACAGGTCGGCGCCGAGCTTGGTGAGCACCTGGGCGGCGACGCCCTCGCCCTCGCGCAGCAGGCCGAGGAGGATGTGCTCGGTGCCGATGTAGTTGTGGCCGAGCTGGAGGGCCTCGCGCAGGCTGAGCTCGAGGACCTTCTTGGCGCGCGGGGTGAAGGGGATGTGGCCGGTGGGGGCGGCCTGGCCCTCACCGATGATCTCGACGACCTGGCTGCGCACGGCGTCCAGGGAGATGTCCATCGACTCCAGGGCCTTGGCGGCGACCCCCTCGCCCTCGTGGATGAGGCCGAGAAGGAGGTGCTCCGTGCCGATGTAGTTGTGGTTGAGCGCGCGCGCCTCGTCCTGGGCCAGGACGACGACGCGGCGGGCGCGGTCGGTAAAGCGTTCGAACATCGCGGTTCTTCTCCTCGGCACGTGCGGTCGGTCGGTGCGCCGGCGGTCACCCGCCGGGTCTCGGGGCGGGCTCGAGACCCCGTGGGGTGACAGGGCGCGGGCACGTGCTGGTAAGGCTAACTGCGGGGCGGGGGCACCCATGCCGCTGTTCGCAGTGGGCGTGAGCAAGGTTGAGCAGAGTCGGCTCAAGGCGGGGTCCGACGGCGGTCTGCCCGTGAGCGGGTCCGGGGGCTCAGGCCTCCACGAGGACCGTCACCGGCCCGTCCGCCACCATGTCGATGCGCATGTGGGCGCCGAAGCGTCCGGTCGCCACCTCCAGGCCGCGTGACCGCAGCGCCTGGGCGACCGCCTCCACCAGCGGCTCGGCCACCGGCCCCGGGGCCGCCTGGTTCCACGACGGGCGCCTGCCCCTGCGCACGTCCGCGTACAGCGTGAACTGGGAGACGACCAGCACGGGCGCACCCAGGTCGCTCGCCGAGACCTCGCCGCCGCGCTCGCCGTCGGAGGCCGGGCCGTCGAAGAGACGCAGCTCGGCGATCTTGCGGGCGATGGTCGCCACCTGCTCGGGGCCGTCGTCGTGCGTGGCGCCCACGAGGGCCAGCAGCCCCGGCCGGGTGACCTCGCCGACGACGACGGGCCCGTCACCCTCGTCCACGCTCACCGCGGCGCGGGCGACCCGCTGCAGGACGGCCCGCATCAGCGGCGCCAGCCCGGGCCCGTGCCCCCGGGGCGGGGGTCCTCACCGGGGCGGCGCAGCTGGGAGCGCACCCTCACCGGCTTGTAGAGGTCCAGGGCCGGTCGCACGTCCGCCAGGTAGACGGCGTTGGCCACCACGCCCAGCAGGCCCAGCATCGAAGCGGCGCCCATGATGATGACGACGGCGAGGCCCGCCGCGTTCACGCCGATCCAGAAGCCCTTCGTGCGCTTGCCCGCCGCCAGGAAGTGCTGCGGGTCGCGCGTGAGGCAGTCCACCAGCGCCCACAGCCCCATGAGGCCCGCCGCGACCTGGACGCCGAACCAGATCCAGCGCACGGACCGGGCGACGATGACGGCGACGACTGCGAGAGGAGACACGCCACTGACCTTATCGTCCCGCGGGTCCCTGGTGAAGGAGCGACGTGCGCAGCCCGGCCCCCGGGCGCTCGGCGGGGCTGGCCCCCGCCTTGCCCTCGGGGCTCACCAGCGGCTCCTGCAGGGCGTCCAGGCACGCGACCACCTGGGCCTCGCCGTCGGCCCCCTCCACGTCCTCGGTGACGTCGACGGTGAGAGGCTGGGTCAGGGGGGTGGCGCGGCGCAGCAGCGCCAGGGCCATGGGACCGGCCTCGTGGTGGCGCACGACGCTCGTGACGGTCCCGACCTGCCGCTCGCCCATCCGCACGGCCGCTCCCGGCAGGGGGGCGCGCCCGCTGAGGCCGTCGAGCTGGAGGATGGTCAGTCGCCGTGGCGGGCGCCCGAGGTTGAGGGTGCGGGCGATGGTCTCCTGGCCCGGGTAGCAGCCCTTCGTCAGGTGCACGGCAGTGCGCAGCCAGTCGAGCTCGTGGGGGATCGCGCGCTCGTCCGCCTCGCGCCCCCACCGGGGGCGTCCGGCCTCCACGCGCAGCGCCTCCCAGGCCAGTGAGCCGGCCGGGCGCAGCCCACTGGCGCCGACCACGGCGCCCGCCTGCTCCTCACCGACGAGCACGAGGCCCGCCGTGTACCCCTCGCCGGGGTGGCGGAAGGGGCGCTGAGGCGAGCCCAGGCCGACGTCGTAGGCGGTGCCACCGTCGACGACGCCCGGCCACGGGTCCCGCCAGCGGCCCAGCAGGGCCCCCTGGTCGCGGGCCGCCCCGGCCAGGCGGTCCAGCCCCTCGCCCATGGCACCCAGGGCGTGGACGTCCTCGCGCGGGGCGACCTCGACGCGCAGCATGAAGCGCATCGAGTCCAGGAAGCCGGCGAGCGCGGGGCCGCGGCCGGCCTCGGTGACGAGCCAGAGGACCTGGCCGTCGTCGAGGGCGGCCAGCGCGTGGGTGATGCGGCCCTGGGCGTCGAGCAGCAGGGTCTCGGCCCCGCCGTCGCCGGGCGTCAGGGCCCTGAGGTCCTGGGAGCCCAGGGTGGTGATCCAGGTGAGGCGGTCGGGGCCGGTGACGGTGACGACGTCGCGGGCCAGCGCGGTCACGGCGGCGCCCTCGGCCAGGAGCGCCTGCTCGCGCAGGGGGCTGCCGTGGTGGGCGGGCACGCGGGCGTCGAGGTCGCCGTCGGGCCCCGGCTGGGCGCCGGGCAGGTCGAGCAGGGGGCTGGGGCGCATCAGGCGGGGGCGCCCTCGTCGGCGGCGGCCCGGGT
>NZ_JACJVC010000027.1 GCF_023369555.1 Actinomyces sp. AC-20-1 | reverse complement strand
GCGGCCCGGGCGTCCGGGGCCGGGGAGACCTCGCCGTCGGCCGGCTCGGACCCGCGTCCCGGCTGCACGGCCGGGGCTGCTCCCCCGCGCGTCCACCCCGGTCCCGAGGGCACCGCCGTGCCGCGCTGGTAGGCGGTGGCGGCGGCGCGGGCGCAGTCGTCGGCCCGCTCGTTGGCCGGGTGCCCGGCGTGGCCCTTGACCCACTCGAAGCGCACCGTGCGCCCGTCGAGGGCGGCGTCGAGGGCCCTCATGAGGTCGTCGTTGAGGACCGGCTTGCCGTCGGCCTTGCGCCAACCACGCCTCTTCCAGCCCGGCATCCACTTGGTGAGGGAGTTGATGACGTACTGGGAGTCGGCCTGGATGAGCAGGTCCTGGCCCGTGTGCGCGGTGGCGCGCAGCAGCTCGAGGACGGCGGTGAGCTCGCCCCGGTTGTTGGTGGACTCGGGCCAGCCGCCGGCGGCCCAGCAGGACTCGTCGACGTACCAGGCCCAGCCCGCGGGGCCGGGGTTTCCGAGGGCGGAGCCGTCCGCCGCGGCGATGATCGTCATGGCGCGAGACTACCGGTGCCCTGCCGGGAGGCCGTCCCCGCCGTCGGGACCCGGCGCCCGTCCCGGGGTTCGGGCCTCATGCACCCGGATGGGCCGGGCCACCGCCCCGCCCGCGATCCGGGCCCGGCGACGGCGACGGGGCACGCACCGTGCGGTGCGTGCCCCGTCGTGGCTGAGCCGTCGTGGTCTCAGGCGTCGAGGTCGGTCTCGAGCAGGGCCTTGAGGGCGTCGAGGGCGGTCTGAGCGCCCTCGGCCTCGGAGGCCAGGGTGACGACGTCACCGAAGCCGGCACCGAGCGTCATGACGCCGAGGATGGAGGAGGCGTCGACGGGGGCGCCGCCCTCCTTGGCGATCGTGACCGGGACGCCCTGCTCGGCGACGGCCTTGACGAAGGTGGCGGCGGGGCGGGCGTGCAGACCGACGCGGGAGGCGATGGTGGCGGTGACCTGTGCCATGAGAGCTCCTTGAGAGTCAGAGTTGGTGCCACGGTCGCGGCACCCGGTCCCGGGGCCGTGGCGGGTACGGACGGCGGGTCCGAACGTGGTCACCCTACCGGAACCCCGTACCTGTGCGGGAGCCCGGACGGGGCGGTGCGCCTCAGCGGCTGGGCGTGGCCGCGTAGGGCGCCAGGACCACCTCGACGCGCTGGAGCTCCTTGACGTCGGAGTAGCCGGTCGTGGCGAGCGTGCGGCGCAGGGCGCCGACGATGTTGAGGGTGCCGTCGGCGCGGTCGGAGGGGCCGTTGAGGATCTCCTCGAGAGTGCCGACCGTGCCCACCCAGGAGCGGTAGCCGCGGGGCAGGCGCTCGTGGTGGGACTCGTCGCCCCAGTGGTAGCCGCCGCCGGGCGCCTCGACGGCGCGGGCGAGGGCGGCGCCGAGCATGACGGCGTCGGCCCCGCAGGCGATGGCCTTGACGACGTCGCCGGAGTTGCCGACCGAGCCGTCGGCGATGACGTGGACGTAGCGGCCCGCGGACTCGTCGAGGAAGTCGCGGCGGGCGGCGGCGACGTCGGACACTGCGGTGGCCATGGGCATGTGCAGCCCGAGGACCTGGCGCACCGAGGAGGAGGCGCCGCCCCCCTGGCCGACGAGGACGGCGGCGGCGCCGGTGCGCATGAGGTGCAGGGCCGCGGTGTAGGTGGTGACACCACCGACGACGACGGGAACGTCGAGCTCGTAGATGAAGCGCTTGAGGTTGAGGGGCTCGACCGTGCCGGAGACGTGCTCGGCGGAGACGGCGGCGCCGCGGATGACGAAGAGGTCGACGCCGGCGTCGACGACGGTGCGCCAGTGCCGCTGCGTCTGGGCGGGGCTGAGCCGGCCGGCGACGACGACGCCGGCCTGGCGGACCTGGGTGAGGCGGGCGGTGATGAGCTCGGGACGGATCGGGGCCCGGTAGACCTCCTGCATCACCCGGGTGGCCTCCCCGGGGCCGGCCTGACGGATGCGGGCGTAGGCCTCGGAGGGGTCCTCGTAGCGGGTCCACAGGCCCTCGAGGTCGAGCACGCCGACGCCGCCGAGCCGGCCGACGAGGACGGCGGTCTGCGGGCTCATGACGGAGTCCATGGGGGCCGCCATGACCGGCAGGTCGAGGTGGTAGGCGTCGAGCTGCCAGCCCACGCGCACGTCCTGGGTGTCGCGGGTGCGCCGCGCGGGCACGAGCGCGATGTCGTCGAAGGAGTAGGCCCGGCGGGCGCGCTTGGAGCGCCCGATCTCGATCTCACCGCTCATGGGGTGATGGTAGAGCAGGCGGGCGGTGGGCTCGGGCCCCGTTGCGTGTCGGAGGCGGGTGGCACACTCGGTGCCATGAGCCACCTCACCCGTCGCACCCCCGTCCCCTCCCCCGCCGGATCGTGGGTCCACGGCCCGCTGCTGGGCTTCGACACGGAGACCACCGGCGTGAGCCCGACCCGGGACCGTCTCGTGACGACGGCGCTCGTCTCCCGGGGGCCGCTGGGTCCCGACGGCGGCCGCGAGCAGCAGGTGCGCACCTGGCTCGCGGACCCCGGCATCGAGATCCCCGCCGCGGCCACGGCCGTGCACGGGATCACCACGGAGCGCGCCCGTGCGGAGGGACGCCCTGCGGCCGAGGTGCTGGAGGAGGTCGCCGGGGCGCTGGCGACGGCGATGGCCCAGGGCACGCCTGTGGTCGCCTTCAACGCCTCCTTCGACCTCACCCTCGTGGAGGCCGAGCTCTCCCGCCACGGCCTGGCCACCCTGCGCCAGCGCCTGGGAGGCGAGGTCGCCCCGGTGCTGGACCCGCTCGTCCTGGACCGGGCGGTGGACCGGTGGCGCAAGGGCAAGCGCCGCCTGGGGGACATGTGCGCCGTCTACGGCGTGGAGGTGGACCAGGCACTGCACACGGCGGAGGTGGACGTGGCCGCGACGCTCGACGTCCTCGAGGCGATGGCCCGCACGCACCCGCAGGTGGGCGGCACGGACCTGGCGACCCTGCAGGGCTTTCAGGCCGAGGCCCACCGCGCCTGGGCGACGTCCTTCAACCAGTGGCTCACCCGCCAGGGCCGCACCCCCGACGCCGACCCCTCCTGGCCCCTGGCGGGGAGGTGACGACGGGCCGGCCGGGCCCGATGGCCCGGCCGGCCCGTCGCGCGGGAGGCCGTCGGCTCAGGAGGCCCTGGCCAGGGCCTCCTTCCAGGCCATCGCCTTGCCCGTGTGGAGCAGGCCGCGGTCGTAGACGCGGGCGCCCAGGACGATGACGGCTGCCGTGGTGGCGACCAGCAGCGCCACGGACACCACCGGCTCCCACCAGGACACGCCGCCCAGGAAGATGCGCACGGGCAGCGCGATGGGTGAGCTGAAGGGGATGTAGCTCAGCACCCTCATGAAGGTCTCGTTCGAGCCGCCGAAGGCGACCCCGAAGTAGGGCAGCATGATGAGCCACATCATCGGCTGCAGGACGCTCTGAAGGTCCTCGTTGCGCGAGACCAGGGCCGCGGCCGCGGCGAACATCGAGGCGATCATGACGAAGCCGATGATGAACAGCGGGACGAACCACAGCACCGGCGCCACCAGGTCACCCGCCGGCAGGACCTCGTCGTTGATGGCGAGCCCCAGCAGCACGGCCCCGGCGGTGAGCACGATCTGCGCCAGGGCGGCCAGCGAGTTGCCCAGGATCTTGCCGGTGAGCAGGGCCGTGGAGCTGATGGAGGCCAGAAGGATCTCGACGATGCGCGTCTCCTTCTCCTCCACCACCGACTGCGCGATGGTCATGCCGAAGCCCAGGGCGGCGGTCATCCACACCAGGGCGAATCCCAGCGGCAGCAGGTAGCGGATCACCGGGTTCGGGGCGTCGGGGTCGAGCAGCTCCACCACCGGGGAGACCGACAGCCCCTGAACGAGCGCGCTCGGCGGGTCGCTGAGCGCGAGGACGCGCAGGCCCACGGGGCTGTCGGCGTCGGGCACGACGGCGGCGTCGGCGCTCTCGTCCAGGACCGCCTGGCGGGCGGCCTCGGCGTCGGCCACCTCCATGAGCTCCACGCCCCCCACGTGCTGCAGCACGGCCGCCTCACCCGGCGCCGCCGCGACGGTGTCCGTCCCGCCTCCGATGATGTCGCCGATCCGCGGGCCCAGCACCACCGCCAGGAGCATGAGCAGCACGGTGATGAGCGTGGAGATGATGAAGGCCTTGGACAGGAACCGGGCCGTGATCTCGCGGCGCGCGACGACGGCGACGGTGGTCCTGAAGCTGGGTCGGGTGCTCACTTGGTCATCTCCTTGTAGGTCTCGTGAAGGGAGCGGGTCACGCGCCGGAAGACCGTGACGGTGCCGCGGCGGAGCGCGTCCTCCAGGACCCGGTTGGCGCCGGCGGCGTCGGCGGCCCGGAAGCGGACGTAGCCGCCGTCGTACTCGACCACCTCGGTGCCGCTGTCCCCCACCCACCCGGTGTCCGCGCCGGTCTCCATCTCCCACTCGTTGGTGGTGGAGGCCTCCAGCAGCTCGGTGCGGGTGCCCTCGGCCCGGATCTCGCCGTCGCGGATGATGACGAGCCGGTCGCACAGCCGCTCCACGACGTCGAGCTGGTGGGAGGAGAACAGGACGGGCGCGCCCTGGGCGGCGTACTCGCGCAGCACCTGGACGGTGGCGTCCACGGACTCGGGGTCGAGCCCGGAGAAGGGCTCGTCGAGGATGAGGGCGGCGGGCCGGTGGACGAGGGCCGCGGCGATCTGCACGCGCTGCTGGTTGCCCAGGGACAGGGACTCCAGGGTGTCGGTCGGCTCGCCCTTGAGCTGGAGGCGCTCGAGCAGCTCCAGGCTGTGGCTGCGGGCCTCCGCGGCCTCCAGCCCGTGCAGCCGGGCGAGGTAGACGAGCTGGTCGATGACCTTCATCTTGGGGTACAGGCCCCGCTCCTCGGGCATGTAGCCGATGGAGGCGCGCTGGTCGGCGGTGATGGGCTCGCCGTCGACGAGCACCTGGCCGCGCTGAGCGGCCAGCACGCCCAGGATGATGCGCATGGCGGTGGTCTTGCCGGCGCCGTTGCCGCCGACGAAGCCGGTCATCATCCCGGGGTGGACGTCGAAGGAGACGTCCTTGAGGACATGCTTCTCACCGAAGAAGCGGTGCACGTTGCGTACGCTGATCATGGCCCCAGGCTAGGCGGGCGCCCCGGCCCGCCACCTCCCGCAGCAGGGTGAGAGCGCGCCTCCCCCGCGCGGGGGATCAGGTGGCCACGCCGTGCCTGAAGGCCCAGATGACGGCGGCCACCCGGTCGCGCAGGCCGAGCTTGGCCAGGATGTTGGACACGTGCGTCTTGACGGTCTCGGTGCTCACGTACAGCTCGGCCGCGATCTCCGCGTTCGTCAGGCCGCGCGCCAGGCACCGCAGGGTGTCGACCTCCCGCTCCGTCAGATCCGCCTGCGCCCCGGCGCCCACGGGTGGGGCTCCGGCGTAGCGGATGAGGACCCGGCGGGTGACCTCGGGCATGAGCAGGGCGTCACCGCGCCCCAGCACCTGCACGGCCTCGATGAGCTTCTCCGCCTCGGCCGTCTTGAGCAGGAAGCCGCTGGCGCCGGCGTCCAGGGTCTCGAAGAGGAAGTCGTCACGGTCGAAGGTGGTGAGGATGAGCACGGCGGCCCGGCACCGGCGTGCGACGAGCTCGCGGGTGGCGGCGATGCCGTCCATGACCGGCATCTGCACGTCCATGCAGATGACGTCGGGGTCCAGCCGTGCGGCCAGGTCCAGGGCGTCGGCCCCGTTGGCCGCCTCCCCCACCACCTCCAGGCCCGGCTCGCTCTCCAGGATGGTGCGGAAGCCCGCCCGGATGAGCATCTGGTCGTCCACGAGCAGCACCCGGGTCATGCCGGCTCCCCCACCGGGGTCCGGGCGTCGCCCACCGGGATCCGGGCGCGCACGCGGAAGCCGCCGCGGGGCTTGGTGCCCGCCTCCAGGGTGCCGCCGACGGTGACGACCCGCTCGCGCATGCCGACCAGGCCCGTGCCGGTCCCGGGCACGCGGCTGCGCCCGCCGTAGCCGTCGTCGGAGACCTCGAGCTCGACCAGCTCGGGGCGCACCCGCAGGCGCACCGCCACACTCGCCCCGGGACCCGCGTGCTTGGCCGCGTTGGTCAGGCCCTCCTGCGCCACCCGGTAGAGGACCAGCCCGATGACGGGGCTGACCTGCACCGCCCCGCCGACCTGCTCGAAGGCGGCACGGGTGCCGGCCAGGCGGGCCTGCTCCACCAGCTGGGGGATGTCGTCGACGGTGGGCGGCGCCCCCTCCTGGCCGTCGCTGCGCAGGGTGAGCACCAGGGCGCGCAGCTCGGTGACGGCCTGGCGTGCGGCGGACTCGATCTGCCGGAGCGGGGCGGCGGCCTCCTGGGGGTCGCGCTCGAGCAGGCGTCGCGCGGCCGCGGCCTGGACGGACATGGTGGTGACGTGGTGGGCGACGACGTCGTGCAGCTCGCGGGCGATGCGCAGCCGCTCCTGCCCGACGGCGGCCTCCACGAGCTCGGCGCGCAGCCCGCGGATGTCGGCGTAGGCGCGCTCGAGCTCGGCGTGCTCCACGGCCCGCACCCACTCCCGGTCGCCGAAGTACCAGGCCCCGGCGAAGAAGGCGATGTTGATGAACAGGCGGTACGCCACGACCGCCAGGAGCTGGCGGACGACGATGACCTCACTCGTCCCCAGGGCATGGACGTACAGGTAGACGAAGGAGGCCACCAGCCACGCCCCCATGCCCACGCAGATGAGCACGCGCACGCGCGTGGCCCGCTCCCGCTGCACCGACCAGGCGCCGATGGAGAAGAAGGACAGGAACAGCACCACCTGCGCGGTGTTGAGGTCGAATCCCGTGAGGTGGCTGAGCACCCCGTAGGCCAGGGCCTGGACCATCCCGGTGGTCAGCGGCCACCGCCGGCGCCAGATGAGCGGCACCGCCAGCAGCACGCTGCCGAGCACCTGCCAGGGCATCGCCCGGTCGAAGTAGATGATCCCGCCCGCGGCCGACAGCCAGGACATCAGGGCGCCGAGCGCCGCCAGCAGGGCCGCGGTGACGGCGTCGGTGCGCAGGTAGCCGGCGGGAAGCGGTCGGGCGGGCGCAGCCGGGCGTCCCGGCCCGTCCGGGGCCCCGGCGCCGCCCACCGGCCGGGAGGTCATCCGCGGCCCGAGTAGTTGGGGGCCTCGACGGTCATCTGCACGTCGTGCGGGTGGGACTCCTTCAGGCCCGCCGCGGTGATGCGCACGAACTGGCCGTTGGCCTTGAGCTCGCCGATGGTGCGGGCGCCGACGTAGAACATCGACTGGTGCAGGCCGCCGACGAGCTGGTAGACGACGTCGGCCAGGGAGCCGGAGAAGGGGACCTGCCCCTCGATGCCCTCGGGGACGATCTTGGAGTCGCTGGACACGTCCGCCTGGAAGTAGCGGTCCTTGGAGTAGGAGCGGCGGCCGCGCGAGCTCATGGCGCCCAGGGAGCCCATGCCGCGGTAGCGCTTCCACTGCTTGCCGTTGACGAAGACGAGGTCCCCGGGGGACTCGGTGCAGCCGGCGAGCAGCGAGCCGAGCATGACGGTGTCCGCACCGGCGACCATGGCCTTGGCGATGTCGCCGGAGTACTGCAGGCCGCCGTCGGCGATGAGGGGCACGCCGGCGGGGGCGCAGGCGAGGGCGGCCTCGTAGACGGCGGTGACCTGGGGCACGCCGACGCCGGCGACGACGCGGGTGGTGCAGATGGAGCCGGGGCCGACCCCGACCTTGACGGCGTCGACACCGGCGTCGATGAGCGCCTGGGCGCCCTCGCGGGTGGCGATGTTGCCGCCGATGACCTCGATGCCGGCGAATCCGGAGTCGTTCTTGATCCGGGAGATCATGTCGAGGGCGAGGCGGGCGCCGCCGTTGGCGGTGTCGACGACGAGCACGTCGACGCCGGCCTCGGCCAGGGCGCTGGCGCGCTCCCAGGTGTCGCCCCAGTAGCCGACGGCGGCGCCGACGACGAGGCGGCCCTCGGCGTCCTTGGTGGCGTTGGGGTACTGCTCGGTCTTGACGAAGTCCTTGACCGTGATGAGGCCGGTGAGGCGGCCCTCGGCGTCGATGAGGGGCAGCTTCTCGATGCGGTGCTCGGCGAGCAGGGCCTTGGCGTCGTCGCGGGAGATGCCGGTGGGGCCGGTGATGAGGCGCTCGCGCGGCGTCATGCAGTCGCGCACGCGCAGCTCGGCCCAGCTCTCGGCGGGCACGAAGCGCAGGTCGCGGTTGGTGATGATGCCCAGGAGGTTGCCGTCGTCATCGACGACGGGCAGGCCGGAGACCTTGTAGTGGCCGCACAGCTCGTCGAGCTGGGCGATGGTGGCGTCCGGGGTGATGGTCACGGGGTCGGAGACCATGCCGGACTCGGAGCGCTTGACCCTGCGCACCTGCTGGGCCTGGTCCTCGATGGACAGGTTGCGGTGGAGGATGCCGATGCCGCCCTGGCGGGCCATGGCGATGGCCATGTCGGACTCGGTGACGGTGTCCATGGCCGCGGACAGCAGCGGCGTGGACAGGGTGATCTTCTTGGTCAGGCGGGAGGTCGTGTCGACCTCGGAGGGGATGACGTCGGTGAGCCTCGGCAGGAGGAGGACGTCGTCGTAGGTCAGGCCGGTGGGTGCGAAGAGGTCGGAGTTGGTGATCGAGTCGCTCACCCTCCGCATGGTAGGTCGGTGCCGTCAACGCACGCACCCCGGGGGCGCGTCATCATCCTCACGCCCCGCCCGGGCGGGGCGGGTGCCGCCGGGGCGGCGGGTCTGTCGTTGCCCGGAGGGTGGACGGCAGGCGTGTGCCACTCGTTACCATGCCGTGACTCAGGGCCCCGGCCCGGACCGGGCCGGGAGAAATGGCTCAGTTTCAACGCTTTCCCTTGGACTTCCGCCACTGTCGGGGCATAATGCGGCCCAGTCCACGATGCGGGCACGGTCGCCCGGCCTCCGCGTCACGCCATGACAGCCGGGAGGAGGCGCGGAATGCCGAAGCAGTCACTCCATCCCGGACCTGTGAGCACGGGGTGGGAGTGGCGTTACGAGGGCGCGTGCACCGGCATGGACTCCTCCGTCTTCTTCCACCCCGAGGGTGAGCGGGGCAGCTCGCGCCGGCGCCGTGACGACGGTGCGAAGGCCGTGTGCGCGACCTGCCCGGTCATCATCCGCTGCCGTGAGCACGCGCTGGCGGCTCACGAGCCCTACGGGGTGTGGGGCGGGATGACCGAGGAGGAGCGCCGCTCGGCGCTCGGCCGCCGACCCTACGGCTCCTGAGCGCCCGGGAGCGGCCCCGCCCACGGGCACCGCTCCCACCCGTTCCCGCAGACGCCGGCACAAGGCGCCCGGAAGGCCCCGGGGCACGCACGAGGGGCCGGTGGGGACACACGGGTGTCCCCACCGGCCCCTCGTGCGTGCTCCTCAGCCGGCGGCGGCTGCGCGGAGCGCCTGGGTCACTTGGTGACGACGGCGAGGACGTCGCGCACGGAGAGGATGAGGTAGTCCTCGCCGTCGTACTTGACCTCGGTGCCGCCGTACTTGGAGTAGATGACGAGGTCGCCCTCGGCGACGTCGACCGGGATGCGCTTGCCGGAGTCGTCGACGCGGCCCGGGCCCACGGCCACGACCTTGCCCTCCTGCGGCTTCTCCTTGGCGGTGTCCGGGATGTACAGGCCGGAGGCGGTGGTCTGCTCGGCCTCGACCGTCTGGACGACGATGCGGTCCTCGAGCGGCTTGATGGAGATCGCCATGGCGTCCTCCCCTTCTCGCTTCTTCAGCGTCCTTCGCGCGCAGCGCGCGTCGTGTGTGTGGTGTGCACGTCCTCGGTGAGGCGGGCCGCCGTCGCGGGGGCCGGTCCGTCAGCGCCGGGGGCGCGGGCCGCGGTACCGGTGCTGCCGGTGCCGCGTCTGGCGCCGAATCTACGCGCGGCGTTAGCACTCAGTCAATGTGAGTGCCAGGTCGTGGTCCCGGGTTCGCCGACGGCGTTCGCGTCCCCGGTGCTCGCGTGTCCAGGCGACGGCCTCGTCCACACCGTCCTCGCGCCCACCGAGCACCGGCTCGCGCCCGCTGAGCACGTCCCAGCCGGCCTTGAGCGCCGCTGCGCGCTCCCTCAAGCCACGAGCGCAGCCAGGTGGCCCGGTTCGCCCGCGCGCGGGTGTCCGCCACGCCCTGGGCGTCGATCCCGGCCTGACGGCACAGGGCCACGGCCCTGGGCGCGTGGAAGTCCTGCGTCACGACGAGCGCCCGGCTCACCCCGAAGACCTCGCGGGCGCGCACGCAGGTGTCGCGGGTGTCGTAGCCGTGGCGGTCGAGGACGACGGCCTCGGCCGGGACCCCTGCCGCGACGAGGTGGTCTCGCATCGCCCCGGGCTCGTCGTGGGAGCGCCCGCCCCCGGCGCCGGAGACGAGCAGGGCGTCCACGCGGCCCGTGAGGTACAGGTCGGCGGCGACGTCGAGCCGGTGGGCCAGCCACGGCGAGGACCTGCCCGAGGGGTGCACGCGGGCTCCCAGGACGATGGCGACGGGCGCGGTGGCGTCTTCGTCACCGCTGCCGGCCTCCCTCAGGCGCCCCGCGCTGGCGGCCCAGACCCACGTGTTGGCGGCAGCCGTCAGGACGACGGCCACGCCCAGCAGCGCCCACGCCACCCGGCGCAGGCGCCCACGCGCCCCACCACCAGGCCCGCCACCCGTGCTCCGTGCCACCGCGCTGCCCTCCTCCCGCCGCCGGGGTGGCGGCGGGTCCAACCTATCGCCACCCGGGTCCCGAGCCGCAGCGCAGTGCCCTGCGCCCTCACGGGCGTGGGAGGATCACCGGGTGAACGACACGTCGCCGGCAGCCGCCCTCGCCCCGCTGCTCACCCCCGAGGGCTGGGCCCTGCTCGGCAGCCTGCCCCCCTACGAGGAGTCCGAGGCCCTGCGTCTGGGAGAGTCCCTGCGCGCCGCCGGACACGACGGCGCCCTCGTCGCCGCCGCCCTGACCCAGCAGCGCCTGCGCTCGCGCGCGGCCGCCAAGTTCGGTGACTTCGCCCAGCGGATGCTCTTCACCCCCGACGGGCTCGAGCAGGCCACGCGCCTGGCGGTCTCCGCCCACCATGCGGCCCGCTACGCCCGGGCCGGGGTGAGCCGGGTGGCGGACCTGGGCTGCGGGATCGGCGGCGACGCCCTCGCCCTGGCGGGCCTGGGCCTGGACGTGCTCGCCGTCGAGCGCGACGAGCCGACGGCGGCCCTGGCCACCGTCAACCTCATGCCCTTCGAGCGGGCCCGGGTCCGGTGCGCGGACGCCCTCACCGTGGACCTGGAGGCGGAGGACGTGGACGCGGTCTTCGCGGACCCCGCGCGGCGCGCGAACGGCCGGCGCCTGAGCGACCCCGAGCAGTGGTCGCCCAGGCTGAGCCAGGTCCTGGCGCTGCGCGAGCGCGTCGGGGCCGTGGGGGTCAAGGTTGCGCCGGGGACCGACCACGCGGTGATGCCCCCGGACTGTCACGCCCAGTGGGTCTCGGTGGCCGGCGACGTCGTCGAGGCCGCCCTGTGGTGCGGGCCGCTGGCCCCCGAGGGGCCGGGGCGCTCCGCGCTCGTCCTGTCGCCGGGCCCCGATGCTCAGCTGCGCACCCACCTCCTTGTCGACCCGGTGGCGACAGACCCCTCCAGCGAGCCGGAGCAGCTGGACCCGGTGCGCGGCACGGAGGAGCTGGGCGAGTACCTCATGGAGCCCGACGGCGCCGTCATCCGGGCAGGGCTCGTCGCCGAGGTCGCCCGGCGCACGCTCTCGCGCCCGGTGGGCACGCGCATCGCCTACCTCACCGGTGACACGCTGCCGGAGCCGGCGCTGGCCCCCTTCGTCACCTGCTGGCGCCTGCGAGAGGTGCTCCCGCTGCACCTGCGCAGCCTCAAGGCGCGGGTGCGCGAGCGGGGCATCGGCCGCCTGGAGATCCACAAGCGCGGGGTGGACGTCTCCCCCGACGCCCTGCGGGCCTCCCTCAGGCTCCGCGGCCCGGCGGGCGAGACCTGGGTGCTCACCCGCGTCGGGCAGCGCGCGGGCTCCCGTGGCGCAGGGGCCGCTCGGGCCGCGGGCGGGGCGGGGTCGAAGGGCGCTGTGCTCGTCGTCGAGCCGGTCTGAGGCGGGCTCAGTCGGCCCGGCCCCGTCAGCGGGCGATGATGACGTCGAGCGGCATGCCCGAGTCGGGGGCGAAGTCCATGGGGCTGGGGGCGGCGCCCGCGCGCACGGCGGCGGCCCCGAGCGCGGCGATCTGGGCGCCGTTGTCCGTGCAGTAGCGCAGCGGCGGCACCCGCAGGGTGAGGCCGGCGGCCTCGCAGCGCTCGGCGGCGAGCGAGCGCACCCGCGAGTTCGCGGAGAACCCGCCGCCGATGACGAGGGTGTCGACCTCCTGGTCGAGGCAGGCCTGGACGGCCTTGGCGGTCAGTGAGTCGTTGACGGCCTCGGAGAAGCCCGCGCACACATCCTCCCGGGGCACCGCCAGGCCCTGGTCCTCAAGGGACTCGACGTAGCGGGCGACGGCCGTCTTGAGGCCGGAGAAGGAGAAGTCGTAGCGGTGGCGCTCCTTGTCCTTGCCCGCGGCCAGGCCCCGGGGGAAGCGGATCGCCGTGCGGTCCCCCTCCTGGGAGAGGCGGTCCACGTGCGGGCCCCCGGGGTAGGGCAGGCCGAGCAGCCGCCCGACCTTGTCGAAGGCCTCACCCGCGGCGTCGTCGAGGGTGCCGCCCAGCTCGACGACGTCGGTGGCGATGTCGCGCACGGCGAGGAGGTTGGAGTGCCCGCCGGAGACGATGAGGCCGACGAAGCGCTCGGGCAGGGGCCCGTCGACCAGCTCGTCGACGGCGAGGTGCCCGATGACGTGGTTGACGCCGTAGAGGGGCCTGCCGGTGGCGGCCGCCAGGGCCTTGGCGGCGCTGATGCCGACGGTGAGGGAGCCGATGAGGCCGGGACCGGCGCACACGGCGATGGCGTCCACCTCTGACAGGTCGACGTCGGCCCGGGCGAGGGCGGCGTCGAGGGTGGGCAGGAAGGACTGCAGGTGGGCTCGGGAGGCGATCTCGGGGATGATGCCGCCGAAGCGGGCGTACTCGTCCATGGAGGTGGCGACGATGTCGCCGAGCAGCTCGCGTCCGCGCACGAGTGCCACGCCCGTCTCGTCGCAGGTGGACTCGATTCCCAGGATCAGCGGTTCACTCACGCGCACCAGCCTAGCGCCCGGGCGCCGGAGGCCGGCCCACCGCGCACCGTCCTCACCCGCCGTGCTCGGCCTCCCCGCACACGACGCACCCCCGCGCCCGTCAGGGGGCGTGGGGGTGTGCCGGTCAGCGGTGGCGGCGGCTCAGTGGGCGCGGGCGTCGGCCCACAGGGCGTGGCCGAGGTCGCGGTTGAGTCGCGTGATGACCTCCAGCGGGACGGACTTCGGGCAGACGGCGGCGCACTCACCGATGTTGGTGCAGCCGCCGAAGCCCTCGGCGTCGTGCTGGTTGAGCATGCTCACGACGCGGGGCAGGCGCTCGGGCTGGCCCTGCGGGAGCAGGCCCAGGTGGGCGATCTTCGCGCCGGTGAAGAGCATGGCGGAGGCGTTCGGGCAGGCGGCCACGCAGGCGCCGCAGCCGATGCAGGCCGCGGCCTCGAAGGAGGCGTCGGCGTTCTCCTTCTTGATCGGGGCGGCGTGCGCGTCCGGGGCGGCACCGGTGTTGACCGAGATGTAGCCGCCGGCCTGGACGATGCGGTCCAGGGCGGAGCGGTCCACGATGAGGTCCTTGAGGACCGGGAAGCCGGTCGAGCGCCAGGGCTCGATGGTGATGGTGTCGCCGTCCTTGAAGGAGGGGTCCTCGGCGAGGTGGCGCATGTGCAGCTGGCAGGTCGTCGAGCGGATCGGGCCGTGGGCCTGGCCGTTGATGACGACGCCGCACTGGCCGCAGATGCCCTCGCGGCAGTCCGAGTCGAAGGCGACGGGTTCCTCGCCGGCCTGGAAGAGCTGCTCGTTGAGCAGGTCCAGGACCTCGAGGAACGACATGTGCTCCTCGATGCCCGACATCGAGTACTCCTCGAAGCGGCCCGCGGTGGTCTGGTTCTTCTGACGCCAGATCTTGAGCTTGATGTTCACTTGTAACTCCGCTGCTTGAGCTCGATGTCGTTGTAGATGAGGGGCTCCTTGTGGAGGACCGGCGGCTGGTCGTCACCGGCGAACTCCCAGGCCGCGACGTAGAGGAACTCGTCGTCGTGGCGCAGGGCCTCACCCTCGGGGGTCTGGGACTCGGCCCTGAAGTGCCCGCCGCAGGACTCACGGCGGTGCAGGGCGTCGATGCACATGAGCTCGGCGAGCTCGAAGAAGTCGAGCAGGCGGCCCGCCTTCTCCAGCGCCTGGTTGAGCTCCATCGCCTCGCCCGTGACACGGGCGTCGCGCCAGAACTCGGCCTTGAGCTCGCGGATCTGCGTGATGGCCTCGCGCAGGCCCTCGTCGCGGCGCTCCATGCCGCAGTACTCCCACATGATGCGGCCCAGCGCCATGTGGAAGTCGTCCACGGAACGGGTGCCCTTGAGCGCCATGAGCCGCTCGATGCGGTCCTTGACCGTGGCCTCGGCCTCGGCGATCTCGGGGGCGCCGGGGTCCACCTTGCCCTCGCGCAGCATGTCGGCGAGGTAGTCGTTGAGCGTGTTCGGCAGGACGAAGTAGCCGTCAGCCAGGCCCTGCATGAGGGCGGAGGCGCCCAGGCGGTTGGCGCCGTGGTCGGAGAAGTTCGCCTCGCCGGCCACGTACAGGCCCGGGACGTTGGACTCGAGGTCGTAGTCCACCCACAGGCCGCCCATCGTGTAGTGGACGGCGGGGTAGATGCGCATCGGGACCTCGTAGGGGTCGTCACCGGTGATGCGCTGGTACATCTCGAAGAGGTTGCCGTAGCGGGCGGAGACCGCGTCCTTGCCCAGACGGCCGATGGCCTCGGAGAAGTCGAGGTAGACGCCACGGCGCATCATGCGCTGGGTGCCGTCCGGGGCGGTCTCCTTGATGGCCGGGCCGACGCCGCGGCCCTCGTCGCACATGTTCTTGGCCTGGCGGGAGGCGATGTCACGGGGGACGAGGTTGCCGAAGGCCGGGTAGATGCGCTCGAGGTAGTAGTCGCGGTCCTCCTCGGCGATCGTGCGCGGGTCCTTGTCGCAGTCCTCGGCCTTCTTGGGCACCCAGATGCGGCCGTCGTTGCGCAGGGACTCACTCATGAGCGTGAGCTTGGACTGGAAGTCGCCGGACTGGGGGATGCAGGTCGGGTGGATCTGCGTGTAGCAGGGGTTGGCGAAGTAGGCGCCCTTGCGGTACGCGCGCCAGATGGCGGTCGCGTTGCAGCCCATGGCGTTGGTCGACAGGAAGAAGACGTTGCCGTAGCCACCGGTGCACAGGACGACGGCGTCGGCCAGGTGGGTCTCGATCTCGCCGGAGACCATGTCGCGGGCGATGATGCCCTTGGCCTTGCCGTCCACGAGGATGAGCTCGACCATCTCGTGGCGGCGGTACTCCTTGACGGTGCCGGCCGCGACCTGGCGCTCGAGGGCCTGGTAGGCGCCGATGAGCAGCTGCTGGCCGGTCTGGCCGCGGGCGTAGAAGGTGCGCGAGACCTGCACGCCGCCGAAGGAGCGGTTGTCGAGCATGCCGCCGTAGTCGCGGGCGAAGGGCACGCCCTGGGCGACGCACTGGTCGATGATGCTCGCGCTGACCTCGGCCAGGCGGTAGACGTTGTCCTCGCGGGCGCGGTAGTCGCCGCCCTTGACGGTGTCGTAGAAGAGGCGGTAGACGGAGTCACCGTCGTTGCGGTAGTTCTTCGCCGCGTTGATGCCGCCCTGGGCCGCGATGGAGTGCGCGCGGCGGGCGGAGTCCTGGTAGAAGAAGCACTTGACGTTGTAGCCCTGCTCGCCGAGTGAGGCGGCAGCGGCACCACCGGCCAGGCCGGAGCCGACGACGATGACGTCGAGCTTGCGGCGGTTGGCGGGGTTGACGAGCTTCGCGTTGAACTTGCGCTGCTCCCAGCGCTGCGCGATCGGGACGTCGTGGGGGGCCTTGGTGTCGGCGATCGCGTCGCCCTGGCGGTAGAGGCCCTCGATGAGCTCAGCAGTCATGGGTGTAGTCACTCAACTCTCGTGTCAGTGGGCAGCGACGCCGCAGTGCTCGGCGAACTCGGAGGCGGCGGTGCCGATGGCCTCGCAGAACTGCGGGTAGTACTCGGCGTCGGTCATCGGCATGTCGGTCCAGCCGAAGAGGATGGCGGTGGGCACGCACATGAAGCCGACGAGGAGCACGAGGGCCACCAGCGTCGCGATGATGCGGATGTAGGGGACGATCCTCGTGCGGGTCAGGCCGAGGGTCTGCAGGGCGGACCACACGCCGTGCCAGGCGTGCAGGGCCAGGGCGGCGATGGCGATGAGGTAGATGAGGTACACCCACCACAGCTGGAAGCCGTAGTACATGTTCTGGAAGGCGCGTCCGTGGACGTACTCGCCGCCGGGGGTCAGCGACAGCGTCGTGAACTGCAGGATGTGCCAGACGATGAAGAAGAGGAGGATGACGCCGCCCCAGCGCATGGTGCGCATGGCGTAGCGGGAGGCGTAGTACTCGGCGTTGGACTTCTTCACGGCGTACTTGTCGTTGCCGCGGGCCTTCTTGTTGCGGTGCCACAGGTGGAAGGCGGAGCCGGCGTGAGCCAGGAGCAGGGCCAGCAGCGCGACGCGCATGATCCACAGGAACCCGCCGTAGGGCAGCAGCGGCTGGAGCAGCTGGCGCAGCCAGATGGCGTAGTGGTCGTAGGCGATCTCACCCTCGAAGTAGTGGGTGTTGCCGTACATGTGGAAGATGACGAAGAGGAGGAAGACGATGCCGGACCACGCCATGAGTCGCTTCATGAACACGGTGGTCGAGAAGGCGGTGCGCTTCTTCTTGGGGGAAAGAGTCTTTGGGGCCACGGGAACAGCGTAACGAGGGGCCGGGCACCCTTGGTCCTATGCCTGCGCACGATGACGCGCCCCCTTCGCGCTGCCGCGGCGTCCACGGCGTCATGGCGCCAAAAGACCCGGTCCGTGCCGGCTCGTGCCCGACCCGCAGGACAGGGCGGGCGCGCCCGGGGAGGGCGGCATTTGGTGACGCATTCGTCAGACAAATAACGTCGGCCTCCGGCGGGGCCGGGACGCGCCCCTGCCGGCCCGGGTCCACGGCCCGCCGGCCCCTGCCCGAGCCGGCCGCCCCGGCACCGGCGGCCGCCCGGAAGAACCAGACGGTCCCCCAGTGGAACTTGTCCGGCCGCCCCGGCACCGGCGGCCGCCCGGCTCAGCGTCCCGCGACGGCCTCGGCGCCCACGGGCCCCGGCCCCCGGCCCGGCCCCAGGCGCAGGCGCATGACGAGGGCGTCCTCGTCCGGCGCCGTGTAGTAGCGCCTCCTCGTGCCCAGCGCCTCGAAGCCGTGGCGCGCGTAGAGGGCCTGGGCCCCCGTGTTGGAGGCTCGCACCTCCAGCAGCACGTGCTCGCAGCCCCGTCTGCGGGCCTCGGCGAGGAGGTGGTCGAGCAGCAGGGTGGCGACGCCCCGCCTGCGGGCCGCCGGGGCGGTGGCGATGGTGAGCAGGTCGGCGTCGCCGCGCCCGTCGCCGTACCACAGGCCCGCGTAGCCGAGCAGGGCGGCCCTGTCGGCGGCCGCCTGGCCGGCGGCAGGGGCCTGCTCGACGACGGCGTAGGCGCGGTCCGCCCCCGGGCCTCCGGCCGCTGCGAGCTCGTCGGCGAGCAGCGCGGCGCTCCAGGCCTCCGCGCCGAAGAGCTCGGTCTCCAGGGCCGCGACGAGCGGCAGGTCCGCCTCGGTCATGGGCCGCAGGCGCATCGCGCCGTCGCCGGGCACGGAGCCGGCCCGGCTCACAGGGCGCGCTTGCGGGCGGCGGGGACCTGGGCGTCGGCGTGACGCAGGTAGAGGGGCTCGGTGCCCAGCGGCCCCTGCCCGACGGCCAGCCGCGCGAGGGCGACGCGCACCTGGGCGGCGGCGTCGCCGGAGAAGGGGACCAGGGCCGGCCTGCCGTCCACGACCTCGGGGTAGAGACGGGTCCCCGAGCCGGCGACGGCGTCGGCGTCCGTGGGCAGGTCAGCGGGAGCCAGGACCTCGATGCTGCTCAGACGCTCGACGTCGTCGGGGCCCTGGGCGCGGTAGAGGGCCGTGTAGACCTCCTGGCGGCGGGCGTCGGTGAGCACGCGCACGGTGGCGCCCTCCCCCAGCTCGTCGAGAGCGGCGCGGGCGACGGCGTCGAGGCTGGGCACGCCGTGGACGGGCACGCCACGCACGCGGGCGACGGTCCGGGCGGAGACGAGGCCCGCGCGCAGCCCGGTGAAGGGGGCCGGCCCCGTGGCCGCGACGACGGCGTCCAGGGGGCGGGCGGCGACCTGCGGGTCCGCGAGGGCGGCGGCGAGCATGGGGCCGAGGGACTCGGCGTGGCGGCGCGAGTCCGGCTGGGAGGAGCGGGTGAGGACCCTCAGCCCGACGCGGCCGTCGGCGTCGGGGGAGGCGTCGCAGACGAGGAGCTCGGTGCCGAGGGAGGAGTCGATGGACAGGACGCGCACGGGGACAGCCTAGGTCAGAGGCTGTCACGATCCAGGCCATGGGGCGCGTCCCGCCCGCCGCGGCGGCCGCTCGTCCGCGCGATCACGCGGGACCTCAACGCGCCGGGCGGCTGCGGGCACCCCAATGGCCTGGATCGTGACACTCAGGCCAGGACGGTGAGGTCGGTGCCCGCCCAGCGCGGCCCGATCGCGGTGACGGTGACGCTACGGCGGCCGTCGTCGACCTCCTCCAAGTCCGCCGGACCGGCCTCAGGCGCCCGCCCACTGCTGCCCGCGAGGGCGCCGTGGGGGCGGTCGACCCG
Organism: Actinomyces sp. AC-20-1; assembly: GCF_023369555.1. Classification (GTDB taxonomy): domain Bacteria; phylum Actinomycetota; class Actinomycetes; order Actinomycetales; family Actinomycetaceae; genus Actinomyces. The sequence goes on along the minus strand of NZ_JACJVC010000027.1, from coordinate 1,899 downwards.
GATCTCGAGACGGTTGTCGCTCAGCGCCTCGACCTTGTCCTCACCCCACTCGACGAGGGTGACCGACTCGTCCAGGGAGGTGTCCAGGTCGAGGGCGTCCACCTCCTCCAGGCTGCTCAGCCGGTAGGCGTCGACGTGGACGAGGTCCGGCCCCTGCCCCAGGGCGGGGTGGACGCGGGCGATGATGAAGGTCGGTGAGGACACGCGCCCGCGCACGTCCATGGCGGAGCCGATGCCCTGGGCGAGGGTCGTCTTGCCCGCGCCCAGCGCGCCCGACAGCATGACGAGGTCCCCGGCGCGCAGGAGGGCGGCGAGGCGGGCGCCCAGCGCGCGCGTGGCGTCGGCGTCGACCGTCTCGACGACGACCGTGCGGTTCTCGGCGTGGTCCTGGCTCACTGGTCCTCCTGGCTCGTGGTGACGCGGGGCACGTGGGGGCCCAGGCGCGTGACGATCTCGTAGTTGATGGTGCCGCACACAGCGGCCCACTCGTCGGCGGTGGGGACGGTGCCGGTGGGCTCCGGGGCCCCCCAGAGCACGGCGGTGTCCCCCGCGCGGGCGGGGCAGGGCAGGTCCCGGCCACCGGCGTCCACGGCGGGCCCCAGGTCGATGACGAGCTGGTCCATGCAGACCCTGCCCACGACGGTGGTGCGCAGGGCGCCGACGGCGACCGGCCCGGCGCCGGCGGCGTGGCGGGGGACGCCGTCGGAGTATCCGAGCGGGACGAGGCCGAGCCACCGGTCCGTGGGGGCGCACCAGGTGCCCCCGTAGGAGACGGGGGTGCCGGCGGGTACGCGCTTGGCCATCGTCAGGGGCGCCTCCAGGCGCATGACGGGGGTGAGGCCGAGGTCGGCAGAGGTGGCGACGGCGGGGTCCGGGGACAGGCCGTACAGGCCGATGCCGGCGCGCACGAGGTCGAGGCGGGTGGCCGGGTGCCACAGGAGGCCGCCGGTGGCGGCGAGGTGGCGCACCCGGGGGGCGAGCCCGGCCCCGGTCACCACGGCCTCGGCACGGCGGAAGCGCTCCAGGTGCTCCTCGGTGGAGCCGGAGGCGGGCTCGTCGGCGCGTGAGAGGTGGGACCACAGCCCGACGACGTCGAGCACTCCTCCGGCCTCGGCGGCGCGGGCGGCGGCCGCGAGCACGGGCAGGTCCTCAAGGACGGCCCCGGCGCGGGACATGCCGGTGTCGGCCTTGAGGTGGAGGCGGCCGGGGGCACCGCCGTCGGCCACGTGGGCGGCGCAGGCGGCGGCGACGGCGTCGAGCTGGGCGGGGGTGGAGGCTGACAGGTCGAGGTCGGCCTCGAGAGCCCGGCGCAGGGGGGAGCCGGGGGCGGCGGCGGCCTGCGGGGACAGGACGGGGGCGAGCCAGCACATGAGCCGCGGCGCCTCGGGGGTGGGGGCGGCGTCGGGGCCGGGCTCGGGGCGGGAGACACCCGCCCGGTCGAGCAGGTCGCGCAGGTGCAGGGCCTCGGCCAGCTGGGCGACGCCGAGCCAGGTGGCGCCGGCCGCCAGGCAGGTGAGGCTCACCGGCCCGATGCCGTGGCCGTAGGCGTCGGCCTTGACGACCGCCATCCAGGGCGTCCCTGCGGTCTCGGCCAGGACGCGCGCGTTGTGGGCGAGGGCGTCGAGGTCGATGACGGCGCGGGAGGTGGCGGCGGGCTGTCTCACGGTCGGGATTCTCCCACCAGTGAGAGCAGGTGCTCGACAGCGGCAGGCACGGCGCCGGCGACGTCGAGGGCGGTGACGGGGCGGCCTGCCGTGGGGCGCGCACCGGTGGCCGGGGCAGCCGGGGCGGTGGGGTCTGCCGGCCCGGTGCCGGAGGCGATGGCGCCGGCGAGGGCGTGGACGCGCACGGCCAGCGCGGTGCAGGCGGCGACGTCGGGCTCGGTGAGCGGGTCCGGGC
>NZ_JACJVC010000026.1 GCF_023369555.1 Actinomyces sp. AC-20-1 | reverse complement strand
CCCCTGCTCTGGCGCGCCGGTGAGCGCGCCGCCGCCGCGGGAGGCCCGGCCGGCTGGCACGAGGCCCTGCGCTACCTGCTCACCGACTGGGGCGCCCCCCTCGCCGTGCCCGGCGCCAGCGGCACCACCCTCCTGCTGGGCAGCCCCGTGCGCCTGACCGCCCTCGTCGAGGCCCTGGCCGGCCCCACGCCCCTGCCCACCGCCTCCACCCTCCCCGGCCCCGGGGGCGGCGCCGTCAGCCCCGCCGTCATCGTCGTCGCCGCCCTGCTCGCCTTCCTGCCCCTGCACGCCCTGCTCGGCGCCGCCACCCGCGGCGCGCGCGGGCACCGCGCCCGCGCCGGGCTCCTGGCCGCCGCCGGAGGGCTCGCCCTCGCCCTGGCCGCCACCCGCACCGTCACCGGCATCGGCACCGAGGTCGGCTCCACCGGCTCCGTCCTGGCCACCGGCTGGGCGGGCACGGGCCTGAGCGTCATGACCGCGGGCCTGCTCGCCTCCGCCCTGGCCGGGGCCGACGCCGCCCGCTCCTCCCTCGTGCGCCACACCTTCGGCTGGCGCCACATCACCCTCGGGGTCCTCGGCGTCGTCGCCGTCCTCGTGCCCCTCCTTGTCGGCGGCTCCTGGGCCCTGGCCGCCCAGCACGCCTCGGCCACCGGGCGGGCCGACCTCGTCATGGCCCTGACCCCCTCCTCCCGGCAGGTGCCCGTCATCGCCGCCGAGATCACCGCCTCCGACGCCGCCGGCCGCGTCCTCGTGCTCACCTCCACCGAGGAGGGCACGCGCGTGCGCCTGTGGCACGGCGACGGCACCTCCTACACCGACACCGCCCCCGACGTCCTCCTGGCCCAGCTGCGCACCCGGGCCGAGGGCTGGGAGCCGCTCGAGACCCCGTCCGCCCCCGGCGGCCAGCGCCCCGCGGCCGCCGTCACCGGCACCCACCTCGACCCGGCCGACGCCGACCTCGCCGGCCTCGTCGTGCGCGCCGTCACCGGACAGGACGAGCAGGTCGCCGACGCCCTGGCGGCCCACGGCGTCGCCGTCGTCCTGCTCACCGACAGGCCCGGGGACGAGGCCACCGCCGCCGCCCGGGCCGGCCTCGACGCCACCCCCGGCCTGGAGCCCCTGGCCGCCACCAGCACCGGCACCTCCTGGCGCGTGAGCCCCACCACCGCCACCGAGGCCGCAGCCGTGCGCCTGCGCGGCGCCGACGGCGCCAGCGAGGTCATCGCCTCCGCCGCGGGCACCGCCCGCACCCGCCTCAGCGCCGCCGATACCGAGCGCACCCTCGTCCTCGCCGAGCGCTCCGACCCCGCCTGGAGCGCCACCCTCGACGGCACCCCCCTCGCCCCCACCGAGGACACCGGCTGGAACCAGGCCTTCACCGTCCCCGCCGGCGCCCAGGGCGAGCTCGTCGTCGAGCACGGCACCGGGGCGGCCCACGCCGCCCGCCCCGCCCTGCTGGCCGTCTGGGCGCTCACCGCGCTCGCCGCCGTCCCCGTGCGCCGCAGGAGGCACGCCGAATGAGTACCACCCGCCGCCCCGGCGCCCGGCTGCGCCGCCCCGCCGCCCTCGCCCTCAGCCTCGGCCTCGTCGCCACCACCGGCGCCCTCGCCTGGTGGGGCACCGCCACCCCCACCGTGCCGACGGCCCCGGTCGCCGCCGTCGCCCAGGCCGCCCCCGCCACCGACACCGTCTACGTCTGCCCCGCCGCCCCCGCCGACACCATCGGCGCCGTCGACCTCGGGCGGACGACCGCCGTCACCGCCCTGGCCCCCCTGGGGGCCGCCTCCGCCACCTGGGACGGGCGGACCGTCCCCACCTCGACCACTACCGTCCTGGAGGAGGCCGACGGCGGGACCCTCGTCGTCGGGCCACGCGGCGAGGGAGCCGCCTCCGCCGCCGGGAGCGTCACCACCCTCACCGCCGACGGCGACCTGCGGGGCCTGACCACCGCCGCCTGCGTGCCGCCCCAGGCCGCCGCCTGGATCGTCGGCGGCTCCGCCGCCCCCGGCTCCTCCAGCGAGCTGCGCCTGACCAACCCCGGCACGACGACCGTCACCGCCACCATCTCCCTGTACGGGCCCACCGGCCCGGTCGCCACCACGACCGCCAACCAGGTCGCCGTGCCCGCGGGCGAGACCGTCAGCGTCCTGCTCGAGGCCGCAGCCTCGGGCCAGGGGCGCCTGGCCGTGTCCGTGGAGGCCGACGGCGGTGTCCTCACCCCCGTGCTCGTCACCGAGTCCCTTGACGGCGAGACCGCCGCCGGGGTCGATGTCCTGACCTCCGGCGCCGCCCCCGCCACCGAGCTCACCGTCCCGGGCGTCGCCCTCGTCGCCCCGGCGGCGCAGGGGCAGGTGGCCGACGAGGGCACGGGCGCCACCTCCTCCGACGCCCCCGTCCTGCGCGTCGTCAACCCCGGCGAGAGCCCCGCGACCGTCTCCGTCAGCACCCTCGGCACCGACGGCGAGGAGCCCCTGCGCGGCGCCACGGCCCTCGTCGTCGACCCCGGGGCGGTCTTCGACATCTCCCTCACGGGCCTGGCGCCCGGCTCCTACGGGGTGAGGCTGCGCTCCGACACACCCGTGACCGGCGCGGTGCGCCTCGTGCGCAGCGCCGACGAGCACCCCGCCCGCTCGGGCTCCCTGGTCCACGACGTCGCCTGGGTCCAGGCACAGACCGGGGCCGCGACGCGCGCCGGCGCCCTCGCCCTGCCCCGAGGGCAGTCGCTCACGAGCCGGCTCGTGCTGACCAACACCGCCTCCGCCCCCTCCACCGTCACCCTCAGCTCCGACGACGGCGCCCTCCTGCGCGAGGTGAGGGTCCCCGGCTCCTCGACGGTCTCGGTCCCCGTCTCCGAGCTCGAGGAGGATGCGGGCGCCCTGAGCGTCATCGGCCTCAGCGCCGCGGACGGCACCGAGGTCGTCACCGCCCTCGTCACCACCACCGAGGTCGAGGGCGGTGCCGCGGGCACGCTCATCGGGGTGCTCGCCCCGGTGACCGAGGCCTCAAGCGCCTCCGCCCGGCAGCTGCTCCTGCGCTGAGCGGGCCGGGCCCGGGCCTAGAGGAGGTCGGGGTCGATCTCCTCGGGGCGGCGCCCCAGCATGAGGGCGACCTGCTCGACGACGACCCGGTGCACCAGCTCGGCCAGCTCCTCCTCGCCGTCGGCCCTCGAGACCACCGGCCTGCGGTAGATGACCACCCGCGCCGGCAGCCCGGCACGCGGCTCGGCCGCGAAACCACGGCCGAGGACGACCCCGGGCTCCCACGGCGCCGGGTCCGAGGGAGGGACCTCCTCCACGGCGAACTGGATGCCCTCGACCTGCGGCACCCGGCGGGCGAGCGCGTCCGCCGTGGAGCCCACCAGCTCGTCGAAGCGCTCGGCGCGCGTGCGCCAGGCCGGCAGGTACGGGGGCAGCAGCGGGCCCCTCGGGCCGCGCCCATGACGGTCACGACGGCGCGCGGGCGCCGGGACCGGGGCGGGGGAGCGTCGCGAGGGCGAGGAGAAGGTCACCGGCCCAGCCTACGCAGGAGCGGGTGGCGCTCCCGCCAGCACGGGCCGGCAGCGGTAGCCTGCCCGGGTGAGACGAGTCCGAAGCTGCCGCCGACCCGGGTGCGAGAGCCCCGCCGTCGCCACCCTCACGAGCGTCTACGCGGACTCCACCATCGTCATCGGCCCCCTGGCCACCGAGCGGCAGCCGGAGGCCTACGACCTGTGCGCCAGGCACGTGGAGTCCTTCACGGCGCCACGCGGGTGGCAGGTCATCCGCCTGGCGACGAGCTTCGAGCCGGCCCCGCCCAGCGACGACGACCTCACCGCCCTGGCGGACGCCGTCCGCGACGCCTCGCGCAGCCCCCGGCCGCGCCCCCAGCCGGCCGAGCACGCCGGACGCCCCGGCGGCATCGTGCCGGCCTCCCTCACGGCCCCCGGCCCGGCCCCGCAGACCCTGCCCGACCACCTCGCCGGGCTCGGCGACGGCGAGATCCTGCGACGCGGGCACCTGCGGGTGCTGCGCGGCGAGAAGGAGGACTGAGATGACCCAGCCCCGCGGGACGGGCGGCCGCAGCGCCGCCGGCAGCGGCCTCGCCCCGGTCCTGCGCGCCCTGCTGCGCTGCCCCGTGACCGGCGAGGAGCTCTTCGACGCCGTCGGCCCCGACGGCGCCCCCGTCCTGCTGTCCCCGGGCGCGGGCCTGGCCTACCCGGTGCGCGACGGGGTGCCCGTCCTGCTCGCCCACGAGGCCGCCCCGCACCGGGCGCAGGACTGAGCCCGGGCCTGCCGTCGCGCCCGTGAGGACCCCGGACGGGGCAGAGTCCCGGGGCCGGTCAGGACCGCCGTGCGCCGACGCCGTAGGGCAGCCGGTCCAGCGCGAGCGCGCTGCGCTCCTCCGCCTGCCGGTCCCGCAGGGACAGGGCGAGCTCGCGGTCGCGCCGCTCGCACAGCACCGCCGCCAGGAGGCGCTCCGGGTGCGTGCCAGCCGGAGGCTGCGGCGCCACGAGGGGAAGCACCTGCCCGGCCAGCTGTGAGCCCAGGCGTGCCCTGGGGACCGGCTGCATCGACGAGGCCCGCTGCAGGAAGGTCCGCGACGCGAGCGCCAGGTCCCCCGGCAGGGACCGGATGTCCGCCTCCTGCGCCCACTGGGCCAGCTCCGGCGGCATGAGCAGCGGCGGCGCGTCCACCGACCCCGCCCGCTCGTTGACGACGTACGTGCCCGCCAGGAGGTCCCCCAGCCGCTTGCCCCGGCGCGTGACGACGCACGCCCCCAGCGCCGGCATCGCCCCCGTCCCCCAGACCTCGACGACGCCCACGAGCACACGCACGAGGCTGTGGCGCAGGCGGATCGAGCCGCCGTCGTCGCGCACCACGCGGCAGCCGGTCACCAGACGGCCGGCGCTGCGCCCGCGCGAGACGACCTCCACGGTCAGTGGAACCGCCACCAGCCACAGCGCGAGCAGGACGGAGAGCTGCGTCATGAGGGCGGCCGTGCTCGTCGACGACGAGGCCCCGGGCCCCACCGCCGCCCAGGTGATGACGGACAGGAGCAGGCCGGCCCCGTAGAGCCCGTAGTCGATGACGGCGCCCAGCAGGCGCACGCCCACCGTCGCCGGGACGATGTCGACGACGACGGCCTCGCCGGTGACGAGCCTGTCCGGCGTCATCATCCGCTCGGACGAGGAGGCGGTAGCGCTCACCATGTCAGACTCCCTGTGTGGATATCGATGCCTTCAGCGCCGCGCGCCGCGACCAGTGGGACCGGCTCGACGAGCTCACCCGCAGCCGCCGGCTCACCGGGGCGCAGGCGGACGAGCTCGTCACCCTCTACCGGGGCGCGGCCCGGGACCTGTCGCGCGTGCGCACCCAGGCGCCGGACCCGCAGGTGCTCGCCGAGCTGTCGCGGCTCGTCGTCGCCGCCCGCGCCAGGGTGACCGGCACGCGTGAGGCGCGAGCCTCGGACCTGCGCCGCTACCTCGCCCAGACGGTCCCCGCGGCCCTGTACCGCCTGCGCTGGTGGACCCTGGGCGTGACCCTCGCCGAGCTCGCCGTCGCCGTCGTCGTGGCCGTGTGGACCCTGTCCAGCCCCCAGGCCATGAGCGCCCTGGGCAGCCCCAGCGAGCTGAGCGCCTACGCCAACGACGCCTTCGAGTCCTACTACTCCACCTACGCGCCCAGCGAGTTCGCCAGCCAGGTGTGGACCAACAACGCGCGCATCGCGGCGCTGTGCGTCGCCGGCGGCATCACCGGGGTCCTGCCCGCCTACGTGCTGTGGGCCAACGCCGTCGCCCTGGGGCAGTCGGCCGCGATCATGGCCGACCACGACCTGCTGGGGCTGTTCCTCGCCCTCATCAGCCCGCACGGGCTGCTCGAGCTCACCTGCGTGTTCATCGCCGGGGCGGCCGGCCTCAGGCTCTTCTGGACCATGCTCGTGCCCGGCCCGCGGCCGCGCGCCGTCGCCCTGGCCGCGGAGGGCCGGGCGCTGAGCGCCGTGGCGGTCGGCATGACCGGGGCCCTGGCGGTCGCGGGTGTCATCGAGGCCTTCGTGACCCCGGCACCGGTGCCCTGGAGCCTGAAGATCATCGTGGGCGCGCTCGCCCTCGTGGTCCTGTGGGCCTACACGCTCGTCGTCGGCGGCCGCGCGGTGCGCTCCGGCGTCACGGGAGACCTGGACGAGGAGGAGGCCGGCGCTGTCGCCGTCACGGCCGGCTGAGCCGCACGCGGTGCTCAAGGCGCTCACAGCCGCCCCGCCCGCTTGAGGGCCAGGTAGGTGTCAGCGACGCGGGGCGCCAGCCGGCCCGGCAGCGCCTCGACGACCTCCACACCCGCCCGCCGCAGCCGCTCGCGCACCGCCGCCAGCTCGAGCAGGTCGCGCTCGGCGGCCGCCGCCGTGTAGACGCTGTCCGCGTCGGCGCGCGCACGGCGCAGGGCCTCAAGGTCCGGGTCCGTCACCGAGGCGAGCAGCACCGTGTGCTCACGCGCCATGGTGGTGAGCACCCGCGTCATCACGGCGTCCGCCGAGGAGCCGTCCAGCCCCGTGAGGACGACGACGAGCGCCCGCTGGCTCAGGCGCTGTGAGACCGCCCGCCCCACCAGGGCCCAGTCGGTCTCCGTCACCGAGGCCTCCACCGGGGCCAGCGCGTCCGCCAGGGCACTGATGAGGCCGGGCCCGGCCACACCGCTGACCTGCGCGCGCAGACGCTCGTCGACGGCGACCGCGTCCACCCGGTCCCCGGCGTGCGAGGCGAGCGCGGCCAGCAGCAGGGCCGTCTCGACCTCGGTGTCCAGGCGCGGCGCACCGCCCACCCGGGCCGCCGACATGCGGCCGGTGTCCACCACGAGCAGCACGCGCCGGTCCCGCTCGGGCCTCCAGGTGCGCACGACGACGTCACCGCGCCTGGCCGTCGAGCGCCAGTCGATGGAGCGCACGTCGTCGCCGACGACGTACTCGCGCAGCGAGTCGAACTCGGTGCCCGCGCCCCGGACCATGACGGCGCTGCGCCCGTCCATCTCGCGCAGGCGGGCCAGGCGGCTGGGCAGGTGGCGGCGGGAGGTGAAGGGCGGCAGGACCCGCAGGCGCGCGGGCACCGCCACGCTCAGCTGGCGGCCGGCCAGGCCCAGGGGCCCGCTCGAGCGGACCGTGACGAGGTCCGCCACGCGGTCACCACGGCGGGTGGGGCGCAGGGCGGTGCGGGTGCGCCTGCGCTCCCCGGGGCGCAGGGTGAGCGTCGAGCGCTCCCCGCAGGCGCCCGCCGACGGCGGCCACGCGTCGCGCAGGAGCAGCCTCATGGTGCGCGAGGAGGTGGAGGTCACCGACAGGCGCGTCGTCGTCTCCTCGCCCAGGCGCACGGTGCGCGGGGAGGAGCGCTCCAGGCGCAGCCCGCGCGGGGAGGGGGCGGCCAGGACGTCCACGGTGACGAGGAGCGCGACGACGGCGCACCAGGTGAGGACGGTCAGGGGCCTGGGGACGAGCAGGACGAGGAGGAGGCCGACGCCGGTCAGCCAGGCGCTGCGGGTGGTGAGGTACACCGGGTCTCCTTCCGGGCTCATGGGGGCTGCGAGTGGGTGGGGACAGTCGAGGACGTTCCAGCCGGGCCAGTCGGGTTGGTCGGACCGGGCGGGCCGGGCGCCCCGGTCAGCGGGGCACCGGCACCGAGCGCAGGACGCCCGAGATGACGGCCTCGGTGGCCACCCCCTCCATCTGCGCCTCCGCGCGCAGGGCGACACGGTGGCGCAGGGCCGGCACGGCCAGGGCCTTGACGTCGTCGGGGGTGACGAAGGAGCGTCCCGCGAGCCACGCCCAGGCGCGGGCCGCCGCCAGCAGGGCGGTGGCGCCACGGGGCGAGACGCCCAGGGACACGCTCGGGTGGCTGCGGGTGGCGCGCACGAGGTCGACGACGTAGGCCAGCAGCTCCGGGGACGCCCCGACGGTGCGCACCTCCTCGCGGGCGGCGGCGAGGTCCCCGGCGCCGGCCACCGCGGCCAGGCCCGCGCCGGCCAGGTCGCGGGGGCTGAAACCCGAGGCGTGCCGGGTGAGGACCTCAATCTCCTGGCCGCGCTCGGGAAGCGGCAGGACGAGCTTGAGCAGGAAGCGGTCGAGCTGGGCCTCGGGGAGCGGGTAGGTGCCCTCGTACTCCACGGGGTTCTGGGTGGCGATGACCATGAAGGGGGAGGGCAGGGGACGCGGGACGCCGTCGACGGAGACCTGGTGCTCCTCCATCGCCTCCAGCAGGGCCGCCTGGGTCTTGGGCGGCGTGCGGTTGATCTCGTCGGCCAGCAGGAGGTTGGTGAAGACGGGGCCCTGGCGGAAGGAGAACTCGGTGGTGCGGGCGTCGTAGACGAGGGAGCCGGTGACGTCACCGGGCATGAGGTCCGGAGTGAACTGCACGCGCTTGGCGTCGACGTCCAGCGCCTGGGCCAGGGAGCGCACGAGGAGGGTCTTGGCGACGCCGGGGACGCCCTCGAGCAGGACGTGCCCGCCCACGAGCATGGCGATGACGAGGCCCGTGACGGCCGCGTCCTGGCCGACGACGGCCTTGGCGACCTCACCGCGCACGGCGACGAGCCGCTCTCGGGGGTCCCGTGCGGGGGTGGTGGTCTCAGTGGTGCTCATCGTGAGGTGACCTCGCTCTCGAGTTGGTCGAGCCGGACGGCCAGGTCCGCCAGGGACCGGTCGTCGGAGGGGACGGGGCCGTACAGGAGCTCCTGGACGGCGGGGGCGGGCTGGGAGGCGGCGCGTGCGAGCGCGTCGACGAGGACGGCGCCGTCGGCCGCCGGCGACAGGCCCAGGCGCCGGCCCAGGCGCAGGGCGGTGCCCGCGCGCAGGGCGGTGGCGGCGCGCGGGCGGTCGCCGGCGCGGCGGTACAGGCGCCCCCGGCCCCGGGTCGTCTCGGTGGCCCGCACAAGGACGGGCAGGTCCTCCTGGACGAGGCGGCCCGTGCGCCGCCCCCGCACGAGGGCCAGGACGGCGGCGACGACGACGGCCTGGAGGAGGAAGGGGGCCATCCAGGGCGGCAGGGCGACGTCGTCCCACACGGTGGCGCTCACCGTCATCTGGGCGCCGTCCACCCACAGGAGCTGCTCGTGGTGGCCCAGGGCGCGTATGGCCAGGGCGGCGTGCCCGGCGGAGGCGATCCGGCCGTTGGTGAGCAGGCTCGCGTCGGCGAGCAGGCGCACGGTGGTGCCGTCGGCGCGCTCGATGACCGTGTAGGCGTGGCCGGGCTGCCCCGCGGAGACGGGGAAGCAGCCGACGGCGCCCGCCCCCTCCGGCAGGACGATCGTGCCCCGGGTGCCGTCGATGCTGCCGGCGGCGGCCGCGTCGGGGTCGGCGCACCGGGCCTCGAGCAGTGTGCCCCTGGGCGCGCTCACGCCGGAGGGCAGCGGTGGCTCGCCCTCGTCGTCGAGCAGGCCGGACAGGTCCTGGTAGAGGGTGCCGACCACGGTGACGTCCGCCCCCAGTGAGGCCAGCGTGCGGCGCTGCTCCTCGCTCAGGTGGGAGGCGTTGACCAGGGCGATGGTCGTGCCCGGTCCGGCCCGGCTGACGACGTCGGCCATGGTGGTGGGGGAGGAGGTGCCCACGCCCTCGTCGCGCAGGAGCTCGGCCAGGGCCATGGCGCCGTTGGCACGGGGGTTGTCCAGGGCGTAGGGGGTGGTGGAGGTCCGCGGCGAGGTCAGCAGGCTCGTGGCGACGGCGACCGCTGCCAGGAGGGCCAGGGCCAGCAGCAGCGGGCGCCAGGAGCGCAGGCGCCGCGCCCACCCGGGGGCCTCGGAGGGGGTGCTCACACGCCCACCCCCTGAACGCCCGCGGGGGCCCGCTGTGCCGGGGGGCGGGGCTCGGCCGAGGCGACGCGCTCGGCCAGCAGGCGCATCCACTCGTCCTGCTGGCCGGTGGACACCACGCGCCCGTACCTCACGGCGTCGAAGAGGACGGCGGCCTGGTGGAGGCTGGCGTGCAGCCCCTGGACGTCCAGCAGGGCCATAGAGGCGAGGACGCCGGCCTCCTGCGCGGTCATGCCCGGGTAGTCCTCGACGAGGGCGCGCTCGTCCAGGGAGCGGATGATGGCGCGGAAGCGGTCGACGACGGCGGTGGCCCAGTCCTGGCGGGCGGCTGCGGCGTCGGCGTCCCGGGTGAGGGCCCGGGAGTCGCGGTCGTCGCCCTCGAAGAGGAGCCGGCTGGTCGTGTGCGCGCGCCGCCCCAGCGTCACGCGCCTGAGAAGCAGGAGCAGGACGGCCAGGAGGACGACGACCGCGACGACGACGATGAGCACGGACAGCCAGGCCGGCGCCCCGGGGACCACCCGGGAGGGGTCGATGTGCTCCTGGAGCCACTCCCACAGCCTGGCCCACAGGCTCTGGCGCTCCTGGTAGACGGGGCGGGTGAGCTCGCGCTCGGCCGCCCCGCGCGCCTCCTCGGCGTCGGGGGTGGCGGGCGCACCCCCGCCCAGGTGGGCGAGGAGGACGGCGGGCGTCAGCATGCGAGGAGGCGGCCCGGGGTCACAGGGTGCCGGCGGCCTGGCGGAGCTCGACGTCGAGCCCCTCCTGGCGCATGCGCAGGTCGATGTAGATCAGGGCCGTCACGGCTGCGGAGAAGGGCAGGATGACCGCGCTCACGAGCGAGCCGATGAAGGCGGAGGCGGCGCTGATGGCCGGCAGGGCGCCGCCGTACACGAGGACCGCTGCGAGACCGGACAGGGTGCCGGTGATGCCCGACAGGACCCCGGTGGCGACCGCCGTGATGAGGGCGGCCAGGAGCATGGTGCCGAGCACTCGCCAGAAGTTGCCGCGGGTCAGGGCCCAGGAGCGCTTGATACCCTCGATGACGCCGACGTTCTCCAGGACGAGGGCGGCGGAGGACAGGGACATGCGCACGCCCAGGAAGATGCTCAGGACCGCGCCGACGACCCCGAGGACGATGAGGATGATGACGGCGACCGCGATGGAGGACCCGGAGGGCTCGGCACCGCCGAACAACGGCCCGAGCAGGGTGGCGAAGACGATCAGCGCGAGGAGCCCGACGACGACCGTGACCGCGCCGACGATGAGGCTCACGAGGATGGTCTGGCCGATGAGGGCCCACACGCGTCCCTTCGTGCGCTGCCACACCTCGCCGGGTCCGGCCACGCGCCCCAGCACCGAGCGGGAGACCGCGACGATGAGCAGCCCCGTGAGGATGGTGGAGGCGATGGCCGTCAGCGCCGTCGTCAGCAGGTAGGAGCTCATGGCGCCCAGGCTGTCGTACATGAGGCCGGTGGCCTGTTCCGGGCTGAGGTACGGGTTGTCCCCCGTGGACTCCACGGCGGAGTAGAAGGTCTGCGAGGTGAAGAAGGTGTGGAGGGCGGAGATGAGGCCGATGACCGCCATGACCACGATCGCGGGCACGAACATCGCCTTGGGGTTGGCGCGCAGGGACTCGAAGGCGCCGCCGATGACCTCGGTGATGCTCAGGGGCCGCAGGGGGATGATGCCGGGCTTGGGGGCGACGAGGAAGCTGGGCGTCCCCTGGGGGGCGGCGCCCGGGTACGAGGGGTAGACCGGGGTGGCGGGGGCGCCGCCGGCCTGCGGGTAGGCGCCCGGCGCCTGCGGGCCGGTGGTCCCGTAGGACGGGGAGGGGGCGGAGGGCTGTCCGGCGGCGGGCGTGCCGTAGGCGCCGAAGCGCGGCTCGGTTGGACGGGCGCCCGAGTCCTCAGGACCGGAGGGAGACTGCCAGGGGGTGTCGCTGCTCATGGCCTCATGCTGGCACGCCGCCCGCGGGCGCGGCATCCGCCTCGAGGAGGAGCGGGGTGCGGGTGGGCGTCGTCGGCGCGCAGGAGCGCGTGGGGAGGCGCGGCTCCTTCGAGGCCTCATGAGGTGGCTGTGTGTCAAGATAGTGGTCGTGAGCGCCGTCATCCTGGTCGTCGATGACGACACCGCCATGACCGAGATGATCGGCCAGGTGCTCGAGCGCGAGGGCTACACGCCGTCCGCCTGCGCTGACGGCGCCCGCGCCCTGGAGGTCTTCCGCTCCGTGGGGCCGGACCTCGTCCTGCTCGACGTCGCGCTGCCCGGGACCGACGGGCTGGAGCTGTGCCGCCGCCTGCGCCTGGAGTCGGACGTGCCCGTCATCGTGCTCTCCGGCCGGGCGGGGACCCGCGACGTCGTCTCGGGCCTCGAGGCCGGGGCCGACGACTACGTGACCAAGCCCTTCAAGCCGAAGGAGCTCATCGCCCGGATCCGGGCGCGCCTGCGCCGTCACCACCCCGCGACCGCGGAGCGCCTGCGCGCCGGCGACCTCGATATCGACGTCACCGGTCACGAGGTGCGTCGTGGGGACCGGCTCATCACCCTCACCCCCCTCGAGTTCGCCCTCCTCGTGACCCTGGCCCGCGCTCCCTGGAAGGTCTTCACCCGCGACGAGCTCCTGGAGCAGGTCTGGGGCTACCAGCACGCCGTCGACACCCGCCTGGTCAACGTCCACGTCCAGCGCCTGCGCGCCAAGATCGAGCACGACCCCGAGCACCCCACGATCGTGCTCACCGTGCGCGGCGTCGGCTACCGGGCCGGCGAGGCCCGCTGACCGCGGCTCCCCCGTGTGCCCGCGTGACACAGGCGCGTCCCGGCCCCGCCCACCAGGGGCAGGGCCGGGACACGTACCGGGGCAGTCAGCGCGCGCGGCGCGGCACCGGCGTCACAGGACCTGGGCGTCGAGGCGGATGACGCCGTAGGTCCAGCCGTGACGGTGGTAGACCGCGCAGGGCTGCTTCGTCGACTTCTCGATGAAGAGGTAGAACGGGTGGCCCACGAGCTCCATCTGGTACAGGGCCTCGTCCACGCTCATCGGCACGGCCTCGTGCAGCTTCTGGCGCACGATCACCGGCGAGTCGCCCAGCTGGGACTCGACGGCGACGCCGTGCTGCGTGGGCGCTGAGGGGGAGTCCTCGATGGGGGCGTCCCCGGTGTCCGGCAGGACCAGGGCCTCCTCGACGACGGCCTCCACCGGCTCGTTGGCCTCCACGCTGTAGCGGCGGTGGTTCTTCATGCGGTCGCGGGCCCGGCGCAGGCGCTCGGTGAGCTTGCCCATGGCGATGTCGAAGGCGGCGAAGCGGTCGGAGGAGGAGGCCTCGGCCCGGATGACCGGGCCCTTGGAGACGACGGTGATCTCGACGCGCTCGGCGGTGTCCGCCTGGCGCGGGTTGCGCTCGTGGGTCACCTCGACCTCGACGCGCTGGACACGGGGGTCGAACTGCTCGACCTTGGTGGCCTTCTCCTCAACGTAGTCCCGCAGACGCGAGCTAATCTCAGCGTTACGGCCGACGACGGTGATGTCCATGGTGGAACCTCTTTCTAGGCTCAGGTCGGCCCCTGGGGGCCGGGCTGGAATCCACCCGCCGCACCTCACGGCGGGCTCTGGCTGGTCAGTGACCACCTCCGTCCGTCCGGGGCCTGGGGCCGGGGCGGCGAGGACTCGTCCCCGAGCCCCCGCACCGTGTGTGCTGTGACACACAACTTACACCATCGTGAGGGCGCCGGTGGGCGCTGCGGGGCCCGCGTCAGCCGAGGGCGAGACCGGGGCCGGCGCGGCCGCGACGGCGAGCGCCCCGAGCACCAGCGCCCCGGCGTCACGCAGTGCCCGTGCACAGGCCCCCAGCGTCGTCCCGGTCGTCACCACGTCGTCCACGAGGAGCACCGCCCAGCCGGACACGGGCGAGAGCACCAGCGGCGCGGCGGCCCGGTTGAGGCGCCGGGCGCGCGCGGACAGGCCCGCCTGGTGCGCACGCCCGCCGCGACGGCGCAGCACGTCCACGGAGGCCACCAGGGCGACCCGCCCGGCCGGCGCGCCGGACAGGGCCCGGGCGGCGCCCTCGGCGACGGCGTCGGCGAGATCGACGGCCACCAGCCGCCCCCGCAGCCGACGCACCCGCCCCGAGGGCGCCGGCACGACGAGCAGCCCCCGGCACCCCGCCAGCGCCTCACGGGCCTCCTGCCCCAGGTCCGCGGCCCAGACGGCCCCCGCCCGGCGCCCGACCCGCGCCATCGCCGGGCGCAGATCCTCGCGCGCGCCGTTCTTCCACGCCAGGACCAGGGCGCGCACCGGGCCCGCGTAGGGGCTCAGAGCATGAACCCGAAGGTTCTGGGCGCCACCCAGGTGCTCCACGCGCAGCGGCGGGCCGGCGAGCAGGGCCAGGCACTGCGGGCACAGGGCGGTCTCCCAGCGCCCGCAGCCGGCGCAGCGCGCCGGCAGGAGCGCCGAGCCCAGCAGCCCCAGGAAGGAGCGGGCCGCGCAGGGCTGCGACGTCGGGGGCGGTGGCAGGAGGGAGGACGGCACAGGACCCAGGGTGCCGGCGTAGCCCGGTCAGGGCCACCCGGGCGGGGCGGCTTGTGGACAGCCTCCGACGACAGGGGCTCGGCGGGGGCCTGTGGAGCCCGGCCCCCGCTGGCGGGCGCCGGCTCTGCCCGTCCTGCAGTGGCCGGGCGCTCCCGGGCCGCCGTCGGCCCGCTCACGCTGAGCGCGTAAACCGGCCGACATCGCCCGCCGTACAGGACGACGGGTGCTGCCTGCTCACGCCGCCGCATACGATGGGGCCCGTCTGTGCCCGGGACCGCGTGCCCGGGCGAGGGCCCTCGCCCGGCGGTGCCGTCCGCCCCGGCAGCGGGCCCACCGTCGAACAGGGGAGAAGCCAGCGTGTCGATCATCGACCGGATCCTTCGCATCGGGGAGGGCCGCACCCTCAAGCGCCTGCAGGTCGTGGCCGACCAGGTCGAGGCCCTCGCGGACCACTACCGCACGTTCTCCGACGAGGACCTCAAGGACCAGACCGCTGACCTCAGGAGGCGCTACGCCGAGGGCGAGAGCCTCGACCAGCTGCTGCCCGAGGCCTTCGCCACCGTCGTCGAGGCCGCCGACCGTGTGCTCGGCATGCGCCCCTACCACGTGCAGATCATGGGCGGGGCCGCGCTCCACCAGGGCAACATCGCTGAGATGAGGACCGGTGAGGGCAAGACCCTCGTCGCCACCATGCCCTCCTACCTGCGCGCCCTGACCGGCGAGGGCGTCCACGTCGTCACCGTCAACGACTACCTCGCCGAGTACCAGTCCGACCTCATGGGCCGTGTCCACCGCTTCCTCGGGCTCACCACCGGATGCATCCTCGCCGGCCAGAGCCCCGCCGAGCGGCGCCGCCAGTACGCCTGCGACATCACCTACGGCACCAACAACGAGTTCGGCTTCGACTACCTGCGCGACAACATGGCCCAGCGGCCCGAGGACCTCGTCCAGCGCGGGCACGCCTTCGTCATCGTCGACGAGGTCGACTCCATCCTCATCGACGAGGCCCGCACGCCCCTCATCATCTCCGGGCCCGCCTCCGGCGACGTCAACAAGTGGTACAAGGAGTTCGCCACGATCGCCGAGCGCCTGCGCCCCGGCAAGGACTACGAGGTCGACGAGAAGAAGCGCACCGTCGCCGTCACCGCCGACGGCATCGAGCGCGTCGAGGACTACCTGGGCATCGACAACCTCTACGAGTCCGCCAACACCCCGCTCATCGGCTTCCTCAACAACTCCATCAAGGCCAAGGAGCTCTTCCACCTCGACAAGGACTACATCGTGCGCGACGGCGAGGTCCTCATCGTCGACGAGCACACCGGACGCGTCCTGCCCGGGCGCCGCTACAACGAGGGCATGCACCAGGCCATCGAGGCCAAGGAGCGCGTGCAGATCAAGGCGGAGAACCAGACGCTGGCCACCATCACCCTGCAGAACTACTTCCGCCTCTACCCCGAGGGCTCGCGCTCGGGCATGACCGGCACCGCGGAGACCGAGGCCGCCGAGTTCGCCGGCACCTACAAGATCGGCGTCGTGCCGATCCCGACGAACAAGCCGATGATCCGCGTCGACCAGCCGGACCTCGTCTACACCACCGAACGGGCCAAGCTCACCGCCGTCGTCGACGACATCGCCGAGCGCCACGAGAAGGGCCAGCCCGTCCTCGTGGGCACGACGAGCGTGGAGAAGTCGGAGCGCCTGTCGGCCCTGCTCGCGCAGCGCGGCATCCCCCACGAGGTCCTCAACGCCAAGCAGCACGCGCGCGAGGCCGCCGTCGTCGCCATGGCCGGCCGCAAGGGTGCCGTCACCGTCGCCACCAACATGGCCGGCCGTGGCACCGACATCATGCTCGGAGGCAACGCCGAGCACATCGCCGTCGCCGCCCTCAAGGAGACCGGGCTCGACCCCGAGGAGAACGCCGAGGAGTACGAGAAGGCATGGCCCGAGGCCCTGGGGGCCGCCCGCGAGGCCTGCCGGGCCGAGCACGACGAGGTCGTCGAGCTCGGCGGCCTGTACGTCCTGGGCACCGAGCGCCACGAGTCGCGGCGCATCGACAACCAGCTGCGAGGCCGCTCAGGACGGCAGGGGGACCCGGGCGAGTCCCGCTTCTACCTGTCGATGGAGGACGACCTCATGCGCATGTTCGGCACCTCCGGGGCCGAGCGCATCATGCGCTCGGACGCCTACCCCGACGACGTGCCCCTCGAGTCCAAGATCGTCACCCGGCTCATTGCCTCGGCCCAGAGCCAGGTGGAGGCGCGCAACTACGAGATCCGCAAGAACGTCCTCAAGTACGACGACGTCATGACCGAGCAGAGGGAGAAGGTCTACGACGAGCGGCGCCGCGTGCTCGACGGTGAGGACCTCGAGCCCCAGATGCAGGCCTTCCGCCAGCGCGCGGTCGCGGGCGTCGTCGCCGCCCGCACCGCCGAGGGCCGCCCCGACCAGTGGGACCTGGAGGCCCTGTGGGACGACCTCGGCCACCTCTACCCGGTGGGGCTCACCCAGGACGAGGTCATCGAGGAGGCCGGCGGTGTCGACCGGCTCACCTCCGACTACCTGTCCAACGAGCTCGGCGAGGACGCCGCCGTCGCCTACGAGAAGGCGCAGGAGCGCCTGGACGACAACGTGCTCGCCCGCGCCCAGCTCGGCGCGGAGCCGATGCGCGCCCTCGAGCGGCGCGTCCTGCTGGCCGTGGTGGACAAGCGCTGGCGCGAGCACCTGTACGAGATGGACTACCTCAAGGAGGGCATCGGCCTGCGCGCCATGGCCCAGCGCGACCCGCTGGTGGAGTACGCGAACGAGGGTGCCCGCCTGTTCAAGGCGATGATGGAGGGCATCCGCGAGGAGACCGTCGAGCAGGTCTTCGCCAACGCCGCCCGCTTCGAGGCCGCCGCCCTGCGCGCCGAGCAGGAGGGCACCGCCGAGGCGGCGGCCACCGTGGCCGGCGCTGACGCGACGGCGGTGGCCGGCCTGGGGCGCAGCGGCTCCGGCACGGTGCTGGGCAGCACCGGCCAGGAGGCCATGGACCAGCGCATGACCTACTCGGCGCCCGGTGAGGACGGCGAGGCGAGGGTCGAGGGCGCGACGCCGGCGGCCGCGGGTCCCGCCCCGACGAACCGCGCGCAGCGCCGGGCCCGCCGCAAGAAGCGCCGCTGAGCGCCCGCCGGGCCCGATCCCGCCCAGGCCGTGAGGCCCTGGGCGGCGCCCGCTCAGGGGCCGGGGGCCTCAGGCGATCTCGAGGCTCGTGAGGAGCCAGCGCCCCCGGTGCGACTCGAGCCGCGCCCCGGCGCCGCGCACCCGCTCACCGTCGTCCAGCACCGCGCAGACCTCGCAGGCCCCGCTCGCGGTGAGCTGGACCCGCAGCGTGCGCACCCGCGGGCGCGGGTCCGGGACCTCGCCGAGGATCCTGCGGGCCAGGCCCGCGCGGCGCGCGAGGGCGTCGTAGAGCTCGGGTGAGGCCCACCGGCCCAGGTGCTCGGCCGGCCGCCATCCCGCCAGGACCTCGGCCGCCGCCGTGACGACCACCTGCGCGGTGCGCACCGGGTCCGCCATGCCCTGGCACCGGGCGCGCACCCGTGACTCGCGGATGGAGCTGAGGGCGATCGCGTCGCACTCCTCCGCCGGGTCCGCCGGCAGCGCGGGCAGGAAGCGCATACGGTCCCACGACGGGTGCGGGGGCTCGGCGTTGCGCAGCGCGCGTTGGCGCAGCACCTGGCCGGCCGGCGCGGGCGCCGAAGGTGCGGTGGCCCGCTGTGGGCGGCGCGGCGCCGGCTGCGGACGGGCCGGCCGGTGCGTGGCCGCGACCGAGTGCGTGCCGCCCGAGAGCATGTGGTCGGCGCGGTCGAGCGCGACCGAGGAGGCGGGTGGGCGCTCGCCGTCGTCGGGCAGGGTGCAGGTGCCCCGCTGGGAGTCGAGGTCGGTGGCGCGTACCGGGAGGGCGGTGGTCGTCATGGCGTGGTCCTTCGCTGCGGGACGGGCTCGGGTGGTTCGGGGCTCAGGTCCGGTCGGTGAGCGCGGTGGGCAGGGCCAGGACCGTGCCCGGGTGAATGAGGTCCGGGTCCGCCCCGATGACGTCGTCATTGGCGTGGTAGAGCTCGGGCCAGGCGACCGCGACCTCGGAGGGCGTGGCGCGGTGCAGGAGGGACGAGGTGATCGTCCACAGGCTGTCGCCGTCCTGCACGACGTAGGCCGGGGACTCCTCCGTGGCTGCCCCGGAGGCCGTCTCCGGGATGGTCCCGGCAGCAGGGGCCTCGGAGGGGGCCGCCTCCGAGGCCGCGGTGGACATTGTCGTCGGGGTCGCGGTGGACGTCGCTGCGAGGGTCTCGGTGGGCATCGCCGTGGGGCCGGTGCTGGGCCCGGGCGCGTTGTCCCGGGCCGCCGCACCTCCCGGACCGGTGGCCGGTGGGGTGGCGGTGTCCCCGGGCTCCGCGGTGGCCGAGACCGTGGGGGCCCAGCCGAGGTCGTCGGGCAGGGGAGGGACCTCCTGGGCGACGGCGGTGCCCGGCAGGACGAGGGCGGTCGCCAGGGCCCCGGCGGCGACGCGCCGCACGTAGGGGGCACCCCAACGGGACAGGAGGCGGGCCGCGGAGCCGGCGCTGCGACATCGGGTCCGCGGCCCCAGGGCGGCCAGCGCGAGCACCCCGGAGAGCGCGTACCACAGGGCGCCCGCGGTCCCGGCTGAGCCGAGCAGGACGACAAGCAGCTCGTCCACGTGACCGGCGCCCCACAGGTGCGGGGGCAGGGCCAGGAGGGAGCGGGTGGCCGCGGCGGCGCTGGACACGAGCGCTGCCGCCACCAGGGCGGACAGGACCGTGACCAGGCCGAGTCGTGTCGTCGTCGACATGCGAACACCTCCAAGATGATGTTTGAGGTGATTTGAGAATGTCAGAAGCAAATCAATGATGTCAAGAGGTTGTCGACACTGGATGCGATGCTCCTGCCTCTTGCGGTACTCGTGGTCCTGTGCTCCCATGTGCCCATGGAATGGGACAGCCTCCTGGAGGACCTGGAGAACCGCTTCGACACCGAGCGGCGTGCCGGGATCGCCGCGGAGAGCGCCGACCTCGCCGAGGCCGAGACCGCCTCCGTCCGCCTCGTCGACAGGCTCCGCGCCGCCGTCGGGCGCCAGGTCCACCTGCGCACCACCGGCGGGCACCGGGTCGACGGCCGGCTCATGAGCGTGATGGAGGACAGCGTCGTCGTCGACGAGGGGGAGGCGCTGCAGGCGCTCGTCCCCGTGGCCCGCCTCGCCGTCGTCCACCCCCTGCCCGGCCCCGCGCCGTCGCACGGCAGCAGACGGGCGGGGCTCGCCGCCGCCCTGCGCTCACTCGCCCGCCAGGGTGCACGGGTGCGCCTGCTCCTGGGAGTGACAGAGGTCGTGGGACGGCTCGTGCGCGTCGCGGCCGACCACGTCGACGTCGTCACCGACGCCGAGCCCGCAGGCGCTCAGCGCGTGAGCGTCGCGCTCAGCGCCGTCGAGGCCGTGCGCAGCCGCTGAGCCCGTGGCCGCTAGGAGCCGCCGGCGCGCGCCGCTCAGTCCTCGTCGTCGAGACGGCCGGCCGCCACCAGCGAGCGCGTGCGCGCCAGCTGCGCCTCGACGTAGGAGCCGAAGGCGTCCTCCGGGATGCGCCACAGGTGGCGGGCCCCGACCTGGATAGCCGGCAGGTCGCCGGACATGATGAGCGCCCGGACGCCCTGTGCGGACAGCTGCAGCCGCTCGGCGACGTCTGCGATGGTCAGGAAGGTGCTGCTCATGGCACCATGATCTCATCGCCAAGCGATACATACCATCCCCAAAACGGCGTGTGGATAACCGACCATAATGAAACGTGTCCACACCTTTCCCGCACGAGGAGGGCCATGAGCCCGACACCGCGAGCCCCGCACCGCAGCGCCTCCCGCAGCCTCACCCGACCCTCCGCCCGACGACGCGCCCCCTGGAAGGACCCGCGCCTGGCCGCCGGGCTCGCCCTCATCGGCACCTCGGTCGTCCTGGGGGCCTGGGCGGTCACCACCGCCGCCGACACCGAGCCCCTCTACGCCCTCGCCCAGGACGTGGCCCCCGGCGACGACCTCACCGCCGAGGGCGTCCTCACCGTCGTCGACTCCCACCCCGGCACCGGCTCCTACGTGCGCGCCGGGCAGCTGCCCGACGACGCCGTCGCCGCCCAGGCCCTCAGCGCCGGCGACCTGCTCCCGGGCTCCGCCGTCGCCGAGGGCCAGGACCTCGCGCTGCGGGCCGTCGTCCTCACCGTCTCCTCCAGCCTGCCCGCCGGGACGACCACCGGGGACGTCGTGGATCTGTGGGCGCTGCCCGCGGCCCGCACCTCCACCGAGGCCGGTGCCGGCGAGGCCGCCGTCGTCGCCCAGGGCCTCATCGTCTCCCGGGTCGGTGAGACCGGCGCCGCGATCCTCGGGGGCACGACCACCAGCGTCGAGGTCCTGGTGCCCGAGGAGCTCGTGGGGGCGGTCCTCACCGCCGTCGGCCAGGGCGGCCCCCTCGTCCTCGTGCCCACCGGACAGCTGGCATGAGCACCTCCCGGGCGGACACCGGCGTCCTGCTCGCTCTCACCGGCGACGACGCCGACCACGTGCGCGCCATCGACGCCGCCGGCACCGGGCTGGTCGTCGTGCGCCGCTGCGGCGACGTCGCCGAGCTGCTGAGCGCCGCCATGGCGGGCCTGGCGGGGCTCGCCGTCGTGAGCACCGGGCTCGAGGACGTCGACCTCACCGTCCTCGAGCGCCTGACCCGCGCCGGCACGCGCGGCATCCTGCTCGTCGGCCCCGAGGAGGCCGGGCGGTGGTCCTTCCCCGGCTGGCAGTCGCTCGACGCCGACGCCGAGCCGGCCCGGGTCCGCACCCTCCTGCAGGCGCTCAGCCGCCAGGGGCCTGACGCCACGACGGCGCCCTCCGCCGCCGTGGAGGCGGACCCGGCCGGCGGTGGCCCCGGCGGGGCGGGGGCTGGCGGCACAGGGGCCGACGGCGCCGGTGGCCCTCCCGC
>NZ_JACJVC010000025.1 GCF_023369555.1 Actinomyces sp. AC-20-1 | reverse complement strand
GGCCTGCCCGGCGGCCTGCGCGGCAGCCTCGAGCAGGGCCCGGGCCTGGGCGGGTGAGAGCACGGAGGGCAGGCGGTTGTCGGCGCGCGGCGAGCGCAGGCGGGCGGCGACGTCGGAGGAGGTCAGCCCCTCGCGGGCGGCCCAGGCGCAGAAGGTGCGGATGGCGGCGCTGCGGCGCGCGAGGGTGGCCCGGGAGCAGCCGGCGGCGTCGAGCCCGGCGAGCCAGGCGCGCAGGTCCGCCAGGTCGAGGCCGGCCAGGGCCCCGGTGACCGGCTCCGTCTGTGCCTGCCCGACGCCGAGGAAGGTGAGCAGGTCCTCCAGGTCGCAGGTGTAGGCGCGCACCGTGTGCTCGCTCAGGCCCCGCCGGTGGGCGAGGTAGCGGAACCAGGCGTCCAGGAGCTCTCCCCTGGTGCCCGGTGCCTCCTGCGTCATGGTCCCAGGTTAGGCGCTCCGTGGCGCTGCGCGCCGCCAGCGCTCGCCGTCGCGGCGGACACGGCCGGCGAGCTCGAGCAGGCCGAGGGCGCTGCGCACCTCCCGCTCTCCGAGCCCGGCGGACCGGGCCAGGGCCGCGGCACCGGCCGCGCCGCGCGCGGGCATGGCGTCCAGGACGGCGGAGGCGCAGGGGTCGAGGCCGTCCAGCAGGCCGCCGGGCCCGAGGTCGCTGGCCCTCGAGCGCGAGGCGTCCGGGTCGAGGGTCCCCACGGGGGTGATGAGCTCGAGGGCGTCGTCGGCGTCGGTGACGCACACGGCCCCCTCGCGCAGCAGCCGGTGGCAGCCGACGGACTCGCGTGAGGCCACCGGCCCGGGCACCGCCCCGAGC
This sequence comes from Actinomyces sp. AC-20-1, assembly GCF_023369555.1. Taxonomy (GTDB): domain Bacteria; phylum Actinomycetota; class Actinomycetes; order Actinomycetales; family Actinomycetaceae; genus Actinomyces. The sequence goes on along the minus strand of NZ_JACJVC010000025.1, from coordinate 22,597 downwards.
GGGCGGCCGAGGTCGCGGGCGTGCCTGGCGGTGGACAGGGCCCCTGAGCGCCAGGCGGCCTCGACGACGACGGTGCCCTCGGTCATGGCGGCGATGAGGCGGTTGCGGGACAGGAAGCGGTGCCGGGCGGGCTGGCAGCCGGGCGGGACCTCGGCGACGAGCGCGCCGCGGGCCAGGACCTCCTCCAGCAGCCGGGTGTTGCCCGCAGGGTAGAGGCGGTCGACGCCTCCGGCGCACACGCCCACGGTCCGACCGCCTCGCAGGGCGCCGGTGTGGGCGGCGGCGTCGATGCCGAAGGCCCCGCCGGAGACGACGACGGCCCCTGCCCGCGCCACCGTGCGGGCCATCTCGCGGGCCACCTGCTCGCCGTAGCGGGTCGAGGCCCGTGAGCCGACGAGGGCGAGCGCGAGGCCGCTGCCCGGCCCGGGCGGCACGCGGTCCTGGCGGCCGGGCGGGACCACCGTGTCCGCGGCGCCGGCGCGCTCCGGGGCCGACGGGTGGTCCTCGCGACGTGCCAGGAGCGCGGGGTCGCCCCGCACCCACAGGCAGAAGGGCGGCTGCTCGAGCTCGTCCAGGCCCGTGGGCCACCACGGGTCCCCCGGCAGGAGGAGGCTGCCGCCCAGGCGCTCGAGCACGTCGAGGTCGCGCCGGGGCTCGAGCGAGGCCAGCCTCGGGGCCCACCGTGCGGCGGCCCGCGCCCAGGCGGCGCTCGCGCGCCCGTCGCCCTCCTGCGCCCCCACCGGACGTGGGGGCGGGGGCGCCGCGCGCAGGACGCCGTCGGCGTCGTGGGCCTCCTCGAGCAGCCAGGTGAGGGCGGGTCCCGGCCCGAGCGCCCCCACGAGGGCGGCGGCGGCACGGTCCGCGGGCTCGGCCAGGCGGGACCAGGCGGCTGCTGCCAGCACGTGGTCGTGGTGGTCGAAGGGCAGGCTCAGGCTCATGGCAGGGCTCCTCTCGTGCGCAGGGACAGGGCGGTGCCGAGCTCGGCGGCGCCGGGGCGCTGCTCGCCGGCGAGGTCCGCGAGCGTCCAGGCCAGGCGCAGGACCCGGTCGACCCCGCGCAGGCTGAGGTCGCCGCGGTCGAGGGCGTCCATGAGGCGGGCGACGAGCCGCGGGTCCTCGGCCGTGGTGCGCTCGCGCACCCAGGAGCCCGGGACCTGGCCCATGAGCCGCCAGGGCGTGCCCTCCAGACGCCGGGCCGTGCGCCGTCGGGCCTGGGCCACGCGGGCGGCAACCGCGGCGCTGGTCTCACCCGTGGCCCCGCCTCCCAGGTCCCCGGCGGTGACGGGCCCGACCTCGAGCTGGATGTCGACCCGGTCCAGGAGAGGCCCGGACAGGCGTGAGAAATAGCGCCTGCGCTGCAGGGAGGTGCAGGTGCACTCCAGGGCGCGCCCAGTGCCCTGGCCGCAGGGGCAGGGGTTGGCGGCCAGGACGAGCTGGAAGGCTGCCGGGTAGGTCGCACGCCCGCCGGCACGGTCGATGGTGACGCGGCCGGACTCCAGGGGCTGGCGCAGGCAGTCGAGGACGCCGGCCGGGAACTCGGGAGCCTCGTCGAGCAGGAGGACGCCGCGGTGGGCGAGCGAGACGTCCCCGGGCCGGGGCAGGCCGGAGCCTCCTCCGATGACGGCGGCGCGCGTGGCCGTGTGGTGCGGGGCGCGCAACGGCGGGGTGCGGATGAGCCCGTGCTCGGGGTCGAAGGTCCCGGCCACCGAGTGCAGGGAGGTGACGGTCACGGCGTCGTCGTCCTCGAGGGAGGGCAGGATCGAGGGCAGGCGCTCGGCGAGCATCGTCTTGCCCGCGCCTGGCGGCCCGACCAGGAGCAGGTGGTGGCCTCCGGCGGCGGCGACCTCGAGCGCGTGGCGCGCCTCGTCCTGCCCGACGACGTCGGCCAGGTCCGCCACGGCACCCGGCGGTGCGGGCTCGGGCGGGGCTCCGCGCCTCGGCTCGGCGGCCTCGGCCAGTGCCAGGACCTCGGCGGGCAGGCTCCCGCCCAGGGCCGTGATGAGGCCCGCCAGGTGCCGTGCCCCGGTGACCCGGGCGCCGGGCACGAGCCGGGCCTCGGCCGCGCAGTCGCAGGGCACGACGACCGTCCTCACGCCTGCTCCGACGGCGGCCCGCACGGCGGGCAGGACCCCGCGCACGGGACGGATGGAGGCGTCCAGGCCGAGCTCGCCGATGAACAGGGTACGGGCGAGGACGGGCAGGGCCCGGGCCGGCAGGTCGCCGCGGGCGGCGAGGACGGCCAGGGCGAGGCTGACGTCGAAGCCGGTGCCGGTCTTGGGCAGGTCCGCCGGGGAGAGGTTGACGGTCAGGCGCTTCTCGCCCCAGGAGGTGCCGCAGGTGGACAGGGCGGCGCGCACGCGCTCACGGGACTCGCGCACGGCGGCGTCGGGCAGCCCGACGAGGGTGAAGGAGGGAAGTCCCCCGGCGGCGTGCGCCTCGACGTCGACGAGGTGGCCCTCGAGCCCGGTGAGGGTGACGGCGAGGGTCCGGGCGAGGCCGCTCACAGCGTCACCCCGCGGTGGTGGCGCAGCTGGGCCGGGGCGCCTGCGCGCACCAGGACGCTGACGACGTCGACCCGCAGGCCCGGTGCGGTGCCGGGTGGCCGGTGGGTCTCGGCCCAGCGTGCGGCGAGGTGGCGCAGGTGGACGAGCTTGGTGGGGGTCACGGCCTCCGCGGGGGTGCCGGTGGCGAGACCGCGACGGGTCTTGACCTCGAGGGCGACGAGGACGGGGGCGTGGTCGCAGCCGTCGGGGTCGAGGGCCACGAGGTCGAGCTCGCCCCGCAGGCCGGAGCCGGGGCCGGGCCGCCAGTTGCGGTCCAGGAGCCGCCAGCCCTGGTCGCGCAGGTACCGGGCGGTGATCTGCTCCCCGAGCCGGCCGGTGCGCGCGTCCTGCGCGCTGCGCGACGTGCCCGTCCGGCCGCTGCCCGTGCCGGTGTCCTTGGTCCTTGTCATGCTGACCACCTCCGGCCCCAGCGTGGGGCAGGGCGGTGGCGGGGTCGAGGTGGCAGCGGTCGTGCTGTGGACAGCGGCGTCGGTGCCTGTCGTGGCAGGGGGCTGTGGAGCCCGGGCGCGGTGCGGTTGTCAGAGCCCGCGGCTCAGGAGGGGATCTCCATCTCGGGCTTGGTCAGCTCCTCGACGTTGACGTCCTTGAAGGTGACGACGTGCACGGACTTGACGAAGCGCGAGGCCCGGTAGATGTCCCACACCCAGGCGTCCTCCAGGGTGAGCTCGAAGAAGACCTCCCCGCCGTTGGTGCGCACCTGGACGTCCACGGAGTTGGCCAGGTAGAAGCGCCGGTCCGTCTCGACGACGTAGGAGAAGAGCGAGACGACGTCCCGGTACTCGCGGTAGAGCTCGAGCTCCAGGTCGTTCTCGTATGCCTCAAGGTCCTCAACGCTCACCGGGCCATCATGCCGCACATCGGCTGCGCGGGCCCGTGGCGCCTGCCGGGCGCGTCGGGAGGCCCGCGACACGTCCGCGCCCAGGGCACCCGGGGCGTCCCCGCCCCGGCGGCGTGCGCGGCTCAGCCCCGGGGCGCGGCCGGCCCCAGTCCCGGCAGGCGCCAGCTGCGCCGGTGGTGCTCGCCGGCACCCAGCCGGGCGAGGCCCTCGATGTGGGCGGCGCTCGTGTAGCCCTTGTTGGAGGCCCACCCGTAGCCCGGGTCCTCGAGGGCGCTCATGAGGGCGTCGCGGTGGACCTTGGCCAGGACGGAGGCAGCCGCGACGACGGCGCAGCAGGCGTCGCCCTTGACCTGGGTGCGCACGGCCGGCAGGCCGGGGCCCGTCTCGGCCGCCGGCCCTTCCTCGGGCGCACTGGCGGACGGCAGGCCGGAGAGCAGGTCGGCGGCGGGCGGGCTGAGCCAGTCCGAGGTGCCGTCGAGGATGATGAGGCCGGGCGCGTGGCCCCGGGCCGTGACCTCGGCAAGGGCGCGCCGCCCGGCCAGGCGCAGGGCGCCGATGATCCCCAGGGCGTCGATCTCGGCAGGGCCGGCGGAGGCGACCGCCCAGTCCAGCGCCCACTGGCGGCAGGGCTCGACCAGGGTCTCGCGGCGGCGGGCGGTCAGCTGCTTGGAGTCGGCCAGGCCCTGGGGGAAGGCGTCAGGGGTGCTGCGGGAGACGACGGCGAGGCCGACGGTGACCGGGCCGGCGAGCGCGCCGCGCCCCACCTCGTCCATGCCGCCCACCAGCGTGTGGCGGCCCAGCTCCTCGGTCTCCAGCGCACGGTCCGGGAGCAGGCGCGGGGCGCTCACGCGCCCTCCTCGGGCGCCGGCTGGGCGGGGGCCGGGGCCTGCCCCGGCTCGGGCACGCCGTCGAAGGCGCGGGTGCCGTCGCCCAGGCCGGCCCAGCTCGAGACGGGCCAGACGACGGCGGCGCCCTCCCCGATGACGTCGCTCATGGGGACGAAGCCGCCGTGGGCGTCATCCTGGTGGTAGCGCGAGTCCGCCGAGTTCGACCGGTTGTCCCCCATCACCCAGATGAACCCCTCGGGCACCACCACGTCGAAGGCCACGTCAGAGCCCGAGCGCCCCTCCTTGACATACCCCTCATCCAGCACCACCCCATTGACACTCACAGTTCCCGACCCGTCCGCCACCACACGGTCCCCCGGCAAACCAATCACCCGCTTGATAAGGATGTGCCCGGTGTCCTCGGGCAGCTGGCGCATGAGGATGAGGAGGTCCTGGACGGCGCCGCGCAGACCGGTGGGCTCCTGGGCGTCGAGCCAGTGGTCGGGGTCGCGGAAGACGACGACGTCACCGCGCTCAAGGTCATCGGCGCCACTCATCCACACGGCCACGCGGTCGCCCACGGCCAGGGTGTCCTCCATGGAGGCCGAGGGGATCTCGAACCACTGGATGACGAGGGTCTTGACGAGCGCGGTGACGACGAGCACCACCAGGACGGCGACGAGGACCGACAGCCGCGGGCGGCGCCGCCGTCGGCGCTCCGCGGGGGCCCGGGGCGTGCGGACCGGGGGCACGGTGCGGCGCAGGGGCGGGTAGGAGGGGGGCAGGGTGGCGGCCGGCAGGTCGTCGGGCGCGGCGTCGGGGGTGTCCGCGGTGCGCAGGGCGTGGGAGGCCCCCTCGGCGGGGGCGGGCCCGGTCTCCGACGGGCCCGTGGCGCTGTGGTCGCCCGGGGTACCGCCACCGGCCGTGGCGGCCCTGGTGCCACCGGCCTGGTGGTGGGAGCAGTCGCTGGTGCTCGTCATGCGGGCCCCCTCTCGTCGGGGCTGCGGTGCGGACGGCGGCGGGGCGGGCCCGCCTGGAACGGGACGTCGCCCGGTACCCGGAGGGGCACCGGGCGACGCCGATGAGCCGAGGGTCGAGCCGGGGCTCAGTCCTCGCGACGCTCCTTGATCTTGGCCGCCTTGCCGCGCAGGTTGCGCAGGTAGTACAGCTTGGCGCGACGCACGTCACCGCGGGAGACGACCTCGATCTTGTCGATGGAGGGCGTGTGGACCGGGAAGGTGCGCTCGACGCCGACGCCGAAGGAGACCTTGCGGATGGTGAAGGTCTCGGCGACGCCCGCGCCCTGACGGCCGATGACGATGCCCTGGAAGACCTGGACACGGCTGCGGCTGCCCTCGACGACCTTGACGTGCACCTTGAGGGTGTCGCCGGGACGGAAGGCGGGGACGTCGTCGCGAAGCGACTGGGCGTTGATCTCGTCGATCAGGTTGCTCATAGGAGTATCTCCACACGCTCGTGCCACTGGTCAGGGGCGATCGGTTGGTGGCGCCGCACCACCGTCGAGCCGGGGCTCCGGGGGACTGCGCCGTGTGCTGGCGCCCTGGGGTCCTCCTCCGCGAGCGTCCCCCCAGTGGCGGGGACGCTCCGAGGCCCAAGGGCCCGGCCAGTGTGCCACAGCGCCGGGCGGGGCTGCGAGCCCGCCGACGGCGACGTGCCCGACCTCACGGAGACACCGGTGCCGTGAGGGCCGTGCGGGCAGCGGCTCAGGGCTCGGGGACGGCGCTGAAGGGCTCGTGCCCCCCGGAGAGGGTCCCGAGGCGGTCCAGCGGCCAGACGACGGCCTTGGCGACGCCGACGACCTCGCTCATGGGGACGAAGCCGCCGTGGGCGTCATCCTGGTGGTAGCGCGAGTCCGCCGAGTTCGACCGGTTGTCCCCCATCACCCAGATGAACCCCTCGGGCACCACCACGTCGAAGGCCACGTCAGAGCCCGAGCGCCCCTCCTTGACATACCCCTCATCCAGCACCACCCCATTGACACTCACAGTCCCCGACCCGTCCGCCACCACACGGTCCCCCGGCAAACCAATCACCCGCTTGATGAGGTGGTGGCCGGGGTCCTCCGGCAGGATCCTCAGGGCGACGAGCAGGTCCTGGACGGCGCCGCGCAGCCCCGTCGGCTCGGTGACGGTGAGCCAGCCGCCGGGGTCGCGGAAGACGACGACGTCACCGCGCTCAAGGTCATCGGCGTCGTACATGGTGACGGCCACGCGGTCGCCGTCGACGAGGGTGTCCTCCATGGACCCGGAGGGGATGACGAAGGTCTGCAGCACGAGGCTGCGCACGAGGATGATGACGGCCAGGGCGAGCACCGGCAGGCCGATGACGCTGAGGACGGGGTGGCGCGAGGCCCGCTCCTGCTCGCCCCGCCCCTCGGGCTCCTGCGTGCTCCTGGCGCTCACCGGGTGCTCCCCGCCGCCGGGTGGGCACCGGGCGCACCGGGGTTGAGGGCCATGACGACGTCGCGGCAGGCGCGGCCGCCGACGTCGTAGCGGCGGGTGCCGACCTTGACGAAGCCGCTGCGGCGGTAGGCCCTCTGGGCGCGGCGGTTGCCGTCGTGCGTGCCGAGCCACAGGGCGGTGACGCCGGCGGCGGAGGCGTCGCAGACGGCCTCGGAGAGCAGGACGTCGGCCAGGCCGGAGCCGCGCAGGCGGGTGTCGACGTAGACCTTGCTCAGCTCTGCGGCCAGGCCCGGGCCGCCCGTCGGGGACGGGGGGACGCTCACGGCCGCGGGGCGGGGGTCGAGTCCGGGGGGCAGGGCGCCGTCGTCGTCAGCGGCCTCGAGGATGACGACGCTGTAGCCGACGGGCTCGCCCGCGCGCACGGGGCCGGCCTCGGTGGGGGTGTCCTCAGTGAGGCGGGCGAGGGTGACGACGACGCGCGGGTCCGCCTGCCAGGCGCTCATGCGCTCGGCGGTGAGGTGGCGGTCCATGTGCTCATCGACCTGCTCGGTGGTGAGGAAGGACGGGCAGGCGTCGGGGAAGGTGCGCCTGGCGAGCGCGACGAGGGCGGGCACGTCCTCGGCCAGCAGCGGCCGCACCTCGAGGGGCACGGGGTGAGCGGCCCCGCGCGGCACGGCCCAGCCGTTGCGGGCCAGGGCGGCGCGGTCGTCCCGGTCGAGGCGCTGGGCGTCGAGGCGGGCGACCATGTCGGGGCGGCGGGCGGCGGTGCGGGCGATGCCCCTCTCGCGGCGCTCGCGGGCGACGCGGGGGTGGTTGCCGGACAGCAGGCCGGGCCAGCTCGTGGCGAGGTCGTGCCCGCGCCAGGCCACCGGGCGGGTGTGGACGGGGTACTCGAGCAGGCCGGTCTCGGAGTGGGACTCCTCGACGACGGAGTCGGGGTTGCCCAGGACGCCGGGACGCAGGCGGGCGACGGCCTCGATGATGACGAGGGCGGCGACCTCTCCCCCGTTGAGGACGTAGTCGCCGATGCTCAGCTCGCGCACCTCGACGCCGGCCTCGCGGTAGTGCTCGGGGACGCGGGCGTCGATGCCCTCGTAGCGTCCGCAGGCGAAGACCACCTGGTCCGCGTGGGCCAGGTCCTCGGCGGTGCGCTGGGTGAGGACCTCGCCGGCGGGCGTGGGGACGACGAGGACCTGGCGCCTCCCGGCGCTGCGGCGGGCGGTGGCCGCCTCGCGGGCGGCGGTGGGGTCAGCGGGCAGGTCGAGGACGGCGTCCAGGGCCTCGCCCCAGACGTCGGGGCGCATGACCATGCCGGCGCCGCCGCCGAGCGGGGTGTCGTCCACGGTGCGGTGGCGGTCGTGGGTCCAGTCGCGCAGGTCGTGGACGGCCAGGTCGATGAGGCCGGTGCCGGAGGCCTTGCCGATGAGGGACAGGTCGAGCACGCGCAGGTAACCGGGGAAGATCGTCACGACGTCCAGGCGCAGGCTCCCGGCGCCGGCCTGGGCGGCGCCGGTCGCCCGGGGGCTGTCGGCCGCCATCAGCGGGCGTCCTCGGCCTCGCCCAGGCCCGGGAAGAGGCCGCCGGGAGGGTCGAGGGTGACGGTCCCGGCCTCGAGGTCGACACCGGGGACGAGTGCCTCGACGAAGGGCACGGCGACCTGCTCGCCCTGGGGGGTGCGCACGACGAGGCGGTCCTGGGCGACGCCGGGCTCGAGGTCGGTGACGACGCCGAGGACCCGGGGCCCGGTGGCGGCGGCGCCCAGGCGCACGGCGGTCAGGCCGATGAGCTCGTGGGCGTACCAGGCGTCCTCGTCGGTCCCGTCCTGCTCGTCCTCGGTGTCGACGAGCAGGTGCACGCCGCGCAGGGACTCGGCGGCGGTGCGGTCGCGGGCCTCGGCGAAGGCGGCGTACCAGCGCTGGCCGTCGAAGCGCAGGCGCGTGACGGTCAGGGGCCCGGCCGTGTCGGGGTCGGTCGGCAGGACGGTGCCGGGCTCGAGGCGTCCCTCGGGGTCGTCCGTGCGGATGTCGAGGCGGACCTCTCCCTTGAGGGCGTGGGCTGGGCCGATGACGGCGACGGTGAGGAGCACGGCCTCAACCTACCGCGACCGCCTGGGCGCCGCGGCGGGTGGGCGCGTGCGCTGGGCCACCCGGCCGGGGGTGCGCGAACGGCGCCGCCCACCTGTGTGGGCGGCGCCGTTCGTGAGCACTTGACCCGCCGGCCGGCTCTGCGCTGGTCCCGTGCTGGTCAGCGGCGGTCGGTGTCGACGACGTCGACACGCACCGGTGAGTCGGCGAGCGCTCCGACGACCGTGCGCAGGGCGCGGGCCGTGCGGCCGGAGCGGCCGATGACACGACCGAGGTCCTCGGGGTTGACGCGCACCTCCAGCAGGTCGCCGCGACGCAGCGACCGGGAGGTGACGGTGACGTCGTCGGGGTTGTCGACGATGCCACGCACGAGGTGCTCGAGCGCGTCGGCCAGCACGTCAGGCCTCCTCGGCCGGGGCCTCGGCGGGCTCCTCAGCCGGGGCGTCCTGAGCGGCGGCCGCGGCGGCCTCCTTCTCAGCCTTGGCCTTGGCCTCGGCCGCGGCGGCCTTGCGCTTCTCGGCGTCGTTGGCGGCGGCCTTGACGGCGTCTGCCTTGGCGGAGGCGGCGGCCTCGGCGTCGCGGACCTTGAGCCGGCCCTCAGCGCCCGGCAGGCCCTTGAAGGCCTGGTAGTCGCCGGTGATCTTGAGCAGGTTGAAGACGGTGTCGGAGGGCTGGGCGCCCACGCCGAGCCAGTACCTCACGCGCTCGGAGTCGATGCGGATGAGCGAGGGCTCCTGCATCGGGTCGTACAGACCGATCTCCTCGATGACACGGCCGTCCCGCTTCTTGCGGCCGTCGAGGACGACGACGCGGTAGAAGGGCTGGAACTTCTTGCCCATGCGCTTGAGGCGAATCTTGACTGCCACTTGGTGGAACTCCTGGTTCTGGATGGTTTGGCCCGCGCTGGTCCCCGGTGGGGTTGAGCAACGGATTCCGGCGAGAGCCGAGACTGGGACGAGGTCGGGGAGAGGGACCGTCACACGTCCGAGTACAGAGCGGGATTCTGCCAGACGGGAGGGAGGGCGGGCGAGCCGACGGGGCTGCGGGCGGGGGCGGGAGGCTGCGAGATCGCACACAGTCGTCCCTTGACACCAGCATGGCTCCCAGGTTCATTAGTCATGTAATGAACCAGGGAACCGGTGACTGTCCGACCACCCGGGGAGGAGGAGCCGATGGCCCGCAGCTTCGACGACGCGACCCCCATCTACCTCCAGATCGCCGAGGAGATCCGCACCCAGGTCCTCGATGGGAGCCTGCCCGAGGGCGCCCGCCTGACCTCCACCACCGAGTACGCCACCCGCTACCGCATCAACCCGGCCACGGCGAGCAAGGCGGTCGCGCTCCTCGTCGACGAGGGCCTCGTCGTCAAGCGGCGCGGCATCGGCATGTTCGTCGCCGAGGGTGCCCAGTCCGCCCTGCGCAGCCGCCGCCGCGGCTCCTACGCCACCGAGGTCCTGGCCCCCGCCCTCGAGCAGGGCCGCCTGCTGGGGCTGGACGACGGCGACATCCTCACCGCCGTGCGCGCGCTGCTGGCCTCCCGTCCCGCCCCCGACGACGAGCCCCACGCGCGGCTGTCGACCACACGCCCTGTCCACCCCTCCTGGAAGGTCACGTCATGAGCCCCCGCACCGCGCACCCCCTGCTCGAGCCACGGCGCGTCCTCGAGGGCCTCGGCGCCGGCCCGGCCCTGCACCTGCAGGACGTCGGCTACGCCTACGGGCCACTCGCCCGGCGCCGCAGTCCCCAGTACTGGCCGCTGCACGACGTGAGCCTGGCCCTGCGCCCCGGCGTCGTCACCGGGCTGCTCGGCCGCAACGGCGCCGGCAAGTCCACCCTCCTGGACGTGGCCGCCGGGCTGCGGCGGCCCGCACGCGGCACCGTCACCCTCACCGACGTCGACGCCGAGGCCCGCCCCACCGGCACCACGGAGCAGGTCTGGGACACCGCCGCGGCCCGCGCCGCCACCTGCCTGCTGGGCACGCGCCGAGCCCTGCCCGCCTCCCTGCCGGTGAGCACCTCGATCCGTCTGTGGGAGGCGACCCGGCCCCTGTGGTCCACGCAGGACGCCCACCGCTACCTGCGCCTGTTCGACCTCGACGCCGACGCCCGCCCGGCACGTCTGTCCCAGGGGCAGCGCTCCGCCGTCGACGCCGCCTTCGCCCTGGCCTCCCACTGCCCCGTGCTCCTGCTCGACGAGGTGCACCTGGGGATGGACGCCGTCGTGCGCCGCCGCTTCTGGGACGCCCTGCTCGAGCAGTACGCCGCTGAGCGACCCACCATCGTCATCGCCTCGCACGAGGTGGGTGAGGTCGCCGACCTGCTCGAGGACGTCGTCGTCCTGGCCGGGGGCACCGTGGCCGCCAGTGGCGACGCCGACGCGCTGCGCGAGGCCTGCACCCCCGCCTCCGGCCCCCTCGCCGACCTCACCGACGTCCTCGAGCACTACTCCCAGGCCCCCGCCACCGACAGGCAGAGGAGAGTCCCATGAGCACACACGCGGCCCCCACCACCCACGCACCCGCCGCTCCCACCGGTGGCACCGGGCCCGCACCCACCGCGAGCGCGAGGAGCCTCACACGCCTGGTGCGCACGGACCTGCTTATCGCGGTCCTCGCCGCCGACGCCGCGGCACTGGTCCTCGGCCTCGTCCAGCTGCTGGTGCAGCAGGACGGTGCCGAGGGACCCGCCCTGGCCACGGCCCTGCTGAGCACCTCCCCCATCGTCCTCATCGTCGCCGCGCTGCGATGTGCCTTCGGCGCGCCGGTCCTCATGGCCTCGGTCCACGCCGGCGCCACCCGCGCCACCGTGCTGCGCGCCTGCGCCCGGGTCGTCGCCCTGGCCACCACCGCCGAGCTGGCCTACCTCGTGCCCGCCGGGGCGGCGGTGCTGCTCGCCGCGCACGGCGGCTGGGTCCTGCCCCCGCTCTCCGGCCATGACGCCGCGCTCTGGGTGCTGTCCTGGGCGCTCGTGGCGCTGGGCCTCAACCTGCTGGGTCTCCTGGCTGCCCCGATCGGCCACGCCATGGGGCGCTGGGGCGCGGCCCTCCTCGTGGCCGCGGCGACCGCGGGCAGCCTGCTGACCGGCGTCACGGGTCCCCTCGAGGGGCCCGCACGGGTCCTGGCCTGCCTCCTGCCCGGGCTCGAGACGGTCGTCCTCGCCTTCGACTCCGCCACCCGCCACGGCCTGTGGGCCCTGGTCACCGCTCCGCTGCTCCTGACCTGGCTCGTGCTGCGCTGGGAGCCCAGGCGCTGAGCCGGCCGGCCCCTGTCCGGGCGCCGGCACGCCCCGTGGGCGCTCAGGTCTGACATTCGTCATGCGCGGGCGGTGACGCACCTCAGTACCGCGGGCCGCCCCGCCCGCGGAGGCTGGGTCCATGAGCCCACACACCGCCTCCCCCGCCGTCGAGGTCACCGACCTCACCAAGGTCTTCGGCACCGGCGCCCGGGCCGTGCGCGCCGTCGACGGCCTCACGCTCACCGTCGCCCCCGGTGAGATCGTTGCCTTCCTCGGCCCCAACGGCGCCGGGAAGACCACCACGCTCGACACCCTCCTGGGCCTGAGCGCCCCGTCCTCGGGGCACGTGCGCGTGCTCGGCACCAGCCCCCGCCGGGCGGCCGCTGACGGGTGCCTCGGCGTCGTCCTGCAGAGCGGCGGGCTCATCCCCGACTACACCGTGGCCGAGACCCTGCGCGCCATCGCCTCCGTCCAGGGCCGGCACGCCACCGGTGACCTCGGCGCCCTGGCCGCCTCGACCGGCCTGGCCCCGGTCCTCGGGCGCCGCGTGGCACGCTGCTCGGGCGGTGAGCTCCAGCGCCTGCGCCTGGCCCTGGCGCTCGTCGCGGACCCCCGTCTCCTCGTGCTGGACGAGCCGACCGCCGGGATGGACGTCACCGCCCGCACCTCCTTCTGGGACACCATGCGCGAGCAGGCCCACGGCGGGCGCACGATCCTCTTCGCCACCCACTACCTGGAGGAGGCGGCCGCCTTCGCCGACCGCATCGTCATCATCGCCCGTGGCCGGCTCGTCGCCGACGGCACGGTCGACGAGATCCGCGCGCTGGGCGAGGGGACGGTCGTCTCCGCCACGTGGGAGGGCGTGGACGAGCCCGCCCTCGCCGCCGCGATCGAGGCCGGTGGGCTCGCGGACCGTGTCCTGGGCACGGCGCTGCGCGGCGAGCACGTCGAGATCCGCACGAGCGCCTCCGACGACGTCGCCCGCTGGCTGCTGACCGCCACGCCCGCGGCGCACCTGGGCATCAGCGCCGTCAGCCTCAACGAGGTCTTCACCGCCCTCACCGAGGACGCAGGAGCCACCGGCACCGCACGCACCACCCATCCCACCGCCGTCTGAGCCCCGCCCCCGCCCCTCACAAGGAGCCCCTCCATGACCACCGCACCCACCGCACCGGCCACCACCACCCACCTGCGCCGGACGCGTCCCGTCCTCACCTTCCTCCTGCTCGAGCAGCTGCGCGCGCTGCGCCACCCGGCGAACCTGTTCTTCGTCATCGCCTTCCCCCTGGCCATGTACCTCATGTTCAGCAACTACCAGGGCTCGGGGACGCAGCCCGTGGGCGAGCACGGCAACGTCGCGGCCACCGTCATGCTCGCCATGGCCTGCTTCAGCGCCTGCCTGGCCGCGACCTCCTCAGCGACCGGCACCGCCGTCGAGCTGCAGGCCGGCTGGGGCCGCCAGGTCGCCGTCACCACCGGCGGCATGCGCACCTACTGGGCGGTCAAGGTCGCCACCGCCTTCGTGCAGGCCACCATCCCCGTCCTCGTCATCTTCGCCGCCGGGGCACTGACCACCGCCGAGCTCGACGCCCGCGGGTGGGTGCTCGGCCTCCTCCTGGCGGTCCTCACCGTCATCCCCTTCATCCTGTGGGGCCTGGGCATGGGGCTGCTGCTGCCGCCTCAGGCGGCCATGGGCATCGCGCCCGCGCTCGTGTCCCTCTTCGGCTTCCTCGGCAACGCCTTCATGCCCCTGAACGAGATGATGATGGCGATCGCGCGCTTCACGCCGCTCTACGGGCCGGCCGCGCTGGTGCGGTGGCCGGTGACGGAGGGGTGGACCTACCTCACCGACCTGCCCGCCCCGGTCCAGGACGGGCTGTGGATGGCGGTGGCTAACCTGGTGGCGTGGACCATCCTCTTCGCCCTGCCCGTGGTGGCGCTGCGCCACCGCGCGACGGTGCGCCGGTGAGCGTGTCCGCTCCACCCGGCACGGCGCTCCCGCGCGGGCGGAGCGGGGCCGCAGGGACCGACGGGCGGGCCGGGGCTTCCGGGCCCGGCGGGCACCACCGGGCCCCCTTCTTCAACTGGCGGGCCAACGTCTGGCTCGTGTTCCTCGGCTTCCTCATCGTCTTCCTCCTCCTCGAGCCCCGCCCGTGGCCGCTGCGGGTGCTCGGTGTCACCTGTGTCCTGGCCTTCGCGACCATCTACGTCCTCGCCTTCGCCCATGACCGCTCCTGGACCGCGGTCCCGGAGGGCGCGACCACCGCCGAGGAGCTGCGCATGGTCGCGCGGCCACTGCTCGCCATGGTCGCCTGCGCCCTGGTGTCCCTGCCCGCCGTGGGCTGGTGGTGGGTCTACTTCGTGCCCTACTTCTGCTCCTACCTCCTGTTCCTCACCCGCCTGCGCACCGGCCTCGTCGCGATGGTGCTCATCTGCGCCGCAGAGCTCCTCACCGTCGGCATCGCGCAGCCGGCGCAGCAGCACCTGTGGACGGCCGTGGGGGTGAGCCTGTCCTGCGGCGGGATCGCCCTGGGGCGCCTGTCCGTGGAGAACGAGGAGCGGCGGGCGGCCGTCGCCCGGGAGCGCGCCGCCGCGGCCCGTGAGCGGGCGGCCGCCCAGACCCGTGACGAGATCAGCCGTGACATCCACGACCTCCTGGGCCACTCGCTCACCGTCCTCACCCTCAAGGCGGAGGTGGCGCGCCGCCTGCTCGACGCCGACCCCGAGCGGGCCGCGCGCGAGATGGACGAGATCATCGTCCTGTCGCGCGCCTCCCTCGCGGACGTGCGCTCGACGGTCACCCGCCTGCGGGCACCGGACCTGGCCGGCCAGGTGGAGGCCACCCGCACCGCCCTGCGCGCCGCCGAGGTCTCGCTGTTGCTCACCGGCTCGGCCGAGGACGTGCCCGAGCGCCAGCGCCCGCTCCTGTCCTGGGCGTTGCGGGAGGCGACGACGAACGTCGTGCGCCACGCCGGGGCCAGTCGGGTCGAGGTCGAGATCGCGCCCGGGCTGCTACGGGTGGCTGACGACGGCGTCGGGCTGCCACTGGCAGGCGGGGGCGGCGCTCCCACCCGGGTGGGCAACGGCCTGGCCGGACTGTGCTCGCGCATCGAGGCCGAGGGCGGCGAGCTCACGCTCACGAGCCCCTCGCCCCACGCCCGCCCCACCCGCCCCGGAACCGTCCTGGAGGTCAGGCTCCCATGAGCACCCAGAGCCCTGTCCCCACTGAGCCCTCTGAGCCCCCGATCCGCGTCCTTCTCGCCGACGACCAGGCCCTCGTGCGCGGCGCGCTGGCCACGCTGCTGGGGCTGGAGGAGGACATCGACGTCGTCGCCCAGCTGGGCACGGGCGCAGGCGTCGTCGAGGCCGCCAGGCAGCACCGCGTGGACGTGGCGCTGCTGGACATCGACATGCCGCAGGTGGACGGGCTGGCCGCCGTCGCGCAGCTGAGCGCCTCGGGCCTGCCCTGCCGCAGCCTCGTGGTGACGACCTTCGGGCGGCCGGGCTACCTCTCGCGCGCCCTGGAGGCGGGAGCGGCGGGCTTCATCGTCAAGGACACGCCGCCCGGCGAGCTGGCGGCCGCGATCCGCACGGTGCACGCCGGTGGGCGCGTCGTCGACCCGACCCTCGCCCAGGAGTCGGTGATCCTCGGCCCGAACCCGCTCACGCCGCGTGAGCGGGACGTCCTGCGGGCAGCGGCCGACGGCGCTGACGTCCACGAGATCGCGGGCGTACTGCACCTGGGTGAGGGGACGGTGCGCAACTACCTGTCCGGCGCCATCAGCAAGACGCGGGCCCGCAACCGCACCGAGGCGGCGCGCACTGCGGAGGCCAACGGCTGGCTGTGACCCTGGGGCTGGGCCCCGCTCAGCCCTCGTCCAGGGTCTCGACGCGCTCGCGCGCCCGGTCCCTGGTCCACACGTCCCCGGGCAGCTCGGCCGGCAGCAGCGGGTTGCCGGGGGCGATGAAGGCCGGCTCGGCCACGCCCTCGGCGCGCTGGCGGTCGTAGTCGCGCAGGACGCCGAAGACCCAGCGGCTCAGCCACAGGACGGCCACGAGGTTGAGGATCGTCATGAGGGCGAGGGCGACGTCGGCCATGACCCAGGCGAGGTCGAGGGCGACGACGGCGCCCAGCCCCGTCGCCACGGTCATCGCCAGGCGCAGGACGATGCCCGGGCGCCGGCCGCCGCCCAGGTAGGAGACGTTGACCTCCGCGAAGGTCGAGTAGCCGAGCACGGAGGAGTAGGCGAAGGTGAGGACGACGATGCTCATGAACCACACGACCCAGCCTCCCGGCAGGATGTCGGCGAGGGCGTGCTGGACGAGGGTGGTCTCGGCCCACTGGGGCTCGACGCCGGGCGTGTAGACGGCCGGGGAGGCCAGCAGCACCGTCAGGCCGGTGGCCGTGCAGATGACGATCGTGTCCATGAAGACGCCGAAGCCCTGGATGAGGCCCTGGACGACGGGGTGGGCGACGTCGGCGGTGGCGGCACCGTTGGGTGAGGAGCCCTGGCCGGCCTCGTTGGAGAACAGTCCCCGCTTGGTGCCGTTGAGGAAGGTGGCGAAGAGGCCGCCGCCGGTGCCGGCCAGGCCGGCGCGCAGGTGGAAGGCGCCTGCGAAGACGTCGGCGAGGACCCCGGGCACGCGGTCGAGGGAGATGAGGATGACGACGGCGACGACCACGAGGTACAGCGCGGCCATGAGCGGCACGAGCCACTCGGTGACCCGGGCGACCACCCGCATGCCGGCCAGGAGGATGGGGGCGGTGAGCACCATGAGCGCGACGGCGGTGGCCGCCGTCGGCAGGCCGTGCGCCTCCTGCAGGGTGGCGGCGATGGTGTTGGACTGCACCATGGGGAAGATGAGCCCGTAGGAGAAGACGAGCATGGCGGCGAAGAGCACGCCCATGGCCCTGCCGGTGGTGGCGAAGCCGGCCAGGCCCAGGCCGCGCTGCATGTAGTAGGCGGGCCCGCCCCTGAAGATGCCGTCGGCGTTGCGGACCTTGAAGACCTGGGCGAGGGTGGACTCGGCGAAGGAGGTCGCCATGCCCAGCAGGGCGACGACCCACATCCAGAACAGGGCGCCGGGCCCGCCCAGGGTGACGGCCAGGGCGACGCCGGCGATGTTGCCGGTGCCCACGCGCCCGCCCAGGCCGATGACGAAGGCCTGGAAGGAGGACAGGGATCCGCGCTGGTGGCGTGAGCGCGCCACCAGGCGCGCGGTGCGGGCGAAGAGCCGCAGCTGCACGCCCCGGCTGCCGAGGGTGAGGTAGAGGCCGGTGCCGAGCAGCACCCAGATGAGGATCCTGCCGGACACGAGGCTCTCGAAGGACGACAGGGTGCTGGTGAGCGTCTCGGTGAGGGAGGCGGGCAGCGTCATCACGGGGGTCCGTCCGTTGGGGGATCCGGCGGGGGCCGGTGCGGGGCGACGGCGAGGCTACCTCACGCCCGGCGACGCGGTCTCACGCGTCCACCGCCGGCCTGCAGCGGGCTCCGCCCCCGGGCCGCGCAGCGGGCGGGTCTGCGGGAGCCGCCCGCTCTCACAGGCCGAGGGTGCGGCGCAGGTCCTCCGGCAGGGCGCTCATGGCGCTGGCGACGTCGTCACTGTCCGCGGCGCCCTGCTGTCCGGGCATGATGCCGTAGCCGCCGGGGGCCGCCTGGCCCGCGCCGCCGAGCCCGAAGGCCGACCCGGCCACCGGTGCCGCGGGGGCCTCGGGCTCCTGGCGGCCACGGGCCGCCGCCTCGCGGGCCTGCCGGGCGGCCTTGGCCGGGTTGCCGGACCTGCCCTTCCTGCCGCCCTTGCCCTGCTTGGCCTTGGGCGCCTGGCGCGCCTTGGCGCGCTTGCCCATGCTCGGCAGGGAGCCCATGCCGGGCATCATGCCGTTCTCGCCGAGCCCACCGGCGGTCATGGCCTCCATCATCTTCTTGGCCGCCTCGAAGCGGGTGACGAGCTCGTTGACGGCCTGGACGGAGGTGCCCGAGCCCTTGGCGATGCGGGCGCGGCGCGAGCCGTTGAGGATCGACAGGTCCCGGCGCTCGGCGGGGGTCATCGAGCAGACGATCGCCTCGACACGGTCCACCTCGCGCTCGTCGAAGTTCTCCAGGGCCTCACGCATCTGCCCCATGCCCGGCATCATGCCCAGGAGCTTCTTCATCGAGCCCATCTTGCGCACCTGGCGCAGCTGGGCCAGAAAGTCCTCGAGGGTGAAGGTGCCCGAGGCCATCTTGGCGGCGGCCTCCTCAGCCTCCTTCTCGTCGAAGGCGCGCTGGGCCTGCTCGATGAGGGTGAGCAGGTCACCCATGTCGAGGATCCGGCTGGCCATGCGGTCGGCGTGGAAGCGCTCGAAGTCGTCCAGCCCCTCACCGGTGGAGGAGAAGAGCACGGGGGCGCCGGTGACGCCGCGCACGCTCAGCGCCGCACCGCCTCGGGCGTCGCCGTCGAGCTTGGACAGGACGACGCCGGTGAAGCCGACGCCGTCGCGGAAGGCGATGGAGGTGTTGACCGCGTCCTGGCCGACCATGGCGTCCAGGACGAAGAGGATCTCGTGGGGCTGGACGGCGTCGCGGATGCGCACCGCCTGGTCCATCATCTCGGCGTCGACGCCCAGGCGCCCGGCGGTGTCGACGACGACGACGTCGTAGCCGTTGGCCCGTGCCTGCTCCACACCGGTGCGGGCCACGTGCACCGGGTCCCCGACGCCGTTGCCGGGCTCGGGCGCCCACACGTCCACCCCGGCGCGCTCGGCGACGACGCTCAGCTGGGTGACGGCGTTGGGGCGCTGGAGGTCGCTGGCGACGAGCAGGACGCGCCTGCCCTCGCCCTTGAGCCACTTGCCGAGCTTGCCGGCCAGGGTCGTCTTGCCGGCACCCTGGAGGCCGGCGAGCATGATGACGGTGGGGCCGCGGTCCGCCCAGCTGATCTCGCGGGTGGCGCCGCCGAGGACCTCGACGAGCTCGTCGTTGACGATCTTGACGACCTGCTGGGTGGGGTTGAGGACCTGGGAGCGCACCGCCTCCTTGGCCTTGTCCCGCACGGCGGAGGTGAAGGAGCGCACGACGGGCAGGGCGACGTCGGCCTCGAGCAGCGCGCGGCGGATCTCGGAGACGGTGGCGTCGATGTCGGCGTCGGTCAGGCGTCCCTTGCCGCGCAGCGACTGGAACGAGGCGGTGAGCCGGTCGGAGAGGTTGCCGAACACGCGGGGTCCTTCCCTCGGCGCCGGGGCGCCGGTGAGCTGGGGGTCAGGTCAGCGCCCGTTCGTGGGCGCGGCTGCCGCCCAGGATAGCGGTGAGGGCCCGCGCCACCCCTCTCCGGGGGCGTGCGGACCCTCACGCGCTCAGCGCAACGGGCACGGCGCCGTCGGGCCGGTGCCCGGCTCAGGCGGTTGCCAGGTAGTCGGTGAGCGCAGCACGGATGACAGCCTCAGGACTGACTCCGCGGGCTCGAGCCATCCTCTCAACGGCGTCGACGAGGTCGTCAGGAACTGCCCGCAGCCAATGAGGGTTCGGGTAACTCGGCCCTGTCACGGTGCCGTGGCCTGCTTCCGCCTCCGTCTGGAAGGCAGCGAGCTCGGGCTCACCGATGCCCGGCACGAACTCGACGACCTCAAGGTTCATGACCGGCTCCTTCCCGGTAGGTACTGGCGTCGCGCCCTCATCGCGTGGATCACGACCTCCTGCCCATCATCGCCTACGACGGTGACGATTTCCAGAACCCGCCCGACCCCATCGAATCCGACATAGAGCCACCGCACCGGGTCCTCCCCGAGCAGTGTCCTGCGCGCGGACGTCTCAAGGGCCGCGCCGACGTCCCGCGTGGCGCAGCCGTGCTTGAGCGCACTGCGCAGAATCCTCATCCCACCCTCCTTGGACTGCCAGTGCGAGGGTAGAACGCACCACCGACAGGTACTCGCCTGCGAACGGTGAGGGCCCGCGCCGCCCCTCTCCGGGGGGGGCGTGCGGACCCTCACGCGCTCAGCGCAACGGGCACGGAGGCGCCGGGCCGGTGCCCGGTTCAGGCGAGCAGCGCGTCGACGAAGCCCTCGGGGTCGAAGGGGGCGAGGTCGTCCGCGCCCTCCCCCAGGCCCACGAGCTTGACCGGCACGCCCAGCTCGCGCTGGACGGTGACGACGATGCCTCCCTTGGCGGTGCCGTCCATCTTGGTCAGCACGATGCCCGTGACACCCACCGCCTCGGAGAAGACCTGGGCCTGGCGCAGGCCGTTCTGGCCGGTGGTGGCGTCCAGGACGAGCAGGATCTCCCCCACCGGGGCGATCTTCTCCATCACGCGCTTGATCTTGCCGAGCTCGTCCATGAGGCCGGCCTTGTTCTGCAGGCGGCCGGCGGTGTCGACCAGGACGACGTCGACGCCCCGGGCGGCGGTCTCCTGGGCGGCGTCGAAAGCGACGGAGGCCGGGTCCGCCCCCTCCTTGTCGGAGCGCACGACGGCGACCCCCACGCGCTCGCCCCAGGTGGTCAGCTGCTCGGCGGCGGCGGCGCGGAAGGTGTCCGCGGCCCCCATGACGACGCTGTGCTCCTGGGCGAGGAGCACGCGGGCGAGCTTGCCGCAGGTGGTGGTCTTGCCGGTGCCGTTGACTCCGACCATGAGCACGGCGGCCGCGGGGGCGCCGTCGCCGGTGAAGCCCTCGGCGGCGGCCGGCCTGGTGAGGTTGAGGGAGCGGTCCATCGCCGGGTCGACCAGGCGCAGGAGCTCGGCGCGCAGGACGGAGCGGATCGCCTCGGGGTCGCTGGTGCCCAGGACCTTGGCCTGGGTGCGCAGCTCCTCCATGAGGGCGGTGGTGACCTCGATGCCGAGGTCGGAGGTGAGCAGGGTGTCCTCGATCTCCTCCCAGTCGGCCTCGGTGAGGTCCCCGCGGGAGAGCACGGAGAGCACGGCCCGGCCGAAGCCGCCGGAGCCGGCCAGGCGGGCGCGCAGGCGCTGCATGCGCCCGGGGATGGACTCGGGGACCTCCCGGGGGGCGGGCTCGGCCTCAGGAGCCTCGGAGGTCTCTGGGGCCTCCGGGGCCTCGGGGCCCTCGCCGGCGGCCGTGACCTGCTCGCGCTCGGGCGCCGGGGGCAGCCCGGTGCGACGGCGGCGCACGAGCACGACGGTGCCGGCGAGAACGAGGACCGCGAGGACGGCGATCAGGACGTAAAGGAGCGGATCCATGGCCTCATCATGCCTGACGCGGGCGCCCGCGCGTCACGCCCCCGGCCGGGCCAGGCGCTGGCTCACCGCCTGGGTGACGCCGTCGCGCATCGTGATGCCGTACAGGGCGTCCGCCACCTCCATCGTGCGCTTCTGGTGCGTGATGACGATGAGCTGGCTCGACTCGCGCAGCTCGGAGAGGATGTCCAGCAGCCGCCCGAGGTTCGTGTCGTCCAGGGCCGCCTCGACCTCGTCCATGACGTAGAAGGGCGAGGGGCGCGCCCGGAAGATCGCGATGAGCAGGGCCACCGCCGCGAGCGAGCGCTCGCCACCGGAGAGCAGGGACAGGCGCTTGACCTTCTTGCCCGCCGGACGCGCCTCGATCTCGATGCCGGTGGTGAGCATGTCCTCGGGGTCGGTGAGCACGAGCCGCCCCTCGCCCCCGGGGAAGAGCCGGTCGAAGACGAGGGCGAACTCGCGTGCGGTGTCCTGCCAGGCGCTGGTGAAGACCTCGAGGACGCGGGCGTCGATCTCCTCGATGATGCTCAGCAGGTCCGCCCGCGAGCGCCTGAGGTCGGCCAGCTGCTCGGCGAGGAACTGGTGGCGCTGCTCCAGGGCGGCATGCTCCTCGAGGGCGAGGGGGTTGACGCGCCCCAGGCGGGCGAGGTCCCGCCTGGCCCGGGCCAGGCGCTGGTCCTGCTCGGCGCGCACGTAGGGCCGCCCCGGTTGACGCTCCTCACCGTCCTCGGGGTCCTCCTCGCTCAGGTCGGGCACGGGCATGTGCGGCCCGTACTCCTCGACGAGGGCCTCGAGCTCGAGACCGAGCTCGCTCATGGCCCGGTCGGCCAGGGCCTGCAGGCGCATGCGCTGCTCGGCCCTGGCCACCTCGTCGCGGTGGGCGGCGTCGGTCAGCTCGGACAGCTCGGTGGTGACGCGGTCGATCTCCTCGCGGGCGCGCGTGGTCTCCGCCAGGGACTCGGCTCGCTCCTGCTCGAGGGCGGCGCGCACGGCCTGGGCCTCAGCGACCCACTCGTGGCAGGTGTCGGCGGCCAGGCGGGCGTGGTCGCGCACGTGGGTGGCGACGGCGAGCTGGGAGGCCCGGCGGGCCTCGGCCCGCTCGGCTGCGGCCCGCGCCTCACGCTCGCGCCGGGCGGCAGCGCGCAGGGAGTCCGCTCGACCGCGCCCGGAGCGCTCGCGCTCCTCGGCGGTGCGCAGGGCCAGGCGGGCCTCGGTCTCGGCGGCGCGGGCGGTGCGGGCGGCGGCCACGGCGGCCTCGCGCTCGCGCCGGGCGGTCTCGAGGCGGGTCTCGAGGTCCTCGGCGCCGGAGGCGTCCTGCCCGGCGGGAGCCGTCTCGATCTCGGCCAGGGCCGCGGTGGCGGAGGCGAGCTCCGTGGTGCGCTGGGAGGCCTCGGCCTGGGCGCGCTCGAGGACGCGCTGGGCGCGGCCGGCCTCGTCGTCGGCGGCGCGCACGGCCGAGGTCAGGC
>NZ_JACJVC010000024.1 GCF_023369555.1 Actinomyces sp. AC-20-1 | reverse complement strand
CCAAAAACAAAACAAGCACACCCACCAAACCACCCCCAGACACAAAACCCAGGAACAGCCCAGCAGACGCACCCACTATGGCATAAAAAACATGACACACTATCGAGCTCTCAAACAACACACCCACCGAAAGAACACCACCACTTACAGTGACGAGCATCCACTCCGGAAGCGCCAGATGAACTTTAGTGAGCCGATTTCCTCAGGTCAAATCAGGATCTCGTGATCCCAGTCTCGCCGAGGCGACCCTCTTCAGTTCTGGCCCCACCACTCCTCCGGATCGCTCCGGGGCGCTTGGGCCGGGGAATAGATTATGCGTCCGCGGCGGGCAGGGTCAAGCCGGACGATGGTGACCCCGCCCACCCTGTCCGGACTCAGCGCACCGCCCGCGCGGCCGCGAGGTTGCGCCTGCCCTTGCGCACCAGCACCACTCCCCCAGCGAGCAGCTGGTCCTGGGTCACCACCGCGTCCTCGTCCTCCACCTTGACGTTGTTGAGGTAGGCGCCGCCGCCGGCCACGGTCTTGCGGGCCGCGCTGCGGCCCTTCTCCAGGCCCGTTGCCACCAGCAGGTCGACGATGGTCGACTCCCCCACCGTCAGCTCCGCCGTCGGCAGGTCCGCCGTGGCAGCCAGCACGGTGGCCTCATCCAGCTCGGACAGGTCCCCGCGCCCCCACAGCGCCTGGGTCGCGGCCTGGGCGGCCTCAACCGCCTGCTCACCGTGGACCCAGGTCGTCACCTCGCGCGCCAGGACCTTCTGGGCCTCGCGCGCCTTCGGGTTCTCCCGCGTCACCGCCTCCAGGCGCTCGATCTCCTCGCGCCCGAGGAAGGTGAAGACCTTGAGGAAGCGCACGACGTCGACGTCGTCGACCTGGAGCCAGAACTGGTAGAAGGCGTAGGGCGAGAGCATGTCGGGATTGAGCCAGATGGCCCCGCCCTCCGACTTGCCGAACTTCGTGCCGTCGGCCTTCGTGATGAGCGGGTTCGTCATCACGTGCACGGAGGCGCCCTCGACCTTGCGGATGAGGTCCATGCCGCCGACGATGTTGCCCCACTGGTCGTTTCCGCCCAGCTCGAGGGTGCAGCCGTAGCGGCGGTAGAGCTCGAGGTAGTCGTTCGCCTGGAGGATCTGGTAGCTGAACTCCGTGAAGGAGATGCCCTCGTCGCTGGCCAGGCGGCGCGCGACGATGTCCTTGGAGAGCATCGTGCCCAGGCGGAAGTGCTTGCCGAGGTCGCGCAGCAGGTCGATGGCGCGGATCTGGGCGGTCCAGTCGAGGTTGTTGACGATGCGGGCGGGGTTGTCCCCCTCGAAGTCGAGCAGGTGCTCGAGCTGGGCCTGCAGGGACCGCGCCCAGCCGGCGACAACATCCTTGGTGTTGAGGGTGCGCTCGCCCTTGGCCCGCGGGTCGCCGATGAGGCCCGTCGCACCACCCACGAGCGCCAGCGGGTGGTGCCCGGCCAGCTGGAGGTGGCGCATGACCTTGACGGCCACGAGGTGGCCGTGGTGCAGGGAGGGCGCGGTAGGGTCGAAGCCGATATAGAAGGTGAGCGGCCCGTTGTCGAGAGCTGTGCGCAGCTCGTCGATGTCGGAGTGCTGGGCGACGAGGCCCCGCCACTGCAGCTCGTCCAGGATATCGGTCACGATCGTGTCGCCTTCCCGTGGTTGGCGCTCAGTGGCCCGCTGAGCCCGGGGCCGGGGACGGTGCCCCGGCGCGGCAAGTCTGCCACGTCCGAGGCCCGGATCCCCGCCTCACCTACCCGGGCACTACCCCGATGCGCGGGCCGTAGACCTCCCAGCCGCCGGCGGCGCGGGCCCGCTTGCCCGCCTCGATGATGAGCCCGTGGATGTCGACGAGCTCGGCGTGGCTCAGCCCCTCGGCGTCGATCCGCCCCTCCAGGGCACGGCGGGTGGTCTCGTAGCCACTGCCGACGGCGTAGCCGGCCTGTGCCAGCAGGCGCCGCCCGTAGGTGTCGAAGATGAAGCGACGACGGCCGAAGACCATGAGGGCGATGACGTCCGCTGTCTCGGGGCCGATGCCGGGCAGGGCGAGCAGCACCTCGCGCAGAGCGTCGTCGTCGAGCGCGGTGGCACCGCGGCCCGGCTCGGACAGTGACCAGGAGGCGTAGCCGCGCAGCGAGCGGGACTTGGCGCGCATGAAGCCCGCTGGGCGGATGAGACCGGTCAGCTCGGCGTCGGTCAGCGCCAGCAGCCGCTCGGCGTCGAAGCCGGTGGTCTCGCGCAGCGCCGCCAGGGCGCGCTCGACGTTCGTCCACGCGGTGTTCTGCACGAGGACGGCGCCGCACACGTACTCCAGCGGCGAGTCGGCCGGCCACGGGGCGAGGTCACCGAGCGCGCCACGCAGCAGCGCGAGAAGCCGGCGCACCGGCAGCGGTGACACCGCAGCCCGGTTCACAAAGCCCTCCCGGGACGGTCCCAGGTGTGGCTGTAGCGCCAGTACCGGCGCCGACGCACGCGCGCACCTGGCAGCAGGTGCCGGGCCGCGGCGCGGATCTGCCCCAGGGACTCGCGCGGCTCGGCGACCGGGACACCGGTCTCTGCAGCCCCGCCGTGCCACCGGCTCACCACCCAGCTGGGCACGACGCCCACCGCGGCCAGGAGCCAGTCCCACACGCTCGAGCGGGCAGCCAGACCGATGACCTGAAGCCGACCGCCCGGAGTGACGAAGGACGCCAGTGCCCTCAGAGCGTCCTCCAACGGCAGGTGGTGCAGCGTTGCCACGCAGGTGACGGTCTGGAACGTCCCCAGACGCTCGCCCACGGACGGCTCGAGCACGTCCGCCGTCGACACGGTGGCACCGTCGATGCCGGCCAGGCGGGTACGCGCCCGCCGCGCGGTCGCGGCGTCCACCTCGACGCCGACCACCTCCTGGCACACCGACGACAGCCGCTCGACGAGCAGCCCGTCACCGCAGCCGACGTCCAGGGCGCGCCCGCCGCGACGTGCGGCGTCGGCGACGAGCTCGTCGTGGAACGCCGTGTTGTGGTTCCAGTAGGTCTCAGTGCTCACCGGGCTCACCGGGGTCCCGTCGGCGGCGGGGCGCGGCCGCCTTGTAGGACGAGACGGTGGGCTCGCCGTCGGCCCAGAAGCGCCAGGGGAAGCGCTCGCCGTCGCCACCGGGCCCGGAGACCCCGGTGCGGGGCCCAGAGAGGATCCTCGCCGGGTCGGGGGCCTCCCCCGGGCCGGGCAGCGTGAGGACCAAGCGCGAGCCCGCCCCGCCCAACCGGGCGCCGTCGTCCGCCCGGGTCAGCCCGAGGGCCTGGCACAGGCGGGCCGGCCCGCGGGCGAGGTCGCGGTCGGTGCGGGCGGTGGGCCGGCGCAGACGCGCCAGCCCCAGTCCCTCGGTGACCTCGCCGGCGCGCAGCAGGACGGCCCGGCTGGTGCCCTCGGGCCCGCACACGAGGTTGACGCAGTGGTGCATGCCGTAGGTGAAGTAGACGTAGATGACGCCCGCAGCCTCGAACATGGAGGCATTGCGTGCCGTGCGACCGCGGAAGGCGTGTGAGCCGGGGTCCCGCTCACCGCAGTAGGCCTCCACCTCTGTCAGCCTCACAGTCACCGCACCCTCAGGCCCCGTGACCGTCAGGCGCGCACCCAGCAGCCGCGGGGCGACGTCGACCGGGTCGCCGGCCAGCAGGGAGAGGACCTCCGGCGGAGCCTGGTCCCCAGGCGTGTTCTGCCCCATGTGCTCTCCCGCGCAGTCCCGTGCGGAGCCGACCGGCTCAGGCCTCGACGTCGGAGGCCGGGGCCTCGGCGCCCCACTCACCCGAGCCCAGCGGCCCGGCAGGCCCGTCCAGCAGGGAGCCCTCCCAGGAGAAGACCCGCAGCTCGGCCGAGCGCTCGATCGCCCGGGCCAGCTGCTCGACCACCCGCACCGGGGCGGTGCCGCCGTGCCCGCGGCGCGCCGCCACCGAGCCCTCGGCGGACAGGACGGCGCGCACCCCGGGTGTCAGGCGCACGTCGATGCGCGCGAAGTCGGCGTCGCTCAGGTCCCACAGCTCGATGCCCCGTCCCTCGCACTCGCGCACGCAGGCGCCGGAGACCTCGTGCGCCTCACGGAAGGGCACCCCCTCCTTGACCAGCCACTCGGCGATGTCCGTCGCCAGGGAGAAGCCCTGCGGGGCGAGCTCGGCCATGCGCTCGTAGTGCAGGGTCATCGTCTCGACCATGCCGGCGACCGCCGGCAGGAGGAGGGCGAGGGTGTCCACCGCGTCGAAGACCGGCTCCTTGTCCTCCTGCAGGTCGCGGTCATAGGCCAGCGGCAGGGCCTTGAGGATGGCGAGCAGGCCCGTGAGGTCACCGATGAGGCGCCCGGCCTTGCCGCGGGCGAGCTCGGCGACGTCCGGGTTCTTCTTCTGGGGCATGATCGAGGAGCCCGTGGAGAAGGAGTCGTCCAGGGTGACGAAGCCGAACTCCTTCGTGTTCCAGATGATGACCTCCTCGCTCAGGCGCGAGACGTCCACCGCCGTCATCGCCAGGACGAAGGACAGCTCGGCGACCACGTCCCGGGCGGCGGTGCCGTCGATGGAGTTCTCCACCGAGGCGTCGAAGCCGAGGTCCGCGGCCACGGCGTCCGGGTCCATGCCGAGCGTGTTGCCCGCCAGCGCCCCGGAGCCGTAGGGCGAGACGGCGGCGCGCGCGTCCCAGTCCTCCAGGCGCTCGACGTCGCGCATGAGGGGCCAGGCGTGGGCGAGGAGCTGGTGGGCGACGAGCACCGGCTGGGCGTGCTGCATGTGGGTGCGCCCCGGCATGATCGCCTCCCCGGCACGGGCCGCCTGGTTGACGAGGGCGTCGACGACGTCAAGCACGAGGCCGGCGACGTGGCGCGCCTGGTCGCGCAGGTACATGCGGATGAGCGTGGCGACCTGGTCGTTGCGCGAGCGGCCGGCGCGCAGGCGCCCGCCCAGGTCCGCCCCGGCGCGCTCCATGAGGCCGCGCTCGAGGGCGGTGTGGACGTCCTCGTCCGCCGGGCAGGGGGCGAAGGCGCCGGAGACGACGTCGTCCTCCAGGCGGTCCAGGGCCTGGAGCATGGCGGCCAGCTGGGCCTCGTCGAGCAGCCCGGCGGCGGCCAGGGCCCGGGCGTGGGCGCGTGAGCCGGCGATGTCGTAGCGGGCCAGGCGCCAGTCGAAGTGGGTGGACACGCTCAGGGCCGCCAGGGCGTCGGCCGGGCCTCCGCTGAACCGTCCGCCCCACAGGCTCAGGCCCGCGGGGGCGTCGGTCCGGTCGGGGGTCTGCGGCGTCAGGCTCGTCATGCGGCCCATTGTGCCCCGTGGCCGGCGGGCGGCGCGAAGCGCCCGGAGCGGCGTCGGGCCGTGGGCGCCCCGACGGCGGGCGGCCCGACAGCCCGCACAGGGGCTGCCGGGCCGCCACGGGGCGGGGCGTCAGTAGCCGGTGCCCAGGCCCAGGCGCACGTCGCGGGCGGCCGCGAGCTTGGACTGCATGCCGTAGATCTCGATGAAGCCGCGCGAGGAGGACTGGTCGAAGGTGTCGCCCGTCTCGTAGGTCGCGAGGTTGAAGTCGTACAGGCCGGTGTCCGTCCGGCGGCCGTTGACGACGGCGCGACCGCCGTGCAGGACCATGCGGATGTCGCCGGTGACGTGGCGCTGGGTGTCCTCGATGAAGGCGTCCATGGACCGCTTGAGCGGCGAGTACCACTGTGCCTCGTAGACCAGGTCGGCCCAGGTCTGCTCCATCTGGCGCTTGTAGCGGTGCTGCATGCGCTCGAGCGTGACGGACTCCAGGGCCTGGTGCGCCTCGATGAGGGCCACGGCGCCGGGGGCCTCGTAGATCTCACGGGACTTGATGCCGACCAG
The DNA here is from genome assembly GCF_023369555.1 of Actinomyces sp. AC-20-1. Classification (GTDB taxonomy): domain Bacteria; phylum Actinomycetota; class Actinomycetes; order Actinomycetales; family Actinomycetaceae; genus Actinomyces. The sequence continues at coordinate 22,353 of NZ_JACJVC010000024.1, read as the reverse complement.
CCGGTCCTCGACCATGTCGATCCGGCCCACGCCCTGGGCGCCGGCGCGGCGGTTGAGCTCCTGGACCGCCTGGAGCGGGGTGACCGGCTTGCCGTCGATGGCGGTGGGCACGCCCTGCTCGAAGTGGATGACGACCTCGTCCGGCAGCGGCGGGTAGGTCGGGTCGTCCGTGTAGGTGTAGACGTCCTTCGTGGGGGCGTTCCACAGGTCCTCGAGGAAGCCCGTCTCGATGGCGCGCCCCCAGACGTTCTGGTCGATGGAGAAGGGGTTGTGCTTCGTCGTCTCGATGGGCAGCCCGTGCTTCTCCGCGTAGTCGATGGCGACGTCGCGGGTGAGGGCCAGGTCGCGCACCGGTGAGATGCAGTCCATGTCCGGGGCCATGGAGGTGATGGCGACCTCGAAGCGGACCTGGTCGTTGCCCTTGCCCGTGCAGCCGTGGGCGACGGTCGAGGCGCCGAACTCACGGGCCGCCCGCACCAGGTGCTTGGCGATGACGGGGCGCGAGAGGGCGGAGACGAGCGGGTAGCGGCCCTCGTAGAGGGCGTTGGCCTTGAGCGCGGGCATGCAGTACTCGTCGGCGAACTCGTCGCGGGCGTCGGCCACGTAGGCCTCGACGGCACCGCAGTCCAGGGCGCGCTGGCGGATGACCTCGAGGTCCTCGCCGCCCTGGCCGACGTCGACGGCGACCGTGATGACCTCTCGGCCGGTCTGCTCGCCGATCCAGCCGATCGCGACGGAGGTGTCCAGGCCTCCGGAGTACGCGAGGACGACGCGGCCCTTGTGAGCGCTCATGTTTCTCTTCCTTCGTGGTGGGTGGGGACGGGCGGGGGCCCGGCTGTGGTCGGTTGCTGGGAGGGGTGGGCGGGGGCGGGTCAGGAGCGGTCCGTGTGGCGCTGGGCGGGGTCCGCCAGGCTCAGCAGGTGCGCGGCCAGGTCGGCGGCGGTCTGCTGGGAGCGGGTGATGACCAGGACGGTGTCGTCGCCGGCGATGCAGCCGAGCACGCCCGGGATCATCGCGTCGTCGACCGCGCTGGCGAGCAGCTGGGCGCCGCCGGCGGGGGTGCGCAGGACGAGCTGGGGGCCGGCCCACTCGGCGGTCACCAGCAGGTCCGCGCACCAGCGGGCGAGCCGGGCGGAGGTGTGGGCGGCCGCGTCGTCGCCGCTGCTGAGCACGGCGCCGTGCACCTGGCCGGGCGCGCCGGCCTCGGGGATGGCGTAGACCTGGGTGCCGCCCGCGGCCCGGACCTTGGTGGCGCGCAGCTCGACGAGGTCGCGCGAGAGCGTCGCCTGGGTGGTGCTCACCCCGCGCTCGACGAGCGCGGCGCGCAGCTCGGCCTGGGAGCGGATGCGCTCCTTGCCGAGGATCTGGACGATGAGCGCGTGGCGCGCGGCCTTCGTCTGGGGGGCGGAGGAGGTGGAGTCGCTCATGCCCGCTCCTGCCGGCTCGTGCGCGAGGCGAGGACCTCGCCCAGCACCCGGGTGAAGGCCTCGGCGTCGGCGTCGCTCAGGATGAGCGGCGGGGCCAGGCGCAGGGTGTCGGGGCACGGCGCGTTGACGATGAAGCCGCGGTCCATGAGCTCGGCCTGGACCTCGGCGGCGGGACCCACGGCCTCCTCGAGGACGACGCCGAGCAGCAGGCCGGCTCCGCGCACGCCGCTGACCCCGGGCAGGGCCGCGATCCGCTCGGACCAGCGTCGGCCCAGGGCGGCGGCTCGCTCGGGCAGCTGCTCGTCGCGCAGGGTGCGGATGACGGCGAGCGCGGCCGCGGCGCACACGGGGTTGCCGCCGAAGGTCGTGCCGTGCTGGCCGGGTCCGAGCAGGTGCGCGGCCGGCCCGGTGGCGACGACGGCGCCGATGGGCAGGCCCCCGCCCAGGCCCTTGGCGAGGGTGACGACGTCGGGGGTGGTGCCGGGGGCGAGCAGGTGGTGGGCCATCCAGGCGCCGCTGCGCCCCATGCCGGTCTGCACCTCGTCGACGATGAGCAGGGCGCCGGCCTCGCGGGTCATCTCGCGGGCGGCGGCGAGCAGGCCCTCGGGCAGCGGCCGGACCCCCGCCTCGCCCTGGATGGGCTCGACGATGAGCGCGGCGACGTCGTCGCCCATGGCGGCACGCAGGGCGTCGGCGTCGGCGGGCACGAACTCGACCCCGCCGGGCAGCGGCTCGAAGGGCTCGCGGTAGGCGGCCTTGTGGGTGAGCGCGAGCGCCCCCATGGTGCGCCCGTGGAAGGCGCTCTCGAGGGCGAGGACGCGGGGCCTGCCGGTGCCGCCGTGGCGGCGGGCGATCTTGAGGGCCGCCTCGTTGGCCTCGGTGCCGGAGCTGGCGAGGAAGACCCTGCTCCCAGCGGCGCTCGCGCCGGGGTGGACGAGCGCGATGAGGGCCTCGGCGAGCTCGACCTGGGGCGGGGTGGTGAAGAGGTTGGAGACGTGGCCGAGGGTGGACAGCTGCCGGGTGACGGCCTCGACGACGGCGGGGTGGGCGTGGCCGAGGCAGTTGACGGCGATGCCGGCCAGCAGGTCCGTGTACTGGCGGCCCTCGGCGTCCCAGACGTGGGCGCCCTCGCCGCGCACGAGGACCCGCTGGGGCGTGCCGAAGGTGTTCATCACGGCGGCGGTGTAGCGCTGGGTCCAGGCGCTCGAGGCGCCGGGCGTGCCCGTCCCGGTGGTGGGGGCCGGGCCCTGGGCTGCGGTGCTCACAGGAGGTCCCCCTCCGGGTGGCGGGCGCTCGTGGAGTGCTCGGGGTAGACGACGGTGCCGACGCCGTCGTCGGTGACGATCTCCAGCAGCATGGAGTGCGGCTGGCGGCCGTCGACGACGTGGGCCTGCCCCACTCCCCCGCGCACGGCCCGCAGGCAGGCCTCCATCTTGGGGATCATGCCGGACCCGAGCTCGGGCAGCAGGGCCTCGAGGGCGTCGGTGCCGATGCGCGAGACGAGGGAGGAGCGGTCCGGCCAGCTGGAGTAGAGGCCCTCGACGTCGGTGAGCATGATGAGCTTCTGCGCCCGCAGGGCGATGGCGACGGCGGCGGCGGCCGTGTCCGCGTTGACGTTGAGGACGGTCGTCGTGTCGGACAGGACGGGGGCGACGGAGGAGATGACGGGGATGCGGCCCTGGTCGAGCAGGTCGTTGACGGCCCGGGGGTTGACCTCGACGACGTCCCCGACGAGCCCGACGTCGACGCTCTCGCCGTCCACGGTGGCCAGGCGCTGGCGGGCGCGCAGCAGGCCGCCGTCCTCCCCGGAGATGCCGACGGCGGCGGAGCCGGTGGCGTTGAGCAGGGAGACGAGCTCGCGCTGGACGGAGCCGGTGAGCACCATGCGCACGACGTCCATGACCTCGGGGGTGGTCACGCGCAGGCCGCCGCGGAACTCGGACTCGATGCCCAGCCGGTGGAGCATGTCATTGATCTGGGGGCCGCCGCCGTGGACGACGACGGGGCGCAGGCCCACCTGGTGCAGGAAGAGGACGTCGGCGGCGAAGGCGCGCTTGAGCTCGTCGTCGACCATGGCGTTGCCGCCGTACTTGATGACGATGGTGGCGCCCTTGTAGGCGCGCAGCCAGGGCATGGCCTCCAGCAGGACGGCCGCCTTCTGGTTGGGGGTGATGGTGGTGCTCATGGCGCTTCTCGTGAGTGGTGTGCGGTGGGGGCCGAGGGGCCCGGCGGTGTGAGCCGGTCAGGTGTGGTAGTCGGCGTTGATGGTGACGTAGCCGTGGGTGAGGTCGTTGGTCCACACGGTGGCCGCGGCCCCGCCCTCGGAGAGGGTGATGTCGATGCGGGTCTCGCGCGGTGTCATGTCCACGTCTGCCGGGTCCTGGCCGAGGCCGCCGTGGCGGAAGACCGTCACGCCGTTGATGGCGACGTCCACCTCGTCCGGGTCGAAGGGGCAGACCTCGGCGGGGACGGTGCCGAGCTGGGACAGCACCCGCCCCCAGTTGGGGTCCTCGCCCGCGACGGCGCACTTGAGGAGGTTGGAGGAGGCGACAGTGCGGGCGGCGGCCTCGGCGGCGGCCTCGCTCACGGCCCCGCTCACGGTGATGGCGATGTCGTGGGTGGCGCCCTCGGCGTCGGCGACGAGGCGGCGCCCGAGCCGGCCCAGGACCTCGGTGACGGCGGTCTCGAGCTCGTCCTGTCCGGGTGCGGCGCCCGAGGCGCCGGAGGCGAGCAGGAGGACGGTGTCGTTGGTGGACATGCACCCGTCGGAGCTGATGCGGTTGACGGTGCGGGCGGTGGCGCGTGCGAGGGCGTCCTGGGCGCCGGCCGCGTCGACGACGGCGTCCGTGGTGAGGACGCACAGCATGGTGGCCAGTCCCGGCGCGAGCATCCCGACGCCCTTGATCATCCCGCCGATGCGCCAGGTGGCGCCGTCGGCCGTGGTGAGGGTGAGGGCTTCCTCCTTGGAGACCGTGTCCGTGGTCATGATGGCTTCGGCGGCGTCGTGGCCGGCCCGGGGCGTGGGGGCCAGGTCTCGCGCGGCGGCGGCGGCGCCCGCCAGGAGGGCGGGCATGTCGAGGTTGTGGCCGATGACGCCGGTGGAGCACACGAGGACGTCCGTGGGGGTGGGCAGGCCGAGGAGCTCGGCGGTGCGCGCCGCGGTGGCGGCGGTGTCGGCGCTGCCCTGGGCGCCGGTGCAGGCGTTGGCGCAGCCGGAGTTGAGGATGACGGCGCGGGCACTGCCGTCGGCGACGGCGGCGCGCGAGTAGGTCACGGGTGCGGCGACGACGCGGTTGGTGGTGAAGACGCCGGCGGCGACGTCGAGGGGGCCGTCGTTGACGACGAGGGCGAGGTCGGGCCGGCCGGAGGCCTTGAGGCTCGCGCACACGCCGGCGGCGCGGAATCCCTGTGCTGCGGTGACGCTCACGGTGCGACTCCTTGCGTGACGACGCCCGTGGTCTCGGGCAGGCCGAGGGCGAGGTTGAGTGACTGGACGGCGGCGCTGGCGGTGCCCTTGCCGAGGTTGTCGATGGCGCACACCATGACGGCGACGCCGGCGGCGCGGTCGTAGGCGACCTGGACGGTGGCCAGGCCGGAGCCGGCGACCGTGCCGGTCACGGGCCAGGTGCCCTCGGGCAGGAGGTGGACGAGGGGCTCCGCCTCGCCGGGTGCGCCGTAGGCCTCCTGCCAGGCGGAGCGCAGGACCTCGTCGGGGTGCTCGCTGTGGAGCACGCAGTCGGAGACGGGGGCGGTGACGGTGGCGAGGATGCCGCGGCTCATGGGCACGAGGACCGGGGTGAGGGACAGCCGGGTGGCGCCCGGCTCGACGCCCGCGACCTCGAGGTTCTGGATGATCTCGGGGATGTGGCGGTGGGTGCCGCCGACGGCGTAGGGCTGGGCGGAGCCGAGGGCGGCGGAGGCGGCCAGGTGCGGCTTGAGCGTCTTGCCGGCCCCGGAGTAGCCGACGGCGAGGACGGCGGTGAGCTGGCTGGTGTCGATGAGGTCGGCCGCGGCGCCGGGCTGTGCGGCGAGGGTGACGGCGGTGACGTTGCAGCCGGGGACGGCGACGCGCCGGGTCGAGGTGAGCGCGGCGCGCTGGGCGCGGGCGGTGGTCTCGCCGGCGTGGAGGAGCTCGGGCATGCCGTAGGTCCAGGGCCCGGCGTGCTCCCCGCCGTAGAAGGCCCGCCAGGCCTCGGGGCTGGTGAGGCGGTGGTCGGCGCCGCAGTCGATGAGCAGGGGGGTGCGGCCGGTGGAGGCGGCACGTGCCTCGAGAGCGGCGGTGAGCTCGCCGGAGGCGCCGTGGGGCAGGGCGAGGACGACGACGTCGTGGGAGGCCAGGCGCTCGACGTCGGTGGGCTCGACGGGGCGCTGGGCGAGGGGGAGCAGGTGGGGGTGGTGCTGGCCGAGGAGGGTGCCGGCTGAGGCGCTGGCGGTCAGGGCGCCGATCTCGGTCTCGGGGTGGGCGCTGAGAAGGCGGAGGACCTCTCCTCCTGCGTAACCGGTCGCACCGGCGACCGCCACTGTCCACGTCATGCAGTAATCATACGTCCAACTGCATAGACATACGGATGTCGTCCCGCTCCGACCCGCGTCGGCTTCGTCACAGCGGGACGCGCACGCCCCGCGGCCCGAGGACCGGAGCCGCCCTCAGACGCAGCACACCCCGTGCCGGGGCCGCGGGATCAGGCGCCCGTGGGGGCCAGCTCGGCGCGGATCGCCTCCGCCCAGGCGCGCACGGCCTCCACGTCCACGTAGTCGCCCTCGGCGGCGCCCCCCAGGCGGGCGATCGTGCGCTCACGCAGGTTGAGGCGCGTCGGGTCGAAGCGGCCCGCGAAGGTCACGTGGTTCTCGACGTCGAGTGACAGCAGGACCGGGCCGATGCGGTGCGGGTCCGAGATCTTGCCCTGCGGCAGGCCCGACAGCCCCACGGAGAAGGCCCACACGGGCTTGGCCGACAGCTGCGTGAGGAAGCGCTGGGTGAAGTCCGTGGCCTCCTGGGTCCAGTGCGTCATGTAGATGGCACTGCCCAGGACGAAGGCGTCGTAGCCCTCGACGTCGTCGACGACCTCCGGCCGCCTCACGTCAACCTCCAGGCCGCCGGCGCGCAGGTGCTCAGCGATGACGTTGGCGATCTCGTCGGTCGAGCCGTGACGGGACGAGGAGGTCAGGAGGATCTTCATGCCCCCAAGTATCACGGCACCGGGGCCGACCGCACACGCGTTGTGGGGGGCCTCAGAGGTGAGGCCCCCCACAACCGCCGCCGCGCCAACGGGCGGCGGCCGCGTCCCGAGAAGGTCAGCCGCGCAGCTCGGCGCCCAGGCGCTTGGAGGCCTGCTTGACGATCCGCTTGCGCACCCCGGCGGTCTCCTCGGCGGTCAGCGTGCGCTCCGCGCGCAGGCGCAGGGAGAAGGCCAGGGACTTGCGGCCCTCGCCGATCTGCTCGCCCCGGAAGACGTCGAACAGGCGCACCTCCTCCACGAGGTCGCCCGCGGCCTGGCGCACCACCGCCTCCACCTGGGAGGCCGGGACCGCCTCGTCGACGACGAGGGCGACGTCCTCCTTGGCGGGCGGGAAGGTGAGCACCGGGCTGACCTGGAGCACCCCCGCCTCCTCGACGGCGGCCAGCAGGGGCTCGAGGTCGATCTCGGCGGCGCAGGCGCGCGCCGGCAGGCCCAGCTCGCGCGCCGCACGCGGGTGCAGCTCGCCGGCGTGGGCGACGACGGCACCGGCGACGAGCTCCTTGCCCCGGCGCACCGGCGCGAGACGCACCTCAGCGGTGCGTCCCGGGTGCCAGGGCGCGTAGGGCTGCTCGGGGGCGCGCACCTCGACCGCGGCACCGAGGGCCGCGGCCACCGTGCGCACGACCTGGACGGCGTCGGCCCAGTCCCAGGCCCGTCCCGCGCCCAGCACACCGGCGCGCTCGCGCTCGCCCGCGAGGACGACACCGATGTGCGTCGGCTGGTAGGGGATCCCCGCCTCGAGGACCCGGACCTCCTCCTCGGTGGGGCGCCGGTCGGTGCCCAGGACCGGTGCGGGGACCGTGCCCTCGGGCAGCGTCACCGTGCCGACCTCGTACAGGGCCACGTCCTCCAGGCCCCGCGAGACGTTGCGGCGGGCGGTGTCCACGAGCGAGTCGATGACGGAGGTGCGCATGAGCGGCGCGTCCTCCTGGAGCGGGTTGGCCAGGCGCAGGGCGCGGCGGCGCGGGTCCTCGGCCGGGATCTCCAGGCGCTCGTGCACGTCACCGACGAAGGGGTAGGAGAGCACCTGGGTCAGGCCCGCACCGGTCAGGGCGCGCACGACGTCCCGGCGCGCGCGCTGGCGCAGGGTCAGGCCCGTGCCGGCCGGCGTCGTCGGGACGATGACCGGGATGCGGTCGTAGCCGTCGAGGCGGGCGACCTCCTCGGCCAGGTGGGCGGCCCCCACGAGGTCCGGGCGCCAGGTCGGGGCCGTGACCCGCAACAGGTCGTGACCCTGCTCGTCCTGGCCCGCGTCGACGACGGTGCAGCCGATGGTGCGCAGGAGCCCGGTGACGCGCTCGGTGCCGTAGGCGACGCCGGTCAGGCGCTCGGCGGCGTCGGCGCGCACCACCATGGGCTGCGGCACCTCGGTGCGGTTGATGTCGGTGGCGGCCTCGTCCGCGGTGCCCCCGCCGTACTCGACCAGCAGGTCCACCGCGCGCTGGGCGGCCACCGGGGCCAGGGCCGTGTCCACCCCGCGCTCGTTGCGCTTGGAGGACTCGGTGGGCAGGCGGTGGCGGCGGGCGGAGCGGGCGACGGAGACGGCGTCGAAGTGGGCGGCCTCGATGAGCACGTCGGTGGTGGTGGCGCTGACCTCGGTCTCGGCGCCGCCGAAGACGCCGGCGAGCACGAGGGGGCGTGAGCCCTCGCCGTCCGGGGAGTCGCAGATGACGAGGTCCTCGGCGTCGAGCGTGCGGGTGACCTCGTCGAGGAAGGTCAGGGTCTCCCCCGGCCGGGCGCGGCGCACGACGACCGGCGCGCTCAGGCGGTCCAGGTCGAAGGCGTGCAGCGGCTGGCCCAGGTCGAGCATGACGTAGTTCGTGACGTCGACGGCCAGGCTGATGGGGCGCATGCCGGCCGCGGTGAGGCGCTCGCGCATCCACTGCGGGGACTCGGCCGCGGGGTCGATGCCGCGCACGACGCGGGCCACGTAGCGGTCGCAGCCGGCGCGGCCGTGGACCGGGCGGGGGTCCTCGGCGACGACGACGGGGAAGCCGTCCTCGCGGGCCTCGGCCACGCCGCGGGGGAAGAGGGCCTCGTCGGCGGCGTCGGCGGGGTCGCGGAAGCGGGCGCCGGTGGAGTGGGCGTACTCGCGGGCCACGCCCCGCATGGAGAAGCAGTAGCCGCGGTCCGGGGTGATGTTGATCTCCAGGACCTCGTCGCCCAGGCCCAGCAGCGGCAGGGCGTTGCTGCCCGGCGCGGGCAGCTCCTCGCCGTCGTGCCCGTGCTCGGCCAGCCACCGGTCCAGGACGATGATGCCGGAGTGGTCCTCGCCGACGCCCAGCTCGCGGGCCGAGCAGATCATGCCGTCGGAGACGTGCCCGTAGGTCTTGCGGGCCGCGATGGCGAAGCCTCCGGGCAGGACCGCCCCGGGCAGGGAGACGACCACCGTGTCCCCGACGTCGAAGTTGTGGGCGCCGCAGACGATGCCGCGGCTGGGCAGGTCACTGGGCTCCTTACCGGTGCCGGGGGCGTCGTTGTGCTCGCCGACGTCTACCCGGCAGTAGTTGATGACCTTGCCGTTGGACTGCTCCTTGGCCTGCCGGCTGAGGACCTTGCCGACGACGAGCGGGCCGGTGACGGCGGGGGGGACGATCCTCTCCTCCTCCAGGCCCACGCGCACGAGGTCGAGGGCGAGCTGCTCCGCGGTGGTGCCGGTGGGGACGTCGACGTGCTCGCGCAGCCACTCGATCGGGACGTAGGGCATGTCAGTTCCCCTTTCCGGTGGTACCGAACTGCTGGGAGAAGCGGATGTCGCCCTCGACGATGTCGTGCATGTCGGCGATGCCGTGGCGCAGCATGAGGGTGCGCTCCAGGCCCATGCCGAAGGCGAAGCCGGTGTAGACCTCGGGGTCGATGCCGCAGGCGATGAGCACGTTGGGGTTGACCATGCCGCAGCCGCCCCACTCGATCCAGCCGGGGCCCCCCTTCTTCTGTGGGAACCACAGGTCCATCTCGGCGCTGGGCTCGGTGAAGGGGAAGAAGGAGGGGCGCAGGCGCGTGCGGGCCTCGGGGCCGAACATGGCGCGGGCGAAGTGGTCGAGGGTGCCCTTGAGGTGGGCCATCGTCAGGCCCTTGTCCACGGCCAGGCCCTCGACCTGGTGGAAGACGGGCGTGTGGGTGGCGTCGAGCTCGTCGGAGCGGAAGACCTTGCCGGGGCAGGCCACGTACAGGGGCGGGTCCTGGGCGAGCATGACGTGCGCCTGGACCGGGGAGGTGTGGGTGCGCAGCACGAGGTTGGCGCTGGCGCCGTCGTCGGCACCGACGCTGGCACCGTCGACGTAGAAGGTGTCCTGCATCTGGCGGGCCGGGTGGTCGGCGTCGAAGTTGAGGGCGTCGAAGTCGAACCACTCGTGCTCGGTCTCCGGGCCCTCGGCGATGGACCAGCCCATGGAGACGAAGAAGTCGGAGACCTCGTCGATGAGGACGTCGAGCGGGTGGCGCGAGCCGACGGAGCCACGGTCCGTGGGGACGGTGACGTCAACGGCCTCGGTGGCGAGCATCGTCGCCTCGGCCTCGGCCTCCAGGACCTCCTGGCGCGCTGCCAGCGCCGCGTTGAGGCGGGCGCGGGCGCTGCCCAGCAGGCGTCCCGCCGTGGGCTTGTCCGCCGGGTCGAGGGCACCGATGCCCCTGTTGGTCAGGGCCAGGACGGAAGCGTCGCCGGTGTAGACGATCCGCACCTCCTTGAGGGCGGGGAGGTCGCCGGCGTCAGCGACGGCGGCCAGGGCCTGGTCGACGAGGGCACGGATGCCCACCTCGTCCAACGGCGACAGCGCGCCCGGTGCGTCAGTCATCTCTCACCTTCCCTGGGTGTGTGACAGGTAGTCGTCTGCCCGCCCAGGGTAGTCCCGGCCGCGGTGGGGCCCGAAATCGTCTCGGCGTCCTCCCCCGGGCCGCGGCGGGGTGCCACGGCCCGGGGGCGCCGGGCGCCTCAGCGCTCGAGCTCGCCGCGGATGAAGGCCTCGGTGGAGTCCATGGCCCGCTCGTCGGGGCGCTGCTCGGGCGGGGACTTCATGAAGAAGGAGGAGGGGGACAGCAGCGGGCCGCCGATGCCGCGGTCCAGGCCAATCTTGGCGGCCCGGACGGCGTCGATGACGACGCCGGCGGAGTTCGGGGAGTCCCAGACCTCGAGCTTGTACTCCAGGCTGACGGGGGCGCCGCCGAAGTTGCGCCCCTCCAGGCGCACGAAGGCGAACTTGCGGTCGTCGAGCCAGCCGACGTAGTCGGAGGGGCCGACGTGGATGTCCTTCTCGTCGAACTCCGTGGAGACGTTGGAGGTGACCGCCTGGGTCTTGGAGATCTTCTTGGACATCAGCCGCTCGCGCTCGAGCATGTTCTTGAAGTCCATGTTGCCGCCGACGTTGAGCTGGTAGGTGCGGTCGATGGTGATGCCGCGCTCCTCGAAGAGGCGTGCCAGGACCCGGTGGGTGATGGTGGCGCCGATCTGGGACTTGATGTCGTCGCCGATGATCGGCAGGCCGGCGTCGGTGAACTTCTGGGCCCACACCGGGTCGGAGGCGATGAAGACCGGCAGGCAGTTGACGAAGGCGCAGCCGGCGTCGATGGCGCACTGGGCGTAGTAGCGGTCGGCCTCCTCCGAGCCCGCGGGCAGGTAGGAGACGACGACGTCCGCCCGGGCGTCCTTGAGGGCCTGGACGACGTCGACCGGGGGCTCGGCGGACTCCTCAACGGTCTCGCGGTAGTACTTGCCGAAGCCGTCGAGGGTGACGCCGCGCTGGACGCTCACGCCGGTGGGGGCGACGTCGGCGATGGCGATGGTGTTGTTCTGCGAGGCGTTGATGGCCTCGGCGAGGTCGAGCCCGACCTTGGCGGCGTCGACGTCGAAGGCGGCGACGAACTCGATGTCCGAGACGTGGTAGTCGCCGAGCTGGACGTGCATGAGGCCGCCGACGGTCTCCTCCGGCTTGGCGCTGGCGTAGTGGGTGACGCCCTGGACGAGCGACGAGGCGCAGTTGCCTACTCCGACGATAGCGACACGAACCTGACTCATTTATTCTCCTTATCGGCCCGCGAGGGCCGGTCGTGGACCTGACATACGCGACTTTAGTCACCTGTCGTATCACAGGCGTGTGACGTCCACCGACGACGTCCCGCTCAGCGCGTGCGCTCCTCCACCCGGCGCGCCAGCGCGCCCAGCAGCCAGTTGATGGCGACGAAGAGCAGTGCGACGATGAGGTAGGCCGGCAGGTAGACGTCCAGGCGGTGCAGGGCCTGGGCGGAGTTCGACAGCAGGCGCGCGCTGTACATGAGCTCGCCGTAGGCCACCACGTAGCCCAGCGACGTGTTCTTGAGGATCGTCACGAGCTGGGTGATGAGCGTGGGCAGCATGAGGCGCAGCGCCTGCGGGGCCAGCACGAGACGCATCGTCAGCCCCTCCCCCATGCCCAGCGCCTGGGCCGCCTCGCGCTGGCCGCGGTCCAGGGCGAGCACGCCCGAGCGGAAGACCTCCGCCGTCGTCGCGGACACGCACATGACGATGGGGACGGTGAGCATCCAAAAGGACGGCAGCGTGAGGCCCCAGCGGGGCACGGCCAGCAGGAAGAAGTAGATGAGCAGCAGCATCGGCACCGCGCGCATGGCGTCGATCCACGTGCCGACGCACACCCGCACCAGCCGGTGGCGCGACAGGCGCAGCCACCCGAGCCCGACGCCGAGTGGGAAGGACAGCAGGGCGCCGACAGCCGTGACGAGCAGGGTGTCGCCCAGCGCCCGGGCCAGGTAGGTGACGATGGACCGTCCCAGGAAGTAGCGCCAGCTCGGGTACTCCAGCTGGCCGGCGCGCCACAGCTGCCAGGTCCCGGCGACCACCAGCCCCAGCAGGGCGACCGTCACGAGGACGGAGGCCAGGGCGGTCCGGCGCCGTCCCCGGGGGCCGGGCGCGTCGAACAGGAGCGCGGCCTCCGTGGCCGCCGGGCGCGGTGCGGGCCGTGGGGCACGGACGGTGGCGCTCATGCGCGCACCCCCTTGACCGCTGCCAGCCGTCTCTCGAGCAGGCCACCGAGCTTGGTGGCGCCGAAGGCGATGAGGAGGTAGGTCAGGCCCGAGGTGAGGAAGGTGACCACCGCCTCGGCGTAGCGCAGGTTGAGCTGCTGGGTGACGTTGGTCAGCTCGGGCACCCCGATGGCCGCGGCGAGGGAGGAGCCGATGAGGCAGGAGATGAGGATGTTGACCAGCGGCTGGACCGTGCGGGCCAGGGCCTGGGGCAGCACCACCTGGGTGATGATGAGGCCGAAGGGCAGCCCCAGCGCGCGAGCGGCCTCGATCTGGCCCCGGGGCACGGAGCTGATGCCCGAGCGCACCGTCTCGCACACGAAGCCGGAGGCGGAGAAGACCAGGGCCGCCACCGCCGCGCCGAAGATGGAGAAGGGCACCCCCGCGCGGGGCAGCCCGAAGGCGAAGAGGATCATGAGGCACAGCACCGGGATGTTGCAGGCCACGTTGACCCACACGGTCCCGAGCGCGCGCAGGGGCGGCACCGGGCTCACCCGGCACACGGCGACGAGGGTGCCCAGCAGCAGCGCCCCGGCGTAGGCGGTCAGGGCGAGGACGAGCGTGAGTCCCAGCCCCTCGGCGAGCGTGCCGAGGTTGTCGGTGATGACGTTCACGGGGCGGCTCCTGGTCGTCGGTGGGTGGAGGGGACGGTGTCCGGCGGGCAGCGGTGGCGCCCGCCGGGCGGCCCGTCGTCGGCCCCACCGGGTCGGGGCCGACGACGGGCCGGCTCAGACCGTCTCGGAGCCGGGCACGGAGCCGATCGCCGGGGGCGTGGGCGCCTTGTCCTGGCCCAGCACGGTGCCGATGGTGGCCCGCCAGATCGCCTCCCACGTGCCGTCGGACTCGATGGTCCGCAGGAAGGTGTTGACGAAGGCCTGGGCGTCGGAGCCCTTGGGCAGGCCGATGCCGTAGGGGTCCTCCGTGAAGGGCTCGCCCACGATCTTGAGGCCGTCGTTGCCCAGCACGGTGCTCAGCAGCAGCGAGTGGTCGACGACGTAGGCCTCGACCTGCCCGGCCTCCAGGGCGGCCACGCAGTCCGTGTGCGCCTCGAGCTGGACCTGCTGGGCCTCGGGGGCGGCCTCGTCCAGGGCGGGGCCGGAGGAGGAGTTGGACTGCACGGCGACGGTGTGGCCCGCGAGCGTGTCCACCCCCGTGATCTGGGTGTTCTCGGCGCGCACGAGCACCGCCTGGCCGGAGGAGTAGTACGGGCCGGCGAAGGAGATCTTCTCCGCCCGCGCCGGGGTGATGGTGTAGGTCGCGAGGACGGCGTCCACGGAGCCGTTCTCCAGGAGAGTCTCACGGGTGTCGGAGGTGACGACGGTGAGCTCGGTGAGCGCGGAGGGGTCGTCACCGCCGAGGATGTAGCGGGCCAGGGCCTGGGACAGGGCGGCGTCGAAGCCGGTGACCCTGCCGGTGGCCGGGTCCTCGAGGGAGAAGATCTGGGAGGTCTTGACCCCTCCGACGCGCAGGACCCCGGCCTCTCTCACCGCGCTGGCCCAGGCGGAGGCGGCGACGACGTCCTGCGAGGCGACCGGGCCCGAGCTGATGGCCGTGTCGTAGTCGGTGCCGGCGGCGGCGGCCTCGGCGGTGGCCCCGGAGACGGCCTGGCCGTCCGCGCCGGTGTCGGCGCAGGCCGCCAGGGCGGCGGCCAGGGACAGGGCGCCGGAGGCGGTGAGCAGGGTGCGGCGGTTGAGGATCGCCATGGGGGACTCCTTTCGTGGCGACGGGGCGGGGCCCGTCTCGGGGCGGGGCGCCGGTGGCGTCCCGGTTCCGGCAGGTCCGGCGGCATGGGGCCGCCGGCCGGGGTCTGGGTGGGGTGGGTCGGGCGGGGTGGTGGCGGGCCGTGGGCGCCCGGCGGGGTCAGTGGCTGAGGACCTTCGACAGGAAGTCGCGTGCGCGCTCGGTGGCGGGGGCGGTGAAGAACTGCTCGGGCGCGGCGTCCTCGACCACCTGCCCCTCGTCCATGAAGACGACGCGGTCCGCGACCGAGCGGGCGAAGCCCATCTCGTGGGTGACGACGAGCATCGTCATGCCGCTGGCGGCGAGGTCCTTGATGACGTCGAGGACCTCGGTGATCATCTCCGGGTCCAGCGCGCTCGTGGGCTCGTCGAAGAGCATGACCTTGGGGTCCATGGCCAGGGCGCGGGCGATGGCCACACGCTGCTGCTGCCCGCCGGAGAGCTGGGTGGGGCGCTTGGAGGCCTGGTCGGACAGGCCCACGCGCTCGAGGAGCTCGCGGGCGCGGGCCTCGGCCTGCGCCCGGGGCACGCGGCGCACGCGCACGGGGGCGAGCGTGATGTTGTCCAGGACCGTGCGGTGCGGGAAGAGGTTGAAGGACTGGAAGACCATCCCGACCTCGGCGCGCAGGCGCGCGAGGTCCCTGCCCTCCTCGGGCAGGCGCTCGCCGTCGATCTCGATGGTGCCCGACTCGATGGTCTCGAGCCGGTTGATCGTGCGGCACAGGGTGGACTTGCCCGAGCCGGAGGCGCCGATGACGACGACGACCTCACCGGCGTTGACGTCCAGGCTGACGTCGTCCAGGGCCGTGAAGCCGCCGAAGCGCTTGGTCACGTGGCGCAGGCGGACGAGCGGGCGCCCGGCCGGGGCGGTCGAGGGTGCGGTCACGGTCGCCTCTTCCTGAGGTCGTGGGCGAGTGGGGCTGGGACTGTCAGTGACAGCAACAGCAACACATTCGTGAGCGCACGAGTTCCCTCCCCCTGAGGTCTCGGTGCGGTGGTGCTCCGCACACGGCCGGTCCTGACGCCCTGACGCTAGCAGCCGCGCGGGCCGCCGCGTCAACCCGGTGACGGCTCAGCCCGCATGCTGGGCACGCGCTGAGGCGTAGAGGCACACGGCTGCGGCGGCGGAGACGTTGAGGGACTCGGCGGCCCCGAAGACGGGGATGGCGACGACGGCGTCCGCCTGGGACAGGGCCTCGGGCCCCAGCCCGCGGGCCTCGTTGCCCAGCAGCCAGGCGCCCGGCCGGGCCAGCAGGGCGTCGGCCCCGAACAGGTCGTTGTCCCCGCGCGCGTCGGCCGCCAGGACCGTCAGCCCGGCCTCGTGCAGGGCCTCGACGACCTCGGTGAGGTCCAGGCCGCTGATGACGGGCAGGTGGAAGAGGCTGCCGGCGGTGGCGCGCACGACCTTGGGGTTGGTGGCCTCGACGCTGCCCCGGGCGAGGACGACGGCGTCGGCCCCGGCGGCGTCGGCGGCCCGGATGATGGTGCCGGCGTTGCCGGGGTCCTGGGCCTCGGTGAGGACGGCGACGAGTCGGGCCCCGGCCAGCACCTCGTCCAGGCGGGCGGCGGGGGTCAGCACCTCGGTGGAGACGACGGCGAGGAGCCCCTGGGCGTCGGTGCTCATGGCGGCCATCACCTGGTCGGTGACGCGGTGGGTGTACAGGCTCGCGTCACGGGCCTCGGCGAGGACGTCCGCGTGGCGCTGGGCGGCCGCCTCGGTGACGTAGAGGTCGCGCACGTGCCCGGGCACGTGGGTGACGGCCTCGCGCACGCCCTGGGGGCCCTCGACGAGGAAGCGGCCGTGGCGGGTGCGCATGCCCCGGCGGGCGAGGGCGGCGACGCGGGTGACCCGCTGGGAGCCGGGGTTGTCGATGACGTCGGGCCGCGGGGCACAGGGCCCCTCGGGGCGGGGCATCGCGGTGCCGGGTCTCCAGGTGCTGCCGTCGGCGCGCTTGCTCATGGCAGCGAGGGTACGGGACCGGCGGCCCCGCGCACGAGCGGGGCCGCCGGTCGGCAGGCGGGCCCGCCGTGGGCACCGGCCGGGCGCTGGGGTGCCTGGTGTCCGGGGATGACGACGGCGCCGCCACCCGAGGGGTGGCGGCGCCGTGACGGTGCGTCGGTGGCCTGGTGGCCGGCCGGGGCTCGTCAGGCCTTGGGGGCGTTGACGTCGGCCGGCAGGGCCTTCTTGGCGACCTCGACGAGGGCGGTGAAGGCGGCGGGCTCGTTGACGGCGAGCTCGGCGAGCATGCGGCGGTCCACCTCGACGCCGGCCAGGCCCAGGCCCTGGATGAACCGGTTGTAGGTCAGGCCCTCGGCGCGGGCCGCGGCGTTGATGCGCTGGATCCACAGGCGACGGAAGTCGCCCTTCCTCGCGCGGCGGTCGCGGAAGGCGTAGACGCCGGAGTGGGTGACCTGCTCCTTGGCCTTGCGGTAGAGGCGCGAGCGCTGGCCGCGGTAGCCGGAGGCCTGCTCGAGGACGGAACGACGCTTCTTCTGGGCGTTGACTGCCCGCTTCACACGTGCCATGTGATGACTCCTTATACGTGACGGGGCCGGTCAGAGACCGAGCAGCCTCTTGACCTCGCGCAGGTTCGTGGGGTCCACGACCTGGTCCTTGGACAGCTTGCGCTTGCGGCGCGAGGACTTGACCTCGAGCAGGTGGCGCTTGTTGGCCTGCTCACGCATGAGCTTGCCGCTGCCGGTGACCCGGAAGCGCTTCTTGGCACCGGAGTGCGTCTTGTTCTTCGGCATTCTTGGATTCCTCTTGTCGGCCGTCAGGCTCGCGCCTGGGCTGTGGACCCCACGCGGGGTGCCGGTGGGGTGGGTGGTGGACTGTGGGTGTCAGACCTGCTCGGGGGCCGCGGCCGACGAGCCGCCCGCCTCGCCCTTGCCCGCGTGCTTCTCGGCACGGCGGGTGGCGCGGGCCTCCTCGCGGCGGCGGCGCTGGTCCGACTTGAGCTCGGCCTTCTTGCGGGTCGGGGCGAGGACCATGACCATCTGGCGGCCGTCCTGGCGGGGGTGGGACTCGATGGTGGCGAGCTCGCCGACCTGCTCGGCGACCTTCTGGAGCAGGCGGATGCCCAGCTCGGGGCGGGACTGCTCGCGGCCGCGGAAGCGGACGATGCACTTGACCTTGTCCCCGCCCTTGAGGAAGCGCTCGACGTGCCCCATCTTGGTGGCGTAGTCGTGGTCGTCGATCTTGGGGCGGAACTGGATCTCCTTGAGCTGCGTGTTCGCCTGGTTGCGGCGGGCGTCACGCGCCTTCATGGCCGACTCGTACTTGAACTTGCCGTAGTCCATGAGCTTGCACACCGGGGGGCGTGCGTCGGGGGCGACCTCGACGAGGTCGAGGTCGGCCTCCTCGGCAAGACGCAGGGCGTCCTCGACGCGGACGACACCGACCTGCTCACCGCTGGGACCGACGAGGCGCACCTCGGGGACGCGGATCCGTTCGTTGATACGGGGCTCGCTGATGGGAGTTCCTCACTTCTGGGAGACGAGTGACCACGGCGACGACGAAGGCCTCCGCCGCTTGACGCGCACGGAGGCCCTTCATGTACTCCTGGGGAGTACGGTCGCGCCTGCGCCGGTGGCGTGGGCGCGACCGCGAGGATCGCTCCTCGCACGACCCGGTCCCCGTGAGAGGACCCAGGTGGGATTGCTCCGCTTGCGCTCCGGGGGCGAGCCCCGGCCGGTCGGGAGCCCACGTTACCAGGCCGTCCAGGCGCTTCCCAGGCCACCGCCGTCGGCGCCCGCGTGAGCCTGCCCACGCCCGAGCCGGGTGCGTGAGGGCTCAGGCGGGCAGGGGGCACAGCTCGACGGTGTCGATGAGCTCGCCCCAGGCGGGGTTGACCATCACCATCTGGCACGCCTCCAGGGCGGCCGCGACGCCCGCCATGCCGCCGGAGGAGTCCACGCGCAGGAGGACGCGCAGCTCGGCCCCCTCCCCCGGCGCGAAGGCCACGCCCGTGACCCCCTCGACGGCGCCGAGCTGGGCGGCGACCTCGGCCTGGACGGGCTCGTTGCGCCAGGAGGGGATCCAGGCCTCTCCGCCGGCCAGGGCGACGACGGCCGGGCGCGGCAGGCGCAGGTCGCGGGTGCCGGGGTCGAGGACCCACAGCTGGTCCGTCTCGAGGGCGGCCACCTGGGCGGCGCGCGCGGGCTCGACGGGCACGGGGCGCACGTCGTCCCTCCAGGCCCGCATGGCCGCGGCGCTGGTGAAGACGGGCAGGGCGATGTGCCCGTCGGGGAGGTCGACGGCGAGGGTGGCGGCGTCCTGGGCGGCGTCCTTGGTGTGGCCCTCGTGCCCGGGCGCCCCGGCGGAGGCCGGACGGCGGCCGTCGCGGGGGGCACCGGTCAGGGCGTGGGCGGCGACGGGCACGATGACGCGGCTGGCGGCCAGCGCCGCCCACAGGGCGTCGAGGTGCTCGTGGCGGGGCAGCCCGGTGGCCTCCAGGGCCGCGGTGACGGCGGGGTCGGCGGAGCCGTCGTCGTCGCTGAAGGGGGTGGGGGCGGCCAGCAGGCGCTCCATCTTGGCCCGCGCGGCCAGCGCCGCCGCCACCTGGGGGTCGGGCCCGGCGCCGCCCGGCCGCACCGGGCGGGTGACGTCCTCGTGCCCGCTCACGCGCGCGCCTCCTCCACGCTCGTGCCGCGCGCCACCCGGAGCGCCTGCGGCAGCGTGAAGCTGCCGTTGTACAGGGCCTTGCCGATGATGGCCGAGTCGATGCCCTCGCCGACGAGGGCGGCCAGGGCCGCGATGTCCTCGAGGCGGGCGATGCCGCCGGAGGCGACGACGGGGGCGCTCGTGCGGGCGGCGACCTCGCGCAGCAGGGTGGTGTTGGGGCCCTGGAGGGTGCCGTCCTTGGTGACGTCGGTGACGACGTAGCGCGAGCAGCCGGCGGCGTCGAGCCGCGCCAGGGTCTCCCACAGGTCCCCGCCGTCGCGGGTCCAGCCGCGGGCGGCCAGCGTCGTGCCGCGCACGTCCAGGCCGACGGCGACCTTGTCCCCGTGCTCGGCGATGACCCTCTCGGTCCACTCGGGGTCCTCGAGGGCCGCCGTGCCGAGGTTCACGCGGGCCGCGCCGGCGCCCAGGGCGCGGGCGAGGGAGGCGTCGTCGCGGATGCCGCCGGAGAGCTCGACCTTGATGCCGACCTCGCCGACGATGCGGGCCAGCAGCTCGGCGTTGGAGCCGCGCCCGAAGGCGGCGTCGAGGTCGACGAGGTGGATCCACTCGGCGCCGGCCTCGACCCAGTCGCGGGCGGCGTCGACGGGGCTGCCGTAGTCGGTCTCGGAGCCGGCCTCGCCCCTCAGGAGGCGGACGGCCTTGCCGTCGGCGACGTCGACGGCGGGGAGCAGGGTGAGCATGGGGGTCCTCTCGGTGGGGCGTGCGGCTGAGGGGGTCAGAGGGTGGTGAGCCAGTTGCGCAGGAGCTCGGCGCCGACGTCGCCGGACTTCTCCGGGTGGAACTGGGTGGCGCTCAGCGCCCCGTTCTCGACGGCGGCGAGGAAGTCCTCGCCGTGCGTGGCCCAGGCGGCCAGGGGCAGGCGGGTGGGGCCCTCGTCGAGCAGCTCCGCGGGGCTGGTCTTGGCGGCGTAGGAGTGGACGAAGTAGAAGCGCTCGCCGTCGATCCCGTCGAACAGGACGGTGCCCTCGGGGGCGCGGACCTCGGACCAGCCCATGTGGGGCACGACGTCGGCCTCGAGCCGCGAGACGGTCCCGGGCCACTGGCCGAGGCCGGGGGTGAGGGCGCCGGCCGGGGCGCCGCCGTCGGCGCCCTCCGCGGCGAACTCGCTGGAGGCCTCGAACATCACCTGCATGCCGACGCAGATGCCCATCACGGGGCGGCCTCCGGCGAGGCGGCGGTCGATGAGCCGGGGGGCGTCGACGGCGCGCAGCTGGTCCATGACGGAGGCGAAGGCGCCCACGCCCGGGACGAGCAGCCCGTCGGCGGCCTCGACGGCGGCGTCGTCGTGGGTGAGCTCGACCTGGGCTCCGACGCGCTCGAGGGCGCGCACGGCGGAGCGGACGTTCCCGCTGCCGTAGGACAGGACGACGACGGTGGGCTGGCTCATGGGGCCACCCTAGCGGCGCCGGGGCGCGGCACCGCGGGCGTCTCGCGCGCCGCGCGCCACCGGGCACCACCCTGGGCAGCCGGGCGGGGCACGGGTGGGGTGCCAAGGGCTGCCGTGGGCGGCTGCCGCCGGACTGGCGCCGCCCGCGGGACTGCGGCCAGGATGCCCCCTGTGAGCACTCCCCCTGAGCCGCCGGCCGCCGTCGGACTGACCGTCCCGGGCGTGCGCCTGGACCGCGTCATCGGTCGCGGCGGCTTCGCCACCGTCTACGGCGGGACCCAGCAGTCCCTGGAGCGGCCGGTCGCCGTCAAGGTGGACTCGCGCGAGCTGCACGACGAGCGCAACCGGCGCCGCTACCTGCGTGAGGTCCGGGCGGCCGGGCGCATCACCGGCCACCCGCACGTCGTCTCCCTCATCGACACCGGGGTCCTGGCCGACTCGCGCCCCTACATCGTCATGGAACGGTGCGACGGCGGGAGCCTGGCTGACCTGGTCCGGCGCGGCCCGCTTCCCGCCGCCGACGCCGTCGCCCTGGTGGCCGCCGCGTCCTCGGCACTGGGTGCGGCGCACCGGGCCGGGGTCCTGCACCGGGACGTCAAGCCGGGCAACATCCTGCTGGACTCTTACGGCTCCCCGCGCCTGACGGACTTCGGGATCGCGTCGGTCGAGCGCGAGGGCCAGGACCCCTCCGTCACCCTGGAGTCCCTCACCCCGGACTTCGCCTGTCCCGAGGCCTTCGCGCTGGCCGCCCCCCCCCGGCCCGAGGGCGACGTGTGGTCCATGGGGGCGGTGCTGTTCTGCCTGCTCACCGGCAGGGGCCCGCGTCGTGCCGAGGACGGCTCGGCCCGGTCCTTCGCGCAGATCGTGCAGGTCCTCGACCGCCCGGTCGACCTCAGCAGCCCGCTGGTGCCCGCCGCGGTGCGTCAGGTGCTCGGCACCGCGATGCACACCGACCCGGGATCGCGGTACCCCGACGGCGTGGCCCTGTGCGACGCTCTGACGGCGCTCAGCGAGCAGCTGGGGGAGCAGCCGGGCGGGGGCCGGGTGACCGTCACCGGCCCCGGCGTGGCCCTGCGCCTGGCGCAGGCGGCGCCCACTCCCCCACCGGGCTCTGACGGCCCGCCCGCCAGGCCGCTGGGCGCGGCCGGCCAGGCCGTGGCTCCCGGCACGGGATCACCGGGGGCCGGGACGGGCGTGGGGGCTCCTCCATCCCGCCGCCGGCGTGCGCTGACGGCCGCCGCGGGTGCCGCGCTGGTCGTCGGCGTGCTGCTGGGGCTGGGGCTGGGTCGGCTGCTGTGGGTGGACGCGTCCGCCACCGCGGCGGGCAGCGCCGTCGGCGGCCCCACGGCCGGTGCCGCTCCCGCGTCGCCCGGCCCGGCGCAGGCGAGCGCACCCGGTTCCACGAGCACGCCGCCCCACCCCGTGGGGGTCTGCCTGGGCGGGATCGTGTCCGTGGCCGGCCAGGCCAGCGCCCAGGAGACCAGCTGCCACGCCGCCCACTACTGGGAGGTCTTCGCCGTGGGCACCCTGGACGAGGAGACGACCGGTACGAGCGACGAGGACCTGGCGGCCGACCCCCGGGTCCAGGCCACCTGCACCCTGGCGGCGGCCACCGCCTACGGCGAGCCGGACCCGGAGGTCTCGGTCCTGGGCCCCAACGAGGTCCAGTGGACGGTCAACGGTGCGCGCGGCTTCTCCTGCGTCGTCTCGGCCAGGCAGGGCGGCCAGCGCTACCAGTCCTACTCCGGGCGGTGAGCGCCGCGCCGACGGCACCGCCGACGCTCCCGGCGCCCGGCCGGCCGGTCCGCTCCGGTGCGGCCGGGACCGCAGGGGCCGGGCCGGCGGGCACGGCTCACTGCGCGCC
>NZ_JACJVC010000023.1 GCF_023369555.1 Actinomyces sp. AC-20-1 | reverse complement strand
GCCGCCGGCTTGGCGGCGGGCTTGGGCTCGGCGGGCCGGGCGGCGGGCTTGGCGCCGGCCTCGGCCTTGGGCCCGAAGTGCTCGCGCACGCGGCGCGCGACCGGGGGCTCGACGGCGGAGGAGGCCGCCTTGACGAACTCGCCCTGGTCCTTGAGCCAGGCCAGGATCACCTTCGAGGTGATCTTCTTGCCAGTGGGGTCGAGCTCCTTCGCGAGCTCGTGAACGCGTGGTTTAGCCACATTTCTCCTGTCAGGTTGCCTGCTCCTGACCAGGAGCAGGCGCTAGTAGAGGCAGCTCATCGCTGGGTACTCATCGGGTGCCCATCGGCTTCCTACCCGCCTTCTCAATCGGTGCTCCCGGTCCCGCGGGACCGGTGTCATGCGGTCAGGCGCTCCCCTTCCGGGAGAGCCAGTCGCGCACGGGGGCCGCATCCAACGGCCCACGAGTACGCAGCGCGCGCCCGAGGGCGCCCCTGCGCTCGGCGAGCTCCAGGCACGCGGGGTCCGGGTGGATCCACGCGCCCCGCCCGGGCGCCACGGCCCGGGGGTCGACGGCGAGCCCGCCGTCGTCGAGGACCAGGCGCAGCAGCTGCGCCCGGGGTCCCCTGCCACGGCAGCCGACGCAGGTGCGCACGGGCACGTGTGAGGTGCTGGTGACCGTCACGCGTGTCCTTCCGCTCGTCCGGCCCGGGTGCCTCGTGCGCGGCAGGCCGTGCACGAGGCTGGCAGGGTCCGCTTTGATTCTACCGGCGGCTCGCTCAGGCCTCGTCGCCGGGCTGTGAGGGACCGGTCACGTCGTCCGCGCGCGAGCCGGTGCCGGGCACGACCTGCCCGGACTCGGAGTCCGCGTGGATGTCGATCTTCCAGCCGGTCAGGCGCGCGGCGAGGCGGGCGTTCTGCCCCTCCTTGCCGATGGCGAGCGAGAGCTGGAAGTCCGGGACGGTCGCGCGGGCCGTCTTGTCCTCCATCGACAGGATGCGCACCTCGGACACGCGCGCCGGGGACAGGGCGTTGGCGACGAAGCGCGCCGGGTCCTCGGAGTAGTCGACGATGTCGATCTTCTCGCCGCCGAGCTCGGAGGTCACGGCGCGCACGCGCTGACCCATCGGGCCGATGCAGGCGCCCTTGGCGTTGACGCCCTTGACGCGCGAGCGCACCGCCATCTTGGTGCGGTGCCCGGCCTCGCGGGCGATGGCGACGATCTCGACGTCACCGGAGCCGATCTCGGGGACCTCGCGCTCGAAGAGCTTGCGCACCAGGCCCGGGTGGGAGCGCGAGAGGATGATCTGGGCGCCCTTGAGACCGCGCGAGACCTCGGTGACGTAGACGCGCACGCGGTCGCCGTGGCGGTGGCGCTCGCCGGGGACCTGCTCGTGCGGCGGCATGATCCCCTCGTGCTCCTCATCCAGGCGCACGTAGACGATGCGGGGGTCGCGCCCCTGCTCGACGGTGCCGGAGATGAGCTCGCCCGCCTTGTCCTTGAAGGCCCCCAGGACCTCGAAGTCGCGGCGGTCCTGGATGCGCTGGACGATGACCGAGCGGGCCGTGGCCTGGGCGATGCGCCCGAAGTCGTCCGGGGTGTCGTCGAAGAGCTCTCCAGTGGGCTGGTCCTCCTCGTCCAGCTCCGGGGCGAGGACCGTCATGTGCCCGCTGCGGCGGTCGATCTCGACGTGGGAGCCGCGGATCGCGCCGGGGACCTTGAGGTAGGCGGTGAGGATGGCGTCCTCGATGGCGGGCAGGAGGTCGTCCAGGTCGATGCCCAGCTCGTCGGCGGCGCCTCGCAGCTCCGGCATGTTGATGTCCATGGTGTCCTGGGTGTCCTCTCTCGTCGGGTGGGGCCGCTCGAGCCCGGTGCGCGGTCGTGGGGCCGCTGGTGTCTGGTGGTCGGGGGCGTCAGAGGACGACGAGGGTGCGCGCCTCGGTGACCTCGCCGAGGGCGAGCGTCGTGGCGGCGCCGTCGACGTCGATCGTGAGGCCGTCCTCGTCGGTGGCGACCAGGGTGCCGGTGAGCGTCCCGCCGGCCGTGGTGGCGGCGACGGTGCGGCCGACGGCACGGCGGAAGTGGCGTGGGGTGGTCAGTGGCCGCTCGGCGCCGGGGCTGAGGACCTCGAGGGTGTACTGGCCCTTGACCGGGTCGGCGGCGTCGAGGGCCTCGGAGACGGCCTGGGTGGCGGCGGCCACCGTGTCGAGGTCGATGTCCCCCTCGCCGTCGGGAAGGTCCACGACGACGCGGACGGTGGAGTAGCGGCCGGCCCTCGTGGTCTCGACGCCCTCGAGGAAGAGCCCCGCGCCCTCCACCACGGGGGCGAGCAGCTCGGTGAGCCGGGTGGCGAGCGCGTCGGCCATGGTTGTCCCTCCAGGGTCGGTGGCGCCCGCGGGGGCGGGGCGGGCGTGCCCGTCCGGCCCCCGCGGGCGTGGTCATACGAGACCATGCTACCCGCCCGTGGCAGGATCACCGCGTGACGCGTATCCCCGCCGGACCTGCCGGCCGCCCCACGACCCTGCGCCGCGCGGCGGCCCTCCTGACCGTCTGCGCCCTCGCCGCCGGCGCCACCGGCTGCGGGCTGAGGATCGGTGAGGCGGTCCCCCGGTCCCTGCCCTCGGCCTCCGAGCAGGAGTCCGTGCGCGACGCCCTCGCCCGCCGCACCGTGCTCGTGTCCTCCACGGCCTCCTCCCTCCTGGCCGCCTCCCCCGAGGACCCGGCCGCCGGCACCGCCTCCGCCCTCGTGGAGGACACGGCCGTCCAGCTCGAGGCCCTGGGCGGGGTGTGGCAGCCCTACGCGACACCGGTGCCCACGACCTACCCGACGGCCTCCCCCGTCGCCACGGCCGCCACCGGGGCCTCACGGGACGCGCTCGTCCAGGTCCTTCAGGAGGGCGCCGCCCAGGCCCGCCAGGCCGCGCTGGACGCGACCGGGGCCGAGGACGCCTCGCTCTACGGCGCCGTGGCCGTGTCCTGGTCGGTGGCGCTGGCGGCCCTCGAGCCCGGCTCCGTCAGCGCCGTCGGGCGCGACGTGCTCCTGACCGAGCCCCTGCCCGGGGACCTGCTCCAGGCCTACGACGCCGCCCGCTACGCCCTGGAGGAGGTCGCGGCGCGCAGCGACGAGGAGCCCCGCGCGCGCGCCCAGGACCAGGCGGCCGCCGCCGACGACCTCGTCAACGCCTCCCTCGCCCTGGGCGGTGAGGACACGCGGTTGCCCGCCTACGCCGCGCCGGCCGCCGAGGACGGCGCGAGCGCCGAGGTGACCTGGGCGCGCCAGGTGTGGCTGCGGCTGGCCGACGCGGAGGTGGTCGCCGTCGGCGCCACCACGGGCCAGGCGCGCGCCGAGGCCCTGGACGCGGCAGTGGACGCGGCCCTCACGGCCGTCGCCTGGGGCGCCGGGGTCAGCGCCCTGCCGGGGTACTGAGCCGGTCTTCCGGCTGCGGCTGCTCGATCCAGCAGCGCAGGCGGCAGACGCTGACGGCCGCGGCGCTGGCGCGCACCCCCAGGAACGCGGCGGCGTCGCCCTCGTCCCTCACCAGGCGCAGGCGGCAGGGCCCGACGTGGTGCTCCCAGCCCTCGACGAGCGCCACCGCCTGGGCGCGCGAGCGCACCAGCGACGGCGGCACGGCCAGCATGATGACGCTGCCCCGGCCGCGCCACCGGGCCGTCTGGAGGCGGGCCAGCAGGCGCCGCAACCGGCCGAGCCATCGGCCCGCCTGCCGGCTCCAGGACCCGGCGGCCGCCTCGAGGACAAAGCGGGGCGTGGTGGCGGGCACGCTGAGCAGAGCCGCCATCGCGTCGGCGAAGGCCTCGGCCTGCCGCTGACCCACCCCGGCCAGACCCACCATGACGGCGTCCGCCCGGGTGAGGGTCACCACCTCGCCGGCCTCCTGGGGCGCGCCCGTGCGCTGCGCCAGCGAGCGGGCCACGACGCGCGCGACGGCGGCCCACAGGTCCTGGGGCGTGCCGCGCCGCAGCAGGCACTGGCGCAGCCGGACCTCGACCACCGGCAGCGCCGTCCCGGCTCGGCGCCCGTCCACGGCACTGCCCGCGCCGCCGCCCGTCCCGGGGCCATGGGCCGCGCCCGCGAGCCAGGCGTCCCGCTCCCCGGCGCGGTCGGACAGGCCGGCGGCGGTACAGGCGTTGAGCCGGGCCGCGGTGGCGCTCACGTCCGGCGGCTGGGGCGACGGGGCGCCCGTGCTCGCGCCCGCCAGGGTCTCGAGGAGCGCGGTCTGCTCGGGCCCCAGCACCCCCGCCGGGCCGGTCGTGATGAGCGGCGTCCCGGGCCGTCCGGCCGTGTCCTGGCCGAGGAGGTCCACGCGCACCGACCACTGGTGGTCCATCTTGCGCCTCAGGCGGTCCAGGTCAGGCTGGTCCGCCAGGCCGGTCCCGGCGGGCAGCAGGCAGGTGACCGACCAGGTGTGGGCGACCTTGCCCGGCCACGCCGGGTCCAGGCGGACGGTGCGGCCCCGCAGCTGGGAGACCGCCGTCGCGGTGGTGACGGTAGTGAGGTCCACCAGGGTGTTGACCTCCGGGCAGTCCCACCCCTCTCCGAGCAGGCCCCGGGTCCCGATGACCAGGTGCACGCGCCCGGCGGCCACGAGACGGGAGACGGCCAGCACCAGGTCGGCGGCCCCCGCCGCAGGAGTGCTCACGCGCATGGTCCAGCCGTCGTCCGTGGCGCTCAGGGGCAGGCCGGTCTCGGCGCGCAGACGCTCCAGCAGGGCGTCCTCGCCACTGGCCAGGCGCAGGTGCGTGGAGGTCAGCGCCACGGGGTGCATCTCGCGCAGCCGCCGGTCGGTGAGCACGGTCTCCAGGCAGCGCAGCGCCCCGCCGGCGGGCCGGTCGCTGTGGGCGTCGGCGAGCACGTCGAGGGCCTTGTGGGTGGCGGAGCGCTCAGCGGCGTCGGTGACGACGAGGGCGCGCAGACGCTCCCCCAGGGCGTCGAGCTCGGCGCGTAGGACCTCGACGACGGCGGTGTCCTTGGCCCGGGTGCCGGCGGCGATCGCGTCCAGGGGCGAGCGCCCGGCGCGCAGGCCCGAGTCCGTCAGGCTCACCCCCAGGCTGCGCAGCAGGTCCCGCAGGCCCTCCCACTCGGCGCGCCGGGCGGGGTCCGGCAGGACCCGGTCCAGGGCGTAGCGGCCCACCAGCCGCAGCTCGTCCGCCAGGCCCAGGGAGCCGACCTCGGGCAGCTCGGGGACCACGAGGACGCTCAGGGCCGTGGGCGCATAGGTGCCGGTGCGGCGCAGGACGGCGGCCGCGGCGCTCGCCAGCACGGGGTCGGCGTCGAGCCCGGCGGCCAGGCGGGCCAGGACCTGCTCGCGGTCCACGGGCGCGGGTGGGGCCGACGGCGGCGCGGTGGCGGGCACCGGGTCCGGCGTCCCGCCCTGCGGTCCGGTCGGTGCGGTGGGCCCGGCGGGGGCCACCAGGTCGAGGAGGAAGTCGACGCCGTCCGGGGTGAGCAGGGTCTGGGCGACCCTCGTGCGCAGCTCGGCGCCGCGCGCGGCCAGGAAGTCCGTCTCCTGGCAGGTCGGGGTGGTGAACCAGACCAGGCTGCGGGCGGGGGCGAGGTGCCCGGCGCGGACCACGGCGGGCAGGGGGATCTCGGCGTCGACGTCACCGAGCAGACCGTGGTAGCGAGGCCAGGAGGGGTCCTCCGTGCTGGGCCCGGTGGCAGTCAGGCCGATGAGGGTCGGCGCGGCCCCGGCGGCGGCCAGGCGGCGCCGCAGGTACTGGACCACGACCGCCCAGTGGGCCTTGAGGTGGTGGCACTCGTCGAGGACGACGGTGGCGGTGCCGGAGCGGACCAGGGCGTCGAGGCGCTGGCGCGCCCCGGGGGCGAGCAGGCGCTCGACGGCGGCGTCGTCGAGCTCGTCGACGTGGGCGCGCAGGCGGGTGGCACGGGCGGACAGGCCGCGCCGGTAGGCCGTGGGGTGGTCCGTCTCCAGGCGGGCCAGCCAGGCCTCGGCGGCCGGGGCGCTCAGACCCTCCTCGACGCGCTCGGCCGCCCAGCGGCTGCGGGCGGCGTCCCGCCAGGGGCCGGAGCCGTCCACGGTGGCCAGCGACTGGTAGGTCAGGACCGTGAGGCCGGCGACTGGGCCGCCGTCGTCGGGCCGCAGGAGCCGGCGCGCCTGGGCCACCCACTGGTCGCGGATGACCGTTGTGGGTGCCAGGACCAGGGCGGCCCGGCCGTTGCGGCGCGCCAGCTCCAGGCCCAGGAGTGTCTTGCCCGCGCCCGGCGGCGCCACCAGGTGCAGGCGGGCGCCGTCCGCCGGGTCGACGGCGTCGAGCAGGTCCCGCTGGTAGGGGCGCAGGCGCGCGTCGAGCCGCAGCCGCCGCAGCGGCGGTCGGCGCCCGCAGGCGTGCCGTGCACGGCCCCAGCGGCTCAGAGGCCCTCGCCGGTGGGCACGGCCTCCAGGGCGGCGGCCACGGTGGAGCGGATCTCCGCCGCCGCGGTCTCGACGGGCACGGAGCGGCGCTCGCCGGAGCGGCGGTCGCGGATCTCGACCGTGCCGGCCTGGGCGAGGTCGCGGCCCACGACGACGGTGAAGGGCACGCCCAGGAGCTCGGAGTCGGCGAACTTCACGCCCGCGGACACCTTGCGGCGGTCGTCGTAGAGGACCTCGAGGCCGGCCAGGTCGAGGTCGGCAGCCAGGGAGGCGGCGGTGGAGAAGACCTCCTCGTCCTTGCCGGTGGCGAGCACCTGCACATGGTAGGGCGCGACCTGGATCGGCCAGGCCAGACCGTGCTCGTCGTAGCTGGCCTCGCCCAGGGCGGCCATGACGCGCGAGACGCCGATGCCGTAGGAGCCCATGGTGACGGTGCGGGCCTTGCCGTTCTCATCCAGGACGGTGAAGCCCAGGGCGTCGGCGTACTTGCGGCCCAGGGCGAAGATGTGGCCCAGCTCGATGCCGCGGGCGATCTCCAGGGGGCCGGAGCCGTCGGGGGCGGGGTCGCCCGCACGCACCTCGGCGGCCTCGATGGTGCCGTCGGCCTCGAAGTCCCGGCCCTTGACCAGGTGCAGGACGTGCTGCTTGTCCGCGTTGGCGCCGGTCACCCAGCTGGTGCCGTCGACGACGCGGGGGTCGAGCAGGTAGCGCACGGAGCCCGTCAGGACCTCGTTGCCGTCCTCGTCGGTCTCGACCCGGCGCGTGGGGGCGTTGGGGCCGATGGCGGTGGGGCCGATGTAGCCGCGCACGAGCTCGGGGTGGTCCTTGAAGTCCTCCTCCTCGGCCATGGCGACCTCGGCGGGGCTGACGGCGGCCTCCAGGCGCTTG
This sequence comes from Actinomyces sp. AC-20-1, assembly GCF_023369555.1. Taxonomy (GTDB): domain Bacteria; phylum Actinomycetota; class Actinomycetes; order Actinomycetales; family Actinomycetaceae; genus Actinomyces. The sequence goes on along the minus strand of NZ_JACJVC010000023.1, from coordinate 24,597 downwards.
AGGTCGACCTCGCGGTCGCCGGGCAGGCCGATGACGAGCAGCTCCTTGGAGCCGTCCGGCCAGGTGAGCGTGACGACGACGTTCTTCAGCGTGTCCGCGGCGGTCCAGGGGCGGTCGGGGCGCGGGTGCTCGGCGTTGAGCAGGGCCACCAGGGTCTCGATGGTCGGGCAGTCGGGAGTGTCGACGACGCGGGCGGGCGGCACCTCGGAGGCGTCGACCGGCTCGGGCACGGGGGTGAGGACCGCCTCGGCGTTGGCAGCGTAGCCGCCGGCGGAGCGCACGAAGGTGTCCTCCCCGACCGGGGAGGGGTGCAGGAACTCCTCCGAGCGTGAGCCCCCCATGGCGCCGGCCATGGCGTTGACGGGCACGTACTCCAGGCCCAGGCGGGTGAAGATGCGCTCGTAGGCGGCGCGGTGGCGCTGGTAGGAGTCCTCCAGGCCGTCGTCGTCGAGGTCGAAGGAGTAGGAGTCCTTCATGATGAACTGGCGGCCGCGGATGATGCCGGCGCGGGGGCGGGCCTCGTCGCGGTACTTCGTCTGGATCTGGTAAAGGGTCGTCGGCAGGTCCTTGTAGGAGCTGAGCAGGTCCTTGGCGAGGAGGGTGAACATCTCCTCGTGGGTGGGGGCGAGCAGGTAGTCGCCGTCCTTGCGGTCCTTGAGGCGGAAGAGGGTGGGACCGTACTCGTCCCAGCGGTGGGAGTCCTTGTAGGGCTCGGCCGGCTGCAGGGCCGAGAAGTGGACCTCCTGGGCGCCGATGCGGCTCATCTCCTCGCGGATGATGCCCTCGATCTTGCGCAGGACGGCCAGCCCCAGCGGCAGCCAGGTGTAGATGCCCGGTGCGGTGCGGCGGACGTAGGCGGCGCGCACGAGGAGCCGGTGGCTGGCGACCTCGGCGTCGGCCGGGTCCTCACGGAGGGTACGGATGAAGGCGGTGGACATCGTCTGAAGCACGGCACGATCCTACGTGCTCGCCGGGCGCCCGCCGTCCCGGCCCCGTGGGCGGCTCGCGCCGGGCACGTTCGGGCACGCACCGTCCCCTCATCTCGTATCCTTCGTCCGGGCCCGGCGACGGTCCCTCCTCCTCCCTGCCCCACCCGGGCGGCCCCTGGGCCGACGACGTGGCGCGCGGCCGCGGGCCGTGGCCACCAGGCGTCGGCTTGCGGGCCCTCCGAGCGGGTCACTAGCCTCGGCAGAGCCCCTCGTTGTGCCGCCCCGGCAGCAGGGCCGCAACCGGTGACCGACGACAAGGGAACGCTGAGCATGGATCGACAGCCCATCCGCGTGGGGCACGGGCGCACCTGGGCCAAGGCGATCCTCATCGGTGAGCACTCGGTGGTCTACGGCCACCCGGCGGTGGCCGTGCCGCTGCACGACCTGCGGATGCGGGCCACCGCGACCCCCACCGAGGGCCCCTCGTGGCTGCGCTCCCTGGACTACGACGGCCCGCTGCGCGAGGCCGGGCACCGCTTCGCCTGCGTGGCCCGCGCCTTCGAGGTGGCCCGCGAGCGCTCGGGCTGCCTCAACCAGTCCTTCGAGGTGGTGACCACCAGCGACTTCCCCCACGAGCGGGGCCTGGGCTCCTCGGCAGCCTCCGCGGGCGCCATCATCCTCGCGGTCCTGGACGCCTGCGGGCGCCGGGCCACCCGTGAGGAGCTGCTGCCGCTCATCCACCAGGCCGAGCAGATCGCCCACGACCGTCCCTCCGGGTTGGACGCGGCGGCGACGACGGCCCCCTCCCCCATCCGTTTCCAGTCCGGCGAGATGCGTCTGCTGAGCCAGCGCATCGAGGGCGTCCAGCTGGTCATCGCCGACTCCGGCGTCCACGGCTCGACCCGTGAGGCCGTGGGCGGGCTGCGCCGCCGCTACGAGGCGGACCCGGGCTTCTACGGCCCTCGCATCAACCGGCTGGGCGAGCTCACCCACCGCTCCGTGAGGGCGCTGGCCGGCGGCCAGGCGCAGGTCCTGGGCGAGACGATGAACGCGGCGCACGAGGTGCTGTCCGAGATCGGGGTGAGCCTGGACCTGCTGGACTCGCTGACCCGGGCGGCCCGCCGGGCGGGCGCGCTGGGCGCGAAGATGACCGGCGGGGGCCTGGGCGGCTGCCTCATCAGCCTCACGGACTCGCCCGGGACGGCGCAGGCCGTCAGCACCGTCCTGCTCGAGGCCGGTGCGGTGCGCACCTGGACCTACCAGCTGCGCGCGAGCGGGACGGCGCAGTGAGCGCGGGCACCTCCAGGGCCCGCACGGCCACGGCCAGCGCGAACTCCAACATCGCCCTCATCAAGTACTGGGGCAAGACGGACGCCCGCCTGCACCTGCCGACCACCTCGAGCCTGTCGCTCACCCTGGACGAGACGTGGACGACGACGACCGTCTCCTTCGACGGCGGTGACGGCGGTGAGGACTCGGTGACCATCAACGGCGTGCGCGCCCAGGGCACGGCCCGCGAGCGCGTGCACCGCTTCCTGTCCCTCGTGCGCGAGCGCGCGGGCCTGGACGAGGGCGCGGCCGCGAGCGTGACCTCGACCTCGACGGTGCCGTTGGCGGCGGGGCTGGCCTCCTCGGCCGCCGGCTTCGCGGCGCTGGCGGGGGCCGCCTCGCGCGCCGCGGGCCTGGACCTGGGCGCCCGCGATCTGTCGCGGCTGGCGCGCCGGGGCTCTGGCTCGGCCTCGCGCTCCGTCTTCGGGGGCCTGGTGCGCTGGAACCGGGGGACGGACGACGCGACCTCCTACGCCGAGCCGGTGCCCTGCGCCCTGGACCTGGCGATGGTCGTCGTCGCCCTGGAGACGGGGGCGAAGGCGGTGTCCTCGACGGTGGCGATGCGCCGCACGATGGAGACCTCCGCGCTGTACCCGGCGTGGGTCGAGGCCAGCGCCACGGACCTGGACGAGGTCCTGGCGGCGGCCGCGGCGGGCGACCTCGAGCGCCTGGGGACGGTGGCGGAGGCCAACGCCCTGGGGATGCACGCGACGATGGTGGCGGCGCGCCCGGCGGTCCTGTACTGGCGTCCGGGCACGGTGGCGGTCCTGCACGAGGTGGCGCGGCTGCGGGAGGCGGGCCTGCCGGTGTGGGCGACGATGGACGCGGGCCCCAACGTCAAGGTCCTGACCGACACTGCCCACGCCGGTGCCGCGGCCTCGGCCCTGGACGGTGTCCTCCCCGGGGCGTCGGTGACGGTGCGGCGCGGCGGCGAGGGCATCCGCTACGAGCAGCCGGGGTCCTGATTGACTGGGAGCATGAACCGGTCTGTCACGCGCCAGGCCCCCGGCAAGCTGTACGTCGCCGGTGAGTACGCGGTCGTCGAGAGCGGGCACTCGGCCCTGCTCGTGGCCGTGGACCGCTTCCTCACGGTCACGGCGGCCACGGCCGCGGGGCCTCGCGCCCGGGTGTCCTCGGCCTTGTACGACGGCGGTGAGCGCACCTGGGAGCGGGACGCGCGGGGCCTGGCCGTGCCGAGCACCGGTGAGGTCGACTACGTCATCTCCGCGCTGCGGGTGGTCGAGGAGCTGGTGCGTGAGCGCGGGCGCGAGCCGGACATGGTGCACCTGGACGTCATCAGCGAGCTCGACGACGCCTCCGGGCGCAAGCTGGGCCTGGGGTCCTCGGCGGCGGTGACGGTGGCGACCGTGCGGGCCGTGGCCGGCTTCCACGGCCTGGACCTGAGCGACCTGGACGTGCTCAAGATGGCGCTGCTGGCCTCCGACGCCGTCGAGCCCGTGGGCTCCGGGGGGGACCTGGCGGCGAGCGCCCTCACGGGCTGGGTGCTGTACTCCTCCCCGGACCGCCAGTGGCTGCGCGGGCAGCGGCGCGGGTGCGGCGTCGGCGCGCTGCTGGCGGCCCGATGGCCCGGGCTGGCGGTGCGCCGGATGCCGCAGGCGGACGGGATCGACCTGCTGGTCGGCTGGACCGGGGAGCCGGCCTCGACGGCCAGCCTCGTCTCCCACGTCAAGTCCCGCCTGCCGGCGGGCACGCCGCCCGCCGGCCCCTCCACGTGTGCCGCCACCGGTCCGGCGGACCCCGGTACGAGCGCCCCGGCCGTGCCCGCCGCGGGCAGCGGGCACGTGACGTCCTACGAGCAGTTCCTCGCCGCCTCCGAGGCCTGCCTGGCCGGGCTCGTCACGGCCCTGGAGGCCGGGGACCTGGCAGGGGTGCGCCGGCAGGTGGGTGGTCACCGCGCCCTCCTGGCGGAGCTGTCGCGGATGAGTGGCGTCGTCATCGAGACGCCCGGGCTCTCGCGCCTGGTCGAGATCGCCTGCGCCCACGGCGCGGCGGCTAAGAGCTCGGGGGCCGGCGGCGGGGACTGCGGCATCGCCCTGCACGGCCCCGCCACGAGCACGGCAGCCCTGCGCGCGGCCTGGGCCGAGGCCGGCATCGTCCCTCTCGACCTGGCTGTCTTCACCCGTAGCGAGGAGGCCTCATGAGCCCCGTCACCCAGCCCGGGGGCGCGCCGTCCGCCCGGCCCGGCGTCGCCGTGAGCGCGCACGCCGAGCGCAAGGACGAGCACGTGCGCCTGGCCATGAGCCTGCACGGGCCCGGCAAGGCGACCCCCTGGGCGGACATCGGCTTCCTCCACCACGCCCTGCCGGGCACCGACGTCGACGCCGTCGACCTGTCCACCTGGGTCCTGGGCGGCAGCTGGCAGGTGCCCTTCTACGTCAACGCGATGACGGGTGGGACCGAGTCCACGGGGCGGCTCAACGCGGGGCTGGCCGAGGCGGCGGCCGCCGCGGGCGTGGCCATCGCCTCGGGCTCGCAGCACGTGGCGCTGCGCGATCCCTCGCGCGAGGACACCTTCCGCGTCATCCGCCGCACGGCCCCCCGGGCCTTCGTGCTGGCCAACGTGGGGCCCACGGTCGCTCCCCGGGACGCCCTGCGGGCGGTCGAGATGCTGGAGGCCGACGCCCTGCAGGTGCACGTCAACGTCGCCCAGGAGGTGCCGATGCCGGAGGGTGACCGGGACTTCTCGGACTGGGCCGAGCGCATCGCGCGGATCACCGCCGCCGTGGGGGTGCCGGTCGTCGTCAAGGAGGTCGGCTTCGGCCTGTCGCGGCGCACCGTGGTCCAGCTCGCCCACCTCGGCGTGGCGGCGGCGGACGTGGCCGGCAACGGCGGCACGGACTTCGTGGCCATCGAGACCGCCCGGCGCGAGGACGGCGCCTACCGGGACCTCGTCGGCTGGGGGCAGAGCGCGGCTCTGTGCCTGCTCGAGTGCCTGCACTCCCCGGCGGGGGCCGTCCCGGTGGAGGTGCTGACCTCCGGCGCGGTGCGCACCCCCCTGGACGTCGTGCGGGGCCTGGCCCTGGGGGCGCGCGCGGTGGGGGCCTCGGGGCACTTCATGCGCACGCTCACCGAGTCCGGGCCGGAGGCCCTGTACCGCGAGCTCGTCTCCTGGAAGGAGCAGGTGCGCGGGACCATGGCACTGCTGGGGGCCTCTCGGGTGGCGGACCTGGCCCGCACGGACCTGCTGGTGACCGGGCCCACCGCGGAGCGCGCCCGGCTGCTGGGCATGGACCTCGCGGCCCTGGCCCGGCGCTCGGCCTAGGCCCCGGCCCCCCGGCACCGGACCCGGGAGGCTCAGAGGGAGGCGAGCCAGGACACGATGCCGGGCGCGGCGTACAGCGTCATGAACTGCACCCCGTAGGACACGCCCAGGCGGTTGAGGCAGCCGCAGACGACGCCCACGAGCAGCACGCCGAAGACGTTGGCCGCACCGGCGTCGATGTAGGCGAGCACGACGATGAGGGACACGAACAGGGACAGGACGGCCTCGTGGGGCACCCGCCTGATGACGAAGTGGGTGATCTGGCTGGACCAGCGCACCGCCACCACGTAGGTGACGACGACGGCGACGAGCGCCCCCAGGACGGTGGCGGTGACGAACTGGGGCAGGGTCAGCAGGTGGTGGATGTTGCGCTCGAGGCTGTAGACGCCGTCGGCCTCGAACAGGGGGCCGGCCGGGCCCGCGGACACGCCGGAGACCGGGATGCCCAGGGCCACGAGCGGGATGATGACTCCCGCCAGGTAGGTCGAGTGGGTGAGCGAGCTCATGACGGTCACGGCCCGCTTCGCCCGCTCCACCGGGTCCTTGACCCGGGCCGTGGAGGCCTCGCCGAGCAGGAAGGTCAGGCCCACTGGGGACAGGACGAACAGGGGGGTGGAGGCGGCGGCCATGGCGGCGCTCCAGCCGCCCTCGGGACCGGTGACGAGCCGGTGCGGGCGCAGCTCGCGCGAGCGGAAGCCGTCGGCGCTCAGGCGCGCCCGGGTCAGGGTGCCGTGCGGCAGGGCCTCGCGGCGCCGCTTGTTGAGCAGCTCGAGCAGGGTGACGAGCAGCGGACCGACGGTGATGCCGAGGAAGAAGGAGATGTTGACGCTGTCACCGGGCTCGATGATGCCGTTGGCCTCGTAGACGGCCGGCAGGCCCCTGAAGAGGAGGGCCAGGGGAACGATGGAGATGAGCGCCAGGAGCCGGTTCTGGCCCAGCACGGCGAGCAGGCAGGCGCCCAGGGCGAGGATGAGCGGGGCCCGGTCCTTGATGGGCTCGGCCAGCGGGGCGACGGCGGCGGCCAGGAGGAAGGCCAGCGGGATGGACACGACCGTGCCGATGGCGGAGCCGACGGCCATCTTGCGGATCGTCGTCGAGGCCATGCCCCGCGAGCGCAGCAGGACGGCGTGCTCCATGAGCGGGGCGCTCATGACGCCGCCGGGCAGGCCCACCAGGGCCGTCGGGATGGCGTTCATGAGGTTGAGGGTGACAATGGCGGAGATGAAGAAGGCGAGGACCACCTCAGGGCCGGCGCCGGAGAGCACGAGGGCGAGGGTGACGGGCGCCAGGACGCTCGTCTCGTCCGTGCCGGGGATGAAGCCGATGAAGGAGTACAGGACGACGGCGGCCAGGACGGCCACGAGCATGGGGGCGAGCATGGTGAGGGTCACGGCCGGGCCCCCGTGGGGCCGGGGAATCCCGAACCGGGAGACTCGTTGGGCTCGCCGGTCTCAGTGCTGACCTCAGTGCCGGTCTCGATGATGCTCACGTCGCGCTTGGGCCGCACGAGCAGGCAGCTGAGGGCGAAGCCGAGGACGGAGCCTCCCAGTCCCCAGAAGAGCAGCTGGCCGCCGGCGAGGGTGGCGACGGTGAGGGCGCCGCCGGCGCAGGCGGCGCAGACCGCCAGGGACAGGACGAGGTCGCGCGCGCTGACGAGGTCGTTCCAGACCTCGATGTGGGGCTCCTGGGGGGCGCCGGCGCGCGTGGAGGCGTTGTGGTGCACGCCCGGACTCTACGCACCCGGGCGGCGCTCAGTAGGTACGACGTCCTATGACGTAGCCCATGCCACGTCCCGCAGGCGTGCCCGGCGCGTGGGTGCGGAGCGCCCGCGCGCCGGCCCACGGCGGCGGGCTCAGGGGCGCCGGTAGCGGCGCACGCCGTCCACCACCCCGGTGAGGGCGTAGGGGCCGGCGTCCGGCAGACGCGTGCCGGAGGTGTCCTCCCCGACCGGCTCCAGGGACTCGGTGAGCACCGCCTCGTACTCCTCGACGCCCAGGCGCCTGCGCGCGTCGAGCGCCGCCACGCCCGCGTCGGGGTCGCGGCGTGAGCGGAAGCCCTCGACGACGGTGGCGGTGACGAGCTCGCCCACCGCGCCCGAGCCGTAGGAGAACAGGCCCAGGCGGTCCCCGGGGCGCAGGTCCGAGTGGTCGAGCAACGAGGCCAGGCCCAGGTAGAGGGAGGCCGTGTAGCAGTTGCCCACGCGCCGCGAGTAGGTCAGGGACTCCTCGTAGCGGCGGTAGAGGTGGCCCAGCCCGCGCGCCTCGGCCTCCTCGGGGGCCAGGACGCCGGCCAGCGCCTTGCGGCCCATCTTGGTGTAGGGCAGGTGGAAGCACAGCGCCGCGTAGTCCGCCACGTCCAGGCCGCTCGTGCGGCGGTGGGCGGCCAGGACCCGGGCGAACATGTCGGTGTAGCACCGGTTGGACAGGTGCCCGTCCACGCGCGGGACGCTCTCGCCCTCGGGGCGCCAGAAGTCGTAGACGTCCTCGGTGCGGGCGGTGGAGTCCGGGTCGATGACGAGCAGGCGCGGGTCCTGGCGCACGAGCATCGCGGCGGCGCCCGCCCCCTGGGTGGGCTCGCCGCCGGTGCCCAGGCCGTAGCGGGCCAGGTCCGAGGCGATGACGAGGGCGGTGCGCCCCGGGTGCGCGGCCACGTAGTCCACGGCGGTCATGAGCCCGGCGGTGCCCGCGTAGCAGGCCTCACGGATGTCGAAGGCGCGCACCGCCTCGGGCAGGCCGAGCAGCCCGTGGACCATGACGGCCATGGCCTTGGAGGCGTCGACGGCGGACTCGGTGCCCAGGACGACGAGCCCGAGGGAGGCGGTGTCGGCCTCATCCGCCCTGGCCAGGACGGCGGCGGCGGCGCGGGCGGCGAGGGTGACGGCGTCGGTGCTGGCGGGCGCGACGGCCATCTGGTCCTGCCCGAGCCCGATGTGGAACTTGGCGGGGTCCACACCGCGGGCCACCGCGAGGTCCGTCATGTCGAGGTACAGGTCCGGGGTGGCGATCTCGAGCGAGTCGATGCCGATGAGCACGCGGGCCTCCAGGAGTGGGTCGGTGGGCGGGGTGGGTCAGGCCGTCACGACGGCGCCGGCCGGGCGCTGACGCGGCCGAGCGGGCGACGCCCCGGGCACCGCAGGAGTCTAGACTACGCCCCACATACCACCTCATGATCGGGGGCTCCATGCACGACACCCGCCGCGACCTCGCCCGGCTCGAGGGCAGCACCGCCGTCATCGTCTCAGCGATGCGCACGCCGACGGGACGCCGCCGCGGCAGCCTGTCCCACATGACCGCCGCCGAGCTGGGCGCCCACGCGGTGCGTGCGGCCCTGGAACGGGTGCCGGGGGCTGCCGACGACGTCGCCCAGCTCATCTTCGGCAACGTCTACCAGGGCGGTGCCGGGCAGAACGTGGCGCGCCAGGTCGCGCTGGGCGCCGGCCTGGCGGTGCGGGTGCCGGCGATGACCGTCAACGAGGTCTGCGGCTCCGGCCTGAAGTCCGTCATCCTCGCCGAGCAGCTCATCCGGCTGCGCCGCGCCGACGTCGTCGTCGCCGGCGGCACGGAGTCGATGACCCGGGCGGCGCTCGTGTCCGCCTACGACCCGGAGACCCGCTCCTACCTCGAGCCCCAGCCCTCCCTCATGGTCGACGGGCTCACGGACGCCTTCAGCGGTGAGGCGATGGGGGTCACGGCCGAGGAGGTCGCCAAGCAGCACGCCATCGACCGGGCGAGCCAGGACGCCTGGGCGCTGCGCTCGCACGAGCGGGCGGCCAGCGCCACCCGCGAGGGCCTGTACGCCCAGGAGATCGCCCCGGTGGACCTGCCCGGCGGCGAGCGCCTGGACCACGACGAGCCGATCCGCCCGGACACGGACGAGGAGCGGCTGGCGGGCCTGCGCCCCGTCTTCGCCGAGCACGGCACCGTCACCGCCGGCAACGCCTCCTCGGTGGCCGACGGCGCCGCGGCCCTCGTGCTGACCTCCGCGGACTACGCCCGCCGCCACGGCCTGGACGTGCTGGCGGTGCTGTCCAGCTCCTCGGAGATCGCCATCGACCCGCGGATCATGGGCTTCTCCCCCACCACCGCGATCCGTGACCTGCTGTCCCACCAGGGCCTGACGACGGCGGACATCGACTCCTACGAGATCAACGAGGCCTTCGCCGCGACATCCCTGGCCGTGAGCCAGGACCTGGAACTGGACCCGCAGACGGTCAACCCCATGGGCTCGGCCATCGCCCTCGGCCACCCGCTGGGCGCCTCCGGCGCCCGCATCCTCGTCACCCTCGTGCACCGGCTGCGGCGCGAGGGCCTGCGCCGCGGGGTCGCCTCGCTGTGCGTGGGCGGTGGCATGGGCATCGCCGTGCTCGTGGAGTCCCTGGCCTCCCCCGCCGCCCGGGAGACCCTGTGAGCCGCCGCTTCTACGAGCTCAGCCCCACCGAGCGGCGCGGGCAGATGGTCGCCGAGGGCCTGCTCACCCCGGGGGCGGCCAAGGTCCTGGCCGACCCGTCCGGGCTGGACCCGCACACCGCCTCCCGGCTCGTGGAGAACCAGGTGGGCCAGCTGCACCTGCCCATCGGGGTGGTGCCGGGCATGCTGGTCAACGGGCGCACGTACACGGTGCCGCTGTGCACCGAGGAGGCCTCGGTCGTGGCCGCCGCCTCCAACGGCGCGCGGATCGTGCGCGAGGCGGGCGGCTTCACGGCCGTGACGCCCACGCGCCTGGTGACGGGGCAGGTGGTGGTGGCCGAGCCGCGCGACCCGGAGCTCGTCACCCGCATCGAGCAGTGCCGTGAGGAGCTGTTCGCCGCCGCGGCCCGGGCCCACCCCTCGATCGTCGCCCGCGGCGGGGGCCTGCGCGAGGTGCGCGTGCGCGCCCTGCCGCCCGCGGACCCGGACGTCACCGGTGCCGGAGCTGCGGACGGTACGCCGGCCGGCACGCGGGGCTTCGTGAGCGTGGACCTGAGCGTCGACGTGCGCGACGCCATGGGCGCGAACATCGTCGACACCATCGGCGAGGCCGTCGCCGCCGTCTTGCGTGAACGCTTCCCTCAGGAGGAGGTGCTGCTGGCGATCATCTCCAACTACGCCGTCGAGGCCCTGGTCGAGGTCTCCTGCGACCTGCCGGCGCCGCTGCTCGTGCCGGCCCGCGCCGCACGCGGGCTGTCGGCCGAGGAGCTGGCCGCCCTCGCGGGGCGCACCGCGCGCCGCATCGCCCTGGCCTCCGACCTCGCCCAGGTGGACACCACCCGCGCGGTGACCCACAACAAGGGCGTGATGAACGGGATCCACGCCGCCGCGCTCGCCATCGGCAACGACACGCGCGCGGTGGAGGCCGGCTGCCACGCCTGGGCCGCACGCGACGGGCGCTACCGGGGCCTGTCGCACTGGTCGCTCACGGGCGCCCAGGACGCCCCGGTGCTGCACGGGCGGATGAGCGTGCCGCTGCCGCTGGCGAGCGTCGGGGGCACGATCCACGCCCTGCCCCAGGCCGAGGCCGCGCTCGCTCTCACCGGGGTGGACGACGCCGCCGAGCTGGCGCGCGTGGTCGCCGCCGTCGGCCTGGCGCAGAACCTCGCGGCCCTGCGCGCGCTGGTCACCGACGGGATCCAGAAGGGGCACATGTCGATGCACTCGCGCGCCCTGGCGATCACCGTGGGCGCGCGCGGGGAGCAGATCGAGCGGGTCGCCGAGCTGCTGCGCGCGGCGCCGCGCATGAACCAGGACACCGCCCGCGCCCTGCTCGCCCGGGTCCGCGCTGAGGCCGGTGAGGTCCAGTGACGGCCGGCGAGGGCTGAGCGGGGCCCTCCTCACAGCAGGATGGTCGCGTAGGTCCCCGCGCGCTCGAAGCCCAGCCCCCGGTACAGGCCGAGTGCCGCCGTGTTGTAGTCGTTGACGTACAGGCTCACGGTGCCGCCCGGGCCCACGTGCTCGGCGCGCACCGCGTCGACCACGGCGGCCAGGGCCACGCTGCCCAGCCCCTGGCCGCGCAGGTCCTCACGGGTCCACACACCGGTGAGCTGGGCGACACCGCCCCGCGGCGCCTGCCACAGGGCGCCGACGTCCGCCTTGAAGGCCACCCGTCTCGGGCCCCCGGGCAGCGGCGCCCGCCCCTCGCCGTCGTCGAGGACGACGTAGGTGCGCCGTGCGCCCACGAGCCAGGAGACGTGACGGGCGTAGGCTCCACCGCACGCCGTGGGGTCGTAGCCGAGCTCGGCGTGGAACATCGCCACCGAGGCGGGCAGCACGAGCGGGGCCTCCTCGCCCGTGGCCGCGTGCAGCACAGCGGCCGCCCACCTCATGGCGGGGCGCCGGTCGAGCGCGGCACGGGCCAGGCCCCCGGGCAGGTGGGGCGCCACGAGCACGGGCTGGGTCCACCTCTCCTCGCGGCCGGCCAGGCCCAGGCCCACGAGCTCGCTCCAGACCGGCTCGACGTCCTCGACGGGGCCGTAGACGGAGCCGTTGCGGGTCAGGCGCCGTCGGGCGTGCTCGGCCAGCGCCCGCACCTGCGCGCTGCTCGCGCCCGCGTGGCCCAGTGCCGGCCTGGCGGCGAGGCCGAAGGGCAGGAGCGAGCCGGTGGTCCAGGCGCCGCCGTCGGGGCTGGCGGCACGACCCAGGGCGACGACGTCGCCGCTGCCCCAGGCCGGCCAACGGCGCAGCTGGCCGGCCAGGCTCACGCCGGCGACCGGGTCGAGGGCGCACAGGTCGAGCAGGCCCCCGGCCGTCGCCGGTGACACGGGCCCCAGGAGCCGGGAGGGGCGGGGCAGGAGGCGCACGCTGCTTCTCACAGGGTGCTTCTCACAGGGGGGCGACGAGGTCCACCCAGATGAGCAGCACCGCCATGAGGATGAGCAGGCCGAAGACCACCTGGCCGACGGGCAGCATGCGGGCGGTGTCCGCGTAGCCGGGGTCCGGCCGGCCGGTGGCACGCGCCCAGGTGCGGCGCAGACCCTCCCAGCAGGCGCCGGCCACGTGCCCACCGTCGAGCGGCAGCAGGGGCACGAGGTTGAAGGCGAACAGGGCGAGGTTGAGCGAGCCCAGGAGGCTGAGCATCGAGTACAGGCGCGCGGAGAAGGGCACGCGTCCCGTGCCGGCCCCCGCCGCGGAGACCTCCCCGGCGATGCGCCCCATGCCGACGAGGCTGATGAGGCCCTCGGGGCTGCGCTCCTCAGCCCCCAGCCCCGCCAGGACCGCGTGGTAGAGGCCGGCGGGGATGGTGATGATGGCCCGCAGCGTCTGGCCGACGGCGCTCGCGACCTGCCCGGCGACCTCGCCGGCGGGCACGCGCACGGTGCCCAAGGCCGGGCTGAGCCCCGCGTAGGGGCGCGGGTGGGTGAGCACCGTGCCGTCCTCACCGGTGACCGGCTGGCCGGCCTCGTCGTGGACGGTCCGCTCGACCTCGACGGCGGTGACGGTGAGGGTGAGCCGCTGCCCACCGCGCTCGACGACGACCTCACTCGGCCCGGTGCCGTTGGCGAGGATCGCCGCCTGCACGTCCGCCCAGCTCGTGAGCGGGGCCCCCGCCCAGGTGAGCAGCCGGTCGCCCGGCTCGAGGCCGGCGGCTCTGGCTGGCGAGACCGGGTCCGTGGCGGTGCACCCGGCCCCGGCGTCGATGTCGGAGGAGACGCACGCGGAGACCGTGGCGACAGTGGCCGTGTAGCCGGGCTGCCCCACGACGCCCAGGGCCACGGCCAGCAGCAGGACCCCCAGGACGAGGTTGGTGAGGATGCCTCCGGCCATGACGACGAGCTTGCGGGGCACGCTCAGGCGGTAGAAGGCCCGGTGCTGCTCGTCGGGGCCGAGCTCGGCCAGGGACTCCTCGCGGGCCTCGGCGACCATGCCCCCGGGCTTGTCCGGGCGGCCGGGACGGGCGGGCGGGAGCATGCCCAGCAGGCGCACGTAGCCGCCCAGCCAGACCGCCTTGACGCCGTACTCGGTGCCGCCGCGGTGGAAGGACCACAGGCGCGGCCCGAAGCCGATGAAGTACTCGGGGACCTTCACGCCGAAGGCCTTGGCCGGCAGCATGTGCCCCAGCTCGTGCAGCGCCACGGACAGGGCGATGCCGACGACGAGGACGAGGACGCCCAGGGCGTAGGCGAGGGTGGCGCTCATGCGGCGGCCTCCTGTGGTGTCGGGCGGCGGGTGAGTGGACGGCTCGGGCCCGGGCACTCACTCGACGGAGAGCAGCACCTCGACCACGCGCGCGAGGTAGCGGTCCACACTGTGCTCCTCATAGGCCTTGGCCCCGCGCGCGGAGGTGAACAGGGCGGCGCGGACCTGCCCGGAGGTGAGGGTGGCGGCGGAGTCGAAGTAGGCGGCGACGCGGTCCATGAGGTCATCGACCTCCTCGCGGCTGTAGCCGCGGCCCCGGGCGGGGGCGAAGCGCTCACCGGCGGGGCGCAGGAGCCTGGGGTACAGGGTGGTGGCGAGCTCGGCCACCTGACGCATCCAGGCGTCGCGTCCCAGCCGGGAGACGACGTCAGCGCGGCGCTGCTGGAGGAAGGCCGCCTCGAGGCGGTCCAGGGCGGCGTCGACGGCGTCGGGCTGGTAGCCGCCGTGGACGACGTCGAAGGCGACGGTGCGCACGCCCTCGGAGTCCATCTCCTCCAGGTCGCCGGCCTCGTAGATCTCGTGCGCGATGCTGAAGTAGCGCTCGACCTGCTCGGACCGGTAGCCCCTGCTCAGGGCGCCCACCTTGGGGAACATGCCGCTCATTCCTGTGTCCTCGACCTCTCCTGGCCCAGCACCTCGGCGGCCAGCTGGCCGCAGGCGCCGTCGATGTCGCTGCCCCGGGTGTCACGCACGGTCGTGGTGATGCCCGCCTGGCGCAGTGTATCCACGAACCGGTCCTGGACGTCCGGCTCCGAGCAGGTCCAGATGGAGCCGGGGGTGGGGTTGAGGGGGATGGGGTTGACGTGGGCCCAGCCGCGCCCGCGCCGGTTGAGCTCGTCCGCGAGCAGCTGGGCCCGCCAGGCGTGGTCGTTCATGTCCTTGATGAGGGCGTACTCGATGGACACGCGCCGGCCGGTGGCCTCGAAGTAGTCGTGGGCGGCGTCGAGGAGCTCACCGACCTTCCACTTGGAGTTGACAGGGATGAGCTCGTCGCGCAGGGCGTCGTCGGGGGCGTGCAGGGACACGGCCAGCGTCACCGGGACCCCCTCCCCCGCGAGGCGGCGGATGAGCGGCACGAGGCCCACCGTGGAGACGGTGATGCCGCGGGCGGACAGGCCGAAGCCCTCCGGGGCCGGGTCGGTCATACGGTGCAGGGCGGCGACGACGTTCTTGTAGTTGACCATCGGCTCGCCCATGCCCATGAAGACGACGTTGGACAGGCGGGCGGGGCCCCCGGCGAGGTCGCCGCGCTGGGAGGCCAGGGCGGCGTGGCGGACCTGCTCGATGATCTCCGCGGTGGACAGGTTGCGGGTGAGGCCCATCTGGCCGGTGGCGCAGAAGGGGCAGGCCATGCCGCAGCCGGCCTGGGAGGACACGCACAGGGTGGTGCGCTCGCGGTAGCGCATGAGGACGGACTCCACGCGCACGCCGTCGTGCAGCTCCCACAGGTGCTTGATGGTGCGCCCGCCGTCGGCCCTGAGGGCCCGCACCTCGGTGATGAGCTCGGGCAGGATCTCGGCCGCCAGGTCCTCGCGCTGGGCGGCGGGCAGGTCGGTCATGTCCGCGGGCTCGCGCGTGAAGTGGGAGAAGTAGTGGCGTGAGAGCTGGTCGGCGCGGAAGGCCGGCAGGCCCGCGTCGGCGAGGGCGCTCTTGCGCCCGGCCAGGTCGAGGTCGGCCAGGTGGCGGGGCGCCTTGCCGCGGGCGACGGGCACGGCGAAGGACAGGCGGGGCCTGGCGTCGGGGCTGGTGGCGCCCTCGGGCGCCTGGTCCGTGGGCATGACCTGGACCTCGCCGGGGCGGCGGCGCCGGATGCCGACGGGCACCTGGGGGCGGGCCCTCCCGGTCTGCCCGGTCTGGGGCGAGGGGCGCGCGGCGGTGGCCGTGCGATGTGACTGGTCGTTGGCGGGGCTCACGAGGCTGGAGTTCCTCTCACCGGGTCGGTGCGTGCTCAGGGCGCGGGTGCGCGGGTGCGCGGGTGCCGAGGTTACCGGTCGGCGGGCCCCGGCGCCGCGCCGGGGGTCACACGCGCGGCCCCGTCCTCGTCACCGGCGGGTCCGGCTCCTGGCCTCAGCGCAGCAGGAGGGAGGCGACGTAGACCACCGGGGCGGCCACGAGGATGGAGTCGAGGCGGTCCATGAGGCCGCCGTGCCCGGGCAGGAGGGTGCCCATGTCCTTCAGGCCCAGGTCCCGCTTGAGCAGGGACTCCCCCAGGTCGCCCAGGGTGGAGACGATGACGACGACGAGGCCGAGCAGCGCCCCCGCCCACACGGGCCCGTCCAGGGCCCACACGCACAGGCCCCCGGCGAGCACCGTCGCGGTGACGGAGCCGGCGAAGCCCTCCCAGGACTTCTTGGGCGACACGCTCGGCGCCATGGGGTGCTTGCCGAAGGTGATGCCGGCGAGCCATCCGCCGGTGTCGTTGGCGACGGGCAGGGCGATGAGCATGATGATCTTGCCGGCGCCGTGCTCCTGGGAGACGAGCAGGACGGCGAAGCCCGCCAGGAAGGGCAGGTAGCTGGCGGCCAGCACCGAGGCGGCGGCGGTGACGGAGCGGGAGCGCCGGACGGCGTCGTGGGCGTGGGTGCGGGGCACGTCGTCGTGGCCGGCGGCCTCGAGCAGGGTCCCGGAGTCCGCCTCCGCCTGGTCGAGGAAGCACCACAGGACGCAGGCGCCGGCGGTGGCGATGTAGGCGCCGAAGGCGCCCTCGGCTCCCAGGGTCCAGGCGCACACGTCGATGCCGAGCGTGCCGAGCCACAGGGGGGCCAGCGGCAGGCGGATGCCCTTGCGGGCGAAGGCGCCGGCGAGCTCCCACAGGGCGCCGCAGACGGCGACGACGACGAGGCCGACGAAGACGACCTTCTTGACCAGCAAGGAGGCGAGGACCACCGCGATGAGGGCGACGGCCACCCCGACGGCGGCGGGCAGGTTGCGCCCGGCGCGCCCGGTGGAGGGCAGGGGCGTGTGGTTGCGCGTCGGCGGCGGGGTCAGCAGGCTGCTCAGCAGGCTCACGGGTGGTGCCGTCCGGTCGGGCGGGGCCTCAGGGCGCCTCAGACCTCGAGGAGCTCGGACTCCTTGGCGGCCAGGGCGGTGTCGACGGCCTCGACGAAGCGCTTGGTGAGGGCGTCGAGCTCGGTCTCGGCGCGCTTGACGTCGTCCTCCCCGGCCTCCCCGGCCTTCTTGATGGCCTCGAGCTCCTTCTTCGACTTGCCGCGGATGCCGCGGACCTGGACGCGGGAGTCCTCGGCGCGGGTGCGAGCGAGCTTGACGTAGTCCTTGCGGCGCTCCTCAGTGAGGGCGGGCAGGGTCACGCGGATGACGGTGCCGTCGTCGGTGGGGTTGACGCCGAGGTCGGACTCGCGGATGGCCGTGGTGATGGCCTTCATCGCGGAGCGGTCGAAGGGGCTGACGATGACGGTGCGGGCCTCGGGGATGGTGATCCCGGCGAGCTGCTGCAGCGGGGTGGGGGCGCCGTAGTAGTCGACCATGATGGTGTTGAACATGGCGGGGTTGGCGCGGCCGGTGCGGATGGCGGCCATCTCGCGCTTGGCGGCCTCGAGGGCGGCCTCCATCTTCTCCTCGGCCTCGAGCATGACGTCGTCGATCATCGGTGTTCCTTAGGTGTTCGTGGGGTTCGTGCGGTGGTGGTGGCCGTCTCAGGCGCTGGTGACGAGGGTGCCGATCTTCTCCCCGAGCAGGGCACGGGTGATGTTGCCGGGCTCGCCCATACCGAAGACCCTCATCGTGAGGTTGTTGTCCCGGCACAGGGCGAAGGCGGAGGCGTCGACCACCTGCAGCCCGTCGGCCAGGGCCCGCTCGTAGGTGAGGGCGTCGAGCATCCTGGCACTGGGGTCCTTGCGCGGGTCGGCGGTGTAGACGCCGTCGACGCCGTTCTTGCCCACGAGGAGCTCGTCGCAGTGGGACTCGAGGGCGCGCTGGGCGGAGACGGTGTCCGTGGAGAAGTAGGGAAGCCCGGCGCCGGCGCCGAAGACGACGACGCGCCCCTTCTCCAGGTGCCGGATCGCCCGCAGCGGCAGGTAGGGCTCGGCGACCTGGGTCATGGCGATGGCGGACTGGACGCGGGCGGGCACGCCGGCCTGCTCGATGAAGTCCTGCAGGGCGAGGGCGTTCATCACGGTGCCGAGCATGCCCATGTAGTCGGCGCGGGCGCGGTCGATGCCCCGCTGGGAGAGCTCGGCGCCGCGGAAGAAGTTGCCACCGCCGACGACGACGGCGACCTGGACGCCCTGGCGCACGGCCTCGGCGATCTGGCGGGCGGCGTCGGAGACGACGTCGGGGTCCAGGCCGACGCTGCCGCCGCCGAAGACCTCACCGGAGAGCTTGAGCAGGACACGACGCGGGCGGGCGAGGGTGCTGGGGGTGTCCGCTGCGGTCATCAAGGCTCTCCTCGCTCGTGGGTCCCGGTTCCGGGCTGGAGGGCACGCGTGCCCTCGGGCGAGCCTACCTGCTCACAGGTCCCGGGGACGCCGGCCCGGTGGTGCACGCCCGGGATCAAGAGGGTCCAGGAAAGAGGGGCCGCTGCCGCCGGCCACAGGACGTGGCTGGCGGCAGCGGCCCCAGTGGGCCTCAGTGTCAGGCCGAGGGGCTCAGGAGCGACTGGTCCGACGGCGCAGCAGGAGGCCTCCTGCGCCCAGGGCCCCGGCAGCGGTGAGCAGCGCCACGGTGGCCACGCCCGTGCGGGCGAGGCTGTGGCCCTTGCTGGACTGGGGCTTGGCGCTCGGCTTAGCAGGGGCCGTCGTCGGGTCGGCAGGGGCCGTCGTCGGGTCGGCAGGAGCCGTCGTCGGAGGCTGGGGGGCCGGCTGCAGGGTCAGGGTGAAGGTCGTCGTGGCCGTGCGGGGCGCCAGGCCGGTGCCGTCCTCCGCCTCGGTGACGGTCACGGTCACCTGGTAGTCCGTCTTCTGCGTGATGCCCGCCTTGGCCCGGCCCGTGATGGTCCCGGTCCGGGCGTCGTAGGCCAGGCCCTCGGGCAGGCCGGAGACATCGACCGTGTCCTCCAGCACCGGGTCTCCCCCGCTGGTGGTCACCGCCACGGCGGGCAGCTCCTGGCCGTCGGTCAGGCTCTGGTCCTCGATGCCGGCGACCTGCAGGTCGGGGGCCTCGCACAGGTTGGGGGCGATGTCGCTGAGCGTGAAGCTGAGGTAGGCGATGTCGTTCCAGATCCGCTGCTCGAACAGCAGCCCGATGGAACCGTCCGCCTGGACCGCCATCGTCGTGTAGCCGGTGCCGCCGGGGATGAGCTCACGGCTGTGGCTCCAGGTCTGGCCGTCGTCGCAGGAGGCGAGCACGGTGCCGTTGGTCCTGGCGGACGGGTTGAGGGTGCCGGAGTAGAGCAGCACCTTGGCGCGCGCCGAGCCGGGGGCGGCGTTGGGGTAGGCACGGATGATCTGGGCGTTGTTGGTGGGGTCGATGATCTGGGTCTCGAGGTAGGGCTCGCCCCAGGTCGCACCGCCGTCCTCGGAGATGGCGACGAGGCGGTGGCCGGTCCCCGGGGCCCGTGAGTTGAGCATGAGGCGCCCGTCGGAGAGCTCGACGACCTTGTTCTCGTCGAACCTCCACGGTGCCTGGCCGTCTCCGCGGTCGGTGGGGGTGTAGGCGCCGGTGGCCCAGGTCTCACCGTGGTCGTCGGAGTACATGGACATGGCGACGATCTGTCCGTCGGTGCGCACGCAGGCGACCTGCTGGACGAGACGGCCCGCGTGGGGGGCCTGCTTCTTCTGGATGCCGGCGCCGGAGGTGGCGAAGCACGCGCGCAGGTCGGTCTTGTCGTGCAGGGCCTGGGCGGTGACGACCCGCTGGTTCCAGGTGTGGCCGTTGTCCGTGGAGACGGACAGGCCCAGGTTCATCGTGTGGCGGTCGGTCTCGTCGATGCGTCCGTCGGCACCCCGGGTATAGGCCGGGCTGTTGGCGAAGACACCCGAGTCGTAGCTCTGGACGTGGAAGTTGAAGACGGTGCCCGTTGTGGCGTCCACGACGTAGGAGGGGTCGGAGAAGCCCAGCCGCTCGGCGTCGACGACGTCGCCCTGGGCGATGACGGTCTCGGGCTCCCAGGTGGCGCCGTTGTCGGTGGAGCGGCGCTGGACGATCCAGTTCGCGTTCGGAGAGTCGCCGCCGCTGGCGCCGCCGTCCACCGGCCGGCGGTCGTAGGACGCCAGCAGGTCGCCGTTGGGGGCGACGGCGATGGCGGGGATGCGGATGTTGTAGGCGCCATCGCGCTGGCGGCCCAGGACGATCGGGCTGGAGACGCCGGCGTCCAGTGCCGGGTCGGCGTCCTCGCTGAGAGTGGGGACCGCGGTCTCGAAGGTGGTGGGCCCACCGGTCTGGAGGGTCTCGCCTGTCAGGGGGCCGACGCGTGTGACGGAGCCGCTGTAGCCGGTGGAGGAGGTGACCGCGAAGGTGACGCTCGGCGTCACGCTGCCCGCCTCGACGTCCTCGGTGGTGATGGTGTACGAGGCGAAGAGGCAGTCCTGGGTGTCGCCCGCGGCCAGGGTGTTCCAGCGGCAGTGCACGGTGCCGTCCAGGTCGGAGGCACTGACGAGGACGGAGCGGTTGACCGCCGACGTGTTCGTCACGCGCAGGCGGTAGTCGATGACCTGTCCGAGGCGGTAGAGGCCGTCTGCGGGGGCGGGGGTCAGAGCCGCGATCTCGACGTCCAGGACCGGGTTGGCGGGGTCGTCGGGGGTCTGCTCGATGACGACCGGCAGCTCGGCGGTGACGGTCCCGACGAAGGTCTCGGTGCCTCCGTAGTCCGGTGCCGAGTAGGCGTTGTAGGAGATCGAGGGGTGGAGGGTGCCGGCGGCGACGTCGGCGGCGGTCACCGTGTACCGCGCCCGCCCGGTGCACACCTGCGGCGTGTTGGGCGGCGCCTGGTGCCAGCGGCAGCCCTCGTAGTTGGTGAGGTTGGAGGTGCTCGGGCGGAAGCCGAGGGGCTGGGAGGTGGTGTTGGTGATGGTGACGTCGATCGGGACCGTCTCACCGACGGTCCAGGAGGCACCGTTGGCGGGGATGCCAGTGACCGCCAGGTCAATGGTGCCCAGGTCGAAGGTCTCGGCGTGGGCCTGGGGGACGGGCACGAGGGCTGCGGGAACACACAGCGCCAGTGCGGCGAGCAGGGTCATGAGGATTCTGGTTCGTCGTTGAGCCATACCCAGATCGTCATACATCTGACGTCATAACTCAAGTCCGTGTCTCAACCGGGTCACGACGGATGTCCATGGGCCGGCAACGACAGGACGGCCGGGGCCGGGTAGACAGTGCTACCCGGCCCCGGCCGTCCTCGCCTCCCGCAGGGCCCTAGGGCGACGCAGGAGGCGTGGTGCTGAGGATGTCAGGCACCCACGCGCAGGCGCACGAAACCGGTGACCTCACCGCCGGTGGCCGTGACGACCTTGCCGACCGTGGTCTTGGGGTCCTTGGCGTAGGCCTGCTCCGTGAGGCAGATCTCCTTGAAGAAGCCGCCCAGGCGCCCCTCGACGATCCTGGCGATGGCCTGCTCGGGCTTGCCCTCGGCGCGGGTGGTCTCCTCGGCGATGGCGCGCTCCTTCTCGACGACGTCGGCCGGGACCTCGTCGCGGGTGAGGTACTGCGGGGAGTACGCGGCGATGTGCATCGCGACGTCGTGGGCGACCTCGGCGGCCTTGTCGTCGGTGCCGACGAGGACGGCCACCTGGGCCGGCAGGTCCGGGTTGGTGCGGTGCAGGTAGAGGTCGACCTTCGGCGCGGCCAGGCGGGCGATGCGCGAGACGACGATCTTCTCGCCGATGACGGCCTGCATGCCGTCGGTGAGGGCCTGGACGGTCTCACCGTCGACCTCGACCTGGGCCAGGGCCTCGACGGTCTCGGCGCCGGAGGCGACGGCGGCCGCGAGGACCTTGGTGGAGAAGTCGATGAACTTCTCGTTCTTGACGACGAAGTCGGTCTCGGCGTTGGTCTCGACGAGGATGCCGACCTGGCCCTCGGCGGTGTCGACGACCTGGGCGGCGATGAGGCCGGCGCTGGTCGCGCGGCCCTCGCGCTTGGCGATGCCCTTGAGGCCCTTGACGCGGATGATCTCGACGGCCTTCTCGAGGTTGCCCTCGGCCTCGTCGAGAGCCTTCTTGACGTCCATCATGCCGGCGCCGGTCTGCTCGCGCAGGGCCTTGATGTCGGCGGTGGTGTAGTTCGCCATGGATGTTCTCCTTGGAAGCTGTGCTAGCGGTGGTGGTCGGTGGAGGGCTCAGGCCTGCTCGGCGGCCTCAGCCGCCGGGGCCTCAGCAGCCTCAGTAGCCTCAGCGCCGGCGAGGAGCTCGGCCTCCCACTCGGGCAGCGGCTCGGCGTCGGCGGTGCCGGCCTCGGCCTCCTCGCCCGTGCGGGCGCGGCCGGCGGAGCGGGCCACGAGGCCGTCGGCGACGCCGTCGGCGATGACGCGGGTGAGCAGGCTGACGGCGCGGATGGCGTCGTCGTTGCCGGGGATGCCGTAGGTGACCTCGTCGGGGTCGCAGTTGGTGTCGAGGATGGCGATGACCGGGATGCCCAGCTTCTGGGCCTCGGCGATCGCCAGGTGCTCCTTCTTGGTGTCCACGACCCAGATGGCGGAGGGCAGCTTGGCCATGTCGCGGATGCCGCCGAGGGTCTTGGTGAGCTTGTCCTTCTCACGGCGCATCATGAGCAGCTCCTTCTTCGTGCGGCCGGAGCCGGCCACGTCGTCGAAGTCGATCTGCTCGAGCTCCTTCATGCGGTCCAGGCGGGCGCGCACGGTGGAGAAGTTGGTGAGCATGCCGCCCAGCCAGCGCTGGTTGACGAAGGGCATGCCGACGCGCTGGGCCTGCTCGGCGACGGCGGCCTGGGCCTGCTTCTTGGTGCCGACGAAGAGGATGTTGCCGCCGCGGGCGACGGTCTCCTTGACGAAGTCGTAGGCGACGTTGATGCCCTCGACGCTCTTGGCGAGGTCGATGACGTAGATGCCGTTGCGCTCGGTGAGGATGAAGCGCTTCATCTTGGGGTTCCAGCGGCGGGTCTGGTGACCGAAGTGGACGCCGGACTCGAGGAGCTGACGCATGGTGACGATGGCCATGACGGTCCTTTCGCTGCGGGCGGGGAGGTTGCCCCGCCCACGGAGTGAGGGGACGGGCCGGGCTCCGCCCCTGTGGCGGTCCGACGGCGTCCCGTGGTGGTTGTCCCCCGTTGACCTCGGGCCGCGCGGGCGGTCCGGGCTCCACGGCCGGGTGGCTGCGGACGGGGCCTGGTGCCCGCGACGCCCGGCCACCCGCAGACGCTCTGCGGGACCTCGGCCGTGGCGTCCGAAAGGACGATCCCACTCGCCCTCCTCGTGCCTGCCGGCAGGGCCGGCAGGAGTCGGGGGCTCGCGGGCGCGGGCACGCGAAGTCAGTCAGGTGCGGGCGGACCCGCACAGACTGCGTCGGCGACACTATCACGCGCTAAGGGGACCTTTCCGCGCCGGGACGCGCAAAGGTCCCCGTCGCGGGTGTTGTGCGCGTCACCTCGGCGCCGCGCGCCCGCCCACCGCCCCGCTCCGGCGGGCCGACCTCGCCGGGCTCCACAGGCGGGCGCCGCCGCACCCCCCGTGCCGGGTTGCCCACAGGAGCATCCCGACCTGGGTGACGGGGCGCCCGGGTCACGGCAGCCTCGGGCCATGAGCACCACCACCGCGGCTGTGAGTCGCCCACCGGTCGGCCCCCACCGGGTCCCGCCCGCCAGTCCCCGTCTGGTCCCACCCGCCGGCACCGGCCCCGGTGCGGGCCCCCGCCCCCGGTGCCACTGCCTGCTGCGCCCGGTCATGGCCTGCCTCGCCCTGGCCGGGCTCGTGCTGGGCGCGGGCCCGCTGCCGGCCGCGCTGGCCGGGGTCCACGGGGGCCGGGCGCACGCCCCCGCCGTGGGGCACGTCGCGCCGGCGGAGGAGTGGCGGTGGCCCACCGGGGCGCCCGCACCGGTGCTGGAGGGCTTCAACCCGCCGTCCCAGGTCTGGGGCCCGGGGCACCGCGGGGTCGACCTGGCGCTGGCCGCGGGATCGCCCGTCCTCGCCGCAGGGGCGGGGACGGTGGCCTTCGCGGGGAGCGTCGCGGGGCGACCGGTGGTCTCCATCGACCACGACGGCGGCATCCGTACCACCTACGAGCCCGTGGAGGCGGGGGTCGCCGCCGGGGAGCAGGTGGTGGCGGGCCAGGTCATCGGGGTGCTCGTGGCCGGGCACCGCTCCGACGGCGTGGACGCCCTCCACTGGGGTGCGCGCACCGGGCGCAAGACCTACGTCAACCCGCTGCGGCTGCTGGAGCGGCCCGTCATCCGGCTCAAGCCCCTCGACGCCTCCCATGAGCCGGGCACATGAGCCGGGGGCCTGAGCGCACCCCGGCGACACCCCGCCCGGTGCCCCCTCAGGCCCGGGGGAAGGCCTGCTCGTAGACGGCGCGCAGCCGCTCGGGGGTCACGTGCGTGTAGCGCTGGGTCGTGGCCAGTGACGAGTGGCCGAGCAGCTCCTGCACGCTGCGCAGGTCCGCTCCACCGGACAGCACGTGCGTGGCGGCGCTGTGGCGCAGCCCGTGGGGTCCGAGGTCCGGCACGCCCGCGGCGGCCGCCGTGCGGTGGACGAGCTCGCGCACGGCGCGCGGGTCCACGCGCCCACCGCGCACCCCGAGGAACAGGGCGCTGCCGGAGCGCGGTGAGACGAGCACCCGCCGGTGGTCCAGCCACTGGGCCAGGGCCCGGTCGGCTGGGGCGCCGTAGGGCACGACCCGCTCCTTGCCGCCCTTGCCGAGCACCTTGACCGTGCGCTCACGGCGGTCGACGTCGGTCAGGTCGAGGCCGCACAGCTCGGAGACCCGCACCCCGGTGGCGTAGAGCATCTCGAGCAGGGCGGCGTCGCGCAGCGCGGTCGCCAGCGCCCGGGCCGCCTCGGCGCCGCGCTCACCGCGCGCGGCCTCGCGGGCCTGCCCGGCGG
>NZ_JACJVC010000022.1 GCF_023369555.1 Actinomyces sp. AC-20-1 | reverse complement strand
GCGCGGGGCGGGCGCTCGCGCGGCTGGGCCGGGCGCTGGCGCTGCCGGCGGCCGGTGAGGGGGCGGCGGCCACCTCGCCGTCCGACCAGGTGGCTGCCGGCGACCGGCACGCCCCACACGAGGTGGAGGTCGCGGATAGACTCGGCGCGAGCGCCTTGACGGCGCCAGAGCGCACACGCACGGAAGGGGGGCCCACTGTGGTCGCTGCCGGTCGCCCCGCGCCTGCGGACGGCACGCCCCCGGGCACCCCTATCGGCTCCGGCCGCTACCGCCTCACCGCGCCCCTGCCGGCGACGCTGCCGCGCATCGTGCGCCACGTCGGGCGGGACACGATCCTCGACCGTGACGTCACCGTCCTGGCCCTGACGGCCGCCACCCGCAACCGCCAGGAGGTCCTGTCCACGGCCGCCCGGGCGGTCCTCGTGGAGGACCCGCGCACCCAGCGGGTCCTGGACGTCGAGCACGCGGACCCCGGCCACGTCATCACCGAGCCGGCGACCGGCCGCACGCTCAGGACCCTCGTCGGCTCCGGCCTGACTCCTGACCAGGTGCGCGCGCTCATCGGCGAGGTCGCGGAGGCCCTGGACGCCTGCTCCCTGCGCGGACTGCACCACCTCAACCTCTCGCCGGAGTCCGTGCGCCTGCGCCCCGACGGCACCGTCCAGCTCTCCGGCGTCGGCATCGAGGCCGCGCTGCTGGGCCTGGAGGACGCCGGGGCCGACCCGCTCGCGGCCGACCGCACGGACGCCCGCGCGCTCGTCGAGCTGCTCTACTACGGCCTCACGGGACGCTGGCCGGGCAAGCGGGCGGGCATCGCCTCGGCTCCGCTGCACGCGGGCGCGCCCGTCGCCCCCTCGAGCCTGGTCCCCGCCGTGGCCGGCCACCCGGACCTGGACGCGCTCGTGGCTCGCACCTGGGGCGGGGCCCCGCCCCAGTCCGCCGCCGAGGTGGCGCACGCCCTGCGGCCGTGGGACACCTCGGTGCTGCCCGTGGTCGAGACCGCCCCGGAGCCTGTCGTCCCGGCCGAGGAGGCGGAGAGCCCCTCGGCTCTCACCTCCTCCGCCCTCACGGCGGCCTCCGGCCTGGCGACGGCCTACGCCGTCGTCGCCGGGGGTGTCACTCAGGCGGCTGCGCAGGCCGCCTCAGGTGCCAAGGGCCTGCTGTCCCGCCTCAAGGGCCTGTCCACCGCGCGGGCCGTGCCCCCGGCCACCGAGCCCGGCGTCGCCGCCGCTCCCACCGCGACCCCCGGGGTGTGGGCGGGCACCTCCGGCGCTGACAGGGCCGACAGGGCCGATGGTGCCACCGTCACTCTCGGCGCCCTGGCGCCGGAGCTGGTCGCCGAGGACGTCGTCCCCGGCTCGCCGGAGGGGTGGTCCCCTGCCGGGCCGGCCCCCGGCGCGTCCGCCCCGCACGTCGGTGCAGCGGCCCCCTCGGATGAGGACGAGGACTCAGGCGGCCCCCGCCTGAGCCTCACGACCGTCGTGGTCATGCTGCTGGTGCTCGTGGCGGTCGTCGTCGGCGTGTACTTCGCCGTCAGCAACCTCGTCCAGCTCGGTCGCGTGCCCATCGCCGACGACGACGTCCCCGCCGCGCGCACGGTGCCGACCCCGGCGCCCGCTGAGGAGGGGACTGAGGAGCAGGCCGAGCCCAGCGCGCCCGCCGTCGTCAGCGGTGCCGAGTCCCTGGACCCCTACGGCGACGACAACGAGCACCCGGAGCTGGCCGGCAACCTCGTCGACGGCGACCCCTCCACCGAGTGGTACTCGCGCTACTACGCGGCCTCGTCACTGGCGTGGAAGCAGGGCATCGGTGTGGCGGTGAGGCTCGAGACCGCGACGGAGGTCTCCAGCATCGAGCTGCAGGGCACGGGTGCGGGCGGCAACGTGCAGATCCGTGCGACGAGCCCTGAGGACCCGACCGGGGGCACGCTGCTGGCGGAGGGCCCGCTCACCGCCGGCACGACGACCTTCACCTTCCCGGCGACGTCGACCGGGTCGGTGGTCGTGTGGGTGACGGACCTGCCGACGGCCTCGGACGGGCTGCTCAAGATGACCGTCACCGAGATCACTCTTCGATAAGATAATGCGCGGGAACATTCCCTTCTCATCACCGGTTCTTCCGAGTGATACTCAGAGGCATCCACACACCGGAAGCGCCCGCGACGGCATTCCGGGGCCCGCTCACCGCGGACCAGCCCCGTCTACTCGAGGAGACTCATGATCCACGACGTCGTCATCGTCGGCTCCGGCCCCGCCGGCTACACCGCCGCGATCTATGCCGCCCGGGCCCAGCTCAAGCCGGTCATCCTCGGAGGGTCCGTCACCACCGGCGGCGCCCTGATGAACACCACCGAGGTCGAGAACTACCCCGGCTTCGTCGACGGCGTCATGGGCCCCGACCTCATGACCCAGATGCAGGAGCAGGCCGAGCGCCTGGGCGCCGAGCTGCGCTACGAGGACGTCGTCTCCCTGGACCTCACCGGCGACATCAAGCGGGTCACCACCGACGACGAGGTCTACGAGGCCCGCACCGTCATCATCTCGACCGGCTCGGAGTACCGCAAGCTCGGTCTCGAGCACGAGGACCGCCTGTCCGGCCACGGCGTGTCCTACTGCGCCACCTGCGACGGGTTCTTCTTCAAGGACCAGCCCATCGTCGTCGTCGGCGGCGGCGACTCGGCCATGGAGGAGGCCACCTACCTCACCCGCTTCGGCAGCTCCGTGACGGTGGTGCACCGGCGCGACCAGCTGCGCGCCTCCGCGGCGATGGCCGAGCGCGCCAAGAACGACCCGAAGATCACCTTCGCGTGGAGCTCCACGGTGACGGCCCTCCACGGTGAGGACGCCCTCGAGTCCATCACGCTCACGGACACCGTGACGGGTGAGCAGCGCCGGATCCCGGCCGCCGGGCTCTTCGTCGCCGTCGGCCAGATCCCGCGCTCCGAGCTCGTGCGCGGCGTGCTCGACCTGGACGAGGCCGGCTACATCCGGGTCGCCTCACCGAGCCAGCGCACGAACGTGCCCGGTGTCTTCGCCTGCGGTGACGTCGCCGACCCGACCTACCAGCAGGCGGTCACCGCGGCCGGCTCCGGCTGCCGCGCCGCCCTCGACGCCCAGGAGTACCTGGCCGCGCTGTCCGCCTGAGGGGCACCCGGCCCCGCTCCTCGTCCCGGCCACCGGGCCATCAGCATCCACTCGTCAGAACCACCATAGGAGAGTCCATGTCTTCCGTCTCCCCCGTCACCGACGCCACCTTCGCCTCCGAGGTCCTCGCCTCCGATATCCCGGTGGTCATCGACTTCTGGGCCGAGTGGTGCGGCCCCTGCCGTCAGATGGCGCCCGTCGTGGACGAGATCGCCGCCGAGCTGGACGGCAAGGTCAAGTTCGTCAAGGTCGACGTCGACGAGAACCCGGCCACCGCCCGGTCCTTCGGCGTCCGCTCGATCCCGACCTTCGCCGTCGTGCGCGACGGCGAGGTCTTCCACCAGTTCGCGGGCTCGCGCCCCAAGGCTGCCTTCCGCTCCGAGGTCGAGCGCGTCCTGTCCTGAGGCCCGCGCCCACGCCATACGGACTCACGACCGCTCCGTGAGCGTTGTGGGTCCGTATGGCGGCCGCCGGTAGGCTGTGGCCGCAGGCAGTCCACACCACACTCCTCACGAAGGCGGGCACATGCAGTTCATCTCGACGCGCGGCGGCATGGAACCGGTCGGCTTCACTGACGTCCTGCTCACCGGGCTTGCTCCCGACGGCGGCCTGGCGGTCCCGGTCGGCCTGCCCGCCCTGTCCGGGGCCGACCTCGAGGAGATGCGCCCGCTGCCCTACGCCGAGCTCGCCGCCCGGGTCATCGGGCTGTACGCCACCGACATCCCTGAGCCGGACCTCCTGGCCCTCACCCGTGCCGCCTACGGTCAGGAGCGCTTCCCCGATCCGGTCGTGCCCGTCACCGGCCTGGACCAGGCGGCCGACGGGCTCGTCGTCGTCGGCCTGTCCGAGGGACCGACGATGGCCTTCAAGGACCTCGCCATGCAGTTCCTGGGACAGGCGATCCCCTACGTCCTGCGTCGCCAGGGCCGCGTGCTCAACATCCTGGGCGCGACGAGCGGCGACACCGGTTCTGCAGCCGAGCACGCCTTCAAGGGCCAGGACGGGGTCAGCGTCTTCATGCTCTCTCCCGCGGGGCGCATGAGCGAGGTCCAGCGGGCGCAGATGTACTCCCTGGACGACGCCAACATCCACAACATCGCCGTGGAGGGCGTCTTCGACGACTGCCAGAACCTCGTCAAGGCCGTCAACGCGGACCAGGCCTTCAAGAGCAGGTACGCCATCGGCGCGGTCAACTCGATCAACTTCGGACGCATCGCGGCGCAGGTCGTCTACTACGTCTGGGCCTGGCTGCGGGTGACGGACGAGCTCCCCGCCGCCGAGCGCTCCGCCTACCGGGTGGACGTCGCGGTGCCCTCGGGCAACTTCGGCAACATCTACGCCGGCCACCTCGCCCGGGAGATGGGGCTGCCGCTGCGTCGGCTCATCCTCGCGACGAACGAGAACAACGTGTTGGACGAGTTCTTCCGCACCGGCGTCTACGCCCCGCGGGCGAGCGAGGACACGCTCGCGACCTCCAGCCCCTCGATGGACATCTCCAAGGCCTCCAACCTCGAGCGCTTCCTCTGGACGCTGCTCGGTCCCGAGGCCTTCGTCCGGGCCTGGCAGCTGCTGGAGGAGGACGGGCGTGTGGACCTGTCCGAGCACGTGGCCACGATGCGCGAGCGCTACGGCTTCGTCTCCGCCTCCTCCACCCACGCCGACCGGCTCACCGCGATCCGGGTCGTTCACGCGACGGCCGGCACACTCATCGACCCGCACACCGCCGACGGCGTGACGGTCGCCCTGCGGCTCATGCAGCCCGGCTTCCCGACACTCGTGCTGGAGACCGCCAAGGCCGCCAAGTTCAGCGAGACGGTCGCCGAGGCACTTGGGGCCGCGCCCGAGCCGGATGCGGTGCTGCGCGCCCTCCTGAAGGCCGAGCAGCACGTGGAGACGATCGCCAACGACGTCGACGCGCTCCGTGCGCTCATCGAGAAGGACGCGCTGGCTACCGAGGAGGCGTGACACCGAGGCACTGCGGTGCTCGGCCGACGTCGTGCACGTCGGTGCTCTGCGGCGCTCCTGTTTCACGTGAAACATCTCGCGCTCGGCGGGCTCGTCCCTGTCTCGTTCCCTGGTCTGGTCCTCCCGCCGGCTCAGGTGGGCCCGGTTCCAGTTGGGCCCAGATGCCCCGTCGACACCCACTCCTCCCGCCGACACCCACCTTGCCTGTTCCCTGGCGAGTCGTCCGCCCGCCTAAGAGACCGCGGGCCCCGGCCGAGGTCGCATCCAGCCCGAGTCGCATCCAGCCCGATATGCACATCGGACGACGCCAAGATCCACACGACTGCCCCTTCTATCGCGATGTTTCACGTAAAACACCACGGTACGACGCACGGAGCTCCTGTCTTCCCCGTGCGCTCCTGTCGTCCCCGAGGGCGCCGGCCTTCCCCGTGCGCGCCGGACTCGTGCTCGCACCCACGACAACGCTTGGACCGCTGCCCACTTCATGCACCCGACACCGTCGACCGTTCATCGGTGCACCAGTGCGACGTTGTGGTCCGCAACCTGGCTGACGTCTCCTTAGTGGCAAACTGGTCCTCACGGTAAGGAGGGTCCCACCGAGCAAGGAGCCGAACGTGAGTGATGCGAACCAGGTCAAGGGCAACCGGCTTGATCCATGGTTGGACAGCTACGCCGCACGCGCTCACGGACTGCGCGCCTCCGAGACTCGCTCACTCTTCGCCGTCGCCGCCCGACCCGAGGTGGTCTCCCTCGCCGGAGGCATGCCGAACCTCAAGGACCTCCCACTCGACGCCCTCGCAGAGGCGACCGCACAGATGATCCGCAAGGACGGGGGCAGGGCCCTGCAGTACGGCAATGGGCAGGGCCTTCCCGCCCTGCGCGAGAAGATCCCCGAGATCATGGCTCTGGAGGGGATCGACGCCGACCCCGAGGACGTCATCATCACCACCGGTTCCCAGCAGGCCGTCGACATCATCACCGAGCTCTTCATCGACCCGGGTGACGTCATCCTCGCCGAGGCCCCCACCTACGTCGGTTCGCTCTCGATCTTCGCCACCTACCAGGCTGATATCCAGCAGGTCACTATTGACGCCGATGGTGTGGTTCCCGAGGCGCTGGAGGAGAAGATCGTCCAGCTCGAGCGCGAGGGCCGGAACATCAAGTTCTTCTACTGCCTTCCGAACTTCCACAACCCCGCGGGCGTCACCCTCTCCGAGGAGCGACGACCTCAGGTCATCGACATCTGCCGTCGGCACCACATCCTCATCGTCGAGGACAACCCTTATGGCCTCCTCGGCTTCGAGGGCCAGACCTACACGGCGCTCAAGACCCTCGCACCGAACGACGTCGTGTATCTCGGGTCCTTCTCCAAGATCTTTGCCCCCGGGTACCGCGTCGGATGGGCCGTGGCGCCCGCCGCCGTGAGGGATAAGATGAAGCTCGCCTCCGAGGCGGCCATCCTCTGCCCCTCATCGGTGGGTCAGTACTCCATCGCGATGTACCTCGACAACTTCGACTGGCAGCAGCAGATCAAGGACTTCCGGGCGATGTACCGGGGGCGGCGCGACGCGATAGTCTCCGCACTTGACGAGTTCATGCCTCAGTGCACGTGGAACGTGCCCGACGGAGGCTTCTACGTGTGGGTCGGCCTGCCTGAGGGGCTCGACGCGAAGGACATGCTTCCTCGGGCGGTCACCAACCTCGTCGCCTACGTCTCCGGCACCGCCTTCTACGCCGGAGGACGCTCGGGTCGCGATCGCATGAGGTTGTCCTTCTGCTACCCCGAGCCCGTGGAGATCCGCGAGGGCGTCCGACGCCTCTCGGAGGTCGTGAGCCGCGACCTGGAGCTGCGAGACATCTTCGGACCCACCTGCTCCCGTCCTGTTGAGGGCATCGTCGCCCCGGCACCCGACCAGATCTGAGGAGAACGCCATGCCGATCCCCACGTCAGAACCCCTGCGTATCGCCATCCTCGCAGGTGGACTCAGCCACGAACGCGACGTGTCCCTGCGCTCAGGCCACCGCGTGGCACAGGTCCTCAAGCACCTTGGCCACACCGTTCTCATTCTCGACGTCGACGCGCGCATGATCGCGTCCCTGCGGGCCTTCGCCCCCGACGTCGTGTGGCCCCTCGTCCACGGCTCGCACGGTGAGGACGGCGGCCTGCAGAACATCCTCATCGCTCTAGGCCTTCCCTACGTGGGCACGCACTCAGACGGCTGCCAGCGTGCATCCTTCAAGCCGACCGCCAAAGCAACCGTGCGCACCGGCGGTGTGCTCACCCCGGACTCGGTGACACTGCCCAAGTCCTACTTCTCCCAGCTCGGTGCGCAGGAGGTCCTTGGTGTCGTCTCCGGCCACCTCGGTCTTCCCGTCGTTGTCAAGCCCAACCAGGGTGGTTCGGGCCTCGGAGTCTCTCTTGTGACCAACGCCGACGAGCTCCGCCAGGCAATGGTCGGCTGCTTCGCCTATGACGAGCGCGCCCTCATCGAGTCCTACGTGCCCGGCCGGGAGATCGCCGTCTCCATCGTCGATGTCGGCAGCGGCCCGCGCCCCCTCCCACCGGTCGAGGTCGTCGCGGAGGGTCAGTACGACTTCGACGCACGCTACAACCCCGGACGCTCCGAGTACTTCGTCCCTGCCCGGCTCACCGAGGCCGAGACCTCCCTCGTCCAGGACACGGCTCTTCGCGTGCACACGACGCTCGGCCTCGGCAATGTGTCGCGCACTGACCTCATCCTGGCCGAGGATAGGACCCCCTGGTTCATCGACGTCAATGTCGTCCCCGGAATGACGGAGACCTCTCTCTTCCCGTTGGCCGCTGAGGCCGACGGCAACCTCCCGGCGATCTACGAGGATCTGGTGAGGAACCCTCTCGTGCGCCCGTGAGTATCCGGTGAGCACCGGGCGGGCCTGCGATGTTTCACGTGAAACATCGCAGGCCCGCTTCGTCGAGCGCCTGCTCTCGACATGGTCCGCGGCAACCCTCGAGGCCCGACCCGGTCCGTCGCGTGGCGGTGCGCCGGGCGCCCACCGCCTCCGTGACGTGTCGTCCTCGGCGCGAGTCCGCGGGCACCGGCGCGACCCCTCCTCGGCCGCGCGTCGTCTGAGACCGACAGCTCCGGCTCAGAATCCAGACTCAGTGTCCAGCGCGGCACGGAACACCATCTGATGCCGGGCATGATCCGGCCGAACCCGTAGACCGCACGCGCAGCAGACTGGCAGGCCGCAGGGGAGATGTCAGTCCTCTGACAGGGAGGTACCAGGCGCCAAGGCTTCGATGAGACGGGCAAGGTCCTCATCGCCGGCGAACTCGATGGTGATCTTGCCCTTCTTCGCACCTCGGGTCACCTTGACCCGGGTGTCGAAGGCGTCGGACAGACGGGTCGACAGCGCGGGAAGCGTCGTGCTGCGGGTGCGCATGACCGGGGTACGGATCTCAGGCTCGTCGTGGAGTGCGACCAGCTCCTCGACCGCCCGCACGGACAGGCCCTCAGCCACAATCTTCTGCGCCAGCCTCTCCATCGCGGAGGCGTCCGGCAGGCCCAGGAGGGCGCGTGCGTGTCCCGCTGACAGGACACCTGCGGCCACACGGCGCTGGACCAGCGCCGGGAGCTTGAGCAGTCGCAACGTGTTGGAGACCTGAGAACGAGAGCGGGCGATGCGCTGGGAGAGCTCCGCATGCGTACAGCTGAAGTCCTCGAGCAGCTGCTGGTAGGCCGCGGCCTCCTCAAGAGGATTGAGCTGGACACGGTGCAGGTTCTCCAGCAGGGCGTCGCGTAGAAGGTCCTCGTCCTCCGTGTACCTGACCACCGCCGGAATGACGTTGAGACCCGCGACCTTGGAGGCGCGCAGACGACGCTCACCCATGATGAGCTCGTAGGTCGTCGAGCCGTCCTCTCCGTCAACGCGTCGGACAACGACCGGCTGGAGCAGCCCGACCTCCTCGATGGAGGCGGCGAGCTCGGCGATGTCGTCGTCGTCGAAGACCTGGCGGGGCTGACGCGGGTTGGGGACGATGAGCTCAACGGGAAGCTCAGCGAAGGTGGCCCCCGGCACCGGGACGAGTCCCTGGTCATCCCCGGTGGTGGACGGCTCCACCGGGTCGGTTGCGGATGTTTCACGTGAAACAGGAGCGACGCCCTCGTCCCGGGGGACATCCTCGGCTGAGGTTCCAGGTGAAACACGACGGTCACTGCTGTGGCCGAGCCCGTCGCCCACCGGTGTTTCACGTGAAACATGAGTCTCAGCCGACCGCCCCGAGCGCCTTGTCCCAGACCGGGCTCGCTTCGAGGGCTCCATGAGCACCTCAGCAATCTCCGCGGCGCGTGATGAGCCCTCGCTACCGCGCTCCACCTCAGCGCCTCGTCCGCTGCCGGGGAAGAACACGTCCGTCGGACGGCTCGAGGGGTTCTCAGTCTGAGCCTCCGGGATGAGCGCTTGGAGACCCCGTCCCAGACCACGCTTCTTCTGTGCCATCAGGCCTCCTCGACGTCCTTGTGCCCGTCAGCGGTACCGCGCTGGGCGATCTCCTGGGCGAGCTGCTTGTACGCTACCGCTCCCGTTGAGCGAGGGTCCCAGAACACCACAGGGGAGCCGAAGGACGGCGCCTCCGCCACGCGGACCGAGCGCGGCACCCGCGTCTGAAGGGTTGCGGACGGGAAGTAGGTGCGGACCTCCGACTCAACCTCACGAGCCAGGGTCGTGCGCTGGTCGAACATCGTGAGCACGATCATCGACACCCGCAGCGCTGGGTTGTGGATCTGGGCGATGCGGTCCACGGACCGGGTGAGCAGGGCGAGGCCCTCAAGCGCGTAGTACTCGGCCTGCATGGGGATGAGCACCTCGCCCGCGGCGACGAAGGCGTTGATCGTCATGATACCCAGGCTCGGCGGGCAGTCAATGAGGACGTAGTCCACACGCGGCAGCCCAAGCTCGGCCCGGCCGAGCAGGTACTCGCGCAGTGCCAGTCTCAGACGCGACTCGCGCTGGGCCGCGTTGATGAGCTCGATCTCGACGGCGGCCGCGTCGATCGAGGCGGGCACGCACCACAGGGAGGGGGCGAAGCGGGTCTGGACGACGACGTCCTGGATCCTCGCGCCCTCGACGAGCACGTCGTAGATGGATGCGGTCTCCTCGTCGTGCTCCACCCCCAGGGCGGTGGAGGCGTTGCCCTGGGAGTCCGCGTCGATGACGAGCACGTGCAGGCCGGTCTCCGCCAGCGCCGCCGCCACGTTGACGGCCGTGGACGTCTTGCCGACCCCGCCCTTCTGGTTGGCGACGGCGATGACCCGGGTCTGGTCGGGACGCGGGAACCCACCGGCCGCGATGTCCTCAAGGACGGCGTGGTCGGCCTGGAGCTGGTCGAAGATGGAACCTGGCAAACCTGTACTCCTCGGGCGACGTCCTGCAGGGGAACCTGTCGGGCACCTCAGTCTATGTGAGGCCTCGGACAACGGGCGCGGGCCTGTGGACAGCGCGGGCCTGTGGACGCGGAGGCACCCAGGTCCGGTGGGACCGGCTCAGCGCCTGGGCCGACGGACCTCGACGATCTTGGTCAGCTCCTCGCCCGGGGTGATGACCTCGTGGATGACTGCCGGCTCGAGCTTGGCCTTCTTGGTGACGTAGCGGGCGTCCTCGACCTCCGCCTCGGCCTTGGCCCCCTTGAGGGCCAGGAGGCTGCCGCCCTGCCGCAGCAGGGGAGCCGTGAGGCGCACGAGCCGAGAGAGGTTGGCGACGGCGCGGGCGGTGACGACGTCGTAACGCTCACGCACCTCCTCGGCCCGTGCCCGCAGGATCTCGACGTTGTCGAGATCGA
This sequence comes from Actinomyces sp. AC-20-1, assembly GCF_023369555.1. Classification (GTDB taxonomy): domain Bacteria; phylum Actinomycetota; class Actinomycetes; order Actinomycetales; family Actinomycetaceae; genus Actinomyces. The sequence continues at coordinate 22,162 of NZ_JACJVC010000022.1, read as the reverse complement.
GCTCGGAGACGACGTCGGAGAGCCACTCCACCCGTCTCTCCATCGTTTCGATAAGTGTTACTTCTAGATCGGGTCGCAACAGCGCGACGACGACCCCCGGGAAACCGGCCCCCGACCCGACGTCGGCCACCGTCCCCCGACCGGGCAGGAAGGGCACGACCGCCGCCGAGTTGACGATGTGGCGGGTCCACAGGCGCGGCATCTCGCGCGGGCCCACCAGCCCGCGCAGCTCACCCTGCTCGGCGAGCATGTGCGCGAAGTGCTCCGCACCCGAGAAGGCGACGCCGAAGAGCGCGCGCACCTCCTCGCTCGGCTCCTCCACCAGGAGCTCCGCGCCGGACCCCTCGTCCTCGAGCGCCCCGAGCGCAGGCTTCTCGTCCGTGGTCATCTCGTCGCTCATCCCGTGCCCCGACCGGCGCTCAGGCCTCGTCGGCGTCCTCAGCAGGAGCGTCGTCGGCCTCCACCTCGTCGGCAGGCAGGACGACCACCCGGCGGTGGGGCTCCGCGCCCTCCGACTCCGAGACCAGGCCGGCGGCCGCGACGACGTCGTGGCAGACCTTGCGCTCGAAGGGGTTCATCGGCTCGAGGGCCACGGTCTCACCGGTGGCCAGGACCTGCCGGACCGCCTCCTGCGCGACCTTCGTCAGCTCCTCGCGGCGTGCGGCGCGGTAGCCGTTGATGTCCAGCATGAGGCGCGAGCGGTTGCCCGTGCGCGCCTGGACGGCCAGACGAGTGAGCTCCTGGACCGCCTCCAGCACCTCCCCGTCCTCACCCACGAGGTCCGCGAGCTCGCGCTCGTCGCCCTCCTCGGAGGCCACGATGGCGATGGAGGCTCGACCGTGGTCGACGTCGATGTCAATGTCGCCGCCGAGGTCGGCGATGTCGAGCAGCTCCTCGAGGTAGTCGGCGCCGACCTCACCCTCCTCCTCGAGGCGCTTGACGGTGCTGGACACGGCGGTGTTGTCAGTCATGGGATCTTCCGTTCTGTGAGGTGAGGACCGCGTGGCGTCAGCGTCGCGGCCCCGCGGAGGTCGTGGACAGGGCCCGGCTCGCTGTCAGCGCCGGCGCTTCTTGCTGTTGTTCTTGCGCTGCTGGCGCTGGCGGGCGCGCTTCTCGTAGCGGCGGCGGGCGATCTCCTCGGGGGTGAGGCCGACGATATTCGTCTCGATCTCCTCGATGGCGGCCTCCTCCTCAGCGCTGAAGCCCGTGGAGGCCTCGTCCTCGGCGGCGCGCTGCTCCTCGGGCGTCGCCGGCAGGCCGGAGCCGCCCTTGCGCTTCTGGCGGTCCTTGCGCACCGGCTGGACGCGCTGACGGCGCTGGCTGGCCTGCTCGGCGAGCTCGGCGGCGCGCTGGGCGGCCTCCTCCTCCTCGAGCGTGGGCAGGCCCTTGGCCACGCGCTTGGCGTTGACGCGCGCACGGTGCTTCTTCTCCGCCTCCGAGCCGGGGGCCGGCATGTTGCGGATGGTGAAGAACTGCTGGCCCATGGTCCACAGGTTCGTCGTCACCCAGTAGACCAGGACACCGATCTGGAACTGCACGCCCGTGAAGGCGAAGAAGATCGGCATGATCGTCATCATCATGCGCTGGGAGCGCATCATGGGGTTGTCGGAGCTCTTGGCGGACTCCGGCATGTTCTTCATGCTCAGCTGCGCCATGGTGTACCACTGCGTGGCCGACATGATGATGATCATGATGACGGTGACGACCTTGGTGGTGACGTCGTCGGAGTTCATGAAGGACGCCGACAGCGGGGCGCCGAAGACGGTGGATGCCTGGACGTCGGCCGCCAGCTCGGCGGTGAGCGGGCCGATGGAGTCGTGCTTGGCGTAGGTGCCCTGGGCGACCGCCTCGAGGGAGGCCAGGACGCGGAAGAGCGCGAAGAAGACCGGCATCTGCACGAGGACCGGCAGGCAGGAGGAGAAGGGGTTGGTCCCGTGCTTGGAGTACAGGGCCATCATCTCCTCCTGCATCTTCTGCTGGGAGGCCGGGTCCTTCTTGTCCTTGTACTTGGCCTGGAGCGCCTGGAGCTCGGGCTGCATGAGCTGCATGCCGCGGCTGGCGCGGATCTGCTTGACGAACAGCGGCATGATGAGCAGGCGCACGACCATCGTCAGGCCGATGATCGAGATGACCCAGGCGGCACCGGGACCGTCGGGCATGCCGATGAGGGTCAGGCCCTTGTGGATGTAGACCATGACCCAGGCAACGGCCACCTTGAGGGGCCAGAGCATCGTGTCCATTGCACTCCTTGCTGTGCGTGCGGGGCCGGGGCCCCGCGGGCCGGTGGTTCCGGCCGGGTCCCGCGCCGGTCAGGGCGTGGCCGTCTCCGGGCGGGGAACGTCGTGGGGGTGGTGGTAGCGCCACTGGCCCGCGTCCGGGACGTGGTCGACACCGCCGCGGGTGAAGGGGTTGCAGCGCAGGACGCGCCAGGTGCCGAGCACGAGGCCCTTGAGCGGGCCGTGGGCCCGGACGGCCTGGACCGCGTAGGCGGAGCAGGTGGGGTAGTAGCGGCAGCGGCGCGGCAGCCCTGGTGAGACCCACTGCTGGTAGAACCTCACGGGCGCCAGCACGAGCCGTGCGAGCACACCCTCACGGGACTGGCCGGCCTGCGGGCCGTGCGCCTGGTCGGAGCCAGTCATCGGGTTCGCCACCGTCCTCACCGTCGTCGTCCCTCGCGCGCACGCGCAAGGTGGCGGTCGAGGTCCGTGCCCAGCTCGGCGCTCGTGGCGCCGTCAGCCCCGGCCAGCCCCCTGACGACCACGCGCGCACCCGGCTCGAGGCGGCCCACGCGCGCGCTCATGAGGGCGCGCACGCGGCGCTTGATCCGGTTGCGGTGGGTGGCCCGGGCGACCTGCTTCTTGGGCACGACGACGCCGACGAGTGCCGGGGACGTGTCCCCGGTCTCGCCGGCTCGGTAGTGGACGACAAGCCTCGGGCTCCCGCTGCGCGCACCCTTCCTCACTGCGGCGGTGAAGTCCTCACCTCGCAGCATCCGGTGCGCGGCCGGGAGCACCTCAGGCAGCGAGACGTGCGCGACCCTTGCGGCGGCGCGAGGCGAGGACGGCTCGGCCGGCGCGGGTGCTCATGCGCTTGCGGAAGCCGTGCACCTTGGCGCGACGGCGGTTGTTCGGCTGGAAGGTCCGCTTGCTCACGGGTGTACTCCTGGTCGGATGATCGGAACCGTGCGTCACGGGGATCGCGGCACGGTCGCTCGCGCTGGCAGCCCCATGGACCGGGACGTGACTCCACGCGAACGTCCGCACCACAGTACGGTTGCGGCTGAGTTACGGTCAAACGCATGGTTGCCCTCAAAGGTGAGAAACCCGCCACTTCGTGCGGGTCGACGACGGCGCCCACCGCCCGGTCCCCCAGCCGAGGAGGTTGTCCACGGGGTGTGGGAAAAGGGGCTCGCAGCGTGTGGAGCGCGGTTGGTGGGCACCCAGTACCCACAGACTCAGTCCCAGCGGGCTCCTGGGGTGACACATTGTCCGTACGTTCTCCCCACATGTGGACAACTCTGTGGAGAACTACCATGATGACAGCCCCGGCCACCCGCCGGACCCACCCGACCGACGCGCGCACCCGCAGCCGTCCCGAGCCCGGAGGAGGGCACGTGCCCGACCAGACCACCGACCTGTGGGCCTCAGCAGTCGACCACCTCTCGACGGCCGGCACCATGGGCACGGGCAAGGTGGCCATGCTGCGCATGACGAGCGTCCTCGACGTCGACGACATCCTCGTCGTCGTCGTCGGCTCCGCCTTCGCCCGCGACACCTTCGAGAAGGACCGGGCCACGATCTCCGCCTCCCTCGCCGCCGTCGCCGGCCGCCAGGTGCCCTTCGAGATCATCGTCGACCCCTCCCTCGAGGCCGTGCCCGCACCGGTCCAGCGCGATCCGCGCCCCACGCCGCGCCCGGCCACCCCACCCGCTGCACCCACTGCACCGGCCGCACCCGTCCCGGTCGCCACCTCCTCACCCGCGGCCGGCCACGGCACCACGACCGCGCCCACCGTCCCCGAGTCCACCGACGGCGCCAACAGCACCACCGGCACCGCACCGGCCGCGGTGAGCGGCACCCACCCGCTCGCACCGACGCCGGCCCGCCCCGCCGGCCTGCGCTCGGTCCCGCAGCCCACCGTCGCGCCCGAGCAGCGTCCGGCCGGCACGGACCACTCCCGCCTCAACCCGCACTACACCTTCGACACCTACGTCACCGGCGGCTCCAACCGCTTCGCCAACGCCGCGTCCCTCGCCGTCGCCGAGGCCCCCGGCACCGGCTACAACCCCCTGTTCATCTACGGGGGCTCCGGCCTGGGCAAGACGCACCTGCTGCACGCCATCGGCAACTACGCCCGCGAGCTGAGCCCGACGACGCACGTCAAGTACGTCTCCAGCGAGGAGTTCGTCTCCGACTTCATCGACTCCGTCCAGGTGGGGCGCATGAGCTCCTTCAAGGACCGCTACCGGGGCGTCGACATCCTCCTGCTCGATGACATCCAGTTCCTCAGCGGCAAGGAGTCCACCCTCGAGGAGTTCTTCCACACCTTCAACGCCCTGCGCCTGGACAACAAGCAGATCGTCCTGACCTCCGACCAGCCCCCCAAGGAGCTCAAGGGCTTCGAGGACCGGCTCATCTCGCGCTTCACCGAGGGCCTGACCGCGGACGTGCAGCCGCCGGACCTCGAGACGCGCCTGGCGATCCTCGCCCGCCGGGCCCGCGACGAGGGCCAGGAGGTGCCCGCGGAGGTCCAGGAGTACATCGCCTCGCGCGTGACGACGAACATCCGCGAGCTCGAGGGCGCGCTCATCCGCGTCACAGCCTTCGCCTCCCTGACGAAGCAGCCCATCGACCTCACCCTGGCGGAGATGGTGCTCAAGGACATCATCTCCGACCCCGACGGCGAGCAGATCACGGCGTCGCTCATCATGGCGCAGACGGCCGACTACTTCGGCATGACCATCGACGACCTGTGCGGCAAGGTCCGCACCAAGACCTTCGTGCACGCCCGCCACGTGGCCATGTACCTGTGCCGCGAGCTCACCGACCTGTCCCTGCCGCAGATCGGACGCGAGTTCGGCAAGGACCACACCACCGTCATCAACGCCAACCGCAAGATCGTCGAGCAGATGTCCGAGCGGCGCTCGACCTACAACGAGGTCATGGAGCTCACCAGCCGCATCAAGCAGGCCGCCCAGACCGCCCGGCGCTGAGGCCCCGGCTCCCGACGTCGGTCGCGGGACCGGCCGGGCCTGTGGACAACCTGGGCAGCCAGCTGGGACAAGCCCCCCGTGCGGCTGTGGACCACTGACACCGTCCTGGGGACGCCCACCCGGCCCGACCCCGTGCGTCCACCGGACCGGCCAGCCGGACACTGAAGCACCCCCGTGTGATTCCACAGCACCCGGCCCCGCGTCGTCGGCCCGAAACCCGTTTCTCCCCAGGATCCACATCTCCTATCACCCCTACAAAGACATATCTCACGCGAGCAACCACATCCCTGCCCGCACGTGGACCCACTCGGACGCCCCGGGCACGCGGTACGTCTAGAATCCGGGTGGATCGTCCTGACCGCAGGACCACAGCACCGCCTCAGCCACCAGCGCCCGGGGCACGCCAGCAGAAGGAGCCCACCGTGAAGCTCAGGGTTGACCGCGACGTCCTCGCCGAGGCCGTGACCTGGACCGCCCGCTCCGTCCCGGCCCGCCCGCCCGTGCCCGTGCTCGCCGGAGTCCGGCTCGAGGCCCAGGGCGCCAGCCTCGTCCTGGCCTCCTTCGACTACGAGGTCTCGGCCCGCTGCGAGGTGCCCGCCGACGTCGAGGAGGAGGGCGTCGTCCTCGTCTCCGGCCGCCTCCTGGCCGACATCGCCAAGGCGCTGCCCTCCAAGCCGGTCGACCTCGAGGTCGAGGGCACCAAGGTCACCGTCTCCTGCGGCTCCTCGCGCTTCTCCCTGGCCGCCATGGCCGCCGACGACTACCCCACCCTGCCGGTCATGCCCGGCGCGGCCGGCACCGTCGACGCCCACGACCTCGCCCAGGCCGTCGCCCAGGTCTCCATCGCCGCCTCGCGCGACGAGACCCTGCCGCTGCTCACCAGCGTGCAGATGGAGGTCGACGGCGACGCCCTGACCCTCATGGCCACGGACCGCTACCGCCTGGCCGTGCGCGAGATGACCTGGAGGAGCGGGGACTCGACGCTGGCGACCCACGCCCTGCTCAAGGCCCGCACCCTGTCCGACGTCGCCAAGTCCCTCACCTCGACCGGTGACGTGACCATCGCCCTGACCGAGCCGGGCTCCACCACCTCCAGCCTCATCGGCTTCGAGGCCGGCGGCCGGCGCACCACGAGCCTGCTCACCGACGGCGACTACCCGCCGGTCCTGCGCCTGTTCCCGGAGACGACGACGATCCACGCGACCGTCGGCCGTGAGGAGCTCATGGGCGCGGTGCGGCGCGTGAGCCTCGTCGCGGACCGCTCCACCCCCATCCACATGACCTTCACCCAGGGCAACCTGGCCCTGGACGCCGGCAGCGTCGAGGACGCCCAGGCCTCCGAGCAGCTGGTCGCCCACCTCGAGGGCGAGGACATCACGACGGCCTTCAACCCGGGCTACCTGCTCGACGGGCTCGGCGCCGTCACCCAGCCCTACGTCACCCTCGACTTCACCCACGCCTCCAAGCCCGCGGTCCTCACCGGCGTGGACTCCATCGGCGGGGAGCCGGACACGTCCTTCCGCTACCTCATCATGCCGATCCGCTTCGGCGCCTGAACGGCGTGTACGTCTCGGACCTCGCGCTCGACGACTTCCGCTCCTACAAGCACCTGGTCGTCTCCCTCGAGCCGGGCACGACGACCTTCGTCGGGCCCAACGGCCAGGGCAAGACCAACCTCGTGGAGGCCATCGGCTACCTGTCCACCCTCTCCAGCCACCGCGTCGGCAGCGAGTCGGCGCTCGTGCGCCGGGCCGCGCCCGGCGAGGAGCAGCCCGGCGGCGCCGTCGTGCGGGCGAAGGTCCTCCACGGTGAGCGGCCGACGGTCCTGGAGGTCGAGATCGTCTCGGGCCGGGCCAACCGGGCCCGGCTCAACCGCGGCCAGACCCGGCCCCGCGAGCTGCTGGGGGTCCTGCGCACCGTGGCCTTCACCCCGGAGGACCTGGCGCTCGTGCGCGAGGAGCCGGTGGTGCGACGCCGCTTCCTCGATGACCTTGCCGTCACCCTGCGCCCCGCCCTGGCCGGCGTGCGCGTCGAGCACGACCGGATCCTGGCCCAGCGCGCGAGCCTGCTCAAGGCGGCGCGTGCCGCCCGGGGGGCGAGCGCCTCGATGATGACGAGCCTGGAGGTGTGGGACGCCCAGCTGGCCTCGGCCGCCGCCCGTCTCATCGCCGCCCGGGTCGACGTCATCACCCGTCTGCGCGACTGGGTGGCCTCCTCCTACGCCACCGTGAGCGGGGCCCAGTCCGAGGCGCAGGTGGCCTACCGCGCGAGCCTGCTGCTGCGCGAGGGGGCGGCGGAGCCCGACCCCCGCCTCGGCGGGACCTGGTTGGACGACGAGCGCGAGCTGCTCGACGTCGAGGCGACGACGGCACGGCTGGTCGCAGCCATGGCGGACCTGCACCCGCAGGAGGTCGAGCGCGGGGCGAACCTCGTGGGCGCGCACCGCGACGACCTGTCCCTCTTCCTTGGGGGGCTGCCCGCCAAGGGCTTTGCCTCCCACGGCGAGCAGTGGTCCATGGCCCTGGCACTGCGGCTCGCCTCCTACGAGGTGCTGCGCCACGACGTCGACGCCTTCGGGGGCGACGGCGAGCCCGTGCTCATCCTCGACGACGTCTTCGCCTCGCTGGACTCCCGGCGCCGCCGGGCGCTGACGGGCGTCGTCGCCGGGGCCCAGCAGGCCCTCGTGACGGCGGCCGTTGACGAGGACGTGCCGGCCGGGCTGGCCGGCGCGCGCTTCCGTGTCGAGGCCTCGACGCTGACGGCGGTGGCCTGAGGTGGCCGGGGTCAAGGACGGCGAGGAGCGGCCGGGCACCCTGGCGGCCCGGCGCCCGGACGAGGAGGACGACGCGCTGGCCCTGCAGGTGCTCGCCCGCGCCCAGGCGCGCGCCTGGGGCGCGGGCGACGAGCGGGCGAGGCTCGCTCGCACCCCGGCCGGCGAGGACGGGGTGGCGGCCTGGGACGCGCCGCGCCGCCGTCAGGGAGAGCGTGATGGGCAGGGCGACGACTACGACCGCGGTCCCGGGCTGGCTCCGGGCCGTGACCGGCCGGGACCCACGCGCTTCGACCCGCGCCCGGGCGGGCGCGAGCTGAGCGAGTCCTTCACCGAGCGAGGATGGGCGGGCAAGCTCGCCATGGCCCAGCTGGCCGTGTCCTGGCCGAGGATCGTCGGTGAGCGGGTGGCCGAGCACACGCGGGTGGTCGCCTTCGAGGTGGGTCGTCTCGACGTGCAGGCGACGTCGACGGCGTGGGCCCAGCAGCTGCGCCTGCTCATGCCCTCGATCCAGCGGGAGGTCGCCGAGGAGCTGGCGCGGGTCACGGCGGCCGGGCCGGGGCCCGGGGGCCGGCGGCGGGTGGAGGTGCCGGCGGTCGAGGTGCGCGTGCTGGGGCCCACGGGCCCGACGTGGGGACACGGGCGCTTCGGTGCGGCCCGCGGGGGCCGGGGACCGCGCGACACCTACGGCTGAGCGCGGCTGATGCCTGGGGTGACGGGGCCGCCGGGGCCGGGAGGTGAGACTGCCCACGCTCCGCACGGGCCCGCAGAGCGGGGTCGGGAGGGTCCACCACGCTAGAATCGGGCTGGAATTGCCCATAGTGCGCCTGGGGTGCCCGACAGGTACCCACCTACACGACACGGCCCCGGACCCGGAATCGGCCGTCTGAGGGACCAGGTCCCGTCCGGCGCACAGAACGAGGAGCACCTGACACGTGTCTGACCAGGACCAGCCTGTGACCACCGGCGCCGAGAGCCCGGCCGGGACCCACCCCGTCGGCCAGGGCAGCGCCGACTACGGCGCCAGCGACATCACCGTCCTCGAGGGCCTGGAGGCGGTGCGCAAGCGCCCGGGCATGTACATCGGCTCCACCGGCGAGCGCGGCCTGCACCACCTCGTCTACGAGGTCGTGGACAACGCCGTGGACGAGGCCCTGGCGGGCTACTGCGACCACATCGAGGTCACCATCCAGGCCGACGGCGGCCTCAAGGTGGTTGACAACGGCCGCGGCATCCCCGTGGACGAGCACCCCACCGAGCACCGCCCCACCGTCGAGGTCGTCATGACGATCCTGCACGCCGGCGGCAAGTTCGGCGGCGGCGGCTACGCCGTCTCCGGTGGTCTGCACGGCGTGGGCATCAGCGTCGTCAACGCCCTGTCCACTCGGGTGGACACCGAGATCCGTCGCCAGGGCCACGTGTGGCGCATGAGCTTCGCCGACGGCGGCCGCCCCGTGACCGAGCTCGTCAAGGGCGAGGCCACCGAGGACACCGGCACCACCCAGACCTTCTACCCGGACCCGGAGGTCTTCGAGACCGTCGAGTTCGACTACGAGACCCTGCGCCGCCGCTTCCAGCAGATGGCCTTCCTCAACAAGGGACTGCGCATCACCCTGACCGACGAGCGCGAGGGCGTGACCGACGACGGCGACGAGATCACCGGCGACGAGCTGGGCACCGCCGACGACCCCGTCAAGGGCCACCGCCAGGTCACCTACTGCTACGCCAACGGCCTGCACGACTACGTCGCCTTCCTCAACAAGGCGAAGAAGGTCGAGCTCGTCCACCCCGAGATCATCGACTTCGAGGCCGAGCAGCAGCTCGACGAGGTGCGCGGCATCAGCCTCGAGATCGCCATGCAGTGGACCAGCGCCTACTCCGAGTCGGTGCACACCTACGCCAACACGATCAACACGACCGAGGGCGGCACGCACGAGGAGGGCTTCCGCACGGCGCTGACCACCCTGGTCAACCGCTACGGGCGCGAGAAGGGCCTCATCAAGGACAAGGACGACAACCTCACCGGTGACGACATCCGCGAGGGCCTGACCGCCGTCATCTCCGTCAAGCTCTCCGAGCCCCAGTTCGAGGGCCAGACGAAGACCAAGCTCGGCAACACCGAGGCCCGCACCTTCGTCCTGCAGACCGTCAGCTCCAGGCTCGGCGACTGGTTCGACTCCCACCCGGCAGAGGCCAAGGCGATCATCTCCAAGGCCCTGCAGGCCGCGGCCGCCCGCGTGGCAGCCCGCAAGGCGCGCGAGGCCACGCGGCGCAAGGGGGTCCTGGAGTCCGCCTCCATGCCCGGCAAGCTGCGCGACTGCTCGAGCCGCGACGCCGCCGAGTGCGAGATCTTCATCGTCGAGGGCGACTCCGCCGGAGGCTCCGCCGTCGGCGGCCGCGACCCCGAGCACCAGGCGATCATGCCGATCCGCGGCAAGATCCTCAACGTCGAGAAGGCCCGTCTCGACCGGGCCCTGTCCTCGGACACGATCCGCTCCCTCATCACGGCCTTCGGCACGGGCATCGGTGAGGACTTCGACATCGCCCGGCTGCGCTACGGCAAGATCGTCATCATGGCCGACGCCGACGTCGACGGCCAGCACATCGCCACCCTCCTGCTCACGCTGCTCTTCCGCTACATGCGGCCCCTCATCGAGCAGGGCCACACCTACATCGCCATGCCGCCGCTGTACCGCCTCAAGTGGTCCAACGCGGAGCACGAGTTCGCCTACTCCGACGCCGAGCGCGACGAGCTGCTGCGGGCCGGGGCCGAGGCGGGGCGCCGCCTGCCCAAGGAGGGCGGCATCCAGCGCTACAAGGGACTGGGCGAGATGAACGACCACGAGCTGTGGGAGACGACGATGGACCCGGCCACCCGCATCCTCAAGAAGGTCACCCTCGACGAGGCCGCCGACGCCGACGAGACCTTCTCGATCCTCATGGGCGACGACGTCGAGCAGCGCCGCTCCTTCATCCAGCGCAACGCCGCCGACGTCCGCTTCCTCGACATCTGACCCGCCTGCGCGAGCCGGCAGCAAAGGAAACCAGCCACCGTGAGTGACGAGACCACCAACCTCCCCGTCGAGGAGCAGATCCATGACCGCGTCCAGCCGGTCGACCTCCAGATGGAGATGCAGCGCTCCTACCTCGACTACGCCATGAGCGTCATCGTCGGGCGCGCCCTGCCGGACGTGCGCGACGGCCTCAAGCCCGTCCACCGCCGTGTCCTGTACGCCATGTACGACGGCGGCTACCGCCCCACCTCCTCCTTCTCCAAGTCCTCGCGCGTCGTTGGCGAGGTCATGGGCAACTACCACCCGCACGGCGACGCGGCGATCTACGACGCCCTGGCCCGCCTCGTGCAGTGGTGGTCCCTGCGCTACCCGCTGGTGGCCGGGCAGGGCAACTTCGGCACCCCCGGCAACCTGGGGCCGGCCGCCCCCCGGTACACCGAGTGCAAGATGGCACCGCTGGCCATGGAGATGGTCCGCGACATCGACGAGGAGAGCGTCGACTTCCAGGACAACTACGACGGCAAGAACCAGGAGCCGACGATCCTGCCGGCCCGCTTCCCCAACCTGCTGGTCAACGGCAGCGAGGGCATCGCCGTCGGCATGGCCACCCGGATCCCGCCGCACAACCTGCGGGAGGTGGCCAACGGCGTCCAGTGGTTCCTCGAGCACCCCGAGGCCTCCCGCGAGGAGCTGCTCGAGGCGCTCATCAAGCGCATCCCCGGCCCCGACTTCCCCACCGGTGCCACGATCCTGGGCCGGCGCGGCATCGAGGACGCCTACCGCACGGGCCGCGGCTCGATCACGCAGCGCGCCGTCGTGAGCGTCGAGGAGATCCAGGGCCGCCAGTGCCTGGTGGTCACCGAGCTGCCCTACCAGGTCAACCCGGACAACCTGGCGGACAAGATCGCCCAGCTCGTGCGCGACGGCCAGATCACCGGCATCGCGGACATCCGTGACGAGACCAGTGGCCGCACGGGCCAGCGGCTCGTCATCGTGCTCAAGCGCGACGCGGTGGCCAAGGTGGTCCTCAACAACCTGTACAAGCGCACGCCCCTGCAGGACAACTTCCCGGCGAACATGCTCGCCCTGGTGGACGGGGTGCCGCGCACCCTGAGCCTGGACGGCTTCGTGCGCCACTGGGTGAGCCACCAGATCGACGTCATCGTGCGCCGCTCGCGCTTCCGCCTGCGCAAGGCAGAGGAGCGCCTGCACGTGCTGGCCGGCCTGCTCAAGGCCATTGACGCGCTCGACGCCGTCATCTCCCTCATCCGCCGCTCCCCGACGGCCGACGAGGCCCGCACGGGCCTCATGGGGCTGCTGGGCGTGGACGAGGTCCAGGCCGACGCGATCCTGTCCCTCCAGCTGCGCCGCCTGGCGGCCCTCGAGCGCCTCAAGATCCAGCAGGAGGCCGACGAGCTCCAGGCCCGCGTCGACGACCTCAGGGCGATCATCGCCTCGCCCGAGCGCCAGCGCGGCATCGTCTCGACCGAGCTGGCGGAGATCGTCGAGAAGTACGGCGACGAGCGCCGCACGCGGATCATGCCCTTCGACGGTGAGATGAGCATGGAGGACCTCATCCCGGAGGAGGAGGTCGTCGTGACCATCACCCGCTCCGGCTACGCCAAGCGCACGCGCACGGACCAGTACCGCTCCCAGCACCGCGGCGGCAAGGGGATCAAGGGCGCGGCCCTGCGCGAGGACGACGTCGTCGACCACTTCTTCGTCACCACCACCCACCACTGGCTGCTGTTCTTCACGAACCTGGGCCGTGTCTACCGCGTCAAGGGCTACGAGCTGCCGGAGGGCGGTCGTGACGCCAAGGGCCAGCACGTGGCGAACCTGCTCGCCTTCCAGCGGGGCGAGGAGATCGCCCAGGTGATGGAGCTGAGGGACTACCAGCAGGCGGACTACCTCGTGCTCGCCACGCGCCGCGGACGGGTGAAGAAGACCCGTCTGACGGACTACGACTCCCCGCGCTCGGCCGGCCTCATCGCCATCAACCTGCGCGAGGACGAGGACGGCCAGGCGGACGAGCTCGTCTCGGCGAGCCTGCTGAGCGAGGGCCAGGGCCTGCTGCTCGTCTCCCGCCACGGCCAGTCCACGCGCTTCACGGCCAGTGAGGACGAGCTGCGCACGATGGGGCGCGCGACCAGCGGTGTCACGGGCATGCGCTTCCGCGGTGACGACTCGCTGCTGGCGATGGACGTCGTCGACCCCTCCTGGACGGACGCGGACCTGTTCGTCGTCACCGAGGGCGGCTTCGCCAAGCGCACGAACGTCCAGGAGTACCCGACCAAGCACCGTGGCGGACTGGGCGTCAAGGTCGCCAACCTCGTCGAGGAGCGCGGGGACCTCGTGGGCGCGCTCGTGACGGCGCCGAGCGATGAGGTCATGTGCATCATGGCCTCCGGCAAGGTGGTGCGCTCGGCGGTCGCGGAGGTCTCGGTCACCGGCCGCAACACGCAGGGCGTGACCTTCGCCAAGCCCGACGACGGCGACCGCATCATCGCGGTGGCCCGCAACGCCGAGCGCGAGCTCGACGGGGACGATGCCGCCCTGAGCGCTGACAGTGCCGTGCCAGCCTCCTCCGCTGACGAGGCGGAGGCGGTAGCGTTGGCCGACGACGACAGTGAGGAGCAGGCATGAGCGAGCCCGTCACCCACCCGCCCGTGAGCGGGGACATGAGTGCTGACGCCCCGGCGTCGGCCGAGCACGGTCAGCACGGTCAGGCCCCGGCCGAGGTGAGGGCGCAGGCCGTGGCCGGGCCGCGCCGCGTGCGCCTGGCGCTGACGAGGGTCAACGCCCTGTCCGTCATGAAGGTCTCCTTCCTGCTGTCCGTGGCCACCGGCATCATGCTCGTCATCGCCGCCGCCCTCGTGTGGTTCATGCTCGACAAGATGCACGTGTTCTCCACGATCCAGGACCTCGTGGGCACGATGTTCGACTCGGAGTCCAACGCCTTCACGGCGCTGGTTGAGTACATGAGGTTCTCCCGCGCGATCTCCATGGCGACGATCATCGCGGTGGTCAACATCGTCCTGTCCACGGCCCTGTCCACCATCGGGGCGCTGCTGTACAACGTCACTGCGGCCCTCGTGGGTGGGGTCCATCTCACACTGGCGGACGAGTGATCTGATTTGGCCGCCTCCGACCGGCTGGGTTAACCTCTTCCGGTCGCACGGGCCTATAGCTCAGTTGGTTAGAGCGCATCCCTGATAAGGATGAGGTCGCTGGTTCGAGTCCAGCTAGGCCCACCACCCGCGGTGGAACGATGAGGAGGGTTCGGATGAACCGGAAGATCGTCTCAGCCGCGGTTTTCTCATGTCTGGGGGTCCTCGCCTACGCGGCGTGGCTCCGGTATGAGTCCGAGCGCGTGGAGCGCTCAGCCTGGGTTGAGGTCGCTGACCCGTCCTGAGCCCCGGGGGCCATGGCGCAATTGGTAGCGCACCTGCTTTGCAAGCAGGGGGTTACGGGTTCGAGTCCCGTTGGCTCCACCACCGCGCTCGCGCATGAGCGCGAGCCTGTCACTCATCCCTGGTCAGAGCCTGTTGTCGGTTCCCAGGGATCTGTCCGAACCGCGTAATTCTGCGGAATGCCTCTTCCTTGAGAATCTCTGACCAGGGATGCGTGACACGCTGTTCGTACACGGGTGTGACTCCGGTCCTTCACAGCCTGTTCCCGACGCGCTCGTGGCCGTTGTCCCCCGCTGGAGCCACAGCCCGGCTTCCGACCACCCACAGGCAGTGCGCAATCCCCATCCCCAGGCGGTGGACAACCGTGTGGACTTCTCGCTCGTTGAGGCGGCGTCATGCCAACGTTCTCCCCACCTGTGCGCAGCGCTGTGGAAAACAACAGTGCTGTCGTTCCACACCTCAGTCCACAGGTGTGGAGGAATGACAACCTTGTGCTTCCCCAGAACCCACAGTGGGGAGAAAACCTGTGGATAACCGTTCGACCCTGCCGCTGGCAGAGGAAAAGGCCCCGCCCGAGGTGGGCGGGGCCGTGCCGCTGGCGGGGCGGGTCGCTCGCCGGCCGTCAGCTCACCAGGGTCTTGAGTGCCACCAGCAGGACCAGCACCACCCCGACGGCCACTGGCCCCCACAGCCCCACCGCCTTGCGACGCTCGCGCGGTGCCCAGGCGAACAGGGCCGCCACCGCGCCGCCGGTGAGCAGGCCGCCCAGGTGCCCCTGCCAGGAGATCGCCGCCGCCGTGAAGGAGATGACGAGGTTGACCGCCAGCAGCCCGACGATGGCCGAGGTGTCGCGTCCGAAGCGCCGCTGGATGACGAACAGTGCCGCGAAGAGGCCGAACACGGCACCGGAGGCGCCCACCGTGCCCGTCCACCACGACGGGCCCGACGGCGAGGCCAGCAGGTAGACCATGACCGAGCCGCCCAGCGCGCTCAGGGCGTACAGGGTCCCGAAGCGCCACCGGCCCAGCACCGGCTCCAGCGTCGTGCCCGTCACCCACAGGGCCCACATGTTGAAGGCCAGGTGCATGAGGCTCGAGTGCAGGAAGGCCGTGGTGAGGAAGCGCCAGGGCTCACTCAGCGCCACCACCGGGGCGAAGAGCAGGTCGGAGGTCAGCGAGCCCAGCACCTGCTGGGCGATGAAGACCAGGACGCAGGCCCCGATGAGGACCTTCGTCAGCAGCGCGTCCGCCACGACGCTGCCGCCCAGGACGGTGCGCGCCCCGCGGCGCGAGGCCCGGGCCGAGCGAGCGCAGTCCACGCAGTGCACGCCCACGGCCCCGGGGACCTGGCACTCGGGGCACGCGGGCCGCTCGCAGCGCTGGCAGCGGACGTAGGACACTCGCTCGGGGTGCCGGGGGCACACGGGCACGGCCGAGACCTGCTCGGCGGGGTACTGGCTCATGGTTGCTCCTCACAGGGCGACAGGGGGCCGGGTGCGCCGACGCCGTCGGACCACAGGGCCCGACGGCGTCGAAGGGGCGGGTGCCCCGGGGGGACTGACGTCACACGCTCACTCGGTGACGGACACCGAGGTGATGACCACGTCCTCCAGGGGACGGTCGCGCGGGTCCGTGGCGACGGCGCTGATGGCGTCCACGACCGCACGGGAGGCGTCGTCGGCGACTGCCCCGAAGATCGTGTGCTTGCCCTGCAGCCACTCGGTGGGCGCCGTCGTGATGAAGAACTGCGAGCCGTTGGTGCCCTTGCCCATGCGGCGGCCGGCGTTGGCCATCGCCAGGACGTAGGGGGCGGAGAAGGTGAGGGAGGCGTCGATCTCGTCGTCGAAGACGTAGCCGGGACCGCCTGTGCCCGTGCCGAGCGGGTCACCGCCCTGGATCATGAAGCCGGGGATGACGCGGTGGAAGATGACGCCGTCGTACAGGGGGGAGGAGGACTCCTCACCTGAACGGGGGTCGGTCCAGCTCCTCGTGCCCGTGGCCAGGCCGACGAAGTTGGAGACGGTCTCAGGCGCCTGCTCCGGGAAGAGCTCGAGGCGGATGTCACCGAGGGAGGTGTGCAGTGTGGCTTCCATGGGTGTCATGGTCGCACGGAGGGCGCCCGAGGTCCCGGGACGGCCGCCGGGTCCACGCGCATTTCACCGCAGGCAAAACCTCTGCCCCTGCCCGGCCCGATCATCAGGTGACGCACAGGATGAGGTGACACCATGTGACCCAGGACAACACCGGGCGCCCGCCCGGCCTCACCGACCCGTCCGAGGAGGAGCCATGGAGCTCACCAAGCACGAGATCACCTTCGACACCGACCAGATCCGCAGTGACGTCGCCGCACTGGCCGAGTCCCTCGGCGAGCGCGCTGAGCGCGCCGCCGGACGCGCCGCGGAGTGGGTCGCTCCCGCCGTGGACCGCGCCCGCACCGGCGCGGACCGCCTCGCCAAGGAGACCGCCGAGGCCGCCAAGGAGGCGCAGGAGCGCATCGAGGTCCTCAATGAGGACACCCGCTCGCGCGCCGAGCGGGCGGCGTCGGCCGCGCGCACGGCCATTGAGGCGCCGGGGACCGTGACGGAGCGCGCTCAGCGCGCTACCGTTGCGGCTGTGAACGCTGCACAGACCCCCGCCCCCCGTAAGTCCCGCCGTGTCCTCAAGAGCCTGTGCTGGCTCACCGTCGCCGGTGTCGCCGCCGGCGCGGCCTACGTCGTCTGGCGCCGCAGCCAGCCGGTGGAGGACCCGTGGGCCGAGGAGTACTGGGCCGACTCCACCGACGACGTCGAGGACGCTGACGCCAAGTGACCCGCTCCGCTGAGCACGACCGAGGGCGCCCCCACCAGGGGGCGCCCTCGTCCGTGCGCGGGGCACCGGCCGCACACGGACAACGCGGGCACGTCCCGGCCCCCGGCCGCCGAGACCTCACTAGCCTGGGGCCATGAGCGCACCCGGCCCCCTGCCCGTCCCCGCCGTCCCCCTGCGCCACGGCACCGGCGTCGAGGGCCTGACCATCCCCCAGCTGGGCTTCGGCACCTACAAGATCGACGACGATGACGCCCAGCGCGCCGTCTCCCAGGCCCTCGAGGTCGGTTACCGCCACATCGACACCGCCCAGATGTACGGCAACGAGGCCGGTGTCGGCCGTGCCCTGGCCGCCAGCGCCCTGCCCCGCGACGACCTCTTCATCACCTCCAAGCTCAACAACCCCTACCACCGGCGTGCCGACGCCCTGCGCACCTTCGACGAGACGATGGACCGGCTCGGCCTCGACGTCCTCGACCTCTTCCTCGTCCACTGGCCACTCGCCGCCTCCGAGGGCATCGACCTCGTCGAGACCTGGGAGACGATGGGCGAGATCCTCTCCACGGGCCGGGTGCGGGCCGTCGGGGTCTCCAACCACCAGCCGGCCCACCTGCGCCGCATCATCGAGGCCACGTGCCTGACCCCGGCCGTCAACCAGGTCGAGCTGCACCCCTACCTGCGTCAGGACGAGCTGCGCGCCCTGCACGCCGAGCTCGGCGTCGTCACCGAGTCCTGGTCCCCGCTGGGCCGTGCCCGCCTCCTCGACGACCCCGACCTCGCCCGCCTGGCCGCCGACCTGGGGGTCACCCCCGCCCAGGTCGTCATCCGCTGGCACCTGCAGCACGGGCTCGTCGTCATCCCCAAGACTGTGCACGTCGAGCGCATGCGTGCCAACGCCGACGTCTTCTCCTTCACGCTCGACGCCCGGTCCATGGGCCTCATCGACGCGCTCGACCGCGGCCTGCGCACCGGCTCCCACCCGGACGAGGTCCAGGTCTGAGACGGTCAACCGGGCCCCGGCGCGCTCGGTCCGCTCACTTCCAGCGCAGCAGCCCCAGGAAGCCGACCATCATGACGGCGAAGCCGATGTAGAGGTTGCCGTTGACGAGCCAGTCCGAGGCGTGGTGCTGGGTGAAGTACGGCAGCGGGTAGCGGCCCTGGAACAGGTAGGTGACCACCACCCACAGCAGGCCGACGACCATGAGCCCCACCATCGTGGGCGCGTACCACCGCGGCGAGGAGGTGTCGCGGACCTTCTGCGGCGTGCGCGAGACACGGTTCGCGGCCGCGCGGGAGGCCTCCAGGCGCTCGCGCTCGGCCGCGGCGGCCTTGGCGGGGTTGCCCGAGCGGCGGGGGTCGGTCTTCTTCTTGTCGGCCACGCCGGGCCTCCTCGTCTCATCGTGTCGGTCACCGCGCCCACGACGTCGGCCGCAGGGACCGGCCCGCTGTGGTGCGCTCCGGCGCCCAGCCTAGGCCATCGCCGTCGTCACCCCGCCCACGGGCCGGCGGTGGGAGATGACACCCGTGCCAGCGGCTCCACGACGGGGCCCTACACTGGCCGCGCTACCCGTCAGGAGGTCCAGTGGACTCAGTACAGACCGTCACCCGGCCGCGGACCCGGCGTCGCCACGCCCGCCGCCGTCAGCGCACCTGGTTCGACCACCTGGTGGGAGGCGTCGGGGAGCTGCTCATCACCGCCGGCCTCGTCATCGCCCTCTTCCTCGTGTGGCAGCTGTGGTGGACCAGCATCGACGCCGTCGAGAGCGCCCAGGCGGTCCAGGAGGAGTTCGAGACCACCCAGGTCATCTCCCCGATGGTTGCTGGCAAGCACCACACGGAGGACCCGCCGCCCGTCGCGGCCGTCGGCTACGGCGAGACCATCGGGATGCTCGTCGTGCCCGACTGGTACGGCGTGACGAACAACAACATGCCGATCATCGAGGGCACCGGCGCCGACGTCCTCGACCAGGCCGCCGCGGGCCACTACGAGCACACCCAGCAGGTCGGCGAGGTCGGCAACTTCGCCATCGCCGGCCACCGGCGCACCAACGGCAACTCCTTCCGGCGCATCGACCTGCTCGAGCCCGGCGACGAGATCATCGTCGCCACCAAGGACACCTGGTACGTCTACGTCGTCACCGACTACCAGATCGTCGAGCCCGACGACGTCGACGTCATCGCCCCCGTGCCGGGGGACCCGACGGCGGCGCCCACCCAGCGCACGCTCACCCTCACCACCTGCCACTCACTGAGCACCGGCGAGTGGGGCAACGACCACCGCTGGATCACCCACGCGACCCTGTCCTACTGGATGCCCCGCTCGGAGGGCCGCCCAGAGTCGATCCTCAACGACCCGGAGGTCAACTGATGTACGGATGGATCTGGCGGCACCTGCCCGGCCCCACCTGGCTCAAGGCCATCGAGGCGCTCCTGCTCATCGCGGGCGCCGTCCTGATGCTCTTCGAGGTGGTCTTCCCCTGGGCCAACGAGACCTTCCACATCTCCGGGGAGGCGACGGTCTGACCGGCCTCCGGGTCGCGCAGACGGCAGCAGCCGCGTGAGAGGCCCGACGAGGGGCGTCTCACGCGGCTGCTGCCGTCACGGGCCCAGCGGGGCCGGGCTCAGTGGCCCGACGCCGTCGGCGCAGGGGCCGCCTGGTACTTGCCGAGCGTCACCGTCACGAGCGTGTCCGCGCTGATCGTCGAGCCGGGCGCCGGCGTCACCTCGAGGACGAGGCCGTCCTCGTTCGCGTTCGTCGTCGTGCGGGACTGGAAGATCACCTGGGTGAAGCCGGTCAGGGCCTCACGCGCCTGCGTCTGCGTCATCCCGCGCACGTCCGGCACGGGCAGCGAGGCCGCCTGACCCGAGCCGACGACGATGGACACGTAGGTGCCCAGATCCACCTGGGATCCGGTGGCCGGGTCGGAGGACAGGACGAGGTCCTTGTGGTCCGCGTCCGAGTCGCCGCTGACGACGTCACCGACCTTGAGCCCCGCCTCCTCCAGGGCCTGACGGGCCTGCTCCTGCGTCATGTCGGTGAGGTCCGGGACGGAGGTCTTGCCGGTGGACACGACGAGGCCCACGGACTCGCCGCGCTTGACGGAGGTGCCGGCGACGGGGCTCGTGCGCACCACCTTGTCCTTGGCGATCTTCGCGGCGTCCTCGGCGGTGACCGTGCCGACCTTGAGCCCGGCCTTCTCCAGGGCCTCCTTGGCCTGCTCCTGGGTCATGTCGGAGACATCCGGCACCTCCACCATCGCCGAGCCGGCCGAGAAGTGCACGGTGATTTCCGTGCCCAGGACCGCGGAGGTGCCCGCACCCGGCTCGGAGGAGACGGCCTGTCCGGCCGGGATCTCGTCGGAGGCGACGTCGGAGCCCTTGACGAAGACCAGGCCGGCGCCCTCGATGGCGCTGCGGGCCTCGGACTCGCTCATCCCCTTGACGTCGGGGACCGACGCGGCCGTGGCCGTCGCCGTCGGTGCCGGCGTGCCGCTGCCCAGGCGGTCGGTCATGAGCAGGCCGATGCCGACGCCCGCGGCGATGAGCAGGGCGACGATGAGGGCCCACACCCACCAGCGCGAGGGGCGCTTGTCCTCGTCCTCCTCCTCGTCGGCCACGGCGCTCTGCGCGACCGGAGGCGCTGGCGCGGGTGAGGGCGCGGGGGTGGGGACGGGGGCCGGGGACAGGACGGTGGTGGCGGAGGTCCACGTGTCCACCGCCGGCGCGAGGACCGCGGCGCCGCGGGCGGCGGCCAGCAGGTCGGTGCGCATGTGGGCGGCGTCCTCGTAGCGGTCATCGCGGCTCTTCGCCAGCGACTTGAGGACCACCCGGTCCAGGGCCTCGGGCACGTCGGCCGCGACGGAGGACGGCGGGCGCGGGATCTCGCGCACGTGCTGGTAGGCGATGGCCACCGCCGAGTCCCCGACGAAGGGCGGCTGGCCCGTGAGCAGCTCGTAGAGCAGACAGCCCGCCGAGTACAGGTCCGAGCGCGAGTCGACGACCTCGCCGCGCGCCTGCTCCGGGGACAGGTACTGGGCGGTGCCGACGACGGCGTGCGTCTGGGTCACCGTGGCCGCCGAGTCCTCGACGGCGCGGGCGATGCCGAAGTCCATGACCTTCACGGCGCCCGTCGAGGTGAGCATGATGTTGCCCGGCTTGATGTCGCGGTGGACGATGCCGGCGCGGTGGGAGTACTCCAGGGCGTCGAGCACCCCGGTGACGATCTCCACGGCCTCCGGGATCGGCACGGCCTCGCCCTCGCCCAGCAGCTCGCGCACCGTGTGCCCCTCGACGTACTCCATGACGATGTAGGGCACCGTGCTCACCGAGCCGTCCGGGCCGGTCAGCTGCTCCTCGCCGGAGTCGTAGACGGCGACGATCGACGGGTGGTTGAGCGCGGCCGCGCTCGTGGCCTCACGTCGGAAGCGCGCCTGGAAGGTGGGGTCGCCGGCGATGTCCGAGCGCAGCAGCTTGACGGCGATGATCCGCGACAGGCGCGTGTCGTAGCCGAGGTGGACCTCGGCCATGCCGCCGCGGCCGATGAGCTCGCGGATCTCGTAACGACCTGCGAGGACCTGGGGGTGCTGTCCAGTCACAGTGCCTCCTTCAGTGGGGTAGCGGACGTGAGGACGCCGTCGCCCAGCACCGCTCGCGCTTGCGCAAGGGTACCCAGGCACAGCGCCAGGACGAGTACGGTCACGACGGCGATGACGATCCAGGACCACGTCTCAAGGCGCAGTCCCAGCAGTCCACGGTCGGTGGAGTGCCGCCCGGTGGTGCCCTCGGCACGGCGGGCGGTGGCCGCGTGGTCCACGGCCGGGATGGTGCGGGTGCCCGTGCCCGCGCTCGCGCGGCGCGAGGTACGGGAACCGGGGTGGGAGGAGGTGCGGGAGCCGGGCCCTGCGCCGGTGGTGCGGCGGCCGGGCCGGTGCGCCTGCGCCGCGCCGGGG
>NZ_JACJVC010000021.1 GCF_023369555.1 Actinomyces sp. AC-20-1 | reverse complement strand
GCGCTGGGGGCGTGCCTGCTGCTCGCCGCCGGCGGGCGACGGCCGGCCGGGCGGCGGGGCTGCGGGCGCCGGGGAGGCGCGGCCGCCACCCGATAGGCTGGCCGGGTAGCGCACACACCCCTGTCAAGGAGCAGTCCATGAGCCGCCTGAGCGACGCCGACGTCATCTACACCTGGACCGATGAGGCGCCGATGCTGGCGACCCACTCCCTCCTGCCCGTCGTCGAGGGGTTCCTGGGGGCGGCCGGTGTGAGCGTGGCGACGGCGGACATCTCGCTGGCCGGGCGCGTCATGGCGGCCTTCGGCCTGGCCGACGACGACCTCGCGGCCCTGGGGGCGCTCACCGCCTCCCCGCGCGCGACGATCATCAAGCTGCCCAACGTCTCGGCCTCCGTGCCGCAGCTCAAGGCCGTCATCGCCGAGCTGCAGGCCCAGGGCGTGGACGTGCCCGACTACCCGGACCAGCCCGCCACCGAGGCCGAGCGCGAGACGCGGGCGCGCTACGACGCGGTCAAGGGCAGCGCCGTCAACCCGGTGCTGCGCGAGGGCAACTCGGACCGCCGCGCCCCGCGCGCCGTCAAGGCCTACGCGCGCACGCACCCGCACTCGATGGGCGCCTGGCGCGAGGGCTCCCGCACCCGGGTGGCGACCATGGGGGCGCACGACTTCCGCCACAACGAGCGCAGCGTCGTCGTCCCCGAGGCTGGTGCGCTGCAGATCCGCCTGCTGCCCGCGGACGGCTCCGCCCCGCTCGTCCTGCGCGAGTCGCTGGAGGTGAGCGCCGGGGAGGTCGTGGACGCGACCTTCATGAGCGCCGCCGCGCTCGACGCCTTCCTCGCCCGGCAGGTCGCCGCCGCCAAGGCGGAGGACGTGCTGCTGTCCGTGCACCTCAAGGCCACGATGATGAAGGTCTCGGACCCCATCATCTTCGGCCACGCCGTGCGCGCCGTCCTGCCGCGGACCTTCGCCCGCTACGGCCAGGCGCTTGAGGCCGCCGGGCTGCGGGCCGACGACGGCCTGGGGGCCGTCCTGGCGGGGCTGGACGCGCTGGAGGAGGGCGAGGCGGTGCGGGCCTCGATCGAGGCCGAGATCGCCGCCGGGCCGGCGATCTCCATGGTGGACTCCGACCGGGGCGTCACGAACCTGCACGTGCCCAGCGACGTCATCATCGACGCCTCCATGCCGGCGATGATCCGCGGTGGCGGCACGCTGTGGGACAAGGACGGGGTGCGTCGCGACACGCTCGCCGTCATCCCGGACTCCTCCTACGCGGGCGTCTACCAGGCGGTCATCGAGGACTGCCAGGCCCACGGAGCCCTCGACCCGACGACGTTGGGCACCGTGCCCAACGTCGGCCTCATGGCCCGCAAGGCCGAGGAGTACGGCTCGCACGACAAGACCTTCCTCGTGCCGGCCGCCGGCAGGGTCGAGGTCGTCGTCGCCGAGGGGGCGGGCTGCGAGCCCGGCACGGTCCTGCTCTCGCACGAGGTCGAGGCCGGCGACATCTGGCGCGCCTGCCAGACGCAGGACGCCCCGGCGCGCGACTGGGTGCACCTGGCGGTGGTGCGCGCCCGCGCCACGGGCGCCCCGGCCGTGTTCTGGCTGGACCCCGAGCGCGGCCACGACGCGGTCCTGGCGGGACTGGTCGAGCGCTACCTGGCCGAGGAGGACACCGAGGGCCTGGACATCCGCGTCATGGACCCGGTGGCGGCCACGCGCCTGTCGCTTGAGCGGGCGCGCCGCGGCGAGGACACGATCTCGGTGACCGGCAACGTGCTGCGCGACTACAACACGGACCTGTTCCCGATCCTCGAGGTGGGCACGAGCGCGAAGATGCTCTCAGTGGTGCCGCTGATGAACGGCGGCGGCCTGTACGAGACGGGGGCGGGCGGCTCGGCGCCCAGGCACGTGCGCCAGCTGCTGGAGGAGAACTACCTGCGCTGGGACTCCCTGGGCGAGCTCCTGGCCCTGGCGGAGGCGCTGCGCCACGTCGCCGAGGTCAGCGCGAACGCGCGGGCGGCGGTTCTCGCGGACGCGCTGGACGCGGCGACGACGACGCTGCTGGAGGAGGACCGCTCGCCGGCGCGGCGCCTGGGCTCGGTGGACAACCGCGGCTCGCACGCCTGGCTGGCCCTGTACTGGGCGCGCGAGCTGGCGGCGCAGACGGCGGACGCCGCCCTGGCCGCGCGCTTCGCCCCGGTGGCCGAGCGCCTGGGGGCCGCCAACGAGGCGGTGCAGGCCGAGCTCGTGGCCGTGCAGGGATCGCCGGTGGACATCGGCGGCTACTACCGGCCCGACAGCGCGCTGACGGACGCGGTCATGCGCCCCTCCGCGACGCTCAACGCGATCATCGACGCCCTCTGAGCGGGCGGGAGCGCGCAGGCGACCTGCCCGAGGCGGGCCGGGCGGCGGTAGGCGACGGTCCGGGCCTCGTCGTGACGGTCCGGTTGGACGCAGCAACACTGGCTGCGCTCACTGCACGAGCAGAGGCCGAGGGGCTCACGACGCGGTCGGAGGCTGTGCGCGCAGCTGTTCGCGAGTGGGCTCACGTTGCCTGACATCCATCCGTCAGCCCGGAAGCACTACGCCGCACACGCCCTCGACGACGGGGACGTGCTCTACGCAGCAGAGCACGCGCTCACCTCATGGCCTTTGGACGACGAGGATGACCCACGGCGCTGGCTCATGATCGGGCTTGACCCCGCTGGCCGCCCGCTTGAGGTCATCAGCCTCTTCCTCGAGAGGACGGGTACGAGCTCATCATCCACGCGATGAAGGCACGTCAGCGGCACCTCGGAGTCCTGAGCACCCGTCCCCACTCCACCTCCTGACACAATGGCGCCCGTGAGACGCCCGGACGACCGCAGCACCCCCGCCGCCCCCTGGGCCGCCCCCGCGGCCACCGGCCCCCTCGACGCCGTCGTCGCCCTGCCCGGCTCGAAGTCGCTGACCGCCCGCGCCCTCCTGCTCGCCGCTCTCGCCGACGCCCCCACCACCCTGACCGGGGTGCTGCGCTCACGCGACACCGACCTCATGCGCGAGGCCCTGACCACCCTCGGCGCCCGCTTCACCGAGCTCGACGACGAGGGCACGCGCCTGCACGTGGCCCCCGCCCCGCTGCCCCTGCACGTGGCCACAGGCCCCGACGGCGCGGGCCACGTCGACTGCGGCCTGGCCGGCACGGTCATGCGCTTCGTCCCGCCGCTCGTGCTGCTGGCCGACGCCCCCCTCGTCCTCGACGGCGACGAGGCCGCCCGCCTGCGCCCCCTGGGCCCCCTGCTCGACGCGCTGGCCCGCCTCGGCGCCGGCGTCGAGCACCTGGGCGCACCCGGCCGCCTGCCGGTGCGCCTGAGCCCGCCCGCAGCCCCGGCGCACAGCCCCTCCCCCACCACGTCCAGCACGGTGGACCTCGACTCCTCCGCCTCCTCCCAGCTCCTCTCCGCGCTCCTGCTCACCGGCTGCCTGCTGCCTGGCGGCCTCGCCGTCACCCCCACTGGCCCGGTCCCCTCGCTGCCGCACGCGGCCATGACCACCGCCGCCCTGCGCGAGCGGGGCCTGGCCGTCACCGAGCCCGACCCCGCCTTGCCCGAGGGGCGGCGCACCTGGCGGGTCGGCCCCGGACGCCCGTCGGGCGGTCGGGTCACCATCGAGCCGGACCTGTCCAACGCCGGCCCCTTCCTGGCCGCCGCCCTCGTCGCCGGCGGGAGCGTCACCGTCCCGGGCTGGCCAACGGCGACGACCCAGGCGGGGGACGCCTGGCGGGACCTGCTGCCCCGGCTGGGCGGCACGCTCACCACCAAGCCCGACGGCGCCGGCACCGTGCGCCTGACCTGCCGCGGCACCGGCCGGCTGAGCGGGATCGACGCCGACCTGTCCGCCGTCGGGGAGCTCGCCCCCACCGTCACCGCCCTGGCCGTCCTCGCCTCGGCCCAGGGCCACGCCTCCCGCCTGACCGGGATCGCGCACCTGCGCGGCCACGAGACCGACCGCCTGGCCGCGCTCGTCGCCGAGGCCCGCCGCCTGGGCGCCACCGCCCGCGAGATCGCCGACGGGATCGAGGTCGACGCCCTGCCCGACGGCGAGCGCCTGGCCCCGGCCCTCCTGCGCGCCTACGCCGACCACCGGATGGCGACCTTCGCCGCCGTCGTCGGCCTGGCCGTGCCCGGCACCGCGCTCGACGACGTCGCCTGCACCGCCAAGACCCTGCCGTCCTTCCCCGCCCTGTGGGAGGCGGTGCTCACCCCGGCCACCACCCCCGCCTCCGCCGCCGTCGCCCCCACCGCCGCCGACCAGAGCGAGGAGCACTGATGGCCCGCCGCGACACCGGCACCGACGACCCGCGCGTGCGCGTGCGCCCCGGCAAGGGCTCGCGCCCGCGCACCAAGCAGCGTCCCGCCCACGCCGACGCCCACCACGGCACCGTCACCCGCATCGACCGCGGCCACTACCGCATCCACCTGGAGCGGGCCGCCCTCACCGAGGACGGCTCGGGCGACATCACGGCGATGAAGGCCCGCGAGCTCGGGCGCGGCAAGGTCGTCGTCGGCGACCGGGTCGCCGTCGTCGGGGACGTGAGCGGACGCAAGGACACGCTCGCCCGGATGGTGCGCGTGGAGCAGCGCCGCACGCTGCTGCGCCGCAGCGCCGAGGACGGTGACGCCGCCGGCACGGAGAGGCCGGTGGTCGCCAACGCGGACCTGCTCGTCATCGTCACCTCCGTCGCCAGCCCCGAGCCGCGCCCGCGCATGATCGACCGCTACCTCGTGGCCGCCTACGACGCCGGCATGGAGCCCCTGCTCGTGCTCACCAAGTCGGACCTGGCCGACGCCGCCGGGCTGCTGGCCCTCTACGAGCCGCTGGGGGTCCGCTCGGTCTCCACCCGCCTGGACCCCTCGAGCCGGGCGGAGGCCTCGCGGGCCAGGGGCGACGGCGTGGAGGCGGTGCGCGAGGTCATCGGTGGGCGCACGAGCGTCTTCGTCGGCCACTCCGGGGTCGGCAAGTCCACCCTCATCAACGCCCTGGTCCCGGGCGCCGACCGGGTGACCGGGCACGTCAACGAGGTCACGGGCCGCGGCCGCCACACCTCGACGAACCTGCAGGCGCTCGAGCTGCCCGGCGGCGGCTGGGTCATCGACACCCCCGGCGTGCGCTCCTTCGGGGTCTCGCACGTGTCCAGCACGGACGTCCTGCGCGGTTTCCCGGACCTGGCCGAGGTCGCCGAGGACTGCCCGCGCGGCTGCACGCACGAGCAGGGGGTCCTCGACTGCGCCCTGGACGCCTGGTGGGGCGCCGCGGGACTCGACGGCGCTGAGCGCGGTCTGCGCCGCTCCCGCGTCGACTCCTTCCGCCGCCTGCTGGCCCCCTCCCTGGAGGCCGAGGACCCGGTACCCTCAACGCACCGCAAGGAGTGGGAGTGAGCAGCGCGTCCGTCACCATCCGCCCGGGCACCCCGGCGGACCTCGAGGCCGTGGCCGGCCTGCTCACCGAGGTGTTCCTGGCCGACCCGCTCATGGGGGCCATCGCGGGCGCCGCCCCCGACCCGCGCGCGGCCCTGGACCACCTGCACCGGGTCGAGCTCACCGACCGCTACCTGTCCACCGACCCTGCCCGGCGTGCGGGCGCCGTCGTCGACCTGGCCGTGGCCGCCGGTGCCGACGGCGAGGAGCGGCTGCTGGGGGTCACGCTGTGGGACGCCCCCGCGGTGGGCGGGGCAGGGGACCCGTCGGGGCCGCTGGGCCCGGGGGACGAGCCCCCTGCGGGCCTCGACCTGGGGCTGCTGGGCGGCGCCTGGGACCTCGTCCTGACCGACGGCGCCCAGTGCGAGGCGGCCCGGCCGCCCGAGCCGCACTGGTACCTGCACATGGTGGCCGTCGCGGCGCGGGCGCGCGGCACCGGCACGGGCACGGCCCTGCTGCGCCACGGCCTGGAGCGCGTGGACGCCCAGGGCGTCGCCGCGCACCTGGAGTCCACCACACCGGGCTCGCGCCGGCTCTACGAGCGCCTCGGCTTCGCTCTGAGGACCGTGCTGGACCATGAGCCACTGCCGGTCTACTGGGCGATGACGCGGGCGGCGCGAGCGTCCGGCCGGGGCTAGGGTGAGGGGCGTGCCCCCGTCCTCGTCCCCTCGTGCGCCCCGCCCCTCGTGGGCGGACCTGTCGACCCGCTCGGCGCTGCCGCCCACGCGCCGCAGGGTGCTCGAGCACGTCGAGTCCTGCGCCGAGGCGGTCACGGCCCTGGAGGTCGCCACGGCGCTGGGCCTGCACCACAACACGGTGCGCGAGCACCTGGACGCCCTCATCTCGGCGGGGTTCGTCGCCTCGCAGAGCCGCGCGACGGGCCGGCGCGGGCGCCCCTCGATCCTGTACTCCTCGACGGCGCCGGACCCCGAGGACGTCCTGGACTCCTACCTCACGCTCCTCGACGTCGTGTGCGAGACCATCGGGACCGACGAGGCGGGGCTGCGCTGCGCCCAGGAGATCGGTCACCGCTGGGCGGTGGTCACTGACGCCCCGGCGGTCCAGGGGCACGCTGACGGCACGCCGCTGAGCGACGAGGAGCGCGTGGCCGCCCTCGAGCCTCACCTGACGAGGATGGGCTTCGCCCCCGAGCCCCACGGCGGCGGGTGCCTCCTGCTGCGCGCCTGCCCCCTGGTGACGCGCTCGAGGACGCCGCACACCCTCGTGTGCGTCATGCACGAGGCCTTCCTCAACGAGGAGCTGCGCCGCAACGACGCCGAGACGGACCCGGGCGGGCAGGGGCGGGCGCGGGTCGCCGTCGAGCCCCTTCGGCCGGACGGCTGCCACCTGTCCCTGGCGGTCTGAGCCCCGGGCGCCGGCCCGGCCGTCGCGGGCGGGGAGGCGCCCCGCTCCGGGTCAGTCGGTGACCTTGAGGACCGCCTTGGCGCCCTTCTCCATGTCGGCGAAGGCGTGGGTGACCATCGGGTAGTGGCCGGCCGCGGGCACGACCGCCTCGACGAAGCCGCCCTGGGCGGGGTGCAGGCCGAGCGCTTGCGAGCCACCGCCCCAGGTCCGCCCCAGCTCATCGGGCCCGCCCAGCATGTAGGCGCCCTCGAGGAAGACCGTGTCGAGCTGCAGCCCGACGACGTGGAAGGAGCAGGCCAGCGACGGCCCGGCGTCGAGCACCCACAGGCGCACCCGCTCGCCCGAGCGGGCCTCGAGGGGCGCCAGGGCGTACTGGAAGGCGACGCCGTTGAAGCACATGAGGTCGGGGGTCTTGGCCGCGACCTTGTCCGCGTCCGTGTCCCCGCCCTCGGGCCCGAGGTAGATCTCGGACTGGATGAGGACGTACTCGCGGTCCACCGGGGCCAGGCCGTCGGGGTCGATGATGACGGCGCCGTGCATCCCGGAGGCCAGGTGCACGCTCATGGGGGCGGTGGAGCAGTGGTAGAGCCAGATGCCGGCGTGGGCGGCGGTGAAGGTGTAGACGAGGCTCTCACCGGGGTTGATGGAGCGCATGACGTCGTCGGGAGGGACGATCCCGGCGTGGAAGTCGATGGAGTGGCTCATCGTGCCCTCGTTGACGAGGGTGATCTCGAAGACGTCGCCGACCCTGCCGCGCAGGACGGGGCCCGGGTAGGTGCCGTTGAAGGTCCACCGGGTCTGGGTGACGCCGGCTCCCACGTAGGCGCCGTCGACCTCGGTGACGGTGAAGGTGTGGCGGTGGGTCGTGACGGCGGGTGCGGGGGCGAGGGCGGCGTCGAAGGGCTCGAAGCCCTCGGGCAGGGGCGCCTGGAGGTCGACCGCCGCGGAGGCCGAGCCGCCCGAGGCGTGGTGGTGGGCGCCGCCGGCGCCGTCGGTGGTGACGTGCAGGACCATGCCCTGGGCGCGGTGGCCGGCGATGGAGCACCAGCCCTCGGTGGCACCGGTGATGACGCCGGCGTCGAGGGTGGTGGAGGCTCCGGCGGCCACCCGCCCGGTGGAGGCGCCGGTGGCCAGGACGAGGTCGTGGACCTGGTCGGAGGTGTTGTCGAGGGTGAGGAGGAGGCGGTCCCCGGCGGCGACGTCGATGGTGTCGGGCACGAAGCGCATGCCGTTGACGCTGACGGTGACCTCGACGGTGCGTCCGGTCGCGGTGACTGTGCCGGTCGTGCCGGTGGTGCTGGGGGCCGGGGCGCGGTTGGCGGCGACGGAGCCGACGACGACGGCCGCGCCGGCGGTGACGAGTCCCAGGAGGGCGCCGCGTCGGTCGGTGGGTCGAGGGCCCTGCGCCTGGGCGGCGTCCGTGCGCTGGGCGGCGGCCACGCTGGGGGCGGTGCCGGCGGTGACGTCGGCCCGCGGGGCCGCCGGGCGCGGGGAGGGCCGGGGCGTGGCGCCGTGGGCTCCGGTGGGGCCTCCGGCCTGGCTGGGCCCGGTGGTGTCACTCATCTCGGTCGTCCTTCTGCTCGGGTCTGGTCGGGGCGGGGACTGCGGCTGAGGCTGCTGGCCGTCCGGGCCCGACGGCGTCGTCGGCCCTCCTGCGGCGGCGGTGCCCGGCCCAGGCGAGCACCATGCCGACCGGGACGTAGGCGGCGCAGGCGCCGGCGACGAGGCCGGTGGCGGCCCTCACGGGCCAGGGCAGGGACGCCGGCACGGCGAGCAGGAGGCAGCTGTTGGCGGCCACGAGCCGGTAGGCGGCGGCCCGGTCCATGATGGCGTTGGCCGCCCGGGTGGCGGCCGGTCCCCCGCCGAGCATGACGGGCGTGAGGTAGGACAGGGCGGCGGCCAGGACCTGGAGGGCGAAGCCGACGGCGAGCGGCACGCGCACGGCGTGGATGACGTCGCGGGCGGCGCCCGGGTCCGCGCCGCCGCTGCCGGCCACGCTCACGCCGGCACCGACCCACAGCACGCAGGCGAGGAGCCAGGCGACGGCGGCGGCCGCGGAGGCGGTGGCGAAGGAGGTCGGGGGCACGCGCCGGGCGGTCCTCCAGGCCGGAACGAGCACGCCCGCGGCACCGGCGAGGTAGACGAGCGCGCCCAGAGCCGCCAGGGGCGCCCAGGCTCCCGCGGTGGCGAGCAGGGCGGTTCCGGCCACGAGGAGCGGCAGGCCCGCCATGGCCCAGCGGGGCGCCTCGGGCTCCATCCTCGTGCGCAGCATCGTGGGCCACAGGACGGTGAGGGTGTCCAGGACGGTGGTGCCGACGAAGCCGAGGAGCATCGTCGTGGTGTGGGCGGTGTAGAGGGCGTCGGAGAGGTCGGCGCGGCCGCGGTCGGCGGCCCAGCTCGTGAGGCAGCCCAGGACGGCGCCGACGGCGAGCAGCACGAGGGCGACGGCGTAGTGCAGGGCGAGGCCGGCCAGGCGCGGGGCGAGGGCGCGCCGGTGCTGGACCGCGATGGCCAGTGCCCCGGCCAGGGCGCTGGCGGTGACGACGCCGACCCCGGCCAGGGCGAGCGGGTCGCGGTCGGTGGTGATGCCGGCCAGGACGAGGACGGTGCCGAGGCTGTGGGCGCCCAGGCGCGTGTCGAGCAGGGTGGCGCCGCCGAGGGCGGGGCGGTGCAGGAGCGTGTCGGCGAAGTGCGCGGACCAGATGGTGATGGCCGAGCCGATGCCGCCCAGGAGGAGGGCGTGCAGGGGAAGCCACTGGCCCCAGGCGCCGAGGGGGCCGGCCAGGACCAGCAGGGCGAGGAGGGCGGCGGCCAGGACCCAGGCGAGGACGACGAGGTTGCGCCGCACCTGGGTGGTGCGACGCGGGCGGCGGGCGCCGGGCGGGGCCGGCGGGGCGGGGGCGCTCGGGGAGGTGCCCAGCCGGGGGCTGATGGGGTGGCTCACAGGGTCGCTCCCGTCCTCACGGACGGCGCGGCCACAGTGTCGGCGGTGTGAGCCGCGCCCGTCGTCGTCCGCACGCCCTGTGCCGAGGGCGCGGTGACCGGGTGCGGCGCCCGGGAGGGCTGGCCGCTGGTGAAGGACCCGGCGGTGAGCACGCGGGTGACGGCCAGGAGCAGGAAGGTGATGACGGCGATGACGCCGAGGGCTCCGCCGACCTGCCAGGGTGCGGCGGCGTCCGCGGCCAGGCCGGCGAGCCGGAGGGCCAGGCCGCCGTGCAGGAGCGCGTAGGGCAGCCACATGGCGCGGTGGTGGGGCAGGCGGCGGTGGATGACCGCAGGGATGATCGTGGGCGCGTGGGCCAGGACCATGGAGAAGGCGAAGCCGAGGGTGAGGCTGTGGATGACGGCCTCGTAGGCGGGGCCGGTGCCCCCGCGCAGGGAGGCGAGGGTCCAGGTGGCGCCGGCGACGGCGAGCCAGAGGTAGCCGGCGAGCATGGAGGCGGCCATGAAGCGGACACCGGCCATGGCGGCGCCGCGGGCGCGCACGGTGCGGCGGGCGACATCGTACCAGGACATGACGACGGCGAGCCCCAGCAGGGCGGCGCCGACGAGGACGTGGGCGGTCTCGACCACGCCCAGGAGACAGGCCCCGAGGACGGCGGCGAGGGACAGGCCCCGCACGGTGCGCTCGACGACCTCGTCGATGAAGGCGATGCGGGCGAGCTCGAGGCGCTCGCCGACGATGGTGAGGGTGGGGAGGAGGAGCCAGAGGGGGACGGCGGCGGTCAGGTCGTCGGGGGCCAGGAGCCAGACGAGGTCGCCCAGGGCGAGGCTGACGGCGCCCAGGGACTCGATGTCGACGGCGGCGGAGGGGGCCCGGCGGCGCACGCGGTGGTAGACGGCGAGCAGGGTGAGGGCTCCGGTGAGGGCGAGTGCGCGGCCCAGGGGCGCGGGGGCGCCGAGCAGGAGGGAGAGGCAGCCGAGGGCGGAGCCGGCGGGGGCGAGGTAGGCCCATGCCCGGCGTGCGGCGACGGCGCGCTCGAGGGCGATGACGGTGCCGAGGAAGCCGACGAGCATGAGGGGGCCGTGGAGGGCGGACAGACGGGCGCTGAGGGTGGCGCCGTCTCCTCCGACGGGGGCCCAGACGCCCAGGCGCAGGAGGGCGGAGTCGAGCCCGGCCAGGAGGCAGGCGGCACCGAGGGCCAGGACGGCGAGGCGCGGAGCCACCTTGTTTCTCACAGTCTGTACCGTAATAAAGTAGGGGGGTGTGCGCCAAGGCGCAGCCTCCCGCTCCCGGGGCGGGGGACGACCACAAGCCTGTGAGCAAGGAGCCCGCCATGAGCGACACCACCACCGAGCCCACCGGGACGACCGGGGCCGCTGAGCCCAGGCTCATCCCCCTTCAGGAGTCCCGCCCCCGCACGGCCGGCGGCTGCGGCTGCGGCGCCCACGGCGACGGGCCCCTCACGCTCGACGCCCGCCCCATCCCGCACCGTCTGCGTCACGCCGCCGTCATCGGCGCCGCCTCGAGCCTCGGGGTCGGCGAGGGCTTCGACCTGCTCGCCCCGCACGTGCCCGGGCCGCTGCTGGCCCAGATCGACCAGCTGCCCCTCACCTTCGAGCACCGCGTGCTCGAGGTCGGCGACGGCCTCGCACGCGTCCACATCCGGCGCACCGCCTGAGCGCACCCGCGGACCGAGCGCCTGGCTATCCTCGAGACATGCCCGCCCTGAGCCGCAGCCCGGTCGTGGACCTGCCCACGCCCGCGCCCTGCGGTGCGCTGCGCGGGCCGGTGCCCGAGCCGCCCACGGCCCTGGCCCGCGGCCCCGTCACCCGGCTCGTGGACCGCTACGGGCGCACGGTGCGTGACCTGCGCCTGTCGGTGACGGACCGCTGCAACCTGCGCTGCACCTACTGCATGCCGGCCCAGGGCCTGCCGTGGCTGGCGACGCCGGACCTGCTCACGGTGGCCGAGATCGCCCGCCTGGCCCGCCTGGCGGTCGAGCGCCTGGGCGTCGAGAGGGTCCGGCTCACCGGCGGGGAGCCGCTGCTGCGCCGCGACCTCGAGGAGGTCGTCGCGGCCGTCGCGGGCCTGCGCACCCGCTCGGGCAGTCCGGTGGACGTGGGGCTGACGACCAACGGGCTGGGCCTGGACAAGCGGGCGGCGGGCCTGCGGGCGGCTGGCCTGGGCAGGGTCAACGTCTCCCTGGACAGCCTCGAGCCGGTCGAGTACGCGGCGCTCACGCGCCGGGACCGTCTCGAGGACGTGCTGCGGGGGATCGCCGCCGCCCAGGAGGCGGGGCTGAGC
Source organism: Actinomyces sp. AC-20-1 (assembly GCF_023369555.1). Classification (GTDB taxonomy): domain Bacteria; phylum Actinomycetota; class Actinomycetes; order Actinomycetales; family Actinomycetaceae; genus Actinomyces. The sequence goes on along the minus strand of NZ_JACJVC010000021.1, from coordinate 27,167 downwards.
CCGGTCAAGGTCAACGCCGTCGCGGTCGCGGGGGCCCTTGAGGAGCGGGCGCCGCGGCTGCTGGCGGAGTCGCTGCGCCGGGGGTGGCAGCTGCGCTTCATCGAGCACATGCCGCTGGGGCCGCGCCAGACGTGGCGGCCCCAGGAGGTCGTCGGGCGCGAGGAGGTGCTGCGGGTCCTGGCGGGGGCGGGCTTCCGCCTCGAGGAGGTCGGGCGCGCCGACCGCCGGCCGGCGACCCTGTGGCGGGTGGCGGCGGGCCGGAGCGCGTACGGGAGCCACCCGGCGGGCGTCGTCGGGGTGATCTCCTCGGTGACCGCCCCCTTCTGCTCGGACTGCGACCGCACGCGGGTGACGGCGGACGGCCGGCTCATGACCTGCCTGTTCTCGTCCCGGGAGACGGACCTCAGGGGGCCGATGCGCTCGGGGGCCTCGGACGAGGAGGTCCTCAGGCTCTGGGCCGCGGCGACGTGGGGCAAGCCCCTGGCGCACGGCTGCGACGGGCCGTGGGCCGCGCCGGACGGCTTCGAGCGCCCGGCGCGCACGATGTCCACCATCGGCGGCTGAGGCCCGTGCGGTTGCTACCGTGGGTGCGCCGCAACCAGAGGAGCCCGCATGAGCCCGACCCCGCCGACCTCGATCGAGGTGCACTACTTCGCCGCTGCGGCCGAGGCCGCCGGCCGTCCCCAGGAGCGCCTTGAGGTGGAGGCGGGCACGACCCTCGCCCGGCTGCGCGAGCTGTTGGCCGGGCGCGGCCTGGAGATGGCGACGGTGGTGGGCGTGTCGACCTTCCTCGTCAACTCCCTGTCCACGCCGGCCGACTCGCTCACGCCCTTGGAGGGCGGCGACCGTGTCGACGTCCTGCCGCCCTTTGCGGGCGGCTGAGCCCGCGGCGTCACAGCGGGCGGCTGAGCCCGCGGGCGCGCGTCGTCGGGCTCAGGCGAGGTTGGACCACTGCCGGCTGCCGTCGGCGAAGGTCTGGTGCTTCCACACGGGCAGGCGCCTCTTGACCTCCTCGACGAGGTCGCGCACGGCGTCGAAGGCGGGGGCCCGGTGGTCGGCGCTGACGGCGACGGCGAGGGCCGTCTCACCGACGGCGAGCTCCCCCACGCGGTGGACGACGGCGAGGGCGCGCAGGCCCGGTCGCGCGGCGACCTCGGCGGCGATCTCGGTGACGACGGCACCCGCCGTCGGGTGCGTGTGGTAGGTCAGGCCGGTCACGCCCCGGCCACCGTCGTGGTCACGGACCATGCCGTCGAAGGTGACGACGGCGCCGGCGGCGCGGTGCTCGACGGCCTGAGCGAGCTCGGCCGCGCTGACCTCGTCGGCGGTGACCTCGGCGCGGACGACGACGGCGCTGGGGCGGGGCTGCGTCATGCTTCTCCTCGTGAGGGGCTGGCGGTCCCGGGCACAGGTCCGGGCGCACGGCCCCGACCGTACACGGCGGCCCGGGGCATGATGTCCCCGGGCAGCCTCCCCACCGCGACGGAAGGACCCGAGATGGCTCAGGCTCAGCAGATGCGCTCACCCGAGGACTACCTCGCCCGGCTGCTGGGTACGCTCTCGCCCCTGGCCCCCACCGAGGTCCCGCTGGCCGGCGCCCACGGGCTCGTCCTCGCCGAGGACCTCACCGCCGCCCTGCCCGTGCCGCCCTGGACGAGCTCCGCGATGGACGGCTACGCCGTGCGCGCCGTCGAGACCGTCGGCGCCGACCGGGCCCCCGTGCGCCTGCCGGTCTCGGGCGACGTGCCCGCGGGCACGGCCCCCGGCCCGCTCGCACCTGGCACCGCGATGCGCATCATGACCGGCGCCATGCTGCCCGAGGGCGCCGACGCCGTCGTCCGGGTGGAGGACACGGACCAGCTGCCGGGCCAGGCGCCGCTGCCGCCGGTGGTGGAGGTCCGCACCCCGGCCCGCGTGGGCCTCAACGTGCGCCGGTCCGGTGAGGACGTCGCCGTCGGGGAGCCGGTGGCGAGGGCGGGCACGGCGCTGTCGGGGACGGTCCTGTCCTCCCTGGCCTCGGTGGGCCTGTCCGCCGTGCGGGCCCACCCGCGTCCGCGCGTCGCCGTCGTCTCCACCGGTGCGGAGCTGGTCGACGCCGGCGCCCCCCTGGCTCCGGGCTCGGTCCCCGACTCCAACGGGCTGCTGCTGACGGGCCTGCTCGCGGAGCACGGGGCCCGGGCGGCGGCGCTCCTGCGCGCCGGGGACACGGCGGCGGACCTCGCCCGGGTGCTGCGCGAGGCGGCGGGTGAGGCGGACCTCGTCATCACCTCCGGCGGCGTGTCAGCGGGCGCCTTCGACCCGCTCACCATGCTGGCCGCCTGCCCCGAGCACGGCCGTGGCACGAGCCTGTCCTTCGCGAAGGTGGCGATGCAGCCGGGCAAGCCCCAGGGGCACGGCACGGTGCGCGCTCAGGACGGCCGGCAGGTGCCCGTCATCATGCTCCCGGGCAACCCGGTGAGCGTCCTCGTGTCCTTCACGGCCTTCGTCGCCCCCGCGCTGGCCCTCCTGTCCGGCCACGGCCTCCAGGAGGCGGCCGCCTCGGTGGCGCCGGTCCCCGCCCGCGCGGCAGTGGGGTGGAGGACGGCGGGCGAGCGGCGCCAGTACCTGCCGGTGCGCCTGGTCGCCCCACCGGGCGGCGGGGGCCGGGACCTGCCGGGGGCGCCCGGGGCCGTGGCGCCCGGACCGTGGGTGGCGCCGGTGCACCGGCTGGGCTCCGGCTCGCACCTGGTCGCCTCTCTCGGGGCCGCGCAGGCCCTCGCCGTCGTCGAGGCGCGCACACCCGCCGTCGAGCCGGGCCAGGAGGTCGGCCTCATCGTCCTGAGGCGCCCCGCCTCACCCCTGCCCACCCACCCCGCCCGAGACGGAGAGACCCGTGACTGACCCCTCCCAGATCCGCCTGACCCACCTGGACGAGGCCGGTGCTGCCTACATGGTGGACGTCACCACCAAGCAGCCGACCGTGCGCACCGCGAGCGCGAGCGCCTTCGTCCAGTGCTCCCCGCTGGTGGTCGCCGCCCTGCGCGAGGGCAGCGTCCCCAAGGGCGACGTGCTGGCCGTAGCGCGGGTGGCGGGCATCGCGGCGGCGAAGAGGGTGCCCGACCTGCTGCCGCTGGCGCACGTCATCGGCGTGCACGGGTGCCGTGTCGACCTCGCCGTCGAGGACGGGGGTGTGCGCATCGAGACGACGGTGCGCACGGCGGAGCGCACAGGCGTGGAGATGGAGGCGCTGACGGCCGCGACGGTGGCGGGCCTGGCGGTCGTGGACATGGTCAAGGGGGTGGACCGCTCGGTGTGCCTGCGCGAGGCGAGGGTGACGGCGAAGTCGGGGGGCCGCTCGGGCGACTGGGTCCGTGCGGCCGACGACGAGGGCTGAGGCGGTGCACCGGGCCGGGGCCGGTGGCCCGCCCGCGGGCGCGCCGGTGCTCGCGCCCACCGCCGTCGGGGCGGGGGGCCTGGACGTCGTCGTGCTCGCGGGCGGCACGGGCGCGCGCCTGGGCGGGGTCTCCAAGCCCGACGTCGTGGCGCGCGGGGGCCGTCTCATCGACCACGTGCTCCGGGGTCTGGACAGCCTGCGCGGCCCGCTGGCGCTGGGCGGGGTCGTCGTCGTGGCCCCTGAGGACGTGTCCCTGCCCGACGGCGTGCTGCGGGCGCTGGAGGACCCGCCGCTGGGCGGGCCCGTGGCGGGGGCGGGGGCGGGCCTGCTCGCCCTGCGCGCCGAGGGGCGCGCGCCCGCCCCGACGACGGCCCTGCTCGCCTGCGACGCACCCGAGGCGTGGCGGGCCCTGCCGGTGCTCGCGGCCCGCCTGGCAGCCTCACCGGGGGCGGACGGGGCGGTGAGCGTGGACGGCGCCCACCGCCAGTACCTCGTCGGCGTCTACCGCACGGGTCCTCTGGCTGCGGTCGTCGCACCCGGCGGGGCGCCGCTGCGCGACGTGGCGGTCAGGCGCGCGCTCGGGGCGCTGGTGCTCCTCGAGGCGGACCTGGGGGCGCTGCGGGGCGTGGGGCGGGACCTGGACACCTGGGAGGAGGTCGCCGCCTGGGAGCGGGGCGGTTGAGGGGCCGACCGTGCTCAGTGGTCGCCGCCGCCGAGCTGCTCGAGGACGTGGGGCACGAGCGGACCGATGACTCCGACCGCGTCCTTGACCCCGCCGCGTGAGCCGGGGGCGTTGACGACGAGGGCGCCGTCGGCCCGGCGGCTCGTGACGCCGACGAGGCCGCGCGAGAGCCCGGCCAGCGGGGTCTTGGTCAGGCCGTGGGCGCGGACCTGGGCCTCGAGGCCCTCGAGGCGGGTGGCGAGCAGCGGGGCGGTCGCCTCGGGGGTGAGGTCGTAGGGGGTGACGCCGGTGCCGCCGGCGGTCAGGACGACGCGGGCGCCGTCGGCGACGGCGCTGCGGATGGCGGCCCTCACGGCCTCGACGTCGTCGGGGACGACGACGACCGTGTCGACGACGACGCCGTGCTCGCCGAGCAGGCGCTGGGCGAGCGGGCCCGAGGAGTCCTCCCGCTGGCCGCGGGCGCAGCGGTCGGAGACGGTGATGACGGCGCCGCGGACGGGTGCCTCGAGGGGCATGAGAGCCTTCTGGACGACGGCGTCGGCGTCGGGCTGAGCGGCCGGCTGGGGGGTGGGCTGGGGGGACGTGCGCATGGTCACACCGTAGACGTTCACGCCCGGAGGGCCGGCCCCACCGGCAGGCACCCCGCGGATGTGTCCGCCGTCACTTATTTGCGCATGAGCACATGACTTAATGCGATGCGGTCCGTGAAAAACACACGGCGGGGAAACCGCGCTGTTCCAGGACAAACGTCCACCCAGCGCACCCCAGCGGCACCGCGCCCATCATGGCAGGGAGCCGTCCCCACCCCCTCGATCCCCCTCGGCGCCCGTCTCCGCGCGGCGCGTCAGTCAGGAGCACTCATGAGCAGCACCGACGGGCAGGACCTGCCCGCTCTCGACACCTCGGGCACGGTCCTGCGCGGCTGGAACCCCGAGGACCCCGAGCGCTGGAGCTCCCGGATCGCGTGGACGACCCTGGCCATCACGACCTTCTCGCTCATGCTCGGCTTCACCGTCTGGTTCCTGCCCAGCGCCATCGCACCGCGCCTGAACGAGATCGGCTTCGACCTGAGCAAGAACGAGATCTACTGGATCACCTCGATGCCGGGCCTGTCCTGCGGCGCCCTCAGGCTCATCTACATGTTCCTGCCCGCCACCATCGGCTCGCGCAAGATGATCGGCTGGTCCTCCCTCCTCTTCGTCCTGCCGATGCTCGGCTGGTTCTTCGCCGTGCAGGACCCCGGCACCTCCTTCGGCGTGCTGCTGGGCCTCGCCTTCACCTGCGGCATCGGCGCCGCCACCTTCTCCGGCTACATGCCCTCCACCGGCTTCTACTTCCCCAAGCGCCTGCAGGGCACGGCCCTGGGCCTGCAGGGCGGCCTGGGCAACATGGGCATGAGCGTCATCCAGCTCGCCACCCCCGTCCTGCTGAGCACCTCCCTGCTGAGCCTGACCTGGGTCGCCCCCTTCGAGGAGGGCGCACCGATGGTCGTCAACGCCACCGTCTTCTTCCTGCCCTGGTCCCTCGTCGCAGCCGTCCTGGCCTTCCGCTTCATCAAGGACGTGCCGGTCAAGGCCAACGTCAGGCAGCAGCTCGACATCTTCGGCAACCCCGACACCTGGCTCATGACCGTCCTCTACATCATGACCTTCGGCATCTTCTCCGGCTTCGCCGCGCAGACCGCCAACATCATCAACAACACCTACGGCGCCTCCTCCGCCCTCGCCGAGACCCTGGCCGCCACGGACCTGCCCAAGGGCGCCTCCTACGCCTTCATCGGCACCCTCATCGGCTCCTTCCTCCGCTTCGCCTGGGGCCCCCTGTGCGACCGCTTCGGCGGCGCCATCTGGACCTTCGTCTCCGCCATCGGCATGGCCGCCTCCATGGCCTTCTGCGGCTTCCAGGCCGCCACCGCGGACTCGCCCGGAGACTTCCCCGTCTTCATGGCCGGCCTGCTCACCATGTTCTTCTTCGCCGGGGTCGGCAACGCCTCCACCTTCAAGCAGATGCCGATGATCATGCCCAAGCGGCAGGCGGGCGGAGCGATCGGCTTCACCGCCGCCGTCGCCTCGCTGGGCCCCTTCCTCGTCGGCATCGCGCTGACCGTCATCGAGACCTCCGTCTTCTTCTACGGCTGCGCGGCCTTCTGCGTCCTGTGCGCCGTCATCTGCTGGGTCCGCTACGCCCGTCCCAACGCCAAGCGCCCGGGCTGAGCCCCGCCCACCGCCCCCTCACGCACGCCAAGGAACCGAGATGACCGCTCCCACCGACCCCGTCGCCCCCAGCCCCGGAGCCCCCGTCGAGTCCGTGCCCGGCCTGTTCAAGATGGGCTCCTACCTGCGCCGCGGCACGCCCTCCGCCGACGCCCGCCGCCTCTTCCTCGAGGGCGGGCGCGAGGCCGACACCTTCTACCGCCACCGCTGGAGCCACGACAAGATGGTCCACTCCACCCACGGGGTGAACTGCACGGGCTCGTGCGCCTGGGAGGTCTACGTCACCGACGGCGTCATCACCTGGGAGAAGCAGATCACCGACTACCCCACCACCGGGCCGGACATGCCCGAGTACGAGCCCCGCGGCTGCCCCCGCGGCGCCGCCTTCTCCTGGTACACCTACTCCCCCACCCGCATCCGCTACCCCTACGTGCGCTCCGTCCTGCTCGACGCCTTCCGCGCCGCCAGGAAGCGGCACGACGGCGACGCCGTCGCCGCCTGGGCCGAGGTCACCGGGGACCCCGAGACCTCCCGCGCCTACAAGTCCGCCCGCGGCAAGGGCGGCATGGTCCGGGTCGGCTGGGACGAGGCCATGGACATCATCGCCGCCGCCTACGTCCACACGATCCGCACCTGGGGCCCGGACCGCTGCGCCGGCTTCTCCGTCATCCCCGCCATGTCGATGATCTCCTACGGGGCGGGCGCCCGCTTCCACGAGCTCATCGGCGGCACCATGCTGTCCTTCTACGACTGGTACGCGGACCTGCCGCCCGCCTCGCCCCAGGTCTTTGGCGACCAGACGGACGTGCCCGAGGCCGGCGACTGGTACAACGCCCAGTACCTCATCATGTGGGGCTCGAACCTGCCCCTGACCCGCACCCCCGACGCCCACTTCATGACCGAGGCCCGCTACCACGGGCAGAAGGTCGTCGGCGTGTCCCCCGACTACGCCGAGAACACGAAGTTCGTCGACCAGTGGCTGCGCGTGGCCCCCGGCACCGACGGCGCGCTGGCCATGGCCATGGGACACGTCATCCTCAGCGAGTTCCACGTCGGACGGCGCGAGCCCTTCTTCCTGGACTACATGCGCCGCCACACCGACTCGCCCTTCCTCGTCGAGCTCGTCGACTCCCCCGACGCCACCGGCACCGTCCCCGGCCGCTTCGTCACCGCCGACGAGGTCGACGGCGTCGCCGAGGGCATGCCGAGCAACAGCTTCCGCCCCCTCGTGTGGGACCGCGAGCGCGGCCCCCAGGACCCCGGGGGAACGCTCGCCGACCGCTTCAACCCGGAGGGCATGGGCCGGTGGAACCTGCTCATGGAGGGCCTGGACCCGGTGATGAGCATCGAGGAGCTGCGCACCGCCGGCCACGAGGTCGAGGCCACCGAGATCCTGCTGCCGCGCTTCGACCTGCCCGGCTCCCAGACCCCCACCGGCACGGTGGGCGGCGGCGTCGTGCGCCGCGGAGTGCCCGCCACCCGCCTGGCCGACGGCCGCCTCGTGACCACCGTCTACGACCTGCTGCTCGCCAACTACGCCGTCCAGCGACCCGGCCTGCCCGGCCAGTGGCCCGAGGACTACCACGACGCGACCGTGCCCGGCACCCCGGCCTGGGCCAGCGAGCTCACCGGCGTGGCCGCCCCCGCAGCCATCCGCGTGGCCCGTGAGTTCGCCCAGAACGCCATCGAGTCCGGCGGCCGCTCCCAGGTCCTCATGGGCGCGGGCATCAACCACTACTACCACGCCGACGAGATCTACCGGACGATCCTGGCACTGACCTCCATGTGCGCCACCCAGGGCGTCAACGGCGGCGGCTGGGCGCACTACGTCGGACAGGAGAAGGTCCGCCCCGTCTCGGGCTGGCAGCAGTGGGCCTTCGCCCTCGACTGGCAGCGACCCGCCCGCCAGATGATCTCCACCGGATTCTGGTACCTCACGACCGACCAGTGGCGCTACGACGACACCCCGGCGGAGCGCCTGGCCTCCCCGCTGGGCGCCGGCACCCTGGCCGGCAAGACCGTCTCGGACACGATGGTCGAGGCGATGAAGCGCGGCTGGACGCCGTCGTACCCCACCTTCAACCGCAGCCCCCTGCTGCTGGGCCAGCAGGCCCGCGAGGCCGGCATGGACCCGAAGGAGTACGTCGTCGACCAGCTGCGCAAGGGCGAGCTGCGCTTCGCCTGCGAGGACCCGGACGCCGAGGAGAACTTCCCGCGCGTCCTCGCCTCCTGGCGCACGAACCTGCTCGGCTCCTCCGCCAAGGGCACCGAGTTCTTCCTGCGCCACATGGTGGGGGCCGACAACGACGTCAACGCCACCGAGACGCCCGAGGGCCGCCGCCCGTCCTCGATGACGTGGCGCGACGAGGCCCCCCAGGGCAAGCTCGACCTCATGTGGACCGCGGACTTCCGCAACACCTCCACCACCCTGCACTCCGACGTCGTGCTGCCCGCCGCCACCTGGTACGAGAAGTACGACCTGTCGACCACGGACATGCACCCCTTCATCCACTCCTTCAACATGGCGATCAACCCGCCGTGGGAGGCGCGCAGCGACTTCGACATCTACCAGCAGCTCGCCCGGATGGTCTCCGAGTGGGCCCCGACGTACCTGGGCACCCAGACGGACGTCGTCGCCGCCCCGCTCAACCACGACACCCCCGACGCCCTGACGATGGCGCACGGCGACGTGTCCTCCATGCCCAACGACTGGGTCCCGGGCGTGACGATGCCCAAGCTCGTGCCCGTCGAGCGCGACTACACGCAGGTCCTCAACAAGTTCAACGCGCTGGGCCCGCTGGTGGAGAGGCTCGGCCTGCCCACCAAGGGCATCGCCCTCGTGCCGGACAAGGAGATGGGCCGCCTGGCGGCCGCCCACGGCACCGGCAGCGGCGCCGCCGAGGGCCGCCCGCTGGTGGACACGCCCATCCGCGCCGGCGACGGCGTCATGCACATGTCCGGCGCGACCAACGGGCGCGTGGCCACCGAGGGGTGGCGGACACTGTCCCAGCGCACCGGCACCGGGCTGGTCGAGCTGAGCGAGGAGGAGGCCGGCAAGCTCGTGACCTTCGCCGACACGCAGGTCAAGCCGCAGCCGGTCATCACGACGCCGGAGTGGTCCGGCTCGGAGCACGGCGGGCGCCGCTACAGCGCCTTCGTCGTCAACGTCGAGCACGCCAAGCCCTGGCACACGCTCACCGGCCGCATGCACTACTACCTCGACCACGACTGGCTGCGGGACATGGGCGAGTGCCTGCCCCAGTTCCGCCCGCCGCTGGACTTCACGAGCCTGTACGGGGAGGCCGCCCCCGGCACCGTCTCCACGGCGCGCTCCGGCGAGCTCCAGGTCGCGGTGCGCTACCTCACCGTCCACAACAAGTGGGCGATCCACTCCCAGTACTACGACAACCTGCACATGCTCACCCTGGGGCGCGGCGGCCAGACCGTGTGGATGAGCCCGGCCGACGCCGCCAAGATCGGCGTGCGCGACAACGAGTGGATCGAGGCGACCAACCGCAACGGCATCGTGGCGGCGCGCGCCATCGTCTCCCACCGCATCCCCGAGGGCACGGTGTTCATGCACCACGCCCAGGAGCGCACGATGAACACCCCGCTGACCGAGGGCTCGGGACGCCGCGGCGGCACCCACAACTCCATGACCCGCATCGTGCTCAAGCCGAGCCACTTCGCCGGCGGCTACGCCCAGCTGTCCTACGCCTTCAACTACATCGGCCCCACCGGCAACAACCGCGACGAGGTCACCGTCATCCGTCGTCGCAGCAACCAGGAGGTGACCTTCTGATGAAGGTGATGGCCCAGATCGCGATGGTGATGAACCTCGACAAGTGCATCGGCTGCCACACGTGCTCCGTCACGTGCAAGCAGGCGTGGACGAACCGCGAGGGCACCGAGTACATGTGGTTCAACAACGTCGAGACCCGCCCCGGCGTCGGCTACCCCAAGGGCTGGGAGGACCAGGAGCGCTGGCGGGGCGGCTGGACGCGCAGCGCCGGCGGCCGCCTCGTGCCCCGCTCGGGCGGGCGCCTGCGCCGTCTGGCCCAGATCTTCGCCAACCCGGACATGCCCACGGTCGAGGACTACTACGAGCCCTGGACCTACGAGTACGACAAGCTCCTGTCCGCCCCGAAGGACTCCCCCGCCCTGCCCGTGGCCCGCGCCAGGAGCCAGCTGACGGGCGAGTACATGCCCACCATCCAGTGGGGCCCGAACTGGGACGACGACCTGGGCGGCTCCACCGAGACCCTGCAGGACGACCCCGTCCTGCAGGCCATGGGCCGCAAGGTCGAGACGAGCATCGACCAGACCTTCATGTTCTACCTGCCGCGCATCTGCGAGCACTGCCTCAACCCCACCTGCGTGTCCGCCTGCCCCTCGGGCGCGATGTACAAGCGCACCGAGGACGGCATCGTGCTCGTCGACCAGGACGCCTGCCGCGGCTGGCGCATGTGCGTGAGCGCCTGCCCCTACAAGAAGGTCTACTTCAACCACGCCACCGGCAAGGCCGAGAAGTGCACCCTGTGCTACCCGCGCCTGGAGGCGGGCCTGCCAACCGTGTGCTCCGAGACCTGCGTCGGGCGTCTGCGCTACCTCGGCGTCCTGCTCTACGACGCCGACCGCGTCTCCCAGGCCGCCGCCGTGCCGGACCCGCAGGACCTGTACATGGCCCAGCGCGAGATCCTCCTCGACCCGCGCGACCCGCAGGTCATCGCCGCCGCCCGCGCCGAGGGCGTGCCCGAGTCGTGGATCACGGCCGCCCAGGACTCGCCCGTGTGGGACCTCATCTCCACCTACGAGGTGGCCCTGCCCCTGCACCCCGAGTACCGCACCATGCCGATGGTCTGGTACATCCCGCCGCTGTCTCCCGTGGTCGACGAGGTCGCGGCCGCCGGCCTGGACGGGGAGGACCACCGGGTCCTGCTCACGGCCGTGTCCGAGATGCGCATCCCGCTGGAGTACCTGGCCGCCCTGCTGACCGCGGGGGACACGGACCCGGTGGAGAGGGTCCTGCGCCGCCTGGCCGCGATGCGCTCGCACATGCGCGAGGTGCGCCTGGGGCGCGAGCCCGATGAGCGGATCGCCGGCGCCGTCGGCATGGACGGCGCGCAGGTGGAGGCCATGTACCGCCTGCTGGCCATCGCCAAGTACGACGACCGCTACGTCGTGCCGACGGCCACCCCGGAGGTGCCGCGCGGCATGACGGCCATGGGTGAGGACGTGCGCACGCTCCTGGGGGCGGGCGCGCCCGAGGCCTGCGGGTCCGTCGTCGGGCAGTCCGCATCAGTGTCCCTGCCGCTGCCGCGGGTGCGTCGCGAGAGCGTCCCTGCGGCCGGCCCCGCCGGGCGCTGAGCCGACGGCGAGGCACGGGTGCCCGAGATGACCACCTTCGTCAGAGCCCCCCGGGCGGCGGTGCCGCTGGAGCCCGTCACCCCCGTCGAGGTGACGGCCCCGCAGCGGGCGACCACCCACATGGTCGCCTCCCTCCTGCTGGACTACCCCGCCGAGGACACCTTCGCCGACCGGCTGGAGGCCTGCGCCGCCGCGCTGGCGGCCGAGGACGACTCACTGCCGCCCGAGCCGGTGGCGGCGGCCCTGCGCGGCTTCATCGACACCGCCCGCGAGCGCGGGCAGCGGGCGATGGCCGAGCACTACGTGGCCACCTTCGACCAGCACCGGCGCTGCTGCCTGTACCTCACCTACTACGCGGTCGGGGACACGCGCCACCGCGGCGCCGCCATCCTGGCCTTCAAGCAGGCGCTGGCCGCCGCCGGCTACGAGATGACCGGCGACGAGCTGCCCGACTACCTGCCGGTGGTCCTCGAGCTCAGCGCCCGCAGCGGCGACGAGGTGGCCGAGGCCCTGCTGTCCTCGCACCGTGAGGGCATCGAGGTCCTGCGGGCAGCGCTCGCGGACGCCTCCAGCCCCTACACCCGCCTCGTCGAGGCGGTGTCGATGACCCTGCCGGAGATCGACGAGGCGACGGCGGGGCGCATCCGTGCGCTGGTGTCCGCCGGCCCGCCCACGGAGACCGTGGGCGTCACCGAGACCCTCCCTTTCCCCTCCACCCCCGTCACGCGCGTCCCGGGCACGCCCGCCTGGGAGCTGAGCCAGGAGAGCCGCCCATGAGCACCTTCGAGTCCGCGGTCGTGTGGACCGCTCTGCCCTACGCCTGCTTCCTGCTGCTCGTCGTCGGGCTCGTGTGGCGCTACCGCACGGACCAGTTCGGGTGGACGAGCCGCTCCTCGCAGTGGAACGAGAGGGCGGTCCTGAGGTGGGCCTCGCCCCTGTTCCACTTCGGCATCCTGTTCGTGGCCATGGGCCACCTCATGGGGCTGGTGCTGCCCAAGTCGTGGACGCTGGCGATGGGCGTGTCCGAGCACGTGTACCACCTCATGGCCGTCATCCCGGGGACCATCGCGGGTCTCATGACGGTGGTGGGCCTGGCGGGCCTGCTCTACCGCCGCGTCGTGGTCAAGTCGGTACGGCTGGCGACGACGAGGAACGACAAGGTCATGTACGTGCTGCTGCTCGTGCCGGTCCTGCTGGGCTTCGCGGCGACGGTGACGACCCAGCTCCTCGGCGGTGCGGAGGGCTACGACTACCGCGAGACGATCAGCCCGTGGTTCCGCTCGATCTTCCTGCTCAACCCGCAGGCGCACCTCATGGCCGAGGTGCCGGTGGTCTTCAAGCTGCACATCGTGGCCGGGCTGCTGCTCCTGGCGGTGTGGCCCTTCACCCGCCTCGTGCACGCCGTGAGCGCCCCGGTGGGCTACACGACGCGCCCCTACATCGTCTACCGCTCGCGCGCGGGCGCGACCTCGACCGTGGCACCGCGCCGCGGCTGGCGGCCGGTGAGCACGCAGGGCACGGGCAACTCCGGCGCGGACGACCTCACCCCCTCGCACGGGGCCTGAGCCTGCTCCCGAACCGGGGACCTGTGAGAGGCGCCATCCCTAGGATCGGTGGTGGGTCCTCGCAATCGCCACGACCCTGAAAGGAACGCCATGCGCCTCACGCGCCGCGCCGCTGTGACCACACTCGCCCTCGTCTCCTCCGTCGCGCTCGCCGCCTGCGGCTCCACGGCGTCCGACACCTCCACCGCCGACGGCGCCGACAGCGCCGTGTCCGGTGAGGTCACCGTCTTCGCCGCCGCCTCCCTCCAGAAGGCCTACGAGGAGCTGGCGCTGGCCTTCACCGAGACCAACCCCGCCGCCTCCGTCTCCTTCGACTTCCAGGGCTCGCAGGACCTCGTCGCGGCGCTGGCCGAGGGCTCGTCCGCCGACGTCCTGGCCACCGCGAGCACCTCGACGATGCAGGCCGCCGCGGACCAGGGGCTCGTCGAGGAGCAGACCGAGTTCGCCACCAACGTCCTGACCCTCATCGTGCCCGTCGGCAACCCGGCCGGTGTCACGGGCCTGGACGCCTCCCTCGAGGGCGCCGACCTCGTCATCTGCGCCGCCGCCGTCCCCTGCGGTGAGGCGACGGCGAGGCTCGCCGCCGAGCTGGGGGTCACCCTCACCCCGGTCTCGGAGGAGCAGAAGGTCACGGACGTGCGTGGCAAGGTCGAGTCCGGTGAGGCTGACGCGGGCATCGTCTACACCACCGACGCGGCTGCCGCGGGCGCGGCCGTCGAGTCGATCGCGCTGCCCACCAGCTCCGTGATGAACCACTACCCCATCGCGGTCACCTCCCAGGCCAAGAACGCGACGGCGGCCCAGGCCTTCGTCGACCTCGTGCTGTCCGAGGCCGGCCAGGAGGTCCTCGCCTCCTACGGCTTCGGGGCCCCGGCCGCCAAGTGAGCGCCCGCCGTCACCGGGCCGCCCGCAGCCCGCTGCCCGCCCCGGTCCTCCTGCTGGGGGTCCTGGGCGCGGCGGCGCTGCTGCTGCCCTTCGTCGGCCTGGGCACGCGGGTGGCGTGGGCGGACGTACCCGCGCTGCTCGCCTCCGGCCCGGCGAGGGCGGCGCTGGGCCTGTCCCTGCGCACCTGCGTCGTCGCGACGGCCGTGTCCGTGCTGCTCGGGGTGCCGCTCGCCCTGCTGCTGGCCCGCCAGTGGCCGGGGGTGAGGGCGGCGCGCGTCCTGGCGGTGCTGCCGATGACGATGCCGCCGGTGGTCGCGGGCATCGCCCTGCTGTCCACCCTCGGCAAGCGGGGCCTGCTCGGCCCGGGGCTGGAGTCCGCCGGGGTGCAGGTCTCCTTCACGACGACGGCGGTCGTCGTCGCCCAGGTCTTCGTCTCCATGCCCTACCTCGTGGTGACGCTCGAGGCGGCGCTGCGCAGCCGGGACCGGCGGGCGGAGACGGTGGCGCGCACCCTGGGGGCCGGCCCGTGGACGGTCCTGGGGCGCCTCACGCTGCCTCTCGTGGCCCCGGCGCTGGCCCGGGGCACGGCACTGGCGCTGGGCCGCAGCCTGGGCGAGTTCGGGGCGACCATCGCCTTCGCGGGGTCGAAGGAGGGGGTGACGCGCACGATGCCGCTGGCGATCTACCTGGAGCGGGAGAACGACACGGCGACCTCGCTGGCACTGGCGGTGGTGCTCATCGCCCTGTCCCTCGTCGTCGTCGGGGCCACGAACGTCCCCTGGTCCCGCCTGACCGGCCTGGCCGGCCCCTGGCGGCAGGAGGAGGGCGTCCTGCCGCCAGGGGCGGACCGGGGCGCGACGGGGGCGCACGGTACCGCGGCGGCCGCCGGGCGGGCCGTCCACCTCTCCTTCACCTGCGCCGAGCGCGGCGTCGCCGTCGACCTGGACGTGGGGGCCGGGCGCTCAGTCGCCCTCGTCGGCCCCAACGGCTCGGGCAAGTCGACCGCCTGCGCCGTCCTCGCCGGGCTGCTCGACGCCGACGGCGGGAGCGTGAGCGTGGGGGGCCGGCTGCTCGACGGCGGCGCCCCCGGCAGCGTCTTCGTCCCGGCCGGGCGGCGCGGGGTCGCCCTGCTGTCCCAGGCGCCGGGGGTCTTCACCCACATGAGCGTCCTCGACAACGTCGCCTTCGGGCCGCGCTGCCAGGGGCTCGGGCGAGCGGCGGCCCGAGAGCGTGCCCTGGCCGAGCTGGTGGCCGTCGGGGCGGCGCACCTGGCGCACCGGCCCGGCTCCCAGCTCTCCGGCGGGCAGGCCGCCCGTGTCGCGCTGGCGCGGGCCCTGGCCACGGACCCGGCCGTCCTCGTCCTCGACGAGCCGATGGCGGCCCTGGACGTCACCGCCCGTCAGGAGATGCGCCTGCTCGTCGCCCGTCGTGCGGCCGAGCAGGGCCTGACCCTCCTGCTGGTGACGCACGACGTCCTCGACCTCACGGCACTGGCCGACGAGGTCGTCGTCCTCGAGTCCGGCCGCGTCGTCGAGTCCGGGCCCACGGCCCGGGTCCTGGCCACACCGTCCTCCTCCTTCACGGCGCGCCTGACAGGCACGTCGGTGCTCACCGGCCGCCTGGAGGGCGAGGCCGGGGCCCCGG
Organism: Actinomyces sp. AC-20-1; assembly: GCF_023369555.1. Classification (GTDB taxonomy): domain Bacteria; phylum Actinomycetota; class Actinomycetes; order Actinomycetales; family Actinomycetaceae; genus Actinomyces. The sequence goes on along the minus strand of NZ_JACJVC010000021.1, from coordinate 11,438 downwards.
TCCTGGTCCTGGCGGACGGCACCCGGGTCGCGGGACGTCCGGGCGGGCCGTGGGAGGGCCCCGGCCGTCAGGGCCTGGCCCTCGTGCCGCCCGACGCCGTGGCCCTCGTGCCGCCCGACGCCGTGGCCCTCTACCCGGCGGGCGGCGGCGCTCACGGCTCGCCGCGCAACACCCTGCCCGTCACGGTCACCGCCCTGGAGCGGGCGGGCTCCCTGGTGCAGGTGCGCCTGGCCCTGGGCGACGGGCAGGGCCTGTCCGCCGTCGTCACCGCGGGAGCGGTGGCGGACCTCGGTCTTGAGCCGGGCGGCGCGGCCACCTGCGCCGTCAAGGCCGTCCAGGTGCGCCTGCTCACCTCGCGCGGCGCGCTCACCGGCCAGGCCGCCGTCCCCCGCGGGGCGCTGTCATGACCCGCCGCCCCGGCATCGCAGAGCCGGTCGTTGACGACTCGCGCCGGCGGGCGCTGACCGCGGCCGAGCGCGAGCGCTACGCGCGCAACATCCTCGTGCCCGAGGTCGGCACGGCCGGCCAGGAGAGGATCCGTGCGGCCCGGGTCCTCGTCGTGGGCGCCGGCGGGCTGGGCTCCCCCGTCGCCCTGTACCTGGCGGCCGCCGGCGTCGGCACGCTCGGCCTCGTGGACCCCGACGTCGTGGAGGTCTCGAACCTCCAGCGCCAGGTCCTGCACACCACCGACGCCGCCGGCAGCCCCAAGACCGACTCGGCCCGTGTGGCGCTGGCCGCCCTCAACCCGGACGTGGAGGTGGTGGCGGTGCCCGAGCGGGTGACGGAGGCCAACGCCCCGGAGGTCCTTGCCGGGTGGGACGTCGTCGTCGACGCCACCGACAGCTTCCCCACCCGCTACCTGCTCGGCGACACCACCGCGAGGCTCGGCGTGCCGCTCGTGCACGGGGCGGTCCTGCGCACGCACGGCCAGGTGGGGGTCTTCGACGCCGGGCGCGGGCCCTGCTACCGCTGCCTGCGGCCGGTTCCGCCGCCACCCGGCTCGGTGCCCTCGGGTGCCGAGGCGGGGGTCCTGGGGGTCCTGCCAGGGGTCATCGGATCGATGCAGGCCGCGGAGGTCCTCAAGCTCGTCGTCGGGGGCGCCCGGCCCCTCATCGGGCGCCTGCTCGTGCTCGACGCCTGGGGAGCGCGGGTGGACGAGGTCCGGGTGGCTCGCCACCCGGGCTGCCCCGTGTGCGGGCCGTGCGTGACGCCCAGGCGCGAGGGCTGACAGAAAGACAGGTCGAGGGGCTTACGGAGCAGGAGGCTCACACCCTACCATGAGGTAGTTAAGGCTCTCCGGCGCAGGCGCGGAAGCCACAGTGAGTGAGGAGCCCCCACCATGACTGCTGAGATCCCCCAGAAGATGCGCGCCGTCCTCATGCGCGCCCCCGGCGACGTCGTCATCGACGAGATCGACGTGCCCCGCGTCGTCAAGCCCACCGACGCGGTCATCAGGCTGGAGGCGGCCTGCATCTGCGGCTCGGACCTGTGGCCCTACCGGGGTCTGCAGCCGGTGGAGAACCAGTACATGGGCCACGAGTACGTCGGCACGGTCGTCGAGCTCGGGGACGAGGTGAGCACGCTCAAGGTGGGCGACTTCGTCATCGGCTCCTTCATGCTCTCGGACGGCACCTGCGAGATCTGCCAGGCGGGCTACCCCTCGCGCTGCGCGAACGCGGGCAGCTACACCGGCTCGCAGGCCGAGTACATGCGCGTGGAGCTCGCTGACGGCTCCCTCGTCGCCGTCCCCGGCGGAAAGCCCAAGGACCCCGAGAAGGTCGCCGACTACCTGGCGGCCTCCGACGTGCTGGGCACCGGCTGGTTCGCGGCCGTGGCCGCCCAGGCCGGCCCGGGCAGGACCATCGCCGTCGTCGGCGACGGGGCCGTCGGCCTCAGCGCCGTGCTGGCGGCCAAGACCCTGGGCGCGGAGAGGGTCATCGCCTTCTCCCGGCACGAGGACCGGGCGGCGCTCGCGCGCGAGCTCGGGGCCGACGTCGTCATCGCCGAGCGCGGTGACGAGGGCGCGGCCAAGGTCAAGGAGCTCACCGGGGGCTACGGGGCGCACGGCGTGTGCGAGGCCGTGGGGACCCAGGAGTCCATGGACCAGGCGATCGCCTCCTGCCGGCCCGGCGGGTACGTCGGCTTCGTGGGGGTCTCGCACGACCAGACGATCGACGGCCTGAGGCTGTTCTTCTCCGAGGTGCACCTGCACGGCGGGCCGGCGCCGGTGCGCGCCTACCTGCCGGACCTCATCCGGCGGATCCAGGCCGACGAGATCCACCCCGGCAAGGTCTTCACCTCACGCATCCCGCTCGCTGACGCCGCCGAGGGCTACAAGGCCATGGACGAGCGCCGCGAGATCAAGGTGCTGCTCGAGGTCTGAGGCCGTGGGGCGTGGGTGCGCGCCCACGCCCCACGCCCGGGCAGCCTCTGGACCACGCCGAGTGTCAGTTGAGAGGGCCACTCATCTGACACTGTTCTGCTGTTCGGGCAGAACCGTGTTGATTGAGATAGTCGCGTATCCGCCACGACCGGGAGGAACGGGACGGGCCGGCGCGCGGCGGCCGCGAGCGCACCGGCCCCGCCGTTACCCTCGGTGCATGAGCACCCCCGTCTCCCCTTCCCCGACGACGGAGCGCCGCTGGCGCGACGACCTGCACCTGGCGCACACCATCGCCGACCAGGTGGACCCGCTGACGCTCGCGCGCTTCGACCGCCAGGACTTCGCCGTCGAGGCCAAGCCGGACCTCACCCCCGTGACGGACGCCGACCGCGAGGCCGAGCGGCTCATCCGCGACTACCTCTCGCGCGCCCGCACCCGCGACTCCGTGCTCGGCGAGGAGTACGGCACCTCGGGCCACTCCCCGCGCCAGTGGGTCATCGACCCGATCGACGGCACGAAGAGCTTCGTGCGCGGCGTTCCCGTGTGGGCCACGCTCATCAGCCTCGTCGAGGACGGGCAGGTCGTCGTCGGCCTCGTCTCCGCCCCGGCACTGGGCCGCAGGTGGTGGGCGGTCACGGGAGGCGGGGCCTGGACGGGACGCTCCCTGTCCGCGGCCCGGCAGCTGCGCGTCTCGAGCGTCACCGCCCTGGAGGACGCCTCCCTGTCCTACTCGTCCCTGTCCGGGTGGGCTGAGCGCGGGCGCCTGCGCGGGATGCTCTCGCTCATGCAGTCCTGCTGGCGCACGCGCGCCTACGGCGACTTCTGGTCCTACATGCTGCTCGCCGAGGGCGCCGTCGACCTCGCCGCCGAGCCCGAGCTCGAGCTGTACGACATGAGCGCCCTCGTGCCCGTGGTCACGGAGGCGGGAGGCACCTTCACCTCGCTGGCCGGCGAGCCCGGCCCCTTCGGCGGCGACGCGCTGGCCACCAACACGCTCCTGCACGAGGCCGCCCTGGCCCTGCTCGGCCACGAGACCGACTGAGCCCCGCCGGACCGGCCCCGCTGAGGGCGGAGCCACAGGGCCCGCCGCCCACAGGTGCGCCCCGCTGGCGGTAGCCTGCCCGCGGACCCGTCCGCGCTAGCACTGGAGCCCCATGAACTGGCTGCACGCCGTCATCCTCGGCATCGTCGAGGGCATCACCGAGTTCCTGCCCGTGTCCTCCACCGGGCACCTCAACATCGTCGAGAAGCTCCTCGGCTACGACATCAACACGGTCGGGATGACGGCCTTCACCGCTGTCATCCAGATCGGGGCGATCCTCGCCGCCGTCGTCTACTTCTGGTCCGACATCGTGCGCATCGTGCGGGCGTGGCTGGCGGGACTGACGAGCAGGCAGGCCCGTCAGGACCCGGACCACACGCTCGGCTGGGGCATCATCCTGGGCTCGGTGCCGGTGGCCGTCGTCGGCCTGGCGCTCAAGGACTTCATCGAGGTCACGGCCCGCTCCCTGTGGGTCATCGCGGGGGCCCTCATCCTCTGGTCGGCCGTCATGTGGATGGCGGACCGGCGCACCAACCTCACCCGGGGCATGAGGGACGTGTCGGTCAAGGACGCGCTCATCATCGGCTGCTTCCAGGCGCTGGCACCGGTCCTGCCGGGCATCTCCCGCTCGGGGGCGACGATCTCCGCGGGGCTGTTCCTGCGCTTCGACCGCGTGACGGCCACGCGCCTGTCCTTCTTCATGGGCATTCCCGCGCTCGTGGCCGCGGGCCTGCTGGAGGCGGTGGGCGAGGCCGACCACATCGCGGCGACGGTCGGCTGGGGGGCCACACTCATCGCGACGGTGGTGTCGGGCCTGGTCGCCTACGCGACGATCGCGTGGCTGCTGCGGTTCGTCTCCTCCAACAAGTTCACGGGATTCCTCGTCTACCGCGTGGGCCTGGGCGCGGTCATCATCGCGCTCGTCGCCTCCGGCCAGGTGACGGCCTGAGAGCACGGGTACGGCGCGGGCGTGCGTCGGCACCCTTCTCAGAGCCTTGGCCACACCAAAAAAACGGTAGTACCATAACGGAATGGGGTTCGCGTTCACGGCCAGCGCCGGCAAGCACGGCATCACCCACGAGGACGCTGTCCACGCGGTCCTCCACCACGCCGACTACGACGTCCTCAAGCCCCGACGGCCGGGGGAACGGTCGTTCATGTTCGTCGGCCTGCCCCACCCGCAGGCCATGCGCTATCTCGAGGTCGGCGTGAGCGTCGACAGGCACGGCACACGCACCATCTTCCACGCCATGGAGGTCACCGACCTCTACCGCCACCTCGTTCCACCCGCCACCGACAACCTCTGAGAAAGGTCCGCCACATGACTAGCAGCCACACGTTCACCGCGGCCGAGCAGGCCTACTACGCCCAGCTCGACGAGGACGTCACCGCCGGCCGCGTCCCGACCATCGCGCGCGGCACCCGCCGCGACGGCTCGCGCATCAGCGACGCCGAGCTCGACGCCATCCTGCGCGGCCACCCCAGCCTCGGGCACGACCACGCCACCGGCGCCGGCCGGTCCCCCCGCCGCCAGGTCCGGCTCCCCGAGGGGACCAACGCCGCTCTCGACACCTACGTGGCGGCTCACAACACCACTGCCAGTGCCGTGATCCGCGAGGCCCTTGAGGCATATCTCGCCAACGCCTGACCGGGCCGGGCCAGCACCGTCTCGTGCCGGAATTCGTGTCGGCGGCGCATGAGATCGTCATCCCATGCGCATCCTCCACACCTCCGACTGGCACCTGGGACGGACCTTCCACGGCCGTCCGCTCGAGGACGCGCACGCCGTCTTCATGGACCACCTCGTCGAGCTCGTCCGCAGCGAGCGCATCGACGCCGTGCTCGTGTCCGGTGACGTGTACGACCGCGCCGTCCCGCCCACGGAGTCGGTGCGGCTGCTCGATGAGACGCTGCGGCGCCTGACCGAGCGCACGCGCGTGGTCCTGACCCCCGGCAACCACGACTCCGCCCGGCGCCTGGGCTTCGCCTCCGGGCTGCTGCGCGAGGGCCTGGTCATCCGCTCCCGCACCGACTCCGTGGGGCGCGCCGTGGCGCTGCCGGACGCCGACGGCGGTCTCGGGGCCCTCGTCTACGCCCTGCCCTACCTGGACCCGGACACGGCGCGCGCGGGCCTGCCCCGGCTGCTCGCCGAGCACCTGGGTGAGCACGGTGAGGAGCCGGGGCAGGCGCCGAGGGTGGCGCGCTCGCACGAGGAGGTCGTCTCCGGCGCCCTGCGGCTCGTCGCGGGGGACCTCGCCGCGAGGCGCGCGGGCGCGTCGGAGCGCGTGCCCGCGGTGGTCATGGCCCACGCCTTCGTCTCCCCCGCGGGCACCGGTGAGGGCCCGCAGACGACGGAGTCCGAGAGGGACATCAGGGTCGGCGGCGTGGACCTCGTCGCCTCCCAGGTCTTCGCCTCCCTCGGCGGCTCCCCGCTCGCCGAGCAGGCCGGCGGCCTCGACTACGTCGCCCTCGGTCACCTCCACCGGCCTCAGGCCGTCACCCTGCCCGAGCGCGTGCGCGAGCAGGCCGCAGGAGCCGGGCTCCCCCTCCCCCTGCTGCGCTACTCGGGCTCGCCGCTGCCCTTCTCCTTCTCCGAGGCGCCCTTCACCAAGTCCTCGGTCATCATCGAGGTCGGTGCCGACGGCGTGAGCAGCACCGCGCTCATCGACACGCCCGTGCCCCACCGGATCGAGACGGTGCGCGGCACGCTGGATGAGCTCCTCTCCCCCCGCTACGACGACCTCACCGGCGCCTGGCTGCGCGTGGAGCTCACCGGGGAGCAACCCGTCAGCGCGGTGGCCCGGCTCAAGCAGCGCTTCCCCCAGATGCTCGCCTTCAGCAGGGTCGTGCCGTCCGAGCGGCCACGCGAGCGGCTGGTCGTCACCCGGCAGGCGGACCCGGTGGAGGTCGGCGGACGCTTCCTCGCCGCGGTCGGCGGGCGCGAGCCCAGCCAGGCCGAGACGTCCCTCCTGCGTGAGGTCTACGAGGCCGTTCGTGCGGCCGAGAGGAGCCAGTGATGCGCCTGCACCGCCTGACAATGACCGCTATCGGGCCTTACGCGGGCACCGAGGTCATCGACTTCGACCGCTTCGCCTCCTCCGGCCGGTTCCTCCTCACCGGGCCGACGGGCTCGGGCAAGACGACGATCATCGACGCCCTGGTCTTCGCCCTGTACGGGGAGGTCGCCGACTCCGCCGACTCCTCGAAGGACCGTGTCCGCTCCCGCCACGCCGCCCCGGGTCAGGACAGCGTCGTCGAGCTGGTGTTCTCCACCGGTGCCGGCCTGTTCAAGGTGCGGCGCACGCCCGAGTACGAGCGGCCCAAGAAGCGCGGCACGGGCACCACCACGCAGAACGCGACCGCCCACCTGTGGCGGCTGTCGGGCCTGGATGAGCACGCAGTCGATGACCCCGACCAGGAGCCGGTCGCGGTCGGCCCGCGCGAGGTCGGCCCGGAGGTGACCCGGATCGTGGGGCTCACCCGGGAGCAGATGACCCAGACGGTCGTGCTGCCGCAGGGCAAGTTCGCCCGCTTCCTGCGCGCGTCCTCCCAGGAGCGCCATGTGCTGCTGCGCGACGTGTTCGGCACGAGCGTCTACGACCGGATCCAGGACGCGCTCGCCGAGCGCTCACGCGACGCCCGCCGCCGGGCCGAGGCCGCGCGGTCCGCCCTCACCAACGCGGTCGCGGGGCTCATCGCGCTGCTGGCCCAGGAGGTGCCCGACGACGAGGCCGGTGCGGGTGGTCCCGACGGCGAGACCGGCCCGGGTGAGGGGCCCAGCGCGGTGGACGGGTCGGCGGAGGCCTTGGTGCCCGCCCCCGCAGGCAGCCGCGCTGAGCGGCTGGAGGCCGCCGTCAGCGGCCCGGTCCCGGACGAGGAGGCCCTCTCCCTCCTCCTGAGTGAGGCGGTTGACGTCTCGCGGGCCGGCCTGGGAGCCCGCGAGGACGCCCAGGCACGGGCCACCGTTGACCGGGACGCCGCCGCCCTCGCTCTCCAGGACACCCGGGACCTCGCCGCCCTCATCGACAAGCGCGCGCGGCTCCTGGCCGAGCAGGCCCTGCTGGAGGGCTCCGCCGAGGCCGACGACACCGACGCCGACCACCTCGCCCTGGCGGAACGGGCCGCACGCGTCTCCTCCCCCGCAGCCGTGGCCCGGCGTCACGCCCGCACCGCCCTCGACGCCCTGGGACCGATGCTGGACGCCCTGCCCGAGCTGGACGCCCTGCCCGAGCTGGACGCCCTGTCCGAGGCCGTACCGGACGCACCACCCGAGGCGTCCCCGGGCGCCCCGGGGGCGCCGCTGCCCGGCACAGCGCTGGACGGCGCACGCTCCCTGGACGCCCTGCGCCCCCTGCTCCTGCAGGCCACTGCCGGCACCGAGGACGGCCCCGGTGCCGGGGTGCTGGCGTCGGCGGACCTCGACGCCCTCACCGCTGCGGCCAGGACTGGTGCCGAGGAGCTGGACACAGCCTCCGGCACCGAGCGGCTCGCCGCCGGAGCCCTGCAGGCCCTGGTCGAGTCCGAGGGCTCCCTGCCCTCCCGCCGTGAGGCCCTCGCCCAGGCGCGCGCGGCTCACGCCGCCGAGCTCGACGAGATCGCGCGGGACCGTGACACCCTGGCCGAGCGGCCCGCCCACCACGCCCGGCTCCAGGACTCGCTCGCCGCCGCCCGCACCGCCCAGGCCGGCGTCCCAGCGCTCATCGCCTCCCGCGACGCCGCCCGCGCCCGGCACGAGGCCGCCCTGCGCGCCGCCCGGCTCACCGACCAGGTCCTCACGGCGCAGGAGGAGGTCGCCGACGCACGCCGAGCGGCCGAGCAGGCGGCGGACGACCTCCACTCCCGGCGCCGGGCCTGGATCGCCCTCACCGCCGGCAGCCTCTCCGCGGACCTGCACGCGGGCGAGCCCTGCCCCGTGTGCGGCTCGACCGAGCACCCCCGCCCCGCCCCGGTCGAGGAGGGCACTGTCACCCGCGCCGACGTCGAGTCCGCCGAGGCGGCCGAGAAGCAGGCCGCTGCGGCACTGGCCGACCGGGCGGGCGACCTGGACTCCCTGAGCCGCCAGCGCGTCACCGCCGAGGAGGAGGCGGGCGGGCTTGACGTCCGCGCCGCAGCCGGTGCCCTCGCCATGCTCGAGGCAGAGCTCTCGGAGCGCCAGGCGCTGGCCGGGGACGTCGAGGCCCTGGTGTCCGAGCTCGAGGGCTTCGCCCGGGAGACCTCCGCGCTCACCGAGACCCTGGCCTCGCGTCAGGCCGCCGCCACCGCCCGGGCCGAGCACCTCGACGAGACCGAGCGCCAGCTGGCCGCGGAGGCCGAGCGCCTGGTGCGGGCGCGCGGGGCCGAGCCCTCCGTCAGTGCCCGCGTGGCCGCGATGACGGCTCGCGCTGACGCGCTCGCTGAGGCCGCCCGTGCCGTGCGCAGCACCGTGGACGCCGTGCGGGCCGCCGCGCAGGCGGAGGCCGACCTCCGCACGGCTCTCAGCGGCACCGGCTTCGACTCGCTCGCCGCAGCCCGCGACGCGGCCCTGCCCGCCGCGGAGCTCGACGTCCTCCGCACCCGTGTCACCGAGGTGGCCGCCGCCCGTGAACGGGTGAGGCAGGGGCTGGCCGAGGCCCCGGTCGCCGCGCTCACAGGCCAGGAGACGGCGGACGTCGCGGCTGCCGAGGCCGCCTACACCGACGCCGACGCCGTGCGCACCGAGGCCGTCCGGGCCGCCGAGCAGGCCCGTGGCGCCCACCGGGCCCTGGAGGAGGCCGCCCAGGGCGTGCGCGACGCCGCCGCCGACCTCGTGCGCACGAGTGAGGACCAGCAGGCCCTCCTGCGCGTCGCCGAGCTCGCCACCGGGACGAACGACCAGGCCACCCCGCTGGCCACCTGGGTGCTCGTCGAGCGCTTCCGCGAGGTCCTGGTCTTCGCCAACCAGCGGCTGGCTGAGATGTCCAGCGGACGCTTCGCCCTCACCAGCACCACCGAGGAGGCAGGCTCCGCGCGGCGCAAGGACCGAGGGCTCGGGCTCGCCGTCGTCGACCACCACGCCAGTGGCGGCCAGCGCGACCCGAGGACCCTGTCCGGCGGGGAGACCTTCTACGTCTCGCTCGCCCTCGCCCTCGCGCTCGCCGACGTCGTCACCGCAGAGGCCGGCGGCATCAGCATGGAGACCCTGTTCATCGACGAGGGCTTCGGCTCCCTCGACCCGGAGACCCTCGACAACGTCATGGCCGAGCTCACCCGGCTCCAGGCCGGAGGGCGGACCGTCGGCATCGTCTCCCACGTCGAGGAGCTGGGGCGGCAGGTCCCCGACCGCATCGAGGTGCGCCGTGCCGCCGTCGGCTCCACGCTCACCGTGCACGCCGGCTGACCGGACCCCCGCTCAGCCGATGTCGGCGGCCACGGCCCGCCTCTCGGAGGCGTCGAACCACAGCAGGTCCGCCTCCGCCGCCCACTCGAAGGCCTCCTCGTCACCTGCGCGGGCGGACGCGACATCCGCCTCGGCCTCCGGCTCGTCCACGAGCAGTGCCGCGACGTCGTCCCACGCCACCGGGGCCAGGAGCTCGACCGTGCCCGGCAGGACCTCGTCACCGACCTCGAGCTCGCGCACGTCCTGGGCGTCGACGTCGGCCGCGATGACGACGCGCCGGCTCGAGACCGTCTCATTGCCCGGCTCGGCCAGGAGCACGAGGGAGGAGTCGGCCGCGCACAGGCTCGCTGAGACCTCCAGGCCCTCCTCGTCCTCCTCGGGCAGGGCGCGGGCCAGGACCCGGGTGGCGGCGTGTGCCAGGCGCGGGGAGATCTCGGGGGAGGACAGGTCGGCGGCCGTCGCCGGCAGGTAGATGCGCATGGGGTCAGTGTGCCCCAGGGCGGCCGCCGCCGTCGGCCCCACCACCGGCCCGACCGTCCCCGCGCCCCACCCCCACCGTCGACCCGGTGATGCGATCAGCCCTGGTGACGGCCTCCGCGCCGCCTGCGCGCCCGGCGCCCGGGCTCGGCGGCCCGGGCCGAGCCCCGTCCCGGGACGGGATCGGGCGTCACGGGAGCCCGCCGCAACCGCGACCACCAGCCGGCCCGGCGGGCCGAGGCCGTGTGCGAGCGCGCCCCGGCCGCCGGGTCCACACGGTCCACGAGCACGGCCAGGGCCCGCCCCAGAGGCGAGGCCGGCGCGCCGTCGAGCACGCTCGTGCCCGCCAGGAGGCAGGTGTCGGCGGCCTCGTCCTGGGGCAGCAGCGTGGCCTCCTCCAGGGCCCCGAAGCGGGACAGCGCCTCACGGACCGCCCGCTCGGGACTGGGGCCGGCCGCCGAGGCCCGCACCCGGTTGACGACGACCTCGAGCCGTCCGGTCACCGTCGCGTCCTCGGCGACGTCCGCGAGCAGCTGCAGCAGGCGCCGGACCCCCACCGGGTCGGCACCGCCCACGACCACGACGACGTCGGCCTCGCGCAGCAGGGCGGCCCTCAGGGCCCCGTGCCCCGGCTCCAGGGTGTAGGAGTCCACCTCGTCCTCGGGGGCCCCGCCCGAGATGTCCACCACCGTCCAGACCGCCCGCTCGCGGCAGCGCTCCCACACCCGGCTCATCGCGGCGGGCGGCAGCTCGCGCCACCGGCCCGAGCGCCCCAGCCCCGGAAGGACCTCAGCCTCGCCTCCGGTCGGCACGAGCAGGCCGGCGAAGGTCTCAGCGTCCAGGCGCGAGCGGGAGGCGAGGCGGGCGGCCGTCGCCAGGGCGGAGGAGCCGTCCGGCAGGGACAGCATCTGGGCCAGGCTCGGCGCCTCGGTGTCGGCGTCCACGAGGATGGTGGGCCCCACGCGGGACAGGCCCGTGGCGAGCGAGGCCGCCACCGTGCTGCGCCCGGGCGCGCCGTGGGGCCCCCAGACGACGAGCAGGCGGCCGAGGACCGGCTCCTGGGCGGCGGCGAGGTCCTCGGGCGTCGGCGGAGGCGGTGGGGCGGGCGGGTGGTGCCCGCTCGTGGCCGTCTGCGAGGGCCGGGCCCCGGAGTCGGCGGGCCGGGTACCGTCCTCCCCGGC
>NZ_JACJVC010000020.1 GCF_023369555.1 Actinomyces sp. AC-20-1 | reverse complement strand
GAGCAGGGCGGTCGCCTCCGCGGCTCGGCGCGCCCCGAGCCCGGGGGCGGCGGCCAGCAGGGCCCGGGCCTCGCGCACGGGTGCGGGCAGGCCGACGACGGCCCGTCCCAGTGCGGTGACCGCGCCGTCCGGGCCCGTGAGCCCCAGCCGCTCGAGGGTCGCCGTCGCCGCGGCGAGGGCGGGCGCCGGGGGAGGGTCGATCCAGGCGAGGCCGGTGCCGCCGGGCGCGCCCCAGCCGGCGAGCTCGAGCGCGGCGCCGGTGAGGTCCGCGGACAGGATCTCGGGCGTGGGGGCCTGCGGGGCGCGCGCCCAGTCCACGGGCGAGCAGCAGCGCACGACGACGCCGGGCCCCTCGCGCCCGGCCCTGCCGGCCCGCTGCACGCCGCTGGCGCGCGCGGCCCCGACAGTGACGAGCCCGCTCATCCCGGTGGCCACGTCCAGGCGCGGCTCGCGGGTGAGCATGGCGTCGACGACGACGCGCACCCCCGGCACGGTGAGCGAGGACTCGGCGATGTTGGTGGAGACGACGACGCGCCGCCGCCCGGGGGCGCAGGGCGCCAGGGCGGCGTCCTGCGCGGCGGCGCCCAGGCGCCCGTGCAGGGCCAGGACGTCGACGCCACCGGGCACCGAGGCGCGCAGCCGGGTGACGACCTCGTCCACTCCCGGGCTCCCGGAAGGAACACGAGGAGGTCGCCGCTCTCCCGGGCGAGGGCGTCGAGGGCGGTGGCGGTGACGTGGGCGAGGAGGTCTCGCGGGACCCCGCCCGGGGCGAGCCGGGCGACGCCCGGGGGAGGGGGAGCCCACTGCTCCCGGACGGGGTGCAGGGCGGAGGGGATGTCGAGGACGGGGGCGTCGCCGTCGGCTCCCAGGAGGCGGGGCAGGAGGGTGAGGTCGAGGGTGGCGGACATGGCGACGACGACGAGGTCCTCGCGCAGGGCGCGCGCGTCGAGCAGGAGGGTGAGGAGGAGGTCGGAGTCGAGGGAGCGCTCGTGGACCTCGTCGAGGACGACGGCGGCGGTACCGGGCAGGTCCGGCTCGGCCTGGAGGCGCCGCAGGAGGAGCCCGGCGGTGACGACCTCGACGCGGGTGGTGCGGCCGGAGCGCCGCTCGCCGCGCACGGCGTAGCCGACGGTGCCTCCGACCTCCTCGCCGATCAGGCCCGCGAGGCGGCGGCGCGGGCGGCGACGCGGCGCGGCTGGGTGACCACCACGCGTCCCTCGTGGCCCCGCCCGCGCAGGACGTCGGCGACGAGCGGCGGGACGAGGGTGGTCTTGCCGGTGCCGGGCGGGGCGGTGACGACGGCGCAGGTGTGGGTGTCCAGGAGGGCGCGCAGGTCGTCGAGCCCGGCGGCCACCGGCAGGTCGGGCGGGGCGGCGAGCAGGCGCGCGATCGGGTCGGTCATCGCTGCTCGGGGGTCCTGGGGCGACGACGGCTCAGGCGAGGCCGGCCACGACGCCGGCCTCGCGCAGGGCGGTGGTGATCCGCTGGGAGAACTCGTCGTGCAGGCGCATCTCTCGGTCGGCGCCGTAGGGGCCGCCGCGGGTGATGGCGGCGCTGGAGGTGGGGTAGGTGATGGCGGTGGTGGGCCCGCCGTCGTGCTCGCCGGGCTCGAGGGTGAGCGTCTGGCGCAGGTAGAAGTCCTCCCCGGCGGCGCCGCCGAGCAGGAGGGTCTTGCCGCGTGAGCCGCGCTCGACGACGAGGGTGCCGGCGCCCTCGGTGACGCGCCAGCCGCCCTCGGTGAAGACCCGGGCCAGGAGGGCGCGGACCTGCGGCTCGGGGGCGTGGGCGATGAGGGCGGTGATGGTGGGCACGGGTCGAGGCTACGCGGCCGTGGCGCTCGTGCGGGTGACGTGCGGCGCACGGCCTCGTGGGCGCGGCAGCGGGACCCGCCATGGAAAGCGTGCTTGACATCGTCGTAGATGTCAAGCACGCTAGACATGTCGTCGGGGTTCGAAAGGACTCCCGGCGTCACCGTCACCTGACCGAGGAGGAACGGATGGACAACGACGTGCGCGCCCTGCGCGAGGCCCAGGGCCTCACCCAGGCGCAGCTCGGTGAGGCCCTGGGGGTCTCGCGCCAGAGCGTCAACTCCATCGAGAAGGGCAAGTACGACCCCTCTCTCCCGCTCGCCATCGCCATCGCCCGATACTTCGGGACCACAGTGGAGGAGATCTTCCATGCCTGACCGCACCATCCCCAGCCGCCCACGCGTCATCCGCAGCGCAGGCCTCAGCTTCCTGCTCTGCCTCGCGCTCGCCGTCGCCTCCGCCGTCGGCGCCGGCCTCGTCCCCGTCGACAGGCCGGTGCACGACTACCTGCTGGGCCTCGCCGGCTCCTCCGTCCTACCGGTCATCTCGGTGCTCATGACCCTGACCCTCATCGCCGCCAGCGTCTACTACGACCGCACGACCTGAGTGGCGCCGCCCAGCGGGGCGCACACCGGAGGCGCTGAACCCCGGACTCGTTCGGTACGCTCGGTCAGGCAGACCTTAGTCGAGCCGACGACGAGCCGGCAGTGAGGAGGAGCCGTGACCGTGCAGCCCGCAGGCACCTGGGACGAGGACCCCGGCGGCGTCTCCATCCTCCTGTCCACCGGCCGGGCCCGCCACGACCTCCTCGTCGTCGCCGAGCCCGCCCTCCTGACCGAGATCGACCGGGCCTGGGGCGAGCCCGACGTTCGCGTGCGACTGTCCTACCTGCCCGGCGTCAGCGCCCCCGGCGGCACCGGCCAGGAGGACGCCCTGGACTCCTACGACCGCGGCGGCCTCGGCGTCCTCGTCGCCCGCGGCCGCACCGCCGCCTACGAGGGCGGGCCGGCGCACCGCACGACCGCCCTCGCGAGGATCGCCGCGGGCACGGGGGCGCGCGCCGCCCTCCTCGTCACGCGCGCCTGCGCCCTCACCGAGGCCGGGGACCTCCTCGCCGTCGGGGACCACCTCAACCTCACCGGCGGGCCCCTGTTCACCGCCACCGACCCGCTCGACGCCGCCTGGGACCCGGACCTCTTCGTCCGCCTCACCCAGGTCGACGGCGTGAGCGCCGCGGGCGTCGTCGCCCTCGTCCCCGGACCCACCCGGCCCACCCCGGCCGAGTCCTTCATCATGCGCGGGCTCGGCGTGGACGCCGTCGTCATGGACTCCGTCGCCGAGGCCATGGCCCTGTCCTCGCGCGGGGTGCGCGTGGCCGGACTCGCCTGCGTCGACCACACGAGTGCGGGCACCGCCCCCGGCCCCGCGGGCCGCCGCGCGGCCGGGCACCGCGCCGCCGCCAGCCGGGCGGGCACCGGGCCGTCCCGCCCCGCCGCGCAGGTCGTGCACGAGGCCGTCGAGGCCGTTCTGGCCGAGATCGGCTGAGACGGGACCGGCGCGCTCGTGGGCCCTGTTGGCTCTGGGCCGGCCCCGGTCAGTCCTGGGAGAAGTGCTCGACGAAGGAGCGGATGAGGCGCCCCGCCTCGTGGCCGGACTCGCTCGTACGCGCCTGGCTCAGGAGGTCGTCGATGAGGCCCGGGTCCCCGTAGCCGGCGTCCTTGTAGATCGACAGGCGCGACAGGAACAGGTCGACGTCGAGCTCCGGGTTGAACTGCGTGCCGTAGACGCTCGCACCCACCCGGACCATCTGCACCGGGCAGTCCGGGGAGGTGGCCAGCAGGGTCGCCCCCTCGGGCACCTGGCCGACGCCCTCGTGGTGGCCGACGAAGGCCGTGAAGACCTCCGGCATGCCCTCCAGGAGCGGGTCCCGGCGGCCCTCGGCCGTCAGGTAGATCTCCGCGGAGCCCAGCGCCTCGGCGAAGCGCGTCGAGGTCCCGGCGCCCAGGTAGCCGGCCAGCACCTCGAGGCCGAAGCCGGTCGCGAGCACCGGCACGCCCTCCCTGAGGGCGACCGACAGCAGCTCGCGCACCTGCTCCTCCACGCGCAGCTGGGTGCGCGTCTTGGAGGTCTCGGGAGTCGGGGCGTCATAGGGGCTGCCGCCGATGAGGACGCCGGAGACGTCCCCCGCCTGGAAGCCGCTGAGGAAGTCGACCTCCTCCAGGCGCACGTGGTGCAGGTCGCCAGGCTCCAGGCCGCCCTGGACGCGGAAGGACTCGTACTCCTGCTCGGCGGCCTCGATCTCGGGACGCGTCGACACCATGATGAAAGGCTTCACGCCCGGCAGTGTAACGACTCGGCCCGAGCGGGGTCAGGTGAGCCTCAGCCCCTGAGCGCGTCGTAGAGCCACCACGCCCACAGCCACACGACCGTGGTCGCGCAGCCCATGACGACGGCGAACCAGGCCATGCCCAGGCCGCTCGCCCACCGGCCGCGCAGGCGGCGCAGCGCCCAGCCTCCCGCCGCAGCTGCCAGCAGGCCCACGCCCGGCACCACGGACAGCACCCCCAGCACGAGGGCGACGACGGCGACCGGGTCGGTGGCCGAGCGCGGCGCCTGGTAGCCGGGTCCGGAGAAGACCTCCACCGGGCTCAGGTGCTCCGTGCCGGGGAAGGGCGGTCGCTGCGCGGTCCAGGCCCCCTGGTCCTCCCGGTCCTGCCAGGAGGGCGACGTCGGGCCTGAGGGCGGGGTCGGCGGGGAGCTCACGGCCCCATGATGGCGGCGCGTGTGGCGGACGGCATCCTGCGCCAGGAGGATCCCGGACCGACACCCGGGGCCCGGGCTCCTAGACTGGAGACCCGGCAGGGCTCTGCCGGGCCCTGCCGCTCCGGCGCCCCGATGACCCGTTCACTGACTCATTCACTGACTCGTCCGCGGTGCCGGTCCCCGTTCCCACGCGACAGGAGCCCACGTGTCCTCCTCCACCAGCAGCCGCCGCCCGCGCGGCTGGACCCTCCACGGCGACGGCCGCTCGATCGCCCCCGGTGAGGTCGTCGCTCCCCATGAGCGCCTCACCTGGCCCCGCACCATCGGCATCGGCGTGCAGCACGTCGTCGCCATGTTCGGGGCGACCTTCCTCGTGCCGCTGCTCACCGGCTTCGACCCCTCGACGACCCTGTTCTTCACCGGCTTCGGCACGCTCCTGTTCCTCGCCGTCACGAGCGGGCGCCTGCCCTCCTACCTGGGCTCGTCCTTCGCCCTCATCGCCCCCATCGGGGCGGTCACCGGCTACGTGGCCGACGGCGGCGGCCCCATCGACGACGCCAGGGCCTCCCTGGCGCAGGGCGGCGTCATCGCCGCGGGCCTGTCGCTGGCCCTCATCGGCGTCGTCGTCCACTTCGCCGGCACCGCCTGGATCGACCGGCTCATGCCGCCGATCGTCACCGGCGCCATCGTCTCCCTCATCGGCTTCAACCTCGCCCCGAGCGCCTGGAACAACGTCAGGACGGCGCCCGTGACGGCGATGGTCACCATCGTGTCGATCCTGCTCATCACCGTCCTGTTCAAGGGCATCATCGGCCGCCTGAGCATCCTCATCGGCGTCCTCATCGGCTACGCCACCGCCTGCGTGCGCGGCGAGGTCAACTTCGACGCCATCGCCGGCGCGGACTGGGTGGGCGTGCCCGCCTTCCGGGCCCCGTCCTTCGACCTCAGCCTCCTGGGACTGTTCGTCCCCGTCGTCCTCGTGCTCGTGGCCGAGAACATCGGCCACGTGAAGTCCGTGGCCGCCATGACCGGGGAGAACCTCGACGGCGTCACCGGGCGCGCCCTGTTCGCCGACGGCGTCTCGACGGCGCTCGCCGGCGTCGGCGGCGGCTCCGGCACCACCACCTACGCGGAGAACATCGGCGTCATGGCGGCCACGCGCGTGTACTCCACCGCCGCCTACGTCGTCGCGGCCGTCACGGCCCTGGGCCTGTCCATGCTGCCGAAGTTCGGCGAGATCATCGCGACGATCCCCGCGGGAGTCCTCGGCGGCGCCGCCACGATCCTCTACGGCATGATCGGCATGCTCGGCGTGCGCATCTGGGTGCAGAACCGCGTCGACTTCGCCGACCCCGTCAACCTCAACACGGCGGCCGTCGCCATGGTCGTGGCCATCGCCGACTACACCTGGCACTGGGGCGACATGACCTTCACCGGTATCGCCCTGGGCTCCATCGCGGCCATCGCCGTCTACCACACCATGCGCTGGGTCTCGAGGGCGCGCGGCACCAACCTGGAGCAGGCCTCCCCGGCCTCCGCCCCGGCCGGCGCGGACCTCGAGGGCCCGGCCTACTCCAGCCGAGCCCGTCAGCAGCGTTGACGCGCCGGGCGAGCCCGCACGCACGTCCACACGCAGGCGGCCCGCACCCGAGCAGGGTGCGGGCCGCCTCTGCGTGCGTGCGAGGACCCTTACTCCGACGGCGTGGCCCCGCCTGTCCCGGACGCCTCGGTGGGGGCCAGGCACCCCTCGGGCGCGGTGATGGGCTGGTCCGCCTGGATCTGGCCGATCTCCGCGGCGGCCCGCACCCCCTGCTGGTACTGGGAGCCCAGGACGACGTTGACGGTGGTGTCGGCCGGGTCCTGCACCTCGTCCAGGGTGATGGACACGTCCCCGGTGAAGGCCTGCGCGAGGGTGTAGGCGTTGGCCAGGCCGGCCTCGGAGGTGGTGAGCAGGACGTTGCCGCTGTAGGAGCCCAGGTGCCAGTCCGCCACCATGCCGACCGCCAGGCCGGCCTGCGCCAGGGCGTCCGCGACGCCCTTGGCCAGGCCCGGTGTCTCGGTGCCGTTGAAGACGTTGACCGGGACCGCGGTGACCTGCGCGGTGACGGCCTCGGCGGGCGGGCACACCCGGACCAGGGGGGCGGTCTCCTCGGGGGCGGAGGAGAAGCCGGGCTCGTAGGGGGCGGGGACCATCCCGGTCCACACCGCCAGGCACACCGCCGTCGTGAGGACCATGGCGACGATGAGGCCGCCGATGACGGTGGTCTGCCGGTGCTGCAGACGACGACGGTACTCGGACAGGGGGCTCGCGGGGCTCACGCGCTCACAGTAGTGGACTCGCCGTCCGGGCGGGCAGGAGACCTCAGGCGCCGGGCGGCGGCGGGGCCAGCAGCGGGCGGCCGGCGGGGTCGAGCGTGAGGACGCGTGCGTGGATGAGCGTGCGGCCCTGGAGCGCCGCGCGCAGGGCCCGGTGCAGGCCGGTCTCGAGGTACAGCTCACCGTTCCAGGACACGACGTGCGCGAACAGGTCGCCGAAGAAGGTGGAGTCGTCGTCGAGGAGGTTGCGCAGGTCGAGGGTGGCGCGGGTGGTCGTCAGGAGGTCCAGGCGGATCTGCCGGGGGGCGATCGTCGACCAGACGCGCTGCTGCGTCACCCCGTGCTCGGGGTAGGGCGCACGGTCACCGACGGCCTTGAAGATCACCCGCCCATCGTAACGGCAGGTGGTGCGCGACAGGGCCCGTGTGTCGCCGTCGGGGCGCCGCCGGAGCAGCCGGGTGACGCCCCGGGCACGCGGACGCCGCCGGCCCGTGTCCCCCGAGGGGGTGGGCCGACGGCGTCGGTGGGATCAGTGGTGGGGTGCTGGCGCGGTCACTTGCTGGTGCCGCGGGCGGAGCCGACCAGCTCGGTGCCGTCCTGGCTGGTGATGAGGCAGTTGATGGTGCGGTCGCCGTGGGCCCAGGAGGAGACGGTCGGCTGCAGGGACTGGACGTCGTAGGAGGAGTCGGAGAGGGGGATGCCGACGTACATCTCGAAGGCGTCGAAGCAGGCGTTGTAGATCTCCTCGTCCAGGGCGTCACCGACGGGGACGGTGGAGTGGACGGAGTCGTCGATGTCGGAGTTGTTGTAGACCTCGAACTGGTGCGGGTCGTCGCAGGAGACGAAGTCGACCTCGGAGACGGTGGACTCGGAGTCGTCGTAGTTGAAGCAGTCGCCGACCTGGAGCTTCATGACGGAGTCGGTCTCCGACTCCACCTCGCGGTCGGCGGCCGGGGTCTCCTCGGCGGCGGTGGTCACGGCGGTGTCGTCCGAGGACGAGACGGGAACCTGGTCACCACAGGCGGTGAGGCCGACGGCGAGAAGGAGGGCGAAGGGAACAGCAAGAGCGTGGGTGATCTTTCGCATGGTGCAAGAGTCTCAAAGGAACCCGGGATGCGCCATGGGGCGCGGTACCCATGAGATGTGCGGTCCACCATGGGAGATACGGTCACAAGGCGGTCACAGCGCGGTCTCGACGGCGCCGCGCAGCGCCGCGTCGTCGGCCCCCAGGCGGCGGGCGGCCGTGACGTACTGGCGGGCCAGCTCCTCAAGGCGCTCACGGCGCCGCTCCGGCGGCAGCGTCCGTCCGGACGCGACGCAGGTCCCCGCGCCCCGGCGCGTGACGACGAGCCCCGCGGACTCGAGCTCCTTGTAGGCGCGCGCCACCGTGCCTGGGGCGACGCGCAGGTCACCCGCCAGCTGGCGCACCGTCGGCAGGCGCGAGCCCTCCTCCAGCGCTCCGGAGGAGATGAGGGCGGCGACCTGGCGGCGGACCTGCTCGAAGGGCGGGGTCGGGTCCGCCGTGTCCAGGGTGATCGACGTCGGGCTCATGACTGCTCGCCGCCCTCGGGCGCCGTAGCGGCGGGCGCGGAGCTGTGCGGTGCGGTGACGAGCGGTGCGTCGAGGGCCAGGCGCTCGCGGATGACGGCCGGGCGCCGCAGCATGAGGGCGGTCCCGGCTCCCAGGGCGAGCAGCGCCAGGCCGGCGCAGGCCAGGGCCCACACCCCCAGGGCCAGGTACTCGCGGCCGAGCATCGGGTAGGAGCCCAGGGCGTCGCCCGCGATGGGCGCCATGGTCAGACCCGCCGCGATGGTCGGCAGGGACACGGCGATGATGAGGAGCCCGACGACGGCGTCCGCGCTGCGGCGGCGCAGGGCGGCGTCGAGGTCGGTGTCGGGGGCGTCGTCGGCCCAGGAGGTCAGCTGGCCGCGGGCGGCGGTGTCGCGCAGGGCGGTGGTGGCCAGGACGAGCTGGGCAACGGTGAGCAGCAGGATGGGCACGGAGTAGACCCAGCCGGGCCAGGGGGTGCGGGTGCTGGTGGCCTGGACGGGGCCGCTGGCGCTGTGCCACGTCCCCTCCCAGGTGTGGGCCGTGCCGGTGGCGTCGGCCGTGAGGGTGCCGATGACGAGGAGGGAGGTGAGCAGGACCAGGGCGAGGACGGCGACGACGGCGAAGGGGAGCGAGACATAGTCGCGGGGACGTCGAGGTGTCAGTGAGGCGGTGCGCGTCGGCGTCGTCACGAGGGGGCTGCGGCGCTCGCGCAGGAGGAGGACCAGGAGGCCGACGACGCCCATGACGCTGGGGGCGAGGACGAGACCGAGGTCGAGCAGGGGCGGGAGCTGGCCGATGATGAGCTCGCCGTCGTCGGGCCTGGTGGCGGCGTCGGTGATCGTGTGCGCGAGGGCGGTGTACATGTAGGCCCGCTCGGCCAGGGCCCAGACGAGGGCGACGGCGA
This sequence comes from Actinomyces sp. AC-20-1, assembly GCF_023369555.1. Lineage (GTDB taxonomy): Bacteria > Actinomycetota > Actinomycetes > Actinomycetales > Actinomycetaceae > Actinomyces. The sequence continues at coordinate 32,681 of NZ_JACJVC010000020.1, read as the reverse complement.
CGGCGGCGCCGAGCCCGGTGAGGACGGCCAGGGCGGTGCTGCGCCGCGAGTAGCGGTCGGCGTCGGCGAGGGCGGGCGGCGTGCTGGGGGCGTGGGCGGCGCGGGCGGCGCGGGTGAGGGCGATGGGCAGGAAGGTGAGCAGGAACAGGACGGTGAGGACGACGGCGAGCATCGGCAGGAACATGGCAACCACCTCTTGTACTGAGTTGATGGTACAAGAGTGGGGGCGATGCGGTCTTGTGTCAAGGGGGCGGTACAAGGGGTGGTGGGGCGCAGCTGGGGCTGGCAGGGTCTTAGGTGGGGTCCAACCCTGGTGACGAAAAAAGAAGACCCGCAGGATTCTGGGGAAAACTGCGGGCCTTGAACCGGTGGCGGAGGATGGGGGATTCGAACCCCCGAGGGCTTGCACCCAACACGCTTTCCAAGCGTGCGCCATAGGCCACTAGGCGAATCCTCCAGGCGCTGACGTGACCGCGACGGATCCCGTGCAACGGGAATGGACTATATGCGACCCGCGCCCCGTGGTGCCAGCCGGTGGGGAGCCGAGGCCGGTGGCATCGGTCACGGCCGCGCCGACCCGCGGGGCCGGGCGCCGGGGCGGGCCGGACGTCGGGTACACTCGCTCGCGGCCCCTCGTGCGGCGTCATCCAGTGAATCCCCCCAGGACCGGAAGGTAGCAAGGGTAAGCGGGCTCTGGCGGGTGCACGGGGGGTCCTCACGTGACCGGGGGGTGCTGGCGAGGGCGCCGCCGCGGGGCCGCTCCCGCCGCGGGCCCGCTTCGGCCGTCGCATCGTGTCGGTGCTCCCGTTTAGAGTCGGACCGTGACCACCGCTCTGTACCGCCGCTACCGCCCGGACACCTTTCAGGACGTCATCGGGCAGGAGCACGTGACCGCCCCCCTCATGGCGGCACTGTGCGGTGACCGCGTCACCCACGCCTACCTCTTCTCCGGCCCGCGCGGCTGCGGCAAGACGACGAGCGCCCGCATCCTCGCCCGCTGCCTCAACTGCGAGCAGTTCCCCACGGACACCCCCTGCGGGGTGTGCCCCTCCTGCCGGGACCTGGCCACCGGCGGCCCCGGCAGCCTCGACGTCGTCGAGATCGACGCCGCCAGCCACAACGGCGTCGACGACGCCCGCGACCTGCGCGAGCGCGCGGTCTTCGCCCCCGCCCGGGACCGCTTCAAGATCTTCATCCTCGACGAGGCCCACATGGTCACGCCGCAGGGCTTCAACGCCCTGCTCAAGCTCGTCGAGGAGCCCCCGGCGCACGTGAAGTTCATCTTCGCCACCACCGAGCCGGAGAAGGTCATCGGCACCATCCGCTCGCGCACCCACCACTACCCCTTCCGCCTCGTCCCACCGGACACCCTGGAGACCTACCTCGGCCAGCTCTGCCACTCGGAGGGCGTCGCGGTGGGGCCGGGGGTGTTCCCGCTCGTCACCCGGGCAGGCGGCGGGAGCGTGCGCGACACGCTCTCGGTCATGGACCAGCTCATCGGCGGCGCCGTCGACGGCGAGGTCGACTACCAGAGGGCCGTCGCCCTGCTGGGCTACACGGACACGACGATGCTCGACCAGTGCGTGGACTCCATCGCGGCCGCCTCCGGCGCGGGCGTCTTCCGCGTGGTGGACCGTGTCATCGCCTCCGGGCACGACCCCCGTCGCTTCGTCGAGGACCTTCTCCAGCGGCTGCGGGACCTGCTCGTCATCGCGCTCGCCGGGGCGGAGGCCGGGCCCGCTCTCGGGTCCCTGCCCTCGGACGAGCTCGAGCGCATGGAGGTCCAGGCGCGCACGATCGGCTCCGCCACGCTCTCGCGCTACGCGGACCTCACCGCCCAGGCCCTGACCCAGATGGTGGGGGCCACCTCCCCGCGCCTCCAGCTCGAGCTGCTCATGGCGCGCCTGCTGGTGCCCCAGCGCTCACAGCCGGGGCCCGTGCCCCAGGGCGCTGCCGGTGCCCCGGCGGCGGTGCAGCCCGGGGTCGCGCCGCAGGCCGTGCCTGCGGCGCAGGACCCGCGCGCCCTGGCCGCCGCCATCGCCCGTCGCGCCTCCGGTGGTGACGACGGTGCGGCGACGCAGCCGACGGGCTCCGGCCAACCCGCTCCGGCCGCGTCCCCGGCGCCCTCAGGGCCCGACGCGCCTGTCGCGCCTGAGGCGGCGCCCCCGGCCCAGCCGGGCACGACGGCGCCCTCTGCGCCCTCTGAGTATCCCGACGCCCCCCCGGCGCGCGCCCTGGGCGCGCCCGAGACGGCCGTGCCCCACCCGGCCGGCGAGGCCTCCGCCGCGGCGGCCCCGCCTACCGCGACGCCGCAGTCCGCACCCGGTGCCGACGAGGAGATCCAGCCGGGGACGGCGCAGCAGGCCTCCGGCACCGCCGGAGCCGACGGGGAGATGATCCGCACCCGGTGGGGCGAGGTCCTCGAGGCCATCAAGCGCGAGCGGCGCGCCACCTGGGCCCTCGTCGAGCCGCACGCCCAGCCCGGTGACGTCGAGGCGGGCGTCTTCCGCGTCCTGTTCAGGTCGCCGGGGCTCGTCAACGCCTTCAGCCACGGACACGCCCCCGTCGTCGCCCAGGCGCTCCACCAGGCACTCGGCCTCCAGGTCCAGGTCGAGGCCGTCCTCCTCGGAGGCCCAGGAGGGCCAGGAGGTCCCGGCGGGCCGGATGGTCCCGGCGGGCCGGTCCCCGCGGGAGGCCCCGGCGCCCCCGGGGGGGTGGGAGCCTCACGCGCCCCGCGAGCGCCCGCGGGACCCGCGCCTCAGGTGATCGCGCCCTCCTCCGCGGCGGTCCAGGCGGCTGCGTCCGGGCCGACCCCGACGGCGGCTCCGGCCGCCGCACCCGCGCCCACCCCGACGACGTCCCCCGCCTCCTCCTCGCCGGGGCGGGCGCCCGCCCCCGAGGCGGCACCCTCCTCCGCACCTGAACCTGAGCCCGTCGGCTGGGGCGAGGTCGCCCCCATCGGCCAGGCCCGCAGGCCGCACCCCTCCCCGGTCCCCGACGAGCAGGACCGGGCTGTGGGCGCGCCCTCAGGGGCCCCGCCCCAGGCCGGCCCCGCCCGGCCCGCGCCCGGCGCCGGGGCGCCCGCCGAGGTGGACGACGCTCCCCTGGCCACCGTCCACCGCCTCCACGCCCTGCCGGAGATCCCCGGCAGGGCCTCGTCGTCCGCTCCGCAGCGCCAGACGGCCCCCGGGCCCACCAGCGCCCCCTCGCCCTCGGAGCCGGCCGAACGCGCCCACGGCCCTGTCGGGCCGGCCCCTGGCGAGCCCGACGGCTCCACCCCTGTCGGACCTGCGGGCGCCCTCGGCCCGGACCCCTCGAGCCGTACCCTCACCGGCTCCGCGGGCCCCGGCACCGGCCCGGCAGCCCCTGCCCCCTCGGCCTCGAGCACTGCGGCTCCCGACGCCGTGACCCCCGACGCGGAGACCTCTGGCGCCGTGGAGCCGGCTCCGGCGGCCCCCGGTCCGGCCGGCCCGGTCCCGCAGCGCCCCGCAGCCGACGACGGCTACTTCTCCGACGGCATCCCCCTGCCCGATGAGCCCGCCCCCTTCGAGGCCTCCACCGAGGACTCATGGGCCCCGCCCAGCGCCTCGGTCAGCGCCGCCATGGCCGCCGCCCGCGCCGCCGCCCGGGGCGAGGCACCACCCCCCGGCGCCGCCCAGGTGCGCCCGGTCGTCAGGCTCGAGGACGACGTCATCAGTGAGGACGACGAGGACGCCGAGGAGGCCGGCGTCGTCGGCCTCGAGGTCGTCAAGCGCCTGCTCGGCGCCACCGTCCTGGAGGAGGTCGTCATCACCGACCGCGGACCGGAAGGATCCTGACCCATGCCCGCCGTCTACGAAGGTGCCGTCCAGGACCTCATCGACGAGCTCGGGGAGCTCCCCGGCATCGGCCCCAAGTCCGCCCAGCGGATGGCCTTCCACATCCTCGCCTCCGACACCGCCAGCGTCGAGCGCCTCATCGACGCCCTGCGCGCCGTCAAGGCGCGGGTGCGCTTCTGCACCACCTGCGGCAACATCGCCGAGGCCGAGCAGTGCACCATCTGCGCCGACCCGCGCCGCGACCAGCGCGTCATCTGCGTGGTCGAGGAGCCCAAGGACGTCGTCGCCATCGAGCGCACTCGCGAGTACCGGGGCCTCTACCACGTCCTCGGCGGGGCCATCGACCCCATCAACGGCGTCGGCCCCGACGACCTGCGCGTGCGCGAGCTCTTCGCCCGCCTGGGCGGGGAGGTCGGCGAGGTCATCCTGGCCACGGACCCCGACGTCGTCGGGGAGGCCACGGCCGCCTACCTCACCCGCGTGCTGCGCACCATGGACGTTCCCGTCTCCCGCCTCGCCTCCGGCCTGCCGGTGGGCAGCGACCTCGAGTACGCCGACGAGGTCACCCTCGGCCGCGCCTTCGAGGGACGCCGCCGCGTCGACGAGTAGTGCCGCTCTCGACCCGCCCACCCGGGCCGTCGGGAGTCCGGGATCCCCGGCGATGGCACCACAACGATTGCTACGTTTGCAAAATGTGAGGCAGGTCGCCATACTGTGGGCATGCGAATCAACGGCGACTCCGCAGCGTGGCTCACGGCCGGCTACCCGCGCCCGCTCATCTGCCGCGAGAGCTGGCTCAGCCTCGCCGGTCCCTGGGGCTTCTGCGCTGACCCCCACCGCGTCGGCACACGCGAGTCCTGGCACGCCCCCGGCACCCTCTTCCCCGACACCATCACCGTCCCCTTCCCGCCCGGCACCGAGAGGTCCGGGCTCCCCGGACCCGGCTACGACACCGAGGTCGTCTGGTACCGGCGCACCGTCACCCCCGACGAGCTCGCCTCCCTTCCCGAGGCCGACGGCGAGCGCCTCGTCCTCACCTTCGAGGGCGTGGACCACACCGCCGACGTCTGGGGCAACGGCCAGCACCTCGCCCACCACGTCGGCGGGTACTCCCGCTTCGAGGTCGACGTCACCGAGGCCCTCACCCCCGAGGGGCTGGAGCTCGTCGTCCGTGCCGAGGACCCGCGCAGCGACGTCGAGCAGCCACGTGGCAAGCAGGAGTGGCGCGAGAGCCCCCACGGCATCTGGTACCAGCGCTCCACCGGCATCTGGCGCGAGGTCTGGATGGAGCGCCGCCCGGCCCTCGCCGTCACCGCCCTGACCTGGCAGACCGACCTCGGGCAGGCACAGGTCTCCGCCCGGCTGGCCCTCACCCGCGCCCCCCGTCCCGGCACCAGCGTGACCGTCACCCTCAGTCACGACGGCGAGCCCCTCGGCACCGCCACCACCGCCTGCCTCGCCCAGGAGGCCACCGTCACCATCCACGTCCCGGCGCTGCTCAACCGCATGGAGTGGCCGGGCCTGCTGTGGACCCCCTCCCAGCCCCACCTCGTCGAGGCCCGCATCAGCCTCACCGAGACCGACGGCGACCGTACCCGCAGTGACGAGGTCGTCTCCTACACCGGACTGCGGGAGGTCACCACCTCCAACGGCTACCTCTGCCTCAATCACGAGCCGGTCTACGTGCGGGCGGTCCTCGACCAGGGCTACTGGGAGGACAGCGCCTTCACCCCGCCCAGCAACGAGGCGCTGCGCGAGGACATCGCCCTGGCCAGAAGGCTCGGCCTCAACACCCTGCGCGCCCACCAGCGCACCCCCGACCTGCGCTACCTCGCCTGGGCGGACCGCCTCGGCATGATGGTCTGGGCCGAGTACCCGGCCGCCTACGCCTTCTCCCACCGCGCCGTCGCCATGCTCACCGCCGAGTGGGCCCGCACCGTCGAGGACTGCGCCGGCCACCCCAGCGTCGTCGTGTGGGTCCCCTTCAACGAGAGCTGGGGCGTGCCCCTCATCGCCACCGACCCCGCCCAGCAGGCCTTCGTCGACTCCGTCGTCAGCCTCACCCGCGCCCTCGACCCCACCCGGCCCGTCATCGCCAACGACGGCTGGGAGCAGCGTGGTACCGACATCGTCACCGTCCACGACTACGGCACCCACCCCGAGGAGCTGCGCGCCAACTACGCCGACGACGACTCCCTGGCCCGCACCCTCACCGGCGCCGGGCCCCAGGGCCGGCGGATCCTGCTCGACCAGGACTGGGACGGCCGGCGACCCGTCATGGTCTCGGAGTTCGGAGGCATCTCCCTGGCCACTGCCGACGCCGGGTCCTGGGGCTACGCCGTCGTCTCCACCACCGAGGAGTACGAGGAGGTCGTCGGCAGCCTCCTCGACTCCCTCTACGCCTCCCCGCTGCTGTCCGGCTGGTGCTACACCCAGCTGACCGACACCGCCCAGGAGACCAACGGCCTGTGCCACGCCGACCGCACCCTCAAGCTGGGCGAGGCCCGCACCCGCGACCTCCTCACCCGCGGCGCCCGCGCCTTCCGCACCCACCTCAGGCCCCGGGCGATCACCGAGGTCCCCGCCCTCGACACGGGGCAGCCGCGATGAGCCGCCCGGTGACACGCCGCCGTACCCGGGCCAAGGTCCTGCGGTGGGGGACGAACCTCTCCTTCGTCCTGCCCTTCGCGCTCGTCTACGTGCTCTTCCTCCTCTACCCGGTCCTCCAGGCCGGGCTCATGAGCCTGTTCGACTGGGACCTGCTCGGCAGCGTCCGCGACTACGTGGGCCTGCGCAACTACACGACGATGCTCGGCGGCACCGGCATCATCTGGAGCGCCGGCCACCGCTGGGTCCTGCGCCTGCTGCTCCTGCTCGTCGCCGCGGCCGTGGGCGCCTGGGCCTGGAGGGGCAGGCGGCTGCGGGCGGGCGAGGTCCTCCTCATCACCTCACTGGTCGCCGTCGCCGTGCTCATGGGCTTCCACCCCGGCCCCGGCGGCTCCTGGTACGACACGAGGTTCTGGAACGCGCTGGAGAACACCGTCGTCTTCACGCTCGTCTCGACGCCGCTCATCGCCGGCCTCGGGCTCGTCTTCGCCCTCCTGCTCAACCGTCCCGGGCGGATGACCGGCTTCTACCGGGCCGCGCTCTTCGTGCCCTACGTGCTGCCCGTGTCCATGACGACTCTCGTGTGGGGCTACCTGCTCAACCCCTCGCGCGGCATCGTCAGCCGGCTCACCGAGGCCCTGGGCATGGGCACCATCGAGTGGCTCACCACCCCCGGCCTGGCCATGGGCGCCGTCGTCGTCACCACCGTGTGGTGGACCGTCGGCTTCAACATGATCCTCTTCGGCGCCGGCCTGCAGGACATCGACCCCACCCTCTACGAGGCCGCGGCCCTCGACGGCGCCGGCCCCTGGCAGAAGCTCCTGCACATCACGCTGCCGGGACTGCGTCACGCCACGCTGCTCGTCGTCGTCACCCAGGTGATCGCCTCGTTCCAGATCTTCGGGCAGGTCAACATCATGACCTCCGGCGGCCCCGCAGGCACCACCGATGTGCTCGTGCGCTACATCTACCAGACCGGGTTCCGGGACAAGGACCTGGGGTACGCCTCAGCGGTGTCCCTGTTCCTCTTCGTCCTCATGGTGGGGGTCTCCCTCATCCAGTTCCTCATGTCCCGCCAGAGGAAGGGCTGAGATGACCACTGCCACGACCGCCGAGACCACCAGGACCGTCCGCGCGCCCCGGGGCGCGGGCCGCAGCAGGATCGCGGCCGTCGCCTACCACGGCGGCATGCTCGCCGTCGTCGCCATCTGGGTCCTGCCGCTCATCTGGGTCCTGTCGCTGTCCCTGAGCAGCAACAGCGCCCTCAAGCTCAGGTCCCAGACGCTCCTGCCCCAGGACCTCACCCTCGAGAACTACGTCGGCGTCTTCCGGGTGGGCCTGACCTCGCAGTGGTTCGTCAACTCCGTCGTCGTCACGCTCCTCACCACCCTGGTCACCGTCATCATCTGCGCCTGTGCGGGCTACGCCTTCGCCAAGCTGTCCTTCCCCGGCCGGCTCGCGGTCTACGCCCTCACCCTCGCCGGCATGATGGTGCCCAAGGAGGCCATGTTCATCCCCCTGTTCATGATGTTCGAGGACATGGGCCTGCACAACACCTACGCCGGCCTCATCCTGCCGCGCCTGGCCTTCCCCCTCGGCGTCTTCATCATGACCCAGTTCTTCGGGCAGGTTCCCGATGAGATCGAGGAGGCCGCCCGCGTGGACGGCGCCTCCGCCTGGCGGATCTTCTTCTCGATCATGCTGCCGCTCGCGCGGCCCTCGCTCCTGGCCCTGGCGACCTTCACCTTCGTCCAGTCCTGGAACGACTACCTCTGGCCCCTGGTCTCCGCCACGCGGCCCGAGATGTTCACCATCACCACCGGCCTCGCCTCGCTCCAGGGCAACTTCGCCCAGGCCACCGAGCTCGGCTCACTCATGGCGCGGGGCGTCACCGGCGCCCTGCCCCTGCTCATCCTCTTCGTCGTCTTCCAGAAGCACCTCATCCGCGGCATCTCCATGACCAGCGGGGACAAGTAGCCCCGCCCCCACCGTCCCTCCCCAGCCGACAACGCCGTCGGCCCCACGAAAGGAACCCCCATGAAGCGCACACGCCCCATGACCGTCCTCGCCCTGCTGGGCGCGGCGTCACTCGCCCTCACCGCCTGCGGCTTGTCCGGCGGATCGGGAGGCTCAGGCGGCTCAGGAGGGGCCGCGGTCGACACCGCGGCCCTGGCTGAGCAGATCGCCGCCGTCACCGACGAGCAGCTGCAGGACACCACCATCACGATGTCCCGCTTCTTCGGCGACTGCGAGGAGACCACGGCGGGCGTCACCGACGTGTCCCTGGCGACCACCGAGTGCGAGGCCATCCAGATCCTCACCAACAAGTTCAACGCCGAGAACCAGTGGGGCATCACCGTCGAGCGCCTGGGAGGTGCCGCCTGGCACTCCTACTACGACGGCCTCAACGCCGCCCTCGCCTCGAGCGACCGCCCCGACGTCGCCGTCATGCACGGCTCCAACCTCCCCGACTACGCCTCCCGCGGCATGCTCGTGCCCGTGCCCGAGGGGATGGGCATCGACCTGACGGACGCCACCGACCCGGCCAGCGAGGCCATCACCTACGACGGCGTGGCCTCCGCCATCCCCTTCGACACCCACGCCGTCATCTCCCACCTCAACATGGACCTCCTCGAGCAGGCGGGGCTGACCAACGCGGACGGCACCTACACGATGCCGACCAGCGTCGAGGCCTTCATGGCCGACGCCGAGAAGTTCACCACGGCCACCGGCAAGCCCTACATCGACATCGCGCTGTCCAACGACCCCATGGGTGGACGCCTGTGGATGTCTCTCATCTGGCAGCAGGGCGAGGACTTCATCGACGCCGAGGCCCGGACCGCCTCGATGACCTCCGAGGCCTCGACCAACGCGCTGCAGCTCATCAACGACCTGGTCGACAAGGGCTACACCACGCCCCAGCACGACTACGACGCCTCCGCCCAGGCCTTCCTCAACGGTGAGGCCGGCATCATGTTCAACGGCGTGTGGGCCGTCAACCAGTACACCCTCGAGGCCCCCTTCCACTACGAGGTGACCGACGCCCCGCAGCTCTTCGAGCACCACGCCTCCTGGGCCAACTCCCACGTCTGGGCGGTGCCCGTCCAGGACGACGGCGACCCCGTCCAGTACCGCGCGGCCTTCGAGTTCGCGAGCTTCCTGTACCAGCACACGGGGGACTGGGCGATCGCGACCGGCCACATGGCCTCCAGCGTCTCCGCCATCGAGTCCGAGGCCTACCTGGCCGCGCCGCACCGCGAGCAGTACGTCCTGACCGCCACCACCTACGGCCACATGCAGCCGCGCCTGGTGGAGTGGCCCGCCATCGGTGACCTCGTGCAGGAGAAGCTGGAGGCCTCCTGGCTCACGGGCACCAGCGTCGACGACGCCCTGGCCGAGCTGCAGGCCGCCACGGAGGCCGAGCTCAGGTGACCCGGGTCATCTGACCCCTCGCCGCTGTTCGTCGGGTGCGGTCCCGCGGTCCTGGGTACCGTGGGACCGCACCCGACGTCGTCCCCGGAGGTGGTTCTCGTGGCTGACGAGGCTGTCAAGCCGCCCAACATGTTCGACGTCGCGGCCCGGGCTCATGTCTCCCAGCGCACCGTGTCCAACGTCCTGTCCGGGACGGTGCGGGTCTCGCCCGGGACCCGAGAGAGGGTCGAGCGGGCGATCCGCGAGCTGGGCTACAAGCCGAACCTGGCGGCGCGCAGCCTCAGGCAGGGGCGCACCGACACGATCGGCGTCGTCATGCCCCTGCTCCAGTGGCCCTACTACGCCGAGCTCGCCCACCTCATCCGCTCCGAGGCGGACGCCCTCGGCTACCGGATGCTCGTGCTGGAGACCGGGGCCGACGAGGCCGCCGAGCGCAGGATCCTCCGCGAGCTCAACGCCTCACTGGTCGACGGCGTCATCCTCTCGGCCCTGGCGATCAGCGGTGACGACCTCACCGGGCTCGGCGTCGACCTGCCGATCGTGCTCCTGGGCGAGCGGCTGTCCGGGCTCGACATGCTCCACCTGTCCATCGACAACGCCCAGGCCGCCGCTGAGGTGGCCGCGCACCTGCACGACCAGGGGGCCCGCTCCTTCTGGGTGGTCGGCTCGAGCGCGACGGCGATCACCGCCTCCGCCGGCCACCGCCGCCTCACCGGCTTCGTGGACGGGCTGCGCGAGCGGGGCGTGCCGGAGTCGGCCTGGACCCAGTACGAGGTCTCGCCGTGGACCCTCGAGGGCGGCTACGCCGCCGTGAGGTCGGTGCTGGAGGCGGCCAGGGACGCCGGGCGCCTGCCCGACGCCGTCTACTGCATGAACGACCTCGTGGCCCTGGGGGTCATGCGCGCCTGCTGGGAGCTGGGGGTGCGCGTGCCCGAGGACCTGCTGCTGACCGGCTGGGACGACACCGCGGCCACGAGCTACACCGCGCCGCCGCTGACCGTCATCTCGCCGGACAAGGAGGGCATCGCCCGGGGCGCGGTGAGGGGCCTGGTCTCCCTCGTGCGCGGTGAGGGCGTCGAGAGGACCGAGCAGACCGTCGGGCACCGCCTGGTCGTGCGCGGCTCGACGCAGCGCACGCGCCCGTAGCCGGGCGGCGTCAGACACGCCTCGACCAGGCCACCCGCGCCGCGAGAGAGGGTGCGATGCCTCATCGGGCCAGCACGCGGTCTGTGATGTGCTCAGTGCAGGCCGGTCGCGGTCGTCAGTCCTGATATCGGGCACGAGTCGATCGAGGCATTGAGTGTCGAGTGCGCGGCGACACAGGCGTAGGCGTCTGGGTCGATCAACTCGAACAGCTCCTGCACCTCAACCAGACGATCTTCCAGGCCGGTGCGGGTGGAGAACACCGGCTCATTGTGCGCCAGCCTGTTGCGGAACCTCACCACCCGGGCCACCAGGTCATGCACCTTCGCTCGCCCGGTTCCCTTGGGGAATGCCCGGTGCAGCATCGGGTTCCACAGGGTCGGCGTCCGTTCGCCCACGGTCAGGTTCGACCAGAAACCGAAGGTCAGAGCGGCCACGACCTCAGCGTGCGTCGGTGCCGAGCTCAGCCCGCGTTTGGCATCGGTGATCCGGGCCAGGCTCACCTGATTGCGACGGCGCTGCTGGGTGCGGGCACGCTGAACACCCTGTTCCAGATGGAACAGCGGCGATTGCGAGTCGATGGCCCAGTCCGGGAACCCGTCGTATGAGCTCGCGGTCATAGGCGTTGCGCAGGGCGACTTCCAGATGCCCGACGTCCACGATCCCGGCGGCTGCGACCCGTGAGTTCCACAGGTATGTCTCCATCGCCAGGGCGTGGTCTCCGCTCGCGACGCTGAGGTAGCGACGGTACCTTGGCGTGCTCAGCCACCGCGCTGCTTGAGCAGCGTCGAGTGAGGTCGCGTCTTCAGTCATATCTGCTATTTTAGGAACATCGCCCCGCGGTAACCGTCCTCTGTCTGGCTTCGGCCAGTTAGGCACCGCGGGGCTTTGTCCTGCGAGTGGACGTACTTCCGGAAGGTCCTGGAAAAGGTCCAGGACCCGGGGGCGAGAGGCCTGCATGGAGGAGACATCGTCGCTCTCGACCGGGGCTGCGGCTCATGGGGCCGAGGACTCCCGGCAGGCGCACCTGCCCGCGCGCTAAAGGTCTCTCGCTGGCCTCGCCCGCGCCCGCAGGCGGGCGTCTCAGGATGGGGAAGCCCACAGGTCCGCCCAGCGGACGGGCCGTATGCTGGGGCCAGTAGCCACGCCGTCGTGGGCCGCCCGCCCTCGCGTGCCCGGTCCGCGACGCCGGCCCCGCGGGCCGGACCCAGTGAACGGAGCACTCCACATGGCCCTGGTCGTGCAGAAGTACGGCGGCTCGTCCGTGAGCGACGTCGAGGCGATGCGCCGTGTCGCCAAGCGCGTCGTCGCCACCCGCAAGGCCGGCAACACCGCCGTCGTGGTCGTCTCCGCCATGGGCGACACCACCGACGAGCTGCTCGACATGGCCGACGCCCTGACCTCCGACGCCCCCGGGCGCGAGATGGACATCCTCCTGTCCGCCGGCGAGCGCATCTCCATGAGCCTGCTCGCCATGGCCATCAACGAGCTCGGCGTGCCCGCCCGCGCCTACACCGGCGCCCAGGCCGGCGTCCTCACCGACTCCAAGTACGGCAAGGCCTCCATCGTCGGGGTCCTGCCCGAGCGCGTGGCCCGCGCCATCCAGATGGGGGCCGTCGCCGTCGTCGCCGGCTTCCAGGGCATCAACGAGGTCGAGGACGTCACCACGCTCGGCCGCGGCGGCTCCGACACCACCGCCGTCGCCCTGGCCGCTGCCCTCAACGCGGACGTCTGCGAGATCTACACCGACGTCGACGGCCTGTTCTCCGCCGACCCCCGCATCGTGCCCAGCGCCCACCGCATCGAGTCCCTCACCAGCGAGGAGACCCTCGAGATGGCGGCCAACGGCGCCAAGATCCTGCACCTGCGGGCCGTGGAGTACGCCCGCCGCTTCGGCGTGCCGATCCACGTGCGCTCCTCCTTCTCGGACAAGACCGGCACCTGGATCGTCGACGGCTCCCGCGAGGACCGTCCGGCCATCCCCGCTGTCGCCGCGCACCTCGACAAGGTCCTCGACGACGACCCCGAGGACCACCCGGCCGAGCGCGGGGGCCGCAGGCCCGCACGCAGCCTCTCCGCCCTGGGCGTGGCCACCGTCGACGCCGTCACCGGCACCGTCGTCGCCCCCGAGGGCGCCGAGCAGCCCAGCGCCACCCTCGTGGACGAGGCCCACCAGACCGCCATCGCCACGCGCGCCCAGGCGCGCACCCGCACCTCAGCCAAGGAGAACAACGTGGAAGCCCCTGTCATCTCCGGCATCGCCCACGACCGCAGCCAGGACAAGATCACCCTGGTCGGGGTCCCGGACGTCCCCGGTGCCGCCGCCCGCATCTTCGCCATCGTCGCCGGCGCCGAGACCAACATCGACATGATCGTCCAGGACGTCTCCGCCTCCGGCAGCAACCTGACGAACATCTCCTTCACCTGCCCCGACGGCGACTCCGCCGCCGCCCGCGAGGCCCTGGAGGCGGCGCAGGACGAGCTGGGCTTCGCCGCCCTCGAGTTCAACCCCAACATCGGCAAGCTCTCCCTCGTGGGCGCGGGCATGCGCTCCCACCCGGGGGTCTCGGCCCGGCTCTTCTCCGCCCTGAGTGAGGCGGGGGTCAACATCCAGATGATCTCGACCTCGGAGATCCGCATCTCCGTCGTCGTCGACGACGCCGTCCTGGACGAGGCCGTGCGCGCCGTCCACACGGCCTTCGGGCTGGACGCCTCCACCGCCGAGGCGGTCGTCTACGGCGGCACGGGCCGCTGACCGAACCGCCGTCGGCCCCTCACCCACCACCAAGGAGCCCCATATGAGTGTCAACGAGTACGTCGCCCCCGCTGACGGCGTGAGCCTCGCCGTCATCGGCGCGACCGGGCAGGTCGGCCGTGTCATGCGCGCCATGCTCGCCGAGCGCGGCTTCCCCGCCTCCCGCGTGCGCTTCCTCTCCTCCGCCCGCTCCGCCGGGCAGGTCGTCGAGTTCCGCGGCGCCAAGGTCGAGGTCGAGGACGTGGCCACCGCGGACCTCGCGGGCATCGACGTCGCCATCTTCTCCGCCGGTGGCGCCGCCTCCCGGGAGCACGCCCCCCGCTTCGCCGCCGCGGGCGCCGTCGTGGTGGACAACTCCTCCGCCTGGCGCAAGGACCCCGAGGTCCCGCTGGTGGTCTCCGAGGTCAACCCGCAGGCCATCGCCCACCGCCCCAAGGGCATCATCGCCAACCCCAACTGCACGACCATGGCGATCATGCCGGCCCTCAAGGTCCTGCACGAGGAGGCCGGGCTCGTGCGCCTCATCGCCTCCACCTACCAGGCGGTCTCCGGCTCCGGGCGCGCCGGCGTCGCCGAGCTCGCCGGCCAGGTGCGCGCCGTCGCCGACAAGGACATCGAGGCCCTGGCCCTGGACGGGCGCGCTGTGGACTTCCCCGCCCCGGGCGTCTACGTGGACACCATCGCCTTCAACGCGGTCGCGTGGGCGGGCGCTGACGCCGGCGACGGCTCGGGCGAGACCGACGAGGAGCAGAAGCTGCGCAACGAGTCCCGCAAGATCCTCTCGATCCCGGGCCTCAAGGTCTCCGGCACCTGCGTGCGCATCCCGGTCTTCTCCGGCCACGGCGTGAGCGTGTCGGCCGAGTTCGAGCGGGAGATCAGCGCCGAGCGCGCCGTCGAGCTGCTGCGCACCGCCCCCGGCGTCACCTACGACGACGTGCCCACCCCCCTCAAGGGCGCCGGCCGTGACGGCACCCTCGTGGGACGGGTGCGGGCGGACCAGGCCTACGACGAGGGCCACGGCATCTCCTTCTTCGCCGTCGGCGACAACCTGCGCAAGGGCGCGGCGCTCAACGCGGTCGAGATCGCCGAGCTCGTGGCGGCCGAGCTGCGCTCCGCGCGCGCCTGACGGGCGCTGGGACCGCGGGACCCGTGCTGACGGGTGCGGGCGGGCCGGAATAGCCGGTCCGCCCGCACCGTTGCACCTCGCATCCGACCGACGCCCGAGAAGGGGAACCCATGGCCACCGTCAACATCACCGGCGAGCAGTTCAACGAGACCGTCCGCGGCGAAGGCATCACCCTCGTGGACTTCTGGGCCTCCTGGTGCGGCCCGTGCCGGCGCTTCTCCCCGATCTTCGAGAAGGCCTCCGAGGCCAACCCGGACCTGACCTTCGCGAAGGTGGACACCGAGGCCGAGCAGGGCCTGGCCGCCGCCCTGGGCATCTCCTCCATCCCGACCCTCATGGTCTTCCGCGACGACGTGCTCGTCTACCGCGAGGCGGGCGCCCTGCCGGCGAAGGCCCTCGACGCGCTCATCACCCAGGCGCGCGAGCTGGACATGGACGAGGTGCGCAGGCAGATCGCTGAGCAGCAGGGGGAGCGGGCCTGAGCGGGGCCCGCCCCACATAAGTCAGTGACTCTAATCGGTGAACCTGTTATCATAGGAAACATGATGAACGCTGTCTCCGCTCCTGCCGCCCTGCCCTCCTTCACCGCCACCCCCGAGCTCGCCGACGCCCTCCAGCGCGCCCTCGTGGACGTCACCGCGCTCTCCCTCGTCACCAAGCAGATCCACTGGAACGTCGTCGGCCCCAGCTTCCGCGACATCCACCTGGGCCTCGACGAGGTCGTCGCCATCGCCCGCGAGGCCTCCGACACCATCGCCGAGCGCATGCGCGCCGTCAACGCCGTCCCCGACGGCCGCCCCGACGCCGTCGCCGACTCCACCCTGCCGACGGCCCCCGCCGACCTCACCATCGTCGCCGACGCCGTCACCTACGAGGTCGGCGCCATCAACGCCGTCGTCACCACCCTGCGCGACATCCACAAGGTCGTCGACGAGACCGACACCATGTCCTCCGGCCTCATCGAGGACGTCACCCTCAAGCTCGAGCAGCAGGCCTGGTTCCTCTCCGCCCAGAACTACACCGCCTGAGCCCGGGCCTCTCCTCACGCCACGCGCGACGGCGCCCGCCGCCCCCAAGGGGCCGGCGGGCGCCGCCACACGCGGGTCCTGCGCGGTCAGTCCGCAGCGGGCATGAGGATCCAGGCGACGACGTAGGCGATCCACATCGGGCCGGGCAGGAGCGCGGCCGCGAGGGTCGCCAGACGCACCAGCGTGGGCGACACGCCCCAGTAGTCGGCCAGGCCGCCGCACACGCCCGCGATGAGACGCCGACGCGAGCGGCGAGGAAGCTGGGAGCGGAAGGACTCGGTGCGCTGGGAGTAGGAGCCGGACGGGTACTGCTGTGCCATGGCCCCAGTCTCCACCAGGACCCGGGCCGCCGGTATCCGGTGAGGCCCTGAGACATCCCGGACCCGCCCCGGGCCCAGGGCCCCGGACCGCCCCAGGGCCATGCGGCCCGGCGCCCGCGGCGATACGGGTACGCTCGCGTCACGGCGCCCCGGCACGATCACCGCCCGCGTCACCAACGGAGGAGACCCCATGAGCTACGCCCTGCTCGCCGCCTACACGCTCACCACCCCCCTGCCCCCGCTGGAGGACACCCGGCGCCGGCTCGTCGGCGAGTCGCAGTTCTTCGTCGACCAGTCCGAGGTCACCACCCGCGGCTGGTACGACATCTCCGGGTTCAGCACCGGTGCCGACCTGCTCGTCTGGTGGGCCGACTCCGACCCCGAGCGCCTCCAGGACGCCGCGCACCGCCTGCGCGCCTCCGCACTCGGCCACTACCTCGCCCCCGCCTGGTCCACCATCGCCCGCGGCGACCTGCCGACCACCCCCGCCGGCGACTGGCTCGCCGTCCTGCCCGGCACCCCCGCCCCCGCGCCCGCCGCCGGGGCCACGGTCACCGAGCTCTCCGGCCACGGCCTCAGCGGCCCGCAGGTCCTCACCCTCATCGAGTCGGCCGCCCTCGACGCCGTCGCCACGGCTGCAGAGGGCACCAGCAGCCCGAACGGGCTCGCGCGGGGCGTCGGCGCCACCGGCCTCACGGGCGTGCGCGTGAGCCCCGCCGAGTGGGCCGAGCGCCAGCCGCGCTCCTGACCCCAGTCCCTCACCGCCGTCACGGGCGGCCCCGGAGGACGCTCCCCCGGGGCCGCCCGTGCTGCTGTCAGAAGTGGAAGCGCGCCCCCGAGGCCGGCTCCGCCAGCCAGGCGAGCGCCGACTCAATGCGCCCGAGCGACGAGGGCACCATGGGCGAGGGCAGGCGGTCCGGGTGGAACCAGCCCACCTCGGTGGACTCGTCGTCAGCCACCCGCACCCGCGCGGCCTCGGCGGGGCCCACCCGCCCCACGAAGCTGATGTCCATGAAGGCACAGGCGTCACCGTTGGGGAAGGTCATGGGCTCACC
The DNA here is from genome assembly GCF_023369555.1 of Actinomyces sp. AC-20-1. Classification (GTDB taxonomy): domain Bacteria; phylum Actinomycetota; class Actinomycetes; order Actinomycetales; family Actinomycetaceae; genus Actinomyces. The sequence goes on along the minus strand of NZ_JACJVC010000020.1, from coordinate 15,397 downwards.
CGCCCCCACGTCCACGACGGCCAGGACCTCGGGGACCACCCCCGTCTCCTCCTCGCACTCGCGCACAGCGGCGGCCGCGGGCTGCTCGCCCGGCTCCGGGATGCCCGAGACGACGGCCCACCGGCCGTTGTCGCTGCGCCGCCCGAGCAGGAGGCGCCCGTCGCCGTCGACGACGACGATGCTCACCCCCGGCAGCCACAGCAGGTCGTGGCCGATCTTCTCGCGCAGGCTGAGGATGAAGTCGGGAGTCGCCATACCGTGAGGCTACGCCTACCGGGCCGGCTCAGCGGGGCCGGGACAGGGCCACCTCGCGCGCCCGCTCGGCCCAGGCCTCGACCGGGTCCTCCACCGGCACCGGGTCCCACCGGCCCCCCGAGCGCTCCACCGCGCGCGCCAGCAGCCAGTCCGCCACCACCGGGTTCTTCGGCAGCAGCGAGCCGTGCAGGTACGTGCCGATGACGTGGTGGCAGCGCGCGCCCTCCGTGCCGTCCTCACCGTTGTTGCCCTCACCGGGCCGCACGCGCCCCAGGGGCCGGGCGTCCGGGCCCAGCCGGGTGAGCCCGGAGTGGTTCTCGTAGCCGACGACGGTCCCGAAGTCCTCCGACTCCACGGCGATGTTGCCGATGAGCCGCCGGCTGCCCGCGACGGTGTGGACGTCCAGCACCCCGATGCCGGGCATCTCCACGCCGCCGGAGGTGACGAAGCGGTGCCCGAAGAGCTGGTAGAGCCCGCAGATGACGAGCATCGGCGTGCCCGCCTCCGCCAGGTCGCACAGGGCCGGGCCCCGGGCCAGCAGGTCCTCCTTGATGCGCTCCTGGCCCGAGTCCTGGCCGCCCCCGCCGACGACGAGGTGCACGTCGCCGGGCAGCTCCTCGCCCCGGTCGTAGGAGAGCATCTCGACGTCATAGCCCTGCCACTGCGCACGGCGGGCCAGGACCAGGGCGTTGCCCCAGTCGCCGTAGATGTTCATGTCGCCCGGGTAGAGCTGGAGCAGGCGGATGCGGCCCCGGGCGGCGCCGTCACTCGTGTGCTCGTACAGGGCGCTCACTTCATGACCTCCTCGACCTCGGTGAGCTCGGCCAGGCGGGCTCGCAGGGCGAGCATCGCCGTGTAGCTGGTGAACACGCGCATCCGGCGCCCCTCGTCCCGGCCCGGGGCCCGGCGCAGCAGGTCGAGGGCCCGGGACAGGTCCGGCTCGACCGCGCCCACCTCGACGCCGTCGTAGCGCAGGCGCAGCGCCATGTCCCAGGCGCGCACCCCGGTGACGACGGCGACCCCGCCGTCGCGCAGCGAGGAGAAGCCCACGTCCCACAGCCAGGACATGTCGCGGCCGTCCGCGTGCTCGTCGTTGACCGCCACCATGACGGTCTCCGCCCCCCGCGCGCGCACCGCCTGCTCGGCGGTGAGCAGGCTCATGCGGAAGCCGGCCGGGTTCTTCACGAGGGAGAGCTCGATCTGGCGCCCGTCGAGGTCGAGGACCTCCCCGCGCCCGAAGGCCGCCTCGACGCGCGAGAGCGTGCCCAGCAGGGAGGGCAGGTCCAGGCGCCGGCCCATGACCTCGACCGCCATCGCCAGTGCCGCGACGGCGTTGAGCTGGTTGTGCACCCCCGGGATGGTGAAGGTGACCGGGTGGTCCTCGCCGTCGACACGGATGACGGCCTCCTGGCCGTCAAGGGACTCCAGGGTCACGCGCGCAGGCGGGCACAGCCGTCCGGAGCCCTCCCGCTCGGGCGACGACGGCGCGGCCCCGCCCGGGCCGCCGCGCAGCTCGTCGTCGGACAGGAACACGCCGCGCAGGCCCTGGCCCACCCCGAAGGCGCTCACCCGCGCCCGGAGCCCCTCGAGGAAGGCGTCACCGGCCAGGCGCGGGTCGTCCGCGTTGGTGACGACGACGCCCGTGGTCGCCTGCGCGACCTGGCGCAGCAGGGAGGCGGTGTAGTCGATCTCCCCGAAGCGGTCGAGCTGGTCGCGCATGACGTTGAGCAGGAGGGCGCCGCGCGGGCGCACCTTCTCGACGAAGCGCACCGCGTGGGCCTCGTCCAGCTCGAGGACGGCCACGTCGGCGTGAGCGCGCCCGGTCCAAGAGACCTCGGTGAGCAGGGAGGCGAGCACCCCGCGCACGAAGTTCGAGCCCGTGCGGTTGGTGAGGACCCTCAGGCCCTGCTCCTCGAGGAGCTGGACGAGCATCTTCGTCGTCGTCGTCTTGCCGTTCGTCCCGGAGACGACGACGACGCCCAGCGGCAGCTGGTCGAGGGTGCGGCGCAGGAACCCGGGGTCGGTCCTCTCGACGACGAGCCCCGGCAGGGCCGTGCCTCCGGTGCCGCCGCCGCGCAGTCGTGCCGCCGTGCGGGCAGTGCGTCCGAGGGCCACCGTGGCCGTCGAGCGCAGGGAGGTCAGCAGGCTCATCGTGTGCGGCTCCTCAGGGGGTATCGGGCGGTGTGTGCGAGTGCGACGCAAGTGTAGGGCGCCCCGGTCGGGGACGGGCCGGCACGCTCAGCGCGGCACGACGACGGTGAGCGCCCCCGGCTCCACCACGGCCTCCACCCGGCGCGTCGAGCCCACCGGGTCACCGTCGAGCTCGAAGGGGACCGGCTCGTCGGTCTCGATGAGCACCCGCGCGGCCGAGGTCGTGCGGAAGCCCTCCGTGTCCCGGCCGGTGAGGATCTGCGTGCCCAGGCGGGCCCAGTCGATGACGCGGTCGGGGGAGGCGGTCATGAGGTCGAGGGCGCCGTCGTCGGGCTGCGCGTCCGGGAAGATCGTCATGCCGCCGGTGATGGTGCCGACGTTGCCCATGAGCGCCATGACGGTCGAGCGCTCCTCGCTGTCCTCCTCGCCCAGGGTCACGGTCACGGGGAAGGGGTCCGGCACGGCGTTCTGCACGGCGGCGACGGCGTAGGCGCCCGAGCGGATGACCTTCTTGAGGTCGTCGTTCGTGTCCTCCATGATCTGGGCGTCCAGGCCCAGGCCCGCCATGACGACGAAGCGCTCGCTGCGCTCGGCCCCCTCCTCGGGGTCCAGCCAGGTGACGCCCACGACGTCGATGGCGCGCTCGCGGCCCCGGAAGGCCAGGTCGAGGGCGGAGTCGACGTCGAGGGGCACCCCCAGGTTGCGGGCCAGGAGGTTGCCGGTGCCCGAGGGCAGCAGCGCCATGGGCACGCCGGTGCCGGCGAGCTCGGCGCTCACCGCGCGCACGGTGCCGTCGCCCCCGGCGACGAGGACGAGGTCGGCGCCGTCGGCCAGTGCCCGGCGGGCGGCCTCGTGTCCGGGGTCGTCCGTGCTCGTCTCCAGCCAGGTGGTGGGCCGCCAGCCGCGCTCGAGGACGGTGGCCTCGACCCGTCGGCGCAGAAGGGACAGGTCATCGAACTTCGTGGGGTTGAGGACGACGGCGGCGTGGGCGTCGACCCGCTCCGTCGGCAGGCCCTGGCGCGCCCAGTCCACGAGGATGGGGCGCACGCCTCCGGCCATGAGGGCGAGGTTGGCGACGGCGACACCGAGCAGGGCCCCGCCGACGATATCGGACACGTGAGCCAGGCCCGTGGCCCACTGCGCCACCGCCGTGAGCAGGGCGAGGCAGCCGGCCAGGAACGACCAGGCGAGCACGGAGGAGCCCGGACGGCGGTGGGCGCGCACGAGGGTGACCGTCACCCAGGCGCCGATGGTGACGGCCGCGACGTGGGTGGAGGGGTAGGCGCCGCCCAGGTGCGACACGGAGTCCGCGAAGGCGGTGGGCGGGCGCTCCACGCCGAGCCAGGTGCTCAGCGCCAGGGCGGCCGGGACGCCGGCGGCCGCCACCGCCAGGGCGATGGCCAGGCGCCGCATGCGCCTCTTGTAGGAGAAGACGGCGACGCCGAGGACCGCCAGGAGCACGAGGAGGGGGTGCGTGAGCAGGGAGAATGCCTCGGCGAGCTGGCCTCGCACCGAGCGCAGGGGCAGCGCGGGCGCGTCGAGGCGGGCGTCGAGGCCGGCGGTGCGTCCGGTGAGGACGAACCAGGTCCAGGCGGCCAGTGCCAGCAGGGACAGGGCCGCGGCGCTGAGCTCGAGGGTGAGCAGGCGCGGACGGTGCGGGGCGGTGCGGCGGGTGCTTCGGGCCATGGGCTCTCCTCGGGGATCGGGCCGGTCCTGGGCGCCGGGGCGCGGTGGCGGGTCACGTTGACAGGTCGTGGTGACGGCGGGTCCTGCCAGTGCGAGCCTACGGCAGGGGCCCGGACGGATGAACCGCCGGCCTCAGTCGAGCAGGCCCAGGAGGTGGCGGCGAGCCCTCATGGCGTGGATGACCAACTGGTTGCCGCTGTCGAAGGTGAGGACGACGAGCTCTAGGAGCCGGCCTTGGCGGTCGAAGCCCATGATGAATTGCTTGGCGGGCACATCGTCATCCGGCCGGCTCTCGTACACCCGGTGCTGTGCGGCGTGAATGGAGTCCTGGGCGTCCACACCGTGCTTGAGCGCGGACTGGTGGACCCTCATGCGACGAAGGCGCGCACAGCTGAGCGGATGACCTCGGATCGGCTGGTTCCCTCCTGCTGGGCGCGCTGGTCCACAGCCGCGACGAGATCGTCCTCCATGCGGACCGGGACCACACGGGCAGCGGTGTCACCCATGGGGCGGCGACCTCTCTTGCGCAGGACCTTGATGTCGTAACCACGCTCAGCCTCGTCGGCCCACTCCTGGATCATCTCGTCCGTGACAATGACGCCGTCGATAGTCTCCATGAATAAAGTGTAATACGAAAAGGTGGTCTGGGGGCCCGGGGTGGGGCAGTGTCAGCGGGCATCTGACTGTCCGCGCCAGGTCAACAGAAAGGACGTCCGCAAGCCTGCGGACGTCCTCGTCGTCGGGGTGCTTGGACCTGGCGGCCCATCGGCCCCTTCCTCCTCGGACGCCTCATGAGCAAGCTCATGGGCGCCCTCGTCGTCGGGGTGGCGGGATTTGAACCCACGACCTCTTCGTCCCGAACGAAGCGCGCTACCAAACTGCGCCACACCCCGTGTGCAGAGGGAACTATAGCCACTCGCGGGGGACCGTGGGAAATCACCGGCCTGAGTCCTGAGTCACGTGCCCGCCCGCAGCCGCCCGGCCACCGCCTCAGGCGGCGGGCAGCAGCGTGAGCAGCGTCGCCTCCGGGCGGCACGCCAGGCGCACCGGCGTGAAGGGGCTCGTGCCCAGGCCGGCCGACACGTGCAGGTACATGTGGTCTGCCGCCTGGGGCTCACCGATCCGACCCGGGTACTGCGACAGCCGCCGGGTGACGCGCTCGCGGTCCAGGTCGCAGTTGGTCACCAGCGCCCCGTAGCCCGGCAGGCACAGCTGCCCGCCGTGCGTGTGGCCGGCCAGGGCGAGGTCGACGTCGTCGGCGCTCATCGCGGCCAGCACCCGCCGGTAGGGGGCGTGCACCAGCCCCAGGTGCAGCGCAGCGCCCTCTCGGCCCCGCACCCAGGTGCCCTCCGACTCCGACGCCACGGCCCGCTCCGGGTACACGTCCCGGTCCGCGTGAGGGTCATCCACCCCCACGAGCCTCACCCGGCGCCCGCGCACGCACAGCTCGCCGCGCGTGTTCGTCAGGTCCACCCAGCCACCCGAGCGCTGCAGGTCGCGCACCTCGCGCCACGGCAGGGCCGCGGCCTCCCTCTGCGGGTCGTCCGCGTCGCGCGGGTCGCGGCGCAGGTAGCGCGTCGGCAGGCTGAAGATGGTGGTGCGGTAGTCGTGGTCGCCCATGACGAAGGCGCCCGGCAGGTGCAGGAAGGGCTCCAGCGCGCGGCTCAGCGGCTCCAGGCCGCTGGCGAAGGACAGGTTGTCGCCGGTGTTGACGACGACGTCCGGGTGCAGACGCGACAGCGAGCGCACCCAGGCCACGCGCGCCTCGGTGCGGTCCGTCAGGTGCAGGTCCGCCAGGTGCAGGAGCGTGAGAGGCTCCTCGCCCGGGGCGAGCACCGGGACCGCCAGACGCCGCAGCACCGGCATCCTGGCCTCGAGCAGGGCATAGCCCAGCACTCCGGCGCCGACGACGGTCACCGCCCTCGCTGTGAGCGCCGCCCTGCGAGCGGCAGCCCCCGAGGCCGTTCCTGCGCCCCGGACGCACATGCCTCCCACGGCTCAGCCCCCGCTCAAGGCGGTGGCCGGAGCCTCGCCCGACTGGCCGGTGGAGGAGGCGTTGGAGGCATTCGACTCCTCGGACTCCTCCTGCTCGTCCTCCTCGGCCTCGGGGGTCGGCGTGGGGGTGGGCCTCGCCGTCGGCATGGGCTGGACGCCCAGGCTCACCTGAGTGAAGTACTCATGGGGCGTGTCCGCCAGGGCGGCGTCCATGTACATCTTCCACAGGGGCGCGGGCGCGTCCGAGCCGTACATCGTCGAGTACCAGCGTCCGCCGATGTACTGGTTGTTCATGGCCGAGTAGCCCTCGGAGTGGCCGAGCCAGACGGCGGCGGACAGACTCGGGGTGAAGCCCACGAACCAGGCGTTGTCCATCAGCTCGGTGGTACCGGTCTTGCCGGCCGAGGGGCGCCCTCCCGCCAGGGCAGCGGTGTCCCCGGTACCGGGCGAGCGCATGACGTAGGTGAGGGTGAGGGCCGTCTGGTCCGCCGCCTCGGCCTCCATCACCTGCGTGCACTCCGAGGAGGGCACGGCCAGCGAGGTGCCGTCGGAGTCGGTGATCGAGTCGATGGCGATGGGCTTGCAGTACACGCCGTGCGCCGCGAAGGTGGCGTAGGCGTTGGCCATCTGCAGGGACGTGACCTCCTGCGAGCCCAGGGCGATGGAGGGCTGCGCCGCCAGGGGCTCCCCGGCGTTCGTCGTCACTCCCATCTTGGCCGCCAGGTCCGTGACGGAGCAGATGTCCATCGCCGCGGTCATACGGGCGTAGCCGACGTTGATGGACAGCTGGGTGGAGCGGATGACGTTGTTCGTGCCGCCCTCGAAGGGGTTGGCGTTGTCGACGTTCCAGTCCGCGGCGTGCTCCGGGGCGCAGGAGATGTTCCACGTCGAGGCCGGGAACCTGGTGGGCGAGGTGTTGAAGGTCGTGTAGCCCGAGCGGCCCTCCTGGTACCACTGGGCCAGGACGAAGGTCTTGAAGGTCGATCCGGGCTGGAAGCCGGAGGTCCCGTCACGGTTCTCCAGGCCACCGTGCCGGGCGTCCACGCCCAGCGAGATCTGGGTCGCCGTCGGGTCCTCCTCGGTGGCGTCCCCGTAGTTCGTGTTCTGGGAGATGGCGAGGATGCGGCCCGTGCCCGGCTCCACCGACACGAGTGACGCCTTGACGTTGGACGGGTCCCCCGTGGGCACGTACTCCTGCACCGCGGCGTCCGCTGCGGCCTGCTTGCCCAGGTCCAGTGTCGTCGTGATCGTCAGGCCGCCGCGCAGCAGCAGCTGACGGCGCTCGGCCTCGGTCGCGCCGAACAGCTCGGAGCTCTCGATCTCGCCGACGACGTACTCGCAGAAGTAGGCTGCGGCACCCGCGGCGCCGCAGCCGCCGACCGCGTTGGTCACGTTGAGCATGTCCTCGATCTGGGTGGCGACCGCCTCGTCGTACTGCTCCTGGGTGATGAACTCCTCCTCGTACATCTTGAGCAGCACCCAGTCCATGCGACCCTTGGCTTCCTCCGGGAAGGCGATGGGGTCGTAGGCGCCCGGCGCGTTCGTCAGCCCCGCCAGCAGCGCGGCCTCCGCCACCGTCAGCTCGGCCGCGGAGTGGGAGAAGAAGTGCCGTGAGGAGGCCTCGACGCCGTAGGTCGAGGGCCCGAAGGCCGCGATGTTGAGGTAGCCCTCGAGGATCTGCTGCTTGGTGTAGGTCTGCTCAAGAGTGAGCGCGTACTTGATCTCCCGCAGCTTGCGCGCGGTGCTCCTCTCCGTCGCGGCGGCGATCGCGGCCGGGTCCCCCGTCTGCAGGCCCGCCTCGACGAGGACGTTGCGCACGTACTGCTGGGTGAGCGTCGACGCGCCCTGCGAGCCGCCCGCGGCGTTCGACACGAGCGCGCGCACCATGCCCGTGGGGTCGACGCCCTTGTGCTGGTAGAAGCGCTGGTCCTCCACCGCGACGATGGCGTTCTGCATGTTGACGGAGATCTGGTCGAGGGGGACCACGATGCGGTTCTCCGCGTAGAACTGGGCGATCTCCGTGCCGTCCGCGGCGCGGATGACCGAGACCTCGCTGGGCTCGAGGATGTTGAAGTCCGTGGGCAGCTCGTCGAAGAGCTGGGCGCCCGCGTGGGTCACCGCCGAGGTGGCGCCGACGAAGGGCAACGCGAAGCCGGCCGTGAGGACGCCGCCCACCCCGGAGAGCAGGACGAAGGCGAGGAGCATCGAGACGGCCTTGACGGGCGAGAGGGTCCGGCCGCGGGAGGAGGACGACATGGCGCCCAGACTACGTGCCCCCGCTGCCGGCACGTAGTGGGGGCGGCCGGGTGACCGCCTGGGATCGTCCTGGGACCCGTATGGGGAGCCGCCTCGCAGAGTGGGTGCGCATACACCCTGACAGCCCGATCCGTCAGGGGAATCGAGCCCCGGACCCGGGGTGATTTGGTTGAACTGCTCACTATGGCCTACCGTCAGATGTGACGACGGCGACACAGTGGTCGCCCGTCGCGCAGACGGGAGCGTGAGATGACCATCGACCAGACCTGGGCAGTCCGGGCCTCCTGCGCCAACGTGGAACCGGACCAGCTCTTCGGCAAGGGCGCCGAGCAGCGCGACGCCCGCTCCCTGTGCTTCTCCTGCCCCGTGCGCATGGAGTGCCTGGCCGAGGCGCTCGACTCCGAGTCCTCCTTCGGCGTCTGGGGCGGTCTCACCGAGCGCGAGCGCCGCGCCCTCCTGCGCCGCTTCCCCGAGGTCGACGACTGGGGCGCCTGGCTGCGCCGGGAGGACGACGAGCTCGTCGCCGAGATCCACGCCCACCGGGCCCCGCGCATCCTCGCCCGCGTGCGCTGACAGCAAGCAGCCGGGGCGTGCACATGTACCCCCGGGCTGCACCGGCCGGGCCGTGCGGCTGCGTCTCCGGCTACACCGGCCGGGTCTCGCGCCCGTAGGCTTGGCCCATGACTACATGGGAGTACGCCACCATTCCGCTTCTCACCCACGCCACCAAGCAGATCCTCGACCAGTGGGGCGCTGACGGCTGGGAGCTCGTCCAGGTCGTCCCCGGCCCCACCGGCTCGGACAACCTCGTCGCCTACCTCAAGCGCCCCCGCCAGGCCTGAGCGGCCGGCCGCCGCACAGGCCGGTCGCACAGGACGGTGGCCCGCCTCCCAGCCGGGAGGCGGGCCACCGCCATTCGTGTCTCAGAACCCCATCGGCGGCTCGGCGCCCAGGTGCTCAGCGGGCCCGACGACGCAGACGGTCGACGTCGAGCAGCGTCACCGCACGGCCCTCCAGACGGATCCAGCCACGGGAGACGAACTCCGCCAGCGACTTGTTGACCGTCTCGCGCGAGGCGCCCACGAGCTGGGCCAGCTCCTCCTGGGTGAGGTCGTGCGGCACGTGCACGCCGTCCTCCGTCGTCGAGCCGAAGCGGTCGGCCAGGTCCAGCAGGGCCTTGGCCACACGCCCGGGGACGTCGGAGAAGACGAGGTCGGCCAGCGCGGTGTTCGTGCGGCGCAGGCGCTGGGCCAGCGCGCGCAGCATGTCCTTGGCCAGCTGCGGGTGCGTCTCGATGAAGGTCATGAGCTGGCTGTGCTCGAGCGTGAGCAGGTCCGTGGGGGCCACGGCGGTCGCCGTCGTCGAGCGCGGGCCCGGGTCGAAAAGGGTGAGCTCACCGACGAGCTCGCCGGGACCCAGCACCGCGAGCAGGTTCTCGCGACCGTCCGCGGAGGCGTGACCGAGCTTGATCTTGCCGGACAGGAGGACGTAGAAGCGGTCACCCGGGTCGCCCTCGTTGAAGAGCGTCTCGCCACGGCGCAGAGTCGTCTGCGACATCATGGCGCGCAGCTCCTCCTGCTCCTCCGGTCCCATCCCCTCGAAGAGCGGGATCCTGGAGATGATGCTGTCGTCCACGAAGGTCCTCCTACTGGTCCTCTGAGCCCGAGCCGAGCTCCCACATGTCTATCCTGCCACGGTCTGTGACCTGAGGCACGCCGTCGAGCATTTTAGTCACACTGCGTCACAGTTCAAGTCGGCCGGCGGCCGCGCGCCGTCCCACCGGCCGGAAGCGGCGCGCCACAGGGCCCGAGGACGGCAGGATGGTGCCGATGGCACGCACCCCCTCCCCGGCCCTGGACCCCTCCCTCGTCGAGCGGGCCGCCGCCGTCGACGACGAGCTCCGCCTGCTCTACCCGGACGCCCGCTGCGCCCTCGACCACGACGGCCCCTTCCAGCTCCTCGTCGCCACCGTCCTGTCCGCCCAGACCACGGACGCACGGGTCAACACCGTCACCCCCGGGCTCTTCCACCGCTGGCCCGACGCCGCCGCCCTGGCCGGGGCGGAGCCCGACGCCCTCGAGGAGGTCCTGCGCCCCCTGGGCATGCAGCGCACCCGCGCCGAGCGGCTCGTCGGCCTGGGGCAGGGCCTCGTCGAGCGGCACGACGGCGAGGTCCCCGCCGAGCGCGACGCCCTCACCGCCCTGCCCGGCGTCGGCCGCAAGACCGCCCACGTCGTGCTCGGCAACGCCTTCGGCGTGCCCGCCATCACCGTGGACACGCACGTCGGGCGCCTGAGCCGCCGTCTGGGCTGGACCACCCACACGGACCCCCTCAAGGCCGAGCGGGACATCGCCGCGCTGTGGGCCCCGGAGCGCTGGACCGACGGCTGCCACCGCCTCATCGAGCACGGCCGCGCCGTGTGCCGGGCGCGCTCACCGCGCTGCGGGGACTGCGCCCTGCTCGACGCGGGGCTGTGCCCCCAGGTGGGCCTCTGACCGCCCGGACTGCCGGCACCCGGGGCGCCGCCCACCGGCACCGGCCTCAGGACATCTCCTCCAGGAAGGGCAGGACGGCCTCCAGCAGCCGCCCCGGCGCCTCACGGTGCGGGAAGTGACCCACCGCGTGCACCGTCACCTGCTGCAGCGGCCCGGCCACGTGGTGCGTGTCGCGCGCGTAGGCCTGCGCGGGCTGCACCGGGTCCAGCTGGCCCTGCACGCTCAGCACCGGCACCCGCACCGGGTGCTCCAGCACCGCCAGCTCGCGGCGGCTGAGCAGGGAGTCACGCACCGTCGCCAGCGCCGAGCGTGCCGCTCCCGGGCGCGCCAGCAGCGCCGCGTAGTACGAGGCCGGCCGCGCCGCCGCCTCCCGCGTGCCGGGCGCCGCCCACGAGCGCAGCAGGCGCTCCATGCCCGCCGTCGTCGACAGGCTCCGCTCCGGCAGCACCGGCGTCTTGAAGGTGAGGTACTGCAGGGACGAGCCGGACAGCCGCCGGCCGCGCAGCGAGCGCACGGCCACCGGGTGCGGGGCGCCCACCGGCACGATCGCGCGCACCGTGCCCGGATCCCGTGCGGCCAGCAGCCACGCCACCTGGCCCCCTAGCCCCGCGCCGACGACGAGGGCCGACTCATGGCCCAGGCAGCGGATGACCCCCAGCACGTCGTCCGCCAGGGTCAGCAGCGAGTAGCCCGACGGCGGACGGTCCGAGCCGCCGAAGCCCCGCAGGTCCAGGGCCGCGACCCGGTGGCCCGCCCGCGCGAGGGACGGCATGACCTCCGACCAGGCCCACCAGCACTCCGGGAAGCCGTGCAGCAGCAGCACCAGCGGGGGCTGCGGACCCTCGCCCGGCAGAGGCTCCGGGCCGGACAGGGAGACGTGGAAGCGCGTGCCCCCGGCCGTGAGGCTGCGGTGGGCCCAGGGGCCGGGGAGGTTGACGGTGACGGGCACGTCGGGAAGGGTACCGGTGCCGCGCCCGCCACGGGCCGGGTCGGCGGAGCCGGCCCGCGAGGAGCGCACCCGTTGCGCCCGCGTCAGCCGAGCAGCAGGGAGGCGAGCACGTACACCCCCGTGCCCCCGACGAGCGACAGCCCGATCTGGCGGCGCCACAGGTGCAAGCCCGCCGTCGCCGCGATGCCCGCCAGCGCAGGCACCCACCCCGCCGGGTCCGCGCCCACGCCGTCGAGCGTGTAGGCGATGAGGACGACCATGACGCCCAGCGGCATCGTCCGCGACAGGAAGTCCACCAGGTCGCTGCGCCGGCCCCGCAGCAGCACGAAGGGGGCGAGGCGGCAGGCGAAGGTGAGGGCCGCGACCACGACGACGGCGAGGGCCAGCTCCGCGGTGGACAGCATCAGGCCCCCACCGCCTCGGGGGCGGCCCCGCCGTCGGGAGCGCCGCCTGCCCGCCGCCACAGGAACAGAGCGGTCAGGCCGACGGCGAGCACCCCCAGGGCGCTGAGCAGGGCGGCCCGCCCGCCGACGGCGAGCCCCACCGCACCGGCGACGACGCCCAGGCCCAGCACCGCCAGGTCCGGGTGCGTGCGCCAGCTCTCGATGGCCAGGACGACGAACAGGGCCGTGAGCACGAAGCCCAGCAGCTGGACGTCGGGGCCGACCACCACCGCCAGCCACGTGCCCGCCAGCGCCCCCGCCGTCGTGCCCAGGACCCAGGACAGGTGGCTCAGGACCTCCACCCCCAGCAGGTAGGCCCCGCTCATGCGCGTGCGGTCCTTGGAGGCGAGCAGGGCGTAGACCTCGTCCGTGATGGCGTGCACCGCGTAGAGGCGGCGCAGTGCCCCGCCGCGGATCCTGCCCAGCGGGAAGCCGAGCCCGTAGAAGACGTGCCGGCCGGAGACGAAGACCGTGGACGCGGCGACCACCGCCAGGGGCTCGCCGGCCGCCGCGAGGGGGACGAGCAGCATCTGCATCGTGCCCGAGTAGATGACCAGCGACCACAGCGGCGCCCACCACCAGGCCAGCCCGGCCGCGGCCAGCAGCGTCCCGGCGGCCAGGCCCAGGGTGAGGTAGCCGATGACGACGGGCACCGCGTCGCGCGCGGCGTCGCGCAGCGTCTGCGTCGCAAGGGCGTCGGGGGCGGGCACCGCCTCAGGGTAGGGGCGCAGACGGCGAGGCCGGCGCCCCGGCCTCATGGTGAGACCGGGGCGCGTGAGGGGCCGCTGGGGCCGGTGGGCGCGAGCGGGGTCAGCCGAGGGTCTTGCGCACCCGGTCGACGACCTCCTGCTCGCGCCGTCCCGCGCGGCGGGCCGAGTGGGAGACGACGCCGACCATGATGAGCAGCAGGCCGGCCCAGGCGAAGCGCCCGGTGGCGGCGTCGGCCCACACGTAGGAGGCGAGGTCCGCGCCCAGGCTCGACTGCTGGGCGAGGCGGTCGAGCACCGGCGTCACGTGCAGGCCCATGACGGCGGGAACGACGAGTCCCGGCAGGCCGATGAGCAGGGTGAGGGCGCCCACGAGGAAGGAGCCGACCGAGGAGCGGCGGGCCGTCCACAGGGCCAGGACCAGGGCCAGGGCCCCGATGACGAGCTCGACGAGGCCCGCGACGCTGAGGACGAACCGGTGGGGCTCGGTCGCCGTCATCACCTGCGCGGCGGAGTCGTGCAGGAAGAACCAGGCGATGGGCAGCAGGACGAGGGAGAGCAGGACGCCCGCCCAGTGCGCGGCGGTGCGCGGCGCCGGCTTGCCGACGACGGTCGAGCCCTCGAGGAGGATGTCGTCCTCCGTGCGCGGGGCCGTGCGCTGGGGGCGGCGCTCCTTCCAGGCCGGGGCGATGGCCTCGTCCTCCTCGTCGGGCTGCGCTGCGGGGTCGGGTCCCTCGCCGCGGGTGGCCGCCGGCTCGGCGGTCGTCGCGGCGTCAACGGGCTCGGCCGGGGCCTGCTCCTCGAGGTCGGAGACGGTCGTGGGGGCGGTGGTGACGGTGGTCTGGTCCTGCTCCGCGGTGACGGGCTCGGCGTCGGCGAAGATCGAGCGGCGGCGCACGGCCGGGGAGTCGGCGGTGTCCCCGCCGTCGGCGGAGGTGGTGGCCAGGACGTCCACGTCCTGGGCGGGCCTGCCCACCGGGAAGACCCCGGCCTCGGGGATGCCTCCCTCCTCACCGGGGTCCGTGCCGGTCTCAGCGGTGGGCCCGGGCTCGACGACGACGGTCTCGGGCCCGGTGGTGACGGGCCCGGCCGGTGCGTCGAGGACGACGGGCTGCTCGCCGTCGTCACTCATCCCCTCAGCGGGGTCGTCGCCCAGGACCGGTGCCGGGACCGGGACCTCCAGGTCGTCGTCGAGCACCACGGCCTCAGTGGTGGTGGGGTCGGACGACTCGTCCTCGAAACGGGTGGGGTTCTCGGTGCTCACAGGCCCTCCTTCATGCCCGCCCACCGTAACGGCCCCGCGGCCCGGCGCGCGGGAGGCGTGCCGCTCGCACCCCTCACGGGCGCCGCACGGGCCTCCTCAGGAAGCCGGCGACCCGCCCCGCAGCAGACGGGCCTCACTCAGGCGCCCCTCACGGCGGGCCAGGTGCACGCCCCAGCCGATGGTCGCCAGGACCGCGCCCGCGCCCACGAGGCTGATCCCCGACGCGTCCGCAGGCGCCAGCGCCCCCGCCAGGCCACGACCCGGCAGGCGGCCCAGCCCCGACAGCAGCAGCGGCAGCCCCGCCACCGCCAGCAGCGGCCCCACGACGCGCGCCCCGAGCGTCGAGCGCCCCGCCCAGGCCGCCCCGGCCACCAGCAGCACCAGGGCGCACAGCAGGACCCCCAGGCCCTGGGCGGTGGGCAGGTCGGAGGTGCCGGTGACGACGCGGCCGTGCTCCTCGCGCAGGAGGTACAGGGCGCCGACGACGCCCGCCGCCACCGCCGGGAAGGACAGGACGTGGTCTCGGCGCCGGGCCGGGGGCGGCACCGGCGTCACCCCGAGCGCGCGGTCCGCCTGGGCCTGGGCCTGGGCGTGACGCGCCTGCTCCCGGCCCGCCCGGCGCGCCACGCGCATCGCCCACGACCCGCCCAGCATCAGTCCCGCCAGGACGAGCACCATGCCGGTGGGGATGAGGGTGCGCGCCCACGCGAAGGGCGCGTCGGCCGCGCCGCCCGGGCTCGCGAGGACGACGCCCTCGGCCCCCAGGGCGACAAGGCCCGTGACGAGGCCGCCCAGCGAGGAGCGGACGGCGAAGAGCGCCTGCGCGGCGCCCGAGACGATGACGAGCACGACGACGGCCCCCAGGGACGCCGGCCAGCGCCCCTCCAGCGACCACGAGGCCGCCAGGCCCGCCACCGCCAGCAGCGCCGGTGCCAGCAGCGCGCCGACGACGGCGACCAGCACGTGGTCGCGCCTGCGCCCGCGCGGGGCGAGGGGGACGCCGCCACTGGGCGTCGGGACCGCGCCGGCGGTGGAGCCTGGCTCACGGGGCTGTGTCGTGCTCACGGCGCCGAGGATAGCGGCGGGCCGGGGGACGCGACGCCGGATGACGGGACGAGCCGGCGCCGCCTCCCACCGGCGGCCGCCTAAGGTGGCCCGGTGAGCACCGACCCCGCCGTCGCCGCGCTGCGCGCCGT
>NZ_JACJVC010000001.1 GCF_023369555.1 Actinomyces sp. AC-20-1 | reverse complement strand
CCGATGGTACTGCACCCGCCAGGGTGTGGGAGAGTAGGACACCGCCGAGCACCAACCACACAGCAAGAGCCGGTCCACCCACCACGGGTGAACCGGCTCTCGCTCTACACCCACACACCAACAACACCACACAGACACAGTGGCCACCACCACCCACCCCAACCCCCATGTGAAGCGGCGCCTTCGCCGGCACTCGGGCAGCATTGGCGCGTGAGAGACAATCCTGAGCCCGCCGCCCCAACCGTTCCCGACCTCCCTCTCGACGCCGACAGGCTCATGCACCAGTCAGGCGTCGTCCTGCGCCTGGGCAAGCTCATGCTCGCCTCCGGTGCCGGCTCCTACCGTGTCAAGTCCTCGATGGCGAAGGCCGCGGCCGCCGTCGGCCTCGACAGGCATGAGGCCACGGTGACGATGACGGAGATCGTCACCTCCTCCTACGTGGGGGACCGCTTCCGCACCGAGGCCGCCGAGGTCCGCCGTGTCGGTGTCAACGTCGCACGTCTCGAGGCCCTTCGCCGTCTCGTGCACGACCTGTGTGCGCACGAGACGGTCGAGCACCTGGACGCGCGGCTCGACGAGATCGCGGCGATGCGCCCCCTGTACGGCGACGTCGTCAACGCCCTGGCCTCGGGCGTCGCCTGCGCAGGCTTCTGCTTCCTCAACCAGGGTGGCTGGGTGGAGTGCCTGGCCGTGCTCCTGGCGGCCTGCGTCGGCCAGGCCGTGCGCCGCCAGATGCTCGAGCGCCACTTCCAGCACTTCTTCACCTGGCTCGTGTGCGGCGTCGTCGCCTCGGGCCTCTACATGGGCGTCGTCAGCCTCCTCGACCTCGGCGGCCTTGCCGCAGGCAACCACCAGGGCGGCATCATCTCCTCGATCCTCTTCCTCATCCCCGGCTTCCCGCTGGTGACGGCCATGCTCGACCTCGTCCGCCAGGACTTCTCCTCCGCGGTCTCACGCGCCTCCTACGTCCTGCTCGTCATGGCGGCGGCTGGTGTGGCCGTGTGGACGGTGACCTTCATCTTCGACTGGGAGGTCGAGGCCACCTACAGCTACGTCCCCGAGGGGCTGCTCCTGTACGCGCTGCGTGCCCTGTGCTCCTTCGTCGCGGCCTACGGCTTCGCCATCCTCTTCAACGCCGCTCCCAGGGCAGCCGGCCTGGCGGCCGTCGTTGGCGCCGTCGCCAACACCGGACGGCTCGTCCTCATCGATGAGATGGGAGTGCCGTGGCAGCTCGCCGTCGGCCTGGCAGCGGTGACGATCGGCCTCCTGGCCCAGGCCTTCGTGTCGCGCGCCTCCCTGTCTCGTGTCGCGCTGTCGGTTCCGGCGGTCGTCATCATGATCCCCGGGGTCCCCTTCTACCGGGCCGTCTCGGCCCTCAACGACCAGACCGTGGACGCCCACGCCGCCGTCGGCACCGCGGCCACCAACCTCACGGAGGTGTTCTTCGTCGTCACGGCGATCGGCGTCGGGCTGGCGATGGCCCGTATCCTCACGGACCGGAACTGGCGGCACGACGTGCCGACCTCCGTCCCGCTCGTCCTGCCGTCGGCTGAGCACAGTCGGGCGGCCGGCTCCTGACCGGCCACGTGAGGCGGAGCGGTCACCGGTGCTCTCGAGCCGTGGACCGTCCGGCAATGAGGGAGGGGCTGGTCGCCACACAGGCGACCAGCCCCTCCCTCACGCCGTTCGTTGCCGGCGATGCCGCTCAGAGCCCCCCGAGGACCTGGGCGATGAAGATCTTGGCGATCATGGCGACGGGGTACACCATGGCGTAGCCGAGGGCGACGCGCGGGTCCGCGCCAGTGCGCTCGTTGGCGAAGGCCAGGACCGCGGGCTGGGTCTGGGCGCCGCCCAGGAGGCCCGACAGGCGCGTGCCACCCATCTTGACGACCCAGCGCATGGAGGCGTACAGGCCGAAGCCGACGATGGTCGTGATGACGAAGCCGGTGACGAGGATCTTCCACCAGTCGCCACCGGTGAAGGCGTTGGCGATCTGCCCGCCCGCCTTCGTGCCGGCCTGCGCGAGGAAGATGAGCAGGCCGAGCTCGGAGAGCACCGCGGTCGCGGTGAAGGGCAGGGCGGTGACGAACCCCTTGATCCTGCCGATCTTGCCGAAGACGAGGCCGACGAGCAGCGTGCCCGCGGCCGAGCCGATGGAGAAGGTCGCACCGGTGGGGGTGAGGAACTTCCACTCACCGATGAAGATGCCCAGGGCCATGCCCAGGCCGAGGGCGACGGGGTTGATGGAGGACAGACCGCGCGCGGAATCCCCGAAGAACGTCGAGATGTCCTTCATCCGGCCCGTCGGCGCGACGACGCGCACGCGGTCGCCGAGCTGGAGAACGAGGTCGGGGGTGCCGACCATGTCGGTGTCACCGCGGCGCACGCGCGAGATGGTCGCTCCGAAGGTGTGGTCGACGGCGAGGTCGGCGATCGTGCGGCCCGCGATCTTCGGGTCGGAGACGGTGATGCGGCGGAAGTCGAGGTAGCGGCGGTCCTCGATGAGGGAGTGGGAGGAGCCGTGCCCCAGCGCCTCGATGACCTGGGTGACGGCGTCCTGGGTACCGACGACGGTGACGAGGTCGTCGCGGTTGACGCGGTCCTCCGACACGGGCCGCGTGATCGGGCCCGTCTCGCCGCGGCGCAGGCGGGAGAAGCGCAGCTCCCCGGACACCGTGGCGAGGATGTCGCCGATCATGGGGGAGTCGTCGCGCTCGACACGGATGGTGCGGTTCATCAGCGGTGAGGGCTTGTCCTTGTCCGAGCGGCGGTAGCGCAGGGCGAGCAGGCTGAAGAAGAGCATCCCGATGACGCCGTAGAGGTAGGCGACGGCGTAGCCGACGGTGGCGATGGCAGCGCCGTCGGGGTTGCCCGCCAGGGTGGCGGCGTTGCCTGCGGCGGCCAGCGCCGGGGTGTTGGTGATCGCCCCGGCGAAGGTCCCCGCGATGAGGGCGGAGTCCATGCCGAGCAGGCGGCCGACGCCGACGCCGGCCGCGGCCGCGACGATGAAGGCGAGGAGCATGAGCGCGAGGGGCCCGACGGCGGTGCGGATGACGTGGAAGAAGTTGGGGCCGGACTGGACGCCGATGGCGAAGGTGAAGACCGCCAGGCCGAGGATGCCCATGGCGGAGGGGACCTCGATGGTGACGCCCTGGGAGACCCCCCACGCGGCCAGGGCGATGCCGGCGAAGAGCACGGCTGCGGCGCCGAGGCTCACTCCCTTGATCTTGACGTGCCCCACGAGCATGCCGAGGCCGATGAGAAGGAACAGCACGAGGACGGGGTTGTCCGCCAAGTGGGTGAGGACGGGGACCACGATGGTGCGCCAGCCTTTCGTTCGCCCAGCTGGTGAGTCCGGGCATGGGTAGAGAATCGTGCGGGGACCATGGGGATTGTCTCACCGGGACCCGTGGGCGGGTCCTGGACTTCGGTCCGCCCAGGAGGTGCCCCGCTCGTGCTGTCGGGCACACCCGCGCAAGGGGCCGTGCGCGCACAGCCCCTCGGAGCGCATCCCGGAGAGTTCGTGGTCCCATGATGTGAGACTATCGACGTCCGGTATGACTCGGATCGTGGGACGGCATAACGTTGGCGGCACCGGCCCCGAGCGAGAGCGGTGGGTCGCCGACCCCAGCACACAGGAGGGCAGGATGGCACGCGCAGACGCACCGTCGGCCGATGACCGGCGGCTGATGACAGGGGCAGCCGCGCTGGTACGCGCTCTCGAGGACGTCGGGGTGACGGACATCTTCGGCATGCCCGGAGGTGCGATCCTCCCCTTCTACGACCCCCTGCTCGCCAGCGAGAGGATCCGCCACATCCTCGTGCGCCACGAGCAGGGCGCGGGCCACGCCGCCGAGGGCTACGCCCTGGCCACCGGGCGCGTGGGCGTGTGCGTGGCGACCTCCGGCCCCGGCGCCACCAACCTCATCACCGCCATCGGTGACGCCCACATGGACTCCGTGCCCATGGTCGCCATCACCGGACAGGTCGGCGCCCGCGCGATCGGCACCGACGCCTTCCAGGAGGCGGACATCGTCGGCGCGACGATGCCCTTCGTCAAGCACTCCTACCTCGTCACCGACCCCGAGGAGATCCCCGCCCGCGTCGCCGAGGCCTTCCACCTCGCCGCCACCGGCCGCCCGGGACCCGTGCTCATCGACGTCTCGAAGAACGCCCAGGAGGGCCTCATCGAGTACCGCGCCCCTGGCAGGCCCGACCTTCCCGGTTACACCCTTCCCGGCAGGCCCAACCAGCGCCGCGTCCAGCAGGCCGCGGAGGCCATCGCCTCCGCCGAGCGCCCCGTGCTCTACCTCGGCGGTGGCCTCAACCGCTCCGGGGTCCCCACCGAGGCGCTCACCGAGCTCGTCGACCTCATCGGCGTGCCCTTCACCACGACCCTCACAGCGCTCGACGTGCTGCCCAGCGACCACCCGTTCAACCTCGGCATGCCCGGCATGCACGGCACCGTCGCCGCCGTCGGCGCCCTGCAGCGCGCGGACCTCATCGTCTGCCTCGGCGCCCGCTTCGACGACCGCGTCACCGGCAAGGTCGACACCTTCGCCCGGCGCGCCAGCGTCATCCACGTCGACGTCGACCCCGCGGAGATCTCCAAGATCCGCACCGCCGACATCCCCATCGTCGGCGACCTCAAGGACGTCGTCCCGGCCCTGACCGACGCCTGCCGCACCCAGTTCGACGCCGAGCCGCGCGCCGACGTCGACCAGTGGCTGACGGAGGTCACCCACATCCGCACGACCTACCCGACGGCGTGGACGGACACCGACGACGGCCTCCTCCAGCCGCAGGAGGTCATCAACCACCTGGCCGCCCAGGCCCCCGAGGACACGATCTGGGTCACCGGCGTCGGCCAGCACCAGATGTGGTCCGCCCACTACCTGCGGTTCAACCGCTCCCGCTCCTGGCTCACCTCCGCCGGCGCCGGCACCATGGGCTACGGCGTCCCCGCGGCCATGGGCGCCAAGGTCGGGGCGCCCGAGCGGCCGGTCTGGCTCATCGACGGCGACGGCTGCTTCCAGATGACCAACCAGGAGCTGGCGACCGCCACGCTCAACAACATCCCGATCAAGGTCGCCATCATCAACAACTCGTCCCTGGGCATGGTCCGCCAGTGGCAGACGCTCTTCTACGGGCAGCGCTACTCCAACACGGACCTGCACACCGGTGCCGGCACGGCCAGGGTCCCCGACTTCGTCAAGCTCGCGGACGCCTACGGCGCCGTCGGGCTGCGCTGCGAGCGCCTGGAGGACGTCGACGACGTCATCGCCCAGGCCAACGCGATCAACGACCGCCCCGTCGTCATCGACTTCATCGTGTCCGCGGACTCCCAGGTCTGGCCGATGGTCGCGGCCGGCGTGTCCAACGACGAGATCCAGATCGCCCGGGGCATGAGCCCCACGTGGGAAGAGGAGTGAGAGACGTGAGCGAGAAGCACACGCTGTCCGTCCTGGTGGAGAACAAGCCCGGCGTGCTCACGCGCGTGTCGGCCCTGTTCACCCGACGCGGCTTCAACATCCACTCCCTGGCCGTGGGGCCCACCGAGCACGAGGACATCTCACGCATCACGGTGATCGCCGACGCCGAGGGCCTGGCCATGGAGCAGGTGACGAAGCAGCTCAACAAGCTCGTCAACGTGCTCAAGATCGTCGAGCTCGACCCCGAGACCTCCGTCGGCCGAGAGCTCTACCTCATCAAGGTCCGTGCCGACGACGCCAACCGCACCGCGGTGCTGCAGGTCGTGGACCTCTTCCGCGCGCACGTCGTCGACGTCTGCCCGACCTCGGTGGTCATCGAGACCGTGGGCTCGGAGTCCAAGGTCAAGGCGCTGCTGGACGCCCTGAGGCCCTACGGGGTCAAGGAGATCGTCCAGTCCGGCGCCGTCGCCATCACGCGCGGCCCCCGTTCCATCACCGATCAACTCAAGGAAAAGTGAGAATCCACCATGGCAGCTGAGAAGTTCTACGACGACGACGCCGACCTGTCCGTCATCCAGTCCAAGAAGGTCGCGGTCATCGGCTACGGCTCCCAGGGCCACGCCCACGCGCTCAACCTGCGCGACTCCGGCGTCGAGGTCGTCGTCGGGCTGCGTGAGGGATCGGCCTCGGTTGCCAAGGCCGAGGAGGCCGGCCTGCCGGTCAAGCCCGTCGCCGAGGCCGTCGCCTGGGGCGACGTCATCGTCGTGCTCGCCCCAGACCAGGTGCAGGCCAGGCTGTACACCGAGCAGATCGAGCCGAGCATCAGGCCCGGCTCCGCCCTGCTCTTCTCCCACGGCTTCAACATCCACTTCGGCTACATCAAGCCGGCCGCGGAGATCGACGTCGTCATGGTCGCCCCGAAGGGCCCCGGCCACACGGTGCGCCGCGAGTTCGAGGGCGGGCGCGGCGTCCCGGTGCTCGTGTGCGTCGAGCAGGACGCCACCGGCACCGCCTGGCAGACCGCGCTGTCCTACGCCAAGGCCATCGGCGGCACCCGCGCGGGCGCCATCAGGACCACCTTCCGCGAGGAGACCGAGACGGACCTCTTCGGTGAGCAGGCCGTCCTGTGCGGAGGCACCTCCCAGCTCATCCAGTACGGCTTCGAGACGCTGGTCGAGGCCGGCTACCAGCCCGAGATGGCCTACTTCGAGGTCCTGCACGAGCTCAAGCTCATCGTCGACCTCATCGTCGAGGGCGGTATCTCCAAGCAGCGCTGGTCCATCTCCGACACCGCCGAGTACGGCGACTACGTCTCCGGCCCGCGCGTCATCACCCCGGAGGTCAAGGAGCACATGAAGGAGGTCCTCGCGGACATCCAGAACGGCTCCTTCGCCCAGCGCTTCATGGACGACCAGGCCGCCGGCGGCCCCGAGTTCAAGGAGCTGCGGGCCAGGGGCGAGGGCCACCCGATCGAGAAGGTCGGTCGCGAGGTCCGCTCGATGTTCGCCTGGCGCGCGGACCTCGACAAGGACTACGTCGAGGGCTCCGTCGCCCGCTGAGCCACGGGCTCCGTACGAGGGCGTCGTCTCCGCAGGGAGGCGGCGCCCTCGTCGTCGCGGGTCGCCCGGACCCGGGCGGAGCGGCCCCGCGCAGGCTCACCTTCCTGGACGACGCCGTCGGCCCCACCTACGTTGTCGGGCGCCCAGAGCCCGACCACCACGAAGGACAGCACCCCATGTCACCAAAGAACGACGCCGAGTCCCCCGCCGCCCCGCGCGCCATCGTCATCCACAACTCGGTCACCGGCTTCGCCGAGACCTACGGGGGATGGGTCGCCGAGGCGATCGGCGCCGATCTCGTGCCCTGGGAGCGCGCCCGCACGATGCCCCTGGGAGGCTACGACCTCATCGTCTACGGGGCGGGCGTGCGCATGAGCCGGATCCGCGGCTTCTCGGCCTTCCGCCGTCGGCTGGAGAAGGAGGGGCTGGCACAGTCGGGCAAGGTGCTCGTGTGGGCCAACGGCGGGACCCCGCAGCACCCCGACCGGGACTGGAGGGTGCCCTCGGCCACCTTCACCCGGGCCGAGCTGGCCCAGGGGCGCTACCCCTTCGTCTACGTCGAGGGCGGCGTGCGCTACGAGGGGCTGAACCTGGTGGAGGAGAGGCTGCTGCGCCTGTTCTCCAAGCGGGTCCAGCGCTACCGCCACCGCGGCGAGTGGGCCGTGGCGGTGGCGGACTCCATCGCCGAGGGCTACGACCACTCCTCGCCCGAGCAGATCGAGCCGCTCATCGCGATGGCGCGCCAGAGGCTCGGCCTGGACTGAGCGCCCCGGACGCCGACGTCCCCGTGCGGCCGGTGAGTGGCCGCACGGGGACGTCCGTGCTGCGTGCGCCCCGAGGGGCGGGGTGTCAGCCCCTGCCCTGCGCGACCAGGTCGGAGGTGTTCTGCGCGGTGCGGATGAGGGCGACGGAGGCCTCAAGGCCCAGGCGGATGAGGATGATGTAGATGAAGGCCGGGATCCAGCCGAAGAGGAGGATCATGAAGCCGAGGATGGCGTCCTGCGAGAAGCCGGCGATCACCATGAACAGCCAGCTGAGGGCGCACACCGCGATGAGGGCGATGTAGATGAACTTGGCGAAGCTCAGGGTGATGTAGCTGGAGAAGGACAGGTCGAAGAGCGCCTTGAAGAAGCCGGCGCCCTGGGGCTGGGGCTGGGCGTAGGCGGGGGCCTGCTGCGGGGCGCCGTAGGCCGGGGCGGCCGGCTGGCCGTAGGCCTGCGCGTAGGGCTGGCCCGGGGCACCGGCGGAGGGGGCCGACGGGTAGGCGTCGTAGCCGCCGGCGGGGACGGGGCTGCTCGGCTCGGGAGCGGGAGGGTTCTGCATCTGCGGTCTCCTGATCGGGACGACGACGGGTTCGCCGTGCTGAGGACATGCTAAGACGCAGAGCCTGGATGTGTGGAGACGGCCCAGCGCCCGGGTCTCCGACCGGTCCTCCCGGGTGGGCCGCACCACGGTGCAGCCAGGATGCGGACTGTGCGTCTCGCATCGTGGCGAGCGGCCGTAGTCTGTGCCCATGACCCAGGCGCCCCACACCATCAGGCTCGCGGTGATCCCCGGAGACGGCATCGGCAAGGAGGTCGTCCCCGAGGGCCTCAAGGTCCTCGACGCCGTTCTCGCCGGCACCGGCACCACCATTGAGACCACGCACTTCGACCTCGGGGCCGACCGCTGGCACCGCACCGGCGAGACCCTCACGGACGAGGACCTCGCCGCCCTCAAGGAGCACGACGCCATCCTCCTCGGCGCCGTCGGGGACCCCAGCGTCCCCTCTGGCGTCCTCGAGCGCGGGCTCCTGCTCCGCCTGCGCTTCGAGCTCGACCACTACGTCAACCTGCGCCCCTCCCGGTACTACCCGGGCGTGCCCACCCCGCTCGCCGAGCCCGGCGACATCGACTTCGTCGTCGTGCGTGAGGGCACGGAGGGCCTGTACTGCGGCAACGGCGGCTCCGTGCGCCAGGGGACCCCCCACGAGATCGCCACCGAGGTGAGCGTCAACACCGCCTACGGCGTCGAGCGCCTCGTGCGCTACGCCTTCGAGCAGGCCCGCTCCCGCCGCAAGCACCTCACGCTCGTGCACAAGCACAACGTCCTCGTCCACGCCGGCCACCTGTGGCGCCGCGTCGTCGAGGCCGTCAGCGCCGAGTACCCCGAGGTGAGCGTCGACTACTGCCACATCGACGCCGCCACCATCTACATGGTCACCGACCCCGCCCGCTTCGACGTCATCGTCACCGACAACCTCTTCGGCGACATCCTCACCGACGAGGCCGGAGCCGTCACCGGCGGCATCGGCCTGTCCGCCTCTGGCAACCTCGACCCGTCGCGGGCGCACCCCTCAATGTTCGAGCCGGTCCACGGCTCCGCCCCGGACATCGCGGGCCGGGGCCTGGCCGACCCGACGGCGACGGTCTCCGCCGTCGGCCTGCTCCTGGGGCACCTCGGCCACGAGGAGGCCGCCGCCCGTGTGGCCGCCGCCGTCGACGCCGACATGGCCGCACGCGCGGCCGCCAGCCGGGCCGGCGCCCCGCTCGTGCGCTCCACCAGCGAGATCGGCGACACCATCGCCGCCGCCCTCTGAGCCACCGCACCCGGCGGGGCCAGTATCTGAGAGCCCACAGTCCGGTGCTTGGGCCCGCGGTAGGCTGGGCTTATGCCTGAGCCCGCAGCTGCCGCACCCGTGCACACCTCCCCCGAGACGCCCCTGTCGCGGGCCGCCTCCCTGCCCGTCCCCGCCGCCGCGGAGCTCAGCGGACGCTACGAGCTGCAGCGCAACCCGCGCTGCGCCACCGACGCCGAGCGCGCCCAGGCCCTGCGCGACCTCCACTTCGGCGCCGTCTTCACCGACCACATGGCCCACGCCCGTTGGACCCGGGGCGAGGGCTGGTCGGACCACCGGGTCATGCCCTACGGCGACCTCGCCCTGTCCCCGGCCGCAGCCGTCCTCCACTACGGCCAGGAGGTCTTCGAGGGCATCAAGGCCTACCGCCACGCCGACGGCTCCGTGTGGACCTTCCGTCCCCGCTACAACGCCGCCCGCCTCAACCTGTCCGCCAGGCGCCTGGCCCTGCCCGAGCTGGAGGAGGAGGACGTCATCGCCTCCCTGGTCGACCTCGTGCGCGCCGACGAGGCCTGGGTGCCCTCAGGGCCGGGGGAGTCCCTCTACCTGCGGCCCTTCATGTTCGCCTCCGAGGCCTTCCTGGGCGTGCACGCCGCCGGCGTCGTCGACTACTACGTCATCGCCTCCCCCTCCAGCGCCTACTTCACCCACGGCCTGACGCCGATCAGCATCTGGGTCACCCAGGACTACCACCGCGCCGGCCGCGGCGGCACCGGCTTCGCCAAGACCGGGGGCAACTACGCCTCCTCCCTGCTGCCGCAGCAGGAGGCGGCCGCCAGGGGCTGCGACCAGGTCTGCTTCCTCGACGACGTCACCCAGACCAACCTCGAGGAGCTCGGCGGCATGAACATCATGGTCGTCGACGCCGACGGCACCGTGCGCACCCCGCGCCTGACCGGCACCATCCTCGAGGGCAGCACCCGCTCCGCCATCATCCGCCTGCTCACCGACGCCGGCCGCCGCGTCGTCGAGGACACCATCAGCCTGGACGGACTCGTGCAGGACATCCGCTCCGGCAAGGTCACCGAGGTCTTCGCCTGCGGCACCGCCGCCGTCGTCGTCCCCCTCGGCAGGCTCATGGGCAGGGACTTCGACATCGAGATCGCCGGCTCCGAGGTCACCCACGAGATCCACGACCGCCTCACCGGCATCCAGTACGGCCGGCTCGAGGACCCCTACGGCTGGATGTACCGACTGGCCTGACGGCCAGCGGGAGCCGGGCCACGGAGGAGCACCGTGAACGCACCCGACCACAGCGCACGCGTCGCCGCCTACGACACCACCCTGCGCGACGGCGCCCAGCAGCAGTCCGTGTCCTTCACCGTCGAGGACAAGCTCGCCGTCGTGCGCCTGCTCGACGCGCTCGGCGTTGCCTACATCGAGGCCGGGTGGCCCGGGGCCGTGCCCAAGGACACCGAGCTCTTCGCCCGCGCCCGCGACGAGCTGCGCCTGACCACCGCCCGCCTCGTCGCCTTCGGCTCCACCTGCCGCCCCGGGGTCGCGGCCGCCGAGGACCCGCAGGTCCGAGCCCTCATCGACTCCGGCGCCCCCACCGTCACCATCGTCGCCAAGTCCGACCCCACCCACGTCGAGCGAGCCCTGCGCACCACCCGCGAGGAGAACCTGCGCATGGTGACGGACACGGTCACCGTGCTCGTCCGGGCCGGGCGCCAGGTCATGGTGGACCTCGAGCACTTCCTCGACGGCCTGGCCCACGACCCCTCCTACGGGCTCGACGTCGCCCTGGCCGCCGCCGGCGCCGGAGCCTGCGCCGTCATCGCCTGCGACACCAACGGCGGCAGCCTGCCCGGCGACGTGGCCGAGGGGGTCAGGGCCCTGCGCGCGGCCCTCGACGGCGCCGGCCACGGCGGCTGCGTCGTCGGCATCCACACCCACGACGACTCCGGCCTCGCCGTCGCCTGCGCCATGGCCGCCGTCGACGCCGGGGCCCGCCAGGTCCAGGGCTGCGTCAACGGCTACGGCGAGCGCACCGGCAACGCCAACCTCCTCACCCTCATCGCCAACCTCGAGCTCAAGACCCGCTACCGGGTCCTGCCCGGCGACGACGACGAGCGCGCCGCGCGCCTGGCCGAGATCTCCGCCGTCTCCCGCAGGATCGGCGAGATCGCCAACCGCACGCCCTCGGGACGCCTGCCCTACGTGGGGGCCAAGGCCTTCGCCCACAAGGCCGGCCTGCACGCCTCCGCCATCAAGGTGGACCCCTGCCTCTACCAGCACACCGACCCGGCCCGCGTGGGCAACACCATGACGATGCTCGTCTCCGAGATGGCCGGCCGAGCCAGCATCGAGCTCAAGGCCCGCGAGCTCGGCATCGACACCGCCGGGGACACCGACCTGCTCACCCGGGTCACCGAGGCCGTCAAGGAGCACGAGGCCCGCGGCTACGCCTACGACGCCGCCGACGGCTCCTTCGAGCTCCTGCTGCGCCAGGCCCGCGGCGACCTGCCCGAGTACTTCCGCGTCGAGTCGTGGCGGGCCTCCGTCGCCGCCCGCCCCGGGCCGGGACAAGCGCTGCTGCCCGACGACGGGGCCACCGTCACCGACTCCGAGGCCACGGTGCGCCTGTGGATCGGCGGGCGCCGCCACGCCGTCCTGGGAGAGGGCAACGGGCCCGTCAACGCCCTCGACCACGCCCTGTGCGACGCGCTGGCCACCGTCTACCCGGAGATCCGGGCCTTCGAGCTGACGGACTTCAAGGTGCGTCTGCTCGACTCCGAGCGCGGCACCCGCTCGATCGTGCGCGTCCTCATCGACATCACCGACGGCGAGCGCACCTGGTCCACCGTCGGCGTCGGCACGGACATCATCGAGGCCTCCTGGGAGGCCCTGACCGACGGGCACGTCGTCGGCCTCCTGCGCTCCGGCGTGCGGCCGCGCTGAGCCGGCCCCGCCGGCCGTGGAAGCCGGGGAGGCCCGGCCCCACACGCCGGGCGTGGCGAGCGGGACCGGCGGGTGCTCACACGCTGCGGTCGTGCCCGGGGCCGAGGTAGACGTCGTCGAGCGTCGCGGTGAGCAGCGTGCGCTCGCGGAGAATGTCGATGATCTGCCCGTACAGGTGCGTGACGGTGGGGAAGTTCGCGTGGCCGATGACGATGTGCTGAGCCAGCAGCCACTTCTGGGCCTCACCGAGGAGCACCTCCTCGGTCAGCAGCCCCGAGTCGCCGAAGGACCCGTACCACATCGTCGGGGCGGTGTAGCCGAGCTTGGCGCACACCGAGTCCGTCCAGTCGTCGCGGTACCCGTACGGCGGGCGGACGAAGGGGGTTCCCGTCACCCCGTACTGGTCGTTGAGCAGGGCCTCGCACTGGCTCAGCTCCTCGATGATCCCGGCCTCGGACAGGCTCGTGAGCCCCGGGTGCGTCCACGTGTGGTTGCCGAGCTGGACCTGCCCGGACTCGACGAGCGGGAGCATCTTGTCGCGGCAGTCCGTCCAGGACGGGTAGGAGCCCGTGACGAAGAAGGTCAGGCGCACGCCCGAGGCGATGGCGAAGTCGAGGTAGGCGTCGACGACCTCGGTCGAGGCGCCGTCGTCGATGGTGAGGGCGACCGTGTTGCCCACCGCCTCCGGCAGGCCGGTGAGGACGCTGCCGTCGAGCGGCTGCGGGTCCGGCAGCGGAGGAGGGCCGTCCTGGAGGAACAGCGGGTCCCTCGTGGGGGTGGGCGACGGGGTCGGGCTGGGAGTGGGGCTGGGCACCAGAGTGGGAGACGACGTCGGGCTGGGCGCCGAGGTGCCGGTGGGGGCGGCCCCGCTCTGGCCGGGGGCGGTGCAGGCCCCTGTCGCGGCCGCGGTGCCGGCGGCCAGCATGAGCATGAATTCTCGACGTCGCACGGGTGCTCCTGAGATGGCGGTGGTGTCCTTGCGGAGCAGAGCATCCCAGTGAGAGGGCTGTGAGCGCGTCCTCCTGGGGGAGGAGACCGCCGCCGCGCGTCCAGGCTCACGCCGCGGGCCCGGGGGAGGCCGCTGCGCCGAGGGCTAGACTGCCGTGCCGTGAGCCGACAGATGACGACCTCTGACCCCCTGGTGTGGATCGACTGCGAGATGACCGGACTCGACCTGGGCGCTGACGCGCTCGTCGAGGTCGCCGTGGTCGTGACCGACTACGAGCTCAAGCCTCTCGGGGAGGGGATCGATGTCCTCATCAAGCCGCCGGCGGCCGCCCTGGAGCAGATGAACGACTTCGTGCGCGACATGCACACCTCCTCCGGCCTGCTGGACGAGCTGGAGCAGGGGCTGACGATGGCCAAGGCGCAGAAGGTCGTCCTCGACCACGTGCGCTCACTCGTGCCCACCGCCGGCACCGCCCAGCTCGCCGGCAACTCCATCGGCACGGACAAGGCCTTCCTCACCCGGGACATGCCCGAGCTCATCGACTACCTGCACTACCGCGTCGTCGACGTCTCCTCCCTCAAGGAGCTCGCCAAGCGCTGGTACCCGCGCACCTACTTCCAGTCCCCGAAGAAGAACGGGGGGCACCGCGCGCTCGCGGACATCCTCGAGTCCATCGACGAGCTGCGCTACTACCGCAGCGTGCTCTTCCCCGCGGGGGAGGGCCCGAGCACGGAGGACTGCCGCCGGGCGGCCGCCGAGGTCCTCGCCCACCCGACGACGGCGCTCGCCTGAGCGGGCGTGACGTGATGCAGTGCACGGGGCGCGGATTGGTGCCCCCGGCGCCGACCCGATAAAGTTCTCCTCGTCGCGGGCCGGCTCGCGACAATGGTGGCTGTAGCTCAGTTGGCAGAGCGCTTGGTTGTGGTCCAGGAGGTCGCGGGTTCAAGCCCCGTCAGCCACCCCATTCCCTTTCCCCGGTGACCCAACGAGAAGTCGGTTCCCGGTTGTCGCGCGGCGTCGTCCGTTGCCACATCGCTGCCACCTCGGGTGGATCACTTGCGTGTCGGTGGACAACTCGCGTGTGGGCGGACCACTTGCGCGAGGATGGATCACCTGCGTGCGTATGGGCAACCTGGTGGATGCCAGGAGGTTGTCCATACGCGCAGGAGTTGTCCTGGCACGTGGGAGTGGTCCTTGCATACACAGATTGTCCTGAGGTCGCCTGGTCCGGTCGCCCGGTACGGCGCGTGAAGACGGCCAGGAGACGCTGGGTGCCGCCCAGCTGCTCAGGGACGGGCTCCGTGCCGTCCGGGTTTCTATGCGCGTGGGGGGTCGGTCCTGCTGGGGGATGTAGAGGATCCTCACTTCACGGTCCTTGGCCTTCAAAGCGATGACGGCATGCCCGACGGCGGCCAGGTGCCAGGCTGCAGGCACGGTCATTCCGGCTTCCTGGGCGGCAGTGTCGTTGACGTAGGCGGTCAGGGTGACGGGGCCGGACTCGCGGTCGGCGTCGTTGAGGGTCGTGTCCACGTAGTCCTGGAGCCTGCGGGCCTGTGTGTCCAGGACGGCCCACGCATCGTCGGGGGCGGTGGCGTGGTAATCCCAGGCGCGCACGGAGTGGATGTGGGCGTCGAGAAGGTCTGCGAGATCGCGGCGCTCAATGCCGAGCGCGGTACGCAGTGCTCGGAAGTGCGCGGGTGTACGCGAGTCACGGTTGACTCGTGGCATCAGTTCTCCTCTTGTCGAGATTGCCGGTGTCCCACCCCTGATGCCCTGATGATACGGCGCACCTGGTGGTGCATGTCGCGGGCTTTACGCGCCGTAACCTGCGAGTTGCAGGTCGAGATGGGGGCGATGGACCGCTCGACCCGGTGATGGATACGGCGTATCGGACCGTCTGGTAAGTGGAGGTTCGCATCCCGCTGATCCATGATCGGATGCGCTGTTGGTGCTCACCGATAGATGTGCTCGTTCAAAAGGATGTCGATGATGGGGGATTGACGAAGGGGTGTATCAGTGATCGCGGTGGGGACACAGGAGCGTGGGCGCGAGGTCATGGTAAAAGGGGGTTTTCACACATGCTTCTACCGGGGCGTGCCTCCTCCTACTTGCCCGCCGACATCGCTCCTGTACTGGCCCCAGGCAGTCTCAATGACTGTTGATGGAACAACAGGTACGAGAAGCTCGGTATCACAAGACGGCAGAGAGCATGACATCTGTGGTGGCCGCCTGCCGCCGCTGCGCCTAATCACATGATCGTTTATGCGGTGAATCTGGGCGGCGGCAGGATAGAGGGGGTGATCGCCTCGCTCAGCGTCTGGTCCCTGCTACTGGTGATCTTGTCGAGCTCGGACGCGTAGCCGATGGTGATACCGGGGGTGCGCTCCTGGGCAGCGGCTGCGACGGCTCGCCACCAGCCGGCGCCGAGGGTACGCGCCGGGCCGGGCGGCATGTCATCGGTCAGATGCCACACCAGGATCATCGGGGCGTCAGTATGGGCTGCGGACCCAACGACGGCGTCCACGCACCTGTGCGTGTAGGCGCGCAGGAGGTCGACCTCCTGCGCGGCTCCGGGCAGGACGCGGTGGCGGCCCTTGTCCCAGGCCTTGATCGTCGTGTCGGACACGCTCAGGAGCGCAGCCATCGTCGAGATGGTGAGCCCCATGCGCTCACGATGGGTTTTGAACTCTCCGCTGCGCATGTCCCCAGGTCTCCTCGGTCATGAGGGTGCCTCCTGTCCGGCGTGTCCCTGGACCGAGGATAGCCAGTGGGTGAGGGGTGAGGGCTCATTCTGCTGAGTGGCGCATGCGGTCGTAGAGGGTGATCATCTTTGACAAGAAGTCAGCGGCCTCGTCGACCTGGCGCAGGTTGGAGGTGCCTTCGCTGGTCGTGGCAAGGACATCGTCAGAGGTGGGTTCGCTGCGTGTGGCGCAGGGATGATATTGGGTTTTGTCCTGGTTAATTCGGGGAATTTGTTCTCCCTGCCTTTGCGTCGGGCGCTCCGCATCTCCTCCTAGGAATAAACCCGATCTTGGCTGCGTGTATTGCTGGGGTGGGTTTCTTCTGGTGGGTCGCCCTACCGAGGTAATGGCAGGACGTCCGGGCTGACCGCTCGCGAGAGGGTCATATCCCGGCTGCCGGTGATCTTGTCGAGCTCGTCGGGGTAGGCGACGACGAGGCCGGGGACACGCTCGCGCGCCCGGGCCGCGACAGAGCGCCACCAGCCCGCGCCTAGGGTGCGCGCCGGTCCGGGGGGCATGTCGTTGGTCAGGCGCCACACGACGACCATCGGCTGCCCGTCCGCGTCCTGGGCGGCGGCGACGACGGCGTCGACGCACCTCCGGGTCCACGCCTCCAGGCCGGCGATCTCACGCTCCACCCCAGGCGGTGGCTGGTACTTCCCCTTCTCCCAGTTCTTGATGGTGCCCTCGGACACACCGAGCAGCTGGGACATCGCCAGGGTGGTCAGGCTCAGGGCCTCCCGGACCATCTTGATCTCGCCGCTGTACACCCTCGGTACCCCCTGCCCGCTCATGGCGTCGCCTGCCTGGCGTCGCCCTGGGACGAGGGTATCCAGTCGGGCAGGGTGAGGCAGATGGCTTTCTCGACCTGGTCGCGCACGGACTAGCTGGCGTCGATGAGGCTGTGGATGGACGCGAGGGCGTCGGCCTGTAGAGCAGCCTGGGCGTCGCGCAGCTCGGTGCGTCGGTCACTCAGCGAGGACCTCAGCCAGGTCCTGGCTGAGGCCCTCGCCCGCGACAAGGCGGACGGTGACGTCGGCGTCATCGGGCAGGTCGGCGGCCAGGATGACCGCGTCGACGATCTCGCGACGCAGCGCAGCGAGGGTCGGGGCCCAGGTGTGGGCGGTGGGCTCCTGGACGCACTGGGCGAGCCAGGCGCTGCCCTCGCGGGTGACGGTGGCGGTGTACGTGCTCATCTCAGCCATCCTTGTCCGAGTGCTGGGGTCAGGTCGCGGGCGATCGCGGCGAGGAGGGAACATGCGGGCGGACCACCTGCGTGTGAATGGACAACTTGCTCGCGGATGGACAATCTGGTGGATGCCAGGAGGTTGTCCTGGCGCACGGAGGTTGTCCTGCTGCGCGAGCATTGTCCTGCTGCGCGAGCGTTGTCCTTGTGAGCACAGGTTGTCCTGACGCCCCAGGTGCCCCAGAGAGAGGGGCGCCGCTTGGCCGGGGCTCCCTCAGCGCGGTGGACCCGCTCGGCCACCGGCAGCATGAGGTCGGACGGGTCCGGGGAGACGGTCTCTCACCGACGCCCGCGGCGCGCGAGCCCCAGGTACGTGATCACCGCGAAGGCGAGTCCCAGGCCCACCAGGGCGCCGGCGTCCATCCCCCACTGCGCGAGGCTGTGCTCCCACAGGTCGTCGGCCCGGTAGGGCACGATCGCGTTCATGTCCACGGTCGAGGCGGTCAGGGCGTAGCCCCAGCGGGCCGGCATGACCCAGGCGAGCTGCTCGAAGACGGCCCGGCCCGCCACGGGGATGACACCGCCGGCGAGCACGAGCTGCGCCATGATCGTCACGACGAGCACCGGCATCACCTGCTCGGAGCTCGTGACGAAGGCGGACACCGCCAGGCCCAGCAGGCCGCAGGTGAAGGCCGTGAGCCAGCAGCCCACCGCCAGCTCCAGGCCCGGGCTGCCGAGCAGCACCGCGTCGGAGGGAGCGTCGTTGAGCAGGAGCGCGACCCCCACCATGAGCAGGGTCTGGACGGTGACGATGAGCGCCAGCACCACCGTCTTGGCCAGCAGGTACGCGCCCGAGCGCAGCCCCACCGCCTTCTCCCGCAGGAAGACCTCCCGCTCGCCGATGAGCTCACGGATCGTGGCCGCCATGCCGGCGAAGGCGGCCCCGGTGATGAGGATGACGAGCAGCTGGAGCGCCTGCGTGGAGTACACGGGGACCGGGTTCTCCGGCGTCGGCGTGTAGTCGGGCACCGCGAAGCCCCACTCGCCCTCCATCACCTTCGTCAGCACCCCCATGACCAGCGGCAGGATGAGCATGAAGGCCAGGTAGGAGGGGTCCGCGACCACGAGCCTGAGGTGACGGCGCACGAGCGTGGAGACCTGGCGCAGCCAGGACTGCTGCGGGCGGCGGTTCTGGTCCAGGTCCGCCGTGGAGGAGCGCACCTTGGCGCCGCCGGTGGGGCGCGTGGAGGGCACGCGTGCCTCCAGGGCGGCACGCAGCTCGGGGGTGTGGTTGCGCACGAGCGCGTACACGTCCGCGTAGCCGGTGATCTCCGTGGGGTCCGCGAACCCTCCGGCGGGCGCGTGCGTCACGAGCCTGCCGGCGCGGAAGATCTCCCCGAGGCGCTCGGTGAAGTACGGCAGCACGTCCCGGGGCGGCCCGTAGTAGACGGGGCGCCCGCCGGTGGCCAGGATGAGGACCTTGTCCGCACGGTCGATGTGGTTCTCGTTGTGCGTCACCACCATGACGGTGCGTCCGGAGTCCGAGCCCCGGGTGCCGTGGGCGAGCCGGGCGAGCAGGTCCATGACGTCACGGTCGAGCTGGGGGTCCAGGCCGGAGGTCGGCTCGTCCAGGAACAGCAGGCCCGGCTTGGTCAGCAGCTCGATGGCCGTGGACACGCGCTTGCGCTGCCCGCCGGAGAGCTGCTTGACCCGCTTGGCCACGTGCTCGGTGAGGTCGAGGTCGTCCAGGACCTCGGCGATGCGCTGGTCGCGCTCGGCCTTGGACACGTCCTTGGCGAAGCGCAGCTCGGCGGCGTACTGAAGCGTCTGGGCGACGGTGAGGTTGGCGTGCACGACGTCGTTCTGCGGGACGACGCCGATCATGTTGCGCATCGTCTCGTAGTGCTCGTACACGTCCATGCCGTTGAACAGGACCTGGCCCTCCTGGGCCCGCTGCTCACCGGTCAGGGCCTTGAGCAGGGTGGACTTCCCGGCACCGGAGGGGCCGACGACGGCGAGCAGCTCGTTGCCGGGCAGCTGGAAGGAGACGCGGTCCAGCAGCCGCAGGCGCCCGTCGTTGACGGTGAAGGTGAGGTCGCGCCCGATGAGCTCGCCACCGCGCTCCTGGAGCTTGAGCACCCCGTCCGGGCTGACCTCCACGAAGTGGCCGCCCATGCCGATGACCGTCGGCTGCGTGACGAGCACGTG
Source organism: Actinomyces sp. AC-20-1 (assembly GCF_023369555.1). Lineage (GTDB taxonomy): Bacteria > Actinomycetota > Actinomycetes > Actinomycetales > Actinomycetaceae > Actinomyces. Next base: position 302,633 of record NZ_JACJVC010000001.1, on the reverse strand, counting down.
GGGCACGCGCTGGCCGCCCACGAAGATGCCGTTGGTGGAGCCGTTGTCGATGACGACGAGCCCCTGCGGCGTGCGCTCGACGCGCGCGTGGCGCCCGGAGACCGCGGAGTCGGGGATGACGAGGGCGTTGTCGGGGTAGCGGCCGATGGTCCCGGGCCCGGTCAGGCGCACTCCGCCGATGGTGCGGCGCTGTCCCACGGGGGCGAGCGGGTCACGGGGGTCGACTGGCCCCTGCGCGCCCGCCGTCTGGGCCGATGAGGAGGACGACGGCGCTGCCGGCGCTGAGGAGGCTGAGACCGCGGGCGGGGTGGAGCGCATGACGGTGGTGCGCCCGGCGGGGACGGTCTGCTCGGCCGGGCAGGACGCGGAGCCCGCGGCCGGGGCCCCGGATGCGGGGGCGACGGCCGGCTGCGGCACGAAGACGAGCACCGGGCCCGAGGCGTTGGCCAGCTGGACCCGCACCGGGTGGGTGACCAGGACGGGACCGCGCGTGTCGACGCCGTCGACGAGCATCCCGTTGGTCTGGGACACGAGCTCGATGAGCCACCCCTGGTCGGTGGGGCGCACCCGCAGGTGGGTGCCGGAGACGATGGTCGTGTTCTCGATGACGATGCCGTTGCCGGGACGGCGCCCCACCGTGAACTCGCGGTCGAAGACCAGCGGTGGCTGGCCTGCGGGGGCGTTGGCGGGTCGCACAGTGATCGCGGTGGTGGCCACGGAGGTCCTTCCGGGAGAGGGTGCGCCCCGGGGGCGGGATCCGGGGCGCTCGCGATCACGATACCGGCCGGCAGCCCGCGGGTCCTGGCGCCGTCGGCCCGGCTCGTGGGGGATGGGGTCCCCACCGCGCGGCGCAGCGCGCACCACCTCCTGCGCAGGCAACAGGTGGCAACGCTTGGTATGGTGCGGCTCGCGGCTCACAGGCCGCCGCCGCCAGCGCCGGTGACCACCCGGCACCCGCGACGTGCCTCCATAGCTCAATGGACAGAGCAACGGCCTTCTAATCCGCAGGTTCCCGGTTCGAGTCCGGGTGGGGGCACCACCTGCCTCCCTCGCGCCACGCACCGTGCCCCGAGGACGCTCAATACGGCCGCAGGACCGCCGCCCACCTAGTGTTGGCGGTATGCCACCCTCCCGCCCTCAGGCCGACGGCCTCGACGTCCCCTCCACGGTCATCAGCCGTGGTCGCCTCATCGACGTCCTGTCCGACACCGTCCGGGACCTCGAGGCGCTGCCCCTGACACTGGCGGCCGACGGCGTGGACGACGCGCGCCGCCTGCGCGCGAGCGTGGCCGGCCAGCTCCGCGACCACGTCCTGCCGCGGCTGGAGGACGCCGACGTGCCGGCCGTCGTCGTCGTCGGCGGCTCCACGGGGGCGGGCAAGTCCACCCTCGTCAACTCCGTCCTGGGCACCGAGGTCTCCGAGGCCGGTGTCCTGCGACCCACGACCCGCGTCCCGGTCCTCGTCGTCAACCCCGAGGACGCCTCCGCCCTCGAGGCCCACCCCGTCAGCGAGGTCGTCCAGACCGTCGTCTGCGAGGCCCAGCCCGCCGGCCTCGCCCTCATCGACGCCTCCGACCTCGACTCCGTCCAAGCGGACAACCGCGCTCTCGCCGCCCGCCTGCTCGAGGCCTGCGACCTGTGGCTCTTCGTCACCACCGCCGCCCGCTACGGCGACCACACACCCTGGGCGACGCTCGAGGAGGCCGTCTCCCGTGGCGCCTCCATCGCCGTCGTCCTCAACCGCGTTCCCGCGGCCGTCCTGAGCGAGGTCCGGCTCGACCTCGTCGAGAGGCTCGACGGGCTCGGCCTGGCCGGCTCGCCCTTCTTCGTCGTCCCCGACGTCGGCCCCTACGAGGGCCTGCTGCCGGCCGGGTCGGTGCGCGAGCTGCGCGACTGGATGCAGCTGCTCGCCGGCCGCCACCGGGCGGCGGGTCTCGTGCGCCGTGCCGACCGTGAGCTGTGGCCCGCCCTGCGCCACGACCTCCTCGCGCTGGCCGACGCCGTCGACGCCCAGGGGGACGCCGGACGCCGCCTCGAGCAGGCGGGCCGCGACATCCTGGCCGGGCCCTGCGACGCCCTGCGCGCCGATGTCGAGCGGGGGGGCCTCGCGGAGGGCGCGCCGACGACCCGTTGGGTCTCCCACGCCTCCGCCGGAGGGCCGCTGGCCGCGCTGGCCACCGGCGCCCGCCTGCGCGGGGGCTGGTTCGGCCGCACCGCCCGGGCCCGCGCCCAGGCGCTCGCCGAGGTCGCTGACGACCTGCGCGGCGCCCTCGCCCTGCGCCTGTCGGCCGACCTCACCGCCGTCACCGAGGAGGCCAGGACCACCTGGTCCGAGGCCGGTGCCACCGAGCACGCCGGGCGGCTGCTGGGCCACGGCCCCGGCGCGCACGAGGCGGTGACCGCCTGGGTGGAGGGCGTGGTCAGCACCGCGGCCCCCGTCAAGGGCATGGAGGCGCAGGCCGTCGGCCACCTCCTCGTCGCGGCCGCCTGCGGTCTCGAGGGAGCCCGCGCGGCCGCTGCCCGGCTGGGCCTGGCCGAGGCCGTCGGTGACGCGCGCCCCCGCCTGGCCGAAGCCCTCACCGCGGCCCTCGAGGCCGCGGTCCCCGCGCGGGCAGGGCTGAGCCTGGTCCCGGCCCCCGACCTCGCCGCCGCCCTGCGCCTGCGCGCCGGCGAGCTGTCCGTGCTCGTGCGCCCGGGCGACCAGTGACGAGGGCGCAGGCATGAGTGAGACCACCGAGAGCACCAAGGAGAGCGACGAGGACATGACCCACCCGGCCCCCCGCACGCCGAGCCCCGCGGCCGTCCTCGACGCCCGCCTCACCGCGATGCGCGCCGCCCTGGACGCCTGCCCCACGGAGGTCCCCGCCTCGCTCGCCATCCCCGCACGCGCGGGCCTGGACGCGGTCGCCGAGCGGCTGGCCCTCGGCGTCGACCACACCGTCGTCGCCCTCTTCGGTGGCACCGGCTCCGGCAAGTCCTCGCTGTTCAACGCGCTCAGCGCGCTGCAGTTCGCCGATGTCGGCGCCCGCCGCCCGACGACCTCCCGGGCCGCCGCCTGCTCCTGGGGCGACGACGCGAGCGCCCTGCTCACCTTCCTGGGCGTCGACCAGGGCCGGCGCATCCGCCGCGAGTCCCTGCTGGACGCCGCCGACCAGGACGAGCTCGCCGGCCTCGTGCTGCTGGACGTGCCGGACTACGACTCCGTCACGACGGCGCACGCCCTCCAGGTGGACCGGCTCGTGCCGCTGGCGGATATTCTCGTGTGGGTGCTCGACCCGCAGAAGTACGCGGACTCGGCGCTGCACGACGGCTACCTGCGCAGGCTGGGCGCCCGCCAGGAGGACATGCTCGTCCTCGTCAACCACATCGACGAGCTGCCGGCCTCGGGCCAGGACCAGCTTCTCGAGGACGTGCGCGCCCTGCTGGTGGAGGACGGGCTGGCGGAGGTCACCGTGCTGCCGGTCTCCGCCGTGCGCGGCGACAACCTCGACCAGGTCCGCCGCCTGCTCATCGAGCGCGTCGCGAGAGAGTCCAACGCCGCCCGCACCGCCGCGGCCGAGCTCGACGCCATCGCCGCCCGACTGGGGGGCACTGTCGCCGCCGCCCCCGCGCGCGTGGAGGACGGGCCCCGCGAGGAGGTGGTGGACGCCCTCGTGCAGGCCTCGGGCGCGCGCGCGGTCGAGTCGAGTGTCGCCACCAGCCTGTCCAGGGCGCTGCCCGGGGCCCTGGCGCGCCCCGAGCCGCCGGCGCGCGCGGCCGTCGCCGCCGCCCGCACCCAGTGGCTCACCCGTGTCACCCACGGCCTGCCCCGTGCCTGGGCGCGCTCGGTCGAGGAGGCCGTCGCCGGGCCGGACACCCTGGGCGCGCAGACCGCGGAGGGCGTCGGCTCCGTCGCCCTGCCCTCGCCGCGCTCGACGCTCATCGACCTGGGCTGGTGGGCGGGCCTGCTTGCCTTCCTGGGGGCCGCCGTCTGGGCGGCCCTCACCCTCCTGGCTGGGGGCGGCACCGCCCTGCTGGCCGGTGGCGGCGCACTCGGGCCGGTGCTGCTGGCCCTGCTGGGGTGCGTGTCGGCCGGGTGGGCGGCGTGGGCCCGTCGCCGTCGGGCCGCACGCGAGGCCGCGGCCTACTCCCGGCTGGTGCGCAGGCGTGTGGACGCTGTGGTGGAACGGGGGCTGGTGACACCCGCGGCGGGGGTCCTGGAGCGCCACGCGCAGCTGCGCAGGGCCCTGGGCCTGGGCGGCTGACGGGCGGCGGCTGCCCGGCCGGGCTCCACAGGTGCCGCCCGAGGCACCCGGCGGCACCGGTGTCCACAGGCGGAGGCCGGCGCCCTCGCGCCGGTGGGCCGACGGCGGCACGGTTGGCACGTCGGCAACGCCGCCGGCCGAAGCACCAGGAGGACCTTCCATGAGCCGCCAGATCGACCTCACTGTCCAGGGCGTCGTGGGCACCACGCCCACCATCGCCATCACCCCCAGCCGCCGCGTGTACTGCCGCTTCCGCGTCGCCTCCACCCCCGCCTACCGTGACGCCGGCGGGCAGTGGCACGACGACGAGACCCTGTGGTTCACGGCCAAGGCCTGGGGGCCACTGGCGGAGAACCTCGCGCGCAGCCTGCGCAAGGGGGACCCCGTCCTGCTCCAGGGCCGCCTCACCCAGGAGACCTGGCAGCCTGAGGACGGGCCCGCGCAGACCAGCAACGTCATCACTGTCACCGCGGGCGGGCACGACCTCGGTCGGGGGACCTCCACCTACATGCGGGTCGAGCCCGTCATGGGCTCTGCGCGCAGCGCCGCGACGCCGCAGTCCGCGCCCTCGGCGGACTCCGCCGGGCCGACGGGGGCCGGGGCGGGGCCCGAGCCGGGCGCCGGGACCGGGAGCGAGGTCGGCGCAGGTCCTGAGACGGGTCCCGGGACGGGCACCGAGCCGGTCTCCACCGACCTGGACGACGACCCCTGGCCGAGCCCGCTGGCGCCCCCGGACGGTGACGGCTTCAGCGACGCCGAGCTGTCCTACGAGGCCGTCAACGCCTAGCCGGGCCGGCGCCGCGTGAGGGCCGGTGGCCTCAGCCGGTGAGCGCCACGAGGTGGTCGAGGTCGGCGGGGTGGGCGACGCGCAGCATCTCGATGAGCACCCGCGCGACGGCCTGCGCCGCACCCGCGCCGTCGGGCAGCAGCCGCACCATGACGTCCTCGTGCTGCGCCCAGCCCAGCCGCCCCAGTGCCTCACGGGTGTCGGGGCCCAGCAGGTGGCGGCCCTCGGCGTCGAGCACCGGGACACCGACCTCCACCCCGTCTCCCCGTCCGACGACGACGAGCCCCGGCACCTCGGGCGAGGGCACGCGCTTGCGGCGCCCGCGCAGCAGGGAGCGCAGCCCCATGCGCTGCTCGAGGTCCGCCTGCGTCACCACCGGGCGCGGCGCGGTCAGCAGGACCGTCAGCCCCGGCCAGTCCGGAGCCGGCCGGGCCCGACCGTCGAGCAGGGCCGCCAGCGAGGGCTCGAAGGCGGCCCAGGAGCCCAGGTCCACGACGTCGTCGAGACGGGGCGGGACGCCGTCGGAGGGAGGCTGCTCGCCGGCTGCCGGGACGCCGTCGGCAGACACCGCCTCGTCGGCAGGCACCGCGGTGCCGGGAGGGCCCGCGGTGGCGTCGGCCGGGTCGGTGCGGGAGGCGTCGTGCACAGGGGAGGAGCTCACGCCCTGCACGCTAGCGGCCCCCTGAGCGGGGCTCACCACAGAGCGCCCCGGGCGTGTCACGGCCGGATCCTCAGCCCTGCTGGATACCGTGACGGGGAGCCCGGGCGCGTCGCGCGCCGCAGGGAGCCAGCCGTCAGCCAGGAGAGCAGACCCCACCCATGATCCGCTTCGACCACGTCTCCAAGGTCTACAAGAGGGGAGCGCGCCCTGCCCTCGACGGCGTCGACATCGAGATCGAGAAGGACGAGTTCGTCTTCCTCGTCGGGGCCTCCGGCTCCGGCAAGTCCACCTTCCTGCGCCTGACCCTGCGCGAGGAGCGCCCCACCTCCGGCCGCATCCACGTCCTGGGCCGCGACCTGTCCCAGGTGTCCTCCTGGAAGGTCCCCCACCTGCGCCGCGAGATGGGCTTCGTCTTCCAGGACTTCCGCCTCCTGGAGAACAAGACCGTGCTGGAGAACGTCGCCCTCGCCTCCCAGGTCATCGGCAAACCCCGCCACTACATCCTCTCCGCCGTGCCCGAGGCCCTCGACCTCGTCGACCTCTCCGGCAAGGAGAACCGCAGGCCCCACGAGCTCAGCGGCGGCGAGCAGCAGCGCGTGGCCATCGCCCGCGCCATGGTCAACCGCCCCAAGCTCCTCCTTGCCGATGAGCCGACCGGCAACCTCGACCCCTCCACCTCCGTCGGCATCATGCGGCTCTTCGACCGGATCAACCGCCAGGGCACCACCGTCGTCATGGCCACCCACGACGACGAGATCGTCGACCAGATGCGCAAGCGCGTCATCGAGCTCAAGGCCGGCCAGGTCGTGCGCGACCAGGCCCGCGGCGTCTACGGCTCCGACCGCTGAAGGAGCACCACCATGCGATTCCGTCTCATCCTGACCGAGACCCTCAAGGGCCTGACGCGCAACCTCGCGATGTCGGTCTCCGTCGTCCTCGTCGCCTTCGTCTCCCTGCTCTTCGTCGGCGCCTCCGCCCTCCTGCAGGCCCAGATCACCACGATGAAGGGCGACTGGTACGACAAGGTCGAGGTCAGCGTCTACATGTGCCCCGCCTCATCCGCCCGCGCGGAGTGCGCCGAGGGGGAGGCCACCCAGGAGCAGATCGACGCCATCGAGGACCTCGTCACCTCCAACGCCCTGGCCCCCTACGTCGCCAGCTACACCATCGAGTCCAAGGCCGAGGCCTACGAGAACTTCATGAAGGGCTACGGGGACACCCAGATCGGCCAGAACGCGACCGAGGACATGATGCCTGTGTCCTTCCGCATCAAGCTCGTCGACGCCGAGCAGTACCAGGTGGTCTCCGAGCAGTTCACGGGCCGCAGCGGGGTCGAGCGCGTCGTCGACCAGCGGGCCACCCTCGAGCCCCTGTTCCTCGTGATGAACCGCGCCTCCTGGGTCACCGGGGGCCTGGCCGCCATCATGGCCGTCGCCGCCGTCCTGCTCATCACGACGACGATCCGGCTGTCCGCCATGAGCCGCTCACGCGAGACCGGCATCATGCGCCTGGTCGGGGCCTCCAACCTCTTCATCCAGCTGCCCTTCATGCTCGAGGGGGCCCTCGCGGCCCTCGCCGGGGCCCTGCTCGCCGTCGGCGGCCTCTACGCGGGCGTGCGCTACCTCGTCGAGGGGTGGCTCGCGCAGTCGATCTCCTTCACCACCGCCTTCATTGGCACCGACGACGTCCTGCGCGTCGCTCCCTGGCTCATCCTGGCCGCCATCGTCATCGCCGCCGCCTCATCCGCCTTCTCCCTGTCGAAGTACACGAGGGTCTGACAGCCATGGTCCCGCTCCCGCACCGCCCTGCCGCCGCCGGGCACCAGCGCCTCCGGGCCTCCTCCCGCCGGGGACGGGCGCGCCGGGGCCTGGCCCTCCTCGCGGCCCTGTGCCTGCTCGCCGCACCAATGTCCTCGCTCCTGCCCGGTGCCAGCGCCGACGAGCGCTCCGACGCCGTCGCGGACCGGGACCAGGCCGAGCAGCGCGCCCACGAGCTCACCGCCTCCCTCGAGGGCGTCTCGGCCGAGCTCGGTCAGGCCTACCTCGACCTGCTCGCCGCCCAGAGCGAGCTGGCGACCGCCGAGACGGCGCTCGCGGACGCCGAGACGGTCCTGGCGGAGAAGGAGCGCGAGCAGCAGGCCGCCGCCGACCGCCTCGACGTCGCCGAGTCCCAGCTCGAGACCCTGGAGGCCGAGGCCACCGCCTCCGAGCGCACCGCCTCCGAGAACGAGGCCTCCGTGGCCTCACTCGTCGTCTCCGCCTACCAGGGCGACTCCAGCATCACCTCCTGGTCCTACGTGCTCGCCTCCGACTCCGTGGAGGACCTGACCCAGCGCGCCTCGGCCATGGAGATCGCCTCAGGGGTGCAGTCCTCCGTCCTGGCCGCCGCCGAGGAGGAACGGGCTCAGGCCGCCAACCGGCGCACCCGCCAGGACGCTGTCGCCGAGCGCGTGAGCCTGCTCAAGGAGGAGGCCGACGCCGCCGAGTCCGAGGCGCAGGAGGCCGCCGACGCCGCCCAGACCAGGCGCGACGAGGTCGCGACCCTCACCACCGAGAGGGAGACGGCCGCCGCCACCCTCGAGACTCACAAGGCGGGCCTCGAGGCCCAGCTCGTCCAGGCGCAGGCGGACCAGGACGCCGCAGCCGCGACCATCGCGCAGATCGACGCCGCCAACCAGGCCAGCGCGGGCTACACGGGGTCCTCCTCCGGCTCCGTGGCCGCGGCCGCGCTCGGCTCGGGCGCCATCGGCCACCCCATCACCGGGGCCCTGACCGTCGCCTCGCCCTACGGCTACCGCATCCACCCTATCACCGGGGCCCGCACGCTCCACGAGGGCGTCGACCTCGTCGCCGCCCAGGGCGTGCCCCAGTACGCCGCCGTCTCCGGCACCGTCACCTACAACATCAACTCCTCGTGCGGCAACGGCGTCGTCATCAACGGCGGGGTCATCAACGGCCAGTCCGTCGTCCTGTACTACTGCCACCTGTCCTCGATCACGGCGGGCAACGGCTCCTACGTCACCAAGGGCGACCAGGTCGGCCTGACCGGGATGACCGGCGGCGCCACCGGCCCCCACGTCCACTTCGAGGTCTACCTCAACGGAGCCTCGATCGACCCCATGACCCTGCCGGGTTTCTGATCGACCGGCCCACCGGGTTTCAGAGCCGGGCGGGCCGCGCGTAGGGTGGGCCCCTGCGTCCCGCGCACGGCGGGCGCACGGGCCGGGAGAGGAGTCGCATGGCCAAGCACCAGGACAGGCCGAGGAAGCCCACCGCGGGCGAGCGGGCCAAGGCGGCCTCCGACGCCCACAAGACCATCGCCCGCAACAAGAAGGCGACCCACGACTACTTCATCGAGGACCGCTACGAGGCGGGCCTCGTGCTGACGGGCACGGAGGTCAAGGCCCTGCGCATGGGGCGCGCCTCGCTGACCGAGGCGTGGATCGAGATCGACCGCGGTGAGGCCTGGCTCCAGGGCGCCCACATCCCCGAGTACCTCCAGGGCACGTGGAACAACCACGCGCCGCGGCGCAAGCGCAAGCTGCTCCTGCACCGCAGCGAGATCGAGCGCCTGGCCATGCGGGTGCAGGCCAAGGGCTACACGATCGTGCCCCTGGAGCTGTACTTCGTCGGCGGGCGCGTCAAGGTCGAGATCGCGCTCGCCCGGGGCAAGCAGGACTGGGACAAGCGCCAGTCGCTGCGCGAGGCCCAGGACAAGCGCGAGGCCGCGCGCGCGATGGCGGACGCGAACCGCCGACGGGGCTGAGCCCGCGGCTCACCAGCGCCCGTGCACGTGCTCGCGGATGAGCCGGTCGTACAGGTCCGCCAGCGCGGCGTGCAGCTCGGCGCCCAGGGGTGCCAGTGACGCGGCCTGCGCGTTGGCGCGGGCCTGATCGGCGTTGCGGGCGCCCGGGATGACGGTGGTGACGCCCGGCTGGTCGATGATCCAGCGCAGCGCCACCTGGGCCGGGCTCGCGCCCTCGGGGCCCATCTCGCGGGCCAGGGCGGTGAGCTCGCGGGCCGCCGCGACGCCGACCTCGTAGGGGACCCCGGAGAAGGTCTCACCGATGTCGAAGGCGGAGCCGTCACGGTTGTAGGTGCGGTGGTCTCCCGGGGCGAAGACCGTCTCCTCGCTGTAGCGGCCGGACAGGAGGCCGGAGGCCAGCGGGACGCGGGCGATGACCGCGGTCGCGGTGGCCAGCGCCGTCGGCAGCACCTGCTCGAGGGGCTTGCGGCGGAAGACGTTGAGGATGATCTGGACGGAGGCGCAGGCCGGGCGGCGCATGGCCTCGAGGGCCTGCTCGCAGGTCTCCACGCTCACGCCGTAGGCGCGCACGCGCCCCTCGGCGGCCATCTCGTCGAGCCAGTCCCAGGTGTGCTGGGCCTCGATGACCTCGCTGGGCGGGCAGTGCAGCTGGACGAGGTCGATGGTCTCGACGCCGAGGTTCTGGCGGGAGCGGTCGTTCCAGGCGAGGAAGCCGTCCCGGGTGTAGTTGTCATAGGTCTGCTCCACGCGGCGGCCCATCTTGGTCGCCACGGTGAGCCCGGCCTCGGGGCGGGCGCCCACGAACTCGCCGACGAGGCGCTCTGAGCGGCCGTCGCCGTAGACGTCGGCGGTGTCGATGAAGGTGACACCCGCGTCGATGGCCGCCTGGAGGGTCGCCTCGGCGTCGGCGGGCGTGACCTCGCCCCAGTCGGTGCCCAGCTGCCAGGTCCCGATACCGATGGTTGAGATGCTGCGCCCCAGCGCGGGCAGAGGGCGTGACTCCATTGACTCCATGGCGTGCTCCTTCGTCGTGCTCGCCCTCCCGAGGGGGGAGGGACGGGGCCATCCTTCCAGGCCGGCGGCGGCCGGGGGAGCGGCAGGAACCGGTATCGAAACCCGGCTCCGGGACGCCGGGGCGGGACCGGAGCGCGACCGCTGCTGCTGGTGCTCCCGGTCAGTGTCCTGCTACGATTCTGTGGCTCCGTCAGGAGCGTGTGCGCCCGGCCAGCCGGGGACAACTTCACAGGGGATGATCGGTTTCGACGACGGTCGTGGGTTCAGGAGAAGCGGGTCGAGGACGCACAGTCATCTCGTCAACGCTCTGTGCGAACCAATAGGTGCCGATAACACTCGCACCGACTTCGCCCTCGCCGCCTGAGCGAGCCTCGAAGTCCGTCAGCCCGGGGACTGCTTCCGCCCCGGTTCCTGGCGTCATCCAGGGAGCCACTGCTGAGGTCCCTCGTCACCGGGGACCTCGGGACTCTTAGGTGACTGAGCCCGTCGGCGTCCTTGCTCGCGTGAGACGCCGGGGCTGAGAAAGTCAGCAGCGAGCTGCACCCGGAGAAGTCCTGTTGCACCACCGTCGGACCGGGGTTCGATTCCCCGCATCTCCACTCCAGGGGGAAGTGCTGAACACTCGTGGGAGTGTCAGCACTTCCCCGTTTTGTCTCATCGACGAAGGCTCTCTGCCTCAGCGGTTCCGTGATGTCTTAGAAACGCAAATCTACCAACTGAGGCCGGTTCATGCTGGACTCGGTCGATGCGTTGGCCACGATGATTCTTGTGGCTGCCGCCGAGGGCCGTCATAGACTGCCGGAGGCAAAGAAAAACCCCGGCTGCTTGCCGACTCATGTTCGACAGAGGCGTATGCCGGGGACTTCCCCACCATGCTACATCCGACAGGAGGTCGGGGTCCAGTGTCGTTGTTGCCCGCTCACCACGTCGCAGCGCTTGATCGCTCGATCACACCCACCCGCATGAGCACGTACCTTGCTGAGGCCGGTGGTGACGCTGATCGAGCCCGGGAACTGTACCTGTGGGACCGCGAGCTTGCTGTGGCCTTCCTGGCTGATCTGGCGATCCTCGAGGTGGCGTTGCGCAATGCAATGAGCGCCCAGCTCGAAGCCAAGTGGGGTCCAGCTTGGTACGAGAATCTCGACATGCCCCTCGATGACCGTTCGATGACCACGCTGAGCGCGGCGTGGAAGCGTGTCAATAAGCCGAAGACTGCCGGGAAACTCGTCGCCCAGTGCATGTTCGGGTTCTGGCGCGGACTGCTGGACAAGGGTGATTATGCGGGCAAACCGCCTCGACGGGTGCGGTGCGACTACGAGGTACTGTGGCGCGGCGTTCTCGACAAGGCCTTCCCTGGTGGTCGCGCGCAGGCTAAGGCCGACGGGCAGCGCTGGAACCGCGAGTATGCCCTCGCTGTCGTTACGCGCGTCAATGAACTTCGCAACCGTGTCGCCCACCACGAACCACTGGTGCGCGGCTTCCCGCTGTCAGGCCAGGCAATGCGGATGAGTGCCCATGATGCGCACCTGGACACCCTGCGTCTGGCTGCGATGCTGGATCGCGATCTGCACTCGTTCCTGCTCTCCCGGTCCCACGTCCCGGCAATGCTTAGGAGCCGTCCGTAGGAGAGTCAACTGCCTCTATTGGGATCGTCTCGGGCGTAGTAGAGGGTCTGCATCCACGGAAGGATGATGACCATGCCAGCACCCTGGGAATCCCCTGAGGGGCTCAAGGTGTGAGCGATCCGCTTGCGCCTGGAAGCTTTGTTGAGGGACCCCAACCGATCCAAGGGCTCCTCCAGACGCGTCGGCGAGGAGCCCGGGCATCAACGCTGAGACGCTGCGCGGCTGGGGCCACTAGACTCAGATCGATGACCATCAGCGTCCCGGGACGATCCACCGGCGCGAGAGTGAAGGCCCTTGCTGTTGAGTCGTTCGACGGTGGCTTCGGGGGCCGTGTCCGGCAAGGAATTCGTCGAAGATGGCTCGCACGATGGTGGCTTCAGCCTCGATGATGTGGAGCATGCCGTGATAGAAGCGGTAATCGTAGGGGTGGCGGGAGTGGGCCGTGCCATGCGGGAAACCGGAGCGGATGCCCCAGTGCCAGTGAGCAGTCTTAGCCTTGTCCCCTATGGGGTTCTGTAGCTGAGGGGTGGAGTGGGAATGGAACTGACATCGCGAGAACTAGCGACTGGAATAGTCGTCGTTACGCTTGTTCTGCTGTCCTTCTTGCTCACTAAGGACCGTAAGGGACTGCTGCGGTCACTCCTCGACGTTGTGAAGGCGTGTGCGGAATTGAAGGTCTGGACAGTGGTTCTCTCTTACCTGGTTTTCGTGGCTGCCGTGGTCGTTCTCGCACATTCGGTAGGAGCCTGGTCTGGCGAGTTGCTGAAAGACACGCTGATCGGCGTCTTCGTTGTTGGCTTTCCGATTCTGTTCAATAGTGCGAAGTTCGGAGACGGACTTGGCGTGGTCAAACACGTGGTCAAAGAAGTGCTCGGCGTAACGGCGCTGCTCGTCGTTTACCTCAACCTGGTGCTCTTTCCACTGTGGGGTGAGCTCGTCCTCCAGGTGGTCCTATTATTCTTCGTGATGTTCTCTGTCGTCGGCAAGCGAGATCCCGGGACGGCTGCGGTAGGGAGTTTTTTCGATGTCCTGATGGCCCTTATCGGGATCGGACTCACTGCTCACGTCGCGATCCAGGTTGCCTCTGGTTTCAATGAGTTCGACTGGGAACGTGAGGCCACCGCTTTTGCGCTGTCAGTGTGGCTCCCTGTCTCGCTCATACCCTTCATTTATGTCTTGGGGCTGATCGCTTCGTGCGAGGCGACATTGGTGAGAGCCAAGTTCCTCAACGGTAGGCAGGTGCTGCCTTTGGCGGTGCGGCTTGCGTTCTTGCTTGGTGTGCTCGGCAGCCTGCGATATGCCACTTGCTTTGCCGGGCGCTGGTTGCCCGAGTTGGCGAAGCAGAAGTCGTTCAGGGATGCTTCACGAATAATGCGAGAGTACCGACGGTCGGTCCGGCACCGTGCTCGACAGAATCGCGAACGCCGTCGTCGGCTCAGAAAACAAGCTGGCGCGATAGGCGTGGACGAGAACGGCCGGTGGCTAGATCGGCGAGAGTTTCATGAAACCAAGGAAGCACTTGACGGTATTTTCTATACCCAGATGGGCTTGTACAGGCACCGTGGCGGTCGCTACTGGACCGACCCGATCGTCGTCTTGCCTGTAAGCGGGTTCCGGAACTTGCCCCAAGACCACGGAGTCGACTTCTGCGTGCGTGATGATGGTCAGGCTTGGGCTGCCTGGCGACACACGGTGGGAGGGTTTTGCTTAGGGGTCGGTGGCACTCAGGACCTTGAGGAGCGTTGGCGATATGCAGGTACCGAGTCGCCCTCGAGCTATCCAGGCTCAGCGAGCTTAGGCTGGGTCGACGTGTCTGCAGACTCAGGAGCCAGCCCTGAATGGCACGCTGATGATGCGCCGATCCCCGATGCGTGAGGGGCGGGCCATGTGGTCCGACGATTTTTCGTGGGTGTGCCCCGTAGTGTGGTGTCAATTGGGACTGCTGCAGCGACCGGCGACAGTCGTTGTCAGGCCGCGAAGGTGCGCGAGCACTCAAGGTGAGCCGCAACTTGAACGAGCAGCAGGTGATCACGCGCGGCAAAGAGCTCGACACGTGCCCCCCCCCCTGAGCTCCACCAGCGCTCCCACGCGTCGGTGCCCTGAGGGGCGCCGGGCGGGAGCGGCGTGCAGGCCCCTTGCCTCCCGAACATGGGAGGTAAGGGGCCTTGCTGTGCGCACCCGGGGAGGCTGTGAGGTCCGACGGCGAGGGGCGTCGCGGTTGCGCCCCTCCTCCCATTTGCATAGCATGCTATGTATGTCTTCGCGGATCCCCCTCGTCATCGCCGTCGTCATGCTCGTGACGACCTGCGTCACCGCAGTCTCAGCCGTCGGCTGGCACCACGCCCTCGCCGTCACGGCCGGTGCAGCCGCCCAGGGCTGCCTCGCCGCCACCGTCACCATCGCCGCCCGGCCCGCTTTCGTGGAGAGGGTCTTCGGCCCCCTCGACCGGGCCTACGCCCTCCACAAGGCCTTCGGGATGGGGACGGTGGCGCTGGTCATCGCCCACGTCGCCCTCACGGTGAGCGCCCCCGAGCTCTCTCCCCTGGGCCCCGCCCCCGCCTCCGCGGCCGTCCTCCCGCTCGCCGTCATGGGTGCGCTCGCCGTGCTCCTCCTGCTCGTGGCGGCCGTCTGCGCGCTCAACCCCCGCGTGCCCTACGCCGCCTTCCAGAAGGTCCACGGCGCCGCCGCGACAGGCGCGGTCGCGCTCATCAGCCTCCGCGTGCTGGTCTCCGTCATCGCCGGCTCGGTGCGCGCGCCGGTCGCCTCGGCGTGGGCGCTGGCCTTCGCCGCCATGAGCCTCACGGGCGTCATCCACCGCCTGCGCAGCCGCCTGCGCCGCCCCTCCGGGAGCGTCATCGAGTCGGTCGTGGCGTGCGAGCGCGCCATCGAGCTCTCCTGGCCGACGGACTCGCCGGCGGCCCACACCCCGGGCCAGTTCGTCCTGCTCACCGCCACCGTCGACGGACGGCGGGAGACGCACCCCTTCACCCTCACCAACCGGGCGGGGGCGCCGAGCCGGTGCGTGCTCGTGCGCGCCGCGGGGGACTGGACCGACGCCGCCCATCGCGGCCTGCGCCCCGGTGACACGGTCCGCGTCGAGGGGCCCTACGGGGCCTTCACCCCCGGGCGCAGCGGCGAGCCGGAGGTGTGGGTCGCAGGCGGCGCAGGGATCACCCCCTTCCTCTCCGTGCTGCGCACCGCCGTGCAGGACCCCGGCGCCGTGCCGCACCCCGCGGTCCACCTCGTCTACAGCGCCCGCGACACCTGCGACGCCCCCTGCTGGGAGGAGGTCGAGCACGCGGTCCGGGCACTGCCCTGGCTCACCCTCCAACCGGCCCTCAGCGCCCAGGGCGGCCGCCTGACCGCCGAGGCCCTGGGTGCTCTGGCCACGGACGCTCCCGCAGGCGCCCACTGGTACCTCTGCGGCCCCACCGGCCTGGTCGAGGCGGCCACGTCCGCCTACCTCGGCGCCGGGGGCCGGCGCTCACGCCTCCACGCCGAGACCTACCGCTGGCGCTGACCCCGTTGAGGGGCGGGGAGAGGTACTGAGGGAGACTGTGCCCATGCAGCACACCCAGCTCCTCGGATTCATGATCAACCACGTGGCGCGCCAGCTGGAGCGGCACATGGCCGAGGCCCTGCGCCCCCTCGGCCTGAGGCCCGCCTACCTGCCGGTCTTGCTCATCCTGGCCGAGTCCCAGCCCCGCACCCAGGCCGAGCTGGCCACCGTCCTCGACATCCGCCAGCCGACCATGGCCCAGACCCTGTCCCGCATGGAGCGCGACGGCCTCATCACCCGTACGCCGAGCGCTCACGACCGCCGCTCCGCCAGCATCCACCTCACCGACAAGGCCAGGGGCCTCACGCACGAGGTCGTCGACATCGGCAGGAGGATCAGCGCCGAGGCCACGAGGAGCCTCACGCCCGAGCGGCGGGCCCGGCTGCTCGAGGACCTGGGCACCATCGCCGCCGACCTCGCCTCCTGAGCGCGGCGGGGCCCCGCCGTCGGGCCCCCGCCCCGCCACGACGTGAGGCGGCGACCCCGTGCACGGGGCCACCGCCTCACGAGGGGCCGGCAGCGTCAGTCCAGCTGCTCGAACTTGCGCGCCCAGGCGGAGCGGATGGGGTTGGCGTCGGCGACCATCTCACTGAAGCGCTCGTCGGCGATGTCGATGACCTCGCCGACGGCGGTGCGCGCCTCACGCGCCTCGGAGCCCTCCACGCGGGCCCAGCCGCGCGCGATGAGCTGGCCGCGGTCGGCAAGGCGCTCGACGCACATCACCAGCGGACGGCCGAACTTGGCCCGGTAGGCCTCGGACAGGCCGCGCAGCTCGGCCCGCTCGGCGTCGTCGGGCTCGCCCAGCGCCAGCGAGGCGGTCTCCAGGCGCGCCTGCTCGTCCCCGCCCGTGCCCAGCAGGAGGTCGACGACGTCGGTGTAGCCGGCGATGAGATCCTCCTGCTCCTGGCTGGAGGCGGCCAGGACCTCGTCCTCGAAGGCCTGGCGCAGGGCCGTCGTCGTGGCGAAGGGGCGTGCGCCCCACACGCGCTCGGCGGGCCAGGTGGCACCGGCGTGCAGACGCGAGAAGACCCGCACGAACTCGTCGCGCTCCATGGCGTTGACGTCGTCCAGCCCGAGTGCCCGGCCCTCGACGAGGGCGACGTCGGCGCCCTTCTGACGACCGACGTGGAAGAACAGGATGTTGAGCACCACCGCGGTGAGCGCCCCGATGGTGACGCCCGAGCCGAAGAGGATCGCGAGCCAGGACGGGACCATCAAGGCGATGTCCGGCTTGAAGGTGACGAGCAGGGCCAGGCCGAGCGAGGTGGAGACGATGACCGAGTTGCGGTTGTCCGTCATGTCCACCTTGCCCAGGGTCTGGATGCCGACGACGGCGACCGAGGCGAACATCGCGAGGCTGGCCCCGCCGATGACGGGGGTGGGGATGGCCTGGACGACGGCTGCCGCCTTGGGCAGCAGCCCCAGGATGATCATGATGACGCCGGCGCAGGTGACCACCCAGCGGGACTTGACCTGGGTCAGGCGCACGAGGCCGACGTTCTGGGCGAAGCACGTGTAGGGGAAGGAGTTCATGACCCCGCCGAGCACCGTGGACAGCCCGTCGGCGCGCAGCGCGTTGGCGACGTGGTCGGGCGTGATGCGCTTGCCGACCACCTCGCCGGTGGCGAAGACGTCACCGGTGGTCTCGACGGCGGTGACGGCCATGACGATGAGCATGGAGACGATGCCGGTGAGGGTGAGCTGGGGCAGGCCGAAGAAGAACGGCGTGGTGATGCCCAGGGCGGCGGCGTCACCGACGCCGGCGAAGCTGGCGTCGCCCAGGGCCCAGGCGACGGCGGTGGCCGCCACGAGGCCGATGAGCACGGAGATCGTCGACACGAAGCCCTTGAAGACGCGCTGGACGAGCACGATGAGCACGAGCGTGAGGAAGGCGTAGGCCAGGCCGCGCAGGGTCGGCCCGGTGGGGTCCTGCCCGGCGGCGGCCGCGCTGGTGCCCCAGCTGACGATGTCGTTGGCGGACACGCTCATGAGCGTGGTGCCCATGACGGTCAGGAGCGTGCCGGTGACGACGGGCGGGAAGAAGCGCAGGAGCCGGGCGAACCAGGGGGCCGCGAGGAAGGTGACCAGGCCCGCGACGATGATCGAGCCGTACATGGCGGCCAGTCCCTCGGTGCCGCCTGCGCCCCCTGAGGCGGCCAGGCCGATGGCGATGAGCGGGGACACGGCCGTGAAGGTGACGCCCTGGATGAGGGGCAGGCGCACGCCGATCCTCGGGCCGAGGCCGGCGGACTGGATGATGGTGGCGATGCCGCAGGTGAGCAGGTCGGCGTTGATGAGGTGGATGGTGGTGGCGCTGTCGAGGTTGAGCCCCGTGGCGATGACGAGGGGGACGACGACGGCGCCGGCGTAGAAGGCCAGGACGTGCTGGACACCCAGGACCGTCAGGCGCCCGAGGGGAGGCACGGCGTCGACGGGGTCCTTGGCCCGCAGGGCCGGGGCGGCGGGGCTGGTGGGGGTGGTCAGGCCTGATGGCACGGGGGCTCCTAGGTCGGGGTAGGGGAGGGCGGGCCTATTGTGAGGGCCGGGCCCGGCACCGGGGACGTGACTCAGGGCCCGGTGTGACGAGGACGTCAGACCGGGCCCTGGGGGCTGCGGGAGGCGGGCGCGGAGCCGGGGCGGCCTACGCCCCGCGGTTGGCCTCCAGCGCCTGCAGCAGCGGGGCGTAGTGGTCGGTGATCGCGCTCCGGTAGGCCTCGGCGTCGCCGGCGCGAGCGGCCTCGAGCATGGCGCGGTGAGCCTTGGCGGTGCGCAGGATGTCCTCGGGGGTCGGGGCGTCCAGCAGCGGCACGGTGAGGGTGTGGATGGCCCAGAAGGCGTTGATGAGGTGGCGGAACAGCTGGTTGGGCAGCGGCTCCAGGAGCATGGAGTGGAACTGGTGGTCCTGGTCGGTGAAGGTGCTGCCGGCGGCGGCGAGCTCCTCCATCTCCTCGACGACGGCGTCGATCATGGGGTCCTCGCGGCCTTTCCAGACGGCGAGCACCTCCTCGGTGAGGGCGGCGTCCAGGGTGACGCGGACCTCGACGACGTCGCGCAGCGAGCGGAAGTCGTCCCCGGGCTTGAGCAGCCCGCGGAAGACGAGGGACTCGACCATGGGCCGCATGGAGACCTGGCCCACGAAGGTGCCGTGCCCGTGGCGCACGGTGACGATGTCGAGCGCCACGAGCGTGCGCACGGCCTCGCGGACGGAGGACCGGGACACGCCCAGGTCGGCGCAGAGCTGGGACTCGGTGGGCAGGGGGTCCCCTGGTTGCAGGTGCTTGGCGAGGATGTAGTCCTTGATCGCGTTGATGGCTGTCGAGGCCTGCGGCGTGTGGGCCTCGGTGAGGGAGGTGTAGGTGCCGCGCGTGGATGCCATGGGCCTCATTGTCCTCGGTGCTCCGGTCGTTCGTGAGTATTAGGTCCTGCTGCGCGTCCCGCCCGTGGATACGGGTGCGTCGGTGCGCCGGCCCTGTGGAAAGCGTGTCGGCGGGCCGCGTGTGACGCACAATGTGACGTGGCACGCGACAGGCGACGACGCGTCGTCATGTGTGTTACAGTGATCCTACCAACGTCAGACAACAGACGTCCGACTTCAGGAGACCATCAATGGCGATCTCAACCCCCCGCGCATCCCGCCGCGACTTCATCCGCATCAGCTCCACCCTCGGCCTGGCTGCCGGCATCGCCGCCACCCTGGCCGCCTGTGGTGGCGGCGACGGCGGCTCGACCCCCGCCGCCTCCGAGGGTGGCGCTGAGACTGAGGCCCCCGCGGCCACCAGCTCGGACGGCACCATCACCGCCGGCATCTCCTACGAGCTGGGCACCAATGGCTACGACCCGATGACGACGACCGCCGCCCTGACGGTCGCGGCCAACTGGCACACGATG
Organism: Actinomyces sp. AC-20-1; assembly: GCF_023369555.1. Lineage (GTDB taxonomy): Bacteria > Actinomycetota > Actinomycetes > Actinomycetales > Actinomycetaceae > Actinomyces. The sequence goes on along the minus strand of NZ_JACJVC010000001.1, from coordinate 283,090 downwards.
GAGGGGCTCACCGAGCTCCACCCCGCTAGCCGCGAGGTCTACGCCGCCCTTGGCGCCGACCTGCCCGCGATGGTCGATGACACCACCTACGAGGTCATGCTGCGTGACGGCGCCGTCTTCTCCGACGGCACCCCCGTCACCGCCGACGACGTCGTCTTCTCCTTCGAGCGCGTCCTCAACCCGGACAACAAGTCCCTGTACTCGCAGTTCATCACCTTCGTGGACTCCGTCACCGCCAAGGACGACACCACCGTCACGATCAAGACGAAGTACCCCTACTCGCTCGTCGCCGAGCGCATCAGTGTCGTCAAGATCGTCCCCAAGGCCGCCGTCGAGGCCGACGCCAAGGCCTTCGACCTCATGCCCGTGGGCACCGGCCCCTACACGATGACCGACAACGGCGCCGGCTCACAGAAGGTCGTCTTCGAGCGCAACGACGCCTACACCGGCCCCAAGCCCGCCCTGGCCAAGTCCATGGTCTGGCAGATCCTCCCGGACGACACCACCCGCACCAACGCTATGACCTCCAACACGGTCCAGGCGATCGACGCCGTCCCTGTGGCGAACCTCACCTCCATGGCGGACCCGATCAAGGTCGCTGCGCAGCAGGGCTTCGGTCTGCTCTTCGTCATGTTCAACAACGCCGTCCTCGCTGACGCCAAGGCGCGTCAGGCCGTCCTGTACGCCCTCGACTACGCCTCCATCTGTGAGACGGGCATGGGCACGCTGGCGACTCCGGCCTCCTGCTTCGTGCACGAGGACCACCCCGCCTACAAGAAGGCCTCGACCGTCTACTCCTACGACGTGGAGAAGGCCAAGAGCCTCATCGCCGAGGCTGGCGTCACGGAGATCAACCTGCTGTGCACCGACCACGGCTGGTTCTCCAACGTCCGCCCGATCATTCGCCAGAACCTTGAGGCCCTGGGCATCACCGTCAACTACCAGGAGAAGAAGTCCTCCGACGTCTACGGCTACGTGGACTCCGCCGAGGGCCCCTGGGACGTCGTCGTGGCTCCGGGTGACCCCTCGGTCTTCGGCTCCGACGCTGACCTCCTGCTGCGCTGGTGGTACGGCGGCGACGTGTGGACCGACACGCGTATGCACTGGAAGGGTACCGAGGCCTACGTGTCGGTCCAGGCCATGCTGGACGAGGCCGTCCAGCTCTCCGGTGATGAGCAGGTCGCCAAGTGGCAGGAGATCTTCGACCTGCTGTCCACTGACGTCCCGCTCTACCCGATCTTCCACCGCAAGACACCCACGGCCTACAACGGCGAGACGCTGCAGGGCTTCAAGCCGATCGCGCTGACCGGGCTGTCCTTCGTTGAGGTCGGCACGACCGCCTGAGGCTGACGCTGGGTGCCGGGGGTCGCAGTTTGTGACTCCCGGCACCCTACTGTGTCTGGGGCCTCACATGGTGAGGAGGCGTCAGGCACGACACACCCGAACGCTTGCCATCTGACGTCAGACGTCAGACAATAGAGGGGGCGGCGCCGCTGTCGTCCTCTCTGCAGCCGCTCGTACCCGCGAGCGGTGCAGGACACCGAAGCAAAGGAGCACCCAGTGTCCAACCTCCTCCGCCTGATCGGGCGGCGCCTCATCGCGCTGCCGCTCATGGTGCTGGGCGTGACGCTGCTCGTCTTTATCGTCATGTCGTTCTCGAACGCCGACCCCGCGCGCCTGGCGCTCGGTGAGTCCGCCTCGGCTGACGCCCTCGAGCAGTACCGCGAAGCCCACCACCTCAACGACCCGCTCTTGACCCGTTACTGGACCTACATGATGGGCCTCGTGCGCGGCGATCTCGGTGAGAGCTTTACGGGCGTCAAGATCACGGACCTCGTGTCCACGGCCTTCCCCATTACCCTCCAACTGACCTTCATCGGCATCTTCATCGCCGTCATCATCGCTCTCGTCCTGGGTGTCGTCGCCGCACTCTACCGGGACCGCTGGCCCGACCAGGTTATCCGCGTCATCTCCATCCTGTCGCTGGCGACCCCCTCCTTCTGGCTCGCCCTCCTGCTCATCCAGTGGGTCGGGGACGTGCCCGGCGGAGCCGGTCTTTTCCCCTCCGTCGTCACCGACTGGGTGCACTTCTCCGACGACGCCGGCGCCTACCTGCGCCAGATCGCGCTGCCCGCCTTCGCCATCGCCGTCCCGAACTCCGGCACTCTGACCCGCATCGTGCGTACCGCCATGGTCGAGGAGCTCGACCGCGACTACGTGCGCACCGCCATCGGCGCCGGCATCCCCAAGCGCACCGTCATCGCGCGCAACGTCCTGCGCAACGCCCTCATCACCCCGCTCACCGTCCTCGGCCTGCGCCTGGGCTACGCCATGGGCGGCGCCGTCGTCATCGAGATCATCTTCAACATCCAGGGTATGGGCCAGCTCATCTTCCAGGGCATCACCCGTAACGACGTCAACATCGTCCAGGGCGTGTCGATCACCGTCGCCGCCGCGTTCATCATCATCAACATCGTGGTGGACATGCTCTACGTCCTCGTCAACCCGCGAATCAGGAGCGTCTGATGCTGCACCGTCGCACACTTGAGAAGGCCTCCGCACCCGGTACGCGTTTCCAGGGCTGGAAGGCCCTGCCGCTGGGCTCCAAGATCGCCGTCTGCGTCCTGGGCGTCCTCGTCCTCGTGGCGATCTTCGCCCCGCTCATCGCCCCCTACTCACCCCGCGCGACCGGACTGGACTCCACCGAGGTCATCACCCAGATCGAGGGCGTCGGCGAGGTCGTCTCCGTCGACCCGGCCGTCGCGCCCTCGTCCGACCACCTCTTCGGCACCGACGCCTCCGGCCGTGACATCTTCTCGCGCGCCGTCTACGGCGCCCGAGTCTCCCTCGTCGTCGGCCTGTCTGCCACCGGCCTGGCTCTCGCAGTCGCCTCCGTCCTGGGAGCCGTCGCGGCCACCAGCCGCAAGTGGATCTCCGAGACGCTCATGCGCTTCCTCGACGTCGTCATGTCCTTCCCGGGCATCGCCCTGGCGGCAGTCCTCGTGCTCGCCCTGAGCTCCCACATGCCGATGGTCCCCGTCATCATCACGGCCACCGCCATCGTCTACACCCCGCAGCTCACCCGCGTCGTGCGCGCCAACATCCTCTCCCAGTTCGGCGAGGACTACGTCGCCGCCTCCAAGGTCATGGGCGCCCGCGTCCCGTGGATCCTCGCCAAGCACGTCGTGCGCAACTGCATCGCCCCGATCATGGTCTACGCGACGGTCCTCGTCGCCGACGCCATCGTCTTCGAGGCCTCCCTGTCCTTTATCGGAACAGGCATCCAGGCCGTCAACACGCCCACTTGGGGCAACATGCTCTCCGAGGGCAAGGCCCTGGTGCTGTCCGGCCACTGGTGGCCGACCTTCTTCCCCGGCCTGCTCATCCTCATCGCCACCCTGTGCCTCAACATCCTCTCCGAGGGCCTGACCGACGCCATGGCCTCGCCCAGGATCCGCAAGAAGGTTGACGTCCAGGCCGACGAGGAGGCCATGAAGACGGACAAGGCCTGGAACGAGGCCGGCGAGGCCGTGCGTGGCAACGCCGAGCTGCCCGCCGACGCCGTCGCCGGTGGACAGGCCTCCGCCCTCACCGGCCTGATCGAGCCCGCCGCCGAGGACATCCCGCTGTCCGAGCGCCTCGCCGTCCTGCGCGACGCCGAGCTCGCCCGCGGTGACCGCCTCGTCTACGCCACCCCCGAGGCCACGCCCGTGCTGGAGGTCAAGAACCTCTCCATCGCCTTCCCGCAGCAGCACGGCGAGGTCAACATCGTCGACAACGTGTCCTTCTCGGTCCGCCCCGGCGAGACCATGGGCCTCGTGGGCGAGTCCGGCTGCGGCAAGTCGATCACCTCGATGGCCGTCATGGGCCTGCTGCCCCCGACCGCCCGGATCACCGGTGAGATCCTGTTCAACGGCAGGAACATCCTCGAGATGACCCCCGCCGAGCACAACGGGCTGCGCGGTCACGAGATGGCGATGATCTACCAGGACGCCCTGTCCTCGCTCAACCCGTCGATGCTCATCTCCGCGCAGATGAAGCAGCTGACCTCCCGCGGTGGCACGCGGACCGCCGAGGAGCTCCTCGAGCTCGTCGGCCTGGACCCGGTGCGCACCCTCAAGAGCTACCCGCACGAGCTGTCCGGCGGACAGCGCCAGCGCGTGCTCATCGCCATGGCTCTGACCCGCGACCCGAGCCTCGTCATCGCCGACGAGCCCACCACGGCCCTCGACGTGACGGTCCAGAAGCAGGTCATCGACCTGCTCAACGACCTGCGCGAGAAGCTCGGCTTCGCCATGGTCTTCGTCAGCCACGACCTGGCGCTCGTCGCCAAGGTCGCACACCGCATCACGGTGATGTACGCCGGACAGGTCGTCGAGCAGGCGGGCACCTCCGAGCTCATGAGCAACCCGGTCCACGAGTACACCCGTGGCCTGCTGGGCGCGGTCCTGTCCATCGAGGCCGGCTCCAAGCGCCTGCACCAGGTGCGCGGCACCGTCCCCAGCCCCTCGGAGTTCGTCGCGGGCGACCGCTTCGCTCCGCGCTCGGACCACCCGACGGTGGGGCTCGAGACCCGTCCCGTGCTCAAGCTGGTGCCCGGCACGAGCGAGCACTACCACGCCATCACGCCCGAGCTCGAGGCGATCCTCGCGAAGGAGGCCAACTGATGTCCGCTGACAAGTACGCCGGGTGGAACCCGGAGACGGACCCGGTGGTCGAGCTGCGCCACGCGCACGTCATCCACAAGTCCCGCACGGGCAAGCTCTTCCGGCCGGACACGGTCCACGCCGTCAACGATGTCTCCATCTCGGTGCGTCGCGGCGAGACCCTGGGCCTCGTGGGTGAGTCCGGCTGCGGCAAGTCCACGACCGCCCGTGTCATGGTCGGCCTGCAGGAGCTGACCAAGGGCGAGGTCCTGTTCAAGGGCCGTCCCCTCGGGCACAGCGCCGCGGACCGGCGCGAGCTGGGCCGTGCGGTCTCCGTGGTCTTCCAGGACCCGGCGACGGCGCTCAACCCGCGCATGATCGTGCACGACACGCTCATCGACCCGCTCAACGTCCACGGCATCGGCTCCCCGGCCGAGCGCGAGGCCAAGGTCAAGGACCTCCTCCACCTCGTCGGCCTGCCGCCGAGCGCGATGGACGTCCTGCCCCGCCAGATCTCCGGTGGCCAGCGCCAGCGCGTCGCCATCGCCCGCGCCCTCGCGCTGGACCCGGACATCATCGTGGCCGACGAGCCCACGAGCGCGCTCGACGTGTCGGTGCGCGCCCAGGTGCTCAACCTGCTCCAGGACCTCAAGGCCGCCCTCGGCCTGGGCCTGGTGTTCATCAGCCACGACATCAACACGGTCCGCTACGTCTCGGACCGCATCGCGGTGATGTACTTCGGGGAGATCCTCGAGCTCAACACCACGGAGGAGATCTTCTCCAACCCGCAGCAGGAGTACACGCGCACCCTCCTGGGTGCCGTGCCCTCGCTCCTCGAGGCCTGACCCGCCGCCCTCCCAGGCACCCCCGGTCGCCGGCAGCCGGCCCCCGCACGTGCGCGGGGGCCGGCTGCCGGCCTTCGGCGGGGCCCGTCCGTGCCCGCGCCGACCCTCCCTCCCTTGCCCGGCCCACCCGCCCCGCCCGGCCCGCCCCCCCCGCCGTGCCCGGCCGGTGCGGCTGCGCGCGGTGGGCCCTTCGTGAGCGCTAGGAGAATTACTCGATGCATTTCACGGAAACGCCTTGACCTCCGATTATGGCTCGGGATAGATTCTCCCCACCGACAGGTCAAAGACGACCTTCGCGGGGCGCCTGAAGCCCCGGGCAATTCGACGGTGAATGACAGAGGAGGGGCTCATGCACACGGCATCAAGCTGGCGCATCACCACGAGCACCCGTCGTCGTCGGTCTGCTGTCCGCCAGGGACGCGGCCCCTCCGTCCTCACCGCCTGAGGCGGTGCGGGAGCGTCAGGCTCCTTGTTTCTCCGCTGTCGTGCGGGCACTGCTGCCCTTGAGCTGAGTCTCGGGACCTGCCCGCCGTCCCGGCCCCGCCGGGTACCGGCCTACCTGTGACGTCGCCGCCGCGACGCGGGAGGACCGGTCGACCGTCATTCTCCGAGGACCATATCCCCTCGGTGACGCGTCATTTTCTTGAATGCATTTCCTTGAGGCACGTGCGCCCATTTCAGGAAAGGAGAAGGACATGCCCACGACGCTGAGCGTGCCGGACCTCAACCACGACCTGCGGTCCTGCCAGGAGGGCAGCATCGTCCTCGACTTCGTCTCCCGCAGTGACGGCGACCTCCTACGGGTGACCGACGAGGCCTCCTACAGCCTGTCCCTGCGGCTCGATGGCGGCTACGCCGTCTACGAGGCCAACGCCCCCGGGACGTGGAACCGGCTCGAGGCGGAGGACTCCCGGGCCCTGACCGACGGCTACCGGCACAGCGCGGTCGTCACGGTCACCGCCCGGGGCACCCGCCTCTACATCGACGGCTACCAGGTGTTCTGCGGCACCTCGACCGCCTTCCTGGCCAGCCTCGAGGGGGACCTCACGCTGAGGGCCGGCGAGGAGGGCGGCCCCCGGGTCCTCGCGCTCGACGTCCTCGACCACGTGCTCACCTCACGCGAGGTCCTCAGCCGCGCCCACGTCGCACGGCCCGCGGTCGAGTTCGCAGCCAACCGCCTCAACGTCCTCGACGTCGCCCGCTTCACCGCCAGCCGGCGGGGCTCGATCGACCTGCGCTTCCGCGTGCGCGGCCGCATGCAGGAGGGCACCCTCCTGCCGCGGGCGGCGGCGGGCGCGAGGGCCTGCACCTGCGGGTCACCCCGCACGGGCTGGTCTACCGGGCGCTGGCCGCCGACGGATCGCCCCTGCGGGAGGTCTCCGCCACGGGGGAGTGGAGCGACGGCCAGTGGCACCGCGTCGCCGTCTCCTGCGGACACGGCGCCGTCGACCTCTACGTGGACGGCTTCCGCGAGGTCCACGCCCCCGGCGAGTTCTTCCTCGGCGACGTCGAGGCCCTGGACGAGGTCGTCGTCGGCCAGGACTGCCACGGCGTGCGCCTGTCCGGAGAGGTCCAGAGCGCCGGGATCTACGAGCAGGTGCTGAGCAATGAGCAGGTCAAGCGGCTGCACGGCGCCGCTCCCGTCGAGACCGACGCCGTCTTCGACCGCGGCTTCCACGGCTCGGCCTCCTACCGCATCCCCTCCATCCTCACCCTGGCCTCGGGCACGGTGCTGGCCGGCGCCGACCAGCGGGTCTCCATCGCCAACGACTCGCCCAACGACATCAACTTCGTCGTGCGGCGCTCGACCGACGGCGGCCGGACCTGGGGCCCGCTCCAGACGGTCATCGACTGCCCCGGCACCGGCCAGGACGCCGCCTCCGTCATCGACTCCTGCATGGTGCAGGACCCGGCCACCGGGCGCGTGCACGTGCTCATCGACCACTTCCCCGGCGGGCTGGGCCAGCCCAACTGCGTGGCGGGCACGGGCTTCGACGAGCAGGGCAGGCGCCTGCTGCGCGACCTCGACGGCGCGCTCTACCGCGTCGAGGCCGACGGGTCGGTGAGCACCGAGGACGGCTCCGCCACCGGCTACCGGGTCGATGAGGCCCTCAACCTCACCCGCGGGGGACGCCCGGAGGGCAACATCGAGCTGGCGCCGGGCGCCTTCCCCGGACAGAGCCTGTTCGCCGTGCCCACCTGCTACCTCCAGCACGTGTACTCCGACGACGACGGCCTCACGTGGTCCGCGCCCCGCGACCTCAACCCGTCGCTCAAGGAGCCGTGGATGAGGTTCCTGGGCACCTGCCCCGGCACCGGCACCGTCCTGCGCCACGGCCCGCGCGCCGGCAGGATCATCGTCCCGGTCTACCACAACAACGACGAGAACTGGCTCGCCATGTGCGCCGCCGTCATCTACTCCGACGACCACGGTGAGACGTGGACGCTCGGGGCCAGCCCCAACCAGGGCCGTCCCACCGGCACCGGGCCCCTGGACCCGCGGACCTTCACCGACGAGACCTGGTCCCTGCACGAGGCGACCGTCGTCGAGCGCCAGGACGGCAGCCTCCTCATGCTCATGCGCAACCAGCACCCGCGTGGCCGCGTCGCCACGGCCGTCTCCAGTGACGGCGGTGAGAGCTGGGGAGAGATCGGCTTCGACGACGCGCTGCCCGAGATCTGGTGCCAGCCCAACGCCCTGTCGCTGGACTGCCCGGAGGGCGAGGACCGGGTGGTCTTCGCCAACGCCTCCCTCATGCTGCCCTACCGCGGCTGCGGCGTCGTGCGCCTGAGCCTCGACGGCGGGCACAGCTGGGCGCGCTCACGCACCTTCAACCCCGCCCACTACGTCTACCAGTGCATGTGCGAGCTGCCCGACGGTGACATCGGCCTGCTGTGGGAGAACGAGTGCCAGGGCCTGTACCTCTCGCGGCTGCCGCTGAGCTTCTTCGGCCTGCCGCTCGATGCCACCACGGCGGACGAGCAGACCGTCCCCACGCGCTGAGCGGCTCCCACCGACACCCCGGACCACCGACCTCACCCGTTCACAGGAGAACACTCATGTCCCGTACCACTGTCCCCGCCCTTCACACCCTGTCGCGCCGCGGCTTCGTCACCGCCACCGGCGTCGGCCTGCTCGGCCTGCTCGCCGCCTGCGGCTCAGGCGGCTCCGACGACGCCGAGGCCGAGCGGACCGGCCCGCTGTCCGGCACCGTCACCATGTGGTCCTCCTTCACCCAGGGCCCGCGGGCCGGCTGGATGCAGAGGATGGCCGACGCCTTCCACGCCGAGAACCCGCAGGTCACCGTCAACATCGAGCAGTTCTCGTGGGGCGAGTTCAACACCAAGTGGACCACCGGCCTGACCGCGGGCCAGGTCCCGGACCTGTCCACCGCCCTGCCCAACAACGTCGTCGAGATGATCAACGCCGAGGCGCTGGTCCCGCTGGACGACGTCATCGACTCCATCGGCAGGGACAGGTTCCCCGAGGCCGCGCTGCGCGAGGGGCGGCTCGACTCCGTCTCCTACTCCGTGCCGATCTACTCCCACGCCCAGGTCATGTGGTACCGCACGGACCTGCTCGAGGCCCACGGCCTGAGCGTGCCCCAGACCTGGGACGAGCTCGCCCAGGCCGCCAGGACCATCGGGCGCGGCAACGACCTCTACGGTCTGTCGGTGCCGCTGGGCACGGGGGACATGATGGGCGCTCGCTACCTCAACTTCTACGTCCGCTCGGCGGGTGAGCGTCTGCTCAAGGCCGACGGCTCCGCCAACCTCACCTCCTCCGCGGCGCTGGAGGGCGTCAAGTACTGGGTGGACCTGTACAAGGCGGTCTCGCCCGAGGGCTCCCTCGAGTACGCGGTGCTCGACCAGGCGACCCTCTTCTACCAGGGCAAGACCGCCTTCGACTTCAACTCCGGCTTCCACGTCTCCGGTGTCGAGACCAACCGTCCCGACCTGCTCGGCTCCATCGCCGCGGCGCCCCTGCCCCGGCTCAAGGCCTCCGACCCGGTGAGCTACCCGGCTGAGGTCTCCAACATCCCGCTGGTCGTCTGGCAGGCCTCCGAGGTCCGGCGCGAGGCCAAGGCGTTCCTCGAGTTCCTCTTCTCCAAGGACGAGTACATCGAGTTCCTGCACGCGGTGCCCGGCGGCATGCTGCCCGTGCTCAGCGACGTCGCCGAGCACCCCGCCTACCTCGACAACGAGACGATCACCGCCTTCTCCGACTCGATCCAGGTGATCCAGGACCAGGTCGGCGTCGGCAGCGCCATCGGCATGGAGGAGGGGCCCGTCGTCCAGGCCGGCGTCCTGACCAGCCAGGGCCTGATCGAGAAGATGTTCCACTCCGTCATCATCGACGGCACGGACATCGAGGCAGCCGCCAAGGAGTGCGAGGACAAGCTCAACTCGGCCTTCGAGGCCGCCGGGGCGCAGATCGGCTGACCCGGCCGGGCCGCCGGTGGCGTCGTGCGACGCCACCGGCACCAGGAGCACGACATGTCTCGTCTCAAGCACGTCAACTGGACCGGCATCGCCTTCGTCGCCCCCTCGATCGTGGTGGTGCTCGCGCTGCTCATCTACCCGGTGCTGTCCAGCATCTGGTTCTCCTTCACCAACAAGCACCTGCTGCGCACCGGCTACGACGTCATCGGGCTCGGTAACTACACCGCCCTGCTCACGTCCCCGGACTACTGGAACGCCTTCGGCGTCTCCGTGCGGTGGACCGTCCTGTCCATCGGCCTGCAGCTGCTCATGGGCCTCGTCCTGGCCCTCGCCCTCGACCGGGTGCCCCGGGGATCGGCGGTGTTCCGCACGCTGCTCATCGTCCCCTGGGCCTTCCCGGCCATCATCACCGCCTTCGCCTGGAAGTGGGTCCTCAACGACGTCTACGGCGTCCTGCCCAACCTGCTGACCCGCAGCGGGCTGACGGAGTCGAACATCGCCCTCCTGGGCGACCCGTCGCTCACCTTCTGGGTGGTGCTGGGGGTCAACGTCTGGTTCGGCACGCCCCTGTTCATGGTCAACATCCTCTCGGCGCTCAAGACGATCCCCCAGGAACAGTACGAGGCGGCGATGGTGGACGGGGCCAGCGGCTGGCAGCGCTTCCGGTTCATCACGCTCACGCACATCCGCGAGGTCGTCGGCCTGCTCGTGGTCCTGCGCGTCATCTGGGTCTTCAACAACTTCGACATGCTCTTCCTGCTCACGGGCGGCGGTCCGGGCACGCGCACGACGACGCTGCCGATCTACGCCTACCAGGAGGGCTGGAACCTGCGACAGCTCGGGGTGGCCTCCACCGTCACCGTCCTGCTGCTGCTGTTCCTGCTGGCCGTCGCCATGGTGGCCTTCCGGGTCATGAGCCGCTGGGAAGAGGAAAGGGGCTGAAGCCGTGCGCCGTGTCGGTCAGAGCCGCTGGGGCACAGCCGGTGTCTACGTCCTGCTCGTCATCGCCTCGTTCATCGCGGTCTTCCCCCTGCTGTGGGTCGTCACCTCGTCCTTCAAGACGTCGACGGAGCTGGCGCAGAACCCGCTGCAGCCCTTCTCGTCCTCGCCCACGCTCGAGCACTACCGCACAGTGGTCACGGAGATCGGCTTCCTGGGCAACCTCAGGAACTCGCTGCTCATCGCGACCTGCTCGACGCTCATCGCGGTGCTCGTCTCGCTGCTGGGCGCCTACGGCATCGTCCGCTTCTTCCCCCGGGTGGGGCGCCAGCTGACGAAGCTGCTCATCAGCACCTACATGTTCCCGCCGATCCTCCTGGCGATCCCGTACACGATCACCATGGTCAGGCTCGGGCTCATGAACAGCTACGCGGGGCTCGTCATCGCCTACCTGTCCTTCTCGATCCCGTACGCGATCTGGATGCTCATCGGCTTCTTCCAGACGGTGCCGATCGGCATCGAGGAGGCGGCGGCGGTCGACGGCGCCAGCCGGCTGCGCGTGTTCTGGCAGATCTCGGTGCCGGTGATCCTGCCGGGGATCGTGGCGACGGCGGTCTACACCTTCATCAACACCTTCAACGAGTTCCTGTACGCGCTGCTGTTCATCACCGACTCCGACAAGATGCCGGTGGCGGTGGGGCTGTACTCCCTGCAGGGTTCGGAGGTGCTGGACTGGGGCGCGATGATGGCGGCCTCCGTCATCGTCATCGTGCCGTCGGTCGTGTTCTTCATGCTCATCCAGCGCCACATCGCCGGTGGGCTGTCGGAGGGGTCGGTGAAGTAGCCGCCCTGTCAACGCCCTCACCCACGTCGCCCCGTCCGGGGCCGGAAGTGATCGCCATCGATCCCGTCGCAGGGGTGGCGTGGGTGAGCCATGTCTGGCACACTTACACCTAGACGTCAGACGTCTGATCAACTGTCAAAGAAGAGAGTACTCATGGACACCCGCTTTACCGGCGTCATCCCCCCCGTCGTCACGCCCTTCAAGGACGGTGAGATCGACTTCGACTCCCTCGACAAGGTCGTCGACTTCCTCATCGACAACGGCATGGACGGCCTCTTCGTCGGCGGCTCCTCCGGCGAGGTCGCCTACCTCACCGACGAGCAGCGCGACGCCGTCGCCGCCCGCGTCATCGAGCGCACCGCGGGCCGCGTCCCGGTCCTCGTCGGCGCCATCGAGACCACCAGCGCCCGCGTCATCGAGCAGGCCAAGCGCGCCGCGGCCCTCGGGGCCGACGCGATCGTCGCCACCTGCCCCTTCTACGCCATCAACGACATGGCGGAGATCGAGGACCACTTCCGCGCCGTCGCCGCCGCCACCGGCCTGCCCCTGTTCGCCTACGACGTCCCCGTGCGCCTCAACGGCAAGAAGCTCTCCACCGAGATGCTCGTCAGGCTCGGCACCGAGGGCGTCCTCACCGGCGTCAAGGACTCCTCCGGCAACGACGTCGCCTTCCGCCGCCTCGTCCAGCTCAATGAGAAGGCCGGCCACCCGCTCGTCCTGCTCACCGGCCACGAGTGCGTCGTCGACGGCATGCTCCTGGGCGGGGGCGACGGCGTCGTCCCCGGCTACGGCAACGTCGAGCCCCGCGCCTACGCCGACCTGTGGACCGCCGCCCAGGCCAAGGACTGGGAGAGGGCCCGCCGCATCCAGGACGGCATCAACGAGGGCTTCGAGATCGTCTTCGTGCCGCAGGGCCGCTCCGGCGACGCCACGGGCATCGGCGCCTTCAAGACCGCCATGGAGGCGCAGGGCACCATCGCCACCAACGAGATGGCCTTCCCGGTCAAGGCCCTCGAGGGCGAGACCAAGGAGGGCGTCGTCGCCATCGTCCGCAGCCGGGGCCTGATCTGACATGACCGCGCCGGTCCCCGCCACCACGACACCGCGCCCCGGCGCCGACGACGTCCTCGTTGGGGTCGACCTGGGCGGAACGAAGATCGCCGCAGCCCTGGTCGGCACCGACGGCACCGTCCTCAGCGACGTCCTCGAGGTGCCGACACCGGCCCACGACGGCCCCGAGCGCATGCTCGACGCCATCGCCGGGCTCGTGGCGGACGTCGTGGCGGCGGGGACCCGCACCCGCCCCGGCGAGAGGGGCGCCCCGATCGCCGTCGGCATCGGCTCCGCCGGCGTCATCGACGCCGACCGCGGCGTCGTGACCTCCGCCACCGACGCCATCACCGACTGGCCCGGCACGGACATCGTCTCCGGTGTCGGCGCCCGGCTGCGGGCCGCCGGCGTCACCCGCCCCGACGCGGGCGCCCCGCTCATCCACGTCGACAACGACGTCAACGCCTACGCCGCGGGCGAGGCCTGGATCGGTGCCGGCGCTGGAGCGCGCACCGCCCTCGTCGTCGCCGTCGGCACCGGGGTCGGGGGAGCCGTCGTCCTCGGCGGCTCCGTCCACCACGGCGCCCACTACGTCGCCGGTGAGATGGGTCACATGCCCAGTGGTCTCGCCGGGCAGGAGACCTGCACCTGCGGGCGCCCCGGCCACCTCGAGGCCGTCGCTGCCGGGCCGCAGATCGCCCGCCGCTACCGCGAGGCCACCGGCGCCACCGACGTCACCACCGCCCTCGCCGTCGAGCGGCTGGCCGACGCCGGCGACGCCACCGCCCAACGGGTCTACCGGGAGGCGGCCACCGCCCTGGGCAAGGCCATCGCGCAGGTGGTCACCGTCCTCGACCCGGACAAGATCATCATCTCAGGAGGCCTCGCCCGCTCGGGCGAGCTGTGGTGGGGGCCCCTGCGCGAGACCGTCGCCGCCGAGCTCATCGACCTCGTCGCCCACGACACCGAGCTCCTGCCGGCCACCCTCGGCGCCACGGCGCCCATCATCGGGTCCGCGCACGAGGCGCACCTGCGCCTGGCCCGCTCCTCCTGACACGACGCCCCGGCGCCGCGGCCACCGGCCGCGGCGCCGGGGCGCGCCCGGGTGCGCACCCACCGGGCCCGCACCGCCCACCAGCCACCACAGCGAGCCCACCGAACACGTAAGGAAGCACACATGAGCACCCTCAACCCCGTCCTCGAGAGGCTGCGCGGCGGCCTCATCGCCTCCGCCCAGGCCTACCCCGGTGAGCCCATGCGCGACCCGCGCACCATGGACGAGGTCGCCCAGGCCTGCGTGGCCGGCGGCGCCGTCGGCATCCGCGCCCAGGGCCTGGCGGACCTGGCCCTCATCACCCAGCACGTCGACGTGCCGGTCATCGGCCTGTGGAAGGACGGCCACGACGGCGTCTTCATCACCCCCACCCTCACGCACGCCATCGCCGTGGCCGCCACCGGCGTCGAGATCGTCGCCATCGACGCCACCCGCCGTCCCCGCCCCGACGGCCTCACCTTCGCCCAGACGGTCGCGGGCCTCAAGGAGGTCCGCGAGGGCATCCTCGTCATGGCCGACTGCGGCAGCCTCGACGACGCCAAGATGGCCCAGGACGCCGGCGCCGACATCCTGGGCACGACCCTGGCCGGCTACACCGGCGAGCGCCCCAAGACGGACGGCCCCGACGTCGAGCTCATCGACCAGGTCGCCGCCATCGCCCAGGTGCCGCTCGTCGTCGAGGGCCGCGTCCACACCCCGGCCCAGGCCGCCCTCGCCATGCAGCACGGGGCCTTCGCCGTCGTCGTCGGCACCGCCATCACGCACCCGACCACCATCACCTCCTGGTTCGTCGACGCCGTGAGGAACGCCTGACCGCCCCGCCCGCGTGGTCCGTGTGACTCGTGTGACGAGCGGGGAAGCGGGGGTGCCCCCGGGCGCCCCCGCGCCACGCAGAACGCCGCGATATCTGACAAAACGGGCCGTTTGCGCATAGCGTTACCGCCAGCGGCACCGAACCGACCCGGTGCCCACCCACGACTGAGAGGCAGATACATGTCCGTCAACCGCACTGAGCTCATCGCCGCCATCGCTGAGAAGGCCGACCTCACCAAGGTCCAGGCCGACGCCTTCCTCGGCGCCTTCCAGGAGGTGCTCGTCGAGAACGTCGCCAAGGGCGAGGCCGTCAAGATCACGGGCCTCATGGGCGTCGAGCGCGTCGAGCGCGCCGCCCGCACCGGCCGCAACCCCCGCACGGGCGAGGAGATCCAGATCCCGGCCGGCTACGGCGTCAAGCTGACCGTCGGCTCCGCCCTGAAGAAGGCCGTCGCCAAGTGACGACCCTCTGAGGCGGCGCGCGGCAGGTCCGCGCGAGCCCCCAGCACCCGCGAGGGCGCGCCACACGACGTGGTGCGCCCTCGCCGCGTCCGCGCCACCGGCCCGACCGGGACCGACGGCATCGGCGCCGCCGCCGCGGCGTCCCGGGAGCGCGTCTCCTCCCGCAGGAGCGCCACCGATCCTTCTGGCGGATGAGGTGCACGCCACCCCCGTCTCCCTAGGGTGGGGCCATGCCCCACACCGACAGCACGTCGCCCTTCCGCCCGCCGTCGGCTCCCGACGCCCCCGGGCACCTGCCCGCCCTCCTGTGCCAGGACCTGAGCAAGGTCTTCGGCCAGAAGATCGCCGTCAACACCCTCACGATGGCTGTGCCCACGGGCTCCATCTACGGCGTCGTCGGCCCCAACGGCGCCGGCAAGACCACCACCCTGTCCATGGCCACGGGGCTGCTCGTCCCCGACGGCGGACGCGTCCTCGTCCACGGCGTCGACGTGTGGGCCGAGCCCGCCCGCGCCAAGGCGCAGCTCGGCGTGCTTCCCGACGGGCTGCGCACCTTCGACCGCCTCTCCGGCCTGGACCTCGTCACCTACGCCGGGCTCCTGCGGGGCCTGGACCGAGACACGGTCATGGCGCGCGCCACCCAGCTCCTGCACGTCCTGGGCCTGTGGGAGGCCGGCACCACCCTCGTCACCGACTACTCCGCCGGTATGCGCAAGAAGGTCCACCTCGCCTGCGCCCTCGTCCACTCGCCGGCCGTGCTCGTCCTCGACGAGCCCTTCGAGGCCGTGGACCCCGTCTCCGCCCAGACGATCCAGGCGCTGCTCACCGACTTCGCCGCGGCCGGGGGGACCGTCGTCATCTCCAGCCACGTCATGGCCACCGTCCAGCGCTTCTGCACCCACGTGGCCGTCATCAGCAACGGGCGCGTCCTGGCCGCGGGCACCACCCAGGAGGTCGCCGCCGGCACGGACCTGGACACCCGCTTCGCCCAGCTCGTCGGAGCCCCGGCCACCCGGGAGGAGCTGTCGTGGTTGCGACCCTCGTCCGTCTGAGGTGGCGCCTGACGCTCAACGCGCTCTCGCGCAACGTCTGGGCCCTCATCGCCACCGTCGTCGGCGCCCTCTACGGGATGGGGCTGCTGGTCATGCTCCTCGTCGGCGCCGTCGCCCTGGGGCAGGCGCCCGCCGACGTCATCGCCGAGGTCCTCGCCGCCGCCGGGGTGCTCACGGTCCTGGCCTGGGTCCTCGTCCCGCTCATGCTCACCGGTGTCGACGCCACGCTCGACCCCCGCGCCATGGCCGCCTGGGTCGCGCCCTCGCGCTCCCTGTCGCGGGGCCTGGCCGTGGCCTCGGCCTGCGGCGTCACCGGCCTCCTCACCGGCCTGGGGACGCTGCTGCCGGCCCTCGTGTGGGCGTGCGCCGGCCAGGTGGGCGCCGCCCTGCTCTCCCTCCTGCTCGCGCCCGCCCTGCTCGCCACCTGCGTCCTGCTCAGCCGCGTCGTCGTCATCGGGGCGGGCGTGTCCCAGTCCCGTCGCGGGCGCGAGCTCGTGGGCGTCATCAGCATGCTCGTGCTCGTCGTCGTCGCCATGCTGCCCTCGCTGCTGTCCAGCCTGAGCCTCGGGGACCCGGACGCCCTGCTGGGGGCGCTGCGCGCGTGCGCGGGCGTCGCGGGCCTGACCCCCTTCGGCTGGGCGGTCGCGGCCCCCGGCTACCTCGCCCAGGGGGAGGCGCTGTCCGCCGTCGTCCTGGCCCTCGGGGCCGTCATCGTGCCCCTGGCGCTCATGCCCGCCTGGGACCGGGTGACCAGGCGCGTGATGACGGGACCTGCCCGTGCCTCGGCCCGGGCGCGCGCCTACGAGACCACCGGGCAGCGCGGTGCCGGCACGGTGCGGGCACTGGCGTGGCACGCGCGCCTGTCGCGGCTCATGCCCTCGCCCGCGGCCGCCGTCGCCGCCCGGTCCCTGCGCTACTGGCGCTCCGACCCCCGGTACCTCTCCCAGCTGGTCGCGCTGCTCCTCGTCCCGGTCGTCTTCGCGGTCGCCTTCGTCGGCAGCAGGCAGGCCGTCGTGGGTGGGGACGGCGCCGCCCTCTCCTTCGGGGATCTCCTGTCCTGGGGCAGCGCGCCCCCGTTGGTGCTCGTCGCCGCCGTCTTCGCCGCGCTCATGTGCGGCTGGGGCCTGCACAACGACCTCGCCTTCGACTCCACCGCCCTGTGGCAGCACCTGTCCGCCGGGCTGAGCGGGTGCGACGACCGCCTGGGGCGCGTGGTCGCCGCGGCCCTGTGGCAGGTGCCCGCCGTGGTGGTCCTGGCCGTCTTCGGCGCCGGGGCGAGCGGGCGCTGGGACATCCTGCCGGCCGTGCTGGGGCTCAGCGCCGCCGTCATGGGCTGCGCCTACGCCTGGTCGAGCGTGACGAGCGTGCTCCTACCCTACGAGACGAACGCACCGGGGGAGAGCCCGATGAGGTCGCGCACCTCCGGCACGGCCTTCATTGCCGCCCTGGTCCAGATGGTCGGCTTCCTCCTCATCGGGCTCATGAGCGCCCCCGTCATCGCGGGCTTCGCGGTCACGGCGGTGAGCGGTCAGTGGGTGTGGGGGTGGCACGTGCTCCCGGGCGGCCTGCTGTGGGGCGCGGGCGCCACCTGGGGTGGCGTCGTCCTGGGCGGCCGCCACCTCGACGAGAGGGGGCCGCGGGTGCTCGCCACGATCCGCTCCTGGCCCGGGCACGAGGAGGTCCGCTGAGCCCGGGACGGCCCGTGCGGGCCGGTGCCGCCCGCCGGGCCCGTGAGAGAGACCCGGTGGCGTGAGGACGAGTCTCAGACATCAGACGTCTGATGCTTGGAGCGGGTATGCTGGACCACGCGCACCGAGGCGCACCGGCGCACACCGCCGTGGACCCGAACCCCAAGGGGGAACAGATGGAGCTTATCGTCCTGGACACCGCCGAGCAGATCGCCGAGCGGGCCGCTGACGCCATCGAGGAGCTGCTCACCACCAAGCCCGACGCCGTCCTGGGGACCGCCACCGGCTCCAGCCCGCTGCCGCTCTACGACGAGCTCACGCGCCGCTGCGAGGCAGGACGCATCTCCTTCAAGGAGGTCACCGGCTTCATGCTCGACGAGTACGTCGGCCTGCCCGAGGGCCACCCCGAGCGCTACGCCACCTTCATGGAGCGCAACCTGCGCTCCCGCGTCGACATGCGCCCCGGCGCCCTCAACGGCCCCGACGCCCTCAACCCCGACCTCCAGGCCGCCTGCGACGAGTACGAGGCCAAGATGGCCGCCGCCGGCTACTGCGACCTGCAGATCCTCGGCATCGGTGCCGACGGGCACATCGGCTTCAACGAGCCCGGCGGCCCCCTAGACTCCGCCACCCACGTCGACGTCCTCACCGAGCAGACCCGCCGCGACAACGCCCGCTTCTTCGACGGCGACATCGACGCCGTCCCCACGCACTGCATCACCCAGGGCCTGGGCACCATCATGAGGGCCCGCAAGCTCGTCCTCATCGCCACCGGCGAGAACAAGGCCGAGGCCGTGCGCCAGCTCGTCGAGGGCGAGGTCAGCGCCGAGTGGCCCGCCACCGTCATGCAGAACCACGCCGACGCCCTCGTCCTCGTCGACCCCGCGGCCGCCAGCCTGCTGAGCAACCGCTGAGCCGACGGCGCCCCGGCCCGCCCCGCGTCCCACAGGCCGCCACGTCGCCCACCAGCCAGGGGCCGCCTCCCAGCCGGAGGCGGCCCCTCGCCGTCGTCAAGCCCCGTCGGCCCGGATCCGCCACCGGGCCCGCTGCCCGGTCCCACCGCCGGTCCTGCCGCGGTCTCGGCGGGCCGGCGGGAGAAGAACCACAGGACCCTCCCCAGGGCACCCGCTGCGCCCCGGCCTACACTGGCGCCCATGAGCGAGCCCCCCACGACGCCCCCCGTGGCCAGCACGGACGCCCCCAGCGGCCCCACCGAGCCCGGCCGCCCGCTCTCGGACCCCTCCACCGGGGCCTCCACCGGCACCGCCGTCCTCGAGCGTGAGGAGCTGCAGTCCACCGACGACGGCGACGCCGACCGCTTCGCCCACTACGTGCGCAAGGACCGCATCGCCGCCGCAGCAGCCACCGGGCGCCCCGTCGTCGCCCTGTGCGGCAAGGTGTGGACCCCTGGCCACGACCCGTCGCGCTACCCCGTGTGCCCCACCTGCAAGCAGATCTACGAGGGTATGAGGGACGGTGGCTCCGGCGGCGGCAAGGGCCCGCGCCGGCCCCGTTTCCCCTTCGGCCGGGGCGGTCAGTGAGCCCCGCGCGCGGCTCCCAGGCAGCAGGACACCCCAACCAGCCCTCGATCTTCGCCGCCGAGAACCTCTCGCCGGCCTACCCGCGGCGTGCCGCCTGGGGCACGGCGGGGTCGCTGCGCGCCTGGCAGGCCGAGGCCCTGGACGCCTACATGTCCTCCATGCCCGAGGACTTCCTCGCCGTCGCCACCCCCGGCGCAGGCAAGACGACCTTCGCCCTGCGCATCGCCACCGAGCTGCTCAGCCGCGGCGACGTCCACCAGGTCACCGTCGTCGCCCCCACCGAGCACCTGAAGTACCAGTGGGCCGAGGCCGCCGCCCGCGTCGGCATCCACCTCGACCCCTCCTTCACCAACTCCCAGGGGGCGCTCGGCTCCCGCTTCGACGGCGTCGCCCTCACCTACGCCCAGGTGGCCGCCAACGCCAACCTCCACCGCGCCCGCACCGACGCCCGCCGCACCCTCGTCATCCTCGACGAGATCCACCACGGCGGCGACGCCAAGAGCTGGGGCGACGCCGTGCGCGAGGCCTTCACCCCCGCCCGCCGCCGCCTGGCCCTGACCGGCACCCCCTTCCGCTCCGACGAGTCCCCGATCCCCTTCGTCCGCTACGACGAGGAGCCCGGCGGCATCAAGCGCTCCCACGCCGACTACTCCTACGGCTACGCCGAGGCCCTGCGCGACGGCGTCGTGCGGCCCGTGATGTTCATGACCTACTCCGGGCAGATGCGCTGGCGCACCAGGGCCGGCGACGAGGTCGCCGCACGCCTGGGGGAGCCGCTGACCAAGGACCTCGAGGCCCAGGCCTGGCGCACCGCCCTCGACCCCTCCGGCCAGTGGGTCCCGGCCGTGCTCGCCGCCGCCGACCAGCGCCTGAGCGAGGTGCGCCGCCAGGTGCCCGACGCCGGCGGCCTCGTCATCGCCACCGACCAGTCCCGCGCCCGCGCCTACGCCGCACAGCTGCGGGCCATCACCGGCCAGGCCCCCACCGTCGTCCTGTCCGACGACTCCGGCGCCTCCAGCCGCATCGAGGCCTTCTCCGCCTCCCGTGACCGCTGGCTCGTCGCCGTGCGCATGGTCTCCGAGGGCGTGGACGTGCCCCGCCTGGCCGTCGGCGTCTACGCCACCTCCACCTCCACGCCCCTGTTCTTCGCCCAGGCCGTGGGCCGCTTCGTGCGCTCACGGGCCAAGGGGGAGACCGCCAGCGTCTTCCTGCCCTCCGTCACGCCCCTGCTGGGCCTGGCCAACGAGATGGAGGTCGCCCGCGACCACGTCCTGGGCCGGCCCCGCTCGAACGAGGACGACCTCCCCGGCTACCCCGAGGACCGCCTGGTCGCCGAGGCCAACAAGGAGGAGAGGGCCTCCGACGACCTCTTCGGCGCCTTCGAGGCCATGGACTCCACCGCCGAGTTCGACCGGGTCCTGTTCGACGGAGGGGAGTTCGGCACCGGCGCCGTCGTCGGCAGCGTCGAGGAGCAGGAGTACCTCGGGCTGCCCGGCCTGCTCGAGCCCGAGCAGGTCACCGCCCTGCTGCGCCAGCGCCAGGACAAGCAGATCCGGACGCAGAAGCGCGAGTCGGCCGCCGCCGCCCGGCGCCGGGCCAACTCCGGGGTCGACGACGCCCGCAGGCGCCAGGCCGCCCGCAAGGAGCTCTCCCAGCTCGTCGCCGCCTGGGCGCGCCGCTCCGGCCAGCCCCACGGCGTCGTCCACAACGACCTGCGCCGCGTGTGCGGCGGCCCCGAGGTGGCCCAGGCCTCCACGGAGGAGATCGAGAAGCGGGTGCAGACCCTGCGCCGCTGGTTCGTCGGCAAGCGCTGACGCCCGGCCCCGTCGGCACCCGTCGTGCGGGCCCCAACCGCCCCAGCCCCTCAGCCCATCTCCTCGCTTTGCGTCCGAGATCCCTGGGGTTGTGGCGTACGCTCGCGCGCAAACCGAGGAGTCGGGGGCGGTGGGGTGGTGAGGGCGTGTCAGCCGCGCAGGGCCTGACGGCCGTCCAGGTCGAGATGACGCGTGGGCACCGCCGGCTCGCCCTCGCTCAGGCGCCACGCCTCGTAGGGCAGCTCCGCCCGCGAGACCCGGTGACGCTCAGCCGCCGCCGCCAGCCCCTCAGGACCGCGGTGCTCCTCCTGGATGACACCGTCGACGACGAGGTCCACCTGGAGCGGACGGGCCCCCGCCGCCTCCAAGGCCGCCAGCGCCTGGGCACCCTCGCGCGCGGAGACAATGAGCTCCTCGGCCGCACGGCCCGAGGCGTCCACGACACGTCCCGCCCACTTGCGGCCGCCGACCGTCGCCTTGCCGCCCTGGGAGAGCTTGGCGACCTCCTGCATGACGCCGTCGTCGTCCGCCCGCTCCACCAGCTTGTACACCAGGGCCGCCGTCGGCCGCCCCGAGCCCGTGACGAGCTTCGTGCCCACGCCGTAGGAGTCCACCGGGGCGGCGCCCAGCGCCGCGATCGCGTACTCGTCCAGGTCGTTGGTCACCGTGATCCGCGTCGACGTCGCCCCCAGGGCGTCCAGCTGGGCGCGGGCCTTGAAGGCCTCGGCCACGAGGTCGCCCGAGTCCAGGCGCACCGCGCCCAGCTCGCCGCCGGCCGCGCGCGCCGCCCTCACGGCCCTCTCGATGCCCCGGGCGATGTCGTAGGTGTCCACGAGGATCGTCGTGCCCGGGCCCAGCGCCGCCACCTGGGCGGCGAAGGCCTCCTCCTCCGTGTCGTGCAGCAGGGTGAAGGAGTGCGCCGAGGTCCCCACGGTCGGGATGCCGTAGCGCAGGCCCGCCTCCAGGTTGCTCGTCGCCGTGAAGCCCCCGACGACGGCGGCGCGGGCCGCGGAGACCGCCGCCCGCTCGTGGGCGCGGCGCGCACCGAAGTCCGCGCAGGGGCGCCCGTGGGCGGCGATCGTCATCCGCGAGGCGGCCGAGGCCACCGCGCAGTCGTAGTTGTAGATCGACAGGGCCAGCGTCTCCAGGACGCAGGCCTGGGCGAAGCTCCCCTCCACCGTCAGCAGCGGGGAGCCCGAGAAGTAGCACTCGCCCTCGGCGTAGCCGCGGATCGTGCCCGTGAAGCGGAAGCCGCGCAGGAAGTCGAGGGTGTCGTCGTCCACCACCTGCTGGGCGTGCAGGAAGTCGATCTGCTGCGCCGTGAAGGTGAAGCGCTCGATGGCGTCGAGCAGGCGCCCGGTCCCGGCCACGACGCCGAAGCGCCGCGAGGGAGGCAGGGAGCGCCCGAAGAGCTCGAAGACGCTGCGCCGGCCGGCCGTGCCCGAGCGCAGCGCGGCCTGGAGCATGGTGAGCTCGTACATGTCCGTCAGCAGCGATGTCGTGGGGGAGGCCAGGGGAGCGGTGCGGGGAGCGGGCACCTGCGCGGGCTGAGTCGTCATGACACCAACCTAGTCCCCGCGCCGTTACGCTGGGGCCCATGTGCCCCACCGCGCCCGTCGTCTCACCAGACGCGCGACAGGACGCGCGCACCGCGCCCCTGCACCAGTGGCGCACCGTCGTCCACGACGACCCCGTCAACACGATGGACTACGTCGTGTGGGTCTTCCGCACCTACTTCGCCCTGCCCACCGCCCTCGCCGAGCACCGCATGATGCAGGTGCACACCACCGGGCGCGCCGTCGTCTCCACCGGCCCGCGCGAGCGCATGGAGGTGGACGTCGCCGCCATGCACTCCTACGGGCTGCGCGCCACCATCGAGCCGGCCGGCCCCGACGAGGCCGCGGCATGAGGCCCTTCGAGCCGGTCGAGCACGGCTGGCAGAGCCGGCTGAGCCTGCGGGAGCGCGAGTACCTGGCCGGCCTGCTCGAGCAGGTCAGCGCCGTCCTCGCCGCCGAGGGCCCGCTCGAGACCACTGTCATAGCCGGGTCCGGCCCGCTGCGCCCCCGGGACGGCGGGGACGGTGAGGACCGAGGGGGCGAGGCGGATGACGACGCCGTCCTCGCCGCCCTCGACTTCGAGACCCCGCCGGCCGTCCCCACCGCCCAGGAGCCCGACGGCGCCACGGCGCCAGCGGCCCCGAGGCGCCCGGTGCCCGCCGACGTCGCCGCCCTGCTGGAGGTCCTCCTGCCGGAGGCGAGCGAGGACCCGGAGGTCGCCGTCGAGGTCTCGTCCATGAACCGACAGCGCCTGCGCGCCCTCAAGCACGGCCGCCTGACCGACGTCGTCTCCGAGCTCCTGGAGCCCACCGGGACCGGCGGGGAGGTCCTCGTGCGCCGGGGACTCGAGGGCGAGTGGCTGGCCGCCGTCAACGACGTGCGCCTCGTCCTCGCCCACTGGCTCGACATCGAGGACGCCGACAGCGCCCAGGACGTCCACGACCTCACCTGGTACACGGCGCCCGCCGACGAGGCCGACGAGGACCGCTTGCGGCGCGCCCTGGCCATGTCCTACAACATGCTCACCTGGTGGCAGGAATCACTGCTGGCCGTGCTACTGACGGGTCAGGGCCCCGCCTAGTCTCGGGAGCGTGGAAAACGCGCCCATCGGGATGTTCGACTCAGGCGTCGGCGGCCTGACGGTGGCGCGTGCGGTCATCGACCAGCTCCCCGGGGAGCAGATCCTCTACATCGGGGACACCGCGCACACCCCCTACGGGCCGCGCCCCATCGAGGAGGTCCGTGAGCTCGCCCTGGGCGTCATGGACGAGCTCGTCGACTCCGGTGTCAAGATGCTCGTCATCGCCTGCAACACCGCCTCCGCCGCCGTCCTGCACGACGCCCGTGCCCGCTACACGCGCGGGCGCGGCGTGCCCGTCGTCGAGGTCGTCCACCCCGCGGCCCGGGCCGCCGCCCGCGTGACCCGCAACGGCCGCGTCGGGCTCATCGCCACCCAGGGCACCGTCGACTCGTGCGCCTACGACGACGCCCTGTCCTCCGTGCCGGGCGTCGAGCTGCTGTCCACCGCCTGCCCGCGCTTCGTCGAGCTCGCCGAGCGCGGCACGACCACCGGGCCCGAGGTCATGGAGGTCGCCCGCGGCTACCTCGACCCGCTGCGCGCCGCCGAGGTCGACACCCTCATCCTGGGCTGCACGCACTACCCGCTGCTCACCGGCGCCATCTCCTACGTCATGGGGGAGGACGTGACCCTGGTGACCTCCTCCGAGGAGACCGCCAAGGACGTCTACCGCGAGCTCGCCAGGCGCGACCTCCTGCGCGACGCGCAGGCGCCCGCCCCCGTCCACGAGTTCCGGGTGACGGGCGACCCGGACGCCTTCGCCGTCCTCGCCCGCCGCTTCCTCGGCCCCGAGGTCGCTCACGTCACGCGCGCCGCAGCGCCCGCAGCCGACTGAGTCCCCGTCCCCTCTCCCGTTCCCGCGCCCGGCCCCGTCAGCAAGGACCACCTATGAAGCTCACCGTCATCGGATGCACCGGAAGCATGTCCGGCCCCGCCTCCGCGGCCTCGTCCTACCTCGTGCAGGCGACCGGTGCCGGCCAGGACGGTGAGGAGCTCATCTACTCGGTGGTCCTCGACCTCGGCCCCGGCTCCATGGGGCAGATGCTGCGCTACCTCGACCCCGCGGACCTCGACGCCCTACTCATCTCCCACTGCCACGCCGACCACATGGTCGACATGGTCGGGATGCACGTCTACCGCCGCTGGCACCCCGCCGGCGCCCTCAGGCCCGTCCTCACCGTGGGCCCCAGCGAGCTGCTCCACCGCCTCAACGGCGTGGACGGCACCCCTGAGACGGAGACCTACGCCACCGAGTTCGACTTCCGCACCGCCGTGCCGGGCGAGTCCTTCCAGGTGGGCCCCATGACGATCACCCCCTACACCGCGCTGCACCCGGTGGAGGCCTACGGCTACCGGATCGAGGGGCCGAGCGAGGAGGTGGGCCCCGAGGGCCGGCGCCGGACGGTCTGCCTGGCCTTCACAGGGGACACCGACCTGTGCGAGCCGATCTGCGAGATGGCCGACGGCGTCGACCTCCTGCTCGCGGAGGCGGCCTTCGTCGAGGGCCGTGACACGGTGCGGGGCATGCACCTGACGGGCAAGCGGGCCGGCCAGCTCGCCGCGGGGACGGCCGGCCAGGTGCCCCGGCGCCCCGTCGGCCAGCTCGTCCTCACCCACATCCAGCCGTGGACCGAGCACCGCATCCCGCTGCGCAACGCCGCCCTCGCCTATGAGGGGCCGCTCGAGGCGGCGACGGCGGGCGCGACCTGGGAGATCTGAGGATGGCGAGCCAGGCCCCGCGCCGCGTCTCCTTCACACCGCCGGTGCCGGACGGCCCGGACCGCCCGTGGACGCGCGGGCGCCGCACACGCTGGTGGCTCGTGCCCCCGGCGGACCTCGTGAGCGTGCTGCTGGTCGCCGCCCTCGTCGCCGCGTCCGTGCACGACCTGTCCCTGATGCCCGAGATGATGGTGCACGGCGTCGTGGCGACGACGGCCGCCTGGCTGGTGGCGTGGGGCCTCACCCGGCCGCAGGACCACCTGGAGGCCGCGGACCGCGACGGGCTGACGGTCGTGGGCACCACCTGGCTCGCGTGGCTCGGCCTGCGGATGCTCTCGGGCGGGGACGCGGCGGACGTGTGGCTGGTGCTGGCCGCGTTCCTGCTCGTCGCCCAGGGCGGCTGGCGCTGGGTGTACGGCTACGTCAAGGCCCAGGAGTCGCTGGTCCCGAAGCAGGTCCAGCGCAGGCTGGACGCCCAGGCCGCCCGTGACGCCGAGGAGGCGCGGAGGTCGGAGACGACGCAGGGAGCGCAGGGGCCTCAGGCGCCCGACGGCACGCCCGCGTGAGGCGCGTCCTACTCGCCGCGACGGGCGTCCGAGGACATCGCCCACTCGACGGCGAACCAGACGGAGATCCCCAGGACCTCGAAGAGGACACGGGGGTCGAAGCCCGGTTCCCTCAGCCACCCGTAGGAGCGTCCGACGCCGCCCGCGAGGAAGAGGAACGCCGCGAGGACGGTGTTGCGCCTGACCAGGTTGACGAGGGCGCTCTGCTCGGACCGGGCCGCGGCGCCGGCATCAGCGCCGTCCCCGTTGCGCAGCGCCCGGGCGGCTCCTGTGGCGAAGACCAGCATGAGCGCGGCGGAGGTTGGCGAAGCCGCGGGCGAGCAGGAGGAGGCCGATGAGGGCGCAGCCGCCGCCCCAGACGATGTGACCCATGAGACCTCGCAGGTGGTCGGTTGGAGGACCGGGCTCAGCGCGCCAGCAGCCCGGCGAGGACGGGTGCCAGGTCCCTGAGGGCCCTGCCCCGGTGGGAGACCGCGTTCTTCTCCGCCGCGCTCATCTGAGCGGTCGTGCGACCCAGGGCGCCCGGAGCGTCCTCCTCGACCGGCACGAAGACCGGGTCGTAGCCGAAACCGCCCGCGC
Source organism: Actinomyces sp. AC-20-1 (assembly GCF_023369555.1). Lineage (GTDB taxonomy): Bacteria > Actinomycetota > Actinomycetes > Actinomycetales > Actinomycetaceae > Actinomyces. The sequence goes on along the minus strand of NZ_JACJVC010000001.1, from coordinate 256,401 downwards.
CGACCGGCGAGCGCAGGAGCCGGCCGTGCATCGAGCGCTCGATGAGCGTCACCGCCCCGCCCGTCTCGCCGCTCTCCTCGTCGTCGGGCACCACCAGGACGGCCGCGCAGGTGAAGCGGGCCGTGCGGTGCGGGTCCGCCACGTCGCTGAGCTGGTCGAGCAGCAGCCGCAGGTTCGCCGCGTCGTCACCGTGACGGCCGCACCAGCGTGCGGAGAAGATCCCGGGCGCGCCGCCGAGCACGTCGACGCACAGGCCCGAGTCGTCGGCGACTGCGGGCAGCCCCGTCGCCTCGGCCAGGGCCCGCGCCTTGATCTCGGCGTTGGTCGCGAAGGTGAGGCCGTCCTCGACCGGCTCGGGCGCCTCGAGCTCGGCGGCCGAGATCACCTGCTCCGGCTCGAGGCCGGGGACCAGCGGGGTGAGGATGGCGCGCAGCTCGGAGAGCTTGCCCTCGTTGTGCGTGGCCAGGACCAGGCGGGCGCCCTCGGGCACCGCGACGCGGCGGGCGGCGGTCACTGCCGCGCCTCACCGGAGCGCACCGTGAAGGGGGCACCGGAGGGACCGGCGAGCGCACGGCGCTGGAGCGCCGCCAGCTCCGCGTTGCCCTTGGCCGCCAGGTCGAGCAGGGCCCCGAGCTCGTCGCGGGTGAAGGGGGCGTGCTCGGCGGTGCCCTGGACCTCGATGAAGCGCCCGTCACCGGTCTGCAGGACGTTCATGTCCGTGTCGGCGCGCACGTCCTCCTCGTAGGGCAGGTCGAGGCAGGGCACGGAGTCGATGACGCCGACGCTGACCGCGGACAGGGTGTCGGAGAGCACCGGCCTGCCGGCGCGCGGGGTGATGAGACCGCGCCCGGTGCCCCAGGCGACGGCGTCCGCCAGGGCCACGTAGGCGCCGGTGACGGCGGCGGTGCGGGTGCCGCCGTCGGCCTGGAGGACGTCGCAGTCCAGGGCGATGGTGTTCTCACCCAGGGCGGCGACGTCGATGACGCCGCGCAGGCCCCGGCCGATGAGGCGGGAGATCTCGTGGGTGCGGCCACCCACCTTGCCGCGCACGGACTCGCGCCCGCTGCGCTCGCTGCCGGCGCGCGGCAGCATGGCGTACTCGGCGGTCACCCAGCCCTCGCCGCTGCCCTTGCGCCAGCGCGGCACGCCCTCGGTGAAGGAGGCGACGCACAGCACACGGGTGCGGCCGAACTCGACCAGGACACTGCCCTCGCCGTGCTCCTGCCAGTGGCGGGTGATGGTGATGGGGCGCAGCTCATCGGTCGCACGCCCGTCCTTGCGGGTGAAGTCGGTGGTGGTCACCGGCCCAGGGTACCGGGAGCATGGGGGCGTCATGCGGTGGGCCCCGGCCGCCGCCCTGGTGCGCGAGAAGGGACTCGAACCCTCACGCCCGAAGGCACCAGAACCTAAATCTGGGGCGTCTACCAGTTCCGCCACTCGCGCTCGGCGCCCCACCCTACCGTCTGCGCAGTGACGTCGACGCCGACGTCGATGCAGCCCGGGCCGCACACCCGCCCCGCATCCGCTCCACTGCCGGGCAACAGCGCCGAAACCGGGCCCGTACCCGCACCCCGGAGCCCTAGGGTGGCGCCATGGCACGCACCGACGCGCCCGGCACCCGCACCACCGACCTCCTGCCCGACCTGCCGGAGGCCTTCCGTGAGGCGCTGGACGCCGTCGGAGCCTCCTTCGACCTCGCCACCGAGGTCCCTGAGCCCCAGGACGCGCCCGAGCTGCGCTGGGGGATCCTCGGCGCCGGCACCATCGCCGGCACCTTCGCCACCGACGTGCCCCACCTGTCCTCCGGGGTCATCGCCGCCGTCGGCTCGCGGGACCGCGACAGGGCCCAGGCCTTCATCGACGCCCACCCCGCCACCGCCAAGGGCGGTGCGGCCCGCGCCCACGGCTCCTACGAGGAGCTGGTCGCCGACGACGAGGTCGAGGCCGTCTACGTCGCCACCCCGCACGCCTTCCACGCCGAGCACGCCCTGCTGGCCCTCGAGGCCGGCAAGCCCGTCCTCGTCGAGAAGCCCTTCACGGTCAACACCGCCCAGGCCAGGCGCGTCCTCGAGGCGGCCCGCGAGCGCGGCCTGTTCGCCATGGAGGCCATGTGGACGCGCTTCCTGCCCGGGCACCGCCTGGCCCAGCGGCTCGTGACCTCGGGCGCCCTGGGCGAGGTCCGCCACGTGCGCGCCGACCACTTCCAGTCCCTCCTCCACGTCGAGCGCATGGTGAGCCCCGCGCTCGCCGGCGGTGCGCTGCTGGACCTGGGCGTCTACCCGCTCAGCTTCATCCACGCCATGGTCGGCGCGCCGCCCAGCCAGAGCGTCATCGGCCGCCTGAGCCCCGACGGCCTCGACCTGGAGGAGGTCAGCGCCATGGGCTACGAGGGCTTCATCGCCGTCGCCTCCTCGGGCATGGACGCCGCCGGCCAGAACATGGCCGAGGTCATCGGCTCCGAGGCCCGGCTCACCATCGACCCGTGGTTCTACTGCCCGACCCCGGTGAGCCTGTCGCGCCGTGGGGCCGACGGCGACGTCACGGCCACGTGGGACGCCTCGGTCCCCGGCGGCTTCCAGCTCGAGGCGGCGGAGGCCGCCCGCTGCGTCAAGGGCGGGCTCACCCAGTCGCGCGTCATGCCCTGGGAGGCGACCCTCGCGGTCATGGCCATGATGGACGAGGTGCGCGCCGCGCTCGGCGTCGTCTACCCGGGGGAGTGAGCCGGACGTGCTGCCGGCCGCGCTCGCGGCTCAGCCCACCGCCAGCTCGCTGCGCAGGCGCTCGACGTGCCCCGTGGCCTTGACGTTGTAGCGGGCGAGGGTGACCGTGCCGCTGCGGTCGACGACGACGGTGGAGCGGATGACCCCGGTGAGCACGCGGCCGTAGCTCTTCTTCGCGCCCCAGGCGCCCCAGGCCTCCATGACGGCGTGGTCGGGGTCCGACAGCAGCGGGAAGGGCAGAGACTCGTTCTCGGCGAAGCGGGCGAGCGCCGCCTGCGGGTCGGGCGAGACGCCGACGACCTCGTAGCCGGCGTCTCGCCAGGAGGCCAGGGAGTCGCGGAAGTCGCAGGCCTCCTTCGTGCAGCCGGGGGTCGAGGCGCGCGGGTAGAAGTAGACGACGACGCCCCGGTCGGCGGCCTCGCGCAGGGCTGCCAGGCGGACCTTGGCGCCGGAGGCGTCGGTGAGGGTGAAGTCAGGGGCGGTGTCTCCGACGGCGAGCCTGGGCATCTCGGTCTCCTTGGGCTGGGTGGTGGACCCGACCATAACCGGCCCGGCCCGGGGCCGTCTCCTGCCGCCTGCGGTCCAGCGCCGTGCTCGGACGCCGGCCTCGGGCTGTGACAACGGCGGGTCCCCGCTCCCGGTGGGAGCGGGGACCCGCCGTCGTTGTGTGGTGGGCAACCGCTCACCCGGCCTCAGGCGGCCAGGGCGAGCGCGCTGCGCGCCGCCTCCACGCGCTCCAGGGCGCGCTCCAGGCGGGAGGGGGAGGCGGTGGCGTCCAGGGAGGACAGCTCGGTCTGGGCCGCGCTCAGCTCGCGCTCGGCGGCCTGGCGGGGGACCTCGGTCATCTTCGTGCTCATGGTCATCATTCCTTCTTCTTCCTCGTGGCCCCGAGGGGCCCTTCGTGTGCCGGGTGCGTGCGCAGGTCTGTCCTGCGGCCCGGCAGGCTGTGGGGGCGACCCGGTGGTGCTGCGTGACGAGCACCGGGTGCCGGTGGCCGGGAGGGCTGCGCGGTGTGAGCGCGCGGCCCGTCGACCGACGCAAGGATCAACGCTCACGGTGGCCGCAGGTATTCCGGCAGGTGACGTGCCCGTGAACGGCCGGTCACCGTGGTGCGTGCTAGAGGCCGGGAGCGGGTGGGGGAGGAGCAGGTCCCGCGTCGACGTCGTGGTGCGGGTCAGGATCGTCCCCGACCATCTCGCGCCACGGCCCTTGCGTGGTACCCCCTCAGGGACTCGAACCCTGGACACCCTGATTAAGAGTCAGGTGCTCTAACCAACTGAGCTAAGGAGGCGTTGGTTGTGGGAACCGCTCCGGGGGAGCGGGGCCCGCGGTACCCCCTCAGGGACTCGAACCCTGGACACCCTGATTAAGAGTCAGGTGCTCTAACCAACTGAGCTAAGGAGGCATGTCCTCCGAGGCGCGAGCGCCCGGCGACGGAGGAAGACTTTACGGCGCCCGCGGCGCTGAGTCCACTCGCGAGGGCCCGGAACCGGCCAAGTGTGCGAGAAGTCTCAGGCCTGCGTGGCCGGGACGGGACTGTGGCCGCTGTGTCGCCCATGGGGCGCGGACCACGGCTCACGCGCCCCCGGGGCGAGGTACGGTGGCCCGGTGACCCCACCGATCGTGACCCTCGCGACCAGTGCCGACTACCCCCACCTCGACGCCGACGACCAGGGGCTGCCCGACGCCCTGCGTGAGCGCGGGATCGAGCCCCGTGTCGCCGTCTGGAACGACCCCGGTGTCGACTGGGACGAGGCCGGCGTCGTCGTCCTGCGCTCCGTGCGCGACTACGCCAAGCGCCGCAACTACACCTCCTTCCTTGAGTGGGCCCGGTCGGTGCCACGGCTGCTCAACCACGCCTCGGTGGTCGGCTGGAACTCCGACAAGCACTACCTCCAGCGCATGGCCGCCTACGGCGTGCCCATGATCCCCACGACCTGGCTCGAGCCCGAGCAGCAGCTGTCCAAGCACCAGGTCCACACCCGCTTCCCGGCCCACGGCGACTTCGTCGTCAAGCCCGCGGTGTCCTCCGGAGGGCGCGGCACGGGGCGCTACACGGCCATGGACGCCGGCTCGCGCGCCGACGCCATCAACGACGCCGTGCACCACCTGCACCGCGGGCGCACCGTCATGGTCCAGCGCTACCTCGAGGAGGTCGACCGCAAGGGCGAGCTCTCCCTGGTCTACTTCAACGGCGTCCTGTCCCACGCCGTGGAGAAGGCCCCCATGCTGCACCCCTCCTTCCGCTCCACGGACGAGGAGGAGGCGCACGAGGAGATCGTGCGCGCCCGCGAGCCCAGTGAGCAGGAGTGGCTGTGGGGCGAGCGCGTGCGCAAGGCCATCCACGGCGTCGTCAAGGAGACCGCCGGGCGCGACATCCAGCTGCTGTTCAACCGCGTCGACGTCGTCTCCGACGGCGAGGGCGGCTTCTACCTCATGGAGGTCTCGCTCATCGACGCCGGCCTGTACCTCACCTCCTCGCCGCAGGCGATGACGAACTTCGCCGACGCCATCGCCCAGCGCGTCTTCTGGTGACGGCAGGTCCCGTGCCGGTCGGCCCCACCTCGCGAGACTGACGAGAAGTCGATCAACCTCGAGAGGTTGATTGGTGGGGTATCAACCTTAAGAGGTTGATTTCTCCCGCTGTGTGGGAGATCCTTACCGCGTGTTCGTTCTCACGATCGATCAGGTTCGCAGTCGCGACGGTGAGGACCTCGTCCCCGAGCTCCTGGCCTCGCTCGACGGCGTGCCCGTTCTCGTGGCTTTTGAGCGCACCGTCGGCGATGAGGTCCAGGGCGTCGTCGCCGACGCCGCTGCGGTGCTCACGGTGGTGCGCCGCGCCCTTGCCAGCGGGCACTGGCACGTGGGGCTGGGCATCGGTGAGGGCGAGCTTGGCGAGGAAGGACCGCGCAGCGGTACCGGCCCCGCTTTCCTGGCCGCTCGGGAGGCCGTGGAGTCCGCCAAGCGCACACGGACCTCTCTCGCAGTGAGAGCCGGAACGAGCACGGGAGCCGCAGCGCGAGCCGCTGCAGACGCTGAGGCGGCCCTCCGCCTCGTCGCTGCTCTGACCGCACGCCGCACTGTGGCCCAGGCGCGAGTCGTTGCGCTTCTCGACGACGGAATGACGGGCAAGGAGGTCGCCGAGACGCTCGGTGTGAGCGCTCAGGCGGTCTCCAAGCAGCGCATCGCCGCCGCCTACGACGAGGAGAGGAGCATGATGCCGGTCCTCGTCAGGTTGCTCGAGCAGGCCGATGCACCCACCCGCCTGAAGGCCACCGCGTGAACCCGGCCCTGCACACCGTGCTCGTCATCGCGTCCGTGCTGCTCCTGTCCTCCCTCGGCGGCTGGGGAGTCGTCGCCGTCATCCTGCGCTGGGCGCGGGTGCCGGAGACTCCCGTGCAGCGGGCTGCCGGTCCCGGCGGGGCGAGCGTCCCAGTCATCGCTCCGCGCGACGAGCCAGGCTCGCCGGTTCTGCGCGGTGGAGCGTGGATCGGCGTGCTGGAGCGCCTGGCAGTGACCGGGGTGCTTCTGGCAGGCCAGCCCGTGCTGACCGGTGCGGTCGTCGCGGTCAAGGGCCTGGGGCGGTGGGCCGACCTTCAGGGCAATCCGGGATCCACCGAGCGGTTCATCATCGGCACCCTCGCCTCCCTCGTGTGGGCGGGGGCCTGCGGCCTGGCCGGGCGCACGCTCCTGGGGTGACGGGCGGACGGCTGCGTTCGCGGACGCGGCTCCGGCCAGGTCCGCCGCTCACGGCACCGGGACCGCCGGAATAGCCCGCGCGGTGGCACGGTTGCACGTGCGGGCCGGCCCCGCCGGCCCTTGCCCGTGTCCCTGATCGCCCCATCTCAACGGAGTCACGATGCGCACGCTGCTCAACATCATCTGGGTCCTCTTCGGCGGGTGGGCCCTGTTCCTGGAGTACCTGCTCGCCGGGCTCATCGCCTGCCTGCTCGTCGTCACCATCCCGGCGGGCGTCGCCTGCTTCCGCATCGCCGTCTACGCGCTGTGGCCCTTCGGCCGCGAGGTCGTGCCCGTGCCCGGTGCCGGGGTCATGAGCGGGGCCGCCAACGTCATCTGGTTCCTCGTGGCCGGCCTGTGGCTCGCGCTGGGCCACGTCGCCACGGCCGTGGCCCAGGCGGTGACGATCATCGGCATCCCGCTGGCCGTCGCCAACATCAAGATGATCCCCGTCACCTGCTTCCCCTTCGGCAAGCGGGTCGTGCCCGGCCGCGGCATCCTCTGACCCGCGCGGGCGGACGCACCCGGCCGGCCCCGGGGGCGCCTGGCACCGTGCTCAGCCCTGCGGGCCCACCGACAGCAGGCGCAGCACCACCCGACCGGCCTCGTCACTGGCCGCCAGGTCCACGAGCGCGACCAGGCGCCAGTCGTGGTCGCCCTCTGGGTCCTCGATGACCTGGGTCGCCAGCCACACCCTGCGCCCGCTCCTGCCCAGCGCCTCAATGAGCCGCTCGGAGACCCCGGCAACGGCCAGCGCCTGCTCATCCGGCGCCTCGTCCAGCGGCGCCAGGGCGACGGCGCGCGCCGCGGTGTCCGTGCCGACCCAGTCGTACTCGTCCCAGTAGCGGGCCAGCGCCTCGTCCCAGCGCTCCTCACCCCAGCCGGAGGCGGCGTCCAGCCGGCCCAGGCCCTCGACGTCGTCACGGGCCATGAGCTCGACCCGCCGGAACATCTCCCGGCGCACCGCCACCCGGAAGGCGTGCAGGTTGCGGGTGAGGGCGACCCTGCCGTCCGCGTCCGCACCGAAGGCCCGCTCCACCCCGATCGAGTCGTCAGCACCGGGCCGGTCGCCCTCGAGCAGGGCCGCGCCCTCCGCCGCCCGCCCGGCCTGGGCGGCCCCCAGGGCCTCCCACTCGTCCAGCAGGGAGGAGTCCACCGCCCGCACGAGGGCGCCGAGCCAGTCGATGACGGCGCTCACCTCCTCGGTGCGGTGCTCCTCGGGCACCACCTGGCGCAGGGCCCGGTAGGCGTCCGTGAGGTAGCGCAGGACCACGCCCTCGCTGCGCCCCAGCTCGTAGCGCGAGACGAGGTCCGAGAAGGTCATGGCGTTCTCCACCATGTCCCGCACGACGCTCTTGGGGCTCAGCTCGTACTGGGCCACCCACGGGTTGGCCCGCCGGTACGTCTCCAGCGCCGGGGCCAGCAGCTCTGCCAGCGGCCTGGGCCAGGTGACCTCCTCCAGGGCCGCCATCCGCTCGTCGTAGTCCAGGCCCTCGGCCTTCATCGCCGCGACCGCCTCGCCCCGCGCCTGGCGCTGCTGGGCGTACAGCAACGGGCGCGGGTCGTCCAGGGTCGCCTCGACGACGCTGACGACGTCGAGCGCGTGCGCGGGCGAGTCCACCCCCAGCAGGTCCATCGCGGCCAGGGCGAAGGGCGCCAGCGGCTGGTGCAGCGCGAAGTCGTCGGGCAGGTCCACCGCCAGGCGCAGACGGGGGCGCCCGTCCCGGGCCGCCCGGGCGCTCGAGACGTGCTCGAGCACGCCGGCGGTGCGCAGGGACAGGTAGATCGCCACCGCCTGGCGCACGTTGACGCGCCGCTCCGAGGCCGTGCACTGCACCCGCCCCAGCAGCCGGGCCATGTGGGCCACCGGGTCCCCGGGACGCTCCATGAGGCTGAGCACCATCGTCGTCGTCACCTGGAACTGGCTCGTCAGCGTCTCAGGGGCGCTGTCGCGCAGCCGCTCGAAGGTCTTGTCCGTCCAGTTCACCCGCCCCTCGGGCGCCTTCTTGCGCACGATCTTGCGGCGCTTGCGCTCGTCGTCACCCGCCTTGGCCAGGGCCCTGGCGTTGTCGATGACGTGCTCGGGCGCCTGCACGCTCACGTAGCCGCGCGTGTCGAAGCCCGCCCGTCCCGCCCGCCCGGCGATCTGGTGGAACTCGCGGGCCGTGAGGTGGCGCTCCTTGGCGCCGTCGAACTTCACCAGGCTCGTGAGCACGACGCTGCGGATGGGCACGTTGATGCCCACGCCGAGCGTGTCCGTGCCGCAGATGACGCTCAGCAGGCCCTCGCGGGCCAGGCGCTCGACGAGGCGCCGGTAGCGCGGCAGCATGCCGGCGTGGTGCACGCCGATGCCCGAGCGCAGCAGCCGCGAGAGCGTCGCACCGAAGCCGGGACCAAAGCGGAAGGCCCCCAGGGCCGCCGCCACCGCCGCCCTGCGCTCCTTGGGCACGAGGTCCACGCCCAGCAGCGCCGTCGCCCGCTCGATCGCCTCCTTCTGGGAGAAGTGGACGACGTACACCGGAGCCCTGCCCTGCTGCACGAGCCGCTGCAGGAGCTCGCCGATGGGCTCGACGACGTACTCCATCTCCAAGGGCACGGGCCGCTCGGCGTCGTCGACGACGGCGACCTCACGCCCGGTGCGCTGCTGGATGTCCCGCACGAAGAAGGACACGTCGCCCAGCGTCGCCGACAGCAGCACCATCTGGGCCTGGGGCAGCTCGAGCAGCGGCACCTGCCAGGCCCAGCCGCGCTGCGGGTCCGCGTAGTAGTGGAACTCGTCCATGACCACGGTGTCGACGTCGAGCCCCTCGCCCTCACGCAGCGCCTGGTTCGCCAGGATCTCCGCCGTGCAGCAGATGACCGGCGCGGCGGCGTTGATCGAGGTGTCCCCGGTGACCATGCCGACGTTGTCGGCCCCGAACAGGCGCACGAGCTCGAAGAACTTCTCACTCACCAGCGCCTTGAGCGGCGCCGTGTAGTAGGAGCGCCCACCGCGCGCCAGCGAGGCCGTGTGGGCCGCCAGCGCGATCATCGACTTGCCCGAGCCCGTCGGCGTGGCCGCGATGACGTGACGGCCCTCGAGGATCTGCGACAGGGCCTCGTCCTGGTGCGCGTAGAGCGGGCGCCCCGTCGACTCGGCCCACTCGGTGAAGGCCAGGTAGACCTCCTCCGGCTCCGGGACGCGCTCGGGGTCGGTGGCCGGGATGAGCGCGTCGAGCATCGCGTTGAGCGCGGGTGCGGTGGGGGAGGGCATGCCGTCATGCTCCCACACGGGCCCGCGCACCGGCCCGGACGACTATGCGGACGGCCCCGAGGACAGCCGCCCGGGTGTGAGAGCATGCGCCGGACACCCCGCCCCCTCCCGAAGGCACACCCCCTATGGACGCCCTCGCCGCCGACCTGCTGACGATCGCCGACTGGACCACCTCCCACATCACCATGTGGGTCCTCATCGCCACCGGCCTGCTCCTCACCGTCGTCACCCGCGCCGTCCAGGTGCGCCACCTGCCCGCCATGCTGCGCGCCGTCGCCGGCTCACGCGCAGGCGCCGAGGGCGGCATCTCCTCCTTCCAGGCCTTCGCCATCTCCCTGGCCGCCCGCGTGGGCATCGGCAACGTCTTCGGCGTCGCCGCCGCCCTGCTCATGGGCGGGCCCGGCGCCGTCTTCTGGATGTGGGTCGTCGCCCTGGTCGGCATGGCCACCGCCTTCTTCGAGGCCACCCTCGCCCAGGTCTTCAAGGTCCGCTCCGACGACGGCTCCTTCCGGGGCGGGCCCGCCTTCTACATGGCCCGCGGCATGCGCTCCAAGCCCATGGCCGTCGTCTTCTCCGTCATCTCCGTCGTCACCTGCGGCTTCATCATCACCTCGGTGCAGGCCAACGCCGTCGCCGGCACCCTCGTCGCCGCCTTCGGCGCCTCCGACTCCGCCCTGCCCGGCTTCGGCGGGCTCAGCGCCGCGCAGCTCGTCGTCGCCGGCCTCGTCCTCGTGCTCACCTCGACGGTCGTCTTCGGCGGCATCCGCGCCGTCGCCCGCGTCACCGAGTGGCTGGCCCCCGTCATGGCCCTGGTCTACATCGTCCTGGTCGCCGTCATCTGCCTGAGCAACCTCCACCAGTTCGGCGAGGTCATTGGCTGGATCCTCACCTCCGCCCTCGCCCCCGAGCCCCTGGTGGGCGGCCTGGGCGGCGGCGTCCTCGCAGCCGTCGTCAACGGCACCAAGCGCGGCCTGTTCTCCAACGAGGCCGGCCAGGGCACCGCCCCCAACGCCGCCGCCACCGCCACCGTCGCCCACCCCGTCCAGCAGGGCCTCATCCAGTCCCTCGGCGTCTTCGTCGACACCGTCATCGTGTGCACCGCCACGGCCTTCGTCATCCTCATCTCCGGTCCCGCCACCTGGGGCGCCGAGGGCGCCAACCCCTCCACCCTCACCACCCTCGCCGTCGCCCACGGCCTGGGCGGGTGGACCGTGCTGCCCATGGCCGTGCTCATCTTCGTCCTGGCCTACTCCTCGATCATCGCCGCCTACGTCTACTCCGACGTCAACATGGACTACATCACCGGCGGCAGGCGCTGGGCCTCCTGGACGGTGCGCGTCATCTGCGTCCTGTCCGCCACCGCCGGAGCCGTCCTGAGCCTCGACGTCGTGTGGAACGCCGTCGACATCGCCATGGCCGTCATGACCGTCACCAACCTCGTCGCGCTCGTGTGGCTGTTCCGCTGGGGCACCGGCGCCCTGCGCGACTACGAGGCCCAACGCCGTGCCGGTGTCGCCGAGCCCGTCTTCGTCGGTACCGCCAACCCCTACCTGCCCGCGGACGTCCCCGGTGACGTCTGGGCGCCCGCTTCCTCCACGACCACCACCCAGGAGTCCTGATCCCCATGTCCACCGCAGCCGCCTCGGCCGCCACCCACGCCACCACCGCGCTCATGCCCGCGCTGAGCCCGCAGGACCTCGCGACCAGCCTCAGCACCTTCTCCGACCACCTCTACACCTACGTCCTGGCCGTCCTGCTCGTCGCCGTCGGCCTGTACTTCACCGCCCGCACCCGCGCCGTCCAGGTGCGCCACCTCGGCGCCATGGTCCGCTCGATCACCTCCTCGCGCTCCGGCGCCGAGGGCGGCATCTCCTCCTTCCAGGCCTTCGCCGTCGGCCTGGCCGCCCGCGTGGGCATCGGCAACGTCGCCGGTGTCGCCATCGCCGTCGTCGCCGGAGGCCCCGGCGCCCTGTTCTGGATGTGGGTCGTCGCCCTGGTCGGCATGGCCACCTCCTTCGCCGAGTCCACCCTCGCCCAGGTCTTCAAGGAGCGCGGACGCGACTTCACCTTCCACGGCGGCCCCGCCTTCTACATCAAGAACGGCCTGGGCTCGAGGGCCTGGGGCGCCGTCTTCGCCGCCATCTGCATCGTCAGCGTCGGCGTCACCGTCGTCATGGTCCAGACCAACGCGCTGGCCGGCGTCGTGCACGCCACCGTCGCCTCCGTGTCCCCCTGGATGGTCGGCGTCGCCCTCGTCCTGCTCGTCCTGCCCGTCGTGCTCGGCGGGCTCAAGGGCGTCGCCCGCGTCACCGAGGTCGTCGCCCCGCTCATGGCGCTGGTCTACGTGCTCGTCACGCTCGTCGTCATGGTCATGAACGCCACCGAGCTGCCCGCCGTCCTCGTCCAGGTCGTCAAGGGCGCCTTCGGGGTCGACTCGGCGCTCTTCGGCGTCGCCGGCGGCCTCGTCGCCGCCGTCCTCAACGGCGTGCGCCGCGGCCTGTTCTCCAACGAGGCCGGACTGGGCACCGTCCCCAACGCCGCCGGCACCGCCACCGTCGCCCACCCCGTCCAGCAGGGCCTCATCCAGTCCTTCGGCGTCTTCGTCGACACCATCCTCGTGTGCTCCGCCACCGGCTTCCTCATCCTGCTGGCCACCGGCACCTACCAGCCCGGCAAAGAGGGGCTGGTCGGCGCCGTCCTCACCCAGCAGGCCGTCGTCGAGCACCTGGGGGCCTGGACCACCTGGCCCATGGTCGTGCTCATCTTCGTCCTCGTCTTCTCCACCGTCCTGGGCTGCTACTCCTACTCCCAGGTCAACGTCAACTACCTGGGTGGCGAGCGCCGCGCCGAGCAGGCCCTCGGCCTGCTGCTCACCGCCGCCGCCTTCGCCGGCACCGTCCTCGACCTGCCGGTCGTGTGGGCCCTGACCGACATCGCCCTCGGGTTCCTGGGCCTCATCAACCTCGTCGTCGTCCTGCTGCTCTCACGCTGGGTCCTCGGCGCCCTGAGGGACTGGGAGGCCCAGAGGGCAGCCGGCACCGCCCACCCCGTCTTCCACGGGCACGGCAACCCCCTCCTGCCCGGCGACACCGCCGACGGCGTCTGGGAGGACTGAGGCATGGCGCTGCTCAACGACGTCCTCGGCACGCTGTCGAACTGGCTGTTCGGCACCGTCCTCGTCTGGCTCCTCATCGGCGCCGGCCTCCTGCTGACCCTCCGCACCCGCGGCGTCCAGCTGCGCCACCTCGGCGCCGTCCTGCGCTCCGTGGCCGGCTCGCGCTCCGGCGCCGAGGGCGGCATCTCCTCCTTCCAGGCCTTCGCCGTCGGCCTGGCCTGCCGGGTGGGCACCGGCAACATCGTCGGCGTCGCCCTCGCCCTCGTCCTGGGCGGGCCGGGCGCCGTCTTCTGGATGTGGGTCGTCGCCCTGGTCGGCACCGCCACCGCCTTCACCGAGGCGACCCTGGGGCAGATGTTCAAGGTGCGCCGCGGTGACGGCTCCTACCGCGGCGGGCCCGCCTACTACATCGCCCACGGGCTGGGCCTGCCCGCCGTCGGCGCCGTCTTCGCCGTCCTGTTCATGGTCGCCAACGGCCTGGCCATGCCCATGGTCCAGGCCAACGCCATGACCGCCGCCCTCGGGGCCTCGGTCTCCTCCACCCTGGGCGCCAGCGTGAGCCCCTGGGTGTGGGCGGCGCTCGTGGCCGCCCTCGTCGCCCCGGTGCTCCTGGGGGGCCTGCGCTCCATCGCCCGCGTCACCGAGCTCCTGGCCCCGCTCATGGCCGGCGTCTACCTCGTGCTCGTCGCAGCCATCATCCTCACCCACCCCGCCCAGACCCTCACCGCGCTCGGCGAGATCGTCTCCGGTGCCCTCGGCCTGCGCCCGGGCCTGGCGGGGGTCGCCGGAGGCGTGACCGTCGTCGTCCTCAACGGCGTGCGCCGCGGCCTGTTCTCCAACGAGGCCGGGCTGGGCGGCGCGGCCTGCGCCGCCGGCTCCGCCACCGTGCGCCACCCCGTCCAGCAGGGCCTCATCCAGTCCTTCGGGGTCCTCGTGGACACGCTGCTCATCTGCACCGCCACCGCCCTGGCCATCCTCGTGGCCGGGGCCGAGGACCCGGCCGTCTACCAGGCGGGAGTCACCGGGGCCGACGGCGCCGACCTGTCCGGCACACTCACCCAGACGGCGATCGCCTCCGTGCTGGGGGGCTGGACCAGCTGGCCCATGACCGTGCTCGTCCTCGTGCTCGCCTACTCCACCATCCTGGGGGCCTTCTCCTACGCCGAGGTCAGCCTCGACTACCTCACCCGCGCCCCGTGGGTGACGACCGCCCTGCGGCTGGGCGCCGTGGCCTGCGCCTTCATCGGCGGCGGGACCGCGCTGACCACCGTGTGGACGCTGGCCGACGTGCTCCTGGGCCTGGGGGCCGTCATCAACCTCGTCGCCCTGGCCCTGCTGGCGAGGTGGGCCGTGGGGGCCCTGCGCGACTGGGAGGCCCAGCGCCGCGCCCTGGCGGCCGGCACAGCACCCGGGCTCCGCTTCGTCGCCACCGCCAACCCCCACCTGCCCGGGGAGCTGCCCGGGGACGTCTGGGCCCAGGCCCCGGCCCGGCGCTGAGACCGCGGGGACCACGGGCGGCGGTGGGGGCGCGCACCGCGCCCCCACCGCCGTGGCGCCACCGCGAAACGGGGACGACATCAGACGACCCTACGCTGCCGCCATGCCCCTTCCCGCCCTCCTGGCCGCAGCGGCCTCCGACACCACCGCCCCCGACGTCATCGACGACGCCGCCGCCTGGCTCTCCTGGGCCTCCGGCTACCTCTACGGTTCCTTCCTCGCCTGGGTGCTCATCGCTGTCGGCCTGTACTTCACCGTCCGTACCCGCTTCGTCCAGGTGCGCCTGTTCGGGGCCATGGTCCGCACGATCTTCACCTCGCGTTCCAGCGCCAGGCACCACGACGAGGGCATCAGCTCCTTCCAGGCCTTCGCCATCGGCCTGGCCTCGCGCATCGGCACCGGCAACATCATCGGCGTGGCCATCGCCATCACCCTGGGCGGGCCCGGCGCCGTGTTCTGGATGTGGCTCGTCGCCACGGTCGGCATGGCCACCGGCTTCATCGAGTCCACCCTCGCCCAGCTCTTCAAGGTCCGTCACCCCGACGGCACCTTCCGCGGTGGCCCCGCCTACTACATCGAGCGCGGCCTGGGCTCGCGCACCTGGGGATGCGTCTTCGCCGTCATCATCACCTTCGTCTTCGGCTTCGCCTACGAGGCCACCCAGTCCTACGCCATCTCCTCGAGCCTGCAGGACACCTTCAACCTGTCCCCGTGGGTCAGCGCCGCCCTCCTCGTGGCCCTCACCGCCCCCATCGTCTTCCGCGGCATCAAGCCCGTCGCCCGCGTCGTCGAGGTCATCGCCCCGGTCATGGCCGTCGTCTACGCCGCCATGGCCCTGGTCATCCTCGTGCTCAACGTCAACGCGATCCCGCTGGCCCTGGCGGAGATCATCCAGGGCGCCTTCGGCCTCAACCAGGCCTTCGCGGGCCTGTCCGGCGGCCTGTACGCCGCCGCCATCAACGGCATCAAGCGCGGCCTGTTCTCCAACGAGGCCGGTGAGGGCTCGGTGCCCAACGCGGCCGCGACCGCCACCACCTCCCACCCCGTCAAG
This sequence comes from Actinomyces sp. AC-20-1, assembly GCF_023369555.1. Taxonomy (GTDB): domain Bacteria; phylum Actinomycetota; class Actinomycetes; order Actinomycetales; family Actinomycetaceae; genus Actinomyces. Next base: position 241,027 of record NZ_JACJVC010000001.1, on the reverse strand, counting down.
CAGGGCTTCATCCAGTCCATGGGCGTCTTCGTCGACACCATGGTCGTGTGCACCGCCACCGCGCTCATCGTCCTGCTCTCGGGTGTCTACGACCCGTCCACCGCCGTCGAGGGCGCCGCCGCCACCCTCACGAGCACCTCCGTGGCCACCGCCCTGGGAGGCTGGACGAAGTACCTCATGACCGCGGTCATCTTCGTCTTCGCCTACTCCTCGCTGCTGGGCAACTACACCTACGCCGAGATCAACATGGACTTCCTGCGCCCGGCTGAGGACGGCAGGGCCAAGCCGCACTACGGGCTGCGCACCGTCATCCTCATCGCCACCGCCATCGGCGCGGTCTCCTCCCTGGAGTTCGTCATCAACCTCTCCGACGTCGCCATGGGGGTCATGGCGGTCATCAACATCGTCGCCATCCTCGCCCTGGGCAAGTGGGCCTTCGGCGCCCTGCGCGACTGGGAGGCCCAGAACCGGGCGCTGAGGGCAGGCGAGATCGACCACATCCGCTTCGTCGCCCCGGGCAACCCGCACCTGCCCGGCGAGCTGCCCGGCGACGTGTGGACCGCCGACGCCGACCACTCGGGCCGCTGAGCGGGGCCCGCGCACCCGGGCGGGGCGCGGCCGCTAGGCTCAGGCCATGAAGATCGCGCGCTTCTCCACCGGTGACGAGCTCCGTTACGGCATCGTCGAGGGGCTGCCCGACGGTGACCGGTCGCCGTCGGGTGAGTCCCCGGGACACCTCATCGTCCTCAAGGGCGACCCCCTCTACCAGGTCCCCGAGGCCACCGGGGAGGTCGTCCCCCTGGCCGAGGCCCGCCTCGTCTCACCGGTCATCCCCCGCTCCAAGGTCATCGGCATCGGCAAGAACTACGCGGCCCACGCTGCCGAGATGGGCACCGAGGCCCCCGCCGAGCCCATCGTCTTCCTCAAGCCCAACACCTCGGTCATCGGGCCCGACGCGCCCATCGTCCTGCCCGCCTGGACGCAGGAGGTCCACTACGAGGCCGAGCTCGCCGTCGTCATCAAGTCCCTGGCCAAGGACCTCAGCCCCGAGGACGCCCCCCGGGCGGTCCTGGGCTACACCGTTGCCAACGACGTCTCCGCCCGCGACGCCCAGCGCGCCGACGCCACCTGGGCTCGGGCCAAGGGATTCGACACCTCCTGCCCCCTCGGCCCGTGGATCGAGGTCCCCGAGCCCGGGCGGGCCCCCGGCGAGGGCGCCTTCGACCCCGCGGACGCCCTCATCCGCACCCGCGTGGACGGCCGGGTGGTCCAGGAGGGCAGCACGCGGGACATGGTCACGGACGTCGCCCACCTCATCTCCTACGTCTCGCAGGTCTTCACCCTCCTGCCGGGCGACGTCCTGCTCACCGGCACCCCCGCCGGCGTCGGCGAGATCCGCGCCGGCCAGCGGGTCGAGGTCGAGGTCGAGGGCATCGGCTCCTTCTCCAACCCGGTCGTGCGCCGCTGAGACCCGCCCCTCACGACGACGGTGGCGCCGCACCCCTCAGGGGCGCGGCGCCACCGTCGTCCGTCCTGCGAGGGCATGGCGCCCGTCAGGCGAGAGCCCGGGCGATCCGCGAGGCCGTCTCCAGGGCCAGCGGCCGCGGGGCCGCCAGGTTGAGACGGACGAAGGACTCGAAGCCGCGCCCGAAGGCGGCGCCGTCGTTGACCGACACGCGCGCCCGCTCCCGCAGGAAGCGGGCGGGGCCGTCGGCCGCCGGTGTCCCGCTCAGGTCCAGCCAGGACAGGTACGTGCCCTGAGGGCGCGTGAAGCCCACCCCGGCGGTGGTCAGCACCCGCTCCACCTCACCGGCCGTGGCGTGCACGTAGCGGCGCACCGCCTCGATCCACTCGCGGCCCTCGTCGTAGGCGGCGACCGTCGCCATGGCGCCGACCCCGGCACCCTCGTGGGACAGGTTGCGCGACAGGGCCGAGGACTCCCAGCTGCGGCGGGCCGCACCGGAGGCGATGAGCTGGGCGCACTTGAGGCCCGGGATGTTCCAGCCCTTCGAGGCCGCCGTCGCCGTGAAGGTGAGGTCCGGGTCGGTCCCCGGGCGGCAGGCGTAGGGGGTGTGGCTCAGTGCCGGGTCCAGGACGAGGGGCCCGTGGATCTCGTCGGAGAACACGCTCACCCCGTAGCGGGTGGACAGCACGGCGACGGCGTCCAGCTCCTCGTGCGTGAGCACCCGGCCCACCGGGTTCCACGGATGGCACAGCACGAGCAGCCCGGCGCCGGCCGCCATCGCCGCCTCGATGCCGTCCAGGTCGAGCGCCCAGCCCGCAGCGGCGCCCTCGCTCGTGCGCAGGGCCGGCACCTGGACGAGCTCGCGGTCCAGCTCGCCCGGGATCGTGAGGAAGGGCATGTAGGCGGGGGTCGGCACGATGACGGCGCTGCCCGCGGGCGTGTGGCGGGCGATGACGGCGCGCAGGGCCGACAGCACGTCCGGCAGCGCCGAGACCTGCTCCACCTCCACCTGCCAGCCGTGGACCTCACGCTGGTAGCGGGCCGTGGACTCGCACAGGGTCTGCGTCAGGGTGGGGGAGGTGTAGCCGAAGGCGCAGTCGCGCACCGCCTGCTCAAGGACCGCCGTCACGGCGGGGGCGGTGCCCAGGTCCATCTCGGCGACCCAGGCGCCGATGACGCCCGGCTCGAGCGTCCACTTCAAGGAGCCGCGCCGGCGCAGCTCCTCAGCGGTCAGGGCGTCCCAGGAGGCCTCGAGGTCGGTGGTGGGGGACAGGTTCGCAGGTGTCACGGGGGTGAGTCTAGGCGGGCTCCGGGCCGGGGCGCGGTCACGGGGCCGGACCCGGTTGCCCGGGGTAGCGGGCGCTACGCTTGGCCCATCATGACTGCCACCCGCCTCCCCGAGACACCCACCGTCCCCGCCGTCGGCTCCTCGCCCGTCCGCGTGCGCTTCTGCCCCTCCCCGACGGGTACCCCGCACGTGGGCATGGTCCGCACCTGCCTGTTCAACTGGGCCTACGCGCGCCACACCGGCGGCACCTTCGTCTTCCGCATCGAGGACACCGACGCCGCCCGCGACTCCGAGGAGTCCTTCCACGCCATCCTCGACTCCCTGTCCTGGCTCGGCCTCGACTGGGACGAGGGCGTCGGCAAGGGAGGCCCCCACGAGCCCTACCGCCAGTCCCAGCGCATGGACCTGTACCGGCAGGTCGCCGCCGAGCTGCTCGAGGCCGGCTACCTCTACGAGTCCTTCTCCACCCCCGAGGAGGTCGAGGAGCGCCACCGCGCCCGCGGGGAGGACCCCAAGCTCGGCTACGACGGCTTCGACCGCGACCTGAGCGAGGAGCAGAGGGCCGCCTTGCGCGCCCAGGGGCGCGAGCCCGTCCTGCGCCTGCGCATGCCCGACGAGGACATCACCTTCGACGACCTCGTGCGCGGCCCCATCACCTTCAAGGCCGGCTCCGTGCCCGACTACGTCGTCGTGCGTGCCAACGGAGACCCCCTCTACACGCTCGTCAACCCCGTCGACGACGCCGCCATGGGCATCACCCACGTCCTGCGCGGCGAGGACCTGCTGTCCTCCACGCCCCGCCAGGTGGTCCTCTACCGCGCCCTCATGGCGATCGGCCGGGCCCAGGTCATGCCCCGGTTCGGCCACCTGCCCTACGTCATGGGCGAGGGCAACAAGAAGCTCTCCAAGCGGGACCCGGAGTCCAACCTCCTCATCCACCGCCACCGGGGCATGGTCCCCGAGGGCCTGCTCAACTACCTGGCGCTGCTGGGCTGGTCCCTGTCCAAGGACCAGGACGTCTTCAGCCCCGCCGAGCTCATCGCCTCCTTCGACGTGGCCGACGTCAACCCGAACCCCGCGCGCTTCGACCCGAGGAAGTGCGAGGCCATCAACGCCGAGCACGTGCGCCTGCTCGAGCCCGAGGACTTCCGCGACCGGCTCGTGCCCTACCTCGCGGACGCCTTCCCCGACCCGGCCGACCCGGACTGGGCGCCGCGCCCGCTGGTGAGCGCCCCCGCCTTCGCGGACCTCACTGAGCGCGAGCAGGAGGTGCTCTCGGCCGCCGCCCCCCTCATCCAGACCCGTGTGCAGCTGCTCGGCGAGGCCCGCGAGATGCTGGGCTTCCTGCTCACCGGCGACGAGGACCTCGTGCTGGACGCCACGGCCGTGTCCAAGCTCAAGGACTCCGCGCCCGCCGTCCTCGACGCCGCCCTGGCGGCGCTCGAGGACCTGGACCCGGACGAGTGGGTCACCGCCCGCCTCGAGGAGGTCCTGCGCGAGGCCATCGTCGAGGGCCTGGGCATCAAGCCCCGCCTCGCCTTCGGCCCCCTGCGCGTGGCCGTCACCGGGCGACAGGTCTCCCCGCCGCTGTTCGAGTCCATGGAGATCCTGGGAGCCGGCTCCTCGCTGGCGCGCCTGCGGGCCCTGCGCGCGCGCCTGGGCTGACAAGGACCGTGCGAGGGCCTGCGCGCCCTCAGGAGCAGGGCAGGGGCCCCTGCCCGCGCCCGCCCGGCTCACGCGCCCGCCGGGTCACTCGCCCATCGGGCCGCCGCTCACACCGGTCAGGCGCATGCCGGCCAGCACCTCGTGCCACTGGTCGAGGGTCATCTCGTCGCCCGCCCGGCACATGAGCATGACGACGAAGTTGAGGCCGGCGTCACCAACGGTGCGCGCGAAGCGGTAGCCGCGGACCTCACCGGGGCCGTCGGCCCACGTGTAGGTGCCGGTGTAGGTGACGTTGTAGCCCTCCATCGTCCCGCCCTCGTCCGTCACGAGGGAGACGCGTTCGCGGGCGGTCTCGGTGAAGGAGTCCATGTTGGCGGAGCCGTCGAGGAGGTTGGCGCTCAGGACCTCGTCGCTCAGGCCCGAGAAGTGGGTGGCCTCGTTGATGTCACGGGTGGCGAAGCCGGCGCAGGTGCCCGTGTAGGTGCGGTAGCCCTCGAGGTTGCCCTGGCTGGTGATGGAGTCCTGGTTGGTGATGGAGTCGTCCTGGTACCAGTAGCTCCAGTTCTCGTTGTAGAAGCGCACCTCGGGCGGCGTCCAGGAGGCGGTGGGCCGGCCCGGGGCCGCGTCGGAGGGGCGGGCGCCCACGCCTCCGGCCGCGGTGGAGGCGGTCGCGGTGGGGGAGGCCTGCACCTGCTCGATCGAGGGGCGTGCGGTGGCGGCGGACAGCAGGCCCCCGTCCTCGGACGAGGCGGAGGCGGTTGTGGCGTCGGAGCCCTGGCCGCCCGGTGAGCAGGCGGCCAGGCCGCTGAGGCAGCCGGTCACGCACAGGCTGGTCGCGAGGGCGCGCAGGACCCGCGCGTGAGGACGGGTGGGGCAGTGCGGGCTCGGGGTCATCATCGCCTCCGTGCTGTGGGGACTGAGGGGCCGGTGGGGGCAGGGCCGCGGCGGCGCCGCAGGACGCGCCCACCGGGAGTCTACGGGCGCGCCCGGCCGCGTGACGGGCTCCGGGGCGGGGAGCGCTCACCACCCGGGCGGGCCGGTGCCGTGCGGGCGGCCGCTGCGCTCGCGGGCTGCGGTCGGGCACTGTGGTCGCACTCACGCGAGGAGGATTTGGCGGCCTGAGGGGCGGCGTGTAGATTACTTCCCGCTGCCCCGGGCGGAAGACGCACGGGGACGCACCATTTCTTTGGGGTATGGTGTAATTGGCAACACAGGTGATTCTGGTTCATCCATTCTAGGTTCGAGTCCTGGTACCCCAGCGGAGAGCACGGGGGCAAGCGCCGGCGTCCTCACGGACCCGGCTCGTCCCGGGCCCACCACAAGTACATGAGGCCCCGTTCGTCTAGCGGCCCAGGACACCGCCCTCTCACGGCGGCAGCACCGGTTCAAATCCGGTACGGGGTACGAGTCAGGCGGCCGCAGCGCCCCTGAGTCAAGGCCCCGTTCGTCTAGCGGCCTAGGACACCGCCCTCTCACGGCGGCAGCACCGGTTCAAATCCGGTACGGGGTACGGAACGCGTCGAGCCCGAGGCTCGCGCGTCCCAGGGACAACCAGTTCCGACGCCCCGTTCGTCTAGCGGCCCAGGACACCGCCCTCTCACGGCGGCAGCACCGGTTCAAATCCGGTACGGGGTACGAGTCGAGGAGCCCAGCCGCACCCGCGGCCGGGCTCCTTTCTCCGTCCCCGGCCCCTGCGGCGGCCCGCCCGAGCGACTGGCTATGCTCGCTCCCGTGACGAACTTCCCCACGCTCAAGGCCCCCGGCCCGCTCCCCGACGGCGCGATGCGCATCACCCCCCTCGGCGGGCTCGGCGAGGTCGGCCGCAACATGACCGTCTTCGAGCTCGACGACAGGCTCCTCGTCGTCGACTGCGGCGTCCTCTTCCCCGAGGAGGACCAGCCCGGCGTCGACCTCATCCTCCCCGACTTCTCCTCCATCGAGGACCGCCTCGACGACGTCGTCGCCCTCGTCCTCACCCACGGGCACGAGGACCACATCGGCGGCGTGCCCTACCTCCTGCGCCTGCGCGAGGACATCCCGCTGGTCGGCAGCGAGCTCACCCTCGCCTTCGTCGAGGCCAAGCTCAAGGAGCACCGCATCCGCCCCGTCCTCGACGTCGTCACCGAGCACGAGGAGGTCTCCTACGGCCCCTTCGACATGGAGTTCGTGGCGGTCAACCACTCCATCCCGGACGCCATGGCCGTGTTCATCCGCACCGACGCCGGCAACGTCCTCGCCACCGGCGACTTCAAGGTCGACTCCCTGCCCATCGACGGGCGCATCACGGACCTGCGCTCCTTCGCCCGCTTCGCCGACGAGGGCGTCGACCTCTTCTGCGTCGACTCCACCAACGCCGAGGTCCCCGGCATGATCGGCCACGAGAACCAGATCGGCCCGGTCCTCGACAACGTCTTCGCCGAGTCCGACCAGCAGATCATCGTCGCCTCCTTCGCCAGCCACGTGCACCGCGTCCAGCAGGTGCTCGACGCCGCCGCCGACCACGGCCGCCGCGTCGCCCTCGTCGGACGATCCATGGTCCGCAACATGGGCATCGCCGCCGAGCGCGGCTACCTCAAGGTCCCCGACGGCGTCCTCATCGACGCCCGCGACCTGACCTCCCTGCCCGAGGACCAGCGCGTCCTCATGGTCACCGGCTCCCAGGGCGAGCCCATGGCCGCCCTGTCGCGCATGGCCCACGGCGAGCACCGCACCATCACCGTCGAGCCGGGCGACACGGTCATCTTCGCCTCCTCCCTCATCCCCGGCAACGAGAACTCGGTCTACCGGGTCATCAACCAGCTCATGCGCCTGGGCGCGCGCGTCGTCCACCAGGGCAACGCCAAGGTCCACGTCTCCGGCCACGCCTCCTCCGAGGAGCTGCTGCACGTCTACAACATCGTCGGCCCGCGCAACGTCATGCCGATCCACGGCGAGATCCGCCACCTCGTCGCCAACGGCGCCCTGGCCGTCAAGACCGGCATCCCGCCCCAGAACGTCATGCTCTGCGAGGACGGCGTCGCCGTCGACCTCAAGGACGGCACCGCCCGCATCGCCGGGCAGGTGCCCTGCGGCTACGTCTACGTCGACGGGTCCAGCGTCGGCGAGATCGACGAGACCGAGCTCAAGGACCGCCGCATCCTCGCCTCCGAGGGCTTCGTCAGCGTCTACGCCGTCGTCGAGACCAAGACCGGCACCATCCTCGCCGGCCCGGACATCCAGGCCCGCGGCGTCGCCGAGGACGACGCCGTCTTCGACGAGATCATCCCCGACGTCACCGACGCCCTCCAGGAGGCCCTCGACAAGGGCAACCAGGACGCGCACTCCCTCCAGCAGGTCATGCGGCGCACCCTGGGACGCTTCGTCGGCCGACGCCTCAAGCGCCGCCCGATGATCGTGCCCGTCGTCATCGAGGCCTGAGCCGCCCGTGCTGCGCCCACCCTGCTTCATCTCGACCGGCTCGGTCCTTGTGGACCTGCCGCTGCGCGTCGAGCGCGTGCCCTCGCCCGGCGGCGCCGTCACCGCCGTCTCCTCAGGCCCCGTCGTCGGCGGCGGCTACACGGTCGTCTCCGCCGTCGCCCGCCAGGGCCTGCCGACCGCCCTCGCCACGACCCTGGGCACCGGACCGAACTCCGCCCAGGTGCGCCGCGAGATGCTCAGCGACGGCGTCGAGCTCGTCGTCGACGAGCTCGTCGGGGACATCGGCACCTGCACCACGCTCATCGAGCCCTCGGGCAGGCGCACCTTCATCACCACCGAGGGCATCGAGGCCGAGCCCCAGGTCGAGGACCTCGAGCGCCTGGAGCTCATCGAGGGCGACTGGGTCTACTGCACCGGCTACGACCTCGCCCACGACAGCTCGGCCAAGCCCCTGTCCGACTGGCTCCTCACCCTGCCCCAGGGGGTCGGGCTCATCCTCGACCTCGGGCCCGCCCAGGCCGAGATCGACGACGTCATCCTCCTGCCCGTGCTCGCCCGCACCACCCTGCTGACGGGCAACATGCTCGAGATCACCGAGACCATCGCCCGCCTCGGCAGCCCCGACAGGCTGCGCGAGGCCGCCCCCGAGGCCCTCATCGTGCGGCGCACCGGCGTGCACGGCTGCGAGCTGTGGCTGCCCACGGGCGAGCACCTGGAGGTGCCCGGCTTCGCCCGCGACGTCGTCGACACCACCGGGGCGGGCGACACGCACACCGGGGTCCTCGTCACCGGTCTCATGGACGGCCTGGACGTCGTCTCGGCCGCCCGCCGGGCCAACGCGGCCGCCGCCGAGGCCGTCTCCCGGCGCGGGCCGGCCCGCGCGCCCCGGCGCAACGAGATCGACGCCCTGCTCGCCGAGGCCTGAGCCCCGGGGCACGGCGCACAGCACACCGCCCGGGGCGGCGTGGCAGCCGCCCGCGCCCCGGGCGAGCCGCTAGCGTCGCAGCATCATGGCCACTCGTCGCTCCTCGACCCCGTCGTCTCCCGCGCGCGGCTCCGGCCGTCGCAGCCGCACCACCAAGGCCGAGCCGGCCACGGTGGAGGCGCAGCCCGGTGCGCGCTTCCGCCGCACCGCCTGGGCCTTCCTCCTGCTCGCCCTCGCCGTCGTCACCGCCCTGCGCGAGTGGTTCGGTGTCTCCGGCGCCGCCGGCGGCGTCCTGCACCACATCGCCGCCGGGCTCGTCGGCGTGCTCGGGGTCATCGTGCCGGTCCTGCTCGTCGCCCTGGGCGTCACCATGCTGCGCGTGCACCGCATGGCCCCCGTCCACGCGCGGGTCGCCGTCGGCTGCCTCGGGGTCCTCACCGGCCTGACCGGCATCATCCAGGTCGCCAAGGGCAACCCCGCCATCACCGCGGGCCTGGGCCCCATCGAGGAGGCGGGCGGCCTGCTCGGCTGGGCGGTCGGCTACCCGCTCACCGTGCTCTTCAGCGCCGTCGGCGCCGTCATCCTCTTCATCCTCCTCATCGTCTTCTCCCTCATCGTCCTGTCGGGACTGACCATCGCCGAGGTGCGCGACCTCATACGGGAGAGCCGCGGCGAGGAGCGCCTGGACGACGACCCGAGCGATGACTCCCTCGCCCTGCGCCTCATCGACCGCCTGCGCGAGCACCGCTCCGCACGCGCCGAGCGCGACGCCCAGGAGCCGCCGACCTCACGCCTGGACTCCTACGAGGCCGACGAGCCCTTCGTCAGCGCCATCGAGTCCGGCCCCTCCCGCCGACGCCCCTCGCGCGCCCCCGGCGACGAGACGGAGCAGGCCCCCGCACGGGGCACGGGACGGCGCCCCCGCCGTCCGCGCAGCGCGCCGGACCCGCTCGAGGTCGCCACCGAGGACCTGTCCCCGGGCGGGCAGGAGGACGTCTCCCGCGACGCCGCCACCACCGTCATCAGCCCCGACGACGACCTGCTCGGACTCCTGGATGACGAGCCGCCCGCCGTGCGCGTCACCCCCGCCGCCCGGCCCGGCGCCACCGGCGTCCTGCGCCCCGTGCCCCCCGCCGAGCCGGACGCCGTCACCGAGGAGACCCCCCAGGTCCGCCCCGACGACGCCCTCGACCTCGCTGACGAGATCGCCCTGAGCCAGATGACGCTGCCCGGCGGCGGCGCCTACACCCTGCCGGCCGACGACCTCCTCGAGCCCGGCCCCGGCCACGCCACGCGCACCGAGGCCAACGACGCCATCGTCGAGTGCCTCCAGGGCGTCTTCACCGAGTTCGGCGTGGACGCCACCGTCACCGGTTACACGCGCGGGCCCCAGGTGACCCGCTACGAGGTCCACCTGGGCCGCGGCGTCAACGTCTCTCGCGTCACCAGCCAGGAGAAGAACATCGCCTACGCGGTGGGCAGCGACGAGATCCGCCTGCTCACCCCCATCCCCGGCAAGAGCGCCATCGGCGTCGAGATCCCCAACTCCGACCGCGAGATGGTCAAGCTCGGGGACGTCCTGCGCTCGGGCGTCGCCAGGAAGCAGGCCCACCCGCTCGTCGTCGGCCTGGGCAAGAACGTCGAGGGCGACTACGTCGTCACCAACCTCGCCAAGACCCCTCACCTGCTCGTCGCCGGTCAGACCGGCTCGGGCAAGTCCTCCTTCGTCAACTCGATGATCACCTCGATCATGATGCGGGCCACCCCCGAGGAGGTCCGCATGGTCCTGGTCGACCCCAAGCGGGTCGAGCTGACCGTCTACGAGGGCATCCCGCACCTCATCACCCCCATCATCACGAGCCCGAAGAAGGCCGCCGAGGCCCTGGACTGGGTGGTGCGGGAGATGGACGCCCGCTACGACGACCTCGCCTCCTTCGGCTACAAGCACATCGACGACTTCAACAAGGCCGTGCGCGCCGGCGAGGTCCAGCCCCTCGAGGGCTCCGCCCGCGTCATCAGCCCCTACCCCTACCTCCTCGTCGTCGTCGACGAGCTCGCCGACCTCATGATGACGGCCCCCAAGGACGTCGAGGCCTCCATCCAGCGCATCACCCAGCTGGCCCGCGCCGCCGGCATCCACCTCGTGCTCGCCACCCAGCGTCCGGTGGCCCAGGTGGTCACGGGCCTCATCAAGTCCAACGTGCCCTCGCGCCTGGCCTTCGCCACCGCCTCCCAGCTCGACTCGCGCGTCATCCTGGACCAGAACGGCGCGGAGACCCTCACCGGCCAGGGCGACGCCCTCTACCTGGGGCCGGGCGCGTCCAGCCCGGTGCGCATCCAGGGCTCCTGGGTCACGGAGTCGGAGATCCGCTCCGTGGTCGAGCACGTCAAGCGCCAGCTCGAGCCGGACTACCGCGAGGACGTCATCGTCCCCGAGGTCAAGAAGCAGATCGACGAGGAGATCGGCGACGACATGGACCTGCTCCTGCAGGCCGCCGAGCTCATCATCACCAGCCAGTTCGGCTCCACCTCCATGCTCCAGCGCAAGCTGCGCGTCGGCTTCGCCAAGGCCGGCCGGCTCATGGACCTGCTCGAGTCCCGGGAGGTCGTCGGCCCCTCCGAGGGATCCAAGGCCCGCGACGTCCTCGTCCAGCCCGAGCAGCTGGAGGAGACCCTGGCCTGGATCAAGGGCGAGGGGGCGGCCCCCGAGGTCGAGGACCCGGGCGCCGGCGCCGCCACCGCCGCGCGCGTGCCCTCCGGACTGCGCGAGAGCGCCGCCACGGACCGCTACGCCGGCGACCCCCTCGAGGCCGACCGGGGGGTCCCGCAGTCCGCCTCCTGGGACGACGACAGCGCCGAGGAGGACTCCGAGGACGCGTGGAGCCTGACCAACCGCGGCCCCTCCTGGTGAGCGGCGCCCGCCTCTGAGACCAGGACGGGCTCCGGCTCAGGAGCGCGGCAGCGCCACCGGAGCGTCGCCGGTGGGGGAGGGCGCCTCCTCGCTGTAGGTCGCGTTGTTGACCGTGGCCATGACCGCCTCCCAGCGGCGCGCGATCTCCCCCTCGGAGAGCGTGCAGCCCTCGGGGACCTCGCCGCGCCGGGCGGCCGCCAGGTCGATGACGCGGTGCCCGCCGTCGTTGTCCACGGTGAAGGGGTGCCAGTGCAGGGCCTCCACGCGCGCCTCCTGTCTCCCGTCGACGGCGGTGCTCACGACGACGTCGGCCCACACGAACAGGCCGATCCCCGCCATGACGGTGCCCTGGGCCTCGGACTGGTTCGACAGGAAGTTGCCGGCCGAGTAGGACACCCACATGCCCCGGCCGCCGGGCCCGCCGGGCAGCAGCTCGTTCGTCTGGGGCACGTGCGGGTGCGCGCCCAGCAGCAGGTCCACCTGGCCGGTGGCGGCGACGGCGGCGGCGTACTCGCGCTGGGCGTCCACCGGCTCCAGCAGGTACTCCTCACCGATCTGGGTGTGCAGCACGACGACGTCGGCGCCCGCCTCGCGCGCCGCACGGGCCCGGGCCTCGACGGCGGCGACGTCGTTGAGGTCCACGGCCCAGGCGGGTTCCGCGACGAAGCCGTTGAGGCCGTAGGTGGTGGAGATCTGGGCGACGGTGACGCTCACGCCCTCGCGCTCGAGCGCGTAGAGCTGGTAGCCGGTGGCGGCCTCCGCCTCGCTGCGGTGGGTGCCCGCGTAGCCCATGCCGTGGGCCTCGAGCTGGTCGGCGGTGGCGAGCACGCCCGCCAGGCCCTGGTCCCAGGCGTGGTTGGAGGCGGTCGCGCAGCCGTCGAAGCCGGAGGCGGCCAGCGCGGAGACGACCGCGGGGACGGAGGCGAAGACCGGGTAGCCGGAGGCGGTGCCCACGGGCGAGACCGGGACCTCCATCCCGCACAGGGCGAGGTCGGCGCCCGCGGTCCAGGGCGCGGCCCCGGCGATGAGGGGGGCGATGTCCCCGCCGCCACCGGCCGTGTCCTCCATGACGGGCATGTGGGTCAGGACGTCACCGGCGTAGCCGATGGTGAGGTGGACGTCGGGCGGCGGCTCGGGGGTGGGGCTCGGCGTCGGGGAGGGCGACGGGGCTGCGACCACGGGCGCGGCGGTGGGGGAGGGCGGAGGGACGGCACCGCCCAGGCGCTCGCGCAGCACGAGGGCGCCCGAGGCGGCCACGCCGAGCACGAGGAGCAGCACCAGGGCGGTGCGCCACCGCGGGCGCCGGGCGGCCGCGCCGTGGCGCCGGGCCCCGCTGCCACCCGCCCGGGCGGCGGGGGAGCTGCGGGAGGGACGTGGCACGCGGTTGCTCACCCGCCCAGGCTATAGGCTGGGCGTGATGAGCGAGACAGACACTCCCACCCCGGGCGGGCCCGGCGCCGAGGCGCCGCTGCTCAACATCGCCAACGCGCTGACGGTGCTGCGCCTGCTGCTCGTGCCGGTCTTCATCTGGCTCGTGCTGCAGCCGGGCGACGCCATGAGGCTCGCCGCGGCCGTGGTCTTCGCCGTCGCCTCGCTCACGGACCAGCTCGACGGGCACCTGGCGCGCTCGCTCAACCTCGTGACGAGCTTCGGCAAGATCGCCGACCCCATCGCGGACAAGGCGCTGACGCTGTCCGCCTTCATCCTGCTGTCCGTCGACGGCCGCCTGTGGTGGTGGGTCACCCTCGTCATCCTCGTGCGCGAGCTCGGCATCACCGTCCTGCGCTTCCTCATGCTGCGCCGGGCCGTCATGGCGGCCTCGCGGGGAGGCAAGCTCAAGACGGTCCTGCAGATCACCGCGCTCATCGGGCTGCTCGTGCCCTGGGGGGCCTTCCTGCCGGCCGGGGCCGCCCACGCCCTGGACGTCCTGGCCTACGTCGTGGTCGGTGCCGCGCTGGTGGTCACCGTGGTCTCCGGACTGGACTACGTGCGCCAGGCCGTCGTCCTGTCGCGGACGGCGCCGCGCCCGTGAGCCCTGCGGTCCCCGGGAGCCTTGTGAGCCCCGTGGGCGGTCCCGGTGGTCTCCTGCGGCGGGCGGAGCACCTGCTGGTGGCAGCGCGTGAGCGCGGGCTCACGCTGGCCGTCGCCGAGTCGCTCACCGGTGGGGTGGTGTGCTCCACGCTCGTCGGCGTGCCCGGGGCCTCCACCGTGCTCCTGGGGGGCGTCGTGGCCTACGCCACGAGGGTCAAGGCCGAGGTGCTGGGGGTCGACGCCGGGCTGCTGGCGCGCACCGGCCCCGTGGACGGCGAGGTCGCCCTCCAGATGGCCCGGGGCGCAGCGCGCGTGCTGGGCGCGGACCTCGGCCTGGCGACGACGGGCGTCGCGGGCCCCGGGCCCGCGGACGGCCACGAGGCGGGGACCGTGCACGTCGCCGTCGTCACCCCGTGGGGCGAGGCCGAGCGCGGGCTGCGGCTGGACGGGGACCGGCAGCGGGTGCGCCTGGGGGCCGCCGAGGCCGTCGTCGGACTCGCTCTGGAGACGCTGCGGGCTCCCAGGCCCCGCTGAGGCTGCCTCCAAGGCTTCTCCCAGACAAGCGGGTGAGGATCGCCACGACGCCCCGGGGACCGGTTCTCGCCGGCCGGGGCGGGAATGAAACCACGGACCGAACGGTTGCACCCAGCGATGAACAAGACGACTCACCCCCGTACCGCTCGCCCTGTCCGTCCCGCAGGCAGGACCGCGATGCGCTCGGTGCCGACGGCGGGATACGGTGCACCCGTGGAACCCGTCAAGACCGAGAACGTCCTCCTGCGCCGTGAGATCGGCGAGGTGCTGCGCTCGGTGCGCCAGCACCAGGGGCGCACCCTGCGTGAGGTCTCCTCCCAGGCACGGGTCTCGCTGGGCTACCTCTCCGAGGTCGAGCGCGGGCAGAAGGAGGCCTCCTCCGAGCTGCTGGCCTCGATCTGCCAGGCGCTCGACGCCCCGCTGTCCGCCGTGCTGCGCGAGGTCTCGGACCGCATCGCCCTCGCCGAGGGCGTGAGCGTGCCGGACACCGTCCCCGACGAGCTGGTGCGCCAGCAGCGTCTCTTCCTGCGCTGATCCCCCTCGTCGCCGCACGGTGACGGGGTGTGGGACAGTGACGCCATGAAGCACTCCGAGCTCTGGCGCGCCGTCGAGACCGTCTACGGGTCCGCCTACGGCCGCTCACTGGTGAAGGACCTCGTGCTGCCGGGCCTGGGGCGCACCGCCCAGGAGGCCCTGGACGCCGGCCTGAGCCCGCGGCAGGTGTGGGACGCGCTGTGTGACGAGACGGACGCCTCGGAGGCGGACCGCTGGGTCTACCGCGAGGACGCGCGCGAGACGCGCAGGAGGTGACCGGGCGCGGGGATGTCACGATCCAGGCCACCGTCCGCCCGGCACCCGCTCGCGGCCCGGAGCGGCCGCACGACTGCGCCGTTCATGTGACCTCCTCGGGGGTGCTCCCCGGGCAATGGACTGGATCGTGACACGCCGGGGCCCGGTTGGCATCTCGAACACCTGTACGACTACTGTCGTCCCCAGGCGACCTCCCGGTCACGGCCGTCCACTGTTGGCGGCTCGTGCCGGGACACGTGTCAGTGGTCCGGCATAGCGTCGCTCGCGGGCCCCGGAGAGGGGTACCCGCACCGAAGGACCAGCCCTGACCGCCGCGGCGAGGAGCCGCACGAGACCGAGGTAGACCAATGCCCGCAGCCAACCAGACCCAGGACCGCTCCAAGGCCCTGGCCACCGCCCTCGCCCAGATCGACAAGTCCTTCGGCAAGGGCTCCGTCATGCGCCTGGGTGACGACTCCCGCCCGCCGGTGGCCGTCATCCCCACCGGCTCCACCGCGCTGGACGTCGCCCTCGGCATCGGCGGGCTGCCCCGCGGCCGCGTCGTCGAGATCTACGGGCCCGAGTCCTCCGGCAAGACGACGGTCGCCCTGCACGCGGTGGCCAGCGCCCAGCGGGCCGGCGGCAACGCCGCCTTCATCGACGCCGAGCACGCCCTCGACCCGGTCTACGCCAAGGCGCTGGGCGTGGACACCGACAACCTCCTCGTCTCCCAGCCGGACACCGGCGAGCAGGCGCTCGAGATCGCGGACATGCTCATCCGCTCCGGCGGCCTGGACATCATCGTCATCGACTCGGTGGCGGCGCTCGTGCCCAAGGCGGAGATCGAGGGCGAGATGGGAGACTCCCACGTCGGCCTCCAGGCGCGTCTCATGAGCCAGGCCCTGCGCAAGATCACCGGGGCCCTGTCCGCCACCGGCACCACCGCCATCTTCATCAACCAGCTGCGCGAGAAGATCGGTGTGTTCTTCGGCAGCCCGGAGACCACCACCGGCGGCAAGGCCCTGAAGTTCTACGCCAGCGTGCGCATCGACGTGCGCCGCATCCAGACCCTCAAGGACGGGGACCAGCCCGTGGGCAACCGGACCCGCGCCAAGGTCGTCAAGAACAAGATGGCCCCGCCCTTCAAGCAGGCCGAGTTCGACATCATCTACGGCCAGGGCATCTCCCGCGAGGGCGGGCTCATCGACCTCGGCGTCGAGAACGGCGTCATCCGCAAGTCCGGAGCCTGGTTCACCTACGGCACGGACCAGCTCGGCCAGGGCAAGGAGAACGCCCGCACCTTCCTGCGGGACAACCCCGAGCTCGCCGACGAGATCGAGAACAAGATCCTGGGCGTCCTGGGCATCGGGGAGGCCGGCCGCAAGGCCAAGGAGGAGGCGCAGGCCGCTGAGCAGGCCGCTGAGCAGGCCGCCGCGCCCCAGGCGCCCGCCGCAGGCGGCAGCGCCTCGGCCCGCAAGCGCAAGAAGGCGGTGGAGGAGGCCGACGCCTTCGGTGAGGACGCCGGCGGCTTCTGATGGCCTGGCTCACCCCTGACGAGCACCAGCAGCAGGTGGAGGCGGCGAGGGACCTCGTCCTGCGCCGCCTCGACCGCTCGGCCGCGCCGCGCGCCGCCCTCGCCCAGCTCCTTGAGCGCAAGGGGACGGACCTGCGCGTCGCCGAGGAGGTGCTCGACCGCCTCGAGGCCGCCGGGGTCGTGGACGACGCCGCCTACGCCGCCACCCTGGTGCGCACCCGCTTCGCCGAGAAGGGGGCCGCCCGCCGGGCCATCGCTCAGGAGCTGCGCCGCAAGGGCGTCGGCGAGCAGGACCTCGCCGCGGCGCTCGAGCAGATCGACGCCGACGACGAGCGCTCCGCCGCGCTGTCGCTGGCGGCCAGGAGGCTGGCCCTCACCCGCTCCCTGGCCCCCGAGGTGCGCAGGCGCCGGGTGCTGGCGCACCTGGCCCGCAAGGGCTACTCGATGGAGGTGTGCGCCCACGCGCTCGAGCGGGCCCTGGCCCAGGAGGCCGCTGACGCGACAGCCTGAGCCAGGGCCCGCTCGGGGCCCGGTCCGGGTGCGTGCCGGTGTCCCGGCTGTCCGTCCGGGCCTGTGGCACGCACCTGGGCTCTCTGGTCAGCCCTGAGACGTCCCCTCGCCCTCGCGGGCCGCTGCCACCGCAGCGCTCACCCGGCGGTGGGCCTGCCAGATCTCCTCGGGAAGACCCTCGAACTGGCTCAGGTGCTCCTCACGCAGGGCGACCTCCTGCGACCAGCGCTCCAGGTCGATCTCGAGCAGCCGGTCCAGGTCCTCGCGCGAGCCCTCGAAGCCCTCGAGGTTGAGCTCCTCGGGCAGCGGCACGATGCCGACGGGGGTCTGGCGTCCCCGGGCGCGGCCCTCCTTGAGGTCGATGAGCCACAGCAGCGCCCGCAGGTTCTCTCCGTATCCGGGCCACAGGAAGCGGCCGTCCTCGGGGTCGCGCTGGAACCAGTTGACGTGGGCGAAGATCGGCTGGTGCTCGGCCTGGCCCAGGACGGTGAGCCAGTGGCGTGCGTAGGCGCCCTCGGGGAAGGACATGAAGGGGCGCATGGACATGGGGTCGTAGCGCAGGCGGCCCTCGGTGCCCTCGGCGGCGAAGGTCGCCTCCGCGCCCAGCGTCAGCCCGTCGTAGACGCCCTCGGCCAGGTCGGTGGTGGCGCGGATGAGGGGCTCACGGTCGCGGCAGCGCCCGCCGAAGATGATGGCGTCGATGGGCACGCCCTCGGGGCGCTCGTAGTCCTCGGCGATGTTGGGCACCACGGACAGGCGGGCTGTGAAGCGCGAGTTCTTCTGACTCCACAGGTCGGCGTCCTCGCCGGAGCGCTGGTGCTCGGCCGGGCGCTCGCTGATGGGCTCGTCGCGCCAGTCCCGCCAGCCCTCGACGTCCTCGGGGTAGTCGGGGGTCTTGCCCTCCCACCACAGCTCGTGGCTGCGCTCGTGGTGGGCGACGTTGACGAAGAGCGTCCCGGTGCCCTCGGCGACGGCGTGCATGGCGTTGGGGTTGGACTCCCAGTTCGTGTCCTTGGCGACGCCGAAGGTGCCGTACTCGGGGTTCATGCCGTAGACGCGCCCGTCGTTCTCGTCGACGCGCAGCCACACGATGTCGTCGCCGTAGAAGTCGACCTCGTAGCGCTCGCCGAGGGCGGCGGGCGGCAGCATCATGGCCAGGTTCGTCTTGCCGGAGGCGGAGGGCATGCCGCCGCACACGTGGTAGACACGCCCGGTCTCCTTGTCGCGGATCCCGATGAGCATGAACTGCTCTCCCATGAAGCGCCCGGAGGACCAGCCGTCGTAGGAGCCCTGGCGCAGCCCGTGGGCGATCTTGCCCAGCAGGGCGTTGCCGCCGTAGGCGGAGCCGAAGTGCAGGATCTCGCGGCGGTCGGCGATGGTGGCGAACAGGCGCTGGTCGTCCTCGGTGCCCTGGCCCAGCGCGTCCAGGTCGCCGGTGGCGTGGACGGCGCGCACGAAGAAGGCGGGGTCCTCCAGGTCGTTGAGGTACTGCACGCCCACCCGGGCCATGCGCAGCATCTGGAGCACGACGACGCGGTTGTCCGTCAGCTCCACGCCCACGGCCCAGCGCCGCAGCGGGGAGCTGGGAGGGGCCATGAGGTAGGGCACGACGTACATCGTCCTGCCGGTCATGGCGCCGCTCATGTGCTGCACCTGCTGGGGTCGGACCTCCTCGGCGTGGCGCCAGTTGTTGTAGACGCCCTTGTCGGCGGGGTCGTGGGTGGCCACGACCGTGCGCTCCTCGGAGCGGGCGGTGTCCTTGGGGTGGCTGTGGGCGAGGTAGAGGTCGTGGCCGGCCTCGATGATCTCGCCGTCCGCCAGGGCCTCGGAGAGCAGGCGCGCGTCGTCGTCGGAGCCGATCACCTCGATGTGGTCGGGGGCCAGCACGCGCGACCACTCGGCCACGAACTCGTGGACGTGGGGGTTGGTCAGTCCGGCCCGAGACAGGGCCGAGGAGGAGTGAGTCACAGGATCTCCAATCGTCAAGGGGGCTGCAGTGGAGGGCGTTGCCGACCGAGGTCTGAAGGGCCCGGGCAGGAGCCTAAACAAATATTAGGGTGTACGAAACTCTGATAGATTACTGGGAGCGTTGGAGTGGAGGTTCCTGCGGTGATGCCGAGGTCGGCAACCCTGACAGCGTGAGCAGGATCACCGAACCCGGGTGCGCGCGGGGCGGTCCTGGTTACGCTGCTGCCATGACCGAGGCCCATGACGCGACCCGGACCACCAGCACCCCCGCCGGCGCCGTCGGCGCCACCGACATCGCCGAGAAGCCCGTGACGATGGCCGCGCTCGCGGCACGCGCCGGCATCGCCGGCCCCCACCTCATCCCCTACGGCCGGGACGTGGCCAAGATCGACCTGGCCGTCCTCGAGCCCAACGGCGACGCCCCGGCGGGCCCCGAGGGCTCCGGCGCGCCGGCCCCCACCGGGGACGGTGCGCACAGCGGGGAGTGCGCCGTCGCCCCGCCGCACTACGTCGTCGTCACCGCCATGACCCCGACCTCCTTCGGCGAGGGCAAGTCCACCGTCGCCATCGGCCTGGCCCAGGGCCTGGCCCACCGCGGGCACCGCAGCCTGCTCACGCTGCGCCAGTCCGCCATGGGCCCCACCTTCGGTATCAAGGGTGGGGCCGGCGGCTCGGGCAGGGCGCGCATCGAGCCCGCCGAGCGCATGAACCTCCACCTCACCGGCGACTTCCACGCCATCACCGCCGCGCACAACCTCCTGGCCGCGATGATCGACAACCACCTCCACCACGGCAACGCCCTGGGCATCGTCGAGCGCACCATCACCTGGCCGAGGGTCCTGGACGTCAACGACCGCGCCCTGCGCCACGTCGTCACCGGGCTGGGCGCCAGGACCGACGGCGTCACCCGCCAGGCCTCCTTCGACATCACCCCCGCCAGCGAGGTCATGGTCATCGTGTCCCTGGCGACGTCCCTGGTGGACCTGCGCGAGCGCCTGGGGCGCATCGTCGTGGCCCGCGACGGGGAGGGACACTGGGTCACCGCCGAGGACCTGGGCGCCGCCGGCGCGATGACCGCCCTCCTGCGCGACGCCCTGGCCCCCAACCTCCTGCGCACCGGCGAGGGCACCCCGGCCCTCATCCACACCGGGCCCTTCGGCAACATCGCCACCGGCTGCTCCTCGGTCATCGCCGACCTCGTGGCCGCCCGCGCCATGGCCGCGCGCCCCGGCCAGGAGCCCGGCTACGTCCTCACCGAGGCCGGATTCGGCGCCGACATGGGGCTCGAGCGCTTCTTCGACCTCAAGTGCCGGGTCTCCGGCATGAGACCCGAGGCAGCCGTCCTCGTCGTCACCGTCAGGGCGCTCAAGGCCCACTCGGGCGCCTACCGGATCGTGGCCGGCAAGGACCTGCCCGAGGCCATGCTCCGGGAGAACCCGGAGGAGGTGCGCGCCGGGGCCGGCAACATGCTCAAGCACCTGCGGATCGTGCGCGGCTTCGGCATGGAGCCCGTCGTCGCCATCAACGTCTTCCCCACGGACCACGACTCGGAGCTCGCCGAGGTCGAGCGCCTGGCCCGCGGGGCCGGCGCCCACGTGGCCGCCGTCCGGCCGGTGACCGAGGGCGGGGCGGGCTGCGCCGCGCTGGCCGACGAGGTGGTCCGCGCCTGCCGGGCCGCGCGCGGGAGCGCCCCGGAAGACGCCGGCAGGCCCCTGTACGAGCCCGGCGACAGCCTACGCACCAAGATCGGCAAGGTCGCCGCCATGTACGGGGCCGACGGCGTCGACTACGCCCCGTCCGCCGCCCGCTTCCTCGACGACTGCGAGCGCGACGGCTACGGGCACCTGGCGGTCGTCGTCGCCAAGACACCCTTGTCCCTGTCCCACGACCCGGCCCTCAAGGGCGTGCCCACCGGGTGGCGCCTGCCGGTGCGCGAGGTGCGCCTGGCCGCCGGAGCCGGCTACGTCTACGCGGTCTGCGGCAACCTGTCCACCATGCCCGGGCTCCCCAGCCACCCCCAGGCCGAGCGCATCGACGTCGACGTCAGCACCGGGCGGATCCTCAACCTGCGCTGAGCATGGGGCCGGTGACCGGCACCTGCCGGCCACCGGCCCCTGGGCACGGCGAGCACAGCGCTCTCAGCCCGACGCACGCCTGGAGGTCTCGAACAGGAGGTTGACCTGGTCGTTGTACTTCGTCAGCGTCGAGGCGGGCACCCGGTTGGCCCACAGGTCGTCCGTGGCCGGCCTCATGATGGCTGTCACGTCCGCACCGAAGTAGGTCAGTGGGAAGAAGAACGTCGAGCGGTCCTTGACGTGCTGGGTGAAGGGCGAGGTGGGAAGCCCCGTCTCCTCGAAGACCTCGACGGCCCTCTCGCTGGAGGAGGCGATGGCCGGGAAGACGATCCCGTAGGAGGCCACGATGTCCTGAGCCTCAGCGGTGCCCAGGAAGGCCACCCACTGCGAGGCCTGGTCGATGTTGGCCGACTGCTTGGAGATCGAGTCCCCCAGCCCGTTGAACAGGGACATGGAGCGGCCGTTGGGGCCCACCGGGTTCGCCGCGATCCCCACCTCGATGTCGAGCTTGGCGTAGGTGCTGAACATCCACGAGCCGTTGAAGCACATCGCGATCCTGCCGCTGCCGAGCTGCACGTCGGTGCTGGTGGTGGTGGAGAAGGCTCCACGCGGCGACATGTAGCCCTTGTCCACCAGGCCGAAGTACCAGTCCATGGTGTCCTGGAAGACCTTCTCGTCGTAGCGGTAGCGGTTGCCCCACGTCTGCCTGTTCGTGTAGGACCAGTCGCCCGCCGAGCCGGTGAAGGGGCTCCACTGGGTCTGGCCGTCCCCGGATCCGGCGTCCTGGATGCCCATGCCGTAGACCGCGACCCGGCTCCTGTCGAAGCCCGGCTCATCCCCGCGCACACCGTTCTTGTCCACGGTCAGCCTGGCGAGGATCCTCTCGAAGGTGCCCCCGTCGGTGGGGTTCCACGACCAGCCGGCCACGTCCTGCTCGGTCAGGCCCGCCTGGGCGAGCATGTCCTTGTTGTAGAAGACCGCGACCGTGTCCCAGTCCTTGGGGCAACCGTACTGGTGACCGTCCTCGCCCTTCCACAGGTCGATGAGCCCGGCCTGGAAGGCGGACTCGTCGACGCCCGACCAGGCGGCCTGCTCCTCCAGCGGGACCAGGACCTCCAGTTCCACGAACTGGGCGAACTTGGAGATGTGGTCGGTGAAGGCGTCCGGCCCGGTCCCGGCGATGAAGCCGGCCGTCAGCTTGGTCCAGTAGTCGCCCCAGGCGATCTGGGTGATGTTGACCCTGATGCCGGTCTTGGCCTCGAAGGCCCGGGCGCAGGCCTCGTAGGCGGGCAGCTGGCTGGCGTCCCACAGCCAGTACTCCACGGTGCCCGAGCCCTGGTCCTGGGAGCCGCCGGCGCAGGCGGCTAGGGTCAGGGCGGCCGCGCCGGAGGCCAGGCCGCACAGGAGGCTGCGGCGCGAGAGCGAGGAGCGAAGAGAGCTGGTTGGTTGAGTCGTCATCTGGTGCCTCACTTGATTCCGGTAAAGCCGATGGAGTTGACGATGCGCCGGGCGAAGGCCATGAACAGCAGGAGCATCGGGAGGGCCGCCACCAGGGTCGCGGCCATGAGCCCGGACCAGTCGGGGCCGGTCTGCGGCGCCTGGGAGCGGAAGACCGCCAGGGCCACCGTCAGCACGCGCGAGGAGTCCGTGTAGGACACCAGCAGCGGCCAGAAGTAGTCGTTCCAGGCCGTGATGTAGGTGAGGATCGCCAGCGTCGAGATCGGCGCCTTGGCCATGGGCAGGATGAGGGTGAAGAACACCCGGACCTTCGAGGCGCCGTCGAGCAGCGCGGCCTCCTCCAGCTCGCGGGGGATGTTCATGAAGAACTGCTTGAGGAAGAAGACCGCGAAGGGCGTCATGAACATGGTCGGCAGCGCCACCCCCAGCAGCGTGTCGATGAGGCGGAGCTCCTTGACGAGCACGAAGTTGGGCAGGAGCGTGAAGATCGAGGGGACCATGAGGGCGCCCAGGAAACCCGCGAAGACCGCGTCGCGTCCCCGCCAGCGCAGGCGGGAGAAGGAGTAGGCGGCCATCGCGGAGAAGAAGACCTGCCCGACGGTCACCAGCGTCGAGATGATGACGGAGTTGCGCAGGTAGAGCCAGAAGCTGATGGCCGCGCCGCTGCCGCCGTCGGCCAGGGCCTCCTCGGTGGACTGCATCCCGAAGACCCGGGCGAAGCCGCGCAGGTTGGTGTCGACCGGCAGCAGGCTGGTGGGGTCGGCAGTGATGCCCGCGTTGGAGGACAGCGCCGTGCGCAGGACCCAGTAGAAGGGCAGGAGCGTGAACAGCATGATGAGGACCATCGCCGTCCAGGCCAGGGCCTTGCCCACGGTGATCTTGCGCCTGGGGGCCCTGGAGGGGACCGCGGAGGCCACGGGTGACTGCACGTAGGGCACGGATGCGCGTGTCGTTGTCATGGGTGGTCCTCCTCAGTCCAGGTCCGTCTCGCCCGCACGGGTCATGCGGTACTGCAGGATCGTGATGGCCGCCAGGACGAGCAGCAGGCCCACCGCCATGGCGGAGGCGTACCCGAACTGGAAGCGCCCGAAGGCCATGTCGTAGATGTAGTACTGCAGCACGCGGGTGGCGTTGACGGGGCCGCCCTGCGTGGCGACCGAGACGGTGTCGAAGACCTGGAAGGAGCCGATCATCGTCATGATGAGCACCAGTGCGAGGATGGGGCGCAGCAGGGGCACCGTGATGCGCCAGAACATCCGCCACTCGCTGGCGCCGTCCATCTTGCCCGCCTCGTAGACCGTGCTCGGGATCGACTGCAGGCCCGCGAAGATGAGCAGGGCCGTGTAGCCCACGTGCCGCCACACATTGATGACCGCGATGGTGGGGATGGCCAGCGAGGAGGAGAAGAAGTCCACGGACGAGCCCGTGAGGGACTCCAGGAGCTGGTTGGTGATACCCAGTGTGTTGTCCAGGATCCACAGCCACAGCATGGCGGCGACCACGTTGGACACCAGGTAGGGCGTCAGCACGATCGAGCGCACGAGGGTGGACTGGGTCAGGCGCTGCATGAGGACGGCGATGACCAGCGCCAGGACCGTCTGCAGGCCGATGTTGATGACGACGTACTGCACGGTGACGACGACGGCGTTCCAGAAGATGTCGTCCTGGACCATGCGGGTGTAGTTGTCCAGGCCGGTGAACTGCTCGGGGGTCAGGAGGTTGTACTCGGTGAAGGACAGCCAGATCCCTCGGATGAGGGGCCAGATGTAGAAGGCGACGAGACCGATCGTCGCCGGGAGGATGAAAGCGAGGCCGAGCTTGATGTCGGAGCGCGGCCTGCGCTGCCGGCGCGGCGGTTGCGTGACCAGGGACGAGGCGGACATCGGGTCTCCATATCGACGGTGATGTGGGAAACGACTTGAGAACGGACGGGTGGGGGCGCAGTGGACAGGGAGACGGGCACGGTGGCGGCTGACGCCGGCTCCGGGCCCTCAGCCGACGGCGCTCGCGCGCAGCAGGACGAGGTGGTCGGGGTGCAGCACCGGCAGCGCCAGGCCCGTGGTGGTCAGGTACGAGCCCGGCAGCGTGACGCCCTGGGCCATCCAGCCCGCCGTGAGGCTGAGCCCGGGGTAGGCCGGTGCCGCCAGGCGCACGTGGTAGCGGCGTGAGGGGTCCAGGCCGGGCAGCGGGCGCGGGGCCGAGGGCCATGCGAGGAGCTGGCCCAGGCAGGCGATCTCGAACAGGGCGTCGGAGCCGTCGGGGGCGACGACGCCCTCGATGCGCAGCACGTCGTCGTCGGGCAGGTCGGCGTGGACCGTCATGCCCGAGTGCAGCAGGGGGCGCAGCTCCTTGTGCAGCGCGATGATGGAGGCCAGGCGCTCGCGGGTGGGCTCGTCGGCCTCAGTGAGGTCCCACTCCACGCCCATGTGGCCCCACAGGGCGGTGCCGGCACGGAAGTCGAGGTCGAGGTCGCGCAGGGTCGTGTGGGCCCGGCCGGAGCCGACGTGGGTGCCCACGAGCTCCGGGGGCAGCAGCAGCGTGGTGCCGCGCTGGATGTTCTGGCGGTCGTGGGCGTCGATGCAGTCCGAGGCCCACACCCGCTGCGTGCGCTCCATGACTCCCAGGTCGATGCGGCCCCCACCGCCGGCGCAGGACTCGATCTCCAGGGCGGGGAAGCGCTCGTGGAGCGCGTCGAGGAGCCGGTAGAGGGCCAGGACCTGGTCGTGGACGGCGGCCGCCCCGTGGCGCCCCGCCGTCGGGTCGGTCACCTCGTGGCCTGTGGCCAGGAGAGGGGAGTTGTGGTCCCACTTGAGGTAGGCGATGCCGAGGCGCTCGACGAGGGTGGAGATGGCGTCGAGAAGGTAGTCCCAGGCTCCCGGGGCGCAGAGGTCGAGGACCCTCTGGTGGCGGTGCTCGGGGGCGCCGCCGGCGCCGTCGGACAGGATCCAGTCGGGGTGGGCGCGGGCCAGGCCGGAGTCGACGTTGACCATCTCCGGCTCGAACCACAGGCCGAACTCCATGCCCAGGGCGTGGACGTGCTCCACGAGGGGCTCCAGGCCCTGGGGCCAGGCCTCGGGGGAGACCTGCCAGTCGCCCAGGCCGGAGGTGTCGTCGCGGCGCGAGCCGAACCAGCCGTCGTCCAGGACGTAGCGCTCGATGCCGACCTGGGCCGCGGCGTCGGCCAGGGCCTTGAGCTTGTCGAGGTCGTGGTCGAAGTAGACGGCCTCCCAGGTGTTGAGCAGCACGGGGCGGGGGCGCTCGGGGTGGGCCGGGCGCGAGCGCAGCCACGCGTGGCTGCGGTGGGCCAGGGCGTCCAGCCCCTCGCCCCAGGAGAAGACGGCCCACGGCGAGGTGTAGGTCTGGCCGGGGGACAGGGCGACCTCGCCGGGCAGGAGCAGCTCTCCGGCCCCCAGGAGCTTGCGGCCCGAGGCCGGGTTCATCGCCAGGTGGCGGACGTTGCCGGACCAAGCGCAGTGGACCGCGTGGACGCGCCCGCTGCGCCAGCCGAAGCCGGTGGGGCCGGCGACCATCCAG
This sequence comes from Actinomyces sp. AC-20-1, assembly GCF_023369555.1. GTDB lineage: Bacteria > Actinomycetota > Actinomycetes > Actinomycetales > Actinomycetaceae > Actinomyces. Next base: position 214,923 of record NZ_JACJVC010000001.1, on the reverse strand, counting down.
GTGACCGCGTCGTGGCCCGGGCGCCCCTCCCAGGACTCGCGCAGGCGGGTGCCCGGGGTGAAGGGGGTGCGCACGAGCCTGCGCTCCTGGACGTGGTGGCCAGTGGTGTCGAGCAGCTCGTCGGCGCTGTCGGGCACGGGCAGCACCGGGGTGAGCTCGCCGATGACGAGATCGGCGCCCTGGTCGTCACCGCGGACGGGGCGGTCGTCGCGCACCCAGGCGCGTACGCGCACCAGCCCGGAGGGCTCCAGGCGCAGCTCGGTGCCCAGGGTCAGCTCGTGGACGGTGTCGGTCCCGCTGGATCGGACGACGGCGGCGGTTCCGGCGGGCGTGTCCTCGGTGCTCTCCTCGTGGGTGAAGCCGGTGGGGTGGGGGGAGAAGGCGGAGCCGTCGGTGCGTGAGAGCGCCACCGTGGGACGTGCGCTCCAGCCCAGGTGCGCCAGGGGCAGGATCGGCAGGTCGTTGGTGATCCAGGCGGTGTTGGTGCCCAGGGAGGTGGCCGCCGCGAGGTGCGCCTCGGCCAGGTCCTCGCCGCTGACCTCCCCCAGGTCCGGGCCCCAGTGGCGCACCACGGGGAAGCGGTCGTCGGGCAGGTCGAGGGCCACGGAGGTGCCGGCTCGGCGCAGGTGGAGGGTCATCATCGTCCTTCCAGGGTGGAGCGGGAATCGCCACCGATTCCTTGTAAGATGAAAATAATTGCTGGTGCCGGGATCCGCAAGGGTCTGACCTAAAGTGTCGGCTCGACGTGGGCGGCACACGCCACCGCCCCTCCTCGCGAGCCCTCCGGCTCGTCGAGCAGCGCGCAACGGTGGGAACGGGGGCCGGGTGGTGGAAGGTCAGGGGCGCAGCCTCGGTGCCAGGGCCCTGCTCTGCCTGGTCTCGGCCGGGCCCATGAGCCGTGCGGAGCTCGGCCGGCGCCTCGGGCTGTCGGCTGCGACGACGACGCGCACGGTGCGCCCGCTCATCGAGGCCAACCTCATTGAGGAGCGGCCCCCGCAGGAGACCGCGGGGCCGGGCCGGCCCGTGCGCCAGCTGGCCGTCGTCGAGCGCAGCGCCACCGTGGTCGGCGTCAAGCTCACCGACGACACCCTCCACGCCGTCCTCACCGACCCCCTGGGCCAGGTCCTCGCCTACGAGACCCGGCCACTGACCCGCACCGACGCCACCGGCGTGACCGCCCTCATCGCCTCGGTGGTGGCGCAGCTGGCCGGGCGCAGCGGCCGACGGCCCGAGGCGATCGGGATCTCCCTGGGCGCAGCCGTCGTCGGCAGGAGGACCGTGGTGGTGGCCAGCTTCCTGGGATGGCGTGACGTGCCCCTGGCCGACATGGTCCTCGACGCCACCGGGCTGCCCTGCACCGTGGCCAACGACGTGCGCGCCTTCGCCTACGCCGAGGCCTGGTTCGGGGCCGGGCTCGGACGCGACCCCTTCGCCCTGGTCACCCTCGGCGCCGGGATCGGCTGCGGGATGGTGGTGGCCGGTGAGGTCGTCTCCGGGGCCAGGGGGACGGCGGGAAGCGTCGGGCACCTGCCGGTGGACCCCTCGGGCCCCCGCTGCGAGATCGGGCACCCGGGCTGCGCCCGGGCCCTCGCCTCGACCTCCGGCATCCTCAACGCGGCTGCCGAGCACCTGGGCTGCCAGGCCCAGGACCTGACCCTCGACGCGCTCCTGAGCCCGCAGATGCGCCAGGACGACGGCGTCGTCGCCATCCTCAGGCGCGCGGCGCTCGCGGCGGGAACGATCGTGGGGACCCTCATCGCCTACGTCGACCCCGAGCTCGTCATCGTCTCCGGGGAGGGGGTCGGCGTGGTGGAGTCCTGCCGTGAGGTCTTCGACGCGCAGGTCGAGGGCCTGCGGCACTGGGCGGCAGCGCCGGTGCCGGTCCTCACGCGTCCCTTCGAGTTCGACGAGTGGGCGCGGGGGGCCGCCGCCCTGGCGCTGGAGAGGTGGACGCTGGTGGCCGGCGACCGGTGAGCGGCCCCGGTGTGCTCGAGGATCGCACTGTGGTGGGAACCATAGGCGGGCCCGGGCCCCCGTCATGGCGCTCAACTAAGGGCGCCCTTAGATTGGGGGCATGAGTCGAGCCTCCGCCATCGCCCTGTCGACCGCCGGCCTCCTGGCCGCCGGCGCCGCCCTCGCCCTGGCCGCCCGTCCGGCCCGCCACGACGTCCCCGACGTCACCACCGACAACGGCACCCACCGCCCGCCCCGGGTCATCATCGCCGGCGGCGGCTACGTCGGCTTCTGCGTCGCCCGCTCCCTGCGCGCCCAGCTCAACCTCGACCAGGTAGAGATCGCGGTCATCGACTCGCGCGCCTACATGACCTACCAGCCCTTCCTGCCGGAGGTCGCCGCCGGCTCCATCCAGCCGCGCCACGTCATCGCCCCCCACCGGCGCAACCTCGACGGCGTCACCATCATCACCGGCGCCGTCACCGCCATCGACCACGCCGGCCGGACCGTCACCGTGCGCCCGCCCACCCCCCAGTCCACGGGCGAGCAGGTCGAGACCTACACCCTGGCCTACGACCACCTCGTCCTCGCCCTCGGCGCCGAGGCCCGCACCCTGCCGATCCCCGGCCTGGCCGAGCAGGCCATGGGCTTCAAGCAGGTCGAGGAGGCCACCGCGCTGCGCAACCGCGTCCTGACCCGCATCGAGGACGCCGCCTCCACCTGGGACGCCGAGCGCCGTCGCCGCCTGCTCACCTTCGTCTTCGTCGGCGGCGGCTTCGCCGGCGTCGAGGCCATCGCCGAGCTCGAGGACATGGCCCGCGCCACGGTGCGCACCATCCCCTCCATCGAGCAGGACGACGTCCGCTTCGTCCTCGTCGAGGGCTCGCGCCGCATCCTGCCCGAGCTCACCGAGGAGCTCTCCGGCTACGGCCTGCAGCAGCTGCTCGAGCGCGGCATCGACGTGCGCCTGTCCACCTTCCTCAGCTCCTGCGTCGACGGGCACGTCGTCCTGTCCGACGGCACCGAGTTCGACGCCGACACCATCGTGTGGACCGCCGGGGTCAAGGCCGCCCCCGTCCTGCAGACCGCCTCCGACCTGCCCATCGAGCCCCGCGGCCGCGTCACCGCCCTGCCGACCCTCCAGGTCGCCCACGACGGCGTGCCCGTCGAGGGCGCCTGGGCCGCTGGCGACTGCGCCGCCGTGCCGGACCTGACCAGCCAGGACCCGGGGGCGACCTGCGCCCCCACCGCCCAGCACGCGGTGCGCCAGGCCAAGGTGCTCGCCGACAACCTTGTCGCCGTCCTCGCCGCCGGTGAGGAGGGCAGCGTCCAGCTCGCCCAGTACGCCCACGCCAACATCGGCACCGTCGCCTCCCTGGGCATCGGCAAGGGCGTGGCCCGCATCATGGGCCGGGACCTGCGCGGCTTCACCGCCTGGACCGCCCACCGCGGCTACCACGTCTACGCGATGCCCACCCTCAACCGCAAGGTCCGCATCATGATGGACTGGCTCGCCGCCGTCGTCTTCCGCCGCGACCTCGCCTCCTTCGGCTCCATCGCGGAGCCCGGCGCGGCCTTCGCCACCGCCGCCCGCCACGACGCCGTCCTCGCCGAGCGGCGCAAGGCCTCCGAGAGCGGGGCCTGACCGGGCAACCGGCTCAGCCGACGACGACGGCGCCGAAGCGGGCCGCGTACTCCTGGGCCGACAACAGGTCGCCCTCCCGGCAGACCTCCACCGTGAACAGCCAGCCCGCGCCGTAGGGGTCCTCGTTGATCGTGCCGGGCTCCTCGACGACCGCCTCGTTGACGGCGACGACGGTGCCGCTCGCAGGAGCCACGAGGTCAGAGACCGACTTGGTCGACTCGAGCTCGCCGCAGGGCTCACCCGCCTCGACCTGGGAGCCGGCCTCGGGCAGCTCCACGAAGACGACCTCACCGAGGGCGTCGGCGGCGACGGCGGTGATGCCCACACGCGCGGGCTCACCGTCCTCGAGCCACTCGTGGTCGGCGCTGTAGCGCAGGTGCGGGCGAACGGGCTGGGCCATGACAGGGTCCTTCCTCGGGGTGCACAGGGTGGTGGTGGCTGCGGGACGCCTCAGCGCGCCCGCGTGTAGAAGGGGGAGGCGACGACCGTGACGTCCAGCGGGCGGCCGCGCACGTCGGCGACCAGGGCCGTGCCCACGGGCCAGGCGGGGTGGTCCTCGCGGAAGGGCCGCAGGAGCGCCAGGGCGACCGGGTGGCCCAGCGTGGGCGACAGCAGGCCGGAGGTCACCGTGCCGAGCACCTGCCCGCCGGCGTCCAGGACCGTCGCCCCGGCCCGGGCCGCGCGCCGGCCCTGGCCGGCCAGGGCGACCAGCACCGTCGTGCCCTCGGAGCCCTCGCGCCCGGCCCGCTCGGCCAGCGCCTCACGGCCCACGAAACCGGGCTTGTCGAGCCTGACGACGCCGCCCAGGCCGGCGTCGTAGGGCGTCAGGACCTCGTGGAGCTCGTGACCGTACAGGGGCATCCCGGCCTCCAGGCGCAGGGAGTCCCGGGCCGCCAGGCCGCAGGGCGTCAGCGCCGCCACCGTCCCTCCCTCGACCACGGTGGGGGCCAGGGCGGCCCCGGCGTCTGTGAGGACCGTCCACAGGTCCTCGGCGTCCTCCGCCCCGCAGAACACCTCGAAGCCGTCCTCACCGGTGTAGCCGGTACGGGCCAGCAGGACGGAGTGCCCCGCCGCCGTCGCCCTCACCGTCGCGTAGGGGCGCAGGCGCCGCAGCAGGCTCGGCCCGCACAGCACGTCCGGCTCACCACCGGCAGGGGCTCCGCCCTCCGGGTGCCGCAGGGCCGCGGGCATGGCCGCACCGGACTCGATGACACCGCCCAGCACCTCCTGGGCGCGCGGCCCCTGGACGGCGATGAGGCCCGTGACGAGGGAGATGTCCTCGACCGCGCAGTCGGGGCCCGCGCAGCGCGCCACGAGCTCGGCCGCCACGCGCTCGCGGTTGCCGGCGTTGGGCACCACGAGGTACTCCTCGTCGCCCACGTGGTAGACGATGAGGTCGTCGATGACCCCGCCGTCGGGCGTGACGATCATCGTGTACCGGGCGCGGCCCACCGCCACCGCCGAGACGGCCCCCACGAGCGCGTGGTCCAGGGCGGCCGCGGCCCCGGGGCCGGTGACCTTGACCTCGCCCATGTGGGACAGGTCGAAGATCCCGGCGCTGCGCCGCACCGCGTGGTGCTCGGCCAGGTCCGAGGTGTAGCGCAGCGGCATCTGCCAGCCGCCGAAGTCGGTGAAGGAGGCGCCCAGGGCCGCGTGCACCCGGTGCAGGGGGGTGGTGCGCGGGGCGGGCGCCACGTCGTGCTCAGTCATCGCTGTCTCCGTCTCGGGTGCGGCCGGCTCAGGAGCCCTGCGCCTCGAGGGCGCCCGGTGCCGGGCAGGTGCACCTCAGGTGCCGGTCGCCCCACGCGTTGTCGATGCGCGAGACCGGCGGGAAGTACTTGTCCGTCTCCATGCCCTCCAGGGGGAAGGCGGCGCTCGCGCGCGAGTAGGGGCGCTCCCACCGCTCGGCCGTCACGGCCGCCAGCGTGTGCGGCGAGCGGCGCAGCACCGACTCCTCCAGGGCGACGGCGCCGCTGGCCACCTCGTCGATCTCCGCGCGGATGGAGCGCATGGCGGCCACGAAGCGGTCCAGCTCGCACAGGGGCTCGGACTCGGTGGGCTCGACCATGAGCGTGCCGGCCACCGGGAAGGACAGGGTGGGCGCGTGGAAGCCGTAGTCGATGAGCCTCTTGGCCACGTCCTCCGCGGTGACGCCCGTGGCGGCGGTGAGCGGTCGCAGGTCGAGGACGCACTCGTGGGCGACACGGCCCCGGTACGTGTACAGGGTGGGGAAGGAGTCCGCGAGCGCGCGCGAGAGGTAGCTCGCGTGGGCCAGCGCCGTGAGGGTCACCTGGCGCAGGTCGGCGTCGGTGAGCGTGACCAGGTACGTCCAGGCCAGCGGCATGACCCCCGCCGAGCCGAAGCGCGCCCCCATGACCGGCGCCCCGGCGAAGCCGTGGTCCGCTTCCCCGGGCTCCGGCGCGGGCGAGCCGGCGGGGCCGGCCGGCAGGAAGGGGGCCAGGTGCTCCTTGACGACGACGGGCCCCACGCCCGGCCCACCGCCCCCGTGGGGGATGGCGAAGGTCTTGTGCAGGTTGAGGTGGGAGACGTCGCCGCCGAGGTCACCGGGGCGCAGCAGCCCCGTGAGCGCGTTGAGGTTCGCCCCGTCGATGTAGACCTGGCCGCCGGCCTCGTGGACGAGGGCGGTGACCTCGGTGACCCGGGGCTCGAAGACGCCGTGCGTGGAGGGGTAGGTGAGCATGATCGCCGCCACGCGCCCGCCGTGCTCGGCCAGGAGGCCGCGCAGGTGCTCGACGTCGACGGAGCCGTCCTCGGCGGTGGCGACCACCATGACGGTGAAGCCGGCGCCCGCGGCGGAGGCGGCGTTCGTGCCGTGGGCGCTCGCGGGCACCAGGACAAGGTCGCGCCCCTCCTGCCCGGTGGAGCGCAGGTAGCCGCGCACCGCCAGCAGGCCCGCGAGCTCGCCCTGCGCGCCGGAGGCGGGCTGCAGGCTGCACCGGTCGTAGCCGGTCAGGCGCGTGAGCCGATCGGCGAGCTGGCCGAGCAGGAGGCGCCAGCCGCGCGTCTGGGCGGCGGGGGCGTAGGGGTGGATGCCGGCGAGCGCCGGGTCGAGCCAGAGCGCCGACTGGGCGGCGGCGTTGAGCTTGAGGGTGCACGAGCCCAGGGGGATCATTGTCCGGTCCAGGGCGAGGTCGCGGTCCGCCAGCCGCCGCATGTAGCGCACGAGGGAGGCCTCGCTGCGGTGGCGGTGGAAGGTCGGGTGGGTGAGGAAGGGGCTCGTGCGCGCCAGGGACGCGGGCAGGGGGAAGGCGTCGTCGCCGGGCCCCACCCGCCCGGCGGTGCGCGGGCGCGCGGCGGCGAGGGCCGCGAGGACCGTGTCGACGTCGTCGTCGGTGGTGGTCTCGTTGGTGCTCACGCCCACGTGGTCGGCGTCGAGCAGGCGCAGGTTGACGCCCAGCTCCTCCGCGCGCTCGACGGCCTCCCGGGCCGCCCCGGGCACGTGCACGCTCACCGTGTCGAAGAAGTCCTCGTGCTCGAGGTCGAGACCCAGGGCACGGGCCCCGCAGGCCAGTCGCCCGGCCTGGTGGTGCACGTGCCCGGCGATGGCCCTCAGGCCCTCGGGGCCGTGGTGGACCGCGTAGAAGGCCGCGACGACGGCCAGCAGCGCCTGGGCGGTGCAGATGTTCGAGGTGGCCCTCTGCCTGCGGATGTGCTGCTCGCGGGTCTGCAGGGCCAGGCGGTAGGCCTCGCGGCCGTCCGCGTCGCGCGAGATGCCGACGACGCGGCCCGGCAGCTGGCGGCGCAGCGCCTCGGTGACGGCCATGAAGCCCGGGTGGGGGCCGCCGAGGAAGAGGGGGACCCCCAGGCGCTGGGCGGTGCCGACGGCGACGTCCGCACCGACGGCGCCCGGCTCGGTCAGCAGGGTCAGGGCCAGGGGGTCGGCGTCGACGGCGACCAGGCCGCCGCGGGCGTGGACGGCCCCGACCGCGCCGGACAGGTCCTGGACGAGGCCTCGGGTGGTGGTGTGGGCCAGGACCGCCCCCGTCAGGGGGCCGCCGTCGGCGGTGAGCGTGGGGGCGCCGACGACCTCGACGGGGATGTCCAGCGCCTCGGCCCGGGCGCGGGCCACCTCGATGAGCTGGGGGTGCAGGCCCGCGTCGAGGAGCACGGGGCCGTCCGGGCCCCGGTGCGCGCGGGCCATGAGCAGGACGGCCTCCGCCACGGCCGTGGCCTCGTCGAGCAGGGAGGTGCAGGCCACCGGCAGGCCGGTGAGGTCGGCGACGACGGTCTGGAAGAGCAGCTGCGCCTCCAGGCGCCCCTGGCTGATCTCGGCCTGGTAGGGGGTGTAGGCGGTGGTCCAGGCGGGGTTGGACAGGACGTCGCGCACGATGACGGCGGGGGTGGTCGTGGGGTGGTAGCCGCGTCCGATCATCTCGGTGTGCGGGTCGTTGAGCGCGGCCAGGGACCTGAGGCGGGCGACGGCGGCGTCCTCGCTCAGCCCACCGGCCTCGGCTCCGGGCCGCTCCGGCTGCGGCGGCGCCTCCAGGACGGGCAGGGTGGTGGGGACGACCTGCGCGGCCAGGTCCTCCAGGCTCGCGGCCCCGACGCCCTCCAGGACCATGGCCAGGTCCGCCCCCCTGGTCCCGAGGTGGCGGGTCAGGAAGCGGTCGTGGCCGGTGTCGGGGTGCACTGCGGTGACCTCCCTCTCGTCGTGCGCTCGGTCACATCCTAGGAGGGAGGGCGGGCGGCCCGCAGCCGAACGGGGTGCCGGGACCGGGCGGCCCGCAACGGCCGGGTGGGAGGGGCGCGGCGCCGCCCCTAGACTGCCGGTGATGACCACCGCCGACGCCGCTGCCCCCACGCCCGTGCTCGACGCCCGCCCCGGCCCGGGGACGTCCGGCCCCGCCCGGCCGCGCACCTACCACGTGCGCACCCTGGGCTGCCAGATGAACGTCCACGACTCCGAGCACATGGCGGGGCTGCTCGAGGACGCCGGCTACCGGCGCGTCGAGGACGTGCCCGAGGCCGCCGCCCGCGCCACCGAGGCGGGCGACGGCGGCGCCGACGTTGTCATCATCAACACCTGCTCCGTGCGCGAGAACGCCGCCACCCGCCTCTTCGGCAACCTCGGCCAGCTCGCCGCGGTCAAGCGAGAGCGCCCCGGCATGCAGATCGCCGTCGCCGGCTGCCTCGCCCAGCAGATGGGCGAGGGCATCGTCGAGCGGGCCCCCTGGGTGGACGTCGTCTTCGGCACCCACAACCTCGACGTCCTGCCCGCCCTGCTCGAGCGCGCCCGCCACAACGCGCAGGCCGCCGTCGAGATCGAGGAGTCCCTCAAGGTCTTCCCCTCCACGCTGCCCACCCGCCGCGAGTCCGCCTACGCCGCCTGGGTGTCCATCGCCGTCGGCTGCAACAACACCTGCACCTTCTGCATCGTGCCCTCCTTGCGCGGCAGGCAGCGCGACCGCCGCCCCGGCGAGGTCCTGGCCGAGATCGAGGCCGTCGCCGCCCAGGGCGTCACCGAGGTGACCCTGCTGGGCCAGAACGTCAACTCCTACGGCGTCGGCTTCGGCGACCGCGGCGCCTTCGCCCGGCTGCTGCGCGCCGCCGGGGCCGTGGAGGGCATCGAGCGCGTGCGCTTCACCAGCCCCCACCCGGCGGCCTTCACCCAGGACGTCATCGACGCCATGGCCGAGACCCCCGAGGTCATGCCCAGCCTGCACATGCCCCTGCAGTCCGGCTCCGACAGGGTGCTGCGCGCCATGCGCCGCTCCTACCGCTCCGCCAGGTTCCTCAGGATCCTCGACGACGTGCGCGCCCGGATGCCCGAGGCCGCCATCACCACCGACATCATCGTCGGCTTCCCCGGCGAGACCGAGGAGGACTTCCAGGCCACCCTCGACGTCGTCGAGCGGGCCCGCTTCGCCTCCGCCTTCACCTTCGAGTACTCCCCGCGCCCGGGCACGCCCGCCGCGGACCTGCCGCAGGTGCCCGCCGACGTCGTCAAGGACCGCTACCGGCGCCTGGACGAGCTCGTGCGGCGCATCACCCACGAGGAGAACGTGCGTCAGGAGGGGCGTGTGCTCGACGTCCTCGTCGCCGAGGGCGAGGGGCGCCGCGACGGCGTCACCGCCCGCGTCTCCGGCCGCGCCGCCGACAACCGCCTCGTGCACGTCGCCCTGCCCGGGCACCTGGCCGCCGACGACTACGACGGCGGGGCCCCGCGCCCCGGGGACATGGTCACCGTGCGCGTCACCCACGGCGCGCCCCACCACCTCATCGCGGACTCCGCCCGCTGCGGGCGGCCCCTCGGCGCCGAGGAGGCCGCCGCCAACGAGGCCCTGGGCGCCGGTGAGCGGATCTGGTACGACGACGGCCCCGCCCTGTTCGAGGTGCGGCGCACCCGCGCCGGCGACGCCTGGCAGCGCCGCCGCACGGAGTCCCGCTCCGAGCCCGAGCCGGACACGGCGCCGGTGAGCCTGGGCCTGCCGACGATCCGGGTCGGCGCCCCGGGAGCCGTCACCGCCCGTGGCGCGGGCGGCGTGGACATGGGCGGGCGCACCCTGCTGGGCCAGCCCCGCACGATCTGAGCGGGCGCGGTGGAGGACCTGGACGCGGCACCGGCGGGCGCGCACCCCGTCATCGTCTCCGCCTGCCTGGCCGGGGTCCCCTGCCGCTACGACGCCACCGCCAGGCCCGACCCCGAGGTCGTCGCCGCGGTCGCCGAGGGACGGGCCGTGCCCCTGTGCGCCGAGGTCCTGGGCTCTCTGGGCGTGCCCCGCCCGCCGGCGGAGGTCGTCGGGCCCGACGGCGAGGGCGCCACCGGTGCCGACGGCGCCGACGTGCTGGACGGTCGCGCCCGGGTGGTGACCGCCGACGGCCAGGACCTCACGCGCGCCTTCCTCGACGGGGCGCGCGCCGTCGCCGAGCACGCCGAGCGGGTCGGGGCGCGCAGCGCCGTCCTGAGGGCCGGGAGCCCGTCCTGCGGGGCGGGCGGGATCTACGACGGGACCTTCAGTGGGCGCCTCGTGCCCGGCGACGGCGTGCTCGCGGCCCTCCTGCGCCGTCAGGGACTGAGCGTGCGCTCACGCTGAGGGGCCGTCCGGCACCACCAGGTGGTGGCGCAGGTGGGCGAGCATGGAACGGCGCCAGGCGCGGATGACCGGCGCCTGCGGGGCGACGCGGTCGGCCGCGTGGTACATGCCCGGCATGACGACGAGCTCGCACTCGACCCCGGCCCGGCGCAGGCGCCCGGCATAGGCGACGTCGTCGTCGTGGAAGAGGTCAAGGTCGCCCACCCCGACCCAGGTCGGCGGCGTCCCCGCCAGGTCGGTGCGCCTGCCGGGCACGGCGTAGGGGCGGGCGCTGCCCGGCCCCGTGCCGCCCGGCCCGCGCAGGTAGACGGCCCAGCCGAGGCGGTCGAGGCTGCGGCTCCACAGCAGCCGCCCGCGCGTGCCAGGCGCCGAGGCGTCCCGGGCACGGGCGGCGGCACGGTCGTCGAGCATGGGGTAGATGAGCACCTGGGCCGCCAGGTGGATCCCGTGGTCCACGGCGCGCTGCACCAGGGAGGCGGCCGTCCCGCCTCCTGCGCTCTCCCCGACGACGGCGACCCGCCGCGGGTCCACCCCGCCCAGGCCCCCGTCCAGCAGCCAGGTCAGGACCGCCCAGCAGTCATCGACGTCCGCCGGGTGAGGGGCCCTGAAGGCCGTGCGGTAGTCCACGGAGACGGCCACGGCCCCCAGCTCGTCGGCGAGGTGGCGGTAGACCTCGGCGTCCGCGTCGGCGTCGCCCAGGACGTGACCGCCGCCGTGGACCCACAGCAGGGCCGGCACGCTGCGGCCGGCGGCGAGAGCCCGGCGGGCGCCCGGGCTGGTGGCCACCACGACGCGCACCGCCCGGGTGCCGTCGGGGCCTGTGGCGGTGAGCTCCTGCAGGTCGAGGGCGGGGTCCCAGGCGCGCCGCGCGGGCAGGGCGGGCGGGCGCCCGGTGACCTGGGCTGTGACGCGGGCGGCCAGGGCGGCCAGGGCGGTGCGGGCCAGAGGGCCGGCCAGGGCGAGCCCCGGGGGCACAATGAGCCGGGGCCTGCGCAGGTCCGGGTGGACCTCGGCCGCGATGAGGCGGCGCAGGCGCAGGCGGTTGACGAGCGCCGCCGCGGCACCGGCGCCCGCCGCGACGGCGAGCAGTCCGCCCGCCCGCCCGCGTGGCGCCCGCGGGCCCCGGCAGAGGCCGTGCCCCTGTCCCCGCGCGCTCATGAGACCGCCTCCACGAGGACCGGAGGCCGGGGCGCGCCCCTGAGCGGCGCGCGGAGCGAGCGCAGGCGGGCGACGACCTCCACCGTCAGCGGCGCCAGGTCCTCGGGCAGCGGGACCCCGGAGGCCTCGCGCACGGCCGTGTGCTCCGGCGTCTCGGCGGGCTCGGGCTTGCCGCCGGGGAACATGAAGCGGGACGTGCCGCGCTTGCGCACGGTGAGCAGACGCCCGGCGGCGTCGAGGATGACGACGGCGCTCACACGGATCGGCCCGCCGGTTCTGGTGGAGGTCACACAAGGGATCCTAACCGCTGGGCGGCACTCAGTCCCGGGCCCGCAGCACCGTGGCGACGCCCACCCCGCGCCCCGACCAGGTGGAGGCGACGACGGCCGCGCAGGTCGTGGCCAGCGTCAGGCCGAGCATCGACAGGAAGCCGCTCAGACGCACGCTGCCCACGCCCATCCGCGCGCCACCGAGCATGATGACGACGAGGCCGAGAGCGATGAGGAAGGGAAGGACGGTCGCCGTCGAGCGGCGCGACTCCAGCGGCGCGGTGCGGGTGGCGACGTGCCACGCGGGCCCCGGCACCGGCAGCAGCGCAGCGCCGCGAAGCAGGAGGGGGACGAGCCAGGCGGTCAGGACGCACACGAGCACGAGCGCGTAGAGCGCCCCCAGGGCCGCGGCCTCGGACGCCAGCTGGCTCCCGGCACCGCGCCGGTGCACGGCGACGGCGGAGGTGACGACACCCGCCTCGAGCCCACCCGCCACGAGCAGGCGTGTCAGGACGCCGAGGGCACGGGCCGGGCGGGAGCGGCTGCGCTCCTGCGAGCCGGTGAGCAGGTTGGTCTCGGTGGCACGGGCGGCGCGGCGCGCGGGGCCCCAGCCGCCCAGGAGCACGGAGCCGGCGACGACGAGCGCCGTCCAGCCCAGGTCCGCCGGCTCCCAGCGCGCGAGCGTGCCCGGCAGCGCCACGTCCTGGTCGATGAGCAGCGGCATCATGAGCGCGCTCACGGGCCTGCCCAGCAGGGCGCCGCCGAGGGAGCCGAGTGCGCCCACGACGACGAGCTGGCCGAGCAGCAGCGCGCGCAGGAGACCGGGGCGCATGCCCAGGGCCCGCCACAGCCCGTGGTCACGGCGCCGCTGGGACAGGACCAGCCCCGCCGTCGTGGACAGGACGACGGCCGCCGCCAGGACGACGCTGGCGATGACGAAGCCGGAGGTGGTCCTCGCGGCGTCGGCCATCTCCGTGGACAGGGGGTTGCCCCAGCGGCTCAGGCCGGTGGCCCGCCCGGCCGAGTCGAGCGAGCCGTGCATGACCATGAGCTGGCCGGACACGCAGGCCCCGGCCACGAGCGCGACGACACAGGTCCAGGCCCAGGACCCGGCGTGGTGACGCAGGTCGGCGAGCAGCAGACGTAGCATCAGCGCCCACCTCCCGCCCGTGCGGCCAGGACGGCGTCGGAGACGGCGGACGGGTCCCCACCGGGCAGGTGCCCGACGAGGTGCCCGGCGTCCATGACGAGGACCCGCTCGGCGCGGGCGGCGGCCGTGGCGTCATGGGTGACCATGAGGACGGCGGTGCCCGCGGCGGCGAGCTCGGCGAGCCAGCCGAGGACCGCTGCGGCCACGTCCAGGGCCGCGGTGGGCTCGTCGGCGAAGACGACAGCGGGCCGTGAGGCCAGCACCCGGGCGATGGCGACCCGCTGGCGCTCGCCGCCGCTGAGCTCGTGGGGCAGCTGTGAGGCCTGCGCAGACAGGCCGACGTGCTCGGCGCGCAGGCGGGCGGCAGCGCGCGGGCCCAGCCCCGTGGTCTTCCGGCCGAGCACGCTCACGCTGCCCCGGGTGGGGCGGTCCAGGCCCGCCAGGCAAGCCAGGAGCGTGGACTTGCCGCAGCCCGAGGCCCCCACGAGGGAGGTGAAGGAGCCGGCCTCCAGGGCCAGGCTCACCGCGCTGACCGCCACCACGCCCTCCCGGCGCCGCCCGGGCAGGGGGTAGACCCGGCTGAGGTCCCGGCGCGCGAGGGCCGCTACGGCCGGCGCGCGGCCGGTGGCGCCCGCTGCCGGGCGGGGGAGGGCGGAGGGACGGGGCTGGGGAGCCTGTGCGCTCCCGGGTGCCGCGCTGCGGCGGGTGAGTGTGCTCATGCCCTCAAGGCAACCGCCGGCGCCCCGCCGGGTCACGGGCGCTGGCTCCCCACCTGCGCGGTGGTGCTGGGCGCTGCCCGGTGGTGCCGGCTCCACCCGGCAGGTGGGGTCCTGGCACCCGTGTGGGGCGCCCGGCGCCTGCCGTAGCGTCCAGGTCATGCCACACGCCGCCCCGACCTCCTCACCGCGCAGCCGGCGCCTGCGCGCCCTCAGCCTCCTCGTCGCCTTCGGCGGCGGGGTGCTGGCCGCCATCCTCGTCGTCCTGCCCTTCAGGGTCTCCGCCGAGGCCCCGCTCGAGGTCAGCCTCATCGCCTGGTCCGCCGAGATCAGCTCCACCGGGCAGGGGTGGTGGCTGGTGCCCCTGGGGGCCGCCTGCCTCGCGGCGACGGCCGGCCTCCTCTACGCCCTGGGGCTCCTGCGCGCCCGCCTCACCCAGGCGCTGTCCGACTCCTCGCAGGAGGAGCGCCTGGCCACCCTCACCGCCGAGGTCGGCCACCTCACCGCCGGGCGTGCCACCCTCGTGGACGCCTTCGACGCCGAGCGCGCCCGCATCGAGCGGGACCTGCACGACGGCGCCCAGCAGGACCTCGTCGCCCTCACCATGGGCCTGGGCATGACACGGGTGCGCGTGCGCGAGCTCGCGCACGAGGGTGTTACCGGGACCGTGCGCGAGGCCCTGCTCGCCGACCTCGACGCCGCCCAGGACCTGGCTGAGGCCGCCCTGCGGGCCCTGCGCGAGACCGTCCACGGCATCCGCCCCGCCGTCCTCACCGAGCGGGGCCTGGGCCCGGCCCTGCGCGACCTCGCGGGCCGCGCGCCCCTGCCCACCACCGTGAGCGTCACCGGGGCCGAGGAGCACCTGGCGGCACTGACCTCCCCGGTCGCCACCGCCGTCTACTTTGCCGTCTGCGAGGCCCTGACCAACGCCGCCCGGCACGCCGGCCCCCGGGCCACCGCCACGGTGCGGCTCGACGTCGGCGCCGACGGCCTGGTCGTCGTCGTCACCGACGACGGGTGCGGCGGGGCCGACCCGGCGGCCGCGGGCTCCACCGGCCTGGCCGGCATGTCCCAGCGCCTGGAGTCCGTCGGAGGGCACCTCGCCGTCGACTCCGCCCCCGGGGCCGGCACGCGCCTGAGGATCACCGCCCCGCTCACCCCGCCCTGGGCCGAGCCCGCCGTCGGGACCCGCCCCGTGAGCGCTGCCGCCCGCTGAGGTGGGGCAGGATGGCCCCATGAGGATCCTGCTCGCCGACAACGCCGCCCTCCTGCGCGAGGGCCTCGCCGGCCTGCTGGCCGCAGCCGGCCACGAGGTCGTCGCCGTCGGGGGCGTCGTCATCGACCCGGAGGTCCTGGCGAGCCTCATGGGCGCCCCCGCCCGCCCCGCCACGGACGCCGCCACCCCCGCCTCGGGCGAGGACGCCGAGAGGGTCGAGCGGCTGACCGACCGCGAGCGCGAGGTCCTGGCGCTCATGGCCGAGGGCCTGTCCAACACCCAGGTGGCCGAGCGCCTGGTCCTGTCCGACGGCGCCGTCGCCAAGCACGTGGCCAACATCCTGGCCAAGCTCGACCTGCCGCCCGGCGAGGACAACCGCCGTGTGAGGGCGGTCCTCACCTGGCTGCGCGCCACCGCATGAGGGGCCGGGTCACGGACCGGCCCCCGGCGCCCGCCTGCCCGGTCACCGACTGGCGCGCCGGGGCCCGGCTCCTCGGGCCCCGGGACAGTGCCCGCTGCCTGCCCGCGGCGGACGTCCTCCTCGGCGTCGGGTGCCTGCTCATCGCAGCCGTCTCCCTCAGCCTCCTGGCCCGCTTCGGCGTCCACGCCGTCTACGTCGCCGACCTCGCCGTCGGGACCGTCATCGCCGCCGCCCAGCCCTGGCGCCGTGCCCGGCTGCGCGCCAGTGCCCTCGTCACCGCGGCGGGCCTGGCCTCCTACGCCGTGCTCACCCTCCTGTCACCGGTGTCGCTGGGCGTCTCGCCGCTGGCGCTGACGGCCCTGACCACGCTGCACGCCTGCGTGCGCTGGGACCCGGACCCGCGCTGGGGCCGTGGGGCGGTGGCCGTGTCGCTGGCCGGCTGCCTCGTCAACCCGGTCAACATGCTGGTGCTGGGCCGCAACCGCACCGCCCAGCAGTCGCTCACCGCCGCGGGCACCGTGGACCTGCTGATGTACACCACCGTGTGCCTGCTCGCCGTCGTGCTCGTCACCGCCGACGCCCTCAGGCGCCGCCACCTGGCGCAGGAGAGGGTGCGCGAGCGCGAGGCCGTGCGCCGGCGGGCCGTGGACGAGGAGCGGCTGCGCCTGGCCCGCGAGCTCCACGACCTCATCGGCCACTCCCTCACCGCCGTCAAGGTCCGTGCGGGCACGGCCCTGGCGCTCGAGGACCCCGGTGCCCACCGCGCGGCCCTGGTGGACGTCGAGCGCACGGCCGCCGCCTCCCTGGAGGAGGTGCGCGAGCTCGTGCGCGTGCTGCGGGCCCCGGGTGAGGGCGCGCTCGCCCCGGCGGACCTCGGCGCGGTCCACGAGGCGCTGGCCGCCGTGCGCGCCGCCGGCCTCGAGGTCGAGGCGCAGCTGCCCGCGGCCGCTGACCTGACCGCCCTGGGGCAGGGCTGGGGAGTCCACCAGCGCCTGGCGGTGCTGCGCTGCGCCCAGGAGGCGCTGACCAACGCCCTGCGCCACGGCGCCGGCCACGCCACCCTGAGCCTGTGGGAGGCCGACGGCGCCTGCCGGCTCACGGTCACCAACACCCTGACGGCGCCGGCACGGCCGACGGAGCCCGGCAGCGGCCTGAGCGGCCTGGCCGAGCGGGTCAGGCTCGTGGGCGGCGCCCTGAGCACCGGGGTGGTGCCCGGGCCCGGGGGAGCGCGCTTCGTCCTCGACGTCACCGTCCCCGTCACCGCGCGCAGGAAGGAGCACCATGACTGACAGGCACCCACCGGCGGCCCGGCGCGTGGTCGTCGTCGACGACCAGGAGCTCGTGCGCGCCTCCTTCACGATGCTGCTCGAGGCCCAGCCGGACCTGGAGGTCATCGCCACCGCCGCCGACGGCGCCGCCGCGCTCGAGGTGCTGCGTGAGGCGGTCCCGGGTGGTGGGACCGACCTCGTCCTCATGGACCTGCGCATGCCCGTCCTGGACGGGGCGGGCACCATCCGGGCCCTGCGAGCCGACCCGGAGCTGGCCGGCACCCGGGTGCTCGTGCTCACCACCTTCGACGACGAGGAGCTCGTCCTCGGGGCCCTGCGGGCGGGCGCCGACGGCTACCTCCTCAAGGACACCTCCCCGCAGGTGCTGCTCGAGGCGGTGCGCGCCGTCGCCGAGGGCGGCTCCTGGCTGGACCCGGCGGTCACCGGCACGGTCCTGGCCCAGCTGGGGGAGCCGGGGCCGGCCGAGTCCCCGGGGGAGCCGGGGCCGCCGAGCAGCGCCGCCGGGGCGGAGCAGGCCGGGGCGCCGTCGGGCGGCCCGGCCCCGGAGGGCTCGCCCGCGACCACCGGGACCGGCCAGGCTCTGGCCGAGCCCCTGACCGCCCGCGAGGAGGAGGTCCTCGCCCTGGTGTGCGAGGGACTGTCCAACACCGCCGTCGGCGAGCGCCTGCACCTGGCCGAGTCCACCGTCAAGACGCACATGAGGTCCCTGCTGGGCAAGACCGGCTGCGCCAACCGGGTCGAGCTCATCGTCCACGCCTACCGCCACGCCCTGGCCGGGCCCGCGACCGAGGACGGCCGCCCCGCCTGAGCGGGCCCGCCTCCTCCCCAGGGGGGAGGCCGGTGCCGGCCGCGTCCTGCGGACGGTGTCCCTCGGGGGGATCCGCCGGCCCCCACGCGGCGGCCAGGCTCGTGCCATGAGCACCACGACACCGACCACCAGCCCCGCGCACCAGGTGCCGGGCCTGCGCCTGGCGGGCCTGACGAAGTCCTTCCACCGCCGACGGGTCCTCGATGGGCTCGACCTCACCGCCCGGCCCGGGCGCGTCTACGCCCTCCTGGGCCCCAACGGGGCGGGCAAGTCCACCACCCTGTCCATCGCGCTGGGCCTGCTGCGGCCCGAGGCCGGCAGCGTCGAGGTCCTCGGCAGGCCCTTCGACCAGGGCTGCCTGGCGCACATCGGCGCCTCCGTCAACGGCCCCTCCTTCTTCCCCAGGCTCAGCGCCCACCGCAACCTCGCCGTCCACGCCCACCTGACCGGCACCGACCTGGATGTCATCGACCCGCTGCTCGAGCAGGTCGGGCTCGCCGGTGCCGGGCGCACGCGCGCCGGCGCCTTCTCCACCGGGATGAGGACGCGCCTGGCCCTGGCCATGGCGCTGCTCACCGACCCCGAGGTCCTCATCCTCGACGAGCCGCAGAACGGGCTCGACCCGCAGGGCGTCATCGAGCTGCGCGACCTCCTGCGGGCCCTCGCACGCTCCGGGCGCACCGTCATCGTCTCCAGCCACCAGCTGGGCGAGATGGCCCGCATGGCCGACGACGTCGGCGTCCTGAACCGCGGACGGCTGGCCTACGAGGGAGCGCTGGAGGGCCTGGCCGACCCCGACGACGGCGTCGGCCTCGAGAACGCCTACCTGGCGCTCGTCACCGGCACGGGGGAGCAGCGATGAGCACCGTCATGACCCCGACCGCCACAGCCACCGGGGGCTCCGGGTCCTCCGGGCGCCCGCCCCGCCTCCTGCGCGCCGAGCTGTTGCGCTCACGCGGGACCTTCACCTGGGGCTCGCTCGCCGTGAGCCTCGCCGTGGCCGTCTACTGCCTCGTCCTCGCCCAGGTCACGCTGTCGTCCGGCCTGTCCGTCGACGGCGGCCAGTGGGACGGCAACATCCTCGCCTGGCTGTCCTTCTACCCGGTCGCCGTCGCCCTGCCCGCCGGGGCCCTGACCGGGGCGATGGCCGAGTGGCGCGAGCAGCGCTGGCGCTACGGCGGCACCGCCTGGCGGCCCGTGCCCGCCGCCCGCGCCACCCTCGCGCGCGCCGGGGTGCTCACCCTCGCCGCGCTCGCGGCCCAGGTGGTGCTGCTCGCGCCCGTCGTCGCCCACGGCCTGCTCATGGGACAGGGCCCCGGCCCGGCCGGGCGCTACCTGCCCTTCGGCCTGCTCATGTGGGTGGGCACGGCCGGCGCCGCCCTGCTCGGCGCGCTGGCCTGTCGGCTCCTGGGCGGCGCCGCCGTCGGCCTGGCCCCCGCGGCCGCCCTCGCCTGGTCCGTCGCCGGGGCCCTGGGCGCTGAGAGCCCGGGCTGGCTGCTGCGCCCCTGGACCTGGCTGGTTCGCGGCACCCTGCCGCTGCTGGGCGTGCACGCCAACTCCGTCTCCCTCGAGCCCGGCTCTCCCGTGTGGCACTGGCCGTGGTGGCCCTCGGCCGCGCTCCTGACCGGTGCGCTCGCCGCTGCGCTCGTCCTGCTCATGGCGGTGCCCGAGCGGCCTGTGGTGGCGGGCGGGCGCGGCCGCAGGAGGCGCCCCGGGCGCGCGGGGGAGGCTCAGCCCCGGCGCGAGGCCCGTGGTGCCGGCGGGGTCGACGTCACCACACGGGTCCCCGAGACTGCCGGCGTCCCCGCGGCATCCGGTCTCGTGATCTCCGGCCCGGCCCGCGCCGCCGGCCGCCCCCGCCCGCTGCGAGCCCTCCTGCTCGTCCTGCCCTGGGGCGTGTGGAGCCTGCTCGCCGTGCTCATGGTCGCGCTCACCGCCCTCGTCAGCGCCGTCTACGGCCCCGGCGCCGCCCTGAGCCTGCTGGGCCTCGTGGGCCTGCCCGTCTCGGCGAGCGTCGCCGGCACGACCGCCTGGAGCGCCCAGTCCTCCGCCCGCCGCGGCCTGCTGCTGCGCGAGCGGGCCGGCGTGCTCGACGCCGCGGCCCTGGGGCTCACCACCGTCTTCCTCAGCGCGGTGGCCACGGCCTCCTGGGCTGCCGCCGGCGGGAGCGCCGCGGCGGCCTCGGGCCTGGCCCCCACCCACATGCTGCTCGTGACCCCCTGGGTCCTGCTCGTCACCACGGCGGCCGCCTACGCCGTCACCCAGCTGGCCGGCCTGGCCACCGCCCTCGTCGTCGCCGTCCTCGGGCTGCTCACGAGCCTCGTCATCGCCGGCAACGAGGCGCTGTCGGCGGCCCTGTGGCCCGCCGCCCCCTGGGGCTGGGCCCACGTCGTCGCCACCGCGCCCGCCACCTGGCCGGCCGTCATGGGACTGAGCGCGCTGCTCGGCGCCGCGCTCTGCGGGCGGCCGGGTAGGCCCTGAGGCGCGCGGTCGTCATCACAGCCCCGGCGGCAGCAGCCACCCACGTTCCCCGGTCACACCACTGTCTGGGGACCTCGTGGGTGGCTGCGGACGAGGCAGCGCATCGTCTTCGTCTTCGACAAGTGTGGTCCCTGGGTGCGGGCTGAGGCCATCTCGATGAGTTGCTGCTGGATGCGGGTGATGCGGCGGGTGGTCGCTGCGGGGTTCAGTATCCGCGTGCTCGGTGGCCAGTCGGCCGGTGGTGGCGGGGGCGAGGGTGCCCATGCCGAGGAGTCGCTGGTACGGGGTTTTGGGCTTGTCGTAGACGCGCTTGTTCCTGCCCGCGCTGGTGTGGGTCCAGCTGGTGGCCTTCACGCAGGGCAACAGGAAGTTCTTGCGCTTGATCACCAGTGAGTGCAGCTCGTTGGGCAGCCACAGCTCGGCGTCGGTTTCGTAGCGGTAGCCGAACGCGTGCCGACGCACCCGGTCGCCGTTGCGCTGCTCGACGTGAGCGTTGTCGTTGTGCTGATAGGGGCGCCCCCTCGTGACGGGGATCTCGTGGTCGTCACACCAGGCGATCACCGGCCAGTTCAGGAACTCGGACCCGTTGTCGAAGTCCATCCCCAAGATCGGGACCGGCGAGCGCTGCCGGATCCACTCCGTCTCCGCCTTGACGTTCACGTGCGCGTTGTTGCCGATGGCGCGGATCAGCGTCCACCCGGTCACCGGGTCCGTCGCGGTCAGGGTGCGCAGGTACTCGCCTTTGGCGGAGTGCCCGCAGTGCGCGACGGTGTCCAGCTCGTAGAACCCTGGTCCCGCAGGGAGGTCGTCCATCGCGGTGCGCAACGGGATCGAGGACCGCAGGATGTGTGAAGGCCTCGTCGTGCCCAGCGTGCCCGGGTAGCGGGCGTCACGATGCGGCTTCAGGTAACGGTCGATCGTCGCCGGACTCATACCGCAGCTCGCCCAGCACGGCCTCACTGAGCCGGGAGGCGAGGCAGCCGAGCTCGTTGAACTGCACCAGCCGTTCCAGAGTGTCGCCCATGAGCGCGGCGAGGTACTTCCCCAACGGCTGCCCGGCCAGCGCCCACACCTCCTGCAGCACGACGAGTGCGTCGTAGGAGTACTTCCGCTCACGCGGCTTGCGTTGCTGCTGGCTCGCGGCGCCCTTGCGCGCCGCGGCCGCACAGATTGCCCGGCGGGCGTGATCGCGCGTCCACCCGGTGGTCTCGACCAGTGCGTCCAGCAGCCGGCCTTTCTCAGCCCGGTCCGCCTTCGCGTACTTGCGGGCGAACTTCTTCGTGATCTCACGGCGCGCGGCCATCGACAGCTCCTTGCTCACACAGTCAGGGAACCGCCCACCGCTACGCGGACATTCTTGTGTGAGGCACACGCTGCCGCTCCTGGACATCTTTCGTGAGTCAAGTCGGGTGCTTGCCATCGACCTGTGCTTGCAATATAGTGAGGAACGTCACTTGGCAGTCGTAGGCCGAGATCGAGTAAGGCTCGTCAGCCTTTCGGTGTCACCACTTCTGAGGTGGGGTGTGTTGGCCTGAGGATTTTCAGGGATGTTGTCGCTACGATCGTAGCGTTGCTTTCGTTGTGTGCCATTGGAGGTACGGCGATGGCGGGCGGTCCTAACTACGGATATTCTTGGGAGTCGGCGGGGGGCACGCGATGGAACGGGTATGTCCAGGTTGTGGCTTCCTATAGCGATGGAGGCGCTCATTACTGCCAGGCATACCACCGGTTTACGAGAGATGCTGGTCCTTACCTGGATACGGGTCGTATGTACACGACCTCAGCACAGTCGAGGTACGACACGACTGTCCACTACCGTAGAGACTGGGTCTGGGATTCTCCTCTCTGGGGGGATCAGTACACCACGAGGTATTACTGGGGGATGGGCGCGGGGTGCTGGGCGAGTAACACGTGAAGCGAACTGATGCGCATGAAGGTACGTGTGCTTGGGCTGGCGATATGCCTCGGGGTGACCGCGACCTTTGTCTCCTGGTCGATCTCCTGGGCTGTCGTCGACTGGCGGCAGAGCGTCTACGGGCTGGGTCCCGGTGCCCTCATTGTCAGCGCCCACGAAAGGGGTCCCGGAGCTGCTCTGAGTGACGGGGCAGAGAGGTTGTCGGCTGAGATTGAGGGTGCTGACGCCGTCGTCGTGGCCGAGCACGCCGGTGACGGACCACCAGGAATGATGGTGATCGATCCCGGAGGGCACGTCCCCTGGCTCACGGAGCACGCAGGCAGTCTTGTCGTCTCAGACCATCCCCACGCCATCATCCTCAGTGGCACCTACTGCGAGTCCGAGTGGAGGAGCACGGGAACCTGCCCCCTGCTTCCCGAAGGAGCCATGGTCCTAGGGGTCGTCGATGCCGGCGCGACCGGGAGTCTCGACGGCATCCAGTTCGTGTACTCGCCCGGCCCTGACCACGCGTTCACCTCCGGGGTCTACGTGCTCGCCGGTCTTGAGACGCACGAGGAGGAGGCGAGGGTGATCGACGCCCTGTCGTCGGTTGGTCTCGACATCGGTCCCCAGGTGCGCGACCCCCTGTGGCTGGCGCTCGCCACCACCCCCTCGGCCGGCGTCTCCATCAGCCTCCTGCTGGGGACCGTCATCGCGTGCCTGGTGTACTGGGAACGGGCCATGAGCGCTGCGCGAGCCGAGATCGGGTTGCGTCTGGCGGTCGGCGCCAGCCCCGGCGCGCTCGCCGCGCGTACCGCCGCACGCGCCCTGGTCCCCTGCGGCAGCGGTCTGACCGCAGGGGCGGCGGTGGGGTGGGCGGCCATCGCCGCAGCCAGCGGGTGGCAGGCGATGAGTGCCCGGTGGACGGTGCTCGGCGTGCTCACCGCGTGCCTCCTGGTCGCTGCCCTGCTCGGTGCCGCCGTGTGGTCAGCAGGGCGCCGGGTGCTGCGAGGTCAACATGACGTCTCTGTGGCTGCGTGATGTCGCTGGTGGTGTCGCGGACGCCACCCGGCACTGGCGCGATGTGCTCGCCATCGCCGTCATCGGCATGGTGGTCTGCGCCGTGGTCGCCACGCTCCTCGGGGAGACGCTCATGCAGTGGACCATCTTCCGGCGAGGAGCGACTCTGCGAGACCAGCAGGCGGTGACCTTCTCCGTGTCGTACAGCCCCCATGGCAGGGTCTCCTCGGTCTCCGGCTCCTCGCTGGACCTGCTGACCGCCTCCATGGAGTCGGGTCACGCCTACTCGGCAGTCGTCGCCAACGTGAGGTCGAGTGAGCCGAGCACCGGCGACGGTCCTCCGGTCGTCGTCGTTGTGGGTGACCTGGCCGCGCACCTGTACCCAGAGCTCGGGCTGTGCGAGACAGCCCCATGCGCAACGAGCGGAACCAAGGTGGTTGACGCCCCGCAGGAGATCACCTTGGCAGGCACGACGATCGAGGTCCAGGACCACCACCCTGCCGGAAGCGTCTGGTTCGACCCGGCCGCCGGCGGTATCGACCTCGACACGCTCATCATGGTGAGGATCGCACCGCATCACACCGCCGGCCTTGGTGCGCTCGCCCAGGAGGAGCTGGTGTGGCGCGCAGTGCTCACAGGCCCCTCGGCGCAGGAGGTCCGAGCGCTTGTGGCCTCGGCCTCCGCCGACGGCTTGTGGTTGACCCCGCGGTATCTCACCAATGACGAGCCCGCCAGATTCCGCTCCCTGCTGGCTGTCGCCGCGATCTACCTGGTGTCCTTCCTCAGCCTCCTCGTGGCCTGCGCGTACGCGCTCAGCGCCGTCGCGGTGTCGGTGCTGCGCCGCACGGCAGCGGAATTCGCCATCCGGCGCGTCAGCGGGGCGATGGCGCACAGCGTCGTCGTGAGGATGGCCGCCTTCCTCACGACGGTCATGGCTCCGTCCCTCCTGGTGGCGGCGGCCGTGGCTCTCGCGCCGCCCTTCACGTACGTCAGCACCGGAGGTATGGCTGTGCTGGTGAGCCTGCTCGTCATCGACGTCGTCGCGGTCGCCTGTGGTGCGCGAGCGGTCCTCTCCGAGAAGCACATGGGGTCGTGACATGACGCTACTGAGTCTTGACCGGGTCAGCCGGTCCTTTCCCGCGCCCGGCTCTCCCGTGGACGCCGTCACGGACTTCTCCCTCACGATCAGCCCAGGAGACATGACCGGGCTGCTCGGCCCATCCGGCTCCGGCAAGTCCACCGTGCTGTCATTGGCGGGTCTTCTGCTCCGCCCGTCCTCGGGCAGCATCACCGTCAACGGCACGCCGGCGCCCACCGCCGAGAGGGGACGCGCTGCTCTGCGCGGCAGCACACTGGCCCACATCGGCCAGGACTTCTCCGTCATCGGGTGGATGAGCGCGGTCGACAACGCTGCCCTGCCGCTGGAGTACTCGCGTCCCGCCGTGCCCAGGCGGCGGCGGCGCGAGCGCGCTCTCGAGGCGCTCGCCCAGGTGGGGATCGACCCCGACCTCGCCCGCCGACCAGCCCGTACGCTCTCAGGCGGGCAGCGTCAGCGCGTGGCCATCGCACGTGCCATGATCACCCGCCCCGCAGTCATCCTCGCTGACGAGCCGACTGCGGCCCTCGACACGGGCACCGCCAGCGCGGTCATGGACCTGCTGGAGAACCTGCGGGCCGACGGCGTCGGACTCCTCATCGCCACCCACGACCCTCGTGTGGCCCAGCGGTGCACCACCACGGTCTCCATCGTCGACGGTCGACGCGTTGACCCGTCATGACCATCCCGTGCGTCATCATGCTGCTGGCAGGGCAGTGACCGGCTCAGGACGTGAAGAGCTCGCCGGGCAGCGCCGCGAAGCCGTGCGAGACGGCGGCCGTGCCGTCCGCGCGCAGCAGGGCGAAGTCGAAGCGGAAGCCCGCGGCGGCCAGGTCAGCCGGCTCCGCGAGGAACAGGGCCGTGGCCAGGCCGTCCGCGCTCGCGGCGTCCTCGGCCACGGCCCAGCTCGCCGCCGGCACGCGCCCGCCGCCGACCGGCAGCCCGGTGGTGGCGTCGAGCAGGTGGTGCAGGCCCGGCCCCCAGGCGCGCCGGTAGGAGCCCGAGGCGCAAAGCGCCCCTCGGGTGAGCTCCACGACGCCGACGACGCGCCGGGCGCTCTCGCGTCGCTCCCCGGCCGGACGCGGCTCCTCCAGCCCCAGGCGCACAGGCGCCCGGGAGCGCACGAGCAGGTCCCCCGAGCCGTCGACCACGTACTGCTCCACCCCCGCCGCCTCGAGCGCCCGGCCCACGAGGTCGACGAGGAAGCCCTTGCCGACGGCGCCCACGTCCACGAGCGCGGGACGGTCCAGGACGAGACGCTCCCCCTCGTGGTGGGCGTCGCGGCCCCACACGGGCCGTCCCCCCGCAGCACCCAGGTGCTCGGCCACGCCACCCCTCACGACGAAGGTGCAGCCCTCGTCGTAGCCCAGGGCCACGAGGTCGGAGCCGACAAAGGGGTCGAGGCGCCCGGCCGTGGCCGCGTGGAGCCGGTCGTAGAGGTCGAGCATGCGGGCCGAGCCGGCGGGCAGGTCGAGGACCATTGGGTCGGCCCGGCCCCCGGCCTGCGCCGTCCGCCCGCCGTCGGTGGGGCCCGCGGCGGCCCGGCGCACGAGGGAGGCAGGGCGGAAGCGGGAGAAGACGTCCTCGTAGGCGTCGATGAGCGCGACGAGCTCGCGGCGCAGCGGGTGGGGCAGGGGCTCGTGCGTGAGCACCCGCCACGTGGTGCCGGTGGCGGGCGTGCGCCACACCTGCGTCCAGGGGCCGGGGGCCGCCCCACTGCCCGGACCGGGCAGTGGGGCGGGTAGCGGGGCGGGGGAGGGGCTCACCCGGCCAGCATGCCCCGCAGGGCACCGGCGCGCGCCGGTGGGGTCGTCGGGACGGGAGTTCATGACAGCGCGTCCGCCTTGTGCGAGACGCATTTTGACGTCGGCAAAATGGTGACCCTAAGGTGACTCGAGCAGGTCAGGCTTACCTATCCGCCTGTCCCGCCTCCCCAGACACCGCGCGTGAGGATCACCGCCCGCATGCCCTCCCAGACCCAGGCTCTCGCCGGCCCGCGCTCCTGCACACCCAGCGGACGGGTCGGGAGAGCCGCCGTCGTCGCCCTCGCGGTCCTCGTGCTGCTCCTGGGGGCGCTCAGCCCCCTCGGCCCGCGCCCCACGTCCGCGGCCGCCGAGGCCGACACCGACTTCGACACCTGGACCCAGGTCGCCGAGCGCGTCTCCGACGAGCTGGGCACCGCCCTGGAGGAGTACGCCGCCGCCGACCACCCCGGTGCCGCCGCCGCCGTCCTCAAGGCGCAGAGCTCGGGGTACGTGGCCTCCAACATGCGCAACGTCGTCACCGACACCCTCGGCGCCGACGTCTCCCAGTCGCACACCGAGGCCTTCACCTCCCTCGCCTCCACCGCCCGCACCGCAGGCAACGAGGAGGCGCTGAGCACCGGCGTCACCGACCTCGTCGCCTCACTCACCGAGGCCGCCACCGCCCTCGACGCCACCGAGGGCCTGCCCGGCCCCCGGGACCACGCCCAGGCCCTGGCCACGCGGATCGCCGAGGAGCGCGCCGCCATCGACGCCCGCTCCACCGCGGACAAGTCTGGGCGGGGAGACCGCACCTGGGTCGAGGTCGCCACCGAGATGAACGAGCTCATCGACCAGGGCCTGGCCCAGACCCTCGCTGGCGACGGCAGCGCCGGGGCCGAGCTCGTCAACGAGGCCTACTACGGCTACTACGAGAAGCTCGGCTTCGAGAAGAAGGTCATGACGGTCTCCGGGGACCGGGTCTCCCTCGTGGAGTCCACCTTCAAGAACACCCGCAAGGCCATGATCGCCGGGGACACCGAGGCGGCCACCGAGCACGCCCAGACCCTCAAGACCTACCTCCTCGAGGACGCCCAGATGCTCGACGGCGGCGCCGCCGAGGACATCAGCCCCCTCAAGGCCTTCTTCACCGGCTCCTTCGGCCAGGCCTTCCTCATCCTCATCCGCGAGGGGCTCGAGGCCATCCTCGTCGTGGCCGCCGTCATCGCCTACCTCGTCCAGGCGGGCATGAGGGACCGGGTCAAGCACGTCTACGCCGGCGTGGTCCTGGCCCTGCTCGCCTCCGGCGTCGTCGCCGCCCTCTTCTCCGCCCTGTTCAACTCCGCCTCCGCCTACCAGGAGGCCCTGGAGGGCGCCGTCGCGCTCATCGCGATGCTCATGCTCCTGTTCACCTCGAACTGGATGCTGTCGAAGTCCTCGGTGTCCTCCTGGAACCGCTACATCAAGGACAGGACCGAGGCCTCCGTCTCCGAGGGCGGCTTCTGGGGCCTGGTGTCCCTGTCCTTCCTCGCGGTCTTCCGCGAGGGCGCCGAGACCGTCCTGTTCTACCAGGCGCTGTTCGCCATGGACCCCACCGGCAGCGCCAGCATCTGGCAGGGCTTCGCCGCTGCCGCCGCCGTCCTGCTCGTCATCTTCCTGCTCATCCGCTACACCAGCGTGCGCATCCCGCTGCGGCCCTTCTTCGCCGTCACCTCCTTCCTCATGGCCGTCCTCGTCGTCATCTTCGCCGGCGGCGGCGCCCACTCCCTCCTCGAGGGCGACATCATCCCCGCCACCTACCTCGAGGGCGTGCCCACCTACGACGTCCTCGGCTTCTACCCCTACGTCGAGACCATCGGCTTCCAGGCCGTCATGGTCGTCGTCGTCCTGGTCCTGTCCATCGTCTCGGTCATGCGCCACCGCCGCGCCGCGCAGGACTCCTGACCCTCCCCATCCACACCAACCACCACGTAAAGGACAACCCCATGCGTTCCCTCAGGCTCGTCTCCGGACTCGCGGCCCTCACCCTGGCCGGCACCCTCGGCCTGGCCGCCTGCGGCTCCTCCCAGGAGAGCACCCCCGCCTCCGACGCCACCATGGCCGACGGCCAGATGGCCGACGACGAGGCCATGGCCGACGACGGCGAGGCCGCCTTCACCGAGTACCCCATCGGTGAGGACCAGGAGATCTCCTCCGGCGGCACCCCGCAGATCAACGTCGCCCTCGTCTACTTCCAGCCGGTCGACATGGAGCCCGCCGGCTCCTCCGGCCTGGCCGCCTCCGAGTCCAGCTTCCACATCGAGGCCGACATCTCCGCCCTGCCCAGCAACACGCTCGGCTACCCCGAGGGCTCCTTCATCCCCGGCCTGACCGTCACCTACAAGATCGTCGACGCCGCCACCGGTGAGGTCGCCAACAACGGCGCCGCCGAGGGAACCTTCATGCAGATGAACGCCTCCGACGGCCCGCACTACGGCGCCAACGTCGCCCTGCCCCAGGACGGCACCTACAACATCATGATCGGTGTCTCCTCCCCGGAGGAGGCCGGCTGGGTCCTGCACGTCGACCCTGAGACCGGAGTCACCGGCTCCTTCTGGGAGGCCACCGAGCTCACCTGGAAGAACTGGGAGTACACCGTCCAGGAGTGGTGAGACCACCGCAGCGGCCGCCCGCGCCCGAGGACCGCGTGCCCACCCGGACGGCGACCGTCTGATTCACTGGCGCCGTGACACCAGCCCGACCCGGCCTGGAGCGTCACGGCGCCAGTGGCACGCCTCCCACCCGGAGGCCGCCCCACGGAACCGAGAACAAGGAAGTGTGACCAGACGTGCTCGAGCGATTCGTCTCCGTCGTCGGGGGAGCGACCCTGCCCTTCCTGCTCTACGCGGCGGCCGCCGTCATCCTCGCCCCCGCCCTCATCGAGGGGTGGCCGCGCGGCTCGCGATGGCGCCTGGCCAGCGCCCTGGCCGGCACCGCCGGCGCGGTCGCCCTCGCCGCCCTGCGCGCGCTGGCCGTCATCACCGACCGCACCAGCGTCACCGTGCCCACTCTCGTCGTGTGCGTCCTGGCGGACGCTGCCCTGCTCACCTGCGTCCTGCTCCTGGCGCGCCGTCCCCGCTGGGGAGCCGAGGGACGCCTGGGCACCGTCGCCCAGGTGGCCGCCTGCACCGCCCTGGCCGCCGCCTTCTTCCGCGCCGTCCCGGAGGTCGTCCTCCA
Organism: Actinomyces sp. AC-20-1; assembly: GCF_023369555.1. Classification (GTDB taxonomy): domain Bacteria; phylum Actinomycetota; class Actinomycetes; order Actinomycetales; family Actinomycetaceae; genus Actinomyces. Next base: position 185,794 of record NZ_JACJVC010000001.1, on the reverse strand, counting down.
GCTCGCCGCCTTCATCGAGCCGGGCGAGGAGGTCGTCTCCTCCACGATGCTGCTGCGCGTGCTCGGCTTCGCCGGCGCCTGGGCCAGCGTCGGCGTCCTGTCCTTCCTCTACTACCGCGCCGCGCGCCGCGCCCCGGTGGTCCTCACCCGGGCCAGCCTCGCCGTCTTCCTCGCCGTCGTCACCGCCGTGCACCTGCTGCAGCTGCTGCGCGTGCTCAACGGCACCCAGCGCATCCGCATCACCGGCACCGGCTTCCGGCTCCTGTCCTGGGCCTCCAACAACCTCGAGGGCGCCATCCTGCTCACCGCCGCCGCCATCTGGCTCGTGCCCCTGGCCGTCGAGCTCGCCCGCGCCCTCGGTCGCGCCCCCGCGCAGGCCAACCCCGCCCGCCTGCGCGCGGTGAGGGCCGAGCGCCGCCGCTCGCGCCGCTGGGTCCTGGCCTCCGCCGGCGCCTTCACGGTCCTCGTGCTCACCCGCACCGTCGCCGTCGCCAAGGTCAACGAGGTCCCCACCCTGTCCGAGCCCGAGCCCTACGAGCTCGCCGCCGCCGGCGCCCTCATCCCCACCAGCCTGCTGGCCGACGGCCACCTGCACCGCTTCGCCTACGAGGCCACCGGCGGCACCGAGGTCCGCTGGATCGCCCTGCTCAAGAACGGCGGCGCCTACGGCGTCGGGCTCGACGCCTGCGAGTCCTGCGGCCCCTCCGGCTACTACGAGGCCGACGGCAAGGTCATCTGCAAGCGCTGCGACGTCGCCATCAACCCCGCCACCGTCGGCTTCAAGGGCGGCTGCAACCCGATCCCCATCGACTACACGGTCGAGGACGGCACCATGCTCATCCCCACCGAGGTCCTGGAGGCCAGCGCCGAGGTGTTCGCCTGATGTTCCTCCTGCGCCTGCTGCACCGCTCCTTCACCCGCCAGCTGCGCCGACGCTCCCTCATCGGCCTGACCGTCGCGCTGTGCGCCTCGATCAGCGTCGCCATGCTCGGCGTCGTCTTCGACGTCGGCGACAAGCTCAACGCCGAGCTCACCGCCTACGGCTCCAACATCACCGTCCAGCCCAAGGCGGACGCCGTCGTCGCCGACCTGTACGAGACCGAGGACGAGCCCCAGGCCACCGCCTTCATCGACGAGGCCTCGGTGCCCACCATCAAGACGATCTTCTGGGCCTACAACATCGTCGACTTCGCCGCCCGCCTCACCGGCCACGTCGACGTCACCTCCTCCACCGGCGCCTCCTCCCAGGACCTGGCCGTCGTCGGCACCTGGTTCAACAAGGAGCTCGAGCTGCCCACGGGAGAGACGGTCGTCGCCGGCGTCACCACCCTGCGCTCGTGGTGGTCGCTGGAGGGCCAGTGGCCCGACGACGAGGCCGACGAGGCCGTCATCGGCTCCGCCCTGGCCCAGCAGCTCGGTGCCCGCACCGGCGACGTCCTCACCCTGGCCACGCCGCTGGGTGAGCGCAGGCTGACCGTCACCGGCGTGTACACCTCCGGTGACGACGACGACGCCACCCTGTACGCGCCGCTGGCCGTCGTCCAGGACCTCACCGGGCACACCGGCAAGGTCGAGCAGGTCGAGGTCAAGGCCCTCACCACCCCCGAGAACGACCTGTCGCGCAAGGTGTCCCAGAACCCCGCCATTGTCTCAAGCTACGAGTGGGAGACCTGGTACTGCACCGCCTACGCCTCCTCCATCACCTACCAGATCGAGGAGTCCATCCCCGGCGTCGTCGCCAAGCAGGTCCGCCAGGTCGCCGCCGTCGAGGGCAGCGTCCTGGAGAAGACCCAGGTCCTCATGATCCTCATGACCGCCCTGTCGCTGCTCGCCGCCGCCCTCGCCGTCGCCTCCCTCACCACCGCCTCCCTGGTGGAGCGCACGGGCGAGTTCGCCCTGCTCAAGGCCGTGGGCGCCTCCAGCGCCTCGATCAACCGCCTCATCCTGTCCGAGACCGCCGTCATCGGCGTCATCGGCACGGCCGTGGGGGCCCTGGCCGGCTCCGGCCTCGCCCAGCTCATCGGCAGGATCGTCTTCGACTCCTCCATCACGATGCGGCCCATGGTCTACGTCCTCGTCGTCCTGCTCGTCGCCCTCGTCCTGCTCGTCGCGACCTCCTCGTCGATGCGCTCCATCCTCAGGATCCAGCCGGCGACGGCCCTGCACCGGAGGTGAGCCAGATGACCAACCGCCGCATGTTCCTCACCATGCTCCTGGGCGCCCTGCTGCGCCGCCGGGGGCGCGCCGCCGCCGCCATCGGCTCCTCCGCCGTCGGCGCCGCCACCCTGTTCTGCCTCGCCGCCGTCTGCCTGGCCGTGCCCGCGCAGATGAGCGAGGAGATGCGCCAGTACGGCGCCAACGTCATCCTCGTGCCCGTCGCGGGCGCCACGGCGGGGGAGGGGACCGCGCGCCTGGACGAGACCGCGGTCCGGGCCGCCCAGGACGTCCTCGGCTCCGTGGCGGGCGCCTCCGCGGGGGCCGGGGACCTGCGCAGCGCCGCCTACCGCTACGAGACCGTCCGGGTCAACAAGAGCGCCTACCTCATGGGCGGGATCGACGTCGAGGCCACCCGCTCGCTCAACGGCCACTGGGAGGTCGACGGCGCCTGGCCCGGCCAGGGCGAGGTCCTCATCGGCGCCGACGTCGCCGGCTCCACCGGCCTGGGCATCGGCGACATGGTCAACGTCGAGTACCTGTCCACCGACAACCTCACCCTCGGCTCCGTCGTCTCCTCCGACGGCGCCTCCCAGACCCAGGGCGAGCGCCGCTGGCGGGTCGTGGGCACCGTGGACACCGGCGGCAGCGAGGACGACATCATCTACGTGCCGCTGGCGGCCCTCGAGGACCTCACCGCCGCCGCCGACGCCGGCTACGACGTCGTCGAGATGTCCGTGGACACCAGCACCGTCCCCGCCGCCCAGGCGGTCCAGGACCTCAACGCCGCCGGCCTCACCGCCCAGGACGGCACCGGCCTGCGCGCCCAGGAGGTCTCCAAGATCACCAGCGGCAACACGCGCATCATCGCCATGCTCAACACCCTGTTCTGGGTGGTGGCCGTCGTCGTCCTGGCCCTGACCCTCGTCGGCGTGTCCACGACGATGACCGTCATCGTCTCCGAGCGCAGGAAGGAGATCGGCCTGCGCAAGGCCCTGGGGGCCTCCGCCGCCTCCATCGGTGCCGAGTTCTACACCGAGGCCGCGGTCATGGGGCTCGTCGGCGGCCTGCTGGGCACCGCCGTCGGGCACGGCCTGGCCTGGGCGGTGGGCGTCGGCGTCTTCGAGCGCCCCATCGCCTTCTCCTGGTGGCTGGCCCTGTGCTCCCTCGCCCTGTCCGCCGCCGTCGCCGTCGTCGCGGCGAGCTCACCGGTGCGCCGCGCCACCCGCATCGACCCCGCCGTCGTCCTCAGGGAGGAATGAGATGACCGACACCACCACCGCGCCGGACAGCCGGCCCCTGCTCCAGCTGCGCCACGTCTCCAAGATCTACGGCGACCTGCACGCCGTCGACGACGTCAGCCTCGACGTGCCGCGCGGCCAGTGGCTCTCCCTCGTCGGCTCCTCCGGCTCGGGCAAGACGACGCTCATGAACATCATCGGCTGCATGGACACCCCCTCGAAGGGCTCCGTGCTCCTCGACGGGCGAGAGCTCGGCCGCCTCAACGCCGCCCAGCTCACCGACATCCGCAAGAACGTCATCGGGCTCGTCTTCCAGCAGTTCCACCTCGTGCCGCACCTGACCGCCGTCGAGAACGTCATGGTCGCCCAGTACTACCACTCCATGACCGACGAGAAGGAGGCCCTGGCGGCCCTGGACAACGTCGGCCTGGCCGAGCGCGCCCACCACCTGCCCTCCCAGCTCTCCGGCGGCGAGCAGCAGCGCGTGTGCATCGCCCGCGCCCTCATCAACCACCCCGAGATCGTCCTGGCGGACGAGCCCACCGGCAACCTCGACGAGGCCAACGAGCAGCTCGTCCTCGACATCTTCCACCGCCTGCACGCGCAGGGCACCACCCTCATCGTCGTCACCCACGACGCCCACGTCGCCTCCTGCGGCGAGCGTCAGGTCCTGCTCAACCACGGGCGCCTGGTGGGGGAGAAGATGAACGACGGCGCCGAGCGTCGCCGCACGAGCGACATGCTCGACTTCGCCGGCGAGGGGGAGCCCGCATGAGCCCGCGCGCCACCGGGGCGGCCAGGGCCCTGCGCACCACCGGCGCCACCGCCGGGGCCCTGCTCGCCGCCGGGACCCTCCTGGCCGGGTGCGCTGCCGGCGAGGAGGTCACCATCGCCGGAGACGAGTACGCCGGGCGCGCCCAGACCCATGAGGCCGCCGCCCCCGCCAGGACCCCGAGCCGGGCGCCCGAGGCTCCCGCCGCCCCCACCGGAGGGCCCTACGCCGACGGCGAGTACACCTCGACCCAGACCTACGGCGTCCTCGACGACCTCCTCGAGCAGGACTCCATCGACGTCACCGTCACCCTCGCCGATGGCGTTGTCACCGAGGTCGAGGTCGTCGGCCACCCCTTCGCCGAGCGGTCGAAGGACTACATGCAGGACTTCGTCAACGAGGTCGCCGGCGAGGTCGTGGGCCGCAGCGTCGAGCAGGCGCACGTCACCGCCCTGGCGGGGGCCTCCAAGACCTCCGACGCCTTCAACGAGGCCATCGACGCCATCGCCGCCCAGGCCGCCGGGGCTGCTGCTCAGCAGTGACCTGTCACGATCCAGGACACTGCCGCCCCCGCCCGGCGCGGACGGTCCGCAATCCGGCGCCATGACGCCGTTCTCCCGGGAGCCGGACCGGTGCTCGCCGGGCAATGGACTGGATCGTGACACCGGCGGACGACGGACCCGTGAGAGGGTGCCCCCATGAGCACGTGGAGCGGTGTCGAGGAGGTCTACCGGGTTCTCCTTCGCCACCCTGTGCGCAGGAACCGTCCCGATTCGACGCCGCCCCCGGCGCCCGGGTCGCCATGACGATCTGGCCCTCCGGCGGCGCCCGCTGGGCCGAGCCCGTCGGCGGCGCCTTCACGGACGCGAGCGTGGTCCCGGTCCCCGGGCACGCGCCTGCCCGAGCACCTGGACTTCGCCCGCGCACCCCAGGGGCTGGCGGCTCTGGCCACCGGGGCGGGCCTCGAGGTCGTCACCGCCCAGGAGGTGACCTGGACCTGGTCAGTGCGCCCCGAGGACCTGTGGACGGGCGTCACCGGGGGCGTGGCGACGGCGGGCCAGACCTTCCTCGCCCAGGAGCCGCGGGTCCAGCAGGCCGCCACCAGCCGCTACCGCGAGCGCGCCGCCCAGGCGGTGGCGGGCGACGGGCTGCTCCACCTGCCCAGCCGCGCCGTGCTCGTGCTCGCCGCCAGGGCCTGACTGCGGCCCCGGTGGCGGAGCGGCACGGCCGGGGTCGGTAGGCTGGTGCCATGCCCGCTCACGCCCCCACAGACGCTGGGGTCCCCGCACCGGCCGTGCCCGCGCCGGTCGACGTCGCACGCGTGCGCGACTGCGTGCGTGGACAGGGCCTGCGGTTCTTCATCGACGACGAGGGCGACGTCGGCATCCCCTGGCGCTACGTCACCGTCCACGTCATCATCCAGGACAACCGCACGATCCAGCTGCGGGGCGTGTGGCACCGCATCGCGGACACCGAGCACCTGGTCGAGCTGCGCCGCCTCGTCGAGGAGTGGAACGCCACCCGCATCGGCCCCAAGGCCTACCTCACCGTCGCCGACGGCGGCGTCGTGCGCCTGCACGGCGAGGTCACCTACCCCCTCGGCGCCGGCATGACGGACCCCCAGCTCGAGCAGCTCGTGCTCACCAGCTGCCGCCTCATCGTCGCCCTCATGCGCGAGGCCGAGGAGACCTTCCCGGACCCGCTGCGAGGAGACCTCGAGCCATGAGCAACCACCGCAGGGGCCTGCGCGGCCTCATCTCCCGCCTGCTCGGCGCCCCCGCCGCCCCGAGGCCGGCCGCCCCCACCGCCGGGACCCCGCAGGCCTCCGCCGCCCCGGGGCCGCGGCCCGGTCCCGCTGCACCCACCGCTGAGGCCACCAGCCCCCTCACCCTCGAGCGCATCGAGCGCATGCTCACCGGCCCCATGGGCTACGGCGTCCAGCGCCACGAGGAGGAGGACCACACCTGCCTGCTCGGCACCTGGGACGGCTTCCCCTTCGTCATCGAGGAGCCCGAGGAGCACCCCGGCTGGCTCCTCGTCTCCGGCGACGCCCAGGAGCCCGTGAGCCCCGGTGAGCGCGACGAGGTCGCCGCCAGCGTCAACGACTGGAACCGCGAGAAGTACTACCCGACCGTCTGCCTCGTCGAGACCCCCGCGGGCACGGTCGTGCGCGCCACCTACCTCGTGGACCTCACCAGCGGCGTCACCTCCGAGCAGCTGCAGCTGCACCTGGACACCGCGCTGTCCGCCTGCACCCAGGCGCTGTCCCACGTGGGGCCGCTCCTGCCCGAGCTGTGAGCCCCGCCCCGCTGCGGGTGGCCGTCGTCGGCCCGACGGCGACCGGCAAGTCCGACCTCGCCCTCGACCTCATCGCCGCCCTGGGGGAGGACGCCACCTCCGCCACCCCCGCCGAGGTCCTCAACGCCGACGCCTCCCAGCTCTACCTCGGCATGGACATCGGCACCGCCAAGCTCGGCGTCGCCGAGCGCCGCGGCACCCCCCACCACCAGCTCGACGTGCTCACCGTGCGCGACGAGGCCAGCGTCGCCGCCTACCAGGCCGCCGCCCGCAGCGACCTCGAGGCCGTCGCCGCCCGGGGGGCGCGGGCCGTCATCGTGGGAGGCTCGGGCCTGTACGTGCGCGCTGTCACCGACGCCCTCGAGTTCCCGGGCACCGACCCCGCCGTGCGCGCCGCCCTCGAGGCCCGCGCCCGGCAGGAGGGGGGACGGCGCCTGTGGGAGGAGCTGCGCGAGCGGGACCCCGCCAGCGCCGAGCGCATCGAGCCCGCCAACACCCGCCGGGTCGTGCGGGCCCTGGAGGTGCAGGCCGTCACGGGCCGGCCCTTCTCCGCGACCCTGCCCCGCTACGAGGACCTGGTGCCCACCGTCCACCTCGCCCTCAGGCCCGGGCGCCCGGCCCTCAACGCGCGCATCGAGGCCCGGGCCCGGCGCATGTTCGCCACCGGGCTGGTCGAGGAGACCGAGGCGCTCACCGCCCAGGGGCTGCGTGAGGGCGCCACGGCGCCGCGCGCCATCGGCTACGCCCAGGCCCTGGCCGTCCTGGACGGCACCATGAGCGTGCCGGAGGCCGCCGAGGCCACCGCCGCCGCCACCCGCCGGCTCGCCTCCCGCCAGGTCAAGTGGTTCCGCCGGGACCCGCGCGTGACCTGGATCGACGTCGCCCTCGCCCCTGACGGCGCCTGGTGCGAGGGCGAGCGCGAGCGCGTCACCGCCCTGGCCGCCCGCCTCGTGCGCGAGCGTGAGCAGGCTGACGCCCACCCGGGCTCGGGGAGCGCGGGCCCGCTCGCCTAGGCTGAGCCCCATGACTGAGACCCTGCCTGCCACCGGGCTCGACGGACGCGCGCTGCTCAAGGGACACGCCCTCGAGAGCGACGTCCTGCTCCTCGTCGACCCGGAGCTCGAGGTCAGCCTCACGGCCGCCGACGTCGCCGCCGCCTGCGACCGCCGCACGGGTCTGGGCGCCGATGTCCTCGTGCGCGCCGCGCGCACCAGCGCCCTGGACGGCACGGGCCCGCTGCTGGAGGCCGCCCCGGACGCCGAGTGGTTCCTCGACGCCTACGACCGCACCGGCACCCCGCTCGGCGCCGACGGCCTGGCCGCCGCCGTCATGGCCGAGGCGCTGCTCGCCGGGGGGCTCGTCGCCGACGAGGCCCCCCTGGCCATCGGCACCCGTGCGGGCGCCCGCACCCTGACCCACACCGACGGCCTGTGGAGCGTCGACATGGGCCCCGCCGCCCTCGTCCGGCCCGCCGGCGCCCTCGCCGACGTCGACACCGAGGGCTGGGACACGGTGGTGGCCGTGCCCGGCCTCGAGGGGGAGCGCGCGGCCCTGAGCGTGCGCCTGTCGAGCGCGCGGCCCGAGCCCCACACCGTCGTCGCCCTCGCCGACGAGCGCGAGCTCGATGCCGCCCTGCTGGCCGGCGCCCCCGCCTGCGACCCGGCCCCGCAGGCCCCCACCGCCCTCGACCTCGTCGTCCTCACCGACGACGGGACGGCCGCCGGCCCCGACAGCGCCTCCGGCAGCACCGACGACGATGGCGGTGCTGGTAGTGCTGACAGCGCTGACAGTGCGGGCCCGGCCCGGGCCCGCGCCCGCGTCCTGGTTCCCAGGGAGGGGGAGCGACCCTCGAGCGCCTCCGGCTGCTGCGCCGTCGCCGTCGCCCTGCACGAGTGGCTCGGCCCGCACGCCCCCGAGCACTACCTCATCGAGGTGCCGGGCGGACAGGCGGGCGTGCACGTCGGCCCCGACCCGTGGGCCCCGGACGCCACCGTCCTGCTCGTCGTCCAGGCGGCCCTCACCGGCCGCGCGACCCTGGGAGCCTGACCCGTGAGCACCCCGGCCCCCACCGTGACCACCACTATGACCACCGCCTCCGGGGGCACAGCCCCGGGACCCGGGGCCCCGGCCCTGCGCGGCGCCGTGACGACGGGGCTCATGCTCTTCGCCCTCTTCTTCGGCGCCGGCAACCTCATCTTCCCTCCCGCGCTCGGCGCCTCCTCCGGCGGGCACCTGCCCCTCGTGCTCACCGGCTTCATCGTCACCGGCGTGCTCCTGCCGCTGCTCGCCGTCATCGCCGTGTGCACCTCCGGCGAGGGCGTGCTCGGCCTGGCGCACCGCGTCGGCCCCCGCTTCGGCGCGCTCATGCCGCTGGCCGTCTACCTGTCGATCGGCCCCCTCTACGGCGTGCCCCGCGTCGCCACCGTCGCCTACGAGCTCGCGACCCGACCGGTCCTCGTCCTCGCCGGGATCGAGCCCGGGCGCTGGGCGCTGGCGCTGCACTGCCTCGTCTTCTTCGTCCTCACCGTCTGGGTGGCCCTGAGCCCCGCCCGCCTCGCCGACCGGATCGGCAAGGTCCTCACCCCGGCCCTGCTCGGCCTGCTGACGGTGCTCTTCGCCGTCACCTTCCTGCCCGCTCGCGCGAGCGGGGCGGCGGTGGAACGCGGGGCCGTGGGCGAGTACGCCGCCGCGCCCCTGACCACCGGCCTCACCCAGGGCTACCTCACGATGGACGTGCTCGCCGCCACCGTCTTCGGCATCGTCGTCATCTCCTCCCTGCGCCAGCAGGGGCGCACCACCGTGGGACAGGTCGCCCGCTCGGCCACGCTGTCCGGCGTCGTCGCCGCCGCCCTGCTCGCCACCGTGTACGTCGGGCTGGCCCTCGTGGGCGCGCGCACACCGGGAGAGGACGTCTCCGACGGCACCGCCCTGCTGCGCACGGCCTCCGCTGCCGGGCTCGGCAGCGTCGGCGTCGTCGTCTTCGCCGGCATCGTCCTGCTCGCCTGCCTCACCACCTCGGTGGGCCTGCTGTCCTCCTGGGCCGGCTACGCCTCCACCGCCTGGCGGGGCAGCGGCTACCGCCCCCACCTGCTGGCCGCGGCCACCGTCTCCCTCATGCTCGCCAACCTCGGCCTGAGCACGATCCTCGCGGTCATCTCGCCCCTCACCCTCCTGCTCTACCCGGTCACCATCACCCTCGTCGTCGTCACCCTCGTGGACGCCCTCGCCCCCGGGCACCTGCGCTCGGCCTACACCTGGCCCGCGGCCTGCGCCCTCGCCCTCGGCCTCGTCTCGGCCCTGCACGAGGTCGGCTGGACGGCGCCGAGCGAGCTGCTGGGCCGCAGCGGGCTGTGGAACGACTCGACCGGCTGGATCCTGCCGACCCTCGCCGTCGGCCTGGCGGCCCTCGCCTGGGACGTCCACCGCGGCCGCTGGTCCACCCCCGCCAGCGACGACTCCGGCACCACCGCCCGGGTCGAGCGGATCATCTCGGGGCAGACCCAGCGCTGAGCCGCCCGGCCGGCCAGGAGGAGGGACCGCATGACGAGGACGCCGCACCCGCGCTCGGACTCGAGCGAGGAGATGAGCCCCGAGCAGAGGGCCGTGCTCGCCGTCCTGCTCATCCCCACCTTCGCCTCCCTGCTGGCCGTCTCCAGCGTCAACGTCCTGCTCACCGTCATCCAGGACTCGCTGGGGGCCTCCGCCTCCGCCCTGCAGTGGGTCATCGCCGGCTACTCCCTCGTCTTCGGCGTCCTGCTCGTCGCCGCGGGGCGCGCCGGGGACGTGCTCGGGCGCGCCCGGCTCTTCGTCATCGGCCTGGCGCTGTTCGGCCTGGGCTCGCTCGGCTGCGCCCTGGCCGGCTCCATCGGCCTGCTCAACCTCTCGCGCGTCGTCATGGGGGTGGGCGCCGGCCTGTTCAACCCGCAGGTCACCGGCATGATCCAGCGGGTCTTCCCCGGACCGATGCGTGGACGCGCCTTCGGCTGGTTCGGGGCCGTCGTCGGGGTGAGCGTGGCGCTGGGCCCGGTCATGAGCGGGGTGCTGCTCCAGGTGCTGGGCGACGACGCCGGCTGGCGGGCGAGCTTCGCCGTCAACACCCCCATCGCGGCGGCGGGCGTCCTCGCCGCCTGGAGGGTCCTGCCCGCCGGCACCTGGCAGGGCGCGCCCGCTGAGAGCGCACCGGGCGCGCAGGCGGCCGGCGGGCCCCGGCGCGCCGACGTCGACCCCGTCGGCATGATCCTGCTGGCCGCCTCCATGCTGCTTCTCATGCTGCCCTTCGTGAGCCTGGGGACCGGGCCGGCCGGCCTGGCCAGCGCTCTCGGCGCCGTGGCGTGCCTGGGGGCCTGGACCGCCTGGGAGCGCTGGTACCTCGCTCGCGGACGCGAGCCCATGGTGGACCTGCGCCTGTTCCGGCAGCGCTCCTTCTCGGGCGGCTGCCTCGTCATCGCCGTCTACTTCTTCGGCTGCACCTCCATCTGGATCGTCGTCGCCCAGTACGTCCAGCAGGGCCTGGGGCGCTCGGCGCTCACCACCGGGGTCGTGGGCCTGCCCTCCTCCCTCATCGGGGCGGTGCTCGCACCGGTCGTGGGGCGCTACGTCCTGCGCGCCGGCAGGGCCATGGTGCTCGCCGGCATCGGCGTGGTCATCGCGGGCCTGGCCCTGACCGCGGGCGCCGTGGCCGCCCAGCTCGACGACTCGCACGGCGTGTGGGTCCTGGCCCTGGCCCTGGCCCTGGTGGGGGTCGGGCAGGCCCTCGTCGTCTCCCCGAACCAGACCCTCAGCCTCATGGACGTGCCCCTGCGCTACGCGGGCACCGCCGGCGGAGTGCTCCAGACCGGCCAGCGCCTGGGCACGGCCACGGGGGTCGCGGTCATCTCCTCCCTGGCCTTCGCCGTGGCGGCCTCATCGGGGTGGGAGCGCGCGCTCATCGTCAGCGTCCTGGTCATCATCGCCTCGCTGCTGGTCGCGGGGGCCGTCGCCGTGGCCGACATCGTGGGGGCGCGGCGCGAGGCCCGCGCCGGCTGAGCGGGGGACGGGCCCGCGCCGGGTCTGCTCAGCGGCTCACGCGCAGGACCCGGAACCCCTTGGAGGAGGCCTGCTTGTCCACCGTCCAGCCCTGCTGGGCCAGCCACCGGGCCAGCGAGTCCGCCCCCAGGTTCCGGCCGACGACGAGCCACGCCTCACCCGTGTCCCCCAGCAGGGGCAGCCAGGTGAGCAGCAGCTCGTGCAGGGCCTCCTTGCCCACGCGCACGGGGGGGTTGGACCAGATGAGGTCCAGGCGCCGGCCCGTCTGCCGCAGCTCGCGGGCCAGCGCCCCCGCCTCGGCCACCCGCACCCGGGCGTGGCCGGCAGCGGCAGCGTTGCGGGCCGTGAGGTCCAGGGCCCGCTCGTTGATGTCCACGGCCAGCACGCTCGCCCCGGGCGAGGCGTCCGCCAGCGCGAGCGCCACCGGCCCCCAACCGCAGCCCAGGTCCAGGAAGGTGCCCTCAGCGGGCGGCTGCGGCACGTGGTCGAGCAGCACCTGCGTGCCCTTGTCGAGCCGGTCCGAGGAGAACACGCCGGAGGCCGTCGTCACCTCGTGCTCGCGGCCACGGATCGTGAGGACGTGGGTGCGCTCGGCGGCCCCGGTGGCGGGGGAGGCGGTGAAGTAGTGCTCGCTCACGCCCTGAGCGTACCGGCGCGGGAGCGTGACCCCGCTCGCTGACGCGGCCACGGCCGGGCAGTAGCATCGGCACTCGCATGAAGACCACGCAGAGCCCCGACAGCCCCGCCACCCCCGACCCGGACACCGGGCCCGTGCACGTCACCGACGACGAGCCCACCGCCGCGCCGACGGCCGAGGACATCGTCTCGCGGATCCTGTCGCGCCACGGCACCGCCCTGGCCTCTACCGCCGCCGAGCACGAGCGCCGCGACGCCGACGACGACGGCGCCCTCGAGCGCGAGGCCCGCGCCGGCACCCGCCGCGTCGCCTCCCTGTCCACCGAGCTCGAGGACGTCAGCGAGGTCGAGTACCGCCAGGTCCGCCTCGAGAAGGTCGTCCTCGTCGGCCTCGAGCTGCCCACCGCCCGCCCCGGAGCCACCCCGGGCGCCGCCCGCCATGGCGCCGGCCTCGAGGCCGCCGACGCCCAGGACGCCGAGACCAGCCTCGCCGAGCTCGCCGCCCTGGCCGAGACCGCCGGCTCCGAGGTCATGGACGCCCTCATCCAGAAGCGCGACCACCCCGACCCCGCCACCTACCTCGGCAGCGGCAAGGCCCAGGAGCTGGCCGAGATGGTCGCCGCCGCCGGCGCGGACACCGTCATCGTCGACGGCGAGCTCGCCCCCTCCCAGCGCCGCGCCCTCGAGGACGTCGTCAAGGTCAAGGTCGTCGACCGCACCGCCGTCATCCTCGACATCTTCGCCCAGCACGCCAAGTCCCGCGAGGGCAAGGCGCAGGTCGAGCTCGCCCAGCTCGAGTACCTCCTGCCGCGCCTGCGCGGCTGGGGCGAGTCCATGTCCCGGCAGGCCGGTGGCCGCGTCGCCGCGGGCGCCGGCATCGGCTCGCGCGGCCCCGGCGAGACCAAGATCGAGCTCGACCGCCGCCGCATCCGCGACCGCATGGCCAGGCTCCGCCGCGAGATCAAGGCCATGGCACCCTCCCGTGAGGTCAAGCGCGGCTCGCGCCGCCGTGGCCCCATCTCCTCCGTGGCCATCGCCGGCTACACGAACGCCGGCAAGTCCTCCCTCATGAACCGCCTCACCGACGCCGGCCTCATGGTCCAGGACGCCCTCTTCGCCACCCTCGACCCCACCGTGCGCCGCGCGGAGGCCGCCGACGGGCGGGTCTACACGCTCACCGACACCGTCGGCTTCGTGCGCAACCTGCCCCACGAGCTCATCGAGGCCTTCCGCTCCACCCTCGAGGAGGTCGCCGGCGCGGACGTGCTCGTCCACGTCGTTGACGCCGCCCACCCGGACCCGCTGAGCCAGATCGCGGCGGTGCGCGAGGTCCTCAAGGACATCCCCGGCGCCCTGGACGTGCCCGAGCTCATCGTCCTCAACAAGGCGGACCTCGCCGACGCCGTCACCCTGGCGGCCCTGCGCACCCGCCTGCCCCAGGCGGTCGTCGTCTCCGCCCGCACGGGTGAGGGCGTCGACGAGATGCGCAGGCGCATCGAGGACATGCTCCCGCGCCCGGACGTCGCCGTCGACGTCGTCGTGCCCTACTCGCGCGGCGACCTCGTCTCGCGCGTGCACGCCGACGGCCAGATCGACACGATCGAGTACGTCGAGGACGGCACCCGCCTGCGCGCCCTCGTGGACGCGCCCCTGGCCGCCGAGCTGCGGGCCGCCGACGTCAGGCCCCCCTGCGCCGGGTCCGGCTCCTGAGACCGGTGTGAGCAGCAGGACCGAGCCCGGGGCGGGCCTGGCCGAGCAGGCTCTCGACCTCGCCGTCGCCCGCCTCGGGGGCAGTGCCCGCCAGGGCCAGCGCGCGATGGTCCGACGGGTGGCCGCAGCCGTGGCCGGCTCACAGCACCTGCTCGTCCAGGCGGGTACCGGCACGGGCAAGTCGCTGGGCTACCTCGTGCCCGCCATGGTGCACGCCGTCACCGCCGGCGAGCGGGTCGTCGTGTCCACCGCCACCCTCGCCCTCCAGCGCCAGGTCCTTACCAAGGACGCGCCCCTGGCCGCCGACGCCGTCGAGCAGGCCACCGGGCTGCGCCCCGAGGTGCGCCTGCTCAAGGGCTGGCAGAACTACATGTGCCGCCACCGGGCGGGCGGCGGCTACCCCGACGACGACGCCGACACGCTCTTCAGCGCGGCCCAGGCCACCAACCGCCGCGTCGGCTCCGCCTCCACCACCGGGGTGGGCGAGCAGGTCGTGCGCCTGCGCGAGTGGGCCGGCCGGACCACCACCGGTGACCGTGACGACCTCGTGCCCGGCGTGTCCGACCGCGCCTGGGCGCAGGTGTCGGTCTCCCGGGCCGAGTGCCTGGGCTCCTCCTGCCCCCTGGTCGACGAGTGCTTCCCCCAGCTGGCCCGCGCCGCCGCCGCCCAGGCCGACGTCGTCGTCACCAACCACGCGATGCTCGGCGTCGCCGCCTCCGGCAACCCGAACGTCCTGCCCGAGCACAGCGTCCTCGTCGTCGACGAGGCCCACGAGCTCGCCGACCGCGTGCGCGCCCAGGGCACCGTCACCCTGTCCGCGGCCGCGGTCGCCCGCGTGGCCGCGACCGCGCGAGCCCAGGCCGGGGTCCTCGTCGCCGACCTCGAGGAGGCGGGACAGCACCTCCAGCTGGCCCTGGCCGACCTGCCCGACGGCCGCCTGGCCGAGGGCGTCCCGCCCGGCCTGCGCGCTGCCCTCGTCCTGCTCGACGACGCCGGCCGGCAGGTGCTCGCCGGCATCCGTGAGGCCGCCAAGGCCAAGGGGGCCGCGGAGGCCACAGGGGCCGGGGGCCTGGCCCTGGCCCGCACCGCCGTGGCGGACATGGTCGAGGCGGTCGAGCGCATGACCTCCGACTCCGTGGACGCGCGCCGCGACGTCGCCTGGGTCGAGCGGCCCCGGATGGGCGCCGAGCCGCCGCGCCTGACCCTGGCTCCGGTGGACGTGGCCGGATCCGTCGCCGACACGCTCCTGGCCGGCAGGGCCGCCGTGCTCACCTCCGCCACCCTGTCCCTGGGCGGCAGCTTCGACCCCATGGCCCGCACCCTCGGCCTCACCCTCGCGGAGGAGCCCTGGGAGGGCCTCGACGTCGGCACGCCCTTCGACTACGCCCGCCAGGGCATCCTCTACACGCCCACCCACCTGCCCCGGCCGGGCAGCGGTATCAGCGAGGCCGCCCTCGACGAGGTCCTGGCCCTGACCGAGGCCAGCCGCGGCGGCATGCTCGGCCTGTTCTCCTCGCGCCGCGCCGCCGACGAGGCGGCCGAGGTGCTGCGCCGGGGCACGGACCTGACCGTCTACGCCCAGGGTGACGACCAGCTGCCCACCCTCGTGGAGGCCTTCGCCGCGGACGAGGACGCCTGCCTGGTGGGCACTCTGTCTTTGTGGCAGGGCGTGGACGTGCCCGGGCGCACCTGCCGGCTCGTCATCATCGACCGCATCCCCTTCCCGAGGCCCGACGACCCCGTCGCCCAGGCCCGCTCCGAGGTGGTCGAGGCCGCCGGGGGCAACGGCTTCATGAGCGTGTCCGCCGCCCACGCCGCCCTCCTGCTCGCCCAGGGGGCCGGGCGCCTCGTGCGCCGCAGCGAGGACCGCGGCGTCGTGGCCGTCCTCGACCCAAGGCTGCGCACCGCCAGGTACGGCGCCTTCCTGGCCCGGTCGATGCCGCCCCTGTGGCCGACGCGCGAGCGCGAGGTCGTGCTCGGGGCGCTGGCGCGCCTGGCCGGGCAGGGACGGGAGAGGGGATTGTCATGACGGGGCCTGTCACGGCGGGGCAAGGGGCGTAGCCTGGACGTGGAGGCGAACGCCTGCCGTTCCGCACGACCCCGGAGGAAGAACGCCGTGTCTGAGGCCACCATCACCAACTCTGCCCAGGGCTCCTACCCGATCAGCGGGGGCGGACGCCCCTCGAAGGTCGCCATCATCGGCGCCGGCGCCGTCGGCTCCACCCTCGCCTACGCCTGCGTCACCAAGGGCGTCGCCCGTGAGATCGTCCTGCAGGACATCGCCAAGGACAAGGTCGAGGCCGAGGCGCTCGACATTGCCCAGGGCATCCAGTTCACCTCCGCCGGCTCCGTCTCCGGCTCCGACGACCCCGAGATCTGCCGCGACGCGGACATCATCGCCGTCACCGCCGGGGCCAAGCAGAAGCCCGGCCAGTCCCGCCTCGAGCTGGCCGGCGCGACCGTGGGCATCATGGAGAAGATCCTGCCCACGCTCGTCGAGGTCGCCCCCCGCGCGATCTTCGTGCTCGTGGCCAACCCCGTGGACGTCGTCACCTACTGCGCGAAGAAGATCACCGGCCTGCCCGACAACCAGGTCTTCGGCTCCGGCACCGTCCTGGACACCGCCCGCATGCGCTACCTCGTCTCTCTTGAGACCGGGACCGCCACGCAGAACATCCACGGCTACATCGCCGGCGAGCACGGGGACTCCGAGGTCCCGCTGTGGTCCTCCACCCAGATCGGCGGCGTGCCCATCACCCAGTGGGGCAAGACGCTCGACGGCGGCTACTTCGACCAGGACAAGCGCGACCGCATCGCACACGACGTCGTGCGGTCCGCCTACCGCATCATCGACGGCAAGGGGGCGACGAACTACGCCGTCGGCCTGGCCGTCTCGCGCATCATCGGCGCGGTCCTCAACGACGAGCAGCGGGTGCTGACGGTCTCGCCGCTGCTGGACAACTGGCACGGGATCTCCGACGTATGCATGGCGGTGCCCACCATCGTCGGGCGCGAGGGGGCCGGCAGGCGCCTGGAGCTGCCGCTGACGCTGGACGAGCGCGACGCGCTCACTGCCTCCGCGACCCGCCTGCGCGAGGTCGCCCGCGGCCTGGGCTACTGACCGGGGTCCTCACTCCGACGGCGTGCGGCCCGTTCTCCCGCTGGGGGGGACGGGCCGCACGCCGTCTCCACGCCGGGCGGCCGGGCTGCGGACGGGTCGTGGTCAGACGGGGCGCGTGCCCGGGCGGCGCAGGAGGGTGCGTCAGCGGCGCCCCGCAGGTGCTGTGCTGCCCTGCAGTCCTACAGCGCGCGCAGGACTGTGACGACCTTGCCCATGATCGTGGCGTGGTCGCCGGGGATCGGGGCGTAGTCGGGGTTGCGGGGCAGGAGCCACTGGTGGCCGTCCCGGCGGGAGAGGACCTTGACGGTGGCGGAGGCGCCGTCGACGTCCTCGACCATCGCGGCGACGATCTCGCCGTTGGCGGCGTCCGCCTGGGCCCGCACAACCACCCAGTCGCGGTCGCAGATCGCGGCGTCGATCATCGAGTCGCCGTGCACCTGGAGCATGAAGAGCTCGCCGTCGCCGGTCAGGCGCCGGGGCAGGGCCATGACGTCCTCGACCTCCTGCTCCGCGAGGATCGGGGAGCCCGCCGCGATACGGCCGACCAGGGGCACTGCGACCGCCTCGCCCTCTCCGACCCCGGGCAGCACCGGCAGCGCCGTGTCCTCGGACGGCGCCCGGCGGTGGGAGGCCAGGTCGGTGACGTCAGGCCCGGAGGGGGCTCCTGCGAGGGGCTCGTCAGGGACGGTGCCGGTGGGCTCGGGGGCGCTGGTGGGCGGCTCCTCGGGGACGATGACCTCCAGGGCGCGCGGCAGCCGGGGGTCGCGGCGCACGAGGCCGAGCCTCTCGAGCTTGTCGAGCTGGTGCTTGACGGAGGAGGGGCTGGTCAGGCCCACCTGGGCGCCGATCTCGCGCAGCGAGGGCGGGTAGCCGTGGGTGGTGACCGCCGCGCGCACGGCCTCGTACACGGCGCGGGCGCGCGGGTCCAGGCAGTGGAGCGCCTCGCGCACGGGGTCGACCTGCGCGTCGCGCCGGCTGCTGGTGCTCATACCTGTCCTCCTGTGGTGGCGTCGTGGGCCGTTCCGCACGGCGCCCTGCACGTCCGGCGGTTCGAGCCGGAATTCGTGTCAGTGGCGTGCGGTGACCTTGACGTGTCAAGCCTACGGGGCCGGCGCCACTCGTTCAAACATGTGTTCGACAAGGCGCTGGACGTGTTGCCCGCAGGTCGCTATTGTGTCGAACAGGTGTTCGTCGAACACGTGTTCCAGGAGGATCTCATGAGCGCTCTCGCCGTCCCGCCCTCGCCCCGTCTGCGTGCCGTCTCGGCGGCCTCCGCGCAGGAGGCCGTGGCTGTGCGCCTCACGGCCCTGCCCGGTGGCGGGCCCTCCGCCCCGCAGACCTCTGTGCCGGCGGCGCGCACGGGCCGGGCCGTGCGGGACCTGAGGTGGGGCCACCTGCGTCTGGTCCCGCAGGACACCTCTGGCACCAGCGCCTCCTCCGTCGCGGGCGCCGACGGCGGCGTCCGGGCCCTGCCGGTCGAGCTCACCCGTCGTCCCACAGCCGTGGGGCGCCCGTCCCGTCCCCGTGTGGAGGACCTGACGCACTCCGCTCCGTCGACCCGTGATGTGCCCGGGTCGCGTCTCCCCGTGGAGGACCTGGCTCCTGCCCACCCCGCCGTGCGCGCGGCCCGTGCCCGCCGCGAGCGGGACGTCTCGCGCTCCCGGACCGCCCGTGCCCAGGGCCCCCGCGTTCAGGCCGTCCCCGCCCAGGCTGCCCTCCTTCAGCAGCAGCCGCGTCCCGTGGTCGCACAGCGCCCTGAGGTCCCGGCGGCGCTGCGCCGCCTGGCTCTCGCGGTCGCCTGTGTGCTCGCCGTCGTCCTGCTCGCCGCGGGAGCCGTCGTCGCCTCCGGTCTGGCCGCCGCTCCCGAGCGCACGGCGCTGACCACCGTCCAGCCCGGGCAGTCCATCTGGGACCTCGCCGCCGCCACCGGCGCCTCCGACGTCGCCGAGACAGCCGCCCAGATCGTCGAGCTCAACAACCTCACGAGCTCCACCCTCCAGGCCGGTCAGACCCTCCTCGTCCCCGTCGGCTGACACGCCGGGCCGCTCCGACGGGCTGCGTCCGCCCCGCGCCCCGTCGCGGCGCGACCGGAAGCGACCTGTCCCGCGAACGGCTTGCCACTGCCTCGCACGGGGCCCTACTCTCCGAACCACTGCACCTGTGATGATTCGGAGGCCCCGCGTGCACTGCCCGTTCTGCCGCAACGACGGCTCTCGCGTCGTCGACTCGCGCACCTCCGAGGACGGGTTGTCCATCCGCCGGCGCCGTGAGTGCCCCCAGTGCGGGCGGCGCTTCACCACGACTGAGACCGCCTCCCTGTCGGTGCGCAAGCGCTCGGGCGCCATCGAGCCCTTCTCGCGCGCCAAGGTCGTCGTCGGCGTGCGCCGCGCCTGCCAGGGCCGTCCCGTCTCCGACGACGACCTGGCCCTCCTCGCGCACAAGGTCGAGGAGGCGGTGCGCGCCACGGGCCAGGCCCTCGTCGACTCCCACGAGGTCGGCCTGGCGATCCTCGGCCCCCTCAGCGAGCTCGACGAGATCGCCTACCTGCGCTTCGCCTCCGTCTACTCCGGCTTCAACACCCTCGAGGACTTCGAGGCCGCCATCGCCGAGCTGCGCGAGCGCAGCACTCAGCGCGCGAAGGCGCAGGCGGGGGCCTGCGAGGGCTGAGCGCCCGCCGGCACGGGCCGGGTGGCGGCCAACGCCGCCTGACAGTGCCCGCCAAGGCGGGCCACGGGCTCGAGCCGGGCGGTTGCCGAGGCGGGCCGGCTGACCACGGGCCCAGGCCCTGACGCGCTTCGCGCCGGCGCTCTCACCTTTCTTCTCACCGGGCGTCGATGGCCGCCACCAGGCTGTCGACCAGTGCCGGCCACGTCCACCGCTCCTCCATGAGACGCCGCCCGGCGCGCCCCATGCGCTCGCGCAGCGAGGCGTCCGACAGCTGGGTGACGAGGGCGCCCACGAGGGCGTCCTCGTCCAGGCCGTCCACGACGTTGCCCGTCACCCCCTCGACCACCGTCTCCGGCGCCCCGCCCGAGGTGCCCGCGATGACCGGCAGCCCGCAGGCGGAGGCCTCGAGGAAGACGATCCCCAGCCCCTCGACGTCGAGCCCCCCGCCACGGGTGCGGCAGGGCATCGCGAAGACGTCCCCCATCGCCACGTGCCCGGGCAGCTCCTCAGCCGGCACCGCACCGGTGAGGACGATCGAGTCGCGCACCGGGCAGGCGCGCTTGAGCAGTGCCAGGCGCTTGGCGTAGGAGCCCCAGCCGACGATGACGAGGTGGGCGTCCGGCACCTGCTCCACCACCCTCGGCCACGCCTGGATGAGCGAGTCCTGGCCCTTGCGGGCCACGAGCCGCGAGACGCACACGACCGTCGGCGACTGGCCCAGGTGGTAGCGCTCGCGCAGCGCCCGGCGCGCCACCGGGTCGGGGCGGAAGCGCTCGACGTCGATGCCGCTGGGCAGGCGCAGCACCTGCTGGTCGGCCGCCATGAACGGGCGCAGACGGCCCAGGGTGTAGTCGGAGATGTAGGACACGACGTCGGCCTCGCGGAAGACCTGCTTGAGCGCCTGGCGCGAGCCGGGCAGCATCGACCAGCCGACCTCGTGGCCGTGGGTGGTCGCGATGACCCGGCTGGCGCCGGCCCGGCGGGCGGCGCCGCCGAGCAGGCCCAGGGGGGCGGCGGCGCCGAACCAGACCGTCTCGATGCGCTCGTTGTGGATGATCTCGGCCGTGCGCCTGCGCACGTCGGGCGTGGGCAGCAGCACCTGCGTGGGCGCGCGGTGCACGGCGAAGGGCAGGGTGGCGTCGTGCGCGGCGGCCGCCCGGGGGCCGGCCGGGGGAGTGGAGGCCAGGACGACGAGGTCCCCGGCGGGCAGCCGCCGCGTGTAGTCGTCCAGGTAGGACTGGATGCCGCCCACGACGGGCGGGAAGTCGTTGGTGACGAGCAGGGTGCGGCGCATGAGCCGGAGTCTAGGGACGTGGGCGCGGCCGCCGCAGAGCCTCGCCGTGAGGGCTCAGCCCTCCTCGCTGGAGCGCAGCACCTCCGACAGGCGCCGGGCGGCGGCCATGACGACAGGCCCGTGGGTGCGGCCAGGCTGGCGGCCCATGCGGTCGATCGGCCCGGAGATGGAGATCGCGGCGATGACCTTGCCGCCGGCGCCCCGCACGGGCGCGGAGACGGAGGCGACACCGGGCTCGCGCTCGCCCACGGACTGGGCCCAGCCGCGCCGGCGCACCGCCGAGAGCATGGTGGCGTTGAAGCGGGCGCCCGCCAGGCCCCGGTGGAGGCGGTCGGGCTCCTCCCAGGCCAGGAGCACCTGGGCGCCAGAGCCGCCGAGCATGGACATGGTGGCGCCCACGGGGATGGAGTCGCGCAGGCCGATGGGGCGCTCGGCGTTGGCGACGCACACGCGCACGTCGCCCTGACGGCGGTAGAGCTGGGCGGACTCGTGGGTCTTGTCACGCAGGGCGGCGAGCACGGGGCCCGCGGCAGCGAGCAGGTGGTCCTCACCGGCGGCGGCGGCGAGCTCGTTCAGGCGCGGGCCCAGGACGAAGCGGCCCTGGGAGTCGCGTGAGACGAGGCGGTGGTACTCGAGGGCGACGGCGATGCGGTGCGCTGTGGGGCGTGCGAGGTGGGTGGAGGAGACCAGCTGGGCGAGCGTGGCCGGGCCCGCCTCGAGCGCGCTCATGACGAGGGCGGCCTTGTCGATGACACCGACCCCGCTGCTGCTCTCGCTCTCATATGATGCGTCCATACTCTGATACTGCCATCCCAAGGGTTGAGATATCAAGTAGCGTCGGTCATGTTTTCCGACACCCATTCATCTCAGGAGGCAAGAAGCGATGGGAATGACCCTCGCCGAGAAGGTGTGGCGGGACCACGTCGTGTCCGCCGGCGTCGACGGCGCCCCCGACCTGCTCTACATCGACCTCCACCTCGTCCACGAGGTCACCAGCCCCCAGGCCTTCGAGGGCCTGCGCCTGGCCGGCCGCCAGGTCCGCCGCCCCGACCTCACCCTGGCCACCGAGGACCACAACACCCCCACGCTGGACATCGACCGCCCCATCGCCGACCTCACCAGCCGCACCCAGATCGAGACCCTGCGCGCCAACTGCGCCGAGTTCGGCGTGCGCCTGCACTCCCTCGGCGACGCCGACCAGGGCATCGTCCACCAGGTCGGCCCCCAGCTCGGCGTCACCCAGCCGGGCATGACCGTCGTCTGCGGGGACTCCCACACCTCCACCCACGGGGCCTTCGGCGCCCTCGCCTTCGGCATCGGCACCAGCCAGGTCGAGCACGTCCTGGCCACCCAGACCCTCCAGATGGCGCCCTTCAAGACCATGAGCGTGCGCATCGACGGCGACCTGCCCGCCGGCAGCGGCGCCAAGGACATCATCCTGGCCATTATCGCCAAGATCGGCACCAACGGCGGCCAGGGCCACGTCATCGAGTACCGCGGCCGGGCCATCGAGCAGCTGTCGATGGAGGCCCGCATGACGATCTGCAACATGAGCATCGAGGGCGGCGCCCGCGCCGGCATGATCGCCCCCGACGAGACCACCTTCGCCTACCTCAAGGGCCGCCCCCACGCCCCCGAGGGCGAGGACTGGGACGCCGCCGTCGAGTACTGGCGCTCCCTGCGCACCGACGACGACGCCGTCTTCGACACCGAGGTCGTCCTCGAGGCCAAGGACATCGAGCCCTTCGTCACCTGGGGCACCAACCCCGGCCAGGGCCTGCCCATCTCCGCCACCGTCCCCGACCCCGAGCAGATCGCCGACGCCACCGAGCGCCGGGCCGCCGAGCGCGCCCTGGAGTACATGGACCTGGCCCCCGGCACGCCCCTGCGCGACATCCACGTCGACACCGTCTTCCTCGGCTCGTGCACCAACGGCCGCATCGAGGACCTGCGCGCCGCCGCCGACGTCCTGCGCGGACGCACCAAGGCCGAGGGCGTGCGCATGCTCGTCGTGCCCGCCTCCGCCCGCGTGCGCCTGCAGGCCGAGGCCGAGGGCCTCGACCGGGTCTTCAAGGACTTCGGCGCCGAGTGGCGCAACGCCGGCTGCTCCATGTGCCTGGGCATGAACCCGGACCAGCTGCAGCCCGGGGAGCGGTCCGCCTCGACCTCGAACCGCAACTTCGAGGGACGCCAGGGCAAGGGAGGACGCACGCACCTCGTCTCGCCCGTCGTCGCCGCCGCCACCGCCGTGCGCGGCACCCTGTCCACCCCCGCGGACCTGCCGGCCCTCGAGCCCGTCGCCTGAGCCGGACGAAGGAGACCCCCCATGGACAAGTTCATCCGCCACACCGGCATCGGCGCCCCCCTGCGCCGCAGCGCCGTCGACACCGACCAGATCATCCCCGCCGTCTACCTCAAGCGCATCACCCGCACCGGCTTCGACGACGCCCTCTTCGCCGGCTGGCGCGCAGGCGAGGCCGACTTCATCCTCAACCAGGAGGCCTACACACGCGCCTCCGTGCTCGTCGCCGGCCCCGACTTCGGCACCGGCTCCTCGCGCGAGCACGCCGTGTGGGCCCTGAAGGACTACGGCTTCAAGGTGGTCCTCGCGCCGCGCTTCGCCGACATCTTCCGCGGCAACGCCGGCAAGCAGGGCCTGGTCACCGGCGTCATCAGCCAGGAGGACGCCGAGCAGCTGTGGAAGATCCTCGAGGCCGACCCCGGCAGCGAGATCACGGTGGACCTCGAGCAGCGCACCGTCGAGGCCGGCTCCTTCCGCACGACCTTCCAGATCGACGACTACGTGCGCTGGTGCCTCATGGAGGGGCTCGACGACATCTCCCTCACCCTCACGCACGAGGACGAGATCGCCGCCTTCGAGGCCTCGCGCCCCGGCTACAAGCCCCGCACCCTGCCGGCGCGCACACTGCCCAAGGAGGAGGTCGTCCCCGCCCGCAGCGAGGACATGCCCGTGGCCCTGGGCTACCCCTTCATCCGTCCCGCCCGCGACTGAGGCCCGGGGCCCGGACGCCCCGGCGGCGACCCGGGGTGAGACGTGTCCCGCACCCGTCCCGCGCACGAAGGCCCGTCGGCGTCGGGCCTCGCGCCTATGCTGGGGCAACCCCTCCGACGTGGCCAGAGCCACCGCACCGGCGGGGAACACCCCAGGGGCGGCACCCGTTGCAGCCCTGTCAGGCCCGGGCGCGTCCGGGCGCGTCATGACCCACGGAGGGCTCGTATGGTCGACGGACTGCTGCAGGTCGAGGGCGGTCGCCCGCTCACCGGTGAGATCACTGTGCGCGGGGCGAAGAACCTCGTGCCCAAGGCGATGGTGGCCGCGCTGCTGGGCACCACGGCGTCCGTCCTCGGCAACGTGCCCCGCATCCGCGACGTCGACGTCGTCTCCGGGCTGCTGTCCCTGCACGGCGTCTGCGTCGACTACGACCAGCAGGCGGGCGTCCTCCAGCTCGACCCCTCCCGGGTCGAGAGCGCCCACGTGGCCGACATCGACGCCCACGCCGGCTCCTCACGCATCCCGATCCTCTTCTGCGGCCCCCTCCTGCACCGCCTGGGCGAGGCCTTCATCCCCGACCTCGGCGGCTGCCGCATCGGCGACCGCCCCATCGACTTCCACCTCGACATCCTGCGCAAGTTCGGGGCCACGGTCGACAAGCAGTCGCAGGGCATCCGCCTCACCGCCCCCTCGGGCCTGCACGGCACCGTCATCGAGCTGCCCTACCCGAGCGTCGGCGCCACCGAGCAGACCCTGCTCACCGCCGTGCGCGCCCAGGGCCTGACCGAGCTGCGCGGCGCCGCCGTCGAGCCGGAGATCATGGACCTCGTCGACGTCCTGCAGAAGATGGGCGCCATCATCAGCGTCGACACCGACCGCACCATCCACATCGAGGGCGTCGACGAGCTCGTCGGCTACCACCACGTCGCCCTGCCCGACCGCATCGAGACCGCCTCCTGGGCCTCGGCCGCCCTGGCCACCGGCGGCGACGTGCTCGTGCACGGCGCCCACCAGAGCGACATGACGACCTTCCTCAACGTCTTCCGCAAGGTCGGCGGCGCCTTCGACGTGCGCGAGGACGGCATCCGCTTCTGGCACCCGGGAGGCGACCTCAGGTCCCTCGTCGTCGAGACCAACGTCCACCCCGGTTTCATGACCGACTGGCAGCAGCCCCTCGTCGTCGCCCTCACCCAGGCCCAGGGCCTGTCCATCGTCCACGAGACCGTCTACGAGAACCGCTTCGGCTTCACCCAGGCGCTGGGCCAGATGGGCGCCCAGATCCAGGTCTACCGCGAGTGCCTGGGCGGCGCCTCCTGCCGCTTCGGCCAGCGCAACTTCTACCACTCCGCCGTCATCTCCGGGCCCACGCCCCTGCACGGCGCCGACATCGAGGTCCCCGACCTGCGCGGCGGCTTCTCCCACCTCATCGCGGCGCTCGCGGCCGAGGGGACCAGCCGTGTCGAGGGCGTCGACCTCATCGACCGCGGCTACGAGTCCTTCATGAGCAAGCTCAAGGCCCTCGACGCCGACGTCACACGACTGGCCTGAGGCCGCGGACCTCACGGGGGACCGGCTGCCGGGCGCCGAGGCGGCGGGCCCGGCCGGAGGATAGAGTCGCCCCGTGAGCACACGCCCCATGTCTCCCTTCTACCGCTTCGCCTCGCGCGGTGTCATCATCCCCTTCCTCAAGGCCGTCTCCCGCCAGAAGGTGGAGGGCCTGGACAACATCCCGCGCGACGGGGGCTTCATCGCCGTCGCCAACCACCTGTCCGACCTCGACTCGCTCACGGCGATGCGCGCCCTCGTCGACGCCGACGTCCCGGCCTACTCCCTGGCCAAGTCCGCGCTCTTCGAGATCCCTGTCCTCGGCCACGTCTTCAAGGCCGGCGGCCAGATCCCCGTCTACCGAGGCACCGACAGGGCCGGCAGCTCCCTCATCGAGGCCGAGCGCCGCCTGCGCGGGGGGGACGTCATCATGATCTTCCCCGAGGGCACCCTGTCCCGCGACCCCCTGCAGTGGCCCATGACCGGCAAGACCGGGGCCGCCCGGCTCGCCATGTCCACCGGGGTGCCGGTTCTGCCCATGGGCCAGTGGGGCGCCCACGAGATCTTCGACTCCTTCGGCGGCGGCTTCCACCCCCTGCCGCGCAAGGAGGTCCGCGTCCTCATCGGCGAGCCCTTCACCCTCGCCGAGCGCTTCGGCACCGACACCCAGGACCGCGACAAGGTCGTCGCCGCCACCGCCGAGATCATGTCCCGCATCACCGGCCTGGTCGAGGTCCTGCGCGGCCAGAAGGCCCCGCGGCCCTACGACATGCGCTACGACGGCGACCCCGGCAGGACCCCCGGCGGCCGCGACCTCCTCGGCACGCGCCGCCCCGACCCCCGGCCCGGCACGCAGCAGCCCGACGACGACGCGCACGCCCACGGCGAGGACGCCTCGTGACCTCCACGACGCCGCGCCCCTTCGCGCGCGCCGCCGTCATCGGCTCGGGCGCCTGGGGCACGACCTTCGCCGCCCTGCTCGCCGAGGCCGGCACCCCGACCACCGTGTGGGCCCGCCGCCCTCAGGTGGCCGAGGAGATCAGCAGCGGCCGCAACGAGCGCTACCTGCCGGGCGTCAGCCTGCCGGGGCTCGTGGGCGCCACAACGGACCTGGGCGAGGCCGTCGACGGCGCCGGGCTCGTCGTCGTCGCCGTGCCCTCGCAGAGCGCCCGCCAGGTCCTGACCCCCCTCACGGGCCGTCTGGCCGACGGCGCCGCCGCCGTCTCCCTCATGAAGGGGATCGAGCTGGGCACGGGCCTGCGCATGAGCGAGGTCCTCGGCCAGGCCCTGGGCCTGGGGCCCGAGCGCCTGGCCGTCGTCTCCGGGCCCAACCTCGCCGACGAGATCGCGGCCGGACAGCCCACGGCCACCGTCGTCGCCGCCCAGGACGAGGACCTGGCCGCGGCGGTGGCCGCCTCCTGCGCCACGAGCACCTTCCGCCCCTACACGAACACGGACGTGCTGGGCGTCGAGCTGTGCGGGGCCGTCAAGAACGTCATCGCGCTGGCCGTCGGCATCGCCGCCGGGCGCGGCCTGGGCGACAACTCGAAGGCCACGCTCATCACCCGCGGCCTGGTGGAGATCACCCGCCTGGGGCTCGCCCTCGGCGCCCGGCCCGAGACCTTCTCCGGCCTGGCCGGCATGGGGGACCTCGTCGCCACCTGCTCCTCGCCGCTGAGCCGCAACCAGTCCTTCGGCCGGCACCTAGGGCAGGGCATGACGGCCGAGCAGGCCTCTGCGGCCTCCCGCGGGGTGGCGGAGGGCGCCCGCTCCGCGCGGGCCGTGCTCGACCTGGCCGCCTCCCACGGCGTCGAGATGCCCATCACCGAGGGCGTCGTCGCCGTCGTCGAGGGCCGTGCCACCACCGAGGAGGTCACGGACGCCCTGCTCGCCCGGCCGCGCAAGGCGGAGGGTGTCAACGCCGCCCCACTGGGCTGAGCCGGCCCCGCCCGTGGTGCCGCGCAGGGCGCTCAGTCGGCGCCGCCCAGGCTCTGCCCGTTCGTGCGGATGACCTCCTGGAACCACCCGAAGGACTTCTTCGGGAAGCGGTCGAGGCTTCCGGTGCCGTCGTCCTCACGATCGACGTAGACCATGCCGTAGCGCTTGGACATCTGGGCGGTTGAGGCGCTGACGGAGTCGATCACCCCCCCCAGGCGGTGTAGCCCATGACGGGCACACCGTCGTCGATCGCCTTGGCCACCTGGGTCAGGTGCTGCGAGAGGTAGTCGATGCGGTAGTCGTCCTCCACCGTCCTCACCCCGTCCCGCACGACCACGCTGTCGCGGGCGCCGAGCCCGTTCTCGACGATGAACAGGGGCTTCTGCCAGCGCTCCCAGTACCGGTTGAGGACCAGGCGCAGCCCGACCGGGTCGATCTGCCACCCCCACTCGCTCTCCGGGAGCCGCGGGTTGCGCAGGCCCCCGATGAGGTTGCCCGCGCCCTTCTCGCCCCGGGCCTCGTCAGCGGCAGCGCACACCGACGCGTAGTAGGAGAAGGAGACAAAGTCGACCGTACAGGCCAGGTCCGCCCGGTCCTGCTGCGTGATGTCGAGGACGACGCCCTTGCGTCCCATGTCGCGCAGCGCGTACGTGGGCCAGTGCCCGCGGACGTGGACGTCGCCGTACACGTCGTTGCCGTGCTCGAACTCCATGACGGCCACCGCGTCGGCGGGGTCCGGCGACAAGGGGTAGGCCGGCATCGACAGGATCATGCAGCCGACCCGGTTGCACGGATCGACCTCGTGCGCGATGCGGGTGGCCCGCCCGGAGGCGACGAGCTGGTGGTGCATGGCCTGGTAGAGCGTCTGCTGCGGGATCGAGGCCGGGTCCCCGACCAGCCCGCCCGAGGTGAACGGCGTGCGCACCAGGGAGTTGATCTCGTTGAAGGTGAGCCACAGCCACACGCGCGTGGAGTAGCGCTCGAGCACGGTGCGCGCGAACCTCTCGTAGAAGCCGATGACCCGCCGGTTCGCCCAGCCGCCGTACTCGCGCGCGAGCACGAGCGGCATCTCGTAGTGGGAGATCGTCACGAGCGGGGTGATCGCGTGCCTCTCGAGCTCGTCGAGGACACGGTCGTAGAACGCCAGGCCGGCTTCGTTGGGAACCTCCTCGTCCCCTCGCGGGAAGACACGCGACCACGCGATGGAGAAGCGGAAGCACCGCACGCCCATCTCGGCGAGCAGGGCGATGTCCTCGGCGTAGCGGTGGTAGAAGTCGATCGCCTCGAGCTTGAGGTTGTCGGGGGTCGGGCCCTGCGCCGCAGGCGACATCGAGCCGCGGGGCGTGACGTCCTGGACGGACAGGCCCTTGCCGTCGACGTCGAACGCGCCCTC
The DNA here is from genome assembly GCF_023369555.1 of Actinomyces sp. AC-20-1. Taxonomy (GTDB): domain Bacteria; phylum Actinomycetota; class Actinomycetes; order Actinomycetales; family Actinomycetaceae; genus Actinomyces. The sequence goes on along the minus strand of NZ_JACJVC010000001.1, from coordinate 156,987 downwards.
GATCTGGTTGGCGGCCGCCCCACAGGAAGTCGCTCGGGAAGCGCGTCATGCGTGCTCCTCCTCGTTCTGATGGCCCTCGGCCCTCGTGGTGTCCCTGCGCCCCTCAGGGGCGCTTGACGTCGACGACGAGACGGGTGGGCTCGGAGAGGGTGAGGACGCGGTACTCCTCGGTCTCGGTGCCCAGGGTCAGCTGGTACTGGTCCTCGAAGGTCAGCTGCAGGTCCACCTCGATGAGCCCCGTCCCACCGGGCACGCTCTCGCGCTCGCCCCGGTCCAGGGCCTCGGGCACGTCCTCGACCAGGGCCATCGTGGCCCCCGTGCCGTAGACGACGAGCGTGCGCGAGCCCGCCAGGTCGATCGGGTCCCCCTTGCCCTGGGTGTGCGCCTGCTCGACCCACATGGCGTTCCACCCCGGCGCGCCCGGCCCGGTGAGCTCGACGACGACGCGGTCGTACCCCTCCTCGGGGTGTGCCCCCACCCGGAAGCCGCTGACGACCAGCGCCGAGCCCTCACCGGGCTCAGCGCTCGAGTCCCCGCTCATCCAGTCGGGCCCCTGGGGCTGGGCAGGGGAGGAGGCGGCAGGGGACTGCGAGGCCCCGCCCGTCCCGTCCGCCGTCGCCGGTGCGGTGGGCGAGGCGGCCGGGGGCTGCACCGTCGGTGTCGAGGGCCCGATGGGCTCCGTGCCGCCCGAGCAGGCGGCCAGGGTCCCGGCGCCTGTCAGCGCCAGGACGCCCAGGACGGTGCGGCGCGCGAGCGGCACGCCCATGGTCGCGCGGGTGCCCTGCTGGGGCCGGCCGGGGGTGGTGGGTGTGATGGTGTGGCGTGTCACGGGCACGGCTCCTCCTGGTGCGTCCTGCGGGCGGGGCGCCCCGTGGCCCACGCCGGGACGCGGCCAGGGGACACGTGACCAGGGTACGTGCCGGGCCGTCGTGAGGAGGCGGTAGCGTTGCCGCCATGCCGCACAGCCTCGAGCCCGCCCCCAGCGCACCTACCACCGCGACGGGCAGGCGCCGCGTCGCCGTCGTCTTCGGGGGACGCAGCGGCGAGCACGCGATCTCCTGCGCCACCGCCGCGGGCGTCCTGTCGGCCATCGACCGTGAGCGCTACGAGGTCCTGCCCGTGGGCATCACGACCGACGGTCAGTGGCTCCTCGTTGACGACGACCCTGCGCCCCTCGAGCTCTGCGGCCCCGAGCCCGTCGAGATCACGGCCGACGGCCTGGGCCGCGGCGAGCTCGCCCTCCGGCTCGGCGGCGGGGCGCTGACCTCCCTGACGGCGCTGACGGTGAGCGGGCCGCAGGTCCTGGGCCAGGTCGACGTCGTCCTGCCGCTCCTGCACGGGCCCTACGGGGAGGACGGCACCATCCAGGGGATGCTCGAGATGCTGGGCCTGCCCTACGTCGGCTGCGGTGTGCTCGCCAGCGCCGCGGGCATGGACAAGCAGGTCACGAAGGTCCTGCTGGGCGCCGCGGGCATCGCGACCGCCCCGCACGTCGTCGTCGGCCGCCACGAGTGGGCCCGGGACCGGGCCGGCGTCCTGGCGGCCTGCGAGGACCTGAGCTACCCGCTCTTCGTCAAGCCCGCCCGGGCCGGCTCCTCGCTGGGTATCAGCAGGGTCGAGCGACCCGAGGACCTCGAGGCCGCCATCGAGGCCGCCCGCGCCGTCGACCCGAAGGTCCTCGTCGAGTCCGGGGTCCTGGGCCGTGAGGTCGAGGTCGCCGTCCTCGGCGGTCACGGCGACGACGCCCCGCGCGTGGCCGAGCCCGGTGAGATCGTCATGGACGCCTCCCAGGGTGCCGGCGAGTTCTACGACTACGAGACCAAGTACCTGGCTCACGACGCCGTCCAGATGGTCTGCCCCGCACGGCTGACGCCCGCCGAGCGCGAGCGGCTCATGAGCACCGCGGCCCGAGCCTTCGAGGCCATTGGCGGTGAGGGCCTGGCCCGGGTCGACTTCTTCCTCACCCCCGACGGCGAGGTGGTGGTCAACGAGGTCAACACCATGCCCGGCTTCACCCCCTTCTCCATGTACCCCTACATGTGGCAGGTCTCGGGCCTGGGCTACACCGAGCTCGTCACCGAGCTCATCGAGCTGGCCCTTGAGCGCCCGCTCGACGTCAACCGCTGAGAGGTCCTGGTGAGCGCTGACGGGCTGACGGCGGTCCCCGGCACCCTGGTGGGCGACCTCGACGAGTCCGCGCTGCTCGCCGCCCTCACCCCGCTGCTGCCGGACAGCCCCCTCCAGGTGGTCGGCAACGGTGACGACGGCGCCGTCCTGGCGGCCCCGGACGGCCGCTACGTCGTGTCCACCGACGTGCTCGTCGAGGGGCGCCACTTCCGCACCGACTGGTCCACGCCCGAGCAGGTGGGCCGGCGGGCCGCCGCCCAGAACCTCGCCGACGTCATGGGCATGGGCGCCCGGCCCACCGCCCTGGTCGTCTCACTCGTCCTGCCGGGGACGACGCCGCTGGCCTGGGTGCAGGGCCTGGCCCGCGGCCTGGGGGAGTCCTGCCGCCGGGCGGGTGCCGGCGTCGTCGGCGGCGACCTCAGCTCCGGGGACGCGGTCCTCATCGCCGTGACCGTGCACGGGGACCTCGAGGGCCGACCGCCCGTGCTGCGCTCGGGGGCGCGCCCCGGCGACCTGCTCGTCCACGCCGGGGACCTCGGGGCCTCCCGGGCCGGTCTGGCCCTGCTCAGCGCCGGCCTGGACCCGCAGGCCCTGCCCGCCGACGGCGAGGCGCGCCGCTGCGTCGAGCGCTTCCTGTCCCCGGTCCCTCCGCTGGGCACCGGTCCCGTGCTGGCCGCGGCCGGGGCGAGCTCCATGATGGACGTCTCGGACTCCTTGCTGCGCGACTGCGCCCGCCTCGCCGCCGCCTCCGGGGTCCTCATCGACCTGGACGACCCGGCGCAGGGCGGTGCGCAGCGGCGTCTGGCCGGGGCCCGTGCCGCGCTGGAGACCGTCGCCGCCCTGGCCGGCGAGGCGGACCCGGCTGCGGCGGCGCGGGCCTGGGTGCTCACCGGGGGAGAGGACCACGGTCTGCTCGCCACCATCGCGCCCGGCACCGCCCTGCCCGCGGGCGTGAGCGTCATCGGGCGCGTGCACGCCCCCGGCGAGGGCCGGCTCGCGGCCCCGGGGGTGCTCGTGGGCTCGCGGCCCTGGGAGGGCGCCCTCGGCTGGGACCACTTCGGGGCCTGAGACCCGCCACCGCCCAGGTGCGCGTGGGCACGACGAAGGCCGCCACCCTCGAGGTGACGGCCTTCAGCAGCCTGGACGGGCAGGGGCGCTCAGATGTTGCGCGTCACCTTGCCGGCCTTGAGGCAGGACGTGCACACGTTGAGGCGCTTGGGAGCACCGTTCACGAGAGCACGCACACGCTGGATGTTCGGGTTCCACCGGCGGTTGGTCCGCACGTGGGAGTGCGAGACGCTCTTGCCGAAGATGGGGCCCTTGCCGCAGACGTCGCACACAGCAGCCACGGTCTCACTCCTGAATCTTCATTGCTTGAACGCTCGAGCCGAACGGCCCGGCGCTAGGTCTACCGCCCGGGGAACAGGTCCCTCGGGCAACCCGGACACTGTATCCGACGCCCCAGCCCGTCCCCAAGCCGGACCCGCGTGGGGTGAGGCACACCGCGCACCGGCCGCCGTCGGCCCTCCCTCCCTGGCGCCCGCGCTCCCGCGCCCCGGGACCTGCCCGGGCCGCCGCCGGCTCCCGCCCCGGTCGGCCGGCGCCCTCCCCGGCGGGTAGCCTGGGCAGGACAGCAGCCGCGCCCCCCGCGCGCCCGCCCCAGGAGGACATGACGGTGACAGGCACGCGAACGACCCCACCCGTGCTCGACGCGCGCACGATCCGCTCCTGGATGAGCCTGGCGGTGCGCACCGCCACCCTCACCCGCGAGCTCATCGACACCTTCAACGTCTTCCCCGTCCCCGACGCCGACACCGGTACCAACGTCCTGCTCACCCTCACCTCGGCCGCCGAGGCCCTCCAGCGCCTGCCCCGGGCCGCCGACACCGCCCAGGCCACCCGCACCGTCGCGGACGGCGCCGTGCGCGGCGCCCGCGGCAACTCCGGCCTGCTCGTCTCCCAGGCCCTGGCCGCCCTCGCCGACGTCGCCGCCGAGACCCCCGCCGGGCTGCGCCCCGTCGAGCTCGTCCACGCCTACGAGGCCATCGCCTCCTCCACCTGGGAGGCCGTCTCCCGCCCCGTCACCGGCACCCTGCTCACCGTCGCCGCCGACGCCGCCTCAGCCGCCCGCGCCCTCCTCGACGACGCCGCGCCCGCCGCCCCTCCCACCGTCAGCGACATCGCTGGCGCAGCGGCCCTCAGCGCCCAGGAGAGCGTCGTCGAGACCGCGGGAACGGGCCACGGCCCCGTCGACGCCGGCGGCGCCGCCCTCATGCTCATGCTCACCGCCCTGTGCGACGTCCTGTCCGCCCCGGCCCCCGGCCTGTCCACCGGCCCCCACGAGGACGCCACCGGCCCGGAGCCGGACGGCCCGCTCACCGCCGTCGCCGTCCAGATGCTCACCGACCTGGCCGCCTCCAGCGTCTCACACGGCGCCCTGGTCCAGGCCGGCCCCGACTACTCCACCGGCGAGTTCGAGGTCATGTACCTCCTCGAGGCCACCGCCGCCCAGGCCACCGAGCTGCGCCACCAGCTCGAGCGCGTGGGCGACAGCGTCGGCGTCGTCGGCACCCCCGACGCCCTCGGCGTCGGCCTCTACCAGGTCCACGTCCACACCGACACCCCGCGCGCCGCCCTGCCCCGCGCCGGACGCTGCCGCCAGGTCTGCATCCACCACCTGCACCCCACCGTCCTCGCCCTGGGCGAGCCCCTGGACGCCGGCGAGCCCCCGCTGCCCTACGCCTCCGCCGCCCAGGCGGCCGCCGGGCACGTCGTCTCCTTCGAGCGCCTGGCCGCCCGCCGCCGACGTCTGGACGGCGCGGGCCCGCTCGACGACCAGGCCGCCGGGCGGCGCCCCTCCCCGTCCCCGGCGCCCGACCAGGCCCACCGGGTGGGCGTCATCGCCTGCACCCGGGCCCCCGGGCTCATCGAGCAGCTGGCCCGCACCGGAGCCGTCGTCGTCCTCGACCCGGACCGTGAGAGCGTCCTGCGCGCCGTCGGCGACCTCGGCCTGCCCCAGGTCCTCGTCCTGCCCTGTGACGCCGCCTCCGCGGCCCGCGCCCACGAGGCCGGCCGGCGCCTGAGCGCGCGCACCGTGCCCTCCACCGTCAGCGGACCCGCCGGAGCCGCCACCCCCGTGCACGCCGGGCAGGCGCCCGCCTCCACCCAGCTGCTCATCGCCGACACCGACGACGAGGCCCGGGTCCTGGCGGCGGCCGTCGCCGTCGCCTCCCGCACCACCGGCACCACCCTCACCGACCTCGCCCTGTGGGCCGGGCGCGCCAGCGAGGACATGCGCACCCTCGCCCTGGACGGCGAGGCCGCCGAGGCCGACGCCGTCGCCTCCACCGTCGCCACCCTGCTGCGACCCGACGACGAGCTCCTCACCGTCATCCTCGGACGCGACGCCCTGCCCGACGTCGGCGCCCTGGCCGTCTCCGCCGCCGAGCGCGCCGCCGCCCTCACCGGCACCGATCCCGTCGAGGTCGTCGTCCACGCCGGGGGACAGGCCCACCCCGACGTCCTCATCGCCGTCGAGTAGCACCCGCGCCACCGTGAGCCCCGCCCGCCCCAGCACATCCCCTCCCGCCGCGCCCCCGCCACGCGGCAGCGTCCCCCTGCTCGCCCAGCCCCTCGACAAGGTCCTGGGCAAGCGCACCGCCGACCAGCTCGCCCGCCAGGGCGTGGACACCGCCGGCGACCTCCTGCACCTCCTGCCGCGCCGCTACGACACCTGGGGAGAGCTCACCGACCTGGCCGGCCTGGTCGACGGCGAGCAGGCCACCGTCCAGGCGCAGGTCCTGCGCGCCTCCTCCCGGCGCACCCGCAGTGGGCGCCCACCCGCCCTCATGGAGGCCACCGTCACCGACGGCGTGAGCACGATGGAGGTCGTCCTCTTCGGCGCCGCAGGACTCATGAGCCACCACGCCGACCAGCTCGTCCCCGGCACCACTGTCCTGCTGTCCGGCAGGGTGGGCCTGCGCCACGGCCGCAGGCAGCTCGCGGGTCCCCGCTTCCAGGTCCTCGACGACCTCGACGAGGACGAGCGCGAGGCCCTCCTCGCCCGGCCCGTGCCTATCTACCCGGCCACCGACGCCCTGCCCTCCTGGAGGGTCGCCAAGGCCGTGCGCACCGTCCTGGACCAGCTCGGCCCCGAGGACGTGCCCGAGCCCCTGCCCGAGGAGGTGCGCGCCGCCCACGGCCTGGTCGACGCCCTCACCGCCTGGCGGTGGGTCCACCGCCCCGAGGACGCGGGGCAGTGGCGCGCCGCCCGCCAGCGCCTGCGCCACGAGGAGGCCCTCATCCTGCAGACGGCGCTCGCCCGCCGCCGCGCCGAGCACGAGTCCACCCGCACCGCCGTCGCCTGGCCGGTGCCGGGACCGGACTCCCTGCGCGCGGACCTGGATGCCGCCCTGCCCTATCGGCTCACCGCCGGGCAGGAGCGCGTCGGCGAGGAGATCGCCGCCGCCCTCGACTCCACCGTGCCCATGCAGCGGCTCCTGCAGGGCGACGTCGGCAGCGGCAAGACCCTCGTCGCCCTCAGGGCCATGCTCCAGGTGGTCGGCGCCGGAGGGCAGGCGGCCCTGCTCGCCCCCACCGAGGTCCTGGCCGCCCAGCACCGGTCCTCGCTCGAGCACCTGCTCGGGCCGCTCGCGCGCGGCGGCATGCTCGACGGCGCCGAGCGCGCGACCCGGGTGCACCTGCTCACCGGCTCCACCCCGGCACCACGGCGCCGCACGGTCCTCGCCGCGCTCGCGGGCGGGGAGCCCTCCATCGTCGTGGGCACGCACGCCCTGCTCAGCGAGAGCGTCCAGCTGCCCTTCCTGGGGCTCGTCGTCGTCGACGAGCAGCACCGCTTCGGCGTCGCCCAGCGCGACGCCCTGCGCGAGCGCGGCTCAGTGACCGCCCCCGCCGCCCCGCCGGGCTCCCAGGAGCACCGGACCCCCCACCTGCTCGTCATGACGGCCACCCCCATCCCTCGCACCATCGCCATGACCGTCTTCGGGGACCTGGACACGGCCGTCCTCGACGAGGTCCCCGCCGGCCGCAGCTCGGTCACCACCCATCTCGTGCCCTGGCAGCGCGAGGCCTGGGTCGAGGGCATCTGGCGCCGTGCCGCCCGGGAGGTGGCCGAGGGCGGGCGCGTGTACGTCGTCTGCCCGCGCATCGACGTCACCGACGAGCCGCAGGCGGACCTCGCCCGGGGCTCGCTCGGCCCCGGCACCGATGAGCCGGACCCCGCCGGGACCGAGGACCTGCTCGACGCCCTGGGGGAGGGTCCCGGCCCGGCGTGCCCGCTGGCGGCCGTCACCGAGTGGGCCGAGCGCCTGGCCACCGAGCCCGCGCTCGCGGGGACCGGCGTCGGCACGCTCACGGGCCGCATGAGCCCGGCGGAGAAGGACACGGCGATGGAGGCCTTCGCCTGCGGGCGCACGCCCGTGCTCGTCGCCACGACCGTCATCGAGGTCGGCGTGGACGTGCCGGAGGCGACGATGATGGTCATCCTCGACGCCGACCGCTTCGGCCTGTCCCAGCTGCACCAGCTGCGCGGGCGGGTCGGGCGCGGGGACCGCCCCTCCCTGTGCGTGGCGGTCACCGGCTGCGAGGTCGGCTCGCCCGCCTTCCACCGTCTCAAGGCCTTCGCGCAGACCACCGACGGCTTCGCGCTGGCCGAGGCGGACCTGGAGCTGCGCAGTGAGGGCAACGTCCTCGGGGCGGCGCAGTCCGGGCGCCGCAGCGACCTCGACCTGCTGCGCGTGACCCGTGACGCGCGCGTCATCGAGCAGGCGCGGGGCGAGGCGGAGGCCGTCATCGCCCGGGACCCGCGCCTGGAGCAGCACCCGGACCTCGCCGCCGCCATCACCGAGCGCCTCGACGAGGAGTCCCAGGCCTACCTGGAGAAGACGTGAGTCCCTGCTCCTGCACACGTGTGCTCGGCACAGGGGCACGACGAGAACGGGTATAGGGTGAGGGCTCTCGACAAAGGCGCCGGGGCCAGGCTCGTGTCCTGGTGAGGCTCGCGTGGAGGAGGAACGTGGCGCGTACTGACAGCTCTCAGGCCCACGTGGCCCAGGGGCCGGTGGACCGGCCGCGCCTGCCTCTGTCAGTGGTCACCAAGCCCACCGGTGCTGCCTGTAATCTGGACTGCCAGTACTGCTTCTTCCTGTCCAAGGAGCTGCTCTACGACGTGCCTCGTCAGCTGATGAGCGAGGACACGGCACGGGTCTACGTCAGAGAGCTGCTCGCGGCTAGTCCCGACGGCGAGGTAACACTGCTGTGGCAGGGTGGGGAGCCGACCCTGCGCGGACTGCCCTTCTACCAGCGGGTGCTGGAGATGTGCGAGACCTACCGCCGTCCCACCCAGCAGGTGCGCCATGCGCTGCAGACCAACGCCACCCTTATCGACGAGACGTGGGCCGCCTTCCTGGCTGAGCACGACGTGCTTGTGGGGGTGTCGGTGGACGGGCCGGCCCCGATGCACGACGCCTACCGGGTCAACCGTGGTGGGCGTGGCACCCACTCGATGGTGCTGCGCGGCTACTGGCGCCTGCGTGAGGCTGGGGTGCGCACCAACGTGCTGTGCACCCTCAACGCCGCGAACCAGGAACACCCCCTGGAGGTCTACCGCTACCTGCGTGACGAGCTCTCAGCCTCTTACATCCAGTTCATCCCGATCGTCGAGCGTGTCGAGCGCGGTGACCTGTCAACGGCGGAGGCGGGCTGGCGCTCGGCGTCGGGTACTCGCCTGCTGTACACCCAGAGCGGGGACGCTGTGACCTCACGCAGCGTCAGCCCTCTGGCCTACGGCCGCTTCCTGAGCACGGTCTTCGACGAGTGGGTGCGCCACGACGTCGGGCGCGTCTTCGTCCAGGACTTCGACGGGGCCCTGTCCGCCCTCTTCGGCATCTACCCGGTGTGTGTGCACGCCCCCCAGTGCGGTGTCAATCTCGCCATGGAGTTCAACGGCGACGTCTACGCCTGCGACCACTGGGTGGAGCCGGGTTGGCGCTTGGGCAGCGTCCTGGACAGCTCCTTCGCCGAGCTGGCGCTGACTCCGGTCATGCGCCGCTTCTCGCGCAAGAAGCAGGTCGAGCTCACCGCGCAGTGTCGGCGGTGCCCGGTGGTGGGGCTGTGCCACGGCGGCTGCCCCAAGGACCGTTTCGAGTGCTCGGTCGACGGCGAGGAGGGGCACAACTACCTGTGCCAGGGTTACGCCAGCTTCTACTCCCACATCCTGCCCGACCTGGTGGCGATGGCCCGGCTGTTGCGCGCCGGGCGCGCACCTGCTGAGGTGATGGACCCGGGCACCCGTGAGCGCATCCGCGCCGCCGGGCGGGGTGCCGTTGCCAACGAAGAAGGATCCGGCTGATGGGCACTGTCATCGTCCTGCTCATCGGGGCGTGCGTCGGCGTGGTAGTCGGGGCCCTGGGTGCAGGAGGAGGGATCCTGTCGGTCCCGATCCTGGTCTACCTGCTGGGACAGTCACCGCACGCTGCGGCCAGCGAGTCGCTCGTCATTGTCATCGTGACCGCCCTGGTCTCGCTGCCCTCGCGTGCGTACTGCGGACAGGTCAGGTGGCGTGAGGGTGTTGTCGTCGGCTTGCTGTCGACCGTTGGCGCTGTCGGTGGTTCTTGGCTCAATGCCCTGGTGGAGGGCGAGGCCCTCATGGTTGCCTTCTCCGCTCTGCTCGTCGTCGTTGCCGTGGTCATGGCCTGGCGGACGCGGCGGGCCGAGCACCCGAGCCGGGAGCAGGTAGACCAGATGATTGAGCAGCAGCCCCCTCGGAGCTCCTGGCGGCTATTGGTGGTGGTGGCGGCCACCGCGACCGGGCTGCTGACCGGTTTCTTCGGCGTGGGAGGGGGCTTCGCCGTTGTCCCGATGCTCACCCTGGTCCTCGGCCTCGACATTCGCCGGGCCTCGGCGACCTCCCTGGTGGTCATGGTGATCGCGGCGACGGCGGCGCTGGCGCAGCGGATGATGGGTCCGGTGGAGATCGACTGGGCCCTGACGCTTGCCTTCACCGCGGCCTCGGCGGCAGGTGGGGCGGCTGGCGGGCTGTTGTCTCAACGGGCGCGCGCCTCGACCCTGAGCTATCTGTTCGTCGCGTTGCTGCTAGCTGTGGCGCTGCTCACTGCTGCTCGGGCGCTGTGGTGAGGCAGGCTCTGACCTGTGACAGGGGGGGCTGTTGAGAAGGGATGACGACGATGCGTGAGGCGCTGCGCCACAGGCAGATGCGCGAGCACAACCAGGTTCTTGTCCTGGGCTTGATCCAGCGTTGCGGCCCGGTCACCCGCCCTGAGCTGGGCAGGCGCTCAGGGCTGACGAAGGCCTCCATCACGCGGATCGTCCAAGAACTGGTCAGCCGGGACCTGGTCAGTGAGGTCCCGGCGCAGGGCGCGGGTAGCGGGGGACGCCCGGCCACCTGCCTGACCATGAGGGCGGGAGCGCTGGCGAGCGTGGGTGTCGAGCTGAGGATCGACAGGTGTGCCGTCCTGCTGCGCGACCTGTCTGGAGCCGAGCTGGGCCGCTGGGAGAAGCGCATGGTCCCGGGCACTGGTCCTGCGCAGGTCCTGACTGAGGTTGGGCGGCACGTGCAGCGGCTGCGGCGCGGTCGCCCTCACCGTGTGGTGGGCGTGGGGGTCTCGGTGGGAGGTACCGCCACCGATGACGGGCAGGGCATCGCCAGTTCCCCTTACCTGGGCTGGAACGATGTTGACGTTACCGGACTGCTGGAACCCTACCTGCCGGGGGTCCCGTTGCGGGTGCTGGATGTGTCCTCCTGCGCCGCCCAGGCGAGCTTTGAGTACCTCAGCTACCAGGCCGGCCAGCGCGGCGACCGACTGCCCGCCAGGAACGAGTTCGTGCACCTGCAGTGCGGTATCGGCCTGGGCGCCGGACGTCCGGGAGGCTGGGACGTGCGTCTGCCTCCCCGGGCGAGCAGCCTGCCGGTCGGCCATGTCCCGGCAGACCCTTCTGGGCCGCTGTGCGAGACCTGCGGGTGGAGGGGTTGCCTGGACTCCGTCCTTGGTTTCACCGCGATGATGAGGCGTACCGAGGACCTGGGCCTGACCCCCAGCCAGGACCCGCGCTACATGGAGGGCTACTGCCGCCAGGTGGCTGCTGCAGCAGCCGATGGCGACCGCCGTGCGCTGGACGCGTTGGACGCGCTGGCCCACGACCTGGCGCGAGCGGTGGTGATGATCTCGCTGCTGGCGGGACCCGGTCGTATGACGGTCGGCGGGTGGCCGGTGTATCTCGGTCCGGACTTCATTGAGGACGTCGCACGGCGTGTGGATGCTCGCCGGGTCTGCGGGCTCCTGGGCGTCTCGGTTGGCGACCTCGGTGATGACGCCTCGCTGGTCGGGGCCTCGATGATCGGTGCGGATGTCGGGCTGCTCATACGGCTGACCGATCAGCCAGACTGAGGGGCACGGGGCTGCTGCCAGGGGCTCGTGAGCAGGTCGCGTCTGTCCTGCCGGGGCGTGCGGGTAGCGAGCGCGCCGTAGTGCCGACCGGCTGGCGGAAGAGCGACTCGTTGGTTACAATCTGGAACGAATCGACAGTGATTCGTTCCAGCAAAGGAGCTGCACATGTATCCCACTGTCTCTCGTCGTCATCTCTTCGCCGGCGTCGGCCTGGGCGCCCTTGGCGTCCCGCTCATGGCTGCCTGCGGCTCGAGGTCCGGATCCGGAGGCGCTGACGCCAATTCGCTGAGCTTCATGGTCCTGGGCGGCAACCAGGAGCTCAACACCTACCTGTCAGACACGGTGCTTCCCGCTTTCAAGAAGGAGTCCGGCATCGATGTCGAGGTCCAGAGCTCCGACTGGGGCTCCGCCTTCCAGAAGGTCACCACCGCAGCCGCCTCGGGCCAGATCGCCGACGTCCTCCTCCTGGGCGCTATCTGGACCGCGCCGCTGGCTGCCAAGGGCGCGCTGCTGCCTCTGGACAGCTACATGCCGACGCTGGAGAGCAAGGACGCCATGTTCCCGCGGATGCTTGCCGACGGTGTATGGGACTCCACCCAGTACTCGATCCCCATCTGCACCGACGTGCGCACCAACGTTTACCGTTCCGACCTGCTGGAGAAGGCAGGGGTGGACCCCACCGTGCTGCCGACCACCTGGGCCGAGCTGCGCGAGGTTGCCACCAAGGTGCGCGATGCCGGGGTGTGTGAGTCTCCCATCTGGTTCGGTCTGGACAAGTCCATCGGGCTCCAGCAGGCCTTCGCGATCCTCATGTTCTCCAACGGTGCGGCCTACTGGAAGGAGGACGGCACTGCCAACTTCGACAGCCCCGAAGCCAAGGAGGCTCTGCAGTTCCTGGTCGACTGCTTCGAGACGGGCTTGTCCGACTACCACCTCGTCATGGGTAACAACGCCTTGCGCCCAGTGGTGGCAGGACAGAGCGCGATCTGCTTCGGCGGCACGATGGCTGACATCTCCGATGCCAGGAACAACGCCCCAGACGTCGTGGACAAGCTCGTCATCGGCATGCCGCTGACCGGGCCCTCTGGCTCCGGTCCGGTCGGTGGAGCGTGGATCAACAAGCTCGCCGTGGCCAAGGTGTCGAAGAACCCTGAGGGTGCCTTCCGTTTCATTCGCTTCCTGACCGAGGCCGCCCAGATGTCCGAGTGGGACCGCATCACGGGGACCCTGCCAGTGCGCGAGGACCTCATCGAGGAGGAGTGGCTGGGCAAGGAGGGCAAGGAGTTCATGGAGTTGGCCAAGTACACCAGGTCCCAGGATCCGCACCCGGGCATGATGAGCTTCGGCCAAGATATCAACGAGCTCCTGCAGTCGGCTGTGCGTGGCTCTGCCACGGTCGATGAGACGGCCAAGGCGATCAACGACAAGCTCAACGCCTTCCAGGGGTGAGGCAGGTGCCCGCCACCTCGCGCACAGCCCGGGTTGCGCGCGCTGGTGTTCGAGCAAGGACCCCCTTGCTCGAACACCAGCGCAGCCGGGTCGGTCACCTCCTGGCCGCTCCGGCCCTCATCGTTATCACGGCGATGAGTGTCGTCCCGCTGGTGATGGCCTTCTTCCTTTCCTTCACCCGCTACGACCTGCTGAGCGCGCCCCAGTTCGTCGGGCTCGACAACTACGTCCAGGTGCTCACTGACCCCGTCTTCGGACAAGTCACCGTTAACACTCTCGTCTTCGCCGTTGGACAAGTCGCCGTCGGCATCGTCGTGACCTTCCTGGCCGCGATGCTGTTCAACCAGCGTCTAGCCGGCAACGCGCTGATGCGCACCACGGTCTACCTGCCCCAGGCGATGTCCTACGTCACGGTCGCGCTGTTGTGGAGCTTTCTCTACGATCCCTTCAACGGACCACTCAACGCCGTCATCCAGTACCTGGGAGGTCCGCAGGTCAACTTCCTGACCGAGACCGGCCTCGCGATGCCCTCCATCATGGCGATGTCGCTGTGGCGCAATTTCGGCTACTTCATGGTCATCCTCCTGGCCGGTCTCAAGGCCATCCCTCCGGAGCTGCTTGAGGCGGCCCAGATCGACGGCGCAGGAGCACTGCGCAGACTCATCCACGTCACGCTCCCGCAGATGAAGAACGCCCTTCTCTTCGTCACGGTCACCTGGTTCATGGGTGGGCTGCAAATGTTCACCCAGGCCTATGTCATGACCCAGGGCGGGCCGGAGAACGCCACGCGCACGGTGGTGTACGAGATCTACCGGTCGGCCTTCTCCGACCTCAATATCGGACGGGCTTGCGCCGTTTCGGTGCTGCTGTTCCTCTTCGTGGCCGCATTCGGGCTGCCGCTGCGAGTGGTCGAGCACCTCAAGTCGCGCCACAGTGCCCGTCAGGCAGCAGGACGCTGAGAACAGAGAAGACAATGAGCGCATCCTCCCTCCCTGTGCCCACCACCAGGCGGCGTAGCCGATGTCGCACCACACGCAGCCTCCTGCTGCACCTGGCCGCGCTGGTCGTCACCGCCCTGTACCTCATCCCGTTGCTCAACCTGCTCCTGGTGGCGCTGACTCCCACGGGTGAGCCTGCCACAGGGACGGTGCCCAGCCGCTTCGCCTGGGGAAATTTTGCTGAGGCGATGCAGGCATCTGACTTCGGGCTTTTCTTCGCCAACTCCGTGCTGGTGACTCTGACCTCGACGGTGAGCCAGGTGGTGCTGTCCTGCATGGCCGGCTACGCCCTGGCCAAGATGCCGGTACGTGGAAAGAGCCGCATTCTCTTCGGTCTTGTCGCGCTGCTCGTGGTGCCGCCGGAGGTCATGATGGTCCCCTTGTTCACTCTCTTCAGCCACGTTCCTCTTGCCGGAGGTAACGACTGGCTGGGCCAGGGAGGAGCGGGGCTGCTGGACACCTACCTCGTCATGATCCTTCCCCACGCCGCCTCCGCCCTGGGAATCTTCCTCATGCGGCAGTTCTATATCGATCTGCCAGATGAGCTGGGACAGTCCGCCAGGGTGGACGGGGCCAGCGAGCTGCGGATCTTCACCCAGATCTACACCCCGCTCGCGCTGCCGGCTGTCGCAGTGGTCACGGTCCTGGCCTTCCAGAGCGCCTGGAATGACTTCTTGTGGCCCTTGGTGACGGTCAAGAGCAATGACATGAGGACCCTCCAGCTGGGACTGGCGGTCTTCTACCAGGAGAACTCCACGCAGTGGAACCTCCTGATGGCCGCGGTCCTCATGATGACTATCCCGATCATCGCGATCTTCCTCTACGGCCAGCGCTTCTTCACCGACGGCGTGGCCGCCGGGGCGGTCAAGCAGTAGAAGAAGGAGGAAGGCACCATGACTTCCGCGCAGTCCCCCTCACCTGCCCCGGGCAGAGACGTGCGCCAACCCAGTTTCCTGTTCATCCTCACCGATGACCAGGGGCCGTGGGCGGTGCCCTGGAGGATGCCTGAGCTGCAGATGCCGCACCTGGCGCAGCTCGCCCAGGAAGGGGTCGTCTTCGACAGCTTCTACTGCGCCTCTCCGGTCTGCTCCCCGGCCCGCGCCTCACTCCTGACCGGCCGGATGCCCTCAGCACACGGGATCCACGACTGGCTTGTGGGCACCGAGCATCCGCAGGCCCACCCGGACACTTACCTGGACGACATCACCACCCTGCCGGCCGTTCTGTCCGGTGCCGGGTACGTGTGCGCCCTGTCAGGCAAGTGGCACGTGGGGGAGTCCCGTCAGCCAGCTGCCGGGTTCTCCTCGTGGTACGCCCACCGCTTCGGTGGAGGACCGTACTACGAGGCCCCGATCTGGCAGGAGGGGCGTCAGGCAAGCGAGAGCGAGTACTTCACGCACGCCGTCGCACAGCACGCGGTGGAGTTCCTGCGCACCTACGCGCGTGAGCGCGACGAGGGGCAGGCTGACCACCAGCCCTTCTACCTCCAGGTCTGCCCGACAGCACCCCACACACCGTGGGACAAGGACAACCACCCCCACGAGCTGCTCGAGCTGTACGAGGACTGCGACTTCCCCTCCGTACCGCGAGAGCCCGCGCACCCGTGGACCCGGGCGCGCAAGGAGGACTTCGCAGACTCTTTCGCGGACCCCGACCAGAGCCTGCGCGGCTACTGCGCCTCGCTCAGCGGGGTGGACCGGCTCGTTGGCCGGCTGCGTGAGGAGCTGGAACAACTGGGCCTGGCGGAGGAGACGATCATCCTCTACATGTCGGACAACGGCTTCGCCTGCGGGCACCATGGGATCTGGGGCAAGGGCAACGGAACCTACCCGCTCAACATGTGGGAGAGCTCGGTCGCCGTCCCCTTCGTCATGTACGTGCCCGAAGGGCTGCGCGACCGGGTGGGTCCTGCTGGGCTGCCAGGAGCCGGCAGCCACGTCACCGACAACCTCTCCGCTCTGAGCTTCTTCCCCACCGTGTGCGAGCTGGCCGGTGTCAAGGCGCCAGCGGACCCGCTGCGGGCAGGGGAGTCCTTCCTGCCCTGGCTCAGCCAGGACCAGCACGAGCGGGTCGCGCGCCAGCCCGTGGTTGTCTACGACGAGTACGGAGGGACCAGGATGATCCGCGATGGGAGGTGGAAGTACGTTATCCGCTTCGACGGTCCCGAGGAGCTCTACGACCTCCAGCAGGACCCGCAGGAGAGGCACGACCTCGCGCAGGATGATGCGTTGGCAGCCACGCGTCAGCGTCTGCGCGACCATCTCGAGGACTGGTTCTCCCGGCATGAGACGGCGTGGTCCCGCGCCTATGAGCAGCCGGTCACTGGCCAGGGCCAGATCCACCCGGTGTGGCGCAGGGAGGAGGCCGAGCGCTACGTGCCTTTCGCCCGGGAGGAGCGGGCCTGAGCGGGCCCGCTCAGCGGGTACGGGCGAGCCCTGCAGGGGGCGCTACCCGTCGGCCCTGGCCGGCTCGGCGAACCAGACGGTCGTCTCCCCGTAGCGCCTCTCGCTGAAACGGCGCAGCCCCGCCGGCCACGACGGCTCCGGTGAGCGGGTCGAGCGCTCGAGGACGACGACGGCGCCCGGCGCCAGCCACGGGTCCTGCTCGCGGCCCAGGGGCTCGAGCATGGCGAGGACCCCGGCCTCGTCGACGTCGTAGGGAGGGTCGATGAGCACGAGGTCCACCGGAGTCCCCGCCGTACCCGCCAGGAAGGTCGCGGCCCTGGCCGTCACCGCCCGCACGCCCGGCAGCCCGAGGGAGCGGATGTTGCGCTCGCACACCTGGGTGGCGGCCCTGGAGGAGTCGACGAGGATGACGTCGGCGGCCCCGCGGCTGGCTGCCTCCAGGCCCAGGGCGCCCGAGCCGGCGCACAGGTCCAGGACCCGGGCGCCGCGCAGGATGTCGTAGTGCTCCAGGCGCCCGAATAGCGCCTCGCGCACCCGCTCGGAGGTGGGGCGGGTGCCGGAGCGGGGCACGTCGATCCTGCGTCCGCCGGCGGTGCCGGCCACGATCCGCGTCATGGGGCGGAGCCTAGCCGCCCTGTCCGTCCTGGTCCGTCTCCCGACGGACAACCCGCCGCGGCGCGGACCACCCCCTGCTGGACGGACCACCTGCCGTCCCAAGGACAACCTGTCGCCGGCAGGACAACCTGCAGGCGTCATCCACGTGGTCCACCGGCGCGCACGTTGTCCACCGGGCGCACAGGACCGGACTGTGACAGCCCCGGGCCCTCCCCGGGCCTGACCACCCCGTGGCCCGTGCGGGAACCGTGTGACCCGCACCGTGGAGCCCGCGCGGCGCGCCCCGGCGCCACCGGGGCCCAGGGCCGATACCGTCGCAGGGTGAGCGCCGCACCCCTCCCGACCGTCCCGCCGCCCGCCGCCACCGGCGCGCGCACGCTCGCGGTCTACCCCGGCAGCTTCGACCCGATCACCCTCGGGCACGTGGACGTCGTCACACGCGCCCTGACGCTCTTCGACCGCGTCGCCGTCGTCATCGCCCACAACGCCGCGAAGTCCGGCCGCCACCTGCTCAGCGTTGAGGAGCGCGTCGCGCTCGCCCGCCGCAGCCTGGCCCACCTCGAGGGCGCCGAGGTTGACGTCGTCGACGGCCTCGTCGCGCGCTACTGCCGCAGCCGCGGCGCCACCGCCATCGTCAAGGGCCTGCGCTCGGGCACCGACCTGGACGCCGAGGCCCCTATGGCCCTGCTCAACCGGGAGCTCGGGGGGCCCGAGACCGTGTTCCTGGCCGCCGGCCCGGCGCACGCGCATGTCTCCTCCTCCCACGTCAAGGACATCGCCTCCCACGGCGGCGACGTCACCGCCCACGTGCCGGCCTGCGTCGCCCGGGCACTGAGCCGCGCCCTGGGCCAGGACCCGCCCCGGGCGCCCCACTGAGCCGGGACGGACCCAGGACACCCCGACCACCGCGGACCGCACGACCACACGGAAGGACGACCCTCGTGACCACGACCGGACACGACGCTGGAGACGACCTCCTGCGCATCCTCGACGAGCTCGACACCCTCATCGCCGGCGCCCGCTCCATGCCGATGAGCGCCTCCGCCATCGTCAACCGCGAGGAGGCGCTTGACCTCATCGACCGCGCCCGCTCCGCCGTGCCCAGCGCCGTGCGCCGGGCCGAGGAGATCGTCGCCGACGCCGGCGCCGTCCTCGACCGGGGGCGCGAGGAGTCCGAGCGGATCGTCATGCGCGCCCAGGAGGAGGCCGAGCGCCTGGTCGCCGGCGAGACGGTCGTGCGGCTGGCCAACGACCGGGCCGACACCATCATCGCCGCCGCCGAGGAGCGCGCCACCGCCCTGCGCCACGGCGCCGACGACTACTCCGACCGCTGCCTGGCCGGGCTCGAGATCGAGCTGGGCAGGATCGCGGACCAGGTCCGGGCCGGACGCGAGGTCCTGGCCGGACGGCTGACCCAGGCCGACGCCGCCCAGCGCTGGGCGCAGTCGGTCGAGCCGGGGGCGGAGGGGATCGGGCGCAGGCGCGCCGGCTGGTCCGTCGACCCCGCCGCCGCGGCGCCCCAGCACTGACCGGTAACCTCGGCGACCCGGACCGACAGGAGGACTCGTGAGCACGCTCGTCATCGACATCGTCGACCTGCCCCGGCAGGTCGGCTCCACCAAGGCCGTCCACCTCGACCTGGCGGCCCCCGAGGGCCTGGGCACCGGGGTCATCGGCGCCGCGCCCGGCACGCCCCTCGTCGTCGACGCCACCCTCACGAGTGTCGACGACGGCGTCCTCGTGCGCGGCGGGGCGGATGCCCACGTCCACGCCGAGTGCGTGCGCTGCCTGCGCGACATCGACGAGGAGCACCGGGTCTCCTTCGACGAGCTCTACTACCTGCCCGAGGCCGCCGCCGCCCAGCGGGCCGAGGGGGACGAGGAGGCCGACGACGTCTTCCTCCTGGGGGACACGATCCTCGACCTCGAGCCGGCCCTGCGCGACGCCCTCGTTCTCGACCTGCCCCTCAGGCCCCTGTGCCGTGAGGACTGCGGCGGGCTGTGCCCGCACTGCGGGGAGAGGCTGGACGACCTGCCCGCCGACCACCACCACGAGGTCCTCGACCCGCGCTGGTCCGCCCTGGCCGGGCTCCTGGACGACACCGCCTCCGGCGACGTGCCCGACGCCGCCGGCGGCGAGGAGCTGGCCTGATGGCCCGCGGCTCCCAGAAGCGGCAGGCCCCACCCGCCCGCACCGACGTCGAGACCCTCGTCTACCGGTGGGGGCCCGGCATCGAGCCCGCGCTGCTCGAGCTGGCCCTCACGCACCGCTCCTGGGCGCACGAGAACGGCGGTCTGCCCACCAACGAGCGCCTGGAGTTCCTCGGCGACGCGGTCCTGCAGATCATCGTCACCGAGCGCCTCTACCACGACCACCCCGAGGTGCCGGAGGGCCAGCTCGCCAAGATGCGCGCCGCCACCGTCTCCGAGCCCGCCCTGGCCGCCGTCGCCCGGGACCTGGGCCTGGGGGAGTTCATCCGGCTCGGCAAGGGCGAGGCCCTGTCCGGTGGCCGGGACAAGGACTCGATCCTGGCCGACACCGTCGAGGCCCTCATCGGCGCCACCTACCTCACCCAGGGCCTGGAGCCCACCCGTGAGGTCGTCACCCGGCTCGTCGCCCGCCTGCTCGAGGCCGCGCCCTCGCGCGGCGCCGGCCTGGACTGGAAGACGAGCCTGCAGGAGCTGGCCGCCGTCCACCGCCTGGGCGCCCCCTCTTACGAGGTCACGAGCGAGGGGCCCGAGCACGCGCTCGTCTTCAGCGCCTCCGCCGTCGTTGCCGGCGAGGTGCGCGGCACGGGCAGCGGCCCCTCGAAGAAGGTCGCCGAGCACGCGGCCGCCGAGGGCGCCTACGCCACCATCCTCGCCTCCCACGGCGACGGGGGTCTGACGATCCCCGGGGTCACCGAGGCCCTGCGCGCCGACCTGGGGCTCGGCTGAGCCGTGCCCGAGCTCCCCGAGGTCGAGTCCGTGCGCGCCGGCCTGGCGCGCCACGTCGTCGGCCGCACCGTCACCGCCGTCGAGGTCCTCGACCCGCGGCCCCTGCGGCGCCAGGAGGGAGGTGCCGAGGCCTTCGTCCAGGGCCTGACAGGGCGGGTGCTCACCGCCGCGGTGAGGCGGGGCAAGCTCATGTGGCTGCCGCTCGACGACGGCACCGCCCTGAGCTCCCACCTGGGGATGAGCGGTCAGCTCCTCGTGCGCGGCACCACCCCGGTCGGTGGTCCACAGCCCGGCGATGACCCCTCGCGCTACCTCGCCGCCCCCGGTGAGGCTCCCGCTGACCTCACGGCGACGCGCGCCCCCAGCCTCGTGCGCGACCTGTCCGTGCGGCCGCGTCACCTGCGTGTGCGCCTGCACCTGTCCGCCCGCGAGGGCGGCCCCGGACCCCGGGCGGCCGGCGCGGGCCCGGCGCCCGAGGCCGTCAGTGCCGGCGGGGCCGTTGGAATGGGTGGTGCGGCCCTGGACCTGGTCGACCAGCGCATGCTCGGCGGCCTGCACCTGGTGAGGCTCGTCCCCACCGCGGACGGTGGTCCCGGCGGCCTGGGGTCGGCACAGGCGCTCCTGCCCGAGGACGCCACCCACATCGCGCGCGACCTGCTCGACCCCCACCTGGACCGGGCGGCGGTGGTGGAGCGGGTGCGGGCCTCCTCGCGGGCCGTCAAGACCCTTCTCATGGACCAGTCGGTCGTCTCCGGGGTGGGCAACATCTACGCGGACGAGGGCCTGTGGGCCGCGCGCGTGCACGGCCTGCGCCGGGGCAGCGCGCTGGGGCCGCGGGTCCTCGCCCGTCTCCTGGAGGCCACCGCTGAGGTCATGCGGCGGGCCCTGGCGGCCGGGGGCACGAGCTTCGACGCCCTCTACGTCGACGCCGAGGGTGCCGCGGGGTTCTTTGCGCGCAGCCTGGCCGCTTACGGCCGCCAGGGCCGGCCCTGCCGGCGCTGCGAGACGCCCCTGCGCACCGAGGTCGTCGGCGGACGCAGCCACACGAGCTGCCCGCGCTGCCAGACGCGCCCGCGCACCCGGCGCCGGCCGGCCTGAGCGGCGCGCCGGACCATCCGGCCGGCCGGGCCGGTCAGACCGGCAGCCCCGCCGGGCCGGAAGGACCGCCGGACCGGCCGGGCGGGCAGACCCACCGGCCCGGTCAGACCGGCGGGATCAGCGGACCGGCCAAATCCGCCATGCCTGTCAAGCCTGTGAGGCCCGGCGCCGCCGGGTGACCAGGCCCGCCGCGAGGAGCGCCAGCAGTGCCGCCACGCCTGCGGCCATGAGGAAGGTGTCAGTGCCCATCCCGCCTGTCAGCGGCAGCCCGGGAACGGGGGCCTTGTCGTTGGTGATCTCGCCGACCGACACACTCACCGTCTCCGGCGAGCCGGTGGAGACCTTCGTCGTCGTGCCCTGCGGTCCCGTCACCGTGACGACGGCCCGGGTGGCGTCGTCTGGGTCGGCTGCGATGGTGATTGTCCGTGTGGCGGTGTCGTCGCGGACGAACCCGGCCGGCGCCCTCGTCTCCGTCAGCGTGTAGGTGCCGTAGGTGAGCCCGGTGAGGGTGAAGGAGCCCGCGGCGGCGTCGGTGTCGGACAGGCCCGTGCACGTGCCCGTGCAGTCGGTGATGGTGCCGAGGTCGATGGCGCTGGCGTCGATGCCCGTGCCCGTCAGGGACCACTCCGAGCCGGACAGGGCGGCGGTGCCGTCGGTCTTGCGCCAGGACAGGCTCACCGGGACCGGCCTGTTCTCCTGCTGCCCGGCGCTCGCCGTGAGGTCGGTGCTGGCCCCCGTGACGGTGACGGTGGTGGAGGACGTGAGCCGCTGGTAGCCGGCCGGGGCCCTGGTCTCCTCCAGGGTGTAGGTGCCCCAGGGCAGACCGGTGACGGACAAGGCGCCGTCCGCGGGGTCCTGGTCACCGGTGCCGTTGTCCACGACCGTCACCGGGGCGCCGGCGGGGTCGGTGGGGGTCAGCGTCCACTCAGAGCCCGCCAGCTGTCTGCCGCTCGGGTCGGTCTTCGTCCAGGTGAGGGTGGCCGGCTGGGCGGTGTTGGCGATCGTGCAGACCACGCGGTCCTGGTTCCTCACGGTCACCGTGCCCGCGCCGGTGCCGGCCGTGGAGGAGACCGTGGTGCTGTAGGCGGAGCCTCCCGGCACGGTGCCCTCCGCCTGCTGGCAGGTCCACGCCGAGGCGGTGTAGCCCGGGGCCCGGTCCTCGGCGCTGGCCTCGCTCAGCGCGACCTCGCCGGCCGTGACGACCGTCTCGGGGGCCTGTCCCGCGCCGGACAGGAGAGAGTCTGCTCCCCGGGCCCCGCTCAGGGTCCAGGCCCCGGGTTCCAGGCCGGTCGTGCCCGGCGCAAGGGTGTTGCCCACCGTCTTGACCAGGGTGAGGGTGGGGACGTAGACGTTGACCGGTAGTCCTCGACCTCGCCCGAGGTCGTCACGCCCGTGGGGGGCAGCTGATCGGCGTCCGTGGCGGCGACGATGCGCACGCGCGTGTAGGTCGCAGCCGACTCATCCGCCACGGAGCGCTGGACGTCGTCCGGGACCGTCCATGTGAGGGTGGCGCTGCCGCCGGTGCAGGCGGCGTCCTCGGACTGCTCTCCCTTGCCGAAGGTGCCGTCGCGGTTCCAGTCGATCCAGGCACGCACGGGCGCGCTGTCGCTGCTCGCGCAGGTGACCCGCGTCGTGTAGGTGGCCCCCGGCTGGGTCCTGATGTCCGTGACGCTCCAGCCGTCCTCGTCGTCGGTGCCGTGGGTGTCGTCGTGGTCGGCGCCGTCGGTGTGGACCTGTGCGCTCTCGGCGTCGATGGTCGTGCCGAGGTGGGGCAGGGCAGTGCCGGCCGTGGCGAGGTCCTGGGAGGCGGCGAAAAGGTTGACCGGGGTGCTGGACAGGGGGACCGAGGCCCCGCTCCACGTGGGCTGGAAGGAGGCGCCCGCCACGCCGTAGCCGGCTGGCGCGTCGCCGAAGTCCATGTAGGACACGACGCCGAGCGCCACGGCGCTGCGCCCGTTGCCCGCGACCTTGACGTTGAGGGAGGTCGCGCCCTTCATGAACATGACGGTGGCCGGGCCGGCCCATGTCGAGCCCGAGCTCGCGCACTGTTGGGTGTTGGAGTGGATCTTCAACCCATCATGACTGACCTCGTTGGCGGTCCAGGACCCCATCTTCGCGACCGCCGTGGTGCTGCAGCCCGGGGAGCGGAACCGCTCGAGCAGCTGGTACTGCTGCACGGGGCTCTCGACGACGATGTACTCGCGGTTGCGGGTGGTCCAGCTCGAGGACTCGGCGTCGGCGACGACCATGCCCTCCATCGGCAGCTTCCGGTAGTTGCTGCTGTCACCCATGAGGGAGGGCAGGTCCGCTTTTGTCAGCGAGTCGTTGCCGGTCCTGAACAGGTAGGTCTCGCAGCTGACGCTGAAGGTGACGATCCCCGGTGTGCCAGGGTCATCGGTGGTGCCCCAGCTGGCTTCCCAGCTGTACCCCGAGCGGCCTCTTCCCTCGCGCTGGTTGGCCAGGCCGATGGTGTTGCCGCCGCGGGGAGGACCACATGGTCGAGGTGGTCGACCCGTCGGCCGGGATGCACCTGCCCTCATGCGGCGCCTGCCCGACCGTGTAGGTGCAGTCGCGCGTGTTGCTCGCACCGTCCCAGTCGAGCCAGTCGATCATGCCCGAGTAGCCACTGGCGCTCGTCGACGGGTTGGAGTACACGGCGCTGGCCGGGGCGCCGACGGCGAGCACGCCCAGCGCGCTGAGGCAGGCGCAGGCGAGCAGGGCGACGGCGCTGCGCAGGGGGCGGGAGCGGGGCGGTACTGGTGTCGCAGCAGGCACGGAGGGGGCCTCCTCACGGGGACGGGGGAGGGGCGGGACGCCGGCAACCGGTGTCCTGACACATGGGGTTGTCAGTCTAGATGAGACAGCACTCGTCCCCGTCCGGGACGGGTGTGACACCGGTTGCGGCGGGACCTGGGCGACAGGGGGGGCGGGTACCGGCGCTCCCGCCGCTCCCGGGCGGCCCCTGGGCCTGCGAGCAAGTCCCCGGCTGGTGCGGGCCGTGAGACGTTGGTCCCCGGCGCTGGTAGTCTCGTCGCCATGCCGAGCACCTCCACCACCGAGCAGGTCCGCGTCATGATCGTGGACGACCACGAGATCGTCCGTCGCGGTATCGCCGAGATCATCGACCGCGCCGACGGCCTCGACGTCGTCGCCGAGGCCGGCTCGCGGGCGGAGGCCGTGCGCCGCGCCGAGCTCATGCGCCCCGACGTCGTCCTCGTCGACCTCCAGCTGCCCGACGGCACCGGCATCGAGCTCATGCACGACCTCGCCGAGGCAGCGCCCGAGGCCCTGCCCATCGTCCTGACCTCCTTCGACGACGACGAGGCCCTGGCCGAGGCCCTCGAGGCCGGTGCGCGCGCCTACCTCCTCAAGACCGTCCACGGCGCCGAGATCTCCGACGTCGTGCGCGCCGTCGCCTCCGGGCGCGTCCTGCTCGACGAGCGGACGGTCACGCGCCGTCGTGCCGACCATGACGACCCGACCGCCGAGCTGACCAACGCCGAGCGCAAGGTCCTCGACCTCATCGGCGACGGCCTGTCGAACCGCGAGATCGGTGAGCGCCTGGGCGTCGCCGAGAAGACCGTGAAGAACCACATCACCTCGCTGCTGGCGAAGATGGGCCTGCAGCGCCGCACCCAGGTGGCCGCCTGGGTCGCCGGCCAGCGCGCCTCCGGCTGGCGCAACAACTGACCCCAGCCGCCCCCCCCGGGCCGGCTCCGGGCGGGGCTGACCCAGGACCTCTCAGCGAGGGTCGGCCTGCACCTGCCACGGCACCGGCGCGAGCGGGCGCGGCGCCAGCGGCTCGGGCCGGTCGGGACGGTCTAGCGGCACCCGCCAGGTGAAGCACGTCCCGCGCCGCTCACCGTCGGACCTCGCCCGCGGGCCGATGACGAAGGAGCCCCCGTGACGCCGGGCCCTCTCCGCCATGTTCGCCGTGCCGGAGCGGCGCGTCACCCGCGGGTCCACGCCCACGCCGTCGTCACGGCAGACGATCTCCACCACCGGCTCACCCGTGTAGGGGGCCCAGTCGCCCGAGGCCTGGTCATGGCGGGCCGCCAGGGACGAGGCCGTCGGCAGCGCCCCCCACAGCTTGACGTCCACGGTCACCGAGGAGGCGTGCGCGTGCCGCGCCACGTTGCTCAGGCCCTCACGCACCACGGCCACCATGTCGTCCGCGATCGCCGGGTCCACCGCCGCGTCCACCGCCGCGATGAGCTCGTCCTCCTCCTCGCGCCCCGCCTGGGCCAGCCCGCGCCCGTCCACGCTCAGCAGCAGGGAGGGCGCGTAGCCCAGCGAGGTGCGCGCCAGGGAGGCCTCGCGCCGCAGCCGCTCGACGACGCTGGCGTCCTCGTCACGGTCACGCAGGGAGCGCACGATCGAGCGGATCTGGCTCACGGAGTCGTCCACGGCGGCCAGGGAGGCGTCCAGGGCCTCGCACACCGCCTCGGCGTCGACACCTCCCGCCGCCATCCCCTCACGGAGGCGGTCACGCGCCGCGGTGATGCGCATCCCGGTGGCGAAGAGCTGCTGGATGGCGAGGTCGTGCAGGTCCCGGCCGATCCGGGCGCGCTCGTCCAGCAGCGTCGCCATCTCCTCCGCGTGCTGGGCGTCCGCCAGCTCGAAGGCCATCGTCGCCTGCCCCGCGACCAGCTCGGCGATCTCCAGGTCCTGCTCCGTGAAGGGGGGCGCCCCCTGCTCGCGCAGCAGGAGCATGACCCCCACGCCCCGGCCCCGGTGGATCATCGGCGCGTACAGGGCCGGCCCGAAGCGGGCCAGCGCCGGCACGCGCAGCTCCTGGGCCCGCCAGGCCTCGGCCAGGGAGTCCACGAGGACCCCCTCCTGACGCACGAGCGTCTGGCGGGCGCGCCCCTCGGGTGGGAAGAAGGTCCCGATGAGCTCGGGGCCGTGGTTGCCGTCGGCGATCTCGCACACCCACGTGTCCCCGACGCTTGGCAGCACCAGGGCGGAGGTGTCCGCGTGCGCGACCTGCCGGATGCGCTGGGCGATGAGGGTGAAGGCGTCGTCCTGCTCAGCGCCGGACAGGAGCATCGTCGTCAGCTCCTGGGACACGGCCATCCACTTCTCACGGCTGCGCGCCTCGCGGTACAGGCGCGCGTTCTCGACGGCGACGCCCGCGGCCTCCGCCAGCGTGAGGACGGCGGTGACCTCCGCCTCGCCGAAGCCCCCGGGGCGGTCGCACAGGTACAGGCGCCCGTAGACCTGGTCGTGGGCGCGCAGCGGTGCGGACAGGACCGAGCCGGGGGCCTCGCCCTCGATGGCCCCCGTGAAGGCGCTGGTGCCGGCGAGGTCGTTGACGACGACGACCTCGTCCTGCCTCGCAGGCACGGTGAGCAGCGACTCCAGGTGCTCGGGCGTGGCCGTGGCCGGGCCCACGGTGACGGGCTCGGTGCGGCGCCCGGTGGAGCGCGAGCGGCCCCGCACGGCGATCGTGCCCCAGGCCGCGCCGGTGACGGAGCAGGCGGACTCGACCAGGCGGCGCAGCGCGTCGGGGACCTGCAGCGAGCTCGTCAGGCGCAGCGCGGCACGCAGCAGCTCGACGGCGGAGTCCTCCAGGACGGGTGCGCCGGCGCAGCCCGCACGCGTCGAGCCGAGCCGGTCGGTGTGGACCGCGTAGGCGACGGCCCCCACCCCGGCCGGGTCGTCGGGGCTGACGCCGGAGGGCACCTCGAGGCCGAGGAGGTCCTCGTCGTCGGGGCCGCCGGGGAAGGGGACGGGCGGTGCCGGGGGCCGCGGCGGCAGGCCGGCGCCCGCCGTGCTGGGGACGGTCATGAGCGCGCCTCCCGGGTGCTGTGCGCGGTGGGGGAGGTGTCGGGGCCCTCGGCCAGGTCCTCCTGCGCGAGGGCCCAGGCGTAGGCCGTGCTGCGCTCGCGCAGCTGCTCGTGCGTGCCCCGGTCGGTGACGGTGGCCGGTGCGTGGGGTGACCGCCCGTCGGGGCGCGCGAGGACGATGACCTCGTCGGCCCCGGCCAGGGCGCTCAGGCGGTGCGTGACGACGAGGACGCCGCGCGAGCCCCCGGTGGCGGCCAGCGGCGAGTCCTCGTGACCCGCGGCGAGCAGGCCGGAGACGAGGCGGTCGGCGGCGGCCGGGTCGAGGTGCTCAGCGGGCTCGTCGAGCATCATGAGCCTGGCCGGCGAGCACAGGGCACGAGCCAGCAGGAGGCGGCGCCGTTCACCTCCGGACACGCCCTGGCCGCCCTCGCCGAGCATGGTGCCCAGGCCCTGCGGCAGCGCCCGGTACCAGTCCTCCAGGCCGGCGGCGGCCAGGCGCTCCTCGGCGGTGGGGGCGTCGAGCCGCCCCCAGGCCACGCGCAGGTTCTCCAGGACGCTGGTGGAGAAGACGTGGGCGTCCTCGGTGGTGACGCTCAGGCGCTCGTGCACCTGCTCGCGCGGGGCGGACCACACGGGCACGCCGTCGAGCTCGACGGTGCCGGCCCTGGGCTCGAGCAGCCCGGCGAGCGTGTACAGCAGGGTGGTCTTGCCGATGCCGGAGGGGCCGGCGACCGCGAGGCTGCGCCCCGGGCGCAGCTCGAGGTCGATGCCCTGGGCGACGACCGGGCCGCCGGGCCAGCCCACCGCCAGGCCGCGGGCGCGCAGCACCGGGCCCTCGGCGCCCTCCCGGGGCGCGGGCAGCGGCGTCGCCGGGGGCAGGGCCTCGCGGGAGGCCTCGGCCGCCTCAACGAGCTCGATGACCCGCACGGCGGCGCCGGCTGAGGTGACGAGCTGGACGCTGGCGGGCCCCAGGGCCGCGGTGGCTTCGAAGGCGGACAGGGGCAGCAGCGTGATGACGGCGAGCCACACGGGCGACAGCGCCCCACTGTCCACGGCGGGCAGGCCCACGAGGATGCTGCCGATGACGGACAGGCCCATGGCCAGGGCGTCCACGGCGGCCGCCGCCGCTGCGGGACGGGCGGCACGGTCGCGGGCCGCCGCCATGCGGGCCTCGGTGCTCTCCAGGGCGTCCATGACGGGCCCCATGCGGCCCAGGACGCTGAGCTCGGCACCGTCCTCGAGGACGGTGAGACTGGTGGCGGCCAGGTCGGTGGCCTCCTCCTGGCGGGCGAGCTCAGCGGCACGGGCCGCGCGCACGGTCATGAGCGGCCCGCCCAGGCCGGCGAGCAGGAGGCAGGCCGCCAGGACCAGGCCGGCGGGCCAGTGGATGAGGCCGACGGCCAGGCTCGTGAGCAGCCCGACGGCGGCGGCCACGGCGGCGGGCAGGTAAGCGCGCACGACGAGGTCGCCCACGCGGTCGACGTCGGCCCCCACCCGGGCGAGCACGTCACCGCGGCGCAGGGCGGCGACGGTGTCGGTGCGCGAGGAGGCCAGGACCTCGTAGACACGGGTGCGCAGGGCGTTCATGCCGCGCAGGGCCGTGTCGTGCGAGACGAGCCGCTCGCAGTAGCGCAGCAGGGAGCGCGAGACGCCGAAGAGGCGCACGAGGACGGGGGCGACGCCCAGGGCGACGACCTCGTCGGTGAGGGAGGCACGCGCGATGAGCCAGGCGGCGACGCCGGACAGGGCGACGGCGGAGGCCAGGCCGAGCGCGCCGGTGAGGACGGACAGGGCGAAGCGCCCGCGGTCCAGGCCGAGCATCCGCGTGGCCCGGCCGAGGGCGTGGCGCTCGGCGGGGGTCAGGACGAGGCTCATCGCAGGGCCTCCTTCCCGCCCTCTGCGGGCACGGGTGCGGGGTGCCCGTCCGGCCCGGCCTCCTCGAGCGGGGCGCTGGAGACGGCGACGACGTCGTCGGCGACGGCCAGCAGGGCGCTGCGGTGGGCGATGACGACGACGGTGCGGCCCGCGGACCTCAGCGCCTCGACGGCGTCGACGACGTGCGCCTCGCTGGCGGCGTCGAGGTGGGCGGTGGGCTCGTCGAGCACGACGAGCGGGGTGCGCGCGAGCAGGGCCCGGGTGAGCGCCAGGCGCTGGCGCTGGCCGACGGACAGACCGACCCCGCCCTGCCCGACACGCTGGTGCCAGCCGTCGTCGAGGGCGGAGACCACCTCGTCCAGGCCGCAGGCGCGGGCGGCGGCCAGCAGGGCCGGGTCCTCGTGCGCGCCGGGGCGCTGGGCGGCCTCGAGGCCCAGGACGTTGTCGAGGACCGTGCCGGGCACGATGGCGGGGCGCTGGGGCACCCAGGTGACCTGCTGCCACCAGGAGGCGGGGGAGATGCCGGACAGGTCCGTGCGGGTGCCGTCGGCGGCGAGGACGCGCACGTGCCCGCGGTCGGGCTCGAGCAGGTGCAGCAGGACCTGGGAGGTGGTCGTCTTGCCCGCGCCGGAGGGGCCGGCCAGGGCGGTGAGGCGGCCGGGGCGGACCGTCGCGCTGAGGCCGGCGGGGGCCCAGGAGCCGCGGGCGCGCACGCTCAGGTCCTCGATCTCGAGGGTGGCCGTCGACAGGTCGGGGGCGGGGCGGGAGCCGCGTTGCGGCAGGGGCGTCTCGAGGACCGTGAAGACGGCGTCGGTGGCGGCGGCGCCGTTGGCGGAGGCGTGGAACTGGAAGCCGACCTGGCGCAGGGGCTGGTAGACCTCGGGGGCGATCATGATGACGAGAAGGCCGGTGGCGAGGTCGAGGTGGCCGAACAGGAGCCGGAAGCCGACCTCGACGGCGATGATGGCCACGGACAGGGTGGTGAGGAACTCCAGGACGGCGCCCGACAGGAAGGCGACGCGCAGGGTCGTCATGGTGGTGCGGTTGTAGGCGCGCCCGAGCTCCTTGACGCGCCGGCCGGGGCCGACCTCGCGCCCGAGGGCCTTGAGGGTGGGCAGCCCGGCGATGAGGTCGAGCACCTGGGAGCCCAGCCGCTCCATGGCCTCGAGCCGGTCCTTGGCGTGGCGCTCGGTGAGTCTGCCGATGAGGATCATGAAGACCGGGATGAGCGGCATCGTGAGGACGACGACGACGGTCGAGGCGAGGTCCTGCAGGAGCATGACGAGCCCGAGCAGCGGGGTGGCGGTGGCGGCGAGCAGCAGCTGGGGCAGGTAGCGCGTGAGGTAGGGCTCGAGGTCGTCCAGGCCGCGGGTGAGCAGGGTGGCGGTCTCGCTGGCGTGCTCGGCCTGCCAGCGGGGACCGAGCGCGGCGGCGTGAGCGAGGACCTGGCGGCGCAGCTCGATGGTGGTGCCGACGGCGGCCCGGTGGGCGCGGGCCTCCTGCAGGTGCAGGACGGCGGAGCGGGCCAGGACGACCACGGCGAGGGCGCCGACGAGCGGCAGGACCTGGGCGGCGCCGGCCTGGCCGGTGATGACGGGGGAGATGATGCGGGAGATGAGCCACGCCTGGCTGATGACGAGCAGGGAGAGGACCAGTCCGCTCAGGGCGGTGGACACGATGTATCGCCGGGCGGTGCGCGCGTGGCGCATGAGGCGGGGGTCCAGGGGCTTCACCCGCTCAGGATAGTGGGATGGGACGCTGGTCCCAGGACCTGCCCGCCGTGTGCGCGGCGGGCAGGCCGTCGCGCCTGGCCGCGGGCACGGGCGCGGGGTCCCGCCGGCCGCCCGGACGCCGGGACCCGCCGGCTGCGCGTGCAGCCGGCGGGTCCTGTCCTGGGCCGGGTCTCCCCGGCCTCGCGCCTGTGCGGGCCCGCGTGAGGCTCACGCAGGCCCACGGCCCGGTCAGTAGCCGATGGCGGCCTCGGGCTGGCGGGAGTCGCGCACCTTGGTGGGGTGCAGGCCGCCCTCGTCGGGGTTGATCTCCTCGGCGTTGACCTGCCGGGAGAAGACCTTGTAGCCCCAGATCGTGTAGAAGAGCACGACCGGCACGAAGACGACGGCGGTGACGGTCATGATGAGGAGCGTCGTGTCGGCGCTGGCGGCCTGGGAGATCGTCAGAGAGTAGGCGTCGTCGATGGACGAGCGCATGACGTTGGGCGCCATGGCCGCGAAGATGAAGACGACCGCGAAGGCGATGCCCACGAAGTGCAGGGCGAAGGCCCAGCCCTGGCGGCCCTGCCAGCCCATCCACAGCGAGGCGACGAGGCCTGCGGCGGCGAGCACGAGCGGCAGCCAGGCCAGAGCGTTGAGGGAGTAGACGAGCTGTGCCCACAGGGCCCACACGGCGCACACGACGGTGGAGGCGATGCCGGAGCGGCGGGCGAGGGCCTCGGCGCGGCTGGAGAGCTCGCCGGCGGTCTTGAGGGCGATGAACAGGGCCCCGTGGGTGAGGAACAGCAGGCAGGTGACGACCCCGCCCAGGAGGGTGAAGGGCGTGAGCAGGCTGAGGAAGCCGCCGGTGATCTGGTGGGAGGCCCCGCGGATGAGGTCGCCGCCGACCTCGGAGGCGGGCACGACGGCGCCGGTGGCGGTCTCGACGACCTCGATCTGCATGCCTTGGACCATGTTGGTGAAGGCGGCGCCCCACAGGATGGCGGGTAGCCAGGCGGAGATGGTGTGGGCCCAGTCCCAGCCGTCGCGCCAGCGCTGGGAGTTGATCTTGGGACGCCACTCGAGGGCGCACACGCGCACGATGAGGCACAGGAGGATGAGGAAGAGGACGAGGTAGGCGCCGGAGAAGAGGGTGCCGTACCACTCGGGGAAGGCGGCGAAGGTGGCGCCGCCGGCGGTCAGCAGCCAGACCTCGTTGCCGTCCCAGTGGGGGCCGATGGTCTTGAGCATGGCGCGGCGCTCGCGCTCGTCGCGGCCGAGGATCCTGAGCAGCATGCCGACGCCGAAGTCGAATCCCTCGAGGGTGAGGTAGCCGACCCAGAGGACCGCGATGAGGACGAACCAGAGGATGGAGAGCGTCATGGGTGTGTTCTTTCTTCTCTCGGCTCAGTACTCGAAGGACAGGGCGGGGGCGGGGGAGCCCGCGGCGCCGGCCGTCTCGACGGCCTTGACGGACTGCTCGGTCTGGGTGTGCACGCCCTCGCGGACGTAGCGGCGCAGGAGCACGAACCAGACGACGCCGAGGGCGGCGTACAGCAGCGTGAAGATGACCATCGAGGCCAGGACGGTGCCGGCGGAGACGGCGGTGGAGACTCCGCTGAGGGTGAGCATGTAGACCTCGCTCATGGGGTCGCCGAGGTTGGGGACGACGACCCAGGGCTGGCGGCCGATCTCGGTGAAGATCCAGCCGAAGGTGCAGGCGAGGAAGGGCAGGCCGATGGACCACAGGGCGGCGGTGCCCAGCCGCGTGTCGGTGATGAGGTGGTCCTTGCGGGTGAGCCACAGGGCCAGGGCGCCGATGGCGATGGACAGGCTGCCGAGGCCGATCATGAGGCGGAAGGACCAGAAGGTGGTCATGACGTCGGGGGTGTAGTCCACGCCCTCGCCGTAGAGCTCCTCGTACATCTCCTGGGCGTCGTTGAGGCCCATGACCTCGGCCTTCGGGTTGTTGGTGGCCAGGAAGGAGTAGACGTAGGGCACCGAGATGAAGCGGACGGTGGAGTCCTCGTCGTTGCCGATGGCGATGAGCGTGAAGGGGGCGCCCTCCTCGCTGTTGTACAGGCCCTCGGCGGCGGCCATCTTGGCGGGCTGCTCCTCGGCGACGACCTGCCCCATGGCGTGGCCGGTGCCGGCGGCAAGCAGGCCGGCGATGACCATGGTGACGGCCCCGAAGCGGGTCATGCGGCGCCAGGTCTGGCGGGCCTCGAAGTCCTGGTTCGCGCGGGCGGCCTTGACCATCCACCAGACGGACACGCCGACGACGAGGGCGCCGGCGGTCAGCAGCGAGGAGGCGATCGTGTGGGCGAAGGTGTGCAGGAAGATGCTGTTGGTGAGGACGGCGAGGAAGCCGCCGACGCCGTCGAGCTCGGCGCGGCCGGTCTCGGGGTTGAGGACGGCGCCGACGGGGTGCTGCATCCAGGAGTTGGCCGCGAGGATGAAGGCGGCAGAGAGGTTGGTGCCCAGGGCGACCATCCAGATGCACAGGTTGTGCAGGCGGCCGGAGAGGCGGTCCCAACCGAAGATCCACAGGCCGAGGAAGGTGGACTCCATGAAGAAGGCGAGCAGAGCCTCGAAGGCGAGGGGGGCGCCGAAGATGTTGCCGACGAAGCGGGAGTACTCGGACCAGTTCATACCGAACTGGAACTCCTGGACGATGCCGGTGGCGACGCCGAGGGCGAAGTTGATGAGCAGGATCTTGCCGAAGAACTTCGTGGCGACGCGCCACTGCTCGTTGCCCGTGCGCAGGTAGAGGGTCTCCATGAGCGCGACGAGCGGTGACAGGCCGATTGTCAGGGGGACGAGGATGAAGTGGTAGACGGTCGTGATGCCGAACTGCCATCGAGCGAGCTCAAGGGCGTCCAACGCCATCGGTGCGGTCACCATCGGCGCCACCTTTCGGGGTAGGTGATAAGACAGATAAGTAAATCCGTGACGTGGGTCACGAGGGATAACTCGAGTGTATGCCGTCACTGACGGCCTGTCGTAAAGAACAGAGGTGTCGACGGGGCGATTTGAGTGAGGTGCGGCCCAGGGGGGCGACGACGTGACACACCGGGCCCGGGCGTCATGAACAGCCTCCTTCCAGGCGGGCGGGTACCTGCGCGGGGTGCCCCGACGGCGGCCTCCGGGCTGGGCGCGTCGGACCGCGACCGTGCTCACGGGTGGCGACCTGCTCCGTGACGGCGCCGCGTGTGTGATACTCGGACCGGCCCCGGGTGCTGCGTACCGGCTCCCGGTGTCCGGACCTCAGGGTCCACCCCGTCCGGGAACCTTGCGCCGCCATGAGCGCTGCTGCGGTCCCGTCTCGTGCGGGTGGCCCCGGCCCGGCGCCGCCAGGCGCACACACAGGCTTTTCCTGCTCCCGCACCGGGAGCACGAGCGCACCGCGCGCCCGAGGGTACGGCGGGAGCAGCGGTGCCCCGGAGAGTGCGACGCACCATGACGTCACCCATGACACCCGACCAGTCCCTCGAACCCGCTGAGGGCGAGGTGAGCGGTCCCGCGCCCGAGCAGGCTGCCCCCGCCGAGCAGGCCCCTGCCGCTGAGACCACTGAGGCGGCGCCCAAGACGCGTCGCCGTCGCGCGACGTCCAGGACCACCGCCCCCGCCAAGGCCCCCGCACCGGCGGCCGACGGCGAGGCGCCCGGCGCCGCCACGCCGGACAGCGTCGGGGACGGCCCCGCGGTCGAGGAGGCTGACGCCGAGGACGCCCCGGCCACGAGCGCCCCCGCGAGGCCGGCCCGTCGCACGAGCACCCGCTCCCGGCGCGCCTCGACCGCCAAGGGGACCAAGGCCGCCAAGAGCGCCAAGGCGGCGCCCACTGAGACCACTGAGACCGCTGGGACCGCTGACGCCCCCGGGAGCGGGGCGCCCGCTGAGGCCACTGACTCCACAGGTGCCACCGGCCTCGCTGAGAGCGCGCAGCCCGCGGCGCCCGCCGCGCGCGCCCCTCGCCGTCGTCGGGTCACCGCCGCCCAGGCGGCCCCCGAGGCGACCCCGACCGCGGACGACGAGTCCTCCGGCGAGCCCGAGGTCCTGGCGACGCCCACCGACATCACCGCCGAGGCCTCCGTCTCCAGCGCCGTCGCCGCCGAGGTCGCCAGCGGCGAGGACGCCGGCACCACTGACAGTGCTGACAGCTCCGACAGTGCCGGCAGTGCTGACGCCGCCGGGAGCGCCGGGAGCGCTGCGAGCCCCCGCAGCGCCGCCGAGGCCGACGCCGACGCCGAGGAGACCGACGAGGCCCCGCGCCTGCCCGCCGCCTCCCTCCTGTTCCAGGCGCCCGACCCCTCGCGCGCCCGCCGTCGTCGCAAAGTGACGGCCGTCCAGGCTGCCCCGCAGAGCGCCCCCGAGGTCGAGAGCGCGGCCCCGGCGGCCCCCGCCGAGCAGGCTGACGAGCAGCCCCGGGACGAGGAGCGGCCCGCCGCGACCGCATCCTCGCGCGGACGCCGTCGTCGCAAGGTCACCGCCGCCCAGGCCACCCCCGAGACCGCCCCCGCCCCGCAGCAGCCGGCCGCGGCCGGCGAGACCGCGGACCCCGACGGGCCGGGGACCTCCGGGACCGAGGAGACGCCTGCCGCCGAGGAGGTCCGCCCCCGCCGCTCGCGCCGCGCCCGCGGACGCCGCACGCGCTCCCAGGACGGCGAGGCCGACGAGACCCCTGAGACCACCGACTCCGCTGAGAGCGCTGAGGGCGCCGGCACCGCCGGTGAGGCCCCGGACGAGGCCGAGGAGATGCCCGACGACACCGCGGACGACTCCGAGGGCCCAGAGGGCCCCGAGGGCACTGACACCGCCGAGGGCGGGCGCCGCAAGCGCCGCCGCGGCGGTCGTGGACGCCGCTCCCGCTCGCGCTCCGACGAGGCCACCGAGCCCGCAGAGGCCACCGATCCCGCTGACGAGGCCCCCGCCGGGCCCGGTGCCGACGACGAGGCCGACGGTGACGAGGAGGACGAGGCCGGCTCCGGCTCGCGCCGTCGTCGCCGTCGCCGCTCCCGCTCCACCCGCGCCGAGGGCGGCCGTGAGGGCCGCGACGTGCGCGACGAGGTCACGGCCCTCAAGGGCTCCACCCGCCTGGAGGCCAAGCGCCAGCGCCGCCGTGAGGGGCGCGCCGCCGGACGCCGTCGTCCCATCGTCACCGAGGCGGAGTTCCTGGCCCGCCGCGAGAGCGTCGACCGGCAGATGATCATCCGCGAGCAGGACGGCCTCAACCAGATCGCCGTCCTCGAGGACGGGCTCCTCGTCGAGCACTACGTCGCCCGCCACACCCAGACCTCGATGGTCGGCAACGTCTACGTCGGCCGCGTCCAGAACGTCCTGCCCTCGATGGAGGCCGCCTTCGTCGACCTCGGCAAGGGCCGCAACGCCGTCCTGTACGCCGGCGAGGTCAACTGGGACGCGGCGGGCATGGAGGGCAAGCCGCGCCGCATCGAGGACGCCCTCAAGAGCGGCGACACCGTCCTCGTGCAGGTCACCAAGGACCCCATCGGCCACAAGGGCGCGCGCCTGACCAGCCAGGTCACCCTCGCCGGCCGCTACCTCGTCCTCGTGCCCGGCGGCACGATGACCGGCATCTCCCGCAAGCTGCCGGACACCGAGCGCGCCCGCCTGAAGAAGATCCTCAAGAGGATCGTGCCCGACGCCGCCGGCGTCATCGTGCGCACCGCCGCCGAGGGTGCCAGCGAGGAGCAGCTGACCGCCGACGTCGAGCGCCTGCTCAAGCAGTGGGAGGCCATCGACAAGAAGGCCACGCGGGTGCTCGCCGGCTCCGGCAAGGCGCCCGTCCTGCTCAAGGGCGAGCCCGAGCTCGCCGTGCGCGTCGTGCGCGACGTGTTCAACGAGGACTTCCGCTCGCTCATCGTCCAGGGGCCCGACGCCTGGACCACCATCAGCGAGTACGTCACCGAGCTCAGCCCGGACCTGGCCGACCGCCTGCAGCACTGGGTGAGCCCGGAGGACGTCTTCAGCGCCCACCGCATCGACGAGCAGCTGGCCAAGGGCTTCGACCGCAAGGTCTGGCTGCCCAGCGGCGGCACGCTCATCATCGACCGCACCGAGGCCATGACGGTCATCGACGTCAACACCGGCCGCTTCACCGGCGCCGGCGGCACGCTCGAGGAGACCGTCACCCGCAACAACATCGAGGCGGCCGAGGAGATCGTCCGCCAGCTGCGCCTGCGCGACATCGGCGGCATGGTCGTCATCGACTTCGTCGACATGGTCCTGGAGTCCAACCGCGACCTCGTGCTGCGCCGCCTGGTCGAGTGCCTGGGCCGCGACCGCACCCGCCACCAGGTCACGGAGGTCACGAGCCTCGGCCTGGTGCAGATGACCCGCAAGCGTGTCGGCCAGGGGCTCGTCGAGGCCTTCTCCACGCCCTGCGAGTGCTGTGGCGGGCGCGGCTTCATCGTCCACTCCGAGCCGGTGGAGAACCAGCAGGCGGACCTCAGCACCTCCGCCTCGCGCTCGTCGGGCCGCGGCCGCGGCCGCAAGGGCTCGTCCGAGGCCGCCTCTCAGGAGACGCCCCGCAAGGGCTCCTCGCGCCGCCGCGGCAAGGAGGACGCCGACGACGTCATCGACGACCAGACCCGCGCCGCCGTGCGCGGGGCCCTGGCCCAGATCGCCGCCGCCGCCGAGCACGCCCACAAGGAGGCGGACCCGGCCCCCGAGGAGGGCGCCGCCGAGGCGGGCGCCGGCCAGGACGAGGACTGAGGGGCGCGGCCCCTGCGGCACCCGTCTCCGTGCGGAAGACCACAGGGGCCGCGGGCCCGACGGAGTTGGACCGGCCTGCCCGATCGCATACAGTGGTCCGCCGGTGCACTTCGCACCTTGCCAAGGAGACAGCCCTTCCGGACGGCCCGCCGTCCACGACCGGGGTGTCCGAAGATTTCGACAGAGATGAGCATTCAAGTGGTCTACGCGATCGTCAAGGCCGGCGGCCGTCAGGAGAAGGTCTCCGTCGGCGACGTCGTGGTTGTCGACAAGCTTGCCGGTGAGGTCGGCGACGAGGTCACCCTCGCCCCCGTCATGCTGGTGGACGGCGACAAGGTGACCGCTGGAGCGGACCTGGCTCAGTCCTCCGTCACGGCCGAGATCGTCGGTGACGAGAAGGGCCCCAAGATCAACATCCTCAAGTTCAAGAACAAGACGGGCTTCCGCAAGCGCCAGGGTCACCGCGCCCAGCTCACGGCCGTCAAGGTCACCGCGATCAAGTGAGCGCCCTCGCGGCATCCTGAACGCACCCGCTCGAGAGAAAGAAGCCTGATATGGCACACAAGAAGGGTCTTGGTTCCTCCCGCAACGGCCGTGACTCGAACGCTCAGCGTCTCGGCGTCAAGCGCTTCGGCGGCCAGTACGTCGGCGCCGGCGAGATCATCGTCCGCCAGCGCGGCACCCACTTCCACCCCGGCAAGAACGTCGGCCGCGGCAACGACGACACCCTGTTCGCCACTGCCGCCGGCAACGTCCAGTTCGGCACCTTCCGTGGCCGCAAGGTCGTCAACGTCGTGCTCCCCGAGGCCTGAGCCTCCAGCACACCACGGCATCCGCGAGGGCGAACGGCTTCGGCCGTCCGCCCTCGCGCCGTACCAGCGCCCCTGCCGTAGCGCCACGGCCGCCCCGGGACGGGACCGGCCCCGACCACCTTCACGCGTCCAGCCCAGGAGACGAGACATGCCCAGCTTCATCGACCGAGTGGTCCTGCACGTCGCCGGCGGCGACGGCGGCGACGGCTGCACGTCCATCCACCGTGAGAAGTTCAAGCCCCTGGCCGGCCCCGACGGCGGCGACGGCGGCCACGGCGGCGATGTCGTCCTCGTCGCCGACCCCCAGGTCACCACCCTGCTCAGCTACCACCGCTCACCCCACCGCAGTGCCGGCAAGGGCACCCCCGGCATGGGGGACTGGCGCCGTGGCGTCGACGGCGACGACCTCCTGCTGCCCGTGCCCGAGGGCACCGTCGTCAAGGACAGCGACGGCAACGTCCTGGCCGACCTCGTCGAGCCGGGCGCCACCTGCGTCGCCGCCGCGGGCGGCACCGGCGGGCGCGGCAACTTCTCGCTGGCCTCCTCCAAGCGGCGAGCCCCCGGCTTCCACCTGCTCGGTGAGCCGGGTGAGCGCCGCGACGTCGTCCTCGAGCTCAAGACCATCGCGGACGTCGCCCTCGTGGGATACCCCAGCGCCGGCAAGTCCTCCCTCATCGCCGCGATGAGCGCCGCCCGTCCCAAGATCGCCGACTACCCCTTCACCACGCTCGTGCCCAACCTCGGCGTCGTCGAGGCGGGCGAGTCGCGCTACACGGTCGCGGACGTGCCGGGCCTCATCCCCGGGGCCTCCGAGGGGCGCGGCCTGGGCCTGGAGTTCCTGCGCCACATCGAGCGCTGCGCCGTCATCGTCCACGTCCTGGACTGCGCCAGCCTCGACGCCAGCCGCGACCCGCTGGCCGACCTCGACACCATCGAGGCCGAGCTCGCCGCCTACAGCGCCCAGCTGGGGCAGGCGGAGAACGACCCGGCCCTCACGGGGCGGGCGCCCCTCATGGAGCGCCCGCGCGTCGTCGTGCTCAACAAGGTCGACGACCCCGACGGCGCGGCCATGGCCGAGCTCGTGCGCGCCGACGTCGCCGCCCGCGGCCTGCCCGTCTTCGAGGTCTCGGCCCTGGCACGCACCGGGCTGCGCCCGCTCAGCTTCGCCCTCGCCGCCCTGGTGGAGCAGGCCCGCCGGGACGCCCCCGCCGCCCTCGAGCCGGTGCGCGAGGTCATCCGCCCCACCGCCGTCGGACGCCGCACCAAGGAGGCGGTCGCCACCGTGCGCCGGATCCACTACCCGGGAGAGGGCGAGGTCCTCCAGGTGCGCGGGGACAAGCCGGAGCGGTGGGTGCGCCAGACCGACTTCACCAACAACGAGGCGGTCGGATACCTCGCGGACCGTCTGGCCACCGCCGGCGTCGAGACCGAGCTCGTCAAGGCCGGCGCCCACGCCGGCGACTCCGTGCTCATCGGCGAGGTCGAGGGCGGGGTCCTGTTCACCTGGGAGCCCACCGTCACCGCCGGGGCCGAGCTCCTGGGCGCCCGGGGCACGGACGTGCGGGTGGAGGACTACAGCCGTCGCACGAACGTCGAGCGCCGTCGCCAGTACCACGCGTCCATGGACGCCAAGGAGGCCGCTCGCCAGGAGCTGCGCGACGAGGCCGCCGAGGGCCTGTGGACGGACGCGTCGAGCTGGGACGGGGAGGACTGAGCGCCGTGGAGGCCCCCGACGCCCTCACGCCGGCCGGCACTGGCCGGCGCCCCGACAGCCTGCCCCGGGGCGCGAGGATCGTGCTCAAGATCGGCTCCTCCTCCCTCACGCGCCCCGACGGCGGGCTCGACCTCAACCGCATCGACGTCATCTCGGCCCTGGTGGCGGGCCTGCGCCGGCGCCGCCACGACGTCGTCCTCGTCGCCTCCGGTGCCGTCGCCGCCGGCCTGCCGACCCTGGGCCTGGCCCAGCGCCCCACCGAGCTGCGCCTGCTGCAGGCCGCGGCGAGCGTGGGCCAGAGCCGCATCATGGGGCGCTGGGAGGCCTCCATGAGCGTGCACGGGCTCGTCGCCGCCCAGGTGCTGCTCACCGCCCACGACGTGGCCGTGCGCGACCACTACCGCACCGTGCGCGAGACCTTCGACGCGCTGCTGTCCATGGGGGCCGTGCCCGTCGTCAACGAGAACGACGCCGTGGCCAACACCGAGTTCAACCTGGGCGACAACGACCACCTGGCGGCCCTCGTCTCGCACCTCGTGGCCGCCGACCTGCTCATCCTGCTCACCGACGTCGACGGCCTGTGGACCGCCCGCCCGGGATCGGCCGGGGCGAGCCCGATCCGTCTCGTGACGGACCCGGCCCGCCTGGCCGCGGTGGACGTCACGGGGCGCGGCTCCTCGCTCGGCACCGGCGGGATGCGCACCAAGGTCCAGGCCGCCACCCTCGCCTGCAGCTCCGGCACCGCCACGATCATCGCCTCGGCCGCCGACGCCGTCGAGGTCCTCGGCGGCCAGCAGGTCCCGGCGGACAAGGGCACGTGGTTCCTGCCGACGGGCCCGCACCGCCCGTCCAGGCGCCTGTGGATGGCGCACGCCTCCCTGCCCCAGGGCAGGGTCCTCGTGGACGACGGTGCCGCCCGGGCGGTGACGGTCGGCAAGAAGTCCCTGCTGCTGCCCGGTGTCGTCGGCGTTGACGGGGAGTTCGAGTCCGGCTCCGTCATCGAGGTCGTCGGCGCGGCGGGCCTGCTCGCCCGCGGCATCTGCCGCTACTCGGCGGCCGACCTGCGCGAGGTCCTGGCGGCCCGCCGCGACGGCGCCCCCGCACCGGACCACGTCACCCCCGTCATCCACCGCGACGACCTCGCCGAGCTGCCCCGCACCGCCCAGGGCTGACAGCGGCCCCGGCGGGGGTGTCACCCATCCCTGGTCAGAGACCTCGCCGTGTGACCGGAGCCGCGGAACTCCGCGGCTCGTACGACTGCCGCAGAGCCCTGACCAGGGATCCGTGACAGGTTCCTCACCTAGAGTGCAGGCATGACACACGACGACGCCGAGCGCGCGGCCCTGCTCGTGACCGAGGCCGCCACCGCCGCCCGCCGCGCCCAGCGACAGCTCGCCCCGCTCACCCGCCAGGACAAGGACGCCGCCCTGCACGCCCTCGCGGACGCGCTCGTGGACGCCACCGACCGCGTCCTCGCCGCCAACGCCGAGGACACGGCCCGCGCCCGCGCCCAGGGCATGAGCGAGGGCCTCATCGACCGCCTCGCCCTCGACGCCGGGCGCCTGGCCGCCATCGCCGCTGCCGTGCGCGAGATCGCCGCCCTGCCCGACCCCGTCGGCGAGATCATCGACGGGCAGACGCTGCCCAACGGCCTGCGCGTGCGGCGCCGGCGCGTGCCGCTCGGCGTCGTCGGCATGATCTACGAGGCCAGGCCCAACGTGACCGTTGACGTCACCGCCCTGGCCCTGAAGTCCGGCAACGCCGTCATCCTGCGCGGCGGCAGCGCCGCCGAGGCGACCAACGCCGTCATCGTCAAGGTCCTGCGCGCGGCGCTGGCCGGCTGCGGCCTCAGCCCCGACCTCGTCGCCACCGTGGACCCCGCCGGGCGCGCCGGGGCCAGGGCCCTCATGCGGGCCCGCGGCCTCGTGGACGTCCTCGTGCCCCGCGGCGGCGCCGGCCTCATCAAGACCGTCGTCGAGACCTCCTCCGTTCCCGTCATCGAGACCGGCTCGGGCAACTGCCACGTCTACGTCGACGCCTCCGCGGACCTGGAGGACGCCGTCGGCATCATCGTCAACGCCA
Source organism: Actinomyces sp. AC-20-1 (assembly GCF_023369555.1). Lineage (GTDB taxonomy): Bacteria > Actinomycetota > Actinomycetes > Actinomycetales > Actinomycetaceae > Actinomyces. Next base: position 115,221 of record NZ_JACJVC010000001.1, on the reverse strand, counting down.
AGACCCAGCGCGTGGGCGTGTGCAACGCCGCCGAGACGCTCCTCGTCCACGAGGCCGTCGCCGACGCCTTCCTGCCCCGGGCGGCCCGGGCCCTGTGGGAGCGCGGCGTCACCCTCCACGCCGACGACGCCGCCCGCGCCGTGCTCGCTGCGCCCGGCACCGGGGCGGACGCGCTCGTGGCCGCCACCGAGGAGGACTGGGCCACCGAGTACGGCAGCCTCGACCTGGCCGTGCGCGTCGTCGCCGACGTCCACGAGGCCACCGAGCACGTGCGCCGCTACTCCACCGGGCACACCGAGGCCGTCCTCGCCCAGGACCTGCGCGTGGTCAACGACTTCACCACGGGCGTGGACTGCGCCGTCGTCATGGTCAACGCCTCCACGCGCTTCACCGACGGCAGCCAGCTCGGCCTCGGCGCGGAGCTGGGCATCTCCACCCAGAAGCTCCACGCCCGCGGCCCCATGGGCCTGGCCGCGCTGACGACCACCCAGTGGCTCGTCGAGGGCGAGGGGCACGTGAGGCCCTGACGGCCGCTCACGCGCCCCTCACCCGGGGTGCGGGTCAGTCGACGTCGACCCAGGCCGAGCCCATGGGCTCGATCGTCAGCTCCCACTCGCGCCCGTCACCGAGCACCGTCGTCGTCACGGCCTCGTAGGCGTTGTTGGTCACGAGCATCTTGCGGCGCCCCGGGTACCAGGCGACCTCCGTGGCCGGGTGGGTGGTGAACCACGTGCGCAGCAGGTCCTCACGGCCGGCCGCCCAGTACAGGGCGCGCTGCAGGGTGCGCGAGTTGGTGAAGGAGTACGGCAGGCCGGAGAAGTAGACCGCCCGGCCCGCGCCGAAGGTGTTGGCGGCGATCTTCACCGTGCCGTCGTCGTAGGAGAGCACCTGCGTGCGCTCACTGGCCGCGTAGACGTCGCCGCCCGCACCCTCACCGTCGTCGAAGGAGGAGGCCCGCTCCAGGTCCGCCGTGATGACGTGGTCCTCGACCAGGGTGGGGTAGCGGTCCGTGTTGAGGGTGAGCTGGCGCTCACGGTCGACGCCCAGGACGTCCGAGAGCTGGATGAAGGACCCTCCCTTGTCGTAGGCGGCGGGCTCGCCCACACCGATGAGGCCGTGCCCGGCGGCGACCCACTCGCGCAGGATCTCGGCCAGGCGCCCGTCGGCCCAGGCCTCGGCCCCGGAGTGGGAGGTGCCGGCGGCGCCGGCGTTGATGAGGACGCCGACCTCCTCGGGCACGCCGTGCTCACGCACCTCGTCGAAGGACAGGAAGCGGACCGTGAAGGGCAGGCCGGCCAGCGCCTCGATGACGCCGACGTAGGAGTACACGGCCTTGTACCACAGGGCGTGGGCGACCATGTGCGTCTGCCAGGAGCGCAGGGAGCCCCAGGCGTTGAGGATGCCGACCGTGAAGGGGGCGTTCTCGGGCAGCTCGCCGCCGGACTGCTCGTGGATGTCGCGGAACTCCTGGCAGATGTCGGTGATGCGCTCGATGAACTCCGGGAACTCCAGCGCCAGGGACACGTAGCCGCCGTAGCCCATGCGGTCCAGGGGCTTGCGCACGATGGCGCGCCGGGAGGTGAGCCAGGAGTCGTTGGCCTGACCGACCGGGTCGCCGCCGTCGTGGTTGAAGACGTCCGGGAAGAAGTAGGGCAGGAAACGGACCTCGGAGTAGCGCACGCCGGGGATCTCGGCGATGAGGCGGGTCGTGGCCGCGGAGCCGGCGGAGCCGACGACGGCGTCCAGCCCGATGGAGGCGAAGTGCTCCCCGAAGGGCTCGGTGCCGATCCAGTTGTCGCCCAGGAACATCATGGCCTCGCGGCCGGCCTCGTGGGCGATGTCCACCAGCCCCTTCGCCCTGGAGGCCACGAAGCGGGACTGGAAGCTGATCCAGTCGCGGAAGCGCGGGCTCGGCATGCGGAAGGGGTTGTTGTAGTGGCCGCCGTCGATGAAGTCCTCGGCGCGCAGCGCGTAGCCGTACTCGGCCTCGAAGGCGTCGATGGCCTCGGGCGAGACGGAGGCGGAGTAGCCGAACCAGTCGACGAACTTCTCCTTGCCGTGCGTGTTGAAGGTGATGGTGAAGTGGTAGAAGAACGTCGTGAAGCGCACGACGTCGACCTCCGGGTGGGCCTCGAGCCACTGGCGCAGGGCCTGCTGGGCGTGCTCCCACACGCCGTTCTTGCGCACGTCGTAGGGGCGCTCCTTGACGCGCGTGGGGTCCGTCTCGCCCCAGCCGTTGGTGATGTAGTTGTACATCTGGGTCGTGTCCCACACCTGGTCGGCCAGGAAGCCGACCGTGTACTCGTGCCACGGGGTCGGCTCGGCGATGGTGAGCACGCCGGTGGACTCGTCCACGCTCCAGCCGCTGGGCGGCACCACCTCGCCGCTGGTGCGGTCGATGACCTCCCAGAAGCGCTCGACGCGCTCGTAGCAGGGCACGAACTGCTCGCGGAAGTAGCCGTCGAGGACGTCGATGTCGAGCGGGCCCTCACCCATGGCGGTCACGCGCGCGCTCATGAGGTACTGGTTGACGAGGGTGTCGGGGTGGGCCAGGGCCCACTCCTGGTCACCGCGGGCCGGGAAGTAGGTGGAGTAGACCTTGTCGACGAGCTCGGAGGCGATCTCGGGCAGCCAGGTGCCGTCCGAGTTGCGCACGGCGTCGGCGCCCAGCGCGGTGGCGAGCTCGCGGATCTGGTCGTCGATGCCCTCCTGGATGGGCATGGTGACGCGGCCCGTGGTGCGGGGGGCGTGGGTGTCGTGGGGCATGGGCGACGTGCTCCTTCTGGCGGTGGTGGTCCGTGGTGATTGCCGGCCCGGGGCCGGTGGCCGCGTGCGGGGACCGGGTGGTCAGCGGCGGTGCTGAGGCGTGAGGCGGCGTGTGGTCAGGGCCCGGACAGCATAGGTCAGACATCTGCTCCCCGGTGAACCGGGGTGCGTCGCTCGACGGCGGCTGACGACGTCGCCCGGTGCGGGAGCGCGCCGCGGCAGGCGTTGCGCTACCGGGGGCGTCGGGGCTGTCGTGGCAGGATGGGGCCACCGCGTGCCCTGCGCGGCAGCAGCAAGGACGAGCCGTGACGAGCGGCGGGGAGGGGACGGCACGTGCCTGACGGATCCCGGCCCCTGCGCATCGGCATCATGGGCGGCACCTTCGACCCCATCCACCACGGGCACCTCGTGGCCGCCTCCGAGGTGCAGAACGTCTTCGGCCTCGACGAGGTCATCTTCGTGCCCACCTGGGCGCAGCCCTTCAAGAAGAGCGGCAAGGTCTCGGCCGCCGAGCACCGCTACCTCATGACGGTCATCGCCACGGCCTCCAACAACCGCTTCACGGTCTCGCGCGTCGACATCGACCGCGGCGGGACCACCTACACGATCGACACCCTGCACGACATCGCCGCCGAGTACCCGGGCGCGGAGCTGTACTTCATCACCGGTGCGGACGCCCTGGCGCAGATCCTCACCTGGAAGGACAACGAGGAGATCCTCGACATGGCCCGCCTGGTGGGTGTCACCCGGCCCGGCCACGTCCTGACCGACTCGGGGCTGCCGCAGGACCGCGTGGACTTCCTCGAGGTCCCCGCCATGGCGATCTCCTCGACCGACTGCCGTGAGCGCGTGTCCCGTGGGGCACCCGTGTGGTACCTGGTGCCCGACGGCGTCGTGCAGTACATCCGTAAGTACGGCCTCTACCGGCCCCACCGGCAGTCCCAGGTGACGTCGATGACGGCCCACGTCGTGCGCGAGCAGTCCGCACGCTCAGCACACGAGGAAGGAGAACGACGGTGAGCGAGTCCACCGACGTCAACCGCGAGCAGCCCAGCGCCCCGCGCCGCTCCCGGCGCGAGCAGCGCCAGGCTGAGCGCGCCGCCGAGCGCGAGGCCTACCTCACGGGGCAGCAGCCACTGCTCACCCGCCGTGAGATGCGGCGCCTGCGTGAGGAGGCCGAGGCGCTGCGGGCGGCCATCGCCGCCGGGGAGATCACGGAGGAGCAGGCCCAGGCCCTGCAGGACCCGACGCTGGCGGGGGAGAGCATGGCGGTCCTCGCCGGCGTCCCCGCCGTCTCCGGGCCCGCCGGGCCCGTCGTCATCCCCGACCTGGACGACGCGCCGGCCGGCGAGGGCTCCGACGACGCCGCGCCACTGCTGGGCGGGGCGGCCGTGGGGCAGCAGGGCGCTGCGAGGTACTCTTCGGAGGAGATGACGGCGATCGCCGCCCTCGAGACCGGGGTCATGGGGGCGCTCGACCTGGCTGCCGCGCCTGCGGGCGACGAGAGCGTTGACGCGGCCCCGGGGCAGGCGGCGGAGTCCAGTACCGGTGGCGCCGGCGCTGTGGACCCCGGTGCTGCGGGCACCGGCGTTGAGGAGGCCGAGGAGGCCAGGCCCGCGGTGCCCGAGCGCCGCTCCCTCTTCGGCGCCGTCGCACTGCAGGACGCGCCCTCCCACCCTCAGACCCCCTCGCTGCCCGAGGACGTGACCCGGCCTGACGACGCCGAGCAGACGCCGGCGTCGGGACTGCCCGCTGGAGCGGGGGACCTCCTCGAGGACGCCGAGCCCGCTGAGAGCACCGCCACGGTGGGTGACCAGGAGCCCGACGCCGAGGCGGCCGACGAGGACACGGCCTCCCCGTCCCCCTCGACGCCCGCCCGACGCCCCATCGTGCGCATCCCGGCCACGGTGCAGGGTGTGCGCACCGTCGACCTCGACACCGGTGAGCTCAGCGCCGTCCAGCCCGTTGACGACGCCTTCTCCGGCATCGAGAACCCCCAGTGGAAGGCGCTGCGCGACACCGCCGCCCCCGCCGGCGCGGCCGAGGAGGCGCCCGCCTCGGCCGCCACGCCCGAGCAGGCCGCGGAGCCCGAGGAGACTGCGGACCCGCAGCCCGCCGAGGAGGTTGATGAGGCGCTCGAGGAGATCGCGGCCCCCGTGGAGGAGCAGGGCAGGCGGGGGATGGCCCGTACACTGCTCATCGCCCTCGTGGTCCTCGTCGTCGTCCTCGTGCTGGCGACGATCGTGTGGTTCGTCCTGGTGCGCAACGGCAACGTCTTCGCTGCGCGGACGCTCCTCGCCTCGCTCGAGGCCCTCATCATCTGACCGCCCAGGAGGCACACGTGACCGCCACTCCCGAGGCCCTGGCCCTGACACTGACCGCCGCCCGCGCGGCCGCGGAGAAGAAGGCCGACGAGATCATCGCCATCGACGTCTCCGAGCGCCTGGCCCTCACCGACGTCTTCCTCATCGCCTCCGGCGCCACGGACCGGCAGGTGCGCGCCATCGTCGACGCCATCGACGAGGCGCTGCTCAAGGCCGGCTCCAAGCGCCGGATGCGCGAGGGCTTCGAGGAGGCCCACTGGGTCCTGCTCGACTACGGCGACGTCATGGTCCACGTCCAGCAGACCGAGGACCGCGAGTTCTACGCCCTCGAGCGCCTGTGGAAGGACTGTCCCCTCGTCGAGCTACCCGCGGACCTCGCTGAGGCTGCTGCCGTGGACGCCGACGACTGACGGCGGCCGCGTGACCGACCTCGTCCTGTGGCGCCACGGCCAGACCGACTACAACGCCGCCCTGCGCGTCCAGGGGCAGGTGGACGTCCCCCTCAACAAGGTGGGGCGTGCGCAGGCCGAGGCCGCCGCCCCCGGCCTGGCCGCGCTGGGGCCGACCCTGCTGGCCGCCTCCCCGCTCGGCCGTGCCCAGGAGACCGCCGGGGCCCTGGCCCGGCTCACCGGCCTGGGCGTGGGGAGCGTCGAGGGGCTGGCCGAGCGCTCCTTCGGCGCCTGGGAGGGGCTGAGCGGGGCCGAGATCGAGGCCGGGTGGCCCGAGCAGCACGAGCGCTGGCGAGCCGGACAGGACCCCGAGGGCGTCGGCGTCGAGCCCCGGGCGCGAGTCGCCGAGCGCGTCGGCAGGGCCCTGGCCGCTCTGGCTGAGCAGGCGGGGGAGGGGGACGTCGTCGTCGCCGTGGCCCACGGGGCCGCCATCACCCTGGGGGCCTCGTGGCTGCTGGGCCTGGACCCCTCGGCCTGGTTCGGGCTGCGGGGGCTGGACAACTGCCACCACGCCGTCCTGCGGCGCTCGAGGCGCGCGCCGGGCTGGATGCTGGTCGGCTGGAACCTGCCGGGCTCCCTGCCTGGGCCGACGGCGCTCAAGGGGTGAGGTACGGCACTCGCGGCAGATTTGCCCGGGCGGCGGGCGAGTCCATAAAGTAGTCCGCGTCGCCCGCAAGGGACGGTGCCCGCACTCGGGGCTATGGCGCAGTTGGTAGCGCGCTTCCATGGCATGGAAGAGGTCGGGGGTTCGAATCCCCCTAGCTCCACGACCCGCTGCACTGACGGCGGTCGCCCGGGGCTATGGCGCAGTTGGTAGCGCGCTTCCATGGCATGGAAGAGGTCGGGGGTTCGAATCCCCCTAGCTCCACCAAGGCCCGGACCTAGAGGTCCGGGCCTTTTGCGTGCCTGGACCAGGTGCGTGTCACTCATCCCTAGTCAGAGCCGTCTCCGGGCTCTGAAGGCCTCAGGGAAACCGCGTGATTCTGCGGAAGCGCGCAGTAGCATCAGTTTCTGACTAGGGATCCGTGACACGTGGGGGTCCTCGCCCGCTTCGAGCGGTGCGCAAACATCACAGCCTGTTCCTTCGGCATCACTCCATCCTCGTTCCCAACGACAGAAGCCCTCAACGCACTCAGGACAATTCCCGTGCCCCCGCCAAGCTGTGCAGGGCCGAGAATCACCCCGGCCCTGCACGTCGAGACTTCTCTGGGCACGCTGTGGGCCATCGTTAACCCAGTCCGGTGGTGTCGGTTGCGCAGACGCGGAGGCGGTGGCCATCGGGGTCCGTGGCGACGAAGGTGTAGCCGAAGGCGAGTTCCGTCGGTTCGAGCGCGATCGGTACGCTGGCCGCGGTCCAGGCTGCGTAGAGCTGGTCGACGGTCTCTCGGTCCACATCGCTGAGGGAGAGCTCACTGCCGCCGATGTGAGGTTCGGCTTTCGGGTCTATCTGGTCAGCGGCTTGTAAGCCGAGAGTGATCGTGTCGGAGAGGGCGAACACGGCGAAGCCCTCGAAGGTCTCCAACGGCTCGGTGCGGAGGACGGACCGGTAGAACTCGGTGCTGGCCTCCACGTCGGAGACGTAGAGGATGACGCTGTTCGGTGAGAATGTAGGCATGAAGGTTCCTTTCGATAGGTGGCAAGAGGACGGGAGGATCATTGCCGCCTCCGCACGCTACGAACCATTCATGACATCTTCTGTCATGTACCTGCGATGATGGGCAGATGCGCGCGGACCGGTTGCTGTCGATCATCTGGCTCCTTCGCGCTCACGGTGGGCTCTCAACGGTCGAGTTAGCTGAACGGTTGGAAGTCTCCCGGCGCACGATCCTCCGTGATGTCGAAGCGCTCTCCGCAGCAGGCGTGCCGGTCTACTGCGAGCGAGGACCGAACGGCGGCGTGCGTCTGCTTCCCGACTACCGCACCGATGTGACCGCGCTCAGCAGCGAGGAGAGCCGCGCCCTGTTCGCCGGTGTCACCGCCTGGGGTGCAGACTCTCTCGGGCTCGGCGACGCGCTCGCCTCAGGGCTGCGCAAGCTCCTTGCTGCTGTTCCCGAGACGTACCGCGATCAGTCCGCCACGGTCGCAGAGCGGATCGTGATCGACCCGCAGGGCTGGCTCCCGCAGCCCGAGCAGGAGCAGAATGGCGACACGTTCCGTATCGTCCAGAATGCGGTGTTCGCGCAGCGTCGCTTACAGATCGAGTACCGGCACAAGACACGGTCCTCCACCAGGGTGGCGGTAGTGGAACCGCATGGGCTGGTGAGCGCGACCCGCAGTTGGTACCTCTGCGCGACGACGGAGGGCGAGCTGGGATTCACGAAAGTCTCCCGCATCGACCGCGCAGAGATGCTGCCAGAGCCGTGCAGCGGCGACACAGTTGGCGTGGCGGCCGAGTGGCGGGCGCAGCGCGAGAGGTTCCTCGACGGCTTCACCGCCGTGACCGCGACCGCGTGGGTCCGGGACACCAGGTGGAGCGACGCGCACGAGTGGGTCATCCGAGCCGGCGAACGGGAACCGACCTCACCGCCACCCGACCCCGACGGCTGGAGTTTCTTGGAGCTCGAGTTTGTTGATCACCTCCACGCCATGACCATCCTCCTCCGTCTCGGCCCCGACGCCCGCATCGTCAGCCCCATAACTCTCCGCGATGACTTCACCGCCTACCTCAGCACCACTCTCGAGCGCTACGCTGGCTAAGGGCACGGCTCTATCGAAGCCGCCACCTTGCTCGGCGAAAGTCTAAGGATGCACGGATGCCGTGGTGCGCCCCTCACTCATGAGACGACTCATAGGGGTGGTCAGGATGAAGAGCGACGTGATCTGTGTTCCACAGCAGAAGTCCTTGTTGAGACACACCGCCGGCTCGGCCGACACTCCGTCAACGGGATGGGCAGGTCGACGGTATCCGGCACGGGAGCTCGCGAGTGGGCGATCCCGCGCCAGCATGCACGTATGGGGATCAGCATGAAGGCGTTCGCGGCCGCGCAGTGCCTTAACAAGTATGCCATCAAGCGGGGGACTCGTCCGCGCCGCGCTCATGGTGCGGGCGAGACGACCCTTCGGAGCCGCACCTCCTCATGGGGCCACTGGCACTGGCCACACCCTCCCACACCGGGACAACATCCACGACGCCTGCCCGTCTAGGCCGACAGCACCTACTATCACAGCCACGCCGCGGCACCCGCCGCAACGTGGACACACACTCCCTTCACCACCAAGACGCTTCCACGCCGCGCGTGGGGGCGCTTGGACGCGTCTGTGCGGGCGATGCCCTCGGCACGCAAGACGCGGGCCAGCGACGCTGATGAGGGTGCCTGCAGGCCCATCGAGACCATCTTGTCATGCACGCTGACGGACCCGTGGTCTAGACTCGAGCGCTCCAGCGCCGAGCGCACGTCGAAAGCCTGGTGGCAGACCTGGTCGCTGATACGAGTGGGGCTGTGGATCGGGCGCCTGGAACGCGGTTCAATGGCCGCTTCCTCGCCCCCCGGCCCGGGCCCAGACACGCAGCATGTAGAACGTCCTGCGGCTGATGCCCTCCTGATCACAGAACGAGCTCACCGCCCCACACGGGGCGTCATTGGGCCACCTGGCGATCGCCAGACGCACACGAGGATCAACACTCCTGCCACTACTACCGCTGGAGAGGTTCATCCCCACAACCAAGCAGAAGTACCACCCCAGAAGCCCCCAACTATCACCCATATCCTGAGAAACCACACCCGTGACTGCGACCGCCTCGTACAGCAACAGGCGCTTGCCTTTCTTCGACACCATCGCATGTGCCTAGGCGTACTTCGCTGCAATATTCGCCTTCGTGGACATCGACAACCTGCTTCCCATACCTCGGACCGTGCCCACCGTCGGCGGACATCCTTACCTGAATCACGGCCGACCCCTCACGCGCATTATTCACGACGAGTGTTGGTGAGTAGCGGACCCAGGAGGTGTCGGAGGAGGTAGTAGCCGCGGTGTAGTCACGGTACTGCGGTACCTGGAGCCGGTTGAGTCTTCGGTGGCGCTTGTGGTGACCTGGTCGCCTTCTTCACCGACGCTGCTCAAGATGTCGGAGGCCAACCGTATTGTGGGCTCAAACGCCGAAGTTTGGAGGAAGACATGACATCCGACGCATATACGTTCCCTGTCGCGATCTCGCGGCTCACCGAAGGCGAGACTTCGCGCGAGCCTCAGATCGAGCGTGCGATCAGGTGGTTGCTCGAGCGGTCCGGCCGATCCGTCATCGTGGTGACACCACAGAAGCGATTCGACAGTGAGAGCCTGAAGCAACTGGCGGCTCGGCCAGGAGTAACGCACCTTAGTTGGCGAGGGCTGTCATTGGGATCACTCTCTGGGCACCGAGTGCTCTACGCCTGGCCCGACCGCGAGCACTTGAACAAACTGTGGGACATCGATGCGGACGCGCTCGTGGTCGTCGAGTGGGATCAGCGTGAGACAGCGGAGTGGATTGAGGATGCCAACCCCGTCCAACTGTTTCAGGGGTACGCGGTTGATCCTCAGCCTGTCGCAGAGCCGGCAGATCGGCAGGAGCCGCTGCCGAACGGGGTGGGCGGGATTCTCGAGTACGTCACTACGATGTCGGCCGGCTACTCGTCAGGACTGAAATGGAACGAGATAGACAAGCTCAAGGCGGACATGATGAACCGACCGGACCGTTGGGTGTCGATTACTGTCGATCAGGTGCGAGCTAAATGTCGGGAACTTGGGATGCGGCCGGATGATATAGACACCGTTACGGAGCTTCTGCAACGGCGCAAGGAAGGGCGGCGTTTCAATGTACAGGGCTCATACCGGAAGTTCCAGTTCAACTGATCTGAGTCGCTCGCTACCCGTCAACGATCATGCATTCGGTCTTGCTTTCAAAATCAATCCTCATTGGCCAGAACTGTTTGAAGAAAAGAATCCCGGATGGGCGCGGTGAACTTTTCCCGTCGGGCGGCAACGTGACCGCCGAACGATACCCAAGGAGACGGTCTCCGATGAGCTGATCAGGCTGACGTCCAACGACGAGGGCGGGGTATGGGGCAACATCCTCTGGGAGTCTCTTGCCATAGTGTTCGAGGGCTGCGACGTGGAACATTGTAGCGTAGACATTCGCCATCATCCAGGTCTCGGCCAGCACCACGGGAAGGTCGACGCGAAGGGAGGTAACTTCCAGTCCTTGTCGCAGCTCTTTGGGTGGTCGGCTGAGATACGTGAGCATCGGGCGGTCAAAGAGAGGTGTTGACTTGCCTTCTCCGAACGCGCTGGTGGGGATGGTGCCGTCCTCGTTCGGTGGCGTCGTGATCAACTCAGTGCGCACGTCCCCGCGTGCCGATGTCGCCAGACCGTGCTTGAGCTTGTTGTGTGCCGCGTTGATGGAAAGCTCGTCGCTTGTCAGCAGCCACACGGCGTGATTCACCCATGCCACCGCCGACTCAGCAGCCCTCACGGCTGGCCCCTTAACCTCAGTGGCAGGCGGAAAGAGCAGTTGGAGGAATCGGTGCTGGTCGGCGTCGAGTGTCGCCTTGCTGGCTTCGATGACTTCGATCATGCGAGTTGGGCTGTCGGCGATGGCCAGCCAGGTGCACTTCGCATCGCCACGCCGCGGCTCCGCGGCGACTCGCGCATAGATGAACCGGATCAGGGCTTCGGCTGCCTGATGGCGGAGAGACAACGCGTCGATCGCGACTTGGATGCTGCGGTGCTGAGTGTCGAACTTGAGTGCCGAATCTGCGTTGTCAAGACCAAGTGCTTTGAAGAACTCAGGCTCGCTCTTTGGGCTTGCCTCGTAGTTCGATCGTGCTGTTTCGAGCAGCATCGAGACTCGCGACGAGAAGTGGGCGAGTGGGTCGGAGCGGAAGAACTCGTCGTCGAGTATTTTCGCCTGCTCATTGGTCAGCGTGGTGTCCTGTGCATGTAATGGAAGATGCATGCTCCTAGACTACTGAAGGAATCGGGGTGGCCATGAATTCCCCAAGCGATGTTCGCTGCTTGCGTTGCCAGTTGTGCCGCCTATCCGGCTGGCTCTGTCGCCGCCGCTTATCGAATCTCAGGGCGCGACGGTCGCCCTTGGGGGAAACCAGATGCGGAGGTGCGGGCCGGATTCCTTGAGATGCGCCTCCTGTCAGCCGGGTTACTCTGTGAGGACTATCGCGACAAGAGTGTCCCGTTCCTGGCGCACATGCGCTCGTGGTGGCGAGCCGCATCATGGTGAGGGAGGGCTTCACGACTTCGGAATCCTTCGACGGGGATAGTCGCCGTCGATAGCCGGCGGCGTAGTGACAGCCTCATCGTGGACTCTCTCGCGCCGTACATCTGTTGCACCCCAGGTGTGGAGGAGGCGGTGATCCTTCCTGACATCACTGCTCCGTCAAGCCTGAGACAGCCTACTTCAGAGGGGCTGAGCGCAACCATGCCGGGCCGAAGCCAACCGCACGTCGTAGGTGACTACAGTGTTGCCTGTACGTCGATAGCGGTCGCCAGGCGCAGGGCGTCCAAGGAACGCGGGCTCGCGCCTGGAATGAGTCCAGTAGCTGTGCGGGCTCAATCATGTACGACGAGATCTTGGGGGCTGAGTGGATTATGTCCTGGCTTGGCTCTGGGATGCGGTGAACCATGCGCCGAAAGTTGGTTTCCAGATCTTGGCCATCGAAACGTGCGGCCTGAGTCGTTGGCTTGATGGCTCGGCGCCCCGGTGCAGGGGTCAGCTGGGCCGCGGGCTGGCCGCAGCGAATGACGATAACGCCAAGCCGGTTTGCTAGCATTCAGGTATGAGTGAGAAGCAGCAGCTCAACGTGTACGTCCCGCCCGAGCTGGCGCGCGCGGCCAAGCACCGGGCGATCGACGAGGGCACGTCGTTGTCGAGGCTGGTCGAGAACGCCCTTCGGGCCTACCTCGCCCGCCCGCCCCGCGACGACTCCCAGTGAGGCGCGACGGCTGACTCCGTGCCGCGACGCCGGGTGGGCGCTGTCGCGGCACAGTCCGACCACCCGCCTCCCCCGGACGCAGACCGCTGTGCCGTCGCCAACCTGCAGCAAGGAGCGCCATGGCTGTCACCGTCCAGCAGATGCTCCTCACCGCCCACACGGCCCGCTGGCACTGCCTCGCCGCAGCCCTGGGCCTGAGGCCGCCGTACGCACCGAGCCCGCAGTGGGCCGAGCTTGACGGCGACGGCGCCCTCGCGGTCCACCACGCCACCTCCGAGTACCGCTCGGGCAGCGTCGGTCGCCACGTGCTCGTCGACGACCTCGACGCCCTGGCCTCCCGACTGCGCGAGGCCGGCTTCGACGCCGTCATCATCGACGAGGCGTACGCCGCACCATCCGCGTCGCCCACCCCGACGGGGCTGACGAGCTGCAGGTCAACGGCGTCCAGCACGACCTCTACGGGTACCGGCGAGTGCCAGCCCTCGCCGAGGCCTGAGCCCTCACGCCGAGGCCTGAGAGGAGACCTCAGGCCTCAGCGCGAAAGGTCAGACCTCGCGAGAGCCGAGCGCGGCGTCGGGCCGCTCCCCGGGCCCGGGCTCGGCTGAGCCGAGAACGAAGCGCACGACGTCGACCCGCCCGTCGGCAGCAAGCCCCGGGTAGTGCCTGTCGAGCGCCTCGTGGAGCTCGGCGAGGCCGGCGAAGCCGTCGCGCTGGGCGATCTCCTCCGTGAGCTCGTCGCGCCCGAGGGGGAGCACCTCGGTGACCGTCGCGGGCAAGGCCACCACCTCGCCGTCGTCCTTCTCGAAGACGATCCGCGCCGGACCCGGGAAGAACGGGTCATCGACCCGGATGGTCTGGGTCTTGGCGCCCGAGCGGACCAGGTGCTCATACCCCTCCCACATGTACACCGTCTGCGGCTCCTTGACGGCGTGCCAGTCATAGGCGAAGGGAAGAAGCTCCGCCGCCGTGCGGGTGGTCAGGCCACTCGGCTCACGCACGACGAAGCGGATGCCCGGGTCCAGGTCGAACATCACCTGACGGCACTTGCCGCAGGGCGGGATCACCGCACCGCTCGGCCCCCGCGCCGCCACGACGGCGACAACCGGGTCATCCGGCCGCGAGGAGGCGTGGTTGGACAGGGCAGCGACCTCCGCGCACGGTCCGCCCAGGAAGTGGTAGGTGTTGACGCCGAGCACCACCGCACCCGAGGCGGTGAGCAGCCCGGCGGCCACCGTGTGGTCCTCGCCGTCGTCCCACCGCCGGGCGTGCTCCGCCACCCGGCCCACCAGGTCCCTCAGGTCCTCACTGATCATGGGCCCCATCGTATGAGCCGGCGCCCCCGGCCAAGGCCGCCTCCTCCGTGTGGATACGCAGCGCCGTGATGAGCTCGCGGTAGAGGGCGTCCCGGGCCACGAGCTCGGTGTGGGTGCCGACGTCGCGCACCCTGCCGTCCTCGAGGACGACGATCCGGTCGGCGTCGAGCACGGTGGACAGACGGTGGGCGATGGTCACCACCACGCCGTCGCGCGAGGCCTCCTCGATGACGGCCTGGATCGCCGCCTCAGTCACCGCGTCGAGCTGGGCGGTCGCCTCATCGAGCAGCAGCACCCCCGGACGGCTGCACCAGCGCCCGGGCCACCGCCAGGCGCTGACGCTCCCCACCGGACAGGCTCGTCTCCGCCACGCTTGCGTCAAGACCCGCCTCCAGGGACCGGACCTTGCCCTCGAGGCGCACCGCGGCCAGCGCCGCCCACGCCTCGTCGTCCGAGGCCTCGGGCACCCGGAAGAGGACGTTGTCGCGCACGGTGCCGGGCACCACGGGCGTCTCCTGCTCGACGTAGGCGATCCGGCCCCGCACCTCATCCAGGCTCAGAGACTCGTACGGCACGCCGTCGAGCTCGAGCCGTCCCGACACCGGGTCGATGAAGCGCAGCAGCAGGGAGAGCACCGTGGTCTTGCCCGCCCCCGAGGGGCCGACGAGCGCGACGTGCCCCGTGCGGGGGACCTCGAGGCTGACGTCGTGCAGCGCCGGGGCCTGGGCGTCCGCGTACCCCGCCGTCACACCCCTCAGCGCCAGCACCGGCGCGTCGGCGTCCACAGGGCGACGCACCGCCTCGCCGGCCGCCCCAGCGCGTGCGGCCCGCGGGGAGCCCACCTGCGGGGACTCGGGCTCCAACGAGGTCGTCTCACGGATCCGCGCAGCGGCCGCGAAACCGCTCTGCAGGGTCGCCACCGCCTCCGCCAGCGTGGCCACCGGGTCGACGATGTTGAAGGCGTAGAGCAGGAAGGCCACCAGCGTCGACACCGACAGCTCGCCCAGCGCCACCCGCCCCGCACCCAGGCCCAGGATGACGATGACCGCCAGCTGCATCCCGCCGCCGGCCACCGACCACACCAGGGCGGAGAACCACGCCGAGCGGACCGCGTGCCGCGCGGACTCCTCCGCCCTCTCACTCACCCGGGCGATCTGGCGCTGCTCGGCCCGGCTCGACTTCACCGTCCGCAGGGCCCGAACCCCGCCCTCCAGCTCGGCACCGAGCTGGCCGACGGCGTCCTGCGCCCGCTTGTCCGCGCGGCCGATCTGGGGCACGAGCGCACCGAAGAGGCCGCCGCCGACGACGAGGGCGAGCAGCGTCGTCAGCAGCAGCTGCCAGTCCAGGACCGCCATGAGCGCGACGCTGCCCACCAGCGACACGCTCGCGTTGACGAGCTGCACGAGGCTGCTCGTCGTCGCCTCGCGCAGCAGCAGCGTGTCGCTCGTGACACGGGTGACGAGCTTTCCCGCCCGGAAGCGCTGGACCTGCTCCAACCGCGCCAGGAGGAAGCGCGAGACCAGGTCACGGCGCGCCTGGAGGACGATGCCCTCGGCGAGCCGGGCCAGCAGCACGCTCTGCGCCAGACCCGCCAGGGTCCCGACGACGAGGAGGGAGACGAGCACCGCGACCGGACGGCCGAGCCCCAGCCCGGTCCCCAGCGAGTCCAGCACCCACTTGGTGACCATCGGCGTGGCCAGGGTGATCGCCGTCGTCAGCAGGCCCAGCAGCACCCCGAGGCCGAGGACGCGCAGGTGCTGGCACGAGTAGGACCACAGGTGCGCGATGCCCTCGCGCACCGGCACCGCGGGCGCCTCGTCGAGCCCGTCGTCGGCCGGCCGGGCCCCGGTCGGGACCTCTGCGGCCTGCCGTGCGCCGGCTGCTGCGTCTGCGGCATCTGTGGTGTCGTCGTGCTGGGCGACGGTGGCGGGGGAGTCCAAGGTGCTCATCCGTCTCTCCTCGTCGTCACGTGGTCGTCATGGGGCGCGTCGCGCGGGCTCGGGGGAGTGGTGCGGGGCAGTCGCGGAGAGGGGGGGCGACCGCGAGCCGGCCGCCGTCGTCAACCTACCGGCCGTCAACCTACCGGCGCCCGCTCACCAGCCCGGCCCCGTATCGCCGCGCGCGAAGCCGGGGCTGGCTGTACCCTCGCGCTGTCGGCGCCCCCGCCGTCCCTGCACCCAGTCCCAGGAGGAACCATGGCCACGATCGGATGCGGTATCGACATCGGCGGCTCGGGCGTCAAGGGCGCCCTCGTCGACCTCGACACCGGCGAGTTCATCGGCGAGCGCATCCGCATCGCGACCCCGCAGCCCTCCACCCCCGAGGCCGTCGCCGGGGTCTGCCGCCAGATCATCGAGGGCCTCCAGGTGCCCGAGGGGGTCGCCGTCGGCATCTCCTTCCCCGCCCCCATCGTCCACGGGGTCATCCCCTTCATGGCCAACCTCGACCAGTCCTGGGTCGGGGTCAACATCGACGCCCTCATGACCGAGCACCTGGGCCGGCCGGTCCACACCCTCAACGACGCCGACGCCGCCGGCCTGGGCGAGGTCGTCTACGGCGCCGCCAAGGGCGTGGCCGGCACCGTCATCCTCACGACGCTCGGCACGGGCATCGGCTCGGCGGTCGTCGTCGACGGCGTGCTCGTGCCCAACACCGAGCTCGGCCACCTCGAGATCGACGGCCACGACGCCGAGACGCGCGCCTCGTCAGCCCAGAAGACCCTGCGGGACCTGTCCTGGAAGAAGTGGGCCAAGCGCCTGCAGCGCTACTACTCCCACGTCGAGATGCTCTTCTCCCCGGACCTGTTCGTCGTCGGCGGCGGCGTGTCGAAGAACCACGAGAAGTTCCTGCCCCTGCTCGACCTCAAGGCTCCCATCGTCCCCGCCGCCCTGCTCAACACCGCGGGCATCGTCGGCGCCGCCTACGAGGCCGCCCGCCGCGCCTGAGCGCCCGGGCGGACCGTCCCTCCCGCCCGCTGCGTCGGCCCGGGGGAGCGGACCGGCACCGTTCCCGCCCCGCGCAGCATGAGGCCGCCCGATCCCCCCCCCTCACGGGGCGGGCGGCCTCGCCGTCTGCTCAGCCCGTCAGCTCAGCGCCGCGGCCACCGCCAGCGCCAGGGAGTCCTGGAAACGGGTCTCGCGCTCAGCGGCGCTCATGTCACCGGAGTGGTCGAGCAGGTGGTCGGAGACCGTGAGCACCGCCAGCGCCTGCCGGCCGAACTCCGCGGCCACGCCGTACAGGGCCGCCGCCTCCATCTCCACGCACAGCGTGCCGTAGCCCGCCAGGGCCTGCGTCTGGCCCTCGGGCGTGAAGTAGAAGTGGTCGCGCGACAGGATCGTGCCCGCGTGCAGGCGCTCGCCCAGGCCCGCGGCCACTCCCGCCTCGTAGGCCGCCAGCGCCAGGCGGAAGTCCGCGACGGCGGAGAAGTTGACCCCGGGCACGCGCAGCTGGTTCATCGCCGAGTCCGTGTGGGCGCCGGTGGCGATGACGACGTCGCCCACCTTGACCTCGGGGCTGATGCCCCCGGCGGTGCCCACGCGGATGATGCGCTCGACACCGAACTGGCTGAAGAGCTCGGTGGCGTAGATGGTGAAGGAGGGCTGGCCCATGCCCGAGCCCATGACGGACAGCGGCCGGCCCTCGTAGGTGCCGGTGAAGCCGAGCATGCCGCGCACGTCGGTCACGAGCCGGGCGTCGGTGAGGACCGCCTCGGCGATGCGCTGGGCCCTCCGGGGGTCCCCGGGCATGAGGACGGCGGGGGCGAAGTCTCCGGGCTCGGCGGCGATGTGCGGGGTGGCCATGGCTCTCCTTGAGGTCGTGCGGGTGCGTCCGCCCACCGCGTGGGTGCTGCCGGGGCCCGGGCGGCGGTGCCGGTGGGCCCTGGGCGCCGGGCCGACGGCGAGCGGGCGGATGTCCCAGTGTGTCACAGCCCTCCGGTCCCGGGATGTGGGACAGGGCGTTTCCGCTGAGCGGACGCGCGTAGCGTGCGGGCATTCCCGGACCGCGCCCGCTCCCCGGAGGGACGGTCCAACGCCGCCCGTCGAGCACCCGCGGCGCCCACCACGCACGACCTTGGAAGGTCCGTCCCCATGTCCTCCAGCACCACGCAGCCCCGCCCCCAGCGCGAGCAGTGGAGCGGCCAGCTCGGCTTCCTCATGGCCGCCGTCGGCTCCGCCATCGGCCTCGGCAACATCTGGCGCTTCCCCGGCGTCGCCTACACCAACGGCGGCGGCGCCTTCATCGTGCCCTACATCGTCGCCCTGCTGGCCGCCGGACTGCCCGTCCTCTTCCTCGACTACGCCCTCGGGCACCGCTTCCGCGGCTCCGCGCCGGCCGTCTTCCGCCGCCTGAGCCGACGCTTCGAGTGGCTCGGCTGGTGGCAGGTCTTCATCAACTTCGT
Source organism: Actinomyces sp. AC-20-1 (assembly GCF_023369555.1). Lineage (GTDB taxonomy): Bacteria > Actinomycetota > Actinomycetes > Actinomycetales > Actinomycetaceae > Actinomyces. The sequence goes on along the minus strand of NZ_JACJVC010000001.1, from coordinate 97,044 downwards.
CATCATGACGTACTACGCCGTCATCGTCGGCTGGTCCCTGGCCTATACGGTCTTCTCCCTCACCCTCGCCTGGGGCGACGACGCCGGCTCCTTCTTCTACGGCTACATCGGCCTGGCCGACGCCCCCACCTTCTCCTCCGCCCCCGTCATCGGCGTCCTCGTGCCCCTCGTCATCGTGTGGGCCTTCGGCATCATCACCGTCGCCCGGGGCGTGTCCAAGGGTGTGGAGAAGGCCAACCGCCTCTTCCTGCCGCTGCTCGTGATGATGTTCCTCGTCCTGGTCGTGCGCGCCCTGCTGCTGCCCGGGGCCACCGACGGCCTCAACGCCCTGTTCACCCCCCAGTGGGGCGCCCTCGGGGACTATCGCGTGTGGATGGCGGCCTTCGGCCAGATCTTCTTCTCCCTGTCCGTCGGCTTCGGCATCATGCTCACCTACGCCTCCTACCTCAAGCCGCGCTCCAACCTCGTGGGCACGGGCCTGACCGCCGCCTTCGCCAACTCCTCCTTCGAGATCCTCGCCGGCATCGGCGTTTTCGCCACCCTGGGCTTCATGGCCCACGTCGAGAACGTGAGCGTCGGCGAGCTCGACGGCATCAGCGGCGTCGGCCTGTCCTTCGTCACCTTCCCCACCGTCATCTCCCAGATGCCCGGGGGCCCGCTCTTCGGCGTGCTGTTCTTCGGCTCCTTCTCCATGGCGGGCCTGACCTCTTTCATCTCGATCCTCCAGGTCGTCGCCCCCGCCGTCTCCGAGAAGACCGGATGGTCCGTGCCCCGCTCGACCATCGTCGCCGGCGTCACCTCCGCGGTCCTGTCCATCGTCCTGTTCGGCACCACCACGGGCCTGTACAACCTCGACGTCGTCGACGCCTACATCAACAACATCGGCGTCGTCGGCTCCGCCATCCTCATGTGCGTGGGCATCGGCTGGGTGCTGCGCCGCACATCCCTCCTCCAGCGCCACCTCAACCTCGTCTCCGAGACCCGCCTGGTCGGCTGGTGGTGGAAGGTCCTCATCGTCGTCGTCGTGCCCATGCTGCTGGGCTACATGTTCGTCCAGGCCGCCTACTCCTACGCCACCACCGGCTACGGCTACGACGGCGCCTTCGAGGCCGTCTTCGGCTGGGGCATGCTCCTGGTCGGAGCCCTCCTCACGGCGGTGCTCACCGCGGCCAGGTGGCGCACCCCCGTCGACAGCTTCCAGCCCGCCGACCTCGACGTCCTCGAGGGGGTGAAGTGACATGACCGCCCAGGCCATCATCCTCATGCTCGTCGCCATGATCATCATCTGGGGCGGCCTCGCCGTCTCCGTCACCGCGCTCGTCGTGCGCGGGCGTCGTGAGGAGGACGAGGAGCGCGCCGCCGCCTTCGCCCAGGCGCACGCCCACCTGCGCGACAGCGCCGCCCAGCCGGAGGGCTGACGAGGCACCGGACCCCTGAGCCCCGCCTGGCCCATCGGCCCCGCCCACGCGCCCGCCGCACGTTTTCCGTGCGGCGGGCGCGTGCGCCACAATGCCCCCATGGCCCCCACGACCGACCCCGCCACCCCGAGCAGCCCAGCCCTCGTCGCCTTCGACCTCGACGACACCCTCGCCCCCTCCAAGTCGCAGATGCCCGAGCCCATGGCCCGCGCCCTGCGCGCCCTGCTCGACGTCGTGCCCGTCTGCGTCATCTCCGGCGGCCAGATCCTCCAGTTCCGCGACCAGGTCCTCGCCCACCTGGGCGCCACCGACGACGAGCTCGCCCGCCTGCACCTCATGCCCACCTGCGGCACCCGCTACTACACCTACGACCTCGGCCAGGGCGAGGCCGGCTCACCCGCCGGAGCCGACTGGCGCCTGGTCTACGCCAACGACCTCACCCCCGAGCAGGTCGCCGAGGGCTTCCGCGTCGTGGAGGACACGGCCCGCGGGCTCGGCCTGTGGGAGGAGCGGACCTGGGGCCCCATCCTCGAGGACCGCGGCTCCCAGATCACCTTCTCCGCCCTCGGCCAGCAGGCCCCCCTCGAGGCCAAGAAGGCCTGGGACCCCACGGGTGAGAAGAAGGGCGCCCTGCGCGACGCCGTCGCCGCCCTCCTGCCCGACCTCGAGGTCCGCTCCGGCGGCTCCACCAGCGTCGACATCACCCTCAAGGGCGTCGACAAGGCCTACGGCATGCGCAGGCTCTCCGAGGTCACCGGCATCGCCCTGCAGGACATGCTCTTCATCGGCGACCGCCTCGACCCCGAGGGCAACGACTACCCCGTCAAGGCGCTGGGCGTGCCCTGCCACGCGGTGACCGACTGGCAGGACACCGCCGCCTACGTCACCGCCCTCGCCGCCCGCCTCGCCACCACCCGGGCCTGAGCCCGCCCTGAGCCCTCAGAGCAGCCCGTGACAGACAGGGACGGCACCGGCACCGGCAGTGCCGACGACGACGCAGCGGACCCGGCCGTGACCCCGGGCCCCGGCGGCGCCCTGGCCCGCTGGTGGGACGCGCGCACCGTCACCTTCCGGCGCACCACGCGCACCCTCGTCCTCCTGCTCGTCATCGCCGTCGTCTCCCTCGGTCTCGGCGTGGGCACGGCCACCGCCTCCTCACCGGTGGGCCCCCACGAGGCCCACTGGTCCACCACCCTCGACTCGCGGGTCACCCTCGACCTGGGCGTGCTCGGCATGGTCTCGATGGGCTCCCCGGCCGGCGTCCTCGGCGTCGCCGTCGTCCTGGGGGAGATCCCCTCGGAGGTGGCCGTGCCCACCGGCGCCGAGGGCTCCATCGCCGCGCTGCTCACCACCGACGGCGCCGCCTACCTCTCACTCGTCACCCACCCCGAGATCACCATCGAGGCGGGCCTGCACGCCCTGGCCGCCGACGCGCTGCGCCGCGCGGGGCTCGTCGCCTCCCTCCTGCTGTGCCTCGTCGCAGCCGGCCGCCTGGCCACGGGCGGCAGGCTGCGCGACGCCGTGCGAGCCCTCCTGTCGCACGGACTGTCCTCCGCGCTCCTGGCCTCGACGGTCGCGGTGATGGTCCTGGCCCTCACCGTCCCGGCGCTGCGCTCGGGCACGCGCGACGGCGCCCGCCTCGAGGTCCTGGCCGGCACCCCGCTGGCCGAGGCGCACCTGTCCGGGCGCGTGGCCGACGTCGTGGCGGCCTACGGCAGCCGCGTCACCGACCTCGTGGACGCCAACACGGCCTTCTACGACGAGGCGGACGCCAACCTCGAGACCGCCTGGCAGGCCTCTCAGGCGGTCGGCGGGACGGTCGACGTCACCGCCAGCGGGGGAGCGGTCGACACCGAGGACGTGCGGGCCCGGGTCGCGGTCGCCACCTCGCGCGAGGCGGGCCACGGGATCGTGCCCCCACCCGAGGACGACGGGCAGGAGCCCGCCCCCGAGGACGGCACGACGCCCCCTGACACACCCACCCCCTCCGAGACCCCTGCCCCCACCGGGGACGCCGACGCCTCCGGGGCCCCTGGTACCCCCGCCGCCGGCACGGCCGGACCCACCCCCTCAGTCGCCGAGCCCTCGGCCACCCCGGCCCCTGCCCCGCGCACCGGGGCCCTCGCCGTCCCTGAGCGGGGCCGGCTCACCGCCGTCCTCAGCACGGACCTGCACTGCAACCTCGACATGATCGCGCTCACCGGCCGCCTCGACGCCCTGGCCGGCGCCCAGCTCCACATGGACGACGGCGACCTCACCATGACCGGCTCCGAGCCCGAGCAGATCTGCGTCAACGCCCTGTCCGACGCCGTGCCCGACGGCGTCGCCCGCGTCTTCACCGTCGGCAACCACGACTCCACCCGGACCGCCGAGCAGATGCGCGCCCGCGGGTGGGCCGTCACCGACGGCAGCGTCCAGGAGGTCGCCGGGCTGCGCGTCATCGGCGACGTCGACGCCGAACGCACCCCCGCCGGCGGAAGCTACCAGCGCGGAGACGAGACCAGCGAGCAGATCGGCGTGAGGCTCGCGGCCGCCACCTGCGCCGAGGGCGCCGAGGTCGACGTCGTCCTCATCCACCAGCCCTACACCTTCGGCCCCCTCGTCTCCTCCGGCTGCGCCCCACTGCTCCTGGCCGGCCACGTGCACCAGGAGAAGGGCATGAGCGTCACCCAGGGCGAGCACGCCACCGTCGCCCAGCTCACCAGCGGCGCCGCCCTGGGCGGCACCTCCATCGGCCCGGTCACCGAGGACGCCTACCTCCACGTCCTGTCCTTCGACGACGAGGGCTCACTCGTCGCCTGGCGAGCCGTCGTCGTCCACCCCGACGCCTCCGTCACCGTCGGTGCCTGGCGCGGCGTGCCCCCGGCCGGCACCGTGCGCGACGGCGCCTCCCAGAGCGTGCTCGACGCCGCAGCGGTCGCAGAGGGCTGATCGGGCACAATGGTCAGGACACACGCGACACCAGGCGCAGACGAGGAGAGCCCATGGCCCACGTGCCCACCGAGGCCGAGATCGACCGGATGAGCGAGGACGAGCTCGAGGCCTACCTCGCCGGCACCACCACCGGGCCCGGTACCCCCCGCACGCCCGAGGACGCCTCCCGCCCCGCCTGGCTGCGCGCCACCGGCGCCTCCGCCCCCTACGCCTGGCTGCTCGTCGTCGGCTCCGTCATCGGCATCGCCGCCTCCTGGGAGCTCATGCTCAGCGAGATCACCCTCCTCAAGGAGCCGCTCGGCTCACTGGCCTGCGACATCAACCCCTTCGTGTCCTGCTCGGCCTCGCTGGACGCCTGGCAGGGCAACCTCCTGGGCGTGCCCAACGCCTTCGTCGGGGCCATGGCCTACGCGGTGCTCCTCGCCGTCGGGCTGCTGCTCGCCTCCGGGGCGCGCCTGCCGCGCTGGTTCTGGTGGGGCCTCGTCGCCGGGACCGTGGGCGCCCTGGCCTTCATCGCCTGGTTCGTGGCCGTGTCCGTGACCGTCTTCGGCGCCCTGTGCCCCTTCTGCATGCTCATCTGGGCGGTGACCATCCCGATGGTCTGGGCGACCTGGGGCGAGGCCGCCGAGCGGGGCCACCTGCCGCTGGGCGCGGGCGCCGCCGCCCGCCTGTCCGCCGCCCGCTGGTGGGGAACGGGCGCCACCTACCTCGTCATCCTCGTCGTCGTCCTGGTCCGCTTCTGGGACGGCTTCGTCGGACTGATCGGCTGAGCCTATGAGCACGCGCACCCCCTCGGCCACCGGTGACACGGACACCACCGTCACCCAGGACTACCTTAAGGCCGTCTGGGCCGCCTCCGAGTGGGGCGGTGGCGCCTCCATCACCGGTCTCGCCCGGCGCATGGGGGTGGCACCCTCGACCGCCTCGGAGAACGTCGCCCGCCTGGTCGAGGCCGGGCTGCTCGAGCACGAGCCCTACCGGGCCGTGACCCTGAGTGAGGAGGGACGGCGCCGCGCCTGCCTCATGGTGCGCCGCCACCGCCTGCTCGAGACCTACCTCGTGGAGCGGCTCGGCTTCGACTGGGACGAGGTCCACGCCGAGGCCGAGGAGCTGGAGCACGCCTGCTCCGACCGGCTGCTGCAGGCGCTCGACGACGCCCTGGGCCACCCTGTGCGAGACCCCCACGGCGACCCCATCCCCCTGCCCGACGGGCGCATCGTGCAGCCCGAGCTGCGGGCCCTGGACACTGTGGGCGTGGGCCGCACCGGAGTCGTCGCCCGCATCGACGACGACACCGCCCCCCTGCGCGAGCTCGCCGGAGCCGGGATCGGCCTGGACACGCCCGTCGTCGTCGTCGACCGCCCGGCCGCCGCGCCCGGTGGACGGCGCACGCGCCGCCCGACGACGATCCGCGCCGTGCTCGCCCCCGAGGGCGCGGGCGAGGTCGTGGTGCCGGTCGGGGCCCTGTGGGTGCTCGCCTGAGGAGGGACGGGCCCCGGGCCCGACGGGGCCGGGCGTCTACCCTGATCCCATGAGCACCGCAGCACCCGAGCCCACCGTCTTCACCCGGATCATCAACGGGGAGATCCCCGGCCGCTTCGTGTGGGCCGACGACGTGTGCGTCGCCTTCGCGACCATCGAGCCCCAGACCCCGGGGCACGTCCTCGTCGTGCCCCGTGAGCCGGTCGCCACCCTCATCGACGCCGACGAGGCGACCGTCGCCCACCTGGCCGTCGTCGCCCGTCGCATCGCCGCCACGCAGGTGCGGGTCTTCGAGGCCCTGCGCCCCGGCATCGTCGTCGTCGGTCTGGACGTGCCGCACTTGCACGTGCACGTCCTGCCCCTCAACCAGGCGGCCGACGTCAACCCGTCCAGCGCCCGCCCGGCCGAGGCCGCCGAGCTCGACGCCGCCATGGAGGCCCTGCGCGCCGGCCTGCGCGAGGACGGCTGGGGCGCCTTCGTGCCCGCGGCCCTCGGCTCCGCGGCCCTGGCCTAGCCGCGGCGCCGCCCGCCATCCGGGGTGGCACGCTCATGTGATGAGCCGGCGGGCTCGACCCGCGTCATTCCACGGTTGTCCTGTGCGGGCGCCTCGCATGCCGAGGCTCCCATGTGCGTCGGGTTCGCTCACGCACGTGGGAGCCTCAGCGACCGTTTTCCGTGAGAGGGCGCAATCCCCGGGACACCAACAAAATGCCCGGATCATCCGAATCACATGCGTCACATGAGCGTGCCACCACTGCGTCGGGCACCAGGTCCGAAGTCGGCACCGCCCAGGCACGCGCAACGTCAGCGATCCACGGAGCCTCCGTTGCCACGCGCCCGTACCGGGTGCCCCGACCCGACGCGGCAGGACCTACCGCCGCTTGCCGCCCCTGCCCGCGCGCGCACCGCGACGGCGCACCTCGTGGGTGAGGTGGCCGCGCTCGGGGCGCCCCAGGTCGGCCGTGCCGTGCGCGTTCGCGCCCGGGCCGCGCCGCTGGGTGCGCACCCGCAGGCGCAGCAGGACCGCACCGAGGACGGCGGCGATGAGGGTGCCCAGGAGGACCGCCGCCCGGGCGTGGTCCGTCGTCGTCGGGTCCGTGAAGGCCAGTCCCGCGATGAGCAGCGAGACCGTGAAGCCGATGCCCGCCAGGGCGGACAGGGCCAGCACGTCCTGGTTGTCGATCCCGTGGCCCAGGTGGAGCCTCGTGTAGCGCGTGAGCACCACGACGCAGCCCCAGATGCCCAGGACCTTGCCCAGCGGCAGGCCCAGGTAGATGCCGATGGCGACCGGGTCCGACAGGACCAGGGCCAGGCCGCCGCTGTCGACGATGTTGACGCCGGCGGCGAAGAGCGCGAACACGGGCAGGGCGAGCCCGGCGCTCCACGGGTGCGCCAGGTGCGTGAAGCGGGCGGTCATGCCCGTGGGCTCGGCGCGGGTGGGCCGGGCCGGCACGACGAGGCCCAGCAGGACCCCGGCGATGGTGGCGTGGACGCCGGAGGCGTGCATGAGGCCCCAGGCCACAACGCCCAGCGGGATGAGGACGTACCAGTGGGTGAGGCCGCGCTGGACGAGCACGGCGAAGACGGCCACGACGGCCAGCGCGCCCAGCAGGGGCAGCAGGCTGATCCCGCCGGAGTAGAAGAGCGCGATGACGATGATCGCGAGCAGGTCGTCGACGACCGCCAGGGTGAGCAGGAAGGTGCGTGCCGCCGGCGGCAGGCCGCGCCCGAAGATCGACAGCAGCGCGACGGCGAAGGCGATGTCCGTGGCGGTGGGCACCGCCCAGCCGGCCAGGTCGCCGTCGCCGGCGAGCTGCACGAGGACGTAGACGAGCGCCGGCCCCACCATGCCGAAGGCGGCGGCGATCATCGGCAGGGCCGCCTCCTTCAGGTCCCGCAGCGAGCCGACGACGAACTCCTGCTTGAGCTCCAGGCCCACGACGAGGAAGAAGATCGCGAGGACCCCGTCGGCCGCCCAGTGGGCGACCGACAGGTCCAGGTGCAGGGCGGCGGGCCCGAAGTGGGCGTGGGAGACCGCCTCGTAGGAGCCCCGCAGGGGGGAGTTGGCCCAGATGAGGGCGATGGCGGCGGCGGCCACCATGAGCAGGCCGGAGAAGACCTCGTCCTCGAGCTTGTGGGCGAGCCTGCCGAGCAGGCCGACGGGGGTGCGGGGCTGGGGAGTCATCAGTGCCTCTCGTCGGGGGCTCTTGGTGAAGCCTGCGGGCCCGGGTGCCAGCCGGGCGTGCCACAGCGACCTAGCGGTCGATTCAGTCGATCCAGACGGACGTTATCAAAAGAGACGGGACCACCCGGGCGGGCGTGACCGAGGTCATGGGACGGCGACGTGACCGGCATCGCCCGGCCACCAGGCGGCCGGCTGAGAGCCGGCGCCGTGCCCGGCGATAGGCTGGCCCGCATGACCGACTCCACCCAGGCACCCGACCAGAACGACGCGTCCTCCACGCCCTACCGCTACACCGCGGCGCTGGCGGACTCCATCGAGACCGCCTGGCAGGACCGGTGGGAGAACGAGGGCACCTTCCACTCCGACAACCCGGAGGGCGCGCTCGCCGGCCCCGGCGCCGCCAAGGACAAGTTCTTCCTCCTCGACATGTTCCCCTACCCCTCGGGCAAGGGACTGCACGTCGGTCACCCGCTGGGCTACATCGCCACCGACGTCGTCGCCCGCTTCACCCGCATGACCGGCAAGAACGTCCTGTACACGATGGGCTACGACGCCTTCGGGCTGCCCGCCGAGCAGTACGCCGTCCAGACCGGCCAGCACCCGCGCGTGTCCACCGAGGCCAACATCGCCAACATGCGCCGCCAGCTGCGCCGCCTGGGCCTGTCCCACGACCCGCGCCGCTCGGTGCAGACCATCGACGTGGACTACGTGCGCTGGACCCAGTGGATCTTCCTCAAGATCTTCGGCTCCTGGTTCGACCCGAGCGCCCCGCGCCGCGACGGGCGCGGCACCGGCGCCGCCCGGCCCGTGGCCGAGCTCGAGGCCAAGCTCGCCTCCGGTGAGGTCCCCACCCCCGACGGGCGCCCCTGGGCCGAGCTGAGCGCCGGTGAGCGCGCCGACGTCATCGACTCCCACCGACTGGCCTACGTCTCCAGCGCCCCGGTCAACTGGTGCCCCGGCCTGGGAACCGTCCTGGCCAACGAGGAGGTCACCAGCGAGGGCCGCTCCGAGCGCGGCAACTACCCCGTCTTCAAGCGCAACCTGCGCCAGTGGATGATGCGCATCACCGCCTATGGCGACCGCCTCGCCGAGGACCTCGACACCGTCGACTGGCCCGAGAAGGTCCGCTCCATGCAGCGCAACTGGATCGGCCGCTCCGAGGGCGCCCACGTCACCTTCGACGTCGAGGGCGCTGCCGAGGCCGGCAGCGCGGTGACGGAGCTGACCGTCTACACCACCCGCCCGGACACGCTCTTCGGCGCCACCTTCATGGTGGTCGCCCCCGAGCACCCGCTGCTGGGCTCCGTGGAGACCACCGCCGCCCAGGACCTCACCGTCCCCGCCGCCTGGCCCGAGGGCACCCGTGAGGCGTGGACGGCCGGCCACGCCACCCCCGCCGAGGCGGTGGCCGCCTACCGCGCCTACGCCGCCGGTGCCACCGAGGCCGAGCGCACCGACGAGGGCCGCACCAAGACCGGCGTCTTCACCGGCCTGTACGGCGTCAACCCCGTCAACGGGGTCAAGGTGCCCGTCTTCGTCGCCGACTACGTCCTCATGGGCTACGGCACGGGCGCCATCATGGCCGTGCCCGCGCACGACGACCGCGACTTCGCCTTCGCCCGCGCCTACGACCTCGACGTCGTCCAGACCATCGGCCCCGCCGAGGACCCGCGCGGCGTGGACCTGACCGAGGCCGCCTACACCGGCGACGGCGTCGCCGTCGACTCCTCCAACGACGAGCTCAGCCTCGACGGCCTGAGCAAGGACGAGGCCAAGGCCGCCATGATCGCCTGGCTCGAGTCCAAGGGCACCGGCCGCGGTGCCGTCACCTACCGGCTGCGCGACTGGCTCTTCAGCCGCCAGCGCTACTGGGGTGAGCCCTTCCCGGTCGTGTGGGACGAGGAGGGCCACGTCCACGCCCTGCCCGAGTCGATGCTGCCCGTCGAGCTGCCCGAGGTCACCGACTACTCCCCGCGCTCCTACGACCCCGACGACGCCGCCTCCTCCCCGGAGCCGCCGCTGGGCAAGGCCGAGGACTGGGGCAAGGTCGAGCTCGACCTCGGTGACGGGCTGAGGACGTACTACCGCGAGACCAACACGATGCCCCAGTGGGCCGGCTCGTGCTGGTACGAGATGCGCTACATCGACCCCACCGACGACGAGCAGCTCGTCTCCCCGGCCAACGAGGCCTACTGGATGGGCCCGCGCCCCGAGGCCGGCAACACCTCCGGCGGCACCGACCTGTACGTCGGCGGCGTCGAGCACGCGGTCCTGCACCTGCTGTACTCGCGCTTCTGGCACAAGGTCCTCTTCGACCTGGGCGTCGTTTCCTCCTCCGAGCCGTACCACAAGCTCTTCAACCAGGGCTACGTCCAGGCCTGGGCCTACACCGACGCGCGCGGCCAGTACGTGCCCGCCGACGAGGTCGAGGAGACCACGGCCGACGACGGCACGCCCGTGTTCACCTGGCAGGGCCAGCGCGTGGAGCGCGAGTACGGCAAGATGGGCAAGTCCCTGAAGAACATCGTCACCCCGGACGAGATGTACGAGTCCTACGGTGCGGACACCTTCCGCGTGTACGAGATGAGCATGGGCCCGCTCGACCAGGACCGTCCCTGGGACACGCGCGCCGTCGCCGGCTCCCAGCGCTTCCTCCAGCGCCTGTGGCGCAATGTCGTCGACGAGGCCACCGGCGAGCTGATCGTCTCCGACGAGCCGGCCGACGAGGCCACCCGGCGCCTGGTCGCCCAGACCATCGTGGGCGTGCGCGCCGACTACGAGGGGATGCGCCTGAACACGGCCATCGCCAAGCTCATCGTCCTCAACAACCACCTCACGGGCCTTCAGCGCTCGCCGCGCGAGGCCGTCGAGGCGCTGACCCTCATGACGGCGCCGGTCGCCCCGCACATCGCGGAGGAGATCTGGTCCCGTCTGGGCCACGAGGGCTCGCTCGCCCACGAGGCCTTCCCCGTCGTCGAGGACGCCTCGCTGCTGGCGGCCGAGAAGGTCACCTGCGTCGTCCAGGTCAAGGGCAAGGTCCGCGACCGTCTCGAGGTGGACCCGGACATCAGCGCCGAGGAGCTTCAGGACCTGGCCCTGGCGGCCCCCGGCGTCGTGCGCACGCTGGACGGCAGGGGCGTGCGCAAGGTGATCGTGCGCGCCCCGAAGCTGGTGAGCATCGTCCCGGAGGGCTGAGCCCTCGCGGCGCGCGGGCCCGGTCCCTGCTGGCCCGACCACGGCGCCCGCCCCTCCCGCCCGGTGCGGGGAGGGGCGGGCGCCGTTGCGCACCTGGAAGGGTGTAGAGGCTGCATGATGGGACCATGAGTGCGATCGACTGGTACGTCAGGCCCGCGCGCCGTGAGGACGAGGCCGCCCTGAACCGTATCTGCGTGGCTACGGCGCGCCACGGCGACGACGTCGAGGGGGAGATGAACATTCCTGCGCTCGTCGGCGCCGTCTACTCCGACCCCTACCTGCGTGCCGGTGCTGAGACCTGCCGCGTCGCTGCGGAGCGAGGGACCGCGGAGGACAAAGTCCTTGGCTATGTCGTCGGCACGTACGACTCGCGTGCCTTTGAGACGTGGTTTCGCCATGAGTACGCACCGGCGCGCGTGCGCGAGCTCAACCTGGACGGCGTCGACGCCGCGGATGATGATGCCTGTGCGAACGCAGGCTTGACGAGGCTGGACCGCGACTACCTTCGCATCCTGCGCTCGCCTGGTCGGGCTCCGGAGGACCTTGTGACAGACTTCCCCGCCCATGTCCATATCAATCTGGTCGCGCGGGCACGGCGGCTCGGTGCTGGTCGTGCTCTGATGTCCTCCTTTGCTGAGGGAGCCCGTGAGGCGGGCGTGCCCGGCCTGCACCTGGGCGCGGGCGAGGACAACCTACGCGCCCTCGCGTTTTACCGCGCCATCGGCATGGTCGAGCACTGCCGGGCTGATGGCGTTGTGTGGATGCGCCAGCCTCTGTGCTGATGGGAAGCCTGGGAGGACTCAAGCTCTAGAGGCATCTGCGGTGTGGACATGGACAGCGTCAGATGAGCTCGATGGCGACCTCGAAGGGCCGATGCCACGGCAGACTCGCCCCCGCCAGGCTAATGGCTGGCGCGGCGCTCGACTGCTCGGCGATGAAACCTCTCATGACGCCAGCGATCTGGGCTTCGTAGGCTGTGCGCCCGGTGTCGTCCGTGATGATGGAGCTGTCTCCGTCATGGTCGTCGTAGTACCTGGGGCGGATGCGGGTCTGGTACAGGTAGTCGTCCAGTAACCGTAACCACAGTGCGCGGTCGCGAGCCGCCTCGTCGAGAGCTCCGTCGCGGCGCCCCACCACTTCCGCGACGGCGGTGGCAAGAGCTGCGCCAATTGTGTTGCCCGCCGTGTTCCAGCCCCCGAAGGACACCAGGGACCAGAAGGAGCCGTCAGACAGAAGGTCCTCGACAAGCAATGGGTCCGCGCCGTTCGTGTAACGAACGTCTGCCAGGGCGACTCGTCGCCCGTCGGCCAGGAGCCTGCGCACGAGGGCAGCGGTGGCGGCAGCAGCGGTCGGACTGGGGTGCGGGGTGGAGCCCCACCAGTCGTCGTTGACGGGGCCGGGGGCGTGCACGACGAGACAGATATCGGCGTCGTCAAGATCTGTGACGCGGACGGAGCCGCAGGCGCGAATCTGAGCGGAGGCGGACTCGACCAGAGGCACGTTCTCGTAGGAGGGGATGCGAAGCAGCCCCTCGTCATCGGCGCACAGCATGGTGACGCGCGGTGCTGCTCTCTCACCGACGAGGGCACGCGCCGTCATCGTCGCGCCGACCTCGTCAGCCCCTGGGTACATGAGGACACCACTCAGGCTGGGGACCGCACGGCGCCAGTGGTTGATCCAGTACTGCTCGGCGGAACCGGCGGAGTAGTACGCGGTGTCGTCGGCCGTGACGACGAGACCGTCCAGAACACCGTCACGCAGGAGGTCAAGGCACAAGAGGTTGATGATGTGGTTGCGTAGACGCCGGCCCGTGTAGTCCTCGAGGACCGGGACGGGGACATCCGGGGCACCACGGTGGTGGATGAGCTCTCCGGTGATATCGAGCTCGAGGGACCGGTGCAGGTCCGCGCCGAGCACGTGCAGCTCGTGACCGTAGGAGGACCAGTACCGCGGCTCCTCCTGGTTCGAGTAGGAGTCCGAGGCGCGCATGACGAGCGACGAGGCGATGATGCGCGTCTGAGGGGCGACGGACTTCACATGTCGCAGCACCTCGAGATGGTTCGCCGCCCTCAGGACGGAGTCGTGGGTGAGACGCGCAGGGATGATGCCCCCGAACACGAGGGTGTCGGCGCAGACGACGACCGTCGCCCCCGAGTGCTGCGCGACGATGTCCTGGAGCCAGGCAGCGAGGGCATCAAGATCAGCGCCACGGCGGAAGCTGGGCAGGAGGGACCCCGCGGGCAAGGAGGCGCCGGCTCCCCCAATGGCCGCGACGAGGGCGGGGATCTGGGTGTTGACGGGACGCTCATCCAAGGGGATGACCACGATGTGCATCTCAGACGCCCTTCCTTACGACAGTGTTGCGGTAGGTGTACTTGTCTCCCCTGAGAAGGGTCTCGCAGTAGGCGAGGGGGTCTCCGCTGGTTCCCCGCATGACCTTGGTGATGAACAGCGCGGGCATCATGGACACGGACCTCAGCATGCGGGCGCTACGGGGCTCGAGCACGGAGGCACTCACGGTCTCATCGATCTTCTCGACCACCAGGTGGTAACGCGTGCACAGAGTCTCGAAGAGGGACTCCTCGGCACCCAGGTTCAGGTTGGGGACAAGATGCGCGGGAATCCAGGCGTGGTCGATAGCGGTGGGAACATCGTCGATCGTGCGCAGCCGCATGACGGCGGCCAAGGGGGTGGACGGGGGCACGGACAGCACGGCGGACAGGCGTGCGTCGGCAGCTACGGTCGACACGGACACGGAGGCGCTGCCAGGACGGTGGCCGCGGGCACGTACCTCCGCGGAGAAGAAGGAGGACTCCAGGGAACGTGTGCGCGTGGCGCGGGAGACGAAGGAGCCGGCCCCCTGACGACGCACGACAAGTCCCTCGGCGACGAGCGCGTCGATGGCGCGGCGCACGGTGAGTCGATTGACCTCGTAACGAGTGGCGAGCTCACGCTCGGAGGGCAGGCGGTCACCGTCGGCCAGCGTGCTCGAGGTGAGTGCTCTCAGGTCGGTCCGCAGGGCGTCGGGGCCGGTACCTCTGTTCTCGGCAGAATCCGACACTCTTCATCATCTCCTAGATTGGAGTACTCCTTTAGTGTTGCAAGGAGCTCCTTCTTTTGATAGGACCGCTCCTCTTGCTCGCTAGACTGCGTCGGGAAAGTGGCGGTAGCAAGCGAAAAACACGGAGTGTAATATAAATCACAACTATGAGATGTAGACAACATTATGAATCTAATCTAGTTTAGTGGAGTATCCCAGTAGTGAGTCGCTCGTAGGCGCCTCGAGGGTTGAGGGGCCGAAGCAATGGGGTTACGAGGACCTGGGAGGACAAGGAGTATGCGCATGGGTCTCGCTAGGAGGCAGTTCCTCACCGCAGCAGTGGTCAGTGGTGCGGCCGGAGCGGTCGCGGCCTGCTCGAAGGGCTCAACCGGGTCCGATGGCAGTATCTCCCTCGAGTTCTGGACGATCTCGCTTCAGCCGACCTTCAACGACTACTTCAACACCCTCATTGCCGACTACGAGGCGGCCAATCCGGGTGTCACTGTCAACTGGACGGACCTGCCCTACGACTCCATCGAGGAGAAGCTCATCACCGCGTCAGCAGGCGGTAGCGCCCCGGACGTCGTCAACCTCAACACCGAGTTCGCCCTGACGATGGCGGGCAAGGACGCGGTTGCCGATATCACGGCCATCACCACCGAGGAGGAGCGCGGCGTCTACATCCAGTCGCTGCTCTCCTCCGCGCAGCTCGGTGACGCCATCTACGCCTTCCCGTGGTACGCGTCCCCGAACATCATGATCTACAACAAGTCGCTCTTCGAGACCGCTGGCATCGCACAGACGCCGACCACATACGACGAGGCCATCGCGCTCGCCGCGCAGATGAAGTCGTCCACGGGCGCCTACCTCTTCAACCCGCCAACGCTCTACAACCTCTTCAATGAGGAGGGGGTGGACATCCTCAACGAGGACAAGAGCGCCGCCACGTTCGACTCCGCAGATGCCGTTGACGTCCTCAAGAAATTCAAGGCCCAGACAGACGTCGACAATATCCCGAGGACGGAGTGGGGGTCCTGGGACGTTGAGCTGCGTCTCTTCGAGACCGGCGATCTGGCGATCATCAACTCCTCGTCCGCTTCAGTGGCCCGCATCAAGGACGAGGCTCCAGACGTCTGCGAGCAGATCGGTATCGCCATGCCGATGACCGGCGCGTCCGGAGTCTCCCGCAACCCGCTCATGAACCTCGTCATCCCGTCGAAGTCCTCCCAGCAGGAAGCGGCCGCCCGGTTCGCGCTATACGTCACCAACGACGCGAACCAGCTGTCCTTCTCCCAGGAGGCCGGTATCTTCCCGTCGACTGTCGCGGCGTCCAAGGACCCCTTCTTCGCCTCGGACACCTCGACGATCGAGGGACAGGCTTCGGCCATGTGCGCTCAGGCCTCGCTCACTTCCGCGGACTTCTCCCTGGGGGTGGAGGGCCAGTCCACCATCGCCGACGAGGTCAACAAGGCGTACGAGGCCGCCATCGTCAATGGCGACGACGTCGCCGCCTCGTTGGCCGCCGCAGCCGGGTCCGTCAACATGATTCTCGGCCGGTAGTAACGGGGCGGGGCTCGGTGGGGCCGGGGCTGTCCCGCCCCACCGAGCAGCGCAGCACCAGCGAATTGAGGGTGAGCGAGAGGGAAGCGTTCGGGACATGGCACGACTGACCTTGAGGGCGCGTACGAACATCCGCGCCTACATGTTCATGGCCCCCGCGCTTATCATGCTGGCGGTATTCGTCTTTCTGCCGATCATCGGGTCCATCCCGTTGGTGTTTTACGACTACTCGATGATCGGCTCCGTGGAGTTCATCGGCTGGGACAACTTCGCGCGTGCCCTCAACGACGGCACTTTCCGTATCGCGATCGTCAACACCATCACCTTCGTGGCGGTCGTCCCGGTCATCCAGCTGTGCTCCGTCTTTCTGGCCACCCTTGTCAACCAGAGACTGAAGGGTGTCGTCTTCTTCCGGACGCTCTTCTACATCCCCGTCATCACCTCAATGGTGGCCGTGTCGATCATCTGGTCCTTTCTCTTCGACTCCCACGGCATTATCAACACCAAGCTCATGGAGTGGGGGCTGACCGAGCAGCCACTGCTGTTCCACAACTCCTCGTCGACGGCCATGCTCTGCATCATGTTCCTGACCTTGTGGCAGGGACTCGGCTACTACATGATGCTGTACCTGGCGGGGCTGCAGTCGATTCCGGATGAGGTCATTGAGGCGGCACGCACCGACGGCGCCAACGCTCTCCAGGTGTTCTTCCGCGTCAAGGTCCCGATGCTCAAGCCCTACATCTGGTTCTGCTCGCTGAACTCAGTGATCTCCGCGGTCGCAGTATTCGACCCCATCTATGTCATGACCCAGGGCGGGCCCAACAATGCGACGATGGTCATCAACTACTACGCCTACCTTAAGGCGTTCAAAGAGTTCGAGTTCGGTTACTCCGCCACAATCGGCCTGGTCCAGGCTGTCATCACCGGCATGCTGTCGGTGCTCGTCTTCGTCTACGGACGCCGTAATGGGGGAATGACCTATGGCAAGTGAGGACATGGCCACGAACCAGGACGTTGCCGCAGTCACTCGCATCGGTGGTGGGCCCCCGTCAATCTACGTCAGGCGCCGACCACCTGCTGGTGTTCGCACCAGGCGTGCGATGTCCTCGAGCCTGAAGTATCTCGCCCTGACCGCAGTGGCTATCGTCGCCTCAGGTCCCTTCATCTGGATGACCTTGACGGCCTTCAAGACGGGCCAGAACATCTACACGACGTCCTTCGACGTCGCCGATATGACTTTCGCGAACTTCACAGGCGTGTGGAGCTTCCTCAGTATTCCTGACTACATCGGGAACACGGTCATCATCACCGGGGGATCGATCATCCTCGATGTCGTCCTCGGCTCCCTGTGCGCCTACCCGTTGGCATGCATGAGCTTTCGTGGAAAGAACGTCATCATGGTGCTGCTGATCAGCGCCATGATCATCCCCGCCGCCGCAGGGATGGTGATCAACTACCTGACTCTGTCGAAGCTCAACCTGCTCAACACGCTCGTTGGTGTCATCCTGCCGGGGTCGGTGAAGGTCTTTTCCATCGTCCTGCTGCGCCAGGCCTACCTGAGCGTACCGCGTGACCTCATCGAGGCGGCGCGTATCGATGGGGCCTCAGAGCTGCTGATCTGGCGCAGGATCATGTTGCCCTCGATCATGCCCGCCATCTCCACGGTAGTGATCTTCGACTTCATCGGACGATGGAACGAGTTCCTGTGGCCGGTCATCGTCCTGCAGGACCCGTCGAAGTACCCGTTGGCGGCCGCCCTGCAGTACCTCAACGGAGCCTTCAACTACCGCTTCGGTTACATCGCCGCCGGTACCGTCATCTCCATCATCCCGGTGCTCATCGTCTTCATCATCTTCCAGAAGAACTACGTCAACGCCGTCGCCGGTGCCGTCAAGGCCTGAGTCATGGATGAGGAGCCGACCATGCCGATTCTTGACCTGCCCATCGAGCAGCTGCGTGAGTACCGTTCCGTGAGCCCCGAGCCCACTGACTTCGACGCCTGGTGGGCCGAGCAGCTCGAGCACCTGCCCGAGCACACGCCACTGCTCTCACGGCAGCGCGTCGAGGCCCCCTTCGACCTCATCGAGGTCGAGGAGGTTGTCTTCACTGGGGCTGATGGCGCCCCTGTCCGGGCGCTGCTGACTTTACCCGCTGGGGCCGTGCAGAGTCTGAGACCACTGCCCGGTGCTGTCCAGCTCGTCGGCTACGGAGGGGGCAGAGGGCTGCCGGGCCAGATCCCCTGGTACGCGATGGCGGGTCTTGCCCACCTCATTGTCGATCCCCGCGGGCAGGGAGCCGACTGGGGAGGTGGTGGAAGCACCCCCGACCCCGGCTCCGCTGGGGCTCATGCCGCCGGGTGGGTCACCGATGGCATCACGGACCGTGAGGCCTACTACTACCGTCGAGCCGTCCTGGACTCTGTCGCAGCCGTGCGCCTGCTCCAGGACCTCGAGGAGGTCGATTCCGCGCGAGTGGCCACCGTGGGCGGCTCCCAGGGAGGAGGCCTGGCACTGGCGGCTGGTGCACTGGCCGACGGCGTGGCCGCCGTGTGCGTTGACTCGCCGTTCATCTCCGACATTCCTCGCGGCATCGTCATGGCAGAGGAAGGACCCTACCTCGAGATCGTGCGCTATCTGCGAGTCCATCCCGAGCACGAGGCGGATGTCCTGGCCACCTGCGCGTACGTCGACGGCGTCCATTTCGCCAGTCGACTCACAGCCCCCCTGCTTGTCGCCACAGGCCTCCTCGACCCCGTGTGCCCGCCGTCGACCGCCTTCGCGGTGCACAACGCCGCAACGGCCGCGAGCGAGCGGCGCATCGACGTCTACCCCTATGGCGATCATGACGGCGGCAGCCATCGTCAGGTCCTCGCCCACTGCGAGTGGATGCGAGAGCGTCTGTGAGACCCCCGGCTCAGTCGCCCACCGTCCAAGGTGCTTGGGAGATACGGGCCCTGCACCTCGACATCGCCCGCAAGCGCCTCGGGGCAAGCTGGATCCACGCTCGGCTCGCTGAGATGGACAGGGCCGGGCTCAACGAGCTGCAGCTGCACGTCTCCGACAACGAGGGCTATGGGATCGTCTCCGCAGCCCACCCCGAGATCGTCTCTGAGGGAGCGCTCAGCGCCGAGGAGCTCAAGGGGATCACGGCTGACGCTCATGCACGCGGCATCCGGATCGTGCCCGCGCTCGACATTCCGGGGCACTTCGGGCACGTCCTTGCGAGGACCTCGGGGCTCGCCGCCTCAGACACGGTGGAGGGCCGCCGCGTCGTTGACTACTCGCGCTCTGAGGCACGTGACCTCATGCTGGACCTCGTCGACGAGCTCGACTCCCTCCTTCCCGGAATCGCCTGGCACCTCGGAGGTGACGAGGTCTTCGACATCGCCGCCGACGGGGATGTCGAACAGCGTTTCCCACAACTGGCTGCATACGCCGTCGAGCGTTGTGGGGAGGGCGCTCTCGTGCACGACGGCTACGTCGCCCTGCTCAACGATGTCGCCAGGCACCTGTGCTCGCGCGGACGCACGGACATCCGTGCCTGGAACGATGCCCTCTACCTGCCGGGCACCCGCACAGCTCTCGACCCGCGGATCACCGTCTGCTACTGGACGGACTGGCATCCCAGCTACCCGACGCTCGAGAGGATCCGTCAGGCCGGTCATCGCGTCATCAACTACTGCGACCGCCCCCTGTACTACGTTCTCGCCCGGGCGGGCGAGGGGCACGCCTACGAGCAGAGGCCTACCGCTGAGTCCGTGAGTGGATGGAGGCCCGGACTCTTCCCGGCGGCTCACGACGGATCCGCCCAGCGGGTCGACGAGGGGGCGTGGTGGCTGCGCGGCGCGAGCCTGGCCGTGTGGTGCGACCACCCCGACGCGGAGGACGGACAGACGCTTGCCGCTGGACTCGCCGGCCCGCTCCAAGCGTTCGGGGACGTCATGTCCACCGGCCGCATGACGGGCCCGGCTCACGGGATGAAATGACCGCTCACCACTACTGAGCGCTTGTCACGAGCGGCGGGGCCCTTCAGCCGCGCTGGCGGCGCCTGGCGCGCACCGACACGGTGGCGAGGACCGCGATGATGAGGCCGAGACCACCCCACATCATGCCGGAGCCCGCCAGCGGCCCGACGACGGGCAGCAGGGACACCCCCGAGAAGGTCACGGCGAGCAGCAGGTTGACGGGCCCCAGCACCGCGACCGACTCCGGGGTGCTCTTCGCCGTACAGTCGAGGTGGTCGTAGCGGCCGACGGGCCGCTCGGGCCTCGTGCTCAGCGAGCGGGCCTGGACAGTGCTCGTCACGGCGATGGCCGCCACCAGGACGGCGCCGATGACGACCGGCAGGAGCACCATGACGTGGCTCTTGGAGGCGAAGGAGTCGGCCACGCCCGTGAGCCCGTAGTGCACGGGGTAGGGGTCCGGCAGGTCCTCGTAGGAGGACAGCAGCACGACCACGGTGGACAGCAGCACGAGGGCCGCGCCCCAGTGCCAGGCCCAGCGGACCCGGACCGCGGGTGCGGGGCGCGTGCCGGTGGTCCGGCTCATCGTCGTGCCCTCCGTCCCGGCGCCCGTCGTCGCCCGTCGTCTCAGTGCCCGCGCAGGATGTTACCAAGCACCGAGCGCGTGATCTGGCGTCCGACGGAGCCCAGCGTCTTCTCGATCTCCCGCTGGCGCCGCTCTGCCGCCCGCTCACGCTCGCGCTGCACCCGCTCGACCGCCCGCTGCGCCTCACGGCGCTGACGCTCGGCCTCCTTCTCCAGGGCGCGCGCCTGGCGCTCTGCCTCCCTCCTCGCGGCCCTCTCAGCCTCGGCGGCGGCCCTGGCCTCCGCCTTGGCACGCTCGGCGGCCTCCGCGGCAGCCTGGGCCGCCGCCGCGTCCTGGGCCACGCGCGCCGCCAGCAGCTCGAAGGCCGACTGGCCGTCCACAGCCGTCGCGTAGCGCGCACGCAGCGGGGAGGAGGCGATGAGACCGGCGACGGTCTCAGACCGGGCCGGGCCCATGACGGAGGCCGGGGCGTCGACGACGACGGCCGTGACCGGGGCCGGCCGCCCCTTCTCGTCCAGCACGGAGACGACCGCCTGGCCCGTGCCCAGGCTGGTGAGGACCTGGCCCAGGTCCAGCGGCGAGGTCGGGAAGGTGGAGACCACCTTCCTCATCCTCGCGGCGTCGGCCGGCGTGTGGGCGCGCAGGGCGTGCTGGACGCGCGAGCTGAGCTGGGCCAGCACCTCGTCGGGCACGTCCGTCGGTGACTGGGTGATGAAGACGATGCCGACGCCCTTGGAGCGGATGAGCCTGACCGTGCGGGTGACGGCCTCGAGGAAGGCCCTGGTCGCGTTGGTGAAGAGCAGGTGCGCCTCGTCGAAGAAGAACACGGCGGTGGGACGCTCCGGGTCGCCGACCTCCGGCAGCAGCTCGAAGAGCTCGCCCAGCAGCCACATGAGGAAGGTGGAGAAGAGCACGCCCTGGCTCTGGATGTCGGCCAGCTCGAGGGCGCTGACGACACCGCGGCCGTCGGGGGCGCGGCGCAGCAGGTCGGAGACGTCGAGGGCCGGCTCGCCGAAGAAGGCGTCGCCGCCCGCGGCCTCCAGGGCCGAGACCTCACGCAGGATGACGCCCGCCGTCGCCGCCGAGACCCCGCCGATGGCCCTCAGCTCGGCCTTGCCCGCGGCGGAGCCCGTGAGGTAGTCGACGACGGAGCGCAGGTCCTTGAGGTCGATGAGGGCCAGGCCCTGGTCGTCCGCCCAGGAGAACACGAGCTGGAGGGCGGAGGTCTGCGTCTCGTTGAGGCCCAGGACGCGGGCGAGCAGGACGGGGCCGAACTCGGTGACGCTTGTGCGCAGCGCGGTGGCGGCCCGGCCCTCCGCCGTCGTCGAGTCGCCCAGGGTGAGCAGCTCGAGGGGGAAGGAGGCCGGCTGCCAGGGCTGCGCGGTCGAGGCGGTGCGGGCCGCGAGCCGCTCCGAGGCCGTCCCGGGCTCGGCCATGCCGGTGAGGTCCCCCTTGACGTCGGAGAGGAAGACGGGCACGCCCGCGGCGGACAGGCCCTCGGCGAGCAGCTGGAGGGTGCGGGTCTTGCCCGTGCCGGTGGCGCCGGCGACGAGGACGTGACGGTTGACCAGGCTCAGCGGCAGGCCCACGCGCAGGCCGGCGACGGGCGCGGGCTCGGCGCCGCCCAGGGCCGACACCCGGCACTCGAGGTAGGTGCCCACGGGCAGGACGGGGCCGTCGAAGGTGTAGCCGGCGCGCACGGTGGCGGCGTAACCGTCCTCCTCGGATGCACCCGCCTGAGGGGAGGGGACGGACTGGGCGGGTGCGGCTGGGGTGGGTTGTGGCGCCGTCCCGTTCCCAGCCGGGGCGGTGCCATCCGGGGTGGCAATGGGCGTTCCGACGGCGACGGCGTCGTCGGGCGACTCGCCCCCGGAGGAGCCCGGGGCGCCCGCGGCGGCGAGGGCGGCCTCAAGGGCGGCCTGGGCCGCGGCGGCCTGAGCGGCAGCGGCGTCGGCGGCGGCCTGGGCGGCCACGGCCCTCAGACGGGCGATCTCAGCGGCGTCGGTCATGACGACATCGTAGGGGCAGGCACTGCTTGGAGGAGGGAAGGAAGGGCACTGGTCCCCTGGGGCGGGTCTGCCGGGCGACGTAGCCTGAGACAGGCACCCCTTCCTCTGACGACGGAGCACATGATGAGTGACGACACCCGCCCGCCCTTCACGGCCCTCCCCGTCCTCACTCCGGGAACACGCTGGCAGGACGCGCACGAGGCCCTGTGGGAGGCGCTCGTGCCCCCTCCGGGCAGGCACCGACGGCCCAGGGCGAGGCGGTGCGCATCAGTGGCCGGCTCTCCTATGAGCTCCTGGACAACGGCGGCATCAACTGGGACGAGGCGTACGAGTCCCTCGTCGACGGACTGGGCGTGCTCCTGGCCTCCGGCACCCCCCTGCCCAGTGAGCAGCTGGGGGAGGCGCAGTGGCTCCTCACGATCGTGCGCACGGCCGCAGTGGACAAGAAGGCCCTGTACCGGATCAGCGAGCTCGTCGTCGAGTGGGTCGGCCTCAACCCCGAAGTCATGCCCAACCCCCTGCCCTTCACAGGGCGCTGACCACGGCAGCGCCCCTGCCGGCGCTTCCCCCGGTCTAGGCTGGGCGCCGTGCCCCTCGCCGTCGTCACCGACTCCGCCGCCTGCCTGCCCGTGGCGCTCGCGGCCGAGCGCGGCATCGAGGTCGTCGAGCTGCCCGTCATCACCGACGACGAGGGAGTCCCGACGGCGACGTCGCGGCCCAGCGTCGCGGCCCTGACCGCGGCCTACCGCCGGGCGCTGGGGCGCGCTGACGAGGTGCTCGCCATCCACCTGAGCGCCGCCCTGTCCGGCACGGTCGACAACGCCCGCCTGGCGGCCCGCGCCCTGGACCCGGGGGAGCACGGGGCCCGGCGCGTGACGGTGCTCGACCTGGGAGTGTCCGGCGGTGCCCAGGGCCTTGCCGTCCTGGCTGCGGCCGAGGCGGGAAGCGCGCGGCGCGGTGCCGCCCGGGCTCGCGAGCTCGCCGCGCGCTCGAGCTTGTTCTTCCTCGTCGAGGACCTGACCTCCCTCCACCGGGGCGGGCGCGTGGACCGGACGACCGCCCTGCTCGGCTCGGCCCTCGGCATCCGCCCGGTGCTGCGTGTCGCCACCTCCGGCATTGAGGTGGTCGAGGCCGTGCGCGGCCGCAGCCGGGCCCGGCGCCGGCTCATCGAGCTTGCGGTCGCCGAGGCCGGGGGCCGAGTGGGCGGCAGACGGGCGCGCAGGCCGGCGACTCCGGTCCAGCTGGCCGTGCACTACGGCGACGACCCCGCCGACGGGCTGGCCCTGGAGAACGACCTCGCCGAGGCGATGGCGCAGGCCGGCACGACGGTGGAGACGATCATGCGCTCCCCGGCCGACGCGGCCACCCGCGTGCACCTGGGCCCCGGGGCCCTGGGCGTCGTCGTCGCCCCGGCCCTGGGCGGCTGAGCGGCGTCCCCGGGCCGGGCGCCGTGCGCGGGACCCGGACGGCCTGGGACGCGCTGCCCGGGCTCCACAGGCCCGCGCCGTGACAGGCCCGGTGCGAGCAGTCCACAGGCGTGCCGGGGGACCCGCGAACAGGGTCCTACCGTCGTGCCATGAGCGGCAGGCGGGTGGACCGGTCGGGGCGGGTGCCCCTGGACGAGCTCATCCGCGTCGCCTGCGCCCCCGACCCCGCCGAGCCCGTTGCCCGTCCACGGCGCACCGGCCTGGCCCCCGCCGTCGCCATGGCCCTCGGGGCCCTGCTCATCGTCCTGTCGCTGGTGCTGGCCGCCCGCAGCGTCCTCACGGTCCCCGGACCCGGCGCTCCCACGCCGTCGTCCTCCACCGCCACCCCGTCACCGGGCGACGCGGCGGACGCCAACGCCCTGGCACCGGTGGACCCCCTCTCAGCACCTCCCACCACGCAGCCGGGCGCAGGCGGTGCCGGGACCGGGCAGGTCGTCGTCCACGTGGCCGGTGCCGTGACCTCACCGGGCGTCGTCGTCCTGGTCGAGGGCGCCCGCGTCACCGACGCCATCGACGCCGCCGGGGGAGTGGCCCCGGACGCGGACACGGACCAGCTCAACCTCGCGCGCCCCCTCACCGACGGCGAGCAGGTCCGCGTCCCGAGACAGGGGGAGGAGGCCCGGCAGGCGACCGGCGGGGAGGGACCCGGAGCACCCGGACAGGGCGGCACCGGTGGCGGAGGCCCGGGCACCTCCGGGACCGTCAACCTCAACACCGCCGACGCCGCCGAGCTCGAGGCACTGCCCGGCATCGGCCCCTCCCTGGCTCAGCGGATCATCAGCTACCGCGCCGAGCACGGCGCCTTCACCAGCGTCGACGAGCTCACCGCGGTCTCCGGCATCGGCAGCGCCCGCCTCGAGGCGCTGCGGGAGCTGGTGAGCGTGTGACTGACGAAGCCAGCGCCCCGGAGGACCTTCCCGCCCCCGGCCGCAGCAGCCCGGAGGGCCAGGGGACGCGCGGGCCCACCGCGCCCGGCCAGCATGAGGCCGGGCGCCGACGGGCCAACCAGGACCGTAGACACCGGCTCAGGCGCGTGCCCGCACCCGAGCCACTCGACCTGCGGCTCGTGCCCGCCGCGGTGGCCGCCTGGACGGCAGCCGGGTGGGCCGTGGGCCGCAGCGCAGGCACCAGCCTCCTCACGGCGCTCGTGCTCGCCGCAACCGCCACCGCCCTCGTGCCCGCCACCCGACGTTTCCGGCCCGCCCGCCACCGCGCCGACACCCGTCCGGGCGCCGACGTGCCCGGTGGGGCCGCCCGCGGGTCCGTCGCCGCCAGCGCCCTGCTCGTGGCCCTCACCGCCGCCTGCGTGCTCACCGTCACCGCCGCCGCCCAGCACGCCCGCTCCCTCGACCCCCTGGCCCACGCCGCCTCCAGCGGCAGCACGAGCGTCCTCACCACCACCGTCATGACCGCCCCGCGTGTCATCGCCTCCAGCCGCTCCACCACCGTGCTCGTCGAGCTCGAGGTCCACGAGGTGGACGGGCAACCATCACGGGCGAGCGCCCTGGTGCTGGGCGGCGCCGACTGGGTGGACGTCCCCCTCGGCGCCCAGGTGCGCGTCACCGGCCGCCCCGAGGCAGCCGAGCCCGGCGACGCCGAGACCGCCATCATCGGCCGCGGCGCCGAGGTGGAGGTCACCGCGCCGCCCAGCGGGGTGCTGGCGCTCGTGGGAGGGCTGCGCGAGGGCCTGGCCGAGGCCGTGGGGGCCGGCCTCCCCGACGCGGCGCCGTCCGCACCGGGGGCGCGGCCCGCGAACCCGGCCGCAGCACCCGCCGGGACAGGCGGCGCCCACTGGCCCTCCGGCAGCCGCGAGCTCGTCAGCGGCGTCGCCCTAGGAGACGACCACGCCCTGCCCCAGCGGGTGAGGGAGCAGATGCGCGCCGTGAGCCTCACGCACCTCACCGCCGTCTCCGGCCAGCACGTGGCACTCGTCGTCGGGCTCGTGCTCGCGGCGCTCGGGCCCGTGCCGCGCCGGTGGCGCGCCCTGCTCGGCGCGCTCCTGCTCGTGGCGCTCGTCGTCCTCGTCAGGCCCGGCGGCTCCATGCTGCGCGCCGCCGTCATGGGGGCCGTCATGCTCGCCGGGGTCGCTGTCGGACGCCGCTCAGCCTCCGTGCCCGCGCTGTGCACCGCCGTCGTCCTGCTCGTGCTGCTCGACCCCTGGGCCTCACGCAGCTATGGCTTCGCCCTGTCCGTCACCGCCACCGCAGGGATCCTGCTGGGCGCCCGGCCGGTCCAGGCGGCCCTGTCACGGCGGCTGCCCAGGTGGCTCGCCGCGGCCCTGGCCCTGCCACTCGTCGCCCAGGCGGCCTGCGCCCCCGTGCTCGTCATGCTCCAGCCGCAGGTGGGCCTGTGGGCCGTGCCCGCCAACGTCGTCGCCGCCCCGCCCGTGCCCGTGGCGACCGTCTGCGGCCTCCTGGCAGCCCTCGTCAGCCCCCTGTCTCCCGGTCTGGCGCGCCTGTTCGCCTGGCCGGCACTGGCCTCCTGCGCCTGGCTCGCCGTCGTCGCCCGGTTCTTCTCCTGCCTGCCCGGCGCCGTCGTCAGCTGGCCCGGGGGAGTGGGAGGATCCGCGCTCCTGGTCGCCATCGAGGCGGTGGCGGCCGTGGTGGTCAGCCGGCGCGCCCGGCACCGCCTGCGTCAGGGGCTGCGTCAGGGCCTGCGGTGCGCCCGGCGGCGCGCGTCCGGGCGTCGAAGCGCGTCACCAGCGCGTGGCAGGCTTGGCCCATGGCCTCACCCCGAACCTCGCGCGGCACCCGCCGTGCGCCCGCAGGACCCTCCTGGGACGAGGTCGACCTCGCTCCCATCGTCCTCATCCGCTCCGGCGAGGAGGTCCTCGCGGACCGGGCCGTGGCGCGCCTGCTGGCCCAGGCCCGCCAGAAGGACCCGACGACGCAGGTCACCACCCTCGAGGCCGCCTCCTACGAGCCCCACCAGCTGACCACGCTCGTCTCCCCGTCGCTCTTCGGCGAGCCCCGGCTCGTGCTCGTGCCCGCCCTCGAGCAGATGACCGACGCCCTGCTCGCCGACCTGCTCGCCTACACCGCCGCCGCGGACCCGGACGTCGCCGTCGTCCTGCGGCACAACGGGGGCCAGCGCGGCAAGCGGCTGCTCGACGCCCTGGCGGCCTCCCCGTACCCCGTCGTCACCATCGAGGCCGTCAAGTCCCCCAGGGACAAGGCCGCCCTCGTCACCGCGGACCTGCGCCACCGGGGACGGCGAGCGGAGGCCGACGCCGTCGGCGCCCTCGTGGACGCCCTCGGCTCGGACCTGCGCGAGCTGCTCAGCGCCGTCGACCAGCTGGCAGCGGACACCGAGGGCACCATCACCGTGCGCGAGGTCAACACCTACTACGCCGGCCGCTTCGAGGCCACAGGGTTCACCGTGGCGGACGCCGCCGCGGCCGGCGACGTCGCCCGGGCCGTCACGGCCCTGCGCCATGCCATCGCCACGGGCACCGAGCCCGTCCCGATCGTCTCGGCCCTGGCGATGAAGGTCCGCCAGCTCGCCCGCGTCGCCGCCGCGGGCGGCCGCAACCTGTCGGCCCGGGACCTGGGCATGGCCCCCTGGCAGGTGGACCGGGCGCGCCGCGAGCTGTCCGGGTGGAGCGACGACGCCCTGGCCACCGCCATCGTCGCCGTCGCCCGCGCCGACGCCGAGGCCAAGGGAGGCTCCCGGGACCCCGTCCACGCGGTCGAGAGGGCCGTGCTCGCCATCTGCCGTGCCCGCCGTACCCGGCGCTGACCGCCCAGCACCGGCCATCCGGTGCTGAGCACCCGGTGGCGCCGGGCGCAGCGACGGCATCCGGGGACCGACGTCCCCGGACCGCACCGTCCGGTGCCGCCCGCGGGCCCGGCACCCGGGGCGGCACCGGTGGTCTCACTTCTTGCGGTACAGGGACTTCGTGGCGAAGACCGGCTCGTTGGTCACCTGGACCCCGAGCGAGCGGAAGATGCCCTCGTCCACGCTTCCCAGGATCGTCGAGGTGTGCACGTCGCAGCCGCGCAGGTTCTCCAGCTGGTCGAGGGCCGCCTTCGCGTCGGGGTCGGTCGAGGCGGACACGGCCAGGGCGATGAGCACCTCGTCGGTGTGCAGGCGCGGGTTGCGCGACCCCAGGTGCTCGGTCTTGAGCGCCTGGATGGGCTCGATCGAGGCCTTGGCCAGCAGCTCCTTCTTGTGGTCGAGCCCGGCCAGGGCCTTGAGGGCGTTGAGGAGCATGGCGGAGCAGGCCCCCAGGAGGGCGGAGGTCTTGCCCACGACGATCTCGCCGTCGGGCAGCTCGAGCGCGGCCGCCGGCGCCTTGGTCGCCCTCGCCACGCGCAGGGCGGCGGGGACGACGGGACGGTCCTCCTTCGTCACGCCGAGCTTCGTCATGAGCAGGGCGATGCGCTCGGACTGCACCGGGTCCGTCATCTCGCGCTTCTCGGTGACCAGCGCCTTGTAGTAGCGGCGGATGACCTCCTGCTCGCTGGCGCGTCGGCAGGCGTCGTCGTCGCTGATGCAGCGCCCGGCCATGTTGACGCCCATGTCCGTGGGCGAGCGGTAGGGGGAGGAGCCCAGGATCTCCTCGAAGAGGCGGTTGAGGACGGGGAAGATCTCGACGTCGCGGTTGTAGTTGACCGTCTGGACACCGTAGGCGGCCAGGTGGAAGGGGTCGATCATGTTGACGTCGTCCAGGTCCGCGGTGGCGGCCTCGTAGGCGATGTTGACCGGGTGGTCCAGGGGCAGGTTCCAGATCGGGAAGGTCTCCCACTTGGCGTAGCCGGAGGTCAGGCCGTGCAGGTGGTCGTGGTACATCTGCGACAGGCAGGTGGCCATCTTGCCCGAGCCGGGACCGGGGGCGGTGACGACGACGAGGTCGCGCTCGGTCTCGATGTACTCGTTCCTGCCCAGTCCGTGCTCGGAGACGATGCGGGCGACGTCGTTGGGGTAGCCGGGGATGATGAAGTGGCGGTAGACCTTGAGCCCCAGCTTCTCGAGCTTGCGGCGCACGGCCTTGGCCTCGCGGTTGTCGTCCGTCCACTGGGTGATGACGACACTGCCGACGTACAGGCCGTAGTCGCGGAAGGCGTCCACGTGGCGCAGGATCTCGTCCTCGTAGGAGGTGCCCAGGTCCGCGCGGACCTTGCGGCGCTGGAAGTCACGGGCGTTGACGGCGACGATGATCTCGACCTCGTCGGCCAGCTCCTTGAGCATGACGATCTTGTTGTCCGGGCTGAAGCCGGGCAGCACGCGCGAGGCGTGCATGTCGTCCACGAGCTTGCCGCCGAACTCGAGGTAGAGCTTGCCGCCGAACTGCGCCCGTCGGGCGGCGATGTGCTCGGACTGCGTCCTGATGTACTCGTCGCGGTCAAAACCTGTGCGCATACGTTCTCCTCGTCCGTGGCTGTCGGCACGGCCGCAGGCGCGGCCGTCCGGGCACGGCTACGAGCGCCGGCCCGACGAAGACTACCGCCGGGGCATGTTGCCGCCGCGTGTCACGCCGGTGCCGCCCGCCGTCGGCGGACAGCGCACGTTCTCCTGGCAGGACGACCTGCGTCTGGCAGGACAACCTGTTGACCGGTGGATCACGTACATGCGTCACATACGTTGTCCACCTGGGCGCATGTTGTCCATCGACGCGAAGGTTGTCCACCGGTGCGTGCGTTGTCCAACCGGCAGGCTCAGCGGTGGCGGCGCCGTCGGCGAGGGAGGGCGGGGCCGCAGTAGAACGGGCAGGTGGGGCGGGGCACGTGGTGGGACGGGCAGGTGGAACGTGGCCCGCGGTGGGACGGGCAGGTGGAACGTGGCCCGCGGTGGGACGGCCTCGGTGGAACGGGCGCGAGGGAACGAGCCCGTGGCGCTGGGAGAGACGGACGGAGACAGCGAGAGGCGCCTCCCACCGGGGAGGCGCCTCTCGTCACGCGCCGCGGGCTTGCGCCCGGGCGGGGTCGGCTCAGAGGGAGGCGACGCGCTTGGCCAGCTTGGACTTGCGGTTCGCGGCCTGGTTCTTGTGGATGACGCCCTTGGAGACGGCCTTGTCGAGCTTGCGGGCGGCCTTCTTCAGGCCCTCCTCAGCGGCGGCCTTGTCGCCGGCCTCGACGGCCTCACGGACGCGGCGCACGTAGGTCTTGAGCTCGGACTTGACGGACTGGTTGCGCAGGCGGGCCTTCTCGTTGGTCTTGATGCGCTTGATCTGGGACTTGATGTTCGCCACTGTGGGAGACGCTTTCTTGAAGTCGGATTCGGTCAATGGCCGGAGAGAGGGTTCGCGCACACAGGCCAAGAGGTGGTGGAAGCACCTGGCGAGCCCGGTCGCTGGACCCCACGGCCGGCCAGGCCAGAGGTCCAAGCGGAGACCTTACCAGCAGCCCCCGTCCGGCCGCCGCCGCGCCAGCCCGGGCAGGACGTGAGGTGCGTCAACACCCCCGGCCCAGGCGGCCGTCCCCGTCCGTCCACAGCCATCCACCGCGGTCCGCGCCCGTCCGCGGACGGCCCGTGGCCCCCGGCGCGCTCAGCCCCAGTGCCCGCGCAGGGCCCGGGTGGCCCGCTCGAAGACGGCCCGGCTGATCGTCGAGCCCTCGCGACGCACCACGGCCGGGTCGACGAGCAGAAGACGGTCCAGGCGCATCTTGCTGGGGCGGCCCCGCGGGTCCCAGGCGCCGGTGCCGACGTCGAACCAGTAGCGGCCGTGACGCGCCTCCTGCTCACGGTCACGGTCGTGGTCCTTGCTGGTGAGCTGGGCGACGACGAGGCGCCCGCCGTCGCGGGCCAGGACGAGGACCGGACGGTCCTTGCCCCTGGTGGCGTCCTCCTCGTAGGGCACCCAGGTCCACACGACCTCACCGGGGTCGGCGTCGCCGTCGGGGTTGGGGGAGTAGGAGAAGGCGGGCAGCCCCCGGCAGGCCACGTCGTAGGTGCTGACGCCGCGGTGCGCCCCCGCGCCGGCCGTGCCGCTGCCGGCGCCACCGGTGGTGGCGGGCGTGGCGCGCCCGGACGAGGCCCGTGACCTCCTCGAGGAGGCCGGGGCGGAGCCGGTGCGCGTGCGCAGCTCCTCCTTGACGACCTCGGTGGCGACGTCACGGGCGGTGCGTCCCAGGACGCCGAGGACACGGTTGAGCAGTGAGGCCATGCCCGGAGGCTACCGGGAGCCGGGAGCCGTGGCCCGGGCCCGCACGCCCGGGCCCGGCCTCAGTGCCTGGTCGCGGCCTTCATGGCGGACACGAAGGCGACCAGGTCCCCGCGCAGCGCCCCCAGCGCCTCCTGGCGCGCGGCGGCGTCCGCGCCCAGCAGCGCCGGCACGTGCCCCTCGATGATCCGCACCACCGCAGAGCCGGAGATCGCCCCGTCCGCCCCGGCCGCCACCGCCTCGGCGACCTGCTGCGGCGTTGAGATCCCGAAGCCGAGCATGACCGGCGCGGCCGCGTCCGCACGCAGGCGGGCCACCGACTCGGCCAGCCCCGCCGTCGAGGAGGCCCGCTCGGTGCCCGTCACCCCGGCCCGCGAGACCGCGTAGACGTAGCCGCGCGAGCGGCGGGCCACACCGTCCAGGGTCTCGGCCGAGGCCGAGGGCGGGGCGATGTGCACGGCGTCGACGCCCGCCTGCTGCGCCGCGGCCGAGAAGGCCTCGCCCTCACGCACCGGCACGTCCGGCAGCAGCACCGAGTCCACACCGCTGTCCGCGCACAGGCGGTAGAACTCCTCCAGCCCGACGGCGAAGGGCACGTTGCCGTAGACCAGAAGCCCGATCGGCAGCCGCGGGTGGCGCTCGCGCACCCGGTGCACGACCTCCAGCGAGGAGCGCAGCCCCGCCCCGGCCCTCAGGGCCCGGATGTGGGCGCGCTGGATCGTCGGGCCGTCGGCCACCGGGTCGGAGAAGGGCACACCCAGCTCCAGGGCGTCCGCGCCGCCCTCAATGAGGGCCTCGATGACGGCCTCACTGAGCGCGGGCGTGGGGTCGCCGAGCATGACGAAGGGGACGAAGGCCCCCTCGCCCGTCTCACCCAGCCGACGGAACATCTCGGGGTAGCGGGTCATCTCAGGCCTCCTCTCCGGTGGTGGCGGCACCGGGCTCGTGCTGGGCCAGGCCCAGGTACTCGGTGCGCTTGCCCATCTCCTCCAGCATGCGCGACGCGCGGCCCACGGCGCCGTCGGCGCGGAAGGAGCCGCCCAGGCGCAGACGGACCTGGTCGAGGTCCTTGTCCCCGCGGCCGGACAGGCACACGAGCAGGTGCGGCGTGGGGGTCCCGGGCGGGGTCTCGCGCGCGATCCTCAGGGCCATGGCCAGGGCGTGGGCGGACTCCAGGGCGGGGATGACGCCCTCCCAGCGGGAGAGCTGGACGAAGGCGTCGACGGCCTCGTCGTCGGTGACGCCCACGTAGCGGGCGCGCCCGGTGTCGGCCAGCCAGGCGTGCTCGGGGCCGACCCCCGGGTAGTCCAGGCCCGCGGAGACGCTGAAGGACTCCTCGACCTGCCCCTCCTCGGTGCGCATGAGGTAGGAGCGCGCGCCGTGCAGGATGCCGACCCTGCCCGCGTTGACCGGGGCGCCGTGACGCCCCGAGCCCAGGCCCTCGCCGGCCGGCTCGACGCCGATGAGTCCCACGCCCTCGTCCGCGATGAACTCGCTGAACATCCCGATGGCGTTCGAGCCCCCGCCCACGCAGGCGATGACCTGGTCGGGTAGGCGCCCGGTGAGGGCGAGCACCTGGGCGCGCGCCTCGGTGGAGATGCAGCGGTGGTACTCGTGCACGATGGTTGGGAACGGGTGGGGGCCCGCCGCCGTGCCCAGCAGGTAGTGGGTGGTGGCGAAGGAGGCGGTCCAGTCGCGCAGGGCCTCGTTGACGGCGTCCTTGAGCGTGCCCGCACCGCTGTCCACCGGCACCACGCTCGCCCCCATGAGCTCCATGCGCTCGACGTTGGCGGCCTGGCGCACGACGTCGGTGGCCCCCATGTACACGGTGAGCTCCAGACCCAGCAGGGCGCAGACCATCGCGGTGGCCGTGCCGTGCTGGCCGGCACCGGTCTCCGCGATGACGCGGGTCTTGCCCATCCTCTTGGCCAGCAGCGCCTGGCCGAGCACCTGGTTGCCCTTGTGGGCGCCGCCGTGGACCAGGTCCTCCCGCTTGAGGAAGATGCGGGCGTTGCCCTCGCGCGGCAGGTTGCGCAGCTCGGTCACCGGGGTGGGGCGGCCCAGGTAGCGGCGCAGGAGCTCGTCGAGCTCGGCCTGGAAGGACGGGTCCGCCTGCGCCTCGATGAAGGCGTCCTCGAGCTCATCGAGGGCGGGGACGAGCAGCTCGGGCACGTACTGGCCGCCGTAGGGGCCGAAGTAGGCGCTCAGCCGAGGGTGGTGGTGCCCGTCGTGCTCGCGCCCGCCCCGCGGGGGCGCCGTGGACCCGGTGGCACCGGGGCCGACGGCGGCCGGCGGGCTCTGGGGGCCGGCCCCCGTGGCGTCGGGGTTGTCAGTCATGGTCTTCTCCCGGGTGGTGGGGACGGGGACGGCGGAGGCGAAGGAAGCGGCCAGGGCGGCCGGGTCCTCGGCTCCCGACAGTGAGGAGCCGATGAGCAGGGCGTCGACCCACGGCGCCAGGCGGCGCACGTCGTCGGCGCTGCCCACCCCGGACTCGCCCACGAGGACGACCCCGGCGGGCGCCAGAGGGGCCAGCTGCTCGGTGCGGGCCACGTCCGTGGCCAGGGTGCGCAGGTCACGGTTGTTGATCCCGACGACGGCGGCGCCCAGCGCCGCGGCCCGGTGCAGCTCCTCGACGGTGGAGACCTCCGTGAGGACCTCCATGCCGAGCGAGGCGGCCAGGTGCGCGAGCTCGCGGTAGACGTCGTCGGGCACCACGGAGAGCATGAGCAGGATCGCGTCGGCCCCCAGGGAGCGGGCCGCGAGCACCTGCACCTCGTCGACGATGAAGTCCTTGCACAGCACCGGGCAGTCGACGACGGCGCGCACGGCCGCCAGGTCCTCGAAGGAGCCGTTGAAGCGGTCCGGCTCGGTGAGCACGGACACGGCCGCCGCGTAGGGCCGGTACACGCGGGCCAGCGCCGCCGGGTCGTAGTCGGCGCGGATCGTTCCCAGCGACGGCGAGGCGGACTTGCACTCCAGCACCAGGGCCGGCTGCGGGGAGGCGAGAGGGCCTGAGCGGCGGCGCAGGGCCGCGCTGAGGGAGCGCTCGCTGCGGGGCAGGCCCTCGGGGCGCAGGTGCCCGAAGCGCTCTCGCAGCCCGGGCAGGCGGGCGCGGCGCGCCTCGACGATGGAGTCCAGGACCGTGCCCGAGACGATGAGGCGCTGCGAGACGGGCAGCCGCTCGGGGCGGCCGACGGAGGGGGCGGTGGTCGAGGCGCCCATCAGGCGACCGCCTCGTCCGCCGGGGCCGAGACGGCGACCATGCGCTCCAGGTGCTCGGCCACCCGGCCGCTGGCCAGCTGCTCGAGCGCCGCCTCAGTGCCCTCGCGCAGCGTGTCCACCCGGCCCGCGAGGTACAGCAGCGCCCCCGTGTTGACCGCGATGGCGTCACGGTGCCCCGCCCGGCCCCGGTTCTCGAAGACGTCGCGCAGGACCTGGGCGTTCTCAGCGGGCTTCCCGCCCAGCATCTCGGACAGGTCCCGCGTGGGCACCCCCAGCTCCTCGGGCGTCACCGTGAAGGAGCGCACGCCCTCCGGGGTCACCTCGCGCACCGTTGTGGCACCGTGGACGGTGATCTCGTCCAGACCCAGGCCGTGGATGACGAGGGCGCGCTCGCGGCCCAGGCGCCTGAGGCTCCGGGCCGTCATGTCCATGACAGCCGGGTCCGAGACGCCCACGACCTGGTGGCTCAGACGGGCGGGGTTGATGAGCGGGCCCAGGAGGTTGAAGACCGTCGGGGTGCGCAGGGCCGCGCGCACGGGTGCGACGAAGCGCATGGCCGGGTGGTAGGCCTGGGCGAAGAGGAAGGTGAAGCCGACCTCCTCAAGGGCCCGGGCGGACTGCTCAGGGCTCAGCTCCAGCGGCAGCCCGAGGGCACCGACGACGTCTGCGGCACCGGTCCTGGAGGACACGGCGCGGTTGCCGTGCTTGGAGACCGCCAGCCCCATCGAGGCGGCGGTGATGCCGGCGCCGGTGGAGATGTTGATGGTCCCCACCCCGTCGCCGCCGGTGCCGACGATGTCGAGCAGGGGCATGGGGACCTCGGGGAAGGGCCGGGCGGCCGCGCGGAAGGCGTGGGCGGCGCCGGCGACCTCCTCGGCGCTCTCGCCACGGGCGTGCATGGCCGCCAGCAGGGCCGCGGTCTCGACCTCGCTCAGCAGGCCCGCGCCCAGCGCGGCGAAGACGGCGGAGGCCTCCTCGTAGGACAGGACCCGTCCCTGGACGGTCGAGCGCACGAGGACGCGCGCGGCCTCCGTCTGCTCATGGTGGGTTGCCTGCCTGGTACTCATGGCGTTGTTCTCTGCGGGGGCGGTGGTCATGGTTCCCTCCTCGGGGTCGTGGTGGTCCGGTGCCGGCGGCCGGGTGGGGCCGGGCGTGGTGCTGTGGTGGTCGGGTGCGGGGCCGGGCTGCCGCTCCCGGGTGGTCGCGGTGGCTCAGGCGGTGGGGCCCGCGCCGGCGAGCGAGGCGGTCAGGGCCCGCAGGAGCGCCGGCCCCTGCGGGGTGAGGACCGACTCGGGGTGGAACTGCAGGCCGACGGCGGGCCGGTGCCGGTGGCGCGCCGCCATGACGACGCCGGCACCGGCCGGGTCCTCCTCACGGGTGACGGCCAGGGCGATGAGCTCCGGAGGCAGGGCGCGCGTGCCCAGCGAGTGGTAGCGGGCGACCTCGAGGGGCCCGCCGGACAGGACGGCGAGGGCCTCGTCGCAGCGCCCGGCCTCGGTGACGTGCACGCGCACGCTGCGCCCGTGGACCGCGCCCACCGGCCCGACGGCGCCTGCGCAGGCCTCGACGAGCGCCTGGAAGCCGAGGCAGATGCCGAGGGTGGGCACGCCCCGGGCGAGGGCCGCCTGAGTCAGGGGCATGAGGCAGCCGCTCGTGCGGGGGTGGCCGGGGCCGGGGGACAGGCACAGGACCGGGCGCTCGGAGCGGCCACGCTCCTCGACGGTGGGCTCGAGGGCCGCGAGCAGGACCTCGACGGGCAGGGTGTTGCGGTAGACCTCGGTCCGGGCGCCCAGGAGGGCGAGCTGGTCCACGAGGTTGTAGACGAAGGAGTCGCGGTTGTCGAGCAGGACGACGCGCATCTCAGGCCTCCTCAGGGGTGCGGGTTGCGATGACGAGGTCCGCGCCCTGGGCGGCGGCCACCGCCTGCAGGACCGCGGCGGCCTTGTGGACCGTCTCGGCGGCCTCCGCCTCGGGAACGGAGGCGGCCACGACCCCGGCCCCCGCCTGGACCAGGGCTCGGCCGGCGGCGACGAAGGCCGAGCGGATGACGATGCACGTGTCGAGCTCGCCGTCGCCGCGCAGGTAGCCGACCGAGCCGCCGTAGGAGCCGCGGCGCACGCCCTCGACCTGGCGGATGAGCTCGGCGGCACGCAGCTTGGGGGCGCCGGTGAGCGTGCCCATCGTCATCGAGGCCCTCAGCGCGTCCAGCGCGTCGAGCCCCGGGGCGAGCGTGCCGCTCACCTCGCTCACCAGGTGCATGACCCGGCTGTAGCGGTCCACGCGCAGCAGGTCCTGCACGCGGCGGGTGCCGGGCACGCTCACCCGGGCCACGTCGTTGCGGGCCAGGTCGACGAGCATGACGTGCTCGGCGACCTCCTTGGCGTCCGTGCGCAGCTCGAGCTCCAGGCGCGTGTCGAGCTCGTGGTCCACCGAGCCGTCCGGGGCGAGGCCGCGCGGGCGGGTGCCGGCGATGGGACGGATGGAGACCTCGCCGGTGCGCGCCGAGTGCAGCAGGGCCGACTCGGGGGAGGCCCCCAGCAGCTCGAAGCCGGGAGCGGCCACGTAGAACATGTAGGGGCTGGGGTTGGTGAGCCGCAGCGCGTGGTAGGCGGCCAGGGCGTCCGGGCAGGGCATCGTGAAGCCCCGGGAGGGCACCACCTGGTAGACCTCCCCGGCGCTGATCGACTCCTTGAGGCGGGCCGCGGTGGCGGCGAAGTCGTCGTCGGACTGGGTGGGCACCGCGTGCACCAGCGGGCGCCGGGCAGGGGCGGTGGCGCCGGGGCGCTGGTCCTCCCCGGGGGCCGTCACGCCGTCGACCAAGGCAGCGGCACCGGCGGCGTCGGTGGTCTCCGTGGCGTTGATGGCCCGGGCCAGCGCCTCCATCCGGGCCGCCAGGTCCTCGCCGTCGACACTGGCCCCCACGAGGCTCGCCTCGCGGGTGGGGTGGTCGATGACGAGGATGACGCGCGCGTCGTAGAAGAGGTAGTCGGGGCAGGTGTTGGCCCCCATCGCCACCGTCGGCAGCGTCTCGAAGGTCGCCAGGTAGTCGAAGGCGACCACGCCCGCCTCGAGCGGCAGGTGCGGGTGGTCCACCTCCACCCCGGCCAGCACCCGCAGCGGCTCCACCGTCGAGCGGGCGGTCAGGCGCTCGCGCTCCTCCGTGCGGGCGGCGTCCGCCGTCGGGATCGTGAGGGTGAGGTGGCCGTCGGTCTCGGCGGTGACGTGCTCGCCCAGGGCGGTGCGCAGGCGGGCCAGGGCCGCCTCGCCGTCGGCCCGAGCCTGCGGCAGGGCCTCGACGAGGACCTGCTCGCCCTCGCAGGTGAGCCGGGTAGAGGCCTCCAGGACCGCGATGGTCGTGCGGGAGACCTTGGTGGTGGTGTCGACGGACTCCAGCAGGACCGTGTCCACGGGCCGCCGGCGGCCCGTGGCGGGCTCGGTCGTCGTGGCCAGGAGGCCGGCCGCGGCCAGGTGCTCCAGGAGGCGCCCGCAGTCCGGCTGGTAGCGCACGCTGCGGGTGAGCACCGTCGGTGGTGGCGTGGGGGTGGTCATGAGGTGGTCTCCTCGGTCCGTGCCACCGACGGCCTGCCCCGAGTACACGAAGAGCCCGCCTGGTGGCGAGCTCTGGTGTTCTGCTTCCGCGTACGTGACTGGGTGGCTCGCCCTTAGGGGAGCCACCACCAGCTGCGGGAGGAGAACGCGGTCATGGAGGTGAGACTAGGGGGCAAGGAGCCCTGAACGCAAAATACGGTGCGCCGTCGTGTCTCATGGTGAGACGACGGCCGGGCTCAGACCTCGACGACCTCCAGCTCACGGGCCTCAGGGGCCGCCTCCAGGGCCTGCCCGGTGGCGGGTGCGCCCTCGTGCTGGCGGCTGCGCCTCCAGACGAGCAGGGCGGCCACGGCGACGACAACGGCGACCGCCCAGCCCCCGCCCGCGCCGAACCAGGCGGCGAACACGGCCAGGCCGACGGTGGCGTAGATCGTCGCCCAGATCGCAGCGCCGAGCATGACGGCGGGCAGGTAGCGGCGCAGCGGCATGAGCGTCACACCCGCCCACAACTGGACGAAGGACTGCACGCCGATCGTCATGAAGGACAGCGGGACCGCGATGACGCCCCAGCGCTCGGCCATCGCCCGGGCGCTGACGTACATCGGGCTGGCGAGCATCCCGGCGAAGCGCGAGTGCTCGGCGCCCTTGCTCAGACCCCGGCCGATCCAGTGGATGAGGTTGGAGCGCAGCATGGCCACGCACCACAGGACGCCCCAGGCCCACAGGAGGGGAAGCTCAAGAATCTGCTCGATCACGGCGGGTGAGCCTAGGACAGAGGTCGCAGATGGCACCACGGGTGTCAGCAAAATCTGAGAGACAGATCAGGCGCTGGGAACGACAGATTGTGCGTCACAGGCTGCGCCGTCCGTGCCCGGTGCGGTGAGATGACGTTGCTCGTCGGTGGAACGCGTCGAGACCTGCGAGACAGTTGTGGGCTCTGCCGCCCCTCGCCCGACGAGCGCCTGGGAGCGACGCCGAGCCCCCAGCCCTGTCTGCAGCAACCGCTGGCTGTTCCCATCCAGCTGCGCTCAATGAGGAGAACACACGTGCTACAGTTGATTATCAATACCCTGACGCCGGTTCTGGGCTCCATGGGGGTCTCCTCGGCGGACGTAGAGACCTACGTGCACAACTGCGCCGGGCACATCTACGCGATCCTGGCGATCATCCTGGTGGCCGTCGTCGCCGCCATCGCCGCCCACTGGGCCGCCCGCAAGGGTGACCGGCATGTGTGGAGGTGGGGCTCCGGCCTGGCCGCCGTCCTCGGTATGCTTCTGGTCGCGAACCTCGCACTCCTGGGACCTCTGAACTCCATCGTCTCCATCCTCATGCGCAGCAAGGTCAGCGTCTCAGAGCAGTCCATCGCCGCCTCCCACGAGATCATCTCCCGGATCGGTGACGAGGGCTTCGTCCTGGCCGAGAACGATGACGCCCTGCTACCGCTGGGTCCGGAGGTCACCAACGTCAATGTCTTCGGTTGGGCTTCCACCGCGCCGATCTATGGAGGCACCGGCTCGGGCGCCGCGGACATGAGCAACGCCACGGGCGTCTATGAGTCTCTGCGGGAGGCCGGCTACCAGACCAACCACACGCTTGAGCAGATCTACCGCGACTACCGCGACTCGCGTGCTACGAAGGAGACTATCTCCATCGGCTTCACGGACTGGACCCTGCCGGAGCCGACCGCCGAGGCCTACACCGAGCAGGTCATGGCTGAGGCGCAGGCCTTCTCCGACGTCGCGCTCGTGGTCATCTCCCGCTCCGGCGGAGAGGGTCAGGACCTGCCCACCGACATGAAAGCCGTCATTGACGGCGAGTACGCCACGATGGCCGACACCCTGGCCAACGGCAACGAGCGATTCACCTACTACGACGCCGCGTACACCAACAACGGCGACTACGACGACTTCACCGAGGGCCAGCACTACCTGGAGCTGTCCCAGACCGAGAAGGACATGCTCGCGGTGGTTGACTCCCACTTCGACAACGTCGTCGTCCTTGTCAACTCCAACAACACCATGGAGCTCGGCTGGCTCGATGACTACCCGTCTATCAAGTCCGTCCTGCTGGCGCCGGGCACCGGCGTCAACGGGATGGGCGCTCTCGGCCGTATCCTCAACGGCCAGGTCAACCCTTCCGGGCACACGGCGGACACCTTCGTGACCGACCTGACAGCCACCCCCGCCTACAACAACTACGGTGGTTTCCAGTACACCAATGTCGAGGACATGGCTGAGGAGTACCTGGCTGCCGACCCCGCCTTCCAGGGCGTCTTCGGCCGTGTGAGCTACAACGAGGGCATCTACGTGGGCTACCGGTACTACGAGACCGCCTACGACGACGCCGTCCCGGGGTTCGACTATGACGCCGAGGTCCGCTACCCCTTCGGCCACGGCCTGTCCTACACCGAGTTCTCTCACGAGATCACC
This sequence comes from Actinomyces sp. AC-20-1, assembly GCF_023369555.1. Lineage (GTDB taxonomy): Bacteria > Actinomycetota > Actinomycetes > Actinomycetales > Actinomycetaceae > Actinomyces. The sequence continues at coordinate 56,885 of NZ_JACJVC010000001.1, read as the reverse complement.
TCCTTCGACGCCTCGGGTGAGGATGTGACCCTGAGCGTCACCGTGACGAACACCGGTAGCGTGGCGGGCAAGGACGCCGTCGAGATCTACTCGACCCCGCCCTACACCAACGGTGGTATTGAGAAGGCCTCGGTCAACCTGGCGGCCTTCGCCAAGACCCGGCTTCTTGAGCCCGGCGCCTCCCAGGAGGTTCAGCTGACCATCCCCAAGGAGGACCTGGCCTCCTACGACTCCTCCGGCATCAAGACCGACGACGGCGGCTACGTCCTGGAGGCCGGGGAGTACGTCATCTCGGCGCGGGCCAGCTCCCACGAGGTCTTGGACTCCGAGTCCTTCACCGTCGAGGCGGACATCGACTACTCCCAGTCCGGCCGGGACTCCGACGGTGCCGCCGCCACGAACCGTTTCGAGGACTACTCGGCCGGTGACGTCACCTACCTCTCGCGCGCTGACCAGTTCGCCAACTATGCCGAGGCGACGGCGCCGCCCAGTGCCGAGGACCTGATCATGAGTGACCAGGTGCGTGCCGCGATCGACGAGTACTCGGTCGCCCACTACGACCCCACGGCCCACGAGGACCCCAACGCCGTCATGCCCACCACTGGTGCCGACAACGGGCTGGCACTGCGCGACATGACGGGGCTGGACTACGACGACGAGCAGTGGCGGCTCCTGCTGGACCAGCTTACTGTCGAGGAGATGGCCGAGCTCGTCGCGGTCGGCGGTTTCCAGACTGTGGCTGTCGACTCCATTGACAAGCGCCTCATGCTGGACTCTGACGGCCCTGCCGGGCTCAACGACTGGGTCATCGGTGTCATGGGCACCCCCTACCCGGCGGAGGTCCTCGTCGCCCAGACCTGGAGCACCGAGCTGGCCGGCGAGGTCGGCTCCGGCATCGGCCAGGAGTACCAGGATGTCCACATCTACGGCTGGTACGGGCCGGCGATGAACATGCACCGCACCGCCTTCGGCGGACGCAACTTCGAGTACTACTCCGAGGACGGTGTGCTCGCCGGTCACCTCGCTGTGGCGACGGTGAACGGGGCAGCGAGCCACGGCGTGTACTCCTACATCAAGCACTTCGCGATGAACGACCAGGAGATCAACCGCTGCTCGCTGCTACAGACCTACGCGAACGAGCAGACGATCCGCGAGATCTACCTCAAGCCCTTCGAGGTTGTTGTCAAGGGATATGACGAAGGAGCGCCCCAGGCCGTCATGTCTGCCTTCAACTACATCGGGACCCGGTACACCGGGGCGGACCCGAACCTGCTCAACGGTGTGCTGCGTGAGGAGTGGGGCTTCCAGGGAATGGTCCTGACTGACTGGTACGGCTCCTACGGTTACCAGCAGACCACGGACTCGGTCCTCAACGGCAACGACCTCATGCTCGGCATGGGCTCACAGGCCCGGTCCACGGTTGAGAACCAGGACTCCGCGACGGTGGTCTCCGCCCTGCGCACCGCCTCGCACAACATCCTGTTCACGGTCGCCAACTCCGGGAACTTCACGGTCGAGACCGACGGCGGCGGCCCGGAGCCGTTGACGGTGAGGCTCATCATCGTCGACCTCGTCGTGGGTGTGCTGTGCGTGGGCATCATGACCCTCGTCGTCCTGCGCTGGCGCCGCAAGAAGGCCGCCCGGGCAGCGGTGCTCACCACATCCGGCAAGGACACCGCCGGGAGCGAGCGGGCCGACTCAGGCCAGGAGTAACGAGCCAGACCCGTCCCGGGTGGGGTGGGGCGCCCCCTGTGACGTCCCGCCCCACCCGGGCACCACCTCATACCTTCTGTCAGCAGCTGGACGACGTCGTCCAGGAAGGAGCAGCACCGTGACTGTCAACGCCTCAGACCTCAGCCTGTTGGAGGCTGCCGCCCTGCTGTCGGGCGCGAGCGAGTGGGACTCCCGGGCTCTTCCCGCCCGGGGCATCAGATCCTTTGTCATGTCAGACGGGCCTCACGGGGTGCGCCGTCAGCTGGGCAGTGGTGACCACCTGGGTATCGCGGCCTCGGAACCGGCCACGTGCTTCCCGACGGCGGCGGCGCTGGCCTCCTCATGGGACCCGGAGCTGGCCGAGGCCATGGGAGCCGCCCTGGGGGCGGAGGCCCGCGCGCTGGGCGTGGACGTGCTGCTGGGACCGGGGCTGAACATCAAGCGCTCGCCGTTGTGCGGGCGCAGCTTCGAGTACTTCTCGGAGGACCCGGTGCTGGCGGGGCGCATGGCGGCGGGGCTCGTGCGCGGCATCCAGTCCCAGGGCGTGGCGGCCACCCCCAAGCACTTCGCCGTCAACTCCCAGGAGCTGCGGCGCATGGCCTCGGACTCGGTGGTGGATGAGCGCACGATGCGCGAGGTCTACCTCACCGCCTTCGAGATCGTCGTGCGCGAGGCGGGCCCACGGGCCCTCATGACCTCCTACAACCGCGTCAACGGTGTCTACGCCAACGAGAACCGCCACCTGCTGACCCAGGTCCTGCGCCAGGAGTGGGGCTACGACGGGCTCGTCGTGTCTGACTGGGGTGGCTCCAACGACGCGGTGGCCGCCGCCGAGGCCGGGTCGTCGCTTGAGATGCCCGCACCTGGGCTGCACGGTGCGCGCGCCATCGTCCGGGCCGTCAAGGACGGGCGGCTGAGCCGTGAGGCGGTCTACGCCCGGGCCACGGAGGTGGTCGCCATGAGCGAGGCCGCCGTCTCGTCCCCCTCCGTGCACGCCGGCGGCGCGGCTGTGCCCGGTGCCGTGCGTGAGACTCACCATGCGCTGGCCCGGCGTGTGGCCGAGGAGTCCATGGTCCTGCTCAAGAACGAGGGGGCCGTGCTGCCGCTGGCCCCAGGCTCCCGTGTGGCCGTCGTGGGGGACATGGCCGCCACCCCGCGCTACCAGGGCTCGGGCTCGTCCCAGGTCAACCCCACCCGCCTGGAGACCTTCCTGGACGTCGTGGCCGGCTCCGACCTCGAGGTGGTCGGCTACGCCCAGGGCTACGACCGCCTGGGCAAGCCCGACACCGCCCTGCTGGACGAGGCCGTGGCCCTGGCCTGCCAGGCCGACGTCGTGCTGGCCTGGATCGGGCTGGACGAGCTCAGCGAGTCCGAGGGGCTGGACCGCTCCCACCTGCGCCTGCCGGCGGTGCAGACCCGCATGCTCGAGGCGGTGTCCGCCGCCAACCCCAGGGTCGTGGTCGTCCTGTCTGCCGGATCGGTGGTCGAGACCCAGTGGGAGACCCATGCCCAGGCCGTGCTCCACACCTACCTGTCCGGGCAGGCCGGCGCCTCGGCGGCCCTGAGGGTCCTCACCGGCCAGGTCAACCCCTCGGGCCGTCTGGCCGAGACCTACCCGCTGGTCCTCGAGGACCACCCGGTCTCAGCCTGGTTCCCCGCCACCGGCGAGCTCGCCCTCTACCGGGAGGGCCCCTACGTCGGCTACCGCTACTTCACCACCACCAGCACGCCGGTGGCCCACCCCTTCGGCTTCGGCCTGTCCTACTCGACCTTCGTCTACTCCGACCTGAGCGTGGACAGCGCCGGGGCCAGCGTGAGGGTCACGAACACCTCCGATGTCGACGGCACCGAGGTCGTCCAGCTCTACGTCAGCCCCCCCGAGGGGTGCTGGGGGCCGGCGCGCGAGCTCAAGGGCTTCGCCAAGGTCCGCGTCGGTGCGGGACAGCACACCACCGTCACCATCCCCTTCGACAGCTACACCTTCCGCCACTACAACACCGCCACCGGCGCCTGGCAGGTCACCGCGGGCAGCTGGACGATCCAGGTGGGCCCCCACGCCGAGGACCTGCCCCTGAGCACGACCCTGAGCGTCCAGGGCGACAGCCCCCAGGACGTGGACCGCGCACTGGGCGCCTACCTGACAGGACAGGTCGACGCCGTCGACGACGCGGCCTTCGCCGCCCTGCTGGGCCGGCCCGTGCCCCGCCCCCACAGCACCGGTGGCATCGGGGCCAACGACCCGGTCTCCGACATGGCCCAGGCCCGCTCACGCCTGGCCCGGGGCACGGTCAAGGCCCTCCAGCGCCGCAAGGCCCGGGCCGACGCCACCGGCCAGCCCGACCTCAACATCCTGTTCATGCTCAACATGCCCCTGAGAGCCACGAGCAAGATGACCCGCGGGGCGGTCTCCGACGAGATGGTCACCGGACTGGTCGACCTCGTCAACGGCCGCACCTTCACAGGCCTGCGCACCACTGCCACCGCATGGCTGCGCAAGCGCCGTGCCGACAAGGCCGTCCAGCGCCTGCTCGACAACCCCCACCGCTGAGCCGCACGCCCCTGCGCCACCCACCCCTTGAGAAAGCAGACGAAGGATGAACGCCATCACCACCTGGTGGAAGAACCTCGAGAAGAAGCACGAGACCGGAACCCAGTTCATCGTCTTCTTCATCCTGTCCAACGGCATCACCGTGCTCCAGCTCGTCCTCATGCCCGTCTTCCGCTGGCTCTTCGGTCTCACCACCCTGGAGGGCACCGCCTTCCAGCTCCTGCCGGTTGGCTCCAGCGGTGGACAGACCGTGTACCTCTTCGACTACGCAGCCGGCCCGATCCTCGCTGACGGCACCGGAGGAGGCCTGGCCTACTTCCTGGCCGTGGAGACCACCCTGCTCATCGCCCAGGTCATCAACTTCTTCGCCCAGCGCTCCATCACCTTCAAGTCCAACTCCTCGATCTGGAGGGCAGCCTTCTGGTACGCGCTCGCCTACGTCGTCATCACAGTCGTCGCCGCCGCCCTGCAGGTGCTCTACAAGGCCCCCATCTACTCCTGGAGCATCCACACCCTCGGCGCGGGCACCGGCGAGACCGTGGCGGACATCGTCACCATGATCATCAACGCCGCCGTCTCCTTCTGGGTCTTCTTCCCCATCTTCAAGCTCATCTTCAAGCAGGAGCCCCAGACGGGCACCCAGGCCGGTCAGGGCACCGCCGCCGGGGCCACGGCCACCGCTCGCTGAGGGACGGGGAGAGCGGACCGCTGTCGTGCTGGCGCATTCCAGTGACGGCGGGCCGGGCCTTGCTAGGCTCGGCCCGTCCGCGTTCCCCCGAGAGGACTCCCTTCTGTGAAGCCGCTCCTGAGCATCATCGTGCCCTCCTACAACGCCGAGGCGTGGCTCGAGCGCTGCGTCGACAGCATCGTCGTCGACGGCGGCGAGGTCGAGGTCATCATCGTCGACGACGGCTCCACGGACTCCACCCTCGCCGTGGCGAAGGAGCTGGCCGTGCGTGCCCCTGGCGTCGTCGTCGTGCACCAGGAGAACAAGGGCCACGGTGGCGCCGTCAACACCGGCGTCGCCCGCGCCACCGGCACCTGGCTCAAGGTCTGCGACGCCGACGACGCCCTGGACCCGCTCGCCCTGCGCGCCCTGCTGGCCCGTCTGCGCCAGTGGGACATCGACGGCACCGCCCCGGACCTGGTCGTCACCAACTTCGTGTACGTGCGCGAGGGGTCCGAGGCGTGGCGGACGATGGGGCGCCGCTCGCGGCTGGCCCGGGCCCACCTGCCGACGGTGCAGCGCTCGAGCCACGCCGTGCGCTTTCACCGGCTCATCCCCGAGGGCAGGCTCGGCACCTGGGACGACGTGCGCCGCTTCCGCGCCGACCAGTACCTCATGATGCACGCGCTGCTCTACCGCACCGAGGTGCTGCGCGCCTCGGGCACCGTCCTGCCCGAGCACTGCTTCTACGTCGACAACATCTTCGCCTTCGAGCCGCTGGCCGCCGTCAGGACCCTGACCTACCTCGACCTCGACCTGTACCTGTACACCATCGGCCGCGAGGGCCAGTCCGTCGCCGACGAGGTCATCGTCCGGCGCCTGGACCAGCACGACCGCGTCAACGCCCTCATGCTCCAGGCCCTGCCGGCCGAGGGGGAGGTCTGCTCCTCCCTGTACGGCTACCTCCTGCACTACTACCTCATCAGCTGCGTCGTCATCTCCACCATGGCGCTGCGCTCGGGCACGGAGCAGAACCTCGCCATCAAGGACGCCCTGTGGGCCCGGCTCGCCCAGCGGCGTCCTGATGTCCACGCCCGCCTCATGCGCACCGTGCTCGGGCGCTCGATGAACCTGCCCGGCAGGCTCGGCAGGCGGGTGCCGGTCCTCGGCTACCAGGTGGCCCGGCGTGTCCTCAACCTCAACTGAGGTCCGGCCCGAGGCCAGCGAGGCCGCCGCGGCCCGGCACCGGTGCGCTCGCACCTCGGTGCGCCGTGGCACGAGGCCGGTCTATGCCGGACGGATGTCCTCCGGCACGGGCAGGAGCACGCGGAGGAGGAAGGTGCCGTGGGTGGTCGTGCCGGCGCTCATCTGGCCCTCGTACCGGGCAACGGTCTGCTGGATGGACGCCAGGCCGAAGCCGTGCTGGGACGCGTCGCTCTTGGTCGTGGTGAACAGCCCGCTCGCGTGCGAGCGCACGGGAGCGCTGACCACGGGGTTCTCGATCTCGATGACCACGAAGGCCCGGCGCACGCGGATGTCGAGGCGGATGACCCGGTCCTCGGGGGCAGTCACCTTCGCCGTGGCCTCGACTGCGTTGTCCAACCCGTTGCCCAGGATCGCCGCCATGTCCATGGGTGTGAGGAATCCCAGCGCCGCGCCGTCGGCCATCGTCCGCAGCGTGATCCCCTGCTCGGCGCACACCTGCCCTTTGTCGGTGAGGATGACGTCGAGCACCGGGCTGCCGGAGCGGGTGAAGGCCGCGTAGGGGCGCACGCTGGCCTCGAGCTCGTCGAGCTGGTCACGGCGCACCCGGGGATCGGCCTCGCCCCGGATCGCCGTCACCAGGTTGCGCAGGTCGTGGTACTTGCGGTCGACAACGTCCATCGCCCTCTTGGAGGCCAGGTACTGGTTGTACTGCGAGCGCAGCAGCGACCGTGAGGCGGCCAGCTCCTGGGCCGTTCTCACCTGGCGGGACGTCTCCCGCTGCGCGTACAGCACGGCGTATCCGCACAGGTTCACGAGGGTGCGGATGTAGAAGATCTCCCGGCTCAACCGGGCGGAGAAGGGCGTCGTCGTCGACACGAAGGACAGGTTCGACAGTGCGAAGGTGATGGCGGCGATCGCCGCGGACACGGCGATGTCCCCGGCGGTGGGGGACAGGTCCGAGTGCTTCTGGCGTCGCTCGACCGCCAGGACCAGGCCCAGGAGGGCCACGTCGACGGCGACCAGGCAGATGATGGCGGAGGTGGTCGAGGGCGTGGCCGTCACCAGGGACAGGCTCACCTGCCACTGCAGGGAGGCGACGAGCTCGGCTACGACGAAGGCGCGCACCACGAGGTAGGTCGAGCGGCGCACCGAGCCGTCCAGGGCAAGGTTGAGGACGAGCCACATGAGGACGACCGCCCCCACCATGGCGGGAAGCCATGCCCACATGGGCAGTGCGCCGGCCAGGAGCTGGTAGAGGGCAATGGCCGGCAGGGCAGCCGTCAGGACGACGACGGCCTGCCGGACGGAGTCCGTGGAGCGCCAGGCGGCCAGGACGTACACGAGGCACGCGCCCCACTCCGCCACGGCCGTCCACAACCGAGGGATGTCCGGCAGAAGCTCTCCGCTCACGCCTGGGCCCCGGCGAGGTGCTCGGTGAGGGCCTCCATGAAGCCCTTCTTGCGGGGCCGCGAGACGCGCAGGCTCTGCCCGGTGCTCATGACGGCGTCCTGGTCCCTCACCCGCATGACGTGGGCGAGGTTGACGATGTAGCAGGAGTTCGAGCGGTAGAAGCCGTGGCCGGTCAGCAAGGGCTCCATCTCCTTGAGGGTGCCGGTCAGGGAGATCACCCGGGAGGTCAGGTGGATGTCGAGGCGGTGACCGACGGACTCCAGGTAGACGATGTCCGCCATGGGCACACGGCGCACGCCCGAGCCGTCACGCACGGTGAGGCTGCGGTGCTCGCGCCGGCCCAGGGCCTCCAGCGCCCGGGACATCTCCTGGGAGAAGGAGGAGTAGGGGACCGGTTTGAGAAGGTATCCCAGGGCGGAGACCTCGTAGCCGTTGATGGCGTACTGCGGGGCCGAGGTGATGAAGATGATGATGACGCTCGGGTCCGAGCGCCGGATCCTGCGGGCCGTGTCCAGGCCGTCCGTGCCCTCCATCTGGATGTCGAGCAGGAGGATGTCGTACTCGGGGCGGTAGCCGCGCAGCAGGTGGTCCCCGGCGGGGAAGAGCCGGGTGGTGATCTCCAGGTCCCGCTCCGCCCCGAAGCGCCGGAGGTAGTCGGTGAGGACGCGCGCGTGCCTGGCGTCGTCCTCGACGACTCCGACCAGCAGACTAGTCACACCGCTCACCTCCTCTCACGTGCACACTAAATTATCGCGCAGGTCGGGGGCGTCCGTGGCCTCTCGGACGTGAAGGGGTCCGTCTCACAGGCTGCGGTTCTGGTGGCGCACGCACGGCGTGGGAGACTGGGACTTAGTCGTCTCCCCCTGACCCGGAAGAGCTCACGTGTCACCGATCCCCACGCCCGAGCAGGCCGCCACCGTCACCCCTGCGGTCACCGCGCCCGAGCTGCTGCGGAACTTCTCGATCATCGCGCACATCGACCACGGCAAGTCGACCCTCGCGGACCGCATGCTGCAGGCCACCGGCGTCGTCCAGCCCCGGGACATGCGCGCCCAGTACCTCGACCGCATGGACATCGAGCGCGAGCGCGGCATCACCATCAAGTCCCAGGCCGTGCGCATGCCCTGGACCACCGGCACCGGCGCCCAGGCGCGCACCTACGCGCTCAACATGATCGACACCCCGGGCCACGTCGACTTCTCCTACGAGGTCAACCGCTCGCTGGCCGCCTGCGAGGGCGCCGTCCTGCTCGTCGACGCCGCCCAGGGCGTCCAGGCCCAGACGCTCGCCAACCTCTACATGGCCATCGAGGGAGACCTCACCATCATCCCGGTCCTCAACAAGATCGACCTGCCCGCCGCGGAGCCCGAGAAGCACGCGCGCGAGATCGCTTCCATCATCGGGTGCGAGGTCGAGGAGGTCATGCAGGTCTCCGGCAAGACCGGCGACGGCGTGCCCGAGCTCTTGGACCGCATCGTCGAGGCCGTCCCCGCGCCCGTGGGGGACCCGACGGGCCCGGCCCGCGCCATGATCTTCGACTCCGTGTACGACACCTACCGCGGTGTCGTCACCTACGTGCGCGTCGTCGACGGGGCCCTCAGGCCGCGTGAGCGCATCGAGATGCTCTCCACCGGGGCCGTCCACGACCTGCTCGAGATCGGTGTCATCAGCCCCGAGCCGCAGCCCTCGAAGGGCCTGGGCGCCGGTGAGGTCGGCTACCTCATCACGGGCGTCAAGGACGTGCGCCAGTCGAAGGTCGGTGACACCGTCACCACGGCCCAGGACCCCGCCACCGAGCCCCTGGACGGCTACCAGGACCCCAAGCCCATGGTCTTCTCCGGCCTGTTCCCCGTGGACGGCTCGGACTTCCCGAACCTGCGCGACGCCCTGGACAAGCTCAAGCTCAACGACGCCGCCCTGACCTACGAGCCCGAGACCTCCGTGGCGCTGGGCTTCGGCTTCCGCTGCGGCTACCTCGGCCTGCTGCACCTGGAGATCATCCGCGAGCGCCTGGAGCGCGAGTTCAACCTCGACATCATCTCCACCGCCCCCTCGGTGGTGTACCAGGTGACGATGGAGGACCGCAGCACCCACACGGTCACCAACCCCTCGGAGTTCCCCGAGGGCAAGGTGGCGGACGTGCGCGAGCCGGTCGTGTCCGCCACGATCCTGACCCCCAGCGAGTTCGTGGGCACGGTGATGGAGCTGTGCCAGTCGCGCCGAGGCACGATGAAGGGCATGGACTACCTGTCCGAGGAGCGCGTGGAGATGCACTACACGCTGCCGCTGGCGGAGATCGTCTTCGACTTCTTTGACGCGCTCAAGTCCCGCACCCGCGGCTACGCCTCGCTCGACTACGACATGGACGGCGAGCAGAGCGCGGACCTGGTCAAGGTGGACATCCTGCTCAACGGGGACAAGGTGGATGCCTTCAGCGCCATCGTCCACAAGGACGCCGCCTACTCCTACGGCCTCATGATGACCAAGCGTCTCAAGGAGCTCATCCCGCGCCAGCAGTTCGAGGTGCCGGTGCAGGCCGCCGTGGGCTCGCGCATCATCTCGCGCGAGACGATCCGCGCCCTGCGCAAGGACATGCTCGCCAAGTGCTACGGCGGTGACATCTCCCGCAAGCGCAAGCTGTTGGAGAAGCAGAAGGAGGGCAAGAAGCGCATGAAGGCCATCGGCCGCGTGGAGGTCCCCCAGGAGGCCTTCATCGCAGCCCTCGGGGCGGACACCCCCACCGGCAAGGACAAGTAAGAGACACGCAGGGCAGGCAGGTCAGTGAGCAGCACCCACGGGCACAGGACCGACGGCGTCCGGGTCACCTCCGGGACGCTGCAGGCCGCCATGACCGACGACGGCGCCGGCCTGCGCCTGACGGTGGCGCTGGCGCGCCGGCTGGGTGAGCCCCACGCGGGCGCCGACGGCCGCCACCGTGACGAGCCCTCGCCTCTTGTCGCGGGGGACCTCGTGGGTGCGGTCGGGGCCGTGTGCGTGCTGCGCGCCGTGCGCCCGGACGCGGGCGAGGCGGGCCGGTCGGCCATCTGCAAGGCACCCGTGGAGGGGCCGGTGCGCGTGGGCGCCCTGGGCCTGGCCGGGGACGAGCAGGCGGACCGCGCTCACCACGGTGGCCGGGACAAGGCCCTGTACGTCATGGACGCCGCCGTCGAGCAGGTCGGCTGACAGGAGGCACGATGGTCCAGGTCCACCCCGGCAGGTCGCACGCGATCCACTCGCGCGTGCGCTCCTACTCGCGCGCCGGAGGGCGCCTGACTCAGGCGCAGAGGCAGGCGCTGGCCGAGCACGGCGGCGAGTACGTCATCGAGGTGCCGCGGGCCGACGCCATCCGCACCGTCGACGCGGGCTTCCGCATCGACCCGCCCTCGGCCTTCGGCCATCCCGGCCAGGCGCGCCCCCTCGTCGTCGAGGTCGGCTCCGGTGGCGGGGAGGCCATCCTCGCCGCCGCCCAGGCCAACCCGGGCACGGACTACCTGGCCGTCGAGGTGTGGGAGACCTCCATCGCCAAGATCGTGCGCGACGCCGCCCGCGCCGGGGTGCGCAACCTGCGGGTCGTGCCCGCCGACGCCTCCCAGCTGCTGGCCACCGCGCTGCCCGTGGCCAGCGTGAGCGAGGTGTGGGTCTTCTTCCCCGACCCGTGGCGCAAGCCCCGCCACCGCAAGCGCCGCCTCGTCAACGAGGCCTTCGCGGACTCGGTGGCACGCGTGCTGCGCCCGGGCGGCGTGTGGCGCCTGGCCACCGACTGGGCGGACTACGCCTGGCAGATGCGCGACGTCCTCGAGGCCGCCTGCGCCCTGCCCGAGGGGCTGGAGGCCGACCATACCCGCCCCTACCTCAGGTACGACGACGCCGGGGCCCGGGCCGACCTCGGCGCCGACAGCGCTGAGCCGGGCTCGCTGGGCAACGGGCCGGACCCCGGCTCGCCGTCGGGCGTCCTGGGCGGCTGGTCCGAGCGCTTCGCCGGGCGGGTCCTCACCCGTTTCGAGCAGCGCGGCACCGACGCCGGGCGCACGATCCGCGACCTGACCGCCGTGCGCACCGAGGAGGCCTGGGTGCCGCGCCGCCGCCAGCCGGTGCTCGAGCAGATCGAGCACCGCTCCGCCGCCCGGGCCCCGGCCGCCTGGAGGCCCGCGGCAGGCGGGGACGTGCGGGCATGAGCACCCGGCGCCTGCCGCGACGGGCGTGGCTCGCTGTCGTCGTCCTGGGGTTCCTCGGGCTGTGTGCGGTGGTCCGCTCGCCCGTGAGCGTCATCCCGCCCCTGCTCACCCAGCTCGGCACCGACCTCGGCATGGGGCAGGTCGCCCAGGGGGCGCTGACGAGCGTGCCCGTTCTGTGCTTCGGGCTCGTGACCCCGCTCGCCTCCCGGCTCATCGCGCGCACCGGCGTCAACACGGCCGGCGCGCTCATGCTCGCCACCATCATCGTCGGTGCCCTCGTGCGCGTCGTCGGCGGGGTGCCGGGAGCCTTCGCCGGCACGGTCCTCATCGGTGCCGCCATCACCATCGGCAACCTCGTCGCCCCCATGGTCATCGGCCGCGACTTCTGGCACCGCACGAGCCTCATGACGGGCCTGTACTCGGCGACCTGCAACGTCATGGTCACCGCCGTCACGGCTCTGGCGGTCCCCGCGGCGGCGGTCGCCGGGTGGCGGGGCTCCTCCCTCGTGTGGACCGTCGTGCCCGTGGCGGCGGCCCTGGCCCTGTGGCTGTGGGTGTACCCGCCGGGCGCGCGCGGGCCCCGGGAGAGCCTGAGGCGGCGCTCGGGCATGGCCGGCTGGGTGAGGGAGCGGCCGGCCTCCACCGCGGCGGCCGTGCGCGTGCCGGTGCTGTGTCGTCCACTGACCTGGGTCATGGCCCTGGCCCTGACCGGGCACGTCCTGTCCTACAACGTGGTGACCGCCTGGCTGCCCACCGCCTTGACGGACCTGGCCGGCATGAGCGAGACCCGGGCGGGCGTGGCGGCGTCGGTGTTCTCCCTCACCGGGATCCTCGGCCCGCTGCTCGTGCCGGTGATGTTCGAGGCGCTGCGCTGGCGGGGGACGACGGTCCTGGCGGTGCTCAGCGCCTGCTGGGTGACGCTGCCCGTGTGCCTCGTTGTGGCACCGCAGTGGTGGCTCGTGCCCTGCGCCGTCTCCGGCGTCGCCCAGGGGGCCTACTTCGCGGCCCTGTTCACCATCGTCATCCAGCGCAGCAGCAACCTGGACGAGAACCGGCAGACGACGGCGGCCATGCAGTCCGTGGGCTACACGGTGGCGGCGCTCGGCCCGGTGACGGCCGGCTGGCTCCACGAGGTCAGCGGCGGGTGGACGGTGCCCTTCGCCGCCGTCGTCGGCGCGCTGGCCGTCATGACCGTGTGCGGGCAGGTGGCGGCTTCACGGCGAGGCTCGGCACGGCTGGAGGGCCGGGCCCGGCTTCCCCTGGACGGTCGCGACGAGGGGACGCCGGCGTGAGCCCGCGGCAGCCCGACGGCGCCCGGCTGCCCGGCCAGGGCGACCTGCCCCACCAGGTCCTGGCCCCGGCCCCCGACGGGGCCCCGCGGCCCTTCTCCGTGTACCTGCACGTGCCCTACTGCCGGGTGCGCTGCGGCTACTGCGACTTCAACACGTACACGAACCTCGACATGGGCGGCGGGGCCTCGGCGTCGGACTACGTGAGCACGCTGGCGGGCGAGCTGCGCCTGGCCCGGGCGGCGATGGACCGGGCGGGGCTGGAGCCCAGGCGGGCGAGCACGCTCTTCCTCGGCGGGGGGACGCCGACGATGCTGCCGGCGGCGGACCTGGCCCGGATGGTGGCGCTCGTGCGCGAGACCTGGGGCCTGGCCGAGGACGCGGAGGTGACGACCGAGGCGAACCCGGAGACCGTGGACGAGCGCTACCTGGCGGCACTGGCCGAGGCGGGCTTCACGCGCGTGTCCTTCGGGATGCAGTCGGCGGTGCCGCACGTGCTGGCCGTGCTCGAGCGCACGCACAGGCCCGAGCGGGTACCGCTGGTGGTGGACTGGGCGCGGCGCGCGGGGCTGTCGACGAGCCTGGACCTCATCTACGGTACGCCGGGGGAGTCCCTGGAGGACTGGGCCCGCAGCCTGGACGCGGCGCTGGAGACCGGCCCCGACCACGTGAGCGCCTACGCCCTGGTCATCGAGGAGGGCACGCGGATGTGGGCCCAGGTGCGGCGCGGCGAGCTGCCCATGCCCGAGGACGACGACGAGGCCACCAAGTACGAGATGGCGGACGCGGCGCTGGCCGCGGCGGGCTACGAGTGGTACGAGATCTCCAACTGGGCAAGGCCGGGCCGCGAGTGCCGGCACAACGAGGCCTACTGGCGCGACTGGGACTGGTACGGCGCCGGGCCGGGGGCGCACTCGCACTTCGGGGACGTGCGCATGTGGGACGTCAAGGCGCCCGTGCCCTGGGCCGCCCAGGTGGCGGCGGGGCGCCTGCCCGTGGCCGGGCACGAGGTGGTGGACGCCTCCGCCCGCGAGCTCGAGCGGGTCATGCTGGGCATCCGCATGCGCGAGGGGCTCGCGCTGGCGGGCCTGGCGCGCCCGGGGGAGGCGGCGACGGCGGACGGCACGCCGCGGCGGCTGGTGCCGGTGGTGGCCCAGATGGTGGCCGAGGGGCTTCTTGAGCCCGCGGCCGCCCTGCGCGCCCGCGCCGTGCTCACCCTGCGCGGGAAGCTCATGGCGGACACTGTGACGAGAAAACTGCTGTAGTTGGACTGGCTACACGGAAGCGTAGCGCTCTCGAATTGCTATGCACAACTGAATGAACTGCCGTTCGTAGCCGACATCGCAATTCCTGGTTGCTGCTACTTTTGCGCATATGTCTCGCGCTGTGAGTCCTTTCTCGTTGTCGTCAAGGTAAAGGTTGCCTGAGTGAAGGATCTTTATGTCGGTATCACTTAGGATTTCCCTCAGGTTATCTAAAGTGATGTCGATTGCCTTGATGTCTCCCAATGGCGAGCTGTGGAGCTCCTGGGTGACGCCTTGAGAGAAGCGGTAGTTGCCTGGCGTCAACGCTGCGGCGATATTCTCAAGGCGCCTCGTCCATCTCGGTCGCTGAAGTGACTCCGTGGTCATGATGGCAAGAATGACGTACGAAGGGATGCCTGCGCGCTCTGATGATTTTCGTGCGTACTCCCACACGTCAACCCCCATGTTCTTTTTGGCGATATCTACCAGGTCCTTGTCGGAAGTGTTGTCAGACCGCATTGCCGTGCTGACCAGCTTGATCAAAGTGACGACGAATATTGCCGACCAGGCCGCTTCGATGAAGGCGTCGGGGCTGGGAACTAATCCATATGCGTAATCGCGAGTGAAATATGCCGCGAAGGCGACGGTGGAGGTCCAGAGTGTGGATGTAAGTTGGAGCAGTAAAGTTATTGTGGGGCGGGTTGAGTGCCTGAATGTTAATGCGGCGGCCCGGAGTGTAGTAAGCAGAAGAAAAGATGCGGCGGTCGATGCCACTGCAATCCTGGGGTCGATTTGAATCCGCTCCGCCGTCACTCCTGTCGCATAAAACGCAAGTAATGGTGGGAGTGTGCGGAACGTGAGGTATCGAAAGAATGTCTTCTGCACAGTCCGTTCGAGGGGGGCCTTGTCGTATGTGTATAGTTGCGGCCAATCGTCTCGAACTGCTCGATATAGGAATGTGAGGAGTGTGCCAGATGCTATCCCTAGAGCCACTGCCTGAAAATGTATGCTCATCATCAAATCCTGGATTGCCAATCTGTTGTGTTGTTTCTTGGGTGAAATAGAACTAATTCTGTGGCGCCGAACTGTCCACTTGCTTTTATGTAGTGCTGCAACAAGCCTTGCAGGGGCGGGAAGGGGTGTTCTCTGAATAATCGGTGGAGTGGATGCTTAAGCGATTGAGTGAACTTGGTCGTGAGGTGATCGCGCGATGGTTCGCTCCGGACGGACGGTGAACAGATCTTAAATTGTTGTCCCGGGGCTACGGCTGTCTGCTTGCGCGGGCGTGTCATGGTGGACCGTGTCATGGGACGGCTCATGGGCTGGGTGCCTCCGAGCGTCGAGTGACTGGGATACGATGCCGCGCGGTGGCCTTGCTGAGCATGATGAGGAGTACCAGTGGATGACGTCGTCTACTCGGTGATTGACACGGAGACCACCGGGATCCATCCCGGAGCGCACCACAGGATCATTGAGATCGCGGTGATCGGCCTGGATGAGGGTGGGCGGCAGGTCTCACGGTGGGAGACCGTTCTCAACCCGGAGCGGGACCTGGGTGCCCAGCACGTGCATGGCATCACGGGTGCTGACGTCTATGGCGCGCCCACGTTCGCGGACATCGCCGACGAGCTTGCTTGGCGTCTGGATAGGACCGTGCCCGTGGCGCATAACCTGTCCTTCGACAGCCGCTTCATCGACGCCGAGTACCACCGTCTCGGGAAGCCGCTGCCGGCTGCGTATCTCGGGTCGGGCCTGTGCACGATGAGGTTGGCAGGCCGGTACCTGCCGGGTGCGGGACGTAGTCTCGCCGCCTGCTGCGGCGCCCTCGGTATCGACATCGGCACTGCGCACACGGCCGGTGACGACGCTGCTGCTGCGGGACGGCTCCTTGAGCACTTCATACAGCGTGAGCCTGGGGCATCGGTCTACTCTGACGCGATTCTTGCCGCACATGACAACGGTTGGCCGATGGACCGCCCCGCGGCAGCGCGCACCCACCTGCGTAGCACCTCCAGTGGCCGTGGCGAACGAGGATTCATCGGTCGTCTCGTGGAGACCCTGCCCACCCTTGATACCCCGATGGCCGAGGGGTCCGCCGCTCGCGACAACGAGTACGCGGCGCTACTTGACCGGGCACTTCTTGACCGTCACCTGTCCCTTCACGAGCAGGACGCACTGGTGAAGGCCGCGAATGAGGCAGGCATCAGCCGTGAGCACGTCGCTATGATCCACGGCTGCTACCTCGCCTCGCTCGCCGCAGCCGCGCTGGCGGACGGCATCGTCACCGATGACGAGCGCGCAGACCTGGCGCGTGTGGCTCTTCTGCTCGAGCTCCCGCCCCAGGCAGTGGATGCCTCCCTTGCCGCTGCAGCGGCGGTCGCCAGACCGGTGGGAACAGCGGCTGGTCCTGCGGGACGCCAGCCCGAGCCTGGGACCCGCATCTGCCTCACTGGCGACATGAGTCGTCCGCGCACCGAGATCGAGGAGCTGCTGCGACGTGCCGGTTACGTTCCCCACCCTGGTGTGACCAAGAAGGTTGGCCTCGTTGTCGCCTCCGATCCTGACTCGGCCTCTGGCAAGGCCAGGAAGGCCCGCAGTTACGGTATCCCTGTCGTGGGGGAGAGGTTCCTCTGGGACGTGGTCCTCTCGGGGTGAGTGACGGATGGAGCGCGACGGCAGGCCCTCGGGCCGCGTATGTCCGGCGTGGTCCCCCTCGGTCAGGGCCTGCCGGTGTACAGGAAGGTGTCGACGTCCTCGAGCGCGTCCTCCAGGCGCAGGGTGATCGTGTCCGAGGCGACCCGCTCCAGCCCGCGCCGCTCGTAGAACTCGTAGGAGCAGCCGGTGTCGGTGTAGAGGTGGAAGGACTTGGCGCCACTGTGGCGCAGGTACGTCAGCGCGTCCGCGTAGAGCCGGCTGCCCACGCCCTGGCCGCGGCAGCACCCGGACACGATGAAGAGCGTCAGCTCGTGGTCCAGCCGGGCCCCTGCCGCGCTCGCCCGGCGGCGCAGCTGCTCGTAGGAGCCCTCGAAGATCTGGATCTCCTTGAGCGCGCCCGTGTCGCCCCTCGTCGCTCCGACGGCGAGGGCCTTGGTCATCAGCAGCGCGGTGCGCACGCGGTAGAGCCCCTGGCCGGGGAGCTTGCGCTGTCCGGCCGCCCGGGCCATGACGACGCCGACCACCTCGCCGTCGACCTCGGCCACCTCGGCGAAGGTCGAGGAGGTCAGGCAGTGCAGGACGTAGATGCGGCGGACCGCGGCCTGGACCGTGGGGGAGGAGGCGTAGCGGCGCAGCCCGAAGGCCTCCTGCGCGAGGTGGGAGACGGCCTCGAGGTCCGTGTCGCGCAAGGGGCGGTAGGTCACGTGCTGCGTCCGGGGTGTCTGGGGCGTCCGGGGTGTCTGGGGCGCTGTCATACGGGCATGCTCACCACCGTGCCTGGGAGCGATCTGAATGCATCCTGAGCGTATCTGCGGATGTGGAGCAGGAGCTGCCGACTGCCCGGTGTGGAGTACCCGGCGGGGGAGGTGACACGGTGTTGGTCATCCGCCCCTGCGGTGGCGGCTAGACTCCCTTGGCGACGAAAAGGCGGGATGTGTCGCGAAATAACGTCACGATGCCCGCACCCCGTGACCCACCAGAAGGAGGGCCCGTGGCCCCCGACGCCGACGCACGTCCCCTCGACCCGCGCCCCGCGCTCGTCATCGCCAACCTCGGCACTCCGGCGACCCCCACCGCCAAGGACGTGCGCCCCTACCTGCGCGAGTTCCTCTCCGACCGCCGCGTCGTCGAGATGCACCCCCTGCTGTGGCGCCCCATCCTCGAGACGATGGTCCTCATCCGCCGCCCCGCGGACTCCGCCGCCAAGTACCGCACCGTCTGGCGCGAGGGGATGGAGCACACCCGCTCCGGCAGCCCCCTCATGCACTACACCGAGCGGCAGGTCGCGCTCGTTCAGGACGCCCTCGGCCAGGACGTCGTCGTGCGCGTCGCCATGCGCTACGGCGACCCCGGCGTCCAGGACGTCATGCGCGACCTCATGGATGCCGGCCACCGCCGCATCGCCCTCCTGCCCGCCTACCCCCAGTACTCCGCCTCCAGCCAGGCGCCCGTCGTCGACGAGGCCATGCGCTTCATGCTCACCTCCCGCAACCAGCCCGAGCTGCGCACCGTGCGCTCCTTCCCCGTGAACGAGACCTACATCGAGGCCCTGGCTGCCCCCATCGAGGCCCACTGGGCCGAGCATGGGCGCCCCGACGCCTCACGCGGAGAACACCTGCTGTGCTCCTTCCACTCCATCCCCGCCGCCATGCACGCGGCCGGGGACCCCTACCGCTCCGAGTGCCGGGCCACCGTCGCCGCCCTCGCCGAGCGCCTGGGCGTCACCGTCAGCCAGGACAACGGTGCCGACGGCGGGCTCGTGCTCACCACCTTCCAGTCCGTCTTCGGACGCGCCGAGTGGATCGGCCCCGCCACCATCGACACCGCCGAGGCCCTGGGGCGCGCGGGCTGCCCGCGCCTGGACGTCATCTGCCCCGGCTTCATGAGCGACTGCCTCGAGACCCTCGAGGAGATCGACCAGCTCAACCGCGAGACCTTCACCGAGGCCGGCGGCGGCACCTTCACCTACCTGCGCTGGGGCAACGACTCCGAGGGCTGCGCCCGGACCCTCGTCGAGCAGGCCCGCGGGCTCCTGGCCGGCTGGCTCTGACAACCGTCCCAGATCCTGGGACTCGCGGCGTCGTACAGTGGGCAGGTGTGCCCTGCCGCCCTCCTTGCGGGCCCGGGCCGCCCCAGCCCGAACCGACCCCGAGGAGTCCCCGTGCACCTGCAGTGGTGGTCCATCCTGCCCTTCGCCGCGATGCTCGCGTCCATCGCGGTTCTGCCACTCGTGCCCAGGACCGCCCACTGGTGGGAGAAGCAGTCCAGCCAGCTCGCCGTCGCCCTCCTGCTGGGCGTGCCCGTCGCCGTCTGGATGTGGCTCACCCTCGGCTGGCAGGTGGTCTTCGCCTCCGTCGTCGAGTACGGGCAGTTCATCGCCCTGCTGCTGGCCCTCTTCGTCGTCTCCGGTGGCATCTTCCTCAAGGGAGACATCGAGGCCACCCCGCGCAACAACACCCTCTTCCTCGCCGTCGGCGGTGTGCTCGCCTCCTTCATCGGCACCACGGGCGCCGCCATGCTCCTCATCCGGCCCCTGCTCAACACCAACCAGGAGCGCCGCTACCGCGTCCACACCGTCCTGTTCACGATCTTCGTCGTCGCCAACTGCGGCGGCCTGCTCACGCCCCTGGGGGACCCGCCGCTCTTCCTCGGCTTCCTGCGTGGCGTGCCCTTCACCTGGACCTTCAGCCTCGTGTGGGAGTGGGCCTTCGTCCTGGTCATGATGCTCGCCGCCTACTTCGCCCTCGACTCCTACTGCTATGCCCAGGAGCCAGCCGCCGCCGTGCGTGAGGACCGCCAGGACATCGAGCCCCTCGGCCTGCGCGGCGCCAGCAACCTCGTCTGGTTCGTCGTCATCATCGCCGCCGTCGCCCTGGCCCCCTCCATCGACGCCGAGGCCATCGAGGCCGGGCACGCCACCCTGGCCGACTGGGTGCCCGTGCGCGAGATCATCATGCTCACCGCCGCCTGGTGCTCCTACCGCCTCGGGGACAAGCGCGCCCGATTCGAGGACAACCAGTTCGAGTGGGGGCCCATCGCCGAGGTCGCCACCCTGTTCATCGGCATCTTCCTCACCATGATCCCGGCCCTGCACTACCTCGACCAGGTCGCCGGCGCCCTGCCGCTCAACGAGATCACCTTCTTCGTCTTCACCGGAGGCCTGTCCTCCGTCCTGGACAACGCCCCCACCTACGCGACCTTCTTCGAGATGGCCGGCCAGGTCGCCCACCCGGGCGGCGCCACGGTCGCGGGCGTGCCCGAGGTGTACCTCGCCTCCATCTCCCTCGGTGCGGTGCTGTGCGGCGCGCTGACCTACATCGGCAACGGCCCCAACTTCATGGTCAAGTCCGTTGCCGAGGGCCGCGGGGTCGAGATGCCCTCCTTCGGCGGCTACATCGCCAAGTCCCTCACCTACCTCGCCCCGGTCCTTCTGGCCATGGTGTGCCTGTTCATCGCCGAGCCGCTGTGGGCCAAGGCGTCGGGGGCCGCGCTCGTCGTGCTCCTGCTGGGCAACAACGTCCGTCTGCTCAGGCACGCCCGCCGTCTGAGCCTCCAGGACGCCTGAGCCGGGGCGGGTGCCGGGGCGGGGTCCGACGGCTGCCGTCCCGCCGACGGGCTCAGGCGCCGGACGCCTCCTGCACCCAGGCGATGAAGGCTGACTCGCCGTCACCCGTCAGCTCGGCCATCGTGTGCCCCTGGCCCCACACCGTCGCGAAGTCCACGTCCCGGCCGGCGGCCTGGAGCGCCAGCGCCAGGTTCATCTCCACGGTCGTGGCCGTGTCGCCCTGCTGGATCCCGGTGCGGATGCGCCACGACGGCGCCACGGTGGACGTGCCCGAGCCCTCAGAGCCCGCCAGCAGGAAGAACATCGGGTTGTACATCTGCTCGCGGGCGAGCACGTCAGTGCCCAGGGAGTCCGTCTGGGCGAGGTCCGCGTCGTAGCCCGCCGAGCCGTAGTCCTCTGCCCAGCCGGTCAGCGCCGCGTAGGACGACTCGCCCGCCGCGACGACATCGCGCGAGACCTGCGAGAAGTGCAGGGTCTCGGCGCCCACACCGAGGACCGTGTTCTCCGTCTGGCCACGGTCGACGCCGTCGAGCGCACTCACGTCCTTCGACGCCGGCTTCTGCGAGGTGACGAAGCCCGCCAGGCTCGTGACACTGGCCGTGCCGGCCGCGGAGTCGTAGACCACCCACTCGCCGTCGGCGTTGAGCGCCTGGAAGTAGGACTCCACCGTCTCGTAGGTCGTCGACTCGCTGCTGGACGAGCCGCCGGGGGCGGCCCCGGAGGGCGCCTCACCGCTGGGCGCCTGCCCGGACGGGGCCCCGCCCGAGGAGCCGCCGGGCTCCATGCCGGCCATCGTCGTGCTCGAGGGCGTGTACGGGAAGGTCGTCACCGCCAGGAAGTCGTTGAGGGAGCCCTCGATGAGGCCCATGAGGTGCTCGTAGTACGTGCCCGCGAGGTACACGCCGTCACCCGACTCCTGGAGCGTGAGCGCGTTGCCGTCGGCGTCGGTCAGTCCCGCGCCGTTGACCCATGACGCGTAGGCCGCCGCCAGGTCCTTCGAGTACGCCTCGGTCCAGGTGCCCTCGGCGCGCGTGCCGTCGGAGGCGAACTGACCCATGTTCCACTCGTAGGCGGCGTTGGCCTCGTTCAGGCTCGTGATCGGGCACCAGCACATGGCGCCGGCGACGGCGTCGGACAGGGCGTTGCCGTCGGTGTCAGTGGTGGCGGCGCCGATGGCCGCCAGGTAGGGCGTGTACAGGGCGCTGTCGCCCGAGGCGCCCATGACGGCGGACTGGGCACCGCCGCCCGAGTGGCCGAAGACGTAGACCTGCTCGCTGTCACCGGGCAGAGCGGCGGCGTTGTAGCGCAGGTAGCGCACCGCGGCCTTGAGGTCGGCGACGCCCCACGGGGCGTTGCCGGCGGCGGCCTCGGACGTCGAGTCCTTGCCCCGCAGGCCCGCCACCACGTAGATGAGGCCGGCCTCCATGTAGGCCTGGATGGTGGAGTAGGAGTACTCGCTCAGCGGCGACTGCGCCGAGTAGCCGGGCGTGTTGACCGGCAGGACGACCGGGGCGGTGGCGGAGGTGTAGGCACCCGCCGTGCCGTCGGCGGGCGTGAGCGTGTAGGTGCCCTCGCCGTTGTCCTCGGCGGAGACGTAGGCGCCGGGCAGGAAGATCGAGAGGGTCTCGTAGGCGGCGTCCTGGATCGAGGAGCCGTAGGCCAGGCCCATCTGGTAGTAGACGTCGCCCTCGGCGTCATAGGACCAGGCGGCGGTGTCCAGTGCGAGGGACGCGTCGGTGGGGGTGAGGGTCCCGGCGTCGGGGGAGGCCGTGGTGGTGGTGCTCGCGCTCGTGCCGGTGGAGGTGCCGCAGGCGGCCAGGCCACCGAGGACGGCGGCGAGCGGGATGGTCTGGAGGATGAGTCGGCGTGAGACGGCCATGGTTGCGGTGCTCCCTTCGCGTGCGCCCACTCGGTTGCTGCCGGGCTGCCCGGTGGCGCCGGCCCTGCGGGCTCTGGGAAAGATCCTGCGCGGTCGGCCTGAGCCCGCCGGAAGCGCCCCTTGTGCGTCCGCTGTGAGGATCGGGTGGAAGGGAGGGCCGGCTCGGCTCAGCGCGTGCCGGGGGCGGTGACGAAGTCGATGAGCTCCTCCATGCGCCCCAGCAGGCTCGGCTCCAGGTCCTTGTAGGTGCGTACCGTGGCGAGGATGCGCTGCCAGCCGCGGGCGACGTCCGCCTGGTCGGCGTGCGGCCAGCCGAGGGCCTCGAGCGTGCCGTGCTTGATGTCGGTGCCGCGCGGGACCTCGGGCCAGGCGGCGAGGCCCACGCGCTCGGGCCGCACCGTCTGCCACACGTCCACGTACGGGTGTCCCAGGACGAGCACGTTGTCCCCGCCGGGCATGGCGCGCACGCGCTCGGCGACGCGCGACTCCTTGGAGCCGGGCACGAGGTGGTCGACGAGCACCCCGGCGCGGCGCTCGGGGGAGGGGCCGAACTCGGCCATGACCTCCTCGAGGTGGTCGACGCCGTCGAGCATGAGCACGACGACGCCCTCCAGGCGCAGGTCGTCGCCCCACACCTTCTCGACGAGCTCGGCGTCGTGCTTGCCCTCGACCCAGATGCGCGAGGCGCGCGCGACCCTCGCCCTGCCGCCCTCGACCGCGTAGGAGCCCGAGGCCGTGAGCCTCCTGCCCGCGGCGCTGACGGGCCCGGTGGGCGCCGCCGGGCGGGCGACGGGCGGGTCGAGGATGACGGGGCGGCCGTCGATCCAGAAGCCGGGCCCCAGGGGGAAGCCCCGGCGGGTGCCGTGACGGTCCTCGAGGACGACGACGTGACGGCCGCCGGACTTCTCGACGGCGACGGCGGCCCCGACGAAGCCGGTCTGGCGGTCCTCGACGACGAGCCCGTGGCTGACGGGCACGTGGACGGACTCCGGGCGCACCGCGTGGGGGCCCACGCGGTGGGGGTCGGAGCGGAGCACGTCGCCGCCGTAGCGGTCCGACGCCGTGGGGCGGACGGGCGGGGCGGCCTCGGCCCGGCGCCGCTCCAGCGGGGTCATGGCGCGCCTGCCGGCGGCCCTCATGGCCTCCTGCTCGCGCTGGGCCCGCTCGCGCAGGGCGGCGCGCCTGGCCGCCGTCGAGCCCGGTACGGGTGCGGCGCCCTGCACGGGGGCAGGTGCGGCGCCCCGCACAGGTGCAGGGGCGGAAGCAGGTGCTGGGGGTCGTCGGGGCGTGTTCACTCAGGGCACGGTAGGGGAACCTCACGCCGGAGGGTGGTCTGACCCGCCGGGCCCCGGCGTAGGATGGCACTCACACCGTGAGAGTGCTAACCGCCCGCGTGCGGGAGCGCCCGGCCCAGCCCGTGACGAGGAAGGAGACCCGCATGGCCGACGACCGCCGCCTCAAGGTCCTGTCCGCCATCGTCACCGACTTCGTGCGCACCCGCGAGCCCGTGGGCTCACGCGCCCTCGTCGAGCGCTACCAGCTCGGGGTCTCCCCGGCCACGATCCGCAACGACATGGCGGTCCTGGAGGACGAGGGCTACATCCAGCAGCCCCACACCAGCGCCGGGCGCGTGCCCACTGAGAAGGGCTACCGCCTCTTCGTCGACGAGGTCGCCCGCGTCAAGCCCTTGTCGGCCCCCGAGCGGGCCGCCATCACCGCCCTGCTCACCGGCGAGGCCGACCTCGAGCAGGTCGTCGCCCGCACCGTGCGCGTGCTCGCCCAGCTCACCGGACAGCTCGCCGTCGTCGAGTACCCCAGCCTCAGGCTCACCTCCCTGCGCCACCTCGAGCTCGTGGCCCTGGGACCCGCCCGCGTCCTGCTCGTCATCATCACCGACACCGGCCGCGTCGAGCAGCGCACCGTGGTGATGGACGGCGACGTCGTCGACCTGCCGGCCCTGGAGCGCCTGCGGGTGCGGCTCAACGCCGCCCTGGTGGGCTGCCGGGCCGTCGACGTCGTGCCCGTCCTGGAGGCACTGACCGAGCAGGCCCCCGACGAGGAGCGCGTCCTGCTGCGGGCCGTGGCGGGTGCGCTCGTCGACGCCCTGCGCCCCGATGCCGAGGAGCGCCTCGTCGTGGCCGGGACCGCGAACCTGGCCCGCTCCACCCCGGACTTCTCCTCCCTGGGCCCCCTGCTGGACGCCGTCGAGGAGCAGGTGGTGCTGCTGCGGCTGCTGGCCGACGGCGGCGCCCCGGCCTCACGCGCCGCCGGCGACGGCATGCGCGTGTCCATCGGCTCGGAGAACCACGACGACGCCCTGGCCGAGGCCAGCGTCGTCTCCGCCTCCTACACGGCCGGGTCGGACGACGCCGTCGCCCACCTGGGCGTCATCGGCCCCACCCGCATGGACTACCCGGCGACGATGGCCTCCGTGCGCGCCGTCGCCCGCTACCTCACCCGGTTCCTGTCGGGGCCGGACCCCCGGTGAACCACCCACCTCCCGCTGAACGCACGCTGACGAACACGAAGGACGAGTCCCACCTGTGAGCGACTACTACGAGCTGCTGGGCGTGAGCCGCGACGCCACCGCCGACGAGATCAAGAAGGCCTACCGCAAGAAGGCCCGCCAGCTGCACCCCGACGTCGCCGGCCCTGGCCACGAGGACGAGTTCAAGGCCGTCTCCAGCGCCTACGACGTGCTCTCGGACCCTGACAAGCGCCAGATGTACGACCTCGGCGGTGAGGAAGCCCTGCGTGGCGCCGGTCCCGGCGGCTTCCCCGGCGGGGACT
This sequence comes from Actinomyces sp. AC-20-1, assembly GCF_023369555.1. Classification (GTDB taxonomy): domain Bacteria; phylum Actinomycetota; class Actinomycetes; order Actinomycetales; family Actinomycetaceae; genus Actinomyces. The sequence goes on along the minus strand of NZ_JACJVC010000001.1, from coordinate 31,744 downwards.
TCTCCGACCTGGGCGGCATGTTCCAGGCCTTCTTCGGCGGCGGACAGAGCCGGGGGCCGGCCTCCCGGGCGCGCCGCGGCCAGGACGGGATGGTGGCCGTGCCGGTCACGCTCGCCGACGTCGCCTTCGGGGCGACCAAGAGCGTGCAGGTGGACACCTACGTCCAGTGCCCCACCTGCCAGGGCTCGTGCTGCGCGCCGGGCACCTCCCCGGTGCAGTGCACCGGCTGCAACGGCCAGGGCCAGGTCCAGCGCGTCCAGCGCTCCTTCCTGGGCAACATCATGACCAGCGCTCCGTGCCCCGAGTGCGGCGGCTACGGCACGAGGATCGTCACCCCCTGCCAGGACTGCGCGGGCGAGGGACGCAACCACGTGCGCCGCGACATCGAGATCAACGTGCCCGCGGGCGTGTCCACGGGCACGCGCCTGCGCCTGTCCGGCCAGGGCGAGGCCGGCGTCGGCGGCGGCCCGGCCGGTGACCTGTACGCCATCATCCAGGAGGAGCAGCACCCCAGCCTCGAGCGCGACGGCGACGACCTCTACACCGAGCTGCGCGTGCCGATGACCGCCGCGGCCCTGGGCGCCAGGCTCTCCGTGGAGACCCTCGACGGGGACCAGGAGGTGACCGTGCGCGCGGGCGCCCAGTCGGGTGACGACATCCGCCTCGACGGCCTGGGCGTGGGCCGCCTGCGCCGCAACGGCCGCGGCGACCTGCACGTGGTGCTCACGGTCGAGACCCCCACCCGGCTCACCGACCGCCAGAAGGAGCTGCTTGAGGAGCTGGCGGCGCTGCGCGGGGAGGACGGGTACGTCGCCGTCGAGGAGGGCTTCCTGGACCGGATCAAGAACGCCGGCAAGGGCGGCAAGTCGCGCAAGCGCCGCTGAGGCCGGGGTCTGTGGCTGAGCTCCAGCCCGCGGCGCCTGCCGCTCGGCCCGGCGGGCCTCAGCGGCCGTCGGGCCGGCCGGGCCAGTAGAGGCTGTCCGGGGTGGGGCGCCGCCCGAAGACCGCCTGGCCCACCCGCACACAGGTCGAGCCGTGCTCGACGGCGAGCTCGAAGTCGCCGCTCATCCCCATCGACAGCCCTCCGTCACCGACGGTGCCTTCCTGCAGGGCCGCGTCGCGCAGAGCGCGCATGAGCCGGAAGCAGGCGATGACGCGCTCGCGGTCCTCGGTGTGGGCGGCCAGCGTCATGAGCCCGCGGACCCTGAGCGAGGAGTACGCGGGCAGGGCAGCGAGGAAACCGGGAACGTCCTCGGGAGCCAGCCCGAACTTCGTGTCCTCACCGGAGGAGTTGACCTGGACGTAGACCTCCAGGCCGCGCCCAGCGGCCTGCAGGCGCCGGTCCAGGGCCTCGGCGACGCGCAGGGAGTCCAGGGCCTGGAACTCGTGGGCGAAGGCGGCGACGTCCTTGGCCTTGTTGGTCTGGAGGTGGCCGATGACGGCCCAGTGGATCCCGAGGTCCGCCATGGCCCGGGCCTTGCCGAGAGCCTCCTGGACCTTGTTCTCACCCATCTGCCTGACCCCGGCCTCCCAGGCGGAGCGCAGACGAGGCTCCGGGACGGTCTTGGTCACCGGCAGGAGCCTGACCGCGCTGCCCTCGCGCCCGGCACGCGCGGCGGCGTCGTCGACACGAGCGCGCACCGCCGCCAGGTTCGCGGCGATCTCGGCGACGGTCTGGGCGTGCTCGGGAAAGGTGTCGGACTCGTGGGGACTCATGGGAGGCGACGCTAGCACCGGACCGAGGGGCTCCGGGCTGCCGGCTCCCGGCCCGTAGGCTGGGGCCTGTGACCGCACCCGTCTTCGTCCTCACAGCCGACACCCTCGAGCCCGCCGGGGCCGGCGCCACCGCCCAGGCCGGCACCCTCCTCGTCCTCACTGGCCCCGAGGCCCGGCACGCGGTCACGGTCCGGCGCCTGCGCTCCGGCGAGCGGGTGGACCTTGTCGACGGCCAGGGCCTGAGGCTCGTGTGCGAGGTGACCGGGCCCGGGGCCGGTGGAGCCAAGGACCGCCTGGGCGTGCGCGTCGTTGAGCGCGTCGAGGAGCCGGAGGCGCCGGTGCGCCTGACCCTGGTGCAGGCGCTGGCCAAGGGCGGGCGCGACGAGCAGGCGGTCGAGACGGCGACGGAGGTCGGCGTCGACCTCGTGCTGCCCTGGCAGGCGGGCCGCTGCGTGTCCGTGTGGAACGGGCCGAAGGCCGCCAAGGGCAGGGCCCGGTGGGAGACGACGGCACGCGAGGCGGCCAAGCAGGCGCGTCGCGCCCGGGTGCCCGTGGTCGAGGACGTCCGGTCCACGGCCCGGCTGTGCGACTGGGTGCGGCGCACGGTCGATGCCGGGGGAGTGGTCCTCGTGCTGCACGAGGAGGGCACGGCCCCGGTCGGCGGGGCGACGCTGCCCACCGCGGCGCCGGGAGCGGGGGCCGGGGAGCCGCCGGTGCTCGGTGTCGTCGTCGGGCCCGAGGGCGGGATCAGTGGTGAGGAGAGAGCGGCGCTGGAGGCTGCGGGAGCCTCGACGGTGCGCCTGGGCCCGCACGTCATGCGCACGGCCAGCGCCGGGCCGGTGGCGCTCGCGGTCCTCGCCCAGCACACCGGCCTGTGGGGCTGAGGCCGCGGCCCCTGGGCCCGGGCGGCGTGAGGCGCGGCCGCTGATGACGGGGGTGCGCGTCACCGCTGGCGGTGCAGTGCCCGGCTCGCACGCTCATGTGACTGAGCGCCTTGTATGATCCGCGTGATTCCGCGGTTTTGCGGATCGTGCGTACGACGTTCCTCGGCTCCCATGTGCGTACGCGACACGCACGCACGTGGGAGCCACGGCAACGAGCTCTGTGCCGGAGCAGGACCGCGAGATACCAATGAAAAACCTGCTTCGATGAGAAGGTGCGGACACCGTGAGCGTGCCACTGCCCCGTGCGCCCCACCCTCTGCCCTCGCCTAGCACCGGGGCTCATGAGCCCTGGCGACCCGACCACCATGACAGCCCTCGTCCTCGACCGTCCGGCGCCGCCCGAGGAGCTGGCGCAGGCCATGCACCTGACCGAGCAGGACGTCCCCGAGCCGGGGCCCGGCCAGGTGCGCGTGCGTGTGGGTGCCTGCGGCCTCAACCCGGTGGACTGGAAGGTCGCCCGCTCCGGCTCCGCCTCCTGGGACTGGCCGCACGTGCTGGGGCTCGATGTCGCCGGAACGGTGGACGCGCTCGGTGACGGCGTGTGCCCGGACGCCCACGGACCCGAGGGCAGTGACCCGCTGCGAGCGGACCTGGCGGTGGGTGCACGTGTCGCCCTGCACCACGACCTGCGCCGGCCCGGCGGCCTCGCCGAGTACGTGGTCGTGGACGCGCAGGCGCTGGCGCACGTGCCCGCGCCCGTGAGCCTGACGGCCGCCGCGGCCCTGCCCTGCGCCGGCATGACGGCCCTGCAGGCACTCACCCGCCTGCACGTGGGTGAGCAGCAGACCCTGCTCGTCACGGGAGGAGCCGGGGGAGTGGGCGGCTACGCCGTCCAGCTCGCCCGGCTCATGGGCGCGCGCGTCATCGCCACCGCTTCCCCGGGCAAGGCGGAGGCGGTGCGTGCGCTCGGTGCCGACGAGGTCCTGGACTACCGGGCGCTGGGCAGCCCCGAGGCGGTCGCGGCCGCCGCACGCGCCCTGACCCCGCAGGGCCGTGGCGTCGATGCCGTGCTCGACACCCTGGGTGCGGGCTCCGCGACCGCTAACCTGGCCGCACTGGCCTTCAACGGGGGACTGGCCTACATCGGCGGGCGCCCGGACCTGGCACAGCTGCCCGGTTTCTCCGTCTCCCCGTCCCTGCACGAGGTCTCGCTCGGCGCCGCCTACTCGGCCGGCACCTCACGTGACCGGCTCGTGCTCACGCTCATGCTCACGAGCCTGCTCACCATGGTGGCCGACGGAGAGCTGGACCCGCGCGTCGAGCGCGCTGTGGCGCTCCAGGAGGCCCCGCAGGCCTACCTCCTGCTGGCGCAGGGGCACGCCCTGGGCAAGACGGTCGCCGTCGTCGACGCCTCGCTGTAAGTAACGGGGACCGGGCACGGGAGCGTCGTCGATCCGCTTGACCGGGCGACGCCGACCCGGCGAGCGTGACAGCCTTCGGCGCTCAGGCCCCTGCACCTCATCGGGCGGTGTCGACCAGGGCCTTGGCCGCCTTCAGCCCGAGGCCTGTGCGCTCGCGCACCATCTTGATGGCGAGAACTGGGTTGACGGTGGCGAGTGCGGTCTCCTCCGGTGTCAGCCCCGTTTTGTCGGCGGGAGCCGACGGGGGTGTGAGCTGGCCGCCCGGGTGCCCCGCAGCCTGCGCTCCGAGCGCACGGGCCGCGTCAATGGCGCGCTTGGCGCTGGCGAGGTCGGCGCCGGTGCGATCGCGGTAGGCCTTGATCGCGGCGAGCGTCTGCCCGCCGGCGACGAGGGCGCTCTCGGCGGCGCTGGCCGGCTCACTGGGCGGGTCAACAGGTACCCGGGGCGTGTGGGCCTGACGAGAGGGCCGCTCCTCCTTGCGGCGCCCGAAGAGCCAGGAGAAGAGGGAGGAGCCGTCTGCGTCGTTCATGACCCGGAGGCTACCGTGAGTGCCGCAGCCCTCTTCTCAAGATGTACATCTTCGCGCTTCTTGTTCATAATGACCGTTATGGCCGACATGACCGTGACCGTTGCGCGTAGTCGTCTCGCTGATGTCATCGACGAGGCTCGTGTGCGTCATACTCCCGTCTTCCTCACTCGCCGGGGTCGTCGTGTGGCCGCGGTCATCGACGCCGAGGATCTCGAGCGTCTCACCCAGGCGGCGGAGGACCTGGCGGACATTGAGGCCGCTCAAGCCGCTCGCGCGGAGGTCGCTGAGGGCGGCACAGTTCCGTGGGACGAGGTCAAGGCGGACCTCGGACTCGTATGACCTACCGGATCGAGCTCAGCCCCGGGGCAGCACGCCAGCTGCGCAAGCTGGACGGCCTGGCGCAGCGCCGAGTCCAAGCAGTCGTTGAGCTGCTCGCCCAGGAGCCCCGCCCAGCCGGAGCGAAGAGGCTTGTCGGCGGGCATGGCGAGTGGCGGGTGCGTAGCGGCGACTACCGCATCATCTACGAGATCAATGACGGGGTGCTGCTGGTTCTTGTGCTCACCGTTGGCCACCGCCGTGAGATCTACCGGCGAAGGTGACGACGGGCGCGCACCTGCACAGATGAACCGCCTATGTCGCTCTCTCCGCTTGGGTCGTGTTCTGCTGCCTGGGCGCGGTGGAGGAGCCTCTTTCAGATGCGTGATGTCCCGGCGTGCTCAGAACTCTCCAGGCGCCACTTCTGGGCCCGGGCGGCTTCGGCGAAGCTGGGGACACCGCACCTGGACAGGCGGGCGAGCACCTCATCGAGCTCGGCCGGCGGACGTCTCATCGCCCTTGTCTGATGTTGAAGCGCCTGCATGACACGCGAAGGTGCCAGGGCAAGCTGGTGGAGGAGGAAGACGTCGGGGTTCTGCGCCTCGATGCCGTACGGGGCGAGTGAGTCGGTCGGAAAGTCCTTGAGGTTCGACGTGATGATGACGTCAGCGCGCCCGACGACTGCGGCCGCCACGACATGACGGTCGCACGGATCGGGAAGACAGATGGCCGGAACGAGTCCCTCCCACCCTGATACCGAGGCGTCGACGAAGGCTGCGTCCATTGCTTGTGCGCGTCGCTGGGCTCTCCCGGCAGGCAGGTCGGGATGAACCTCGTCGATCACTCGCGTCATCTCGTCGAGAATCGCTGTGCTCCACAGGGGACGGTAAAGGCCTCCTTCTGCGACTCTCAGAAGAGTGTCCGCAAGAGTGGCGGGGACGAGGACGCAAGTGTCGAGCAGTGCGGAGAAGAGGGTCATAAGGCCTTGTCCTGCCGCGCCCGACGCAAAGAGGTCTCATAGTTCTCAGACACGTCGTCGTACAAGCCGGTCTCAACCGCCTCGAGAGTCATGCTGTCGAGGGTGTTGCTGCGGTCCTGTGCGGTACGTTTCTGATAGGCGATGACGTCTTCCAGGCGCACCCGGCGGTGGCGTCCCACCCCGGGGCGCTCGAATGGGATCCGTCCGGACTCCAAGAGCTTGACGAGCGTCGGACGACTGACCCCCAGGAAGTCCGCCGCTTCCTGAGTTGTCAGCATCTGGTCGACTGGTGCCACGGTGATCGCCCTGCCGTGCGACATGGCGTCGACGACGTCGCTCAGCACCCGGTAGACCTCCTCGGGAAGGCCGACAGTCTGGCTGTCCGGGCCGACAAGGACCGCCGGGGCTGAGACGTGCTCGAGGAAACGGGACAGGTCGAGCATGGGCTCGAGGTCCTCGGGGGGAAGGATGGTCGAGCGTGTGCTTGCGGCAGCGGTGGTCATAGCGCCACTGTAACCAGAAATCGAAAAAAACGAAGTGGTGGGAACGGCGGGGGAGGGTAACGATATGATCCCGCTTGAGTATCGGCATCGCCGCTCCTCGAAGGATATGGCCCTGTCGCAGGAGGAGCACGTGCCCGTTGTCCCAGTCCGCACGGGAGTCGTGGCCGCACCTGCCACCGTCGGGAGTCCTGCGTGAGCCCCCGCGGCCGGCGTCCGGCCGGCAGCCCTGACGCGCGCGAGGCGATCCTCGTCGCCGCGCGCACCGCCTTCGCCCGCGACGGCTACAACACCTCCCTGCGCGGGATCGCCCGTGACGCCGGCGTCGACCCGGCGCTCGTCCACCACTACTTCGCCGACCGCGCCGCCCTGTTCTCCCAGGCTGTCGTCGGCGACATCGACGGCATCACCCTCGACCCCGCCCTCATCGAGCAGGTGCGCCAGACGGAGCCGGAGGGCCGGGGGGCGGCAATCGTGCGGATCTTCCTGACCACCTGGGACCGCATGGGCCAGGAGCGCTTCGCGGCCCTCGTGCGGGCGGCGCTGAGCCATGAGGCCGTCATCGAGGGCGTGCGTGACGTGTTCATCGGGGCCGTCATCGCCCCGCTGGTGGTCTCGATGGCCCCCGACCGGGCCGAGCTGCGCACCCAGCTCATCGCGAGCCAGCTCATCGGGCTGGGGATGGTCCGCTGGGTGGCGCGGATGTCCGCGGTGCGCGCCGCCGACCGCGAGGAGCTCGCCCTCGCCATCGGCCCGACTGTCCAGCGCTACCTCATGGGCGACCTGGGGCTGGGTCCCGGGACCTGACCGCGGCTCCGGGGAAAGGGTTGCCGGGAGTGTCGCACCGCCCTATATTCATCGCATGATGAAAAGTCGTCGGGGACACACCGCCTCGACCACCCCGGCACCCCACCGGCCCGCTCCCTACACCTCGGCCCAGCCGCACGACGACGTCCACGAGGCCGGCACCACCCTGCCCGTCGTCGAGGTCCGCGACCTGCGTGTGGCCCGCGGCGGAAAGGAGATCATCCACGGCCTGGACCTCACCCTCGACCCCGGCACCGTCACCGGCCTGCTCGGCCCCTCCGGCTGCGGCAAGACCACCCTCATGCGCACCCTCGTCGGCGTCCAGCGCTACCGCGGCCGCGTCACCGTCCTCGGCGCCGAGCCCGGGCGCCCGGCCGTGCGCGCACGCGTGAGCCACATGACGCAAGGGGCCTCCGTCTACCGCGACCTCACCGGACGACAGAACGTCTCCTACTTCGCCCGCCTCGCCGGCACCCGGGCCCGCAACGTCGAGGAGGTCATGTCCGACGTCGGGCTCAGCGACCTCATCGACCGGCCCGTGTCCACCTACTCCGGCGGCGAGGCCAACCGTGTGAGCCTGGCCTGCGCGCTCGTCGCCGACCCCGACCTGCTCGTCATGGACGAGCCCACCGTCGGCCTCGACCCCCTCACCCGCGAGGACCTGTGGCGGACCTTCCAGGACATGGCCCGGCGCGGCACCACCATCCTCGTCTCCAGCCACGTCATGGACGAGGCCTTCCGCTGCGACCGGGTCCTGCTCATGCGCGACGGCCACCTGCTGGCCTCCACCACCGCGGCCGACCTCCTCGCCGAGACAGGAGAGCCCACCATCGACGCCGCCTTCCTCGCCGTCATTATCCGTGCCCGCAGTGCCCCCGCGCCCGGGGCCCCTGGAACCCCCGTGGAGGCCTCACGATGAGCCCGCGCACCTACCTCGCCAGCACCGCCCGCATCCTCGCCCAGCTGCGCGCCGACCGGCGCACCGTCGCCCTCATCGTCGCCGTCCCCTCGGTCCTGCTCACCCTCCTGTACCTCGTCTACGCCGACTCCCCGGGCGCCGACGCCCTGTTCAACCGCGTCGCCGTGGCGATGATGGCGATCCTGCCCATGACCGTCCTGTTCCTCGTCACCTCCGTGGCCATGCTGCGCGAGCGCGTGAGCGGCACCCTCGAGCGCCTGTGGACCACGCCCACCCACCGGGCCGACGTCCTCTTCGGCTACGCCACCGCCTTCGTCGCCACCGCGCTCGTCCAGAGCCTCGTCCTGTGCGCCGTGGCCGGCTGGGGCCTCGACGTCACGGTGGAGGCGGGCTGGGGGTGGGTGCTGCTGCTCGCCCTCGCCACCGGCTTCGTCGGCGTGTGCATGGGCCTGCTGGTCTCCGCCTTCGCCCGCAGCGAGTTCCAGGCCGTGCAGTTCATGCCGGTCGTCATCGCCCCGCAGCTGTTCCTGTGCGGCCTGCTCGTGCCCCGTGAGGACATGCCCCGCCTGCTGGAGGTCATCGGCGACGCCCTGCCCATGAGCTGGGCGGTCGACGCCGTGACCGAGGTCGCGACCTCGCCTGAGGTCTCCACGCACTACGCCGGCAGGCTGGCGCTCCTGCTGGCTTTCGGCGTCCTCGCGCTCACCGCTGCCGCGCTCACCGTCCCGCGCCGCACCCGCTGACCGGCCGGCGCCACCGCCCAGGCCCCACCCACCGGGAGCCCGGGCACCTGCCGCGCGACGCCGGGGCAGGGCTAGGGTCGCCTCATGTGGGTCCTCCTCGCCTGTGGCTCCGCACTGTTCGCCGGCCTCACCTCCATCCTGGCCAAGCAGGGCATCCGCACCACCGACTCCACTGTGGCCATGGCGCTGCGGACCGTCGTCGTGCTGGTGGGCGCCTGGGCCATGGTGCTCGTCGTCGGCTCGCAGGACGGGCTGGCGCACCTGGACGCCCGCAGCACCGGCCTGCTGGTGCTCTCGGGGCTCACCACCGGCGCCTCCTGGCTGTGCTACTTCAAGGCGCTCCAGCTCGGCAGCGTGAGCAAGGTGGTGCCGTTCGACAAGCTGAGCACCGTGCTCACCGTGCTGCTTGCCCTCATCCTCCTGGGGGAGCGGGTCAGCGCCGTCGGCGCCCTCGGCATCGTCCTCATGACGGCGGGGACACTGCTCATGCTCGACGCCGACGACCTGCGGGGCCTGCCCCGGGCCCTGCGCGAGGGCGGCGGCTGGCTGGCCCACGCGGTCGGCTCGGCCCTCTTCGCCGCGCTCACCGCGGTCCTGTCCAAGGCCGGCATCGTCGGGGTCGACTCGACCCTGGGCACCGCGATCCGCACGGGGGTCGTCCTGGTCATGGCCTGGGCGCTGGTTGCCCTCAGCGGGCGGCTGCGCGAGGCGCGCCGCGTCCCGCGCGACGAGCTCGGCCTCATCCTCGCCTCCGGGGCCGCCACCTGCGCCTCCTGGCTCTGCTACCACCGCGCCCTGCAGGACGGGCCCGCCAGCGTCGTCGTCCCCATCGACAAGCTGAGCGTCCTCGTCACCGTCGCCTTCTCCGTCCTCGTCCTGCGCGAGGCCCTCAGCAGGCGCTACCTCGCGGGGCTGACCCTGCTGGTCGGCGGCACCCTCGCCATGCTCGCCTGAGCGGGCCGGCGCCCGTCGCCGACCTCCGCCGTCCGCCACCGCCCTCCGCCGTGCCCGGTAGCATGTGCCCACGATGACGAACCCGCCCATCAGCCCAGTAGCCGACCCGACGGCGATCACCTCCCGCAGCCCCCGGACCGCAGCGACCGCACCTCGTGCAGCGCACGAGGACGTCACCCGCAGCCTCGTGCTGCCCGGCGACCTCGCCCCCGTGGCCCTGCTCGGCGCCCACGACGAGGTGCTGCGCGCCATCGAGCGAGGCTTCCCCGACGTGCGCATCCACGTGCGCGGCACCGGCGTGTCCGTCACCGGCGAGCCCGCCCGCGTCGACATGGTCGTCCTGCTCCTGTCCGAGCTCATCGACGTCGCCCGCGCCGGCACCCCCCTGACCGCCGACGCCGTCGAGAGGGCCATCGGCCTGCTGGACGCCGCCGCCCGCCCCACCGAGGTCCTCACCGACGATGTCCTCACCACGCACGGCCGCTCCATCCGCCCCAAGTCCCTCGGGCAGAAGGCCTACACCGACGCCATCGAGGCCTCCACGATCACCTTCGGCATCGGCCCCGCCGGCACCGGCAAGACCTACCTGGCCATGGCCAAGGCCGTCGACGCCCTCGCCCGGCGCCGCGTCTCACGCATCATCCTCACCCGCCCGGCCGTCGAGGCGGGGGAGAACCTGGGCTTCCTGCCCGGCTCCCTCACCGACAAGATCGACCCCTACCTGCGGCCCCTCTACGACGCCCTGCACGACATGCTCGAGCCCGACGCGCTGCCCCGCCTCATGGCCGCCGGCACCATCGAGGTCGCGCCCCTGGCCTACATGCGCGGGCGCACCCTCAACGACGCCTTCGTCATCCTCGACGAGGCCCAGAACACGAGCCCCGAGCAGATGAAGATGTTCCTCACCCGCCTCGGCTTCGGCTCCAAGATGGTCGTCACCGGCGACGTCTCCCAGATCGACCTGCCGGGCGGGCGCCCCTCCGGCCTCGTGCTCGTGCGCCGCATCCTCGAGGGCGTGGACGACATCAGCTTCTGCGAGCTCGGCAGCGCCGATGTCGTGCGCCACCGCCTCGTGGGACGCATCATCGACGCCTACGCCCAGCACGACGCCGAGCGGGCCGCCTCCGAGGCGCACACGGGTGAGGACCGCCGCCCCCGCGCCACGGCCGCCCGCCGCGGGCGCACCCCCCAGGACTTCCGCACCGCCACAGGGAGGACCAGCGCATGAGCACCGAGGTCAACAACGAGACCGAGGTCGAGGTCGACCTCACCGAGTTCGCCGCCATCGCCGAGCACGTCCTGCGCCACATGCACGTCAGCCCCCGCGCCGAGCTCAACATCATCTTCATCGACCCCGAGCCGATGGAGGAGCTGCACGTGCGCTGGCTGGACCTGCCCGGCCCCACGGACGTCATGAGCTTCCCCATGGACGAGCTGCGCCCCGGCACCGACGAGTCCGAGACCCCCGCCGGCACGCTCGGCGACGTCGTCATCTGCCCGCAGGTCGCCGCCCGTCAGGCCCTCGAGGCCGGGCACTCCACTGCCGAGGAGATGCTGCTGCTCACCGTCCACGGCATCCTCCACCTCCTGGGCTACGACCACGCCGAGCCCGAGGAGAAGAAGGAGATGTTCGACCTCCAGCGCACCCTCCTGCTCACCTTCCTCGCGGAGCGAGGCGCATGAGCGCCACCCCCGTCGCGCTCCTGCTCGTCGCCGCCGTCCTCACCCTGTCCTGCGGCGCCTTGCTGTCCGCCGGGGAGGCCGCGCTCACCCGCATCACCCGGGCCGCGGCCGAGGACCTCGTGGAGGAGGGGCGCCGGGGTGCCGGGCGCGTCCTCGACCTCGCCGGCCGGCGCAGCCGGGTCCTGGCCTCCGTCGGCGCGGTGCGCGTGGGCGTCGACATGCTCGCCGCGATCCTGCTCACCCTGGCCGTCTCCGGCCTCATCGGGCCCTGGTGGGCCGTCCTGGCGGTCTCCGTGGCCGCCAACGCCGTCCTGCTCGGTCTCGTCGTCGGCATCTCCCCGCGCTCGGTGGGGCGCCGCAACCCGAGCGGCACGCTGCTCGTCCTCGCCGGTCTCCTGGGCCGTGTCGACGCTCTCGGCGCGCCCTGGCGCTGGTTCGAGGAGCGCTTCGGACGCGCCTCCACCCTCACCGACGCCGAGGCCCTGGCCGAGGTCACCGAGGACCTGCGCGAGATGATCGACGAGATTGGCGAGGCCGAGTCCATCGAGGACGAGGACCGCGAGATGCTGCGCAGCGTCGTCGCGCTCGGCCAGACCCTCGTGCGCGAGGTCATGGTCCCGCGCACGGACATGGTCACCATCGACGTCGACGAGCCCGCCGGCGCCGCCATGCGCCTGTTCACCCTCTCCGGCTACTCGCGTGTGCCCGTCGTGGGGGAGGACGCCGACGACGTGCGCGGCATCGTCTACCTCAAGGACGTCCTGCGCCGCCTGTCCGACCACCCCGAGCACGCCGAGCGCCCCGTCCTCGGCTTCGTGCGCGAGGTCACCTGGGTGCCTGAGACCAAGGCCGCCGACGACCTCCTGCGCGAGATGCAGACCGGCCACGTCCACATGGTGCTCGCCGTGGACGAGTACGGCGGCACCGCCGGCCTCGTGACCATGGAGGACCTGCTCGAGGAGGTCGTCGGCGAGCTCCAGGACGAGCACGACCACGCCGAGCCCGAGGTCGAGGACCTCGGTCAGGGCACCTACCGCGTGCCCGCCCGCCTCGGTCTGGACGACCTGGGCGCGCTCTTCGACCTGGAGATCGACGACGACGACGTCGACACCGCCGGCGGTCTGCTCACCAAGGCCATCGGCCGCGTCCCCCTGCCCGGCGCCACCGGCCGCACGCAGGGGCTCCGGCTCGTCGCCGACGAGGCCACCGGCCGCCGCCGCCAGGTCACGAGCCTCATCGTCAGCCGGGACGAGCAGGGCCGTGAGGACCGCTGAGGACCCCTTCGGGCCACTGAGGACGCTGCCGAGGCGGTCGCGCCGGCTGCCCGCAAGTGCGGCTACGATCGCAGACGCGGCACCCGCCGCACGAGTAGGCCCACGGGCCCGGACCACCTAGGAGAACCCATGACGGACGCCCCCTTCCGCTTCCCCAGCGACGACGAGCTCATGGCCGGGCCCAACGCCTTCGACGAGGCCGAGCAGGCAGGGGAGTCTGAGGAGCCCGGGCAGGCCGAGCCGGTCCGGGACGGGCAGGCCGAGCCCGACGACGACGCCCTGCCCGCCTCCGCCCGCGTCGCGGTCACCGTCCCCGAGGTTCCCGAGGGCTACCGTGCCGGCTTCGCCTGCCTCGTCGGCCGCCCCAACGCCGGCAAGTCCACCCTCACCAACGCCATGGTCGGCCAGAAGGTCGCCATCACCTCCGGGCGCCCCCAGACCACCCGCCACAACGTGCGCGGCGTCGTCCACCGCGACGACGCCCAGCTCGTCCTCGTCGACACCCCCGGCCTCCACCGGCCCAGGACCCTGCTGGGCAAGCGCCTCAACGACCTCGTGCGCGAGACCCTGTCCGACGTCGACGTCATCGTCTTCTGCGTGCCCGCCGACGAGAAGGTCGGCCCCGGGGACCGCTTCATCGCACGCGACCTCGCGGACGCCCGCCGCCCCGTCGTCGCTGTCGTCACCAAGGCGGACACCGTCAGCCGCGAGGCCCTGGCCGCCCAGCTCCTCGCCGTCAACGACCTGGGCGACTGGGCCGACGTCGTTCCCGTCTCCGCCCGGCGCGGCGAGCAGGTCGACGTCCTCGAGGACGTCCTCATCGGCCACCTACCGCCCTCCCCGCCCCTCTACCCGACCGGTGAGGTCACCGACGAGCCCCAGGCCGTCATGATCGCCGAGCTCGTGCGCGAGGCCGCCCTCGAGGGCGTGCGCGACGAGCTGCCCCACTCCCTGGCCGTCGTCGTCGACGAGATCGTCGACCCCCGCACGGACCGCACCGGCTCGCGCGTCAAGGGCACCGGAGGCCGGTTGCAGGTGCGGGTGAGCCTCGTCGTCGAGCGGGACTCGCAGAAGGCCATCATGATCGGCAAGGGGGGCTCGCGCCTGAAGGAGATCGGTGTCGTCTCCCGCAAGGGGATCCAGAAGCTGCTCGGCCGCCCCGTCTACCTCGACCTGCACGTGCGCACCTCCAAGGACTGGCAGTCCGACCCGAAGGCGCTCGCCAGGCTCGGCTTCTGAGCCCGGTCACCTCCCGTGGGAGCCCAGGAGCGCGATCGCAGGCGCAGCGAGCGTGAGCGCAGGCGGCTCGAGCGCGCCAAGCGCCGCGAGGCCCGGCGCGCCGACCCGGCCCACCCCAGCCGCCGCGAGCTCGCCGCCGCGATCACCTGGCTGCGCGTCGTCCCCCGGCGCGCCTGGGCCCTGCTCGCGCGCCTGTGGCGTGAGGAGCGAGCCCGCCTCGCCGTCATGGGCGCCGGTGTGCTCGTCGCCGTCCTCGTCCTGGCCCTGGTCGGCGCCGGGCAGGCCGAGATCGTCGGGATCGTCACCACGGTGGCCCTGGGCGCGCTCGTCCTCGCCGTCTCCTGGGACCACCGCACGGCCGGGGCCGTCGTCGTCACGGTCCTCGCCCTGTCACTGCTGGGCTCCCTCGCCGGGCCCCGGTGGTCCCCTCAGCCGGCGCAGGACGCGCTCGTGCCCTCCACCACCGACACGCGCATCGGGGGCCCGGTCGCCACCGTCGACGTCGGCACCTACGACATCCGCGCCACCGAGGTGAGCCTGCCGCAGGAGGACGGCACGAGGGTCGACGCCCTGCTGCGCCAGCCCCTGGGCGAGGACGGCGAGCCCCTGACGGGCACCCTCGGCGTCGTCTTCATGCACGGCGCCGGCACCCACACCTGGCGCGGCTTCCGTGAGCAGGCCGAGGCCCTCACCAGCGCCGGCGCCACCACCCTCGTGCCGGACAAGCCCACCCAGGACTACACGCTCACCGAGCGCGACTACGAGCTCATGGCGGACAACTACGCGCACTCCATCGACTACCTGCGCGCCCTGCCCACCGTCGAGGCCGACGGCGTCGGCGTCTACGCGGAGTCCGAGGGAGGTTTCCCCGGTGTCGTCACCGCCGGGCGCGACCCGGACCTCGCCTTCCTCGTGCTCGCCAGCGCCCCCGTCGTCCAGCTGCGCCAGCAGGCGACCTACGCCGCCGGCACCTACCTGAGCAACGTCGGGGTGCCCGAGCCCCTGCTCACGGCCGTGGCCCGCCTGCTGGGCACGCGCGAGCTGCCGGGCGGCGCCTTCCGCTACGCCGACTTCGACGCCACCTCCTACCAGCAGCGCATCACCGCGCCCGTGCTCATGCTCTACGGCACCGCGGACTCCTCCATGCCCCTCGTCCAGGGGCCCGCGACCATCTGGCGCGACATCCAGGCCGCCGGCAACACGCGGCTGACCGTGCGCTACTACGCCGGCGCCAACCACGGCCTCAAGCTCGGCCACAGCACCGACGGCGCCCTCGCCCCCGGAGTGGCCCGCGACCTCGCCCGCTGGGTCACGGGGCTGCCGGCCACCGCCTCCGCCGAGCCGCACGTCGCCGGGGCGACCCCCGTCCAGGACTTCTGGGCCCAGGCACCCGGCCGCGCCCGCTGGTACGCCTCCGGTGACCTCATGCTCGCCGGCATCCTCACCGGCCTGGGCCTGCTGGCGGCCTCCGGGGCCGGCTGGGCGCTGGGCCAGCTGCCCAGGCTCGTGGGCCGGCGGGGCATGCACCTGCCCGACCCCGTGGGACGCTGGACCGGGGCCCTGGCCCTGGCCGTCCTGGCCTCCTGGGTCCTCTACCTCGCCTACGTCGGGATGGTGGCGCGCCTGGCCCTGTCCTACTCCTCCAACCCGTGGGTCTCCTACGGCGGGTGGCTGGCCGCCCAGCTGACGGCGCTGCTCGCCGTCGTCATCCTCGTCAAGCTCGTCGGGCGGATCCGCCTCGTGCGCGGGCACGTGCGCCACGGCCGCGACGAGGGCGGGCGCTGGCTCACCCTGCCCTCGGCCGCGGTGCTGACCAGCGCGGTGACGGGCTCGGTGCTGCTCCTGGCCGCGCTGGCCTACTGGGGGCTGTTCCCCATGCTCGGCTGAGTCCCGGCTGAGCGGCGGGGCGCCGCCGCGTGCGCACGGACGGCGGGTGCCCACCAGGCGTCCACACAGTGACGCACCCTGCGCGCACAGGCGGATCGCGGTAACGTCGCACCCGTGCGAGCGACCATGAGCCTGCTGCTTAGTCGCCGCGGCGGGGCCTGACCAGGCCGGCGACCCGACCGCGGCTGATCCGTGCTGCCGGCCCCGGGCGCGCCCTCGTGCCGCCCGCTCGCCACACCGCCCAGGAGAAGACCCATGCGCACCGCACGCCCTGCCCCCCAGCAGCCCTCCGGCATGCCCTACACCAAGTACGTGCCCTTCCAGGACACCGTCCTCACCGACCTGCCCGACCGCACCTGGCCCACCAAGCGCCTCACGCGCGCGCCCCGCTGGCTGTCCACCGACCTGCGCGACGGCAACCAGTCCCTCATCGAGCCCATGGGGCCCGAGGCCAAGCGCGCCCTGTTCGACCTGCTCGTGCGCATCGGCTTCAAGGAGATCGAGATCGGCTTCCCCGCCGCCTCCCAGACCGACTTCGACTTCGTGCGCTCCCTCGTCGAGGACGACGCCATCCCCGAGGACGTGACGATCAGCGTCCTCACCCAGTCCCGCGAGGACCTCATCGACCGCACCCTCGACGCCTGCGTCGGCATCCCGCGCGCCACCGTCCACCTGTACAACGCCCTGTCCCCGCTGTTCCGCGAGGTCGTCTTCCGCATGGGCCGGGACGACGTGCGCGAGCTCGCCGTCGACGGCACCCGCATGGTCATGGCCCGTGCCGAGAAGGTCCTCACCGATGACACCGTCTTCGGCTTCGAGTACTCCCCGGAGATCTTCGTCGACACCGAGCGCGACTACACCCTCGAGGTCTGCGAGGCCGTCATGGACGTGTGGCAGCCGCAGGACGGGCGCGAGATCATCCTCAACCTGCCCGCCACCGTCGAGCGCGCCACCCCCAACGTGTACGCGGACCAGATCGAGTGGATGAGCCGCAACCTCTCGCGCCGCGAGGCCATCGCCCTGTCCCTGCACAACCACAACGACCGGGGCTCGGGCGTGGCCGCCGCCGAGCTCGGCCTGCTCGCCGGCGCCGACCGGGTCGAGGGCTGCCTCTTCGGGCACGGCGAGCGCACCGGCAACGTCGACCTCGTCACCCTCGCCCTCAACCTCTTCAGCCAGGGCGTCGACCCCATGCTCGACCTGTCGGACATCGACGAGGTCCGCCGCGTCGTCGAGACCTCCACCCAGATGGGCGTGCCCCCGCGCACCCCCTACGCCGGCGAGCTCGTCTACACCTCCTTCTCCGGCTCCCACCAGGACGCCATCAAGAAGGGCTTCGCCGCCCGGGCCGAGGCGGTCGCCGCCAAGCGGGCCGAGGGCCTCGACGGCGAGGCCGCCGAGACCGCGGTGCCCTGGTCGATGCCCTACCTGCCCATCGACCCGCACGACGTCGGCCGCTCCTACGAGGCCGTCGTGCGCGTCAACTCCCAGTCCGGCAAGGGCGGCGTGTCCTACCTGCTCAAGCAGAGGCACAACCTCGACCTGCCCCGCCGGCTCCAGATCGAGTTCTCCCGCATCATCCAGCGGCACACGGACACCTACGGCGGCGAGATCGACGCGGCGGCCATGTGGACGATCTTCACCGACGAGTACCTGCCCGCCCGCTCCGAGCCCGGCTCGGGGCTCGAGCCCTGGGGCCGCTTCGAGCTCAAGGGCGCGACGCTGACCTCCGCCGGCGACGAGGACTCGATCCTCACGGTCACGGTGCGCGACAGCGGCGAGCGCCGGCTGCTGACCGCCTCCGGCAACGGCCCGCTCGACGCCTTCGTCACCGCCCTGGAGCAGACGGGCGTGAGCGTGCGCATCCTCGACTACGTCGAGCACGCGCTGAGCGAGGGCCGCGACGCGCGCGCCGCCTCCTACGTCGAGTGCGAGGTCAATGGCCAGGTCCTGTGGGGCGTCGGCATCGACCCGTCGATCACGACCTCCTCCTTCAAGGCCGTCATCTCCGCCGTCAACCGCGCCCTGCGCTGACGTCCCCCGTCCCCTCCGGCTCACGCCCCACACCCGCCCAACTCCTCGGTTTGCGCTCGAATGTACGGCCAGCTTCCAGGGAGCTCGCGCGCGAACCGAGGAGTTCGGGGCGGGGTGCAGGAGGAGGGGCTCCGGCGCGTCACACCCACAGGTCGTGGTGCTCGGTCCGCTTCCTGCGGCTGACGACGGCGAGCGGCATGATCTCCTGCATACGGCCGACCATCCGCTCCGGGTCGCGCACCTCCTCCCAGCCGAAGCGGTGCACCCGCCACCCGGCCCGGGCCAGCCGGAGCTCACGCGACTTCTCCTGACGGACGTCATCCGCCTCCTGCATCTTGTCGAGCCCGTCGAACTCCCATCCGGTGCGCAGCCTGTCGAAGCCGAGGTCCAGGAAGTACTCGTAGCCGTCGACCTCGACACGTCGTTGGCACACGGCGGCCGGCAGCCCGGCCGCCGCGGCGCCCCAACGGATGACGCTCTCGCCCGGGGACTCTGCGAGCGGGTCCGTCAGTGACAGCGCCGTGCGCGCCCGGCACGCGCCCCGGCGCGGCCCCTGGCGCTCCACGCCGTCGCGCAGGAGGGCGACGGCGTCGCCGATGGGAGTTGACGTCGTCGCCTCCCGTGTCCAGCGGTCCGGACGGCAGACCATGCGCAGGGCGGAGTCGATGATCGGAAGCGACTCGCGCACCGGCAGGTCGAAGGCGCAGTCGAGCGCCGTGCGCAATGGCGTCGTCACGTACATGCCGTTGACGGTCGTGATCTCGTCGTCGTCGGGCATCACCAGGGACCGGTGGATGACGACGAGCCGGCAGGGGCGCTCTCCGACGCGCACGCGGGGCATGGGCAGGCGGGCACGGCGGCGTATGGACGTCACGGCCAGACGTATGTCGGGCTCGCGCCGGATCGTGGACAGCCCGAGGACCGCCGCCGCGGCCTCGTGCGTGAGCGCGCGGGCGGAGGGAACCTGGTGCAGCGCCGCCGCGCAGCGCGCGAGCGTCACCTGCTGCTGCGCGCGCCAGAAGGGCAGGTCATCAGGGCGGGTCATGTAGGTGCCCCAGCCCACGCGGACGAGCTCGGGGTGGGAGCCGAGGTCTCTGACCGTCTTCTCCGAGGTGAAGCGGATGGACGGTAGTGGAGGAGGGCTAGGGTAGTGCTGAGACGGTGAGGTCATGGCGCAAGGTTGTGGAGGCCGCTGAGGCTGCGCCACTGACGGCCCCGAGCCTGTCGACAACTCGTCCCCGGGGTGGTGCGAGGAGACCCTGTGGAGCCCCGGATGCCCCTCGCCACCTCTCCAGATCCTCGGTTTGCGCTCGAAACCACGGGGATCTCCCAGGGAGTTCGGACGCAAACCGAGGAGGTGGGTGGGGGTGGGGGCGTGAGAGACTGCGCGCGTGCCCAGCAAGCTCTACCGCGACGAGGCCCTCGTCCTGCGCACCTACACGCTGGGCGAGGCCGACCGCATCATCGTCATGCTCACGCGCGCCCACGGGCAGGTCCGCGCCGTCGCCAAGGGCGTGCGCCGCACCACCTCCCGCTTCGGAGCCCGCCTCGAGCCCTTCTCCATGGTCGATGCCCAGCTCCACGCCGGCCGCAGCCTCGACGTCGTCACCCAGGTGGAGACCATCGAGCCCTTCGCGCGGGGCATCACCGGCGACTACGCCGTCTTCACCTGCGCCTCCACCATGGTCGAGACCGCCGAGCGCCTCACCGAGGACGACGGCGACCTCGGCACCACCGAGGCGGCCCAGCAGTTCCTCCTCCTGTACGGAGCCCTCTTCGCCCTCAGCCGCCGCCGGCACGCCCCCGGCCTGGTCCTCGACTCCTACCTGCTGCGCGCCCTCGCCCTGGCCGGCTGGGCCCCCTCCTGCTTCGAGTGCGCCCGGTGCGGCGAGCCCGGCCCCCACACGGCCTTCCACGTCCAGGCCGGTGGCGCCGTGTGCTCCTCGTGCCGCCCCGCGGGCAGCGTCGAGGTCGAGCCGGGCACCATGGTGCTCCTCGGCGCCCTGCTGTCAGGGGACTGGCCGGTGGCGGAGCGCTCCACCGCCCGCGAGCGCGCCCAGGCCTCCGGCCTGGTCTCGGCATACTTGACCTGGCACCTGGAGCGCCGCCTGCGCTCCCTCTCCCTCGTCGAAAGGGGCTGACGATGGCCGCGAAGGGCACCGCCGTCTACGAGACCGTCCCCCTGCACCGCGAGGGCCTCACGCCCCCGCCGCTGGCGCCCGCAAGCGTGCCCGGCCACGTCGCCTGCGTCATGGACGGCAACGGCCGCTGGGCCAACAGCCGCGGCCTGCCGCGCACCGAGGGCCACCGAGCCGGGGAGTCGACGATGATGGACGTCATCGCGGGCGCCGTCGAGATCGGGGTCAAGGAGCTGAGCGTCTACGCCTTCTCCACGGAGAACTGGCGCCGCTCCCCGGCCGAGGTCCGCTTCCTCATGGGATTCACCCGCGAGGTCCTGCGCGCCCAGACCGACGACCTGCTCGACTGGGGGGTGCGCGTGAACTGGGTGGGGCGCGAGCCGCGCCTGTGGCGCTCGGTCCTGTCCGAGGTCCGCCGCTCCGAGAGGATCACCGCCGGCAACGAGGCCCTGGTGCTCAACATGTGCCTCAACTACGGCGGACGGGCGGAGATCGCCGACGCCGCCCGGGCCATCGCGGCCGAGGTCGAGGCCGGCAGGATCACGGCCTCCTCCGTCAACGAGCGCACGATCCAGCGCCACCTGTACTCGCCGTCGATGCGCGACGTCGACCTCATGATCCGCACGGGCGGGGAGCAGCGCACGAGCAACTTCCTCATGTGGGAGTCCGCCTACGCCGAGCTCTACTTCTCCGACCTGCCGTGGCCGGAGTTCGACCGCACCCAGCTGTGGCGCGCCGTCGAGGCCTACGCCCACCGCGAGCGCCGCTTCGGGGGCGCCGTCGACGCCGTCACGAGCGCCGGCGCCGCCGGTGCGCCGGACGCACCGGCGGCGCCGGACCCGACCGCCTGAGCCGGGCACCGGGCCCGGTGCCCAAGAGCGCTCTGGTGCTCAGGAGCGCTCCGGGGCCAGGGGCCCGCCCGCGGCGGTCTCCGCCAGCAGGTGACGGGCGACGGCGAGCCCCGCCACCTCGCCACGCGCCTGGGCGGAGCGTGCCACCGCCAGCTGGCGCTCGGAGCCGTTGCCGAGGGCCAGCACCCGGCTCACCCGTGCCAGCTCGGCCGCGCAGCCGAGGTCCTCGGCGACGGGCTCCAGGCGCGACACCAGAGCCGGCAGCGACTCGCGCAGCGGCACCGGGTCGGCCCCGACCTCCTCCACGAGCACGGCGTCGAGCCCGTAGCGGGCCGAGCGCCACTTGTTGGCGGCCAGCAGCCAGTGGGGCAGGCGGCGCAGCGCGCGCCCCGCGTCGAGGGTGCGCGCGGCCTCCTCGACCAGGCAGTGGACGAGCGCGGCGACGGCTCCCACCTCGGCGAGGTTGGAGCAGGCGTCGCAGGCGCGCACCTCCACCGTCCCGAAGGCGGGGGAGGGGCGCACGTCCCAGCGCAGCTCGTTGACCTCACGGATGGCCCCGGCCCGCGCCAGGTCGCGCGCGCAGTCCTCGAAGTCCTGCCAGGTGCTCACCGGCTCGGGCAGGCCCGCGTTCGGCAGCTGCTGGAACATCATGGCGCGGTTGTCCGCGTAGCCGGTCTCCTGGCCGGCCCACGTGGGGGAGGAGGCGGCCACGGCCTGGAGGTGGCCGATATAGGTGGCCATGTGGTTGAGGACCGGCACGGCCCGGGCGACGTCGTCGACGCCGACGTGCACGTGGGTGCCGAAGATGAGCATCTGGCGCCCCCACCAGCGGGTGCGCTCGACGAGCTCGGAGTAGCGGGGCGTGCAGGTGACCTCGTGCTCGCCCGGGTCCTCGAAGGGGTGGGCGCCGGCACTGGTGAGTGCGGCGCCGTGGGCGGCGAAGGCGGGCGAGACGAGATCGAGGGAGCCGGCCAGGTCCGCGAGCGCGTCGGGCACACGGGTGCGCCGGGCCGAGACGAGCTCGATCATGCCGCGGTGCATCTCCTTGTGGACGCGCTCGACGCCCGGGGCCCCGGCGGCCTCGAGCTCGTCGAGGACGTCGGGGCCGATGGGGGCGAAGCGGCCGGTGGCCGGGTCGACCACCTGCAGCTCCCACTCGACGCCGACGCTGGAGCGCGGTGAGCGCGCGAAGACGGTCCTCATGAGCGGGTGCGCCCGCGGTAGCGCTGGACGAAGCTGCTGACGACGCGGTTGGCGGGGCGCACGTCCGCAGCGTCGCAGCGCTCGATGACGGCCGCGCGCTCGTGGGCGGGGTAGTAGGCGTCCCCGTAGGCGTCGATGCGCACGCGCATCCCGGCCGTGGTGATCTCGGGGTGGAACTGGGTGCCGTAGACGTTGCGGCCCCAGCGGCCCATCTGGATGGGGCAGCGCGTGCCCGTGGCCAGGACGACGCCGCCGCCGGGCAGGCCGGTGACCGACTGGGAGTGCCCGACGTAGGCCCGGAAGGAGGGGGCCAGGGCGGCGGTGAGAGGGTCGGCGGCCCCGGCCTCGGTGAGGGTCATGACGGGGGCCTGGAGCTCCTCGCCGACGTCGTCGCGCAGGCTGCCGCCCAGCGCCAGGACGATGGACTGCAGGCCGAAGCACAGGCCGAGGGTGGGCACGTCCTCCTGGACGAGCCGCAGGGACAGGGCCAGGACGCGCTCACGCAGCCGCTCGTGGGCGGGGTCGGGCGACAGGGGGCCCGTGAGGGACAGGGGCGAGCCGGTGATGAGGACGCCGGCCCAGGTGCCCAGCTCGAGCGCGCCCGGCTCCGGGCAGCCGTCGTCGAGCAGGTTGATGACGTCGAGGCCCCGCCCGGGTGCGAGGCCCGTGTGCTGGTCGAGGAAGGAGATCTCGTCGTCGGCGATGGCGCCTGGGCGGCGGCAGACGGCGAGGAGGAAGGGGGCGCTCACGCTCGCAGGCTACCGCTCGCCCTGCTCCTCGTCGGCCAGGGCCGAGCACTGCGCGCACAGGCCAAAGAACTCGGCGGTGTGCTCCATGCGGGTGAAGCCGTGGGCGGTGGAGACCTGCGAGACCCAGGTCTCCAGGGCGGCGTCGGAGACCTCGACGGCGTGACCGCAGCGGCGGCACACGAGGTGGTGATGGTGGTGGCCCAGGTCCTCGCAGGCCCGGTAGAGGACCTCGCCGTCGGCGTTGCGCACCTGGTCGACGTCGCCGGCCTCCGCCATGGCGGTGAGGTTGCGGTAGACGGTGGCCAGCCCCACCTTGGTGCCCTCGGCCTCGAGGGCGGCGTGGATCTGCTGCGCGGAGCGGAACTCGGGGGTGCGGGTGAGCAGGTCGGCGACGGCGGCCCGCTGCCAGGTGGCACGGGGCCGGCTGGACGTGGAGCCTGCGGTCGAGCGTGCCGTCGTCATGGGGAGACCTCCTGGTGACCGGTGGTGACGGCGTCGAGCATATCGGTACCGCGGCCGTGGCGGTTGCGGCGCAGGGTGTGCAGCGCCGCGCCGAGGACCGCGGTGAGGGCGTACAGGCCCACCAGCAGGACGACGATCATGGCGCCGGGCGAGGCGGGCACGACGTAGGTGATCGTCAGGCCGGTGACGCAGGTGATGACGCCGATGGCCATGGCCAGGTGCATGGTGCGGGTGAAGGACCGTGAGACGAGCTGGGCGACGGCGACGGGCACGATCATGACGGCGGAGACGAGCAGTGCCCCGACGACCCGCATGGACACCGACACGGTCAGGGCGGCGACGACGGCGATGGTCACGTTGAGCACACCGGTGGGCAGGCCGGTGGCGCGGGCGAACTCCTCGTCGTTGGACAGGGAGAACAGGGGCCCGCGCAGCCCGAGGCCGACGAGGAGGACCGCGGTGGCGAGCACAGCGGTGTAGACGACGTCCTGGCGTGAGACGGTCGAGATGGAGCCGAAGAGGTAGGAGCTGAGGTTGGTGGTGGTGCCGCCGGCCAGCTTGATGAGCAGGACACCGCCGGCGATCCCCCCGTAGAAGAGGATGGCGAGGGCGACGTCGCCGCGGGTGCGGCCGCGGGCCCGGATGACCTCGATGAGGACGGCCCCCAGGACGGAGACGACGACGGCGAAGGGCACGGCGAGCGTGTCCTGGGGGCTGAGGTGGGCCACGCCGCCGGCGATCCAGCCGAGCGCGACACCGGTGAGGGCGATGTGGCCGATGCCGTCGCCGAGCAGGGCCAGGCCCCGCTGGACGAGGTAGGTGCCGACGACGGGGGCGGCCAGGCCCACGAGGACGGCGACGACGAGGGCCCGCTGCATGAGGGGGCTGGAGAGCATGGCGGCCATCGTGTCCAGGGTCATGGCTGGTCCTGGGGGGAGCGGGTGGACAGGACGGGGGCGTGGTGGGCGACGGGCGCTGCGGGGTGCGGGTGGTCGTGGCCGTCGTCGGAGCGGTGCGCCAGGGCGGTGCGCAGGGCGTGCGGGTCTTCTCCGAGCCGGCTCGCGGGCGCGTCGAGCACGACCCTGCCCTCGTCGAGGACGACGGCCCGCTCGACGACCTGGGCGAGCTCGCCCATCTCGTGCAGGACGGTGACGAGGGTGAGACCGCTGCGGCGCAGGCCGGTGAGGATCTGGGCCAGCGACTCGCGGCTGGCGCGGTCGATGCCGGCCAGGGGCTCGTCGAGCAGCAGCAGCTCGGGCCGGCGCACGAGCGCGCGGGCGATGAGGACGCGCTGCATCTGCCCACCGGAGAAGACCTGCACGTGGTCCTCGGCACGGTGGGCGAGGCCGACGGCGTCGAGCGCGCTCATGGCGGCCTCGCGGGCGCGCCGGCCGCGGTCGGCCAGGGGGCGGCGGGGGCCGAGCAGGCCGGAGCGCACCACCTCCAGGGCGGTGGCGGGCACGCCGGAGGCGGAGCCGATGCGCTGGGGGACGTAGCCGACGCGGTCCCAGGCGACGTCGCGGCGGCTGGTGACGTCGGCGCCGAAGAGCCGCACGGTGCCGGAGGCGACGGGCAGCAGCCCGAGCACGGTGCGCACGAGGGTCGACTTGCCCGAGCCATTGGCCCCGAGCAGGGCGACGGACTCGCCGGCCCGGACGAGCAGGTCCACGCCGTCGAGGACGAGGCTGTCGCCCAGGACGACGCAGACCCCCTCCGCCTGGACGGGGTGCTCCTGGCCGGTCACTTGCAGGCGAGCGCGGTGCGCAGGGCCTCGAGGTTGGCGCTCATGCCCGCGGCGTAGTCCCCGGCCTCGGGCTGGGACTCCATGGGGGACAGGACGGCGGTGGTGGCGCCGGTCTCGTCGGCCAGGGCCTGGGCGGTCTCGGGGGAGACGAGCTCCTCGGTGAAGACCGTCGTCGTGCCGGTGGCGTGGACGACCTCCTTGACGGCGGCGAGGTCCGCGGGGCTGGGCTCGGCCTCGGGGTCCACGCCGGAGACGGAGACCTGGGTGAGCCCGTAGCGGTCCGCGAGGTAGCCGAAGGCGGCGTGGGAGGTGATGAAGGTGGTGCGCTCGCAGCTGGCCAGCCCGCTGGTGTAGTCCTCGTCGATGCCGTTGAGGGTGGTGACGAGCTCGGCCAGGCCCGCCTGGTAGGTGGAGGCGTTGGCGGGGTCCGCCTTCTCCAGGGCGGCCTCGATGGCGCCCGCGGCGGCGACCATGCGCTCGGGGTCGAGCCAGAAGTGCGGGTCGGCCTCGTCGGCGTGCTCGTGGTCGTGGTCGGCGTCCTCGGCCTCGTGGTCGTGGGCCTCGCCCTCGCCCTCGTGGTCGTGCTCGACCCCCTCGTGGTGGACGAGGTCGACGGCGCCGGCGATGTCGAGGACGGTGGGGCCGTCGACCTGGGCCAGGGCCTCGTCCAGGGAGGCCTGGAAGCCGGAGGCGTAGGCCACGAGGTCCGCCTTCTCCAGGGCGGCGACGTCCGCGGGAGCGAGCTCGAAGTCGTGCGGCTCGACGTTGACGGGGGTGACGCTGGTGACGTTGACGGCGTCGCCGCCGATGGCCTCGACGAGGTACTGGATGGGGTAGAAGGAGACCGAGACGTCCAGGACGCCGTCGTCGGAGGAGGTGGAGGAGGCTCCACCGCAGGCGGCCAGCGAGCCGGCGAGGGCGAGGGCGGCGGCGACGGCGAGGGGGCGGCGGAGACGGGAGGTGGGGACGTGCATGGAAACGATTCTCATCTTTTTCTGTCACACCGTCAAACCTGTCTTGACACGCCCTCCTGAGGAGTGGGTCACGGCCGTCAGCACCACCACGGGCCGCCGCCCGCCCGCCCGTACACTGTGCCCACCTCGTTCCCACCATCCAGGTGCGGACAACGACGACATCAGGAGACACACGGTGGCCAAGACCCCCTCCACCCTCGACAACGTCATCAACCTGGCCAAGCGCCGGGGCTTCGTCTTCCCCTGCGGGGAGATCTACGGCGGCACCCGCTCCGCGTGGGACTACGGACCGCTGGGCGTCGAGCTCAAGGAGAACATCAAGCGCCAGTGGTGGCAGCACATGGTCCGCTCACGCGACGACGTCGTCGGGCTGGACTCCTCCGTCATCCTGCCGCGTGAGACCTGGGTCGCCTCCGGCCACGTCGGCGCCTTCACCGACCCGCTCGTGGAGTCCCTGCACACCCACAAGCGCTACCGTGCCGACCAGCTCATCGAGGAGTACGCCGAGCGCAAGGGCCTCGACCCCGAGACCGTCACCCTCGACATGGTGCCGGACCCCGTCACCGGCCAGCCCGGCTCCTGGACCGAGCCGCGCGAGTTCTCCGGCCTGCTCAAGACCTTCCTCGGCCCCGTGGACGACGAGGCCGGCCTGCACTACCTGCGCCCCGAGACCGCCCAGGGCATCTTCATCAACTTCGCCAACGTCATGAGCGCGGCCCGCAAGAAGCCGCCCTTCGGCATCGGCCAGGTCGGCAAGTCCTTCCGCAACGAGATCACGCCGGGCAACTTCATCTTCCGCACCCGCGAGTTCGAGCAGATGGAGCTCGAGTTCTTCTGCGAGCCCGGCACGGACGAGCAGTGGCACCAGTACTGGATCGACTACCGCAAGGCCTGGTACGTGGGCCTGGGCATCGACCCGGCCAACCTGCGCGAGTACGAGCACCCCCAGGAGAAGCTCTCCCACTACTCCAAGCGCACCGTCGACCTGGAGTACCGCTTCGGCTTCCAGGGCTCGGAGTGGGGCGAGCTCGAGGGCATCGCCAACCGCACCGACTTCGACCTGTCCACCCACGCCGAGCACTCCGGCAAGGACCTGTCCTACTTCGACCAGGCGCGGGGCGAGCGCTGGACCCCCTACGTCATCGAGCCCTCCGCCGGTCTGACCCGCTCCCTCATGGCCTTCCTCGTCGAGGCCTACACCGAGGACCAGGCCCCCAACACCAAGGGCGGCGTCGACACCCGCGTGCTGCTGCGCCTCGACGCGCGCCTGGCCCCCGTCAAGGCCGCCGTCCTGCCGCTGAGCCGCAAGGAGGAGCTCACCGGCCCCGCCCGTGAGCTCGCCGCCCGCCTGCGCCAGGTCTGGAACGTCGAGTACGACGACGCCGGCGCCGTCGGCCGCCGCTACCGCCGCCAGGACGAGATCGGCACGCCCTTCTGCGTCACCTACGACTTCGAGTCGCCCCAGGACGGCGCCGTCACCGTGCGCGAGCGCGACACGATGGCCCAGGAGCGCGTGCCGCTCGAGGGCCTTGAGCGCTACCTGGCCGAGCGCCTCGTCGGCTGCTGACCCCGGCCGAGGAGGGCCCCGCCCGGGCCCCGGACCTCCCGACGCCGCCCCACCGCCTCATCCGGCGGCGGGGCGGCGTCGGGCATGATGAGCCGGTGACCCACACGCACTCCGGTCCCCTGCACCTGAGCGACCACGAGCACCGCCGGGTCGTCACCGTCCTGGCGGCCCTCGTCGTGCCCCTCGTGCTCGCCACCCTCATCGGCCTGGCGGTGCTGTGGCCCGCAGGCTCCGGCCTGGTGGGCTCCCAGGCATTCACCGCCAAGGGGGCGAGCCCCGAGTCTGCCACCGTCACCGGGCTCGACGTCGCCGACTGCGTCCAGGCCGCCGCTGCGCTCGGCGCCGTGAGCGACGGCTCCCTGCTGGACTCGGCCGTCTGCGCCGAGATCACCACGGGCGCGGCCGCCGGCCTCGTCATGCCCGTGCACGTGCCCGCCGAGTCCCTGCCCGCCGCCGACGTCGGCGACCGCCTCAACGTCATCTACACGGCCGACGCGCTCGCGGGCGGCACCCCCTTCGTCTTCGTCGACTACGACCGGCAGCTGCCCGTCGGGGCGCTCGCCCTGGTCTACCTCGTCGTCGTCGTCGCCGTCGCCGGCCGCAAGGGCGTGCTCAGCGTCGTCGGCCTCCTGCTGTCCTCCTGCGTCCTCCTGCTGTTCATGATCCCCGCCCTGCTCGAGGGCGGCTCACCCATGGCGGTCACGCTCACCGGCTCGGTCGCCATGATGCTGCTGGCCGTGTACGTCGCCCACGGGGTGAGCGTGCGCACCACCACCGCGCTGCTGGGGACCCTCGCCGGCGTCGTCATCACCGTGGCGCTGGCCCTGTGGGGCGTGGGGGCGGCGAACCTCACCGGCGCGGTGGGGGACGACGCCCTCATCCTCACCTCCCTCGTCCCCGGCCTGGACCTGCGCTCGCTGCTCACCTGCGGCATGGTCATCGCCGGGCTCGGTGTCCTCAACGACGTCACCATCACCCAGGCCTCGGCCGTCTGGGAGCTGCACGCCGCCAACCCGGCGCTCGGGCGCGGCCGGCTGTTCACCGGCGGGATGCGCATCGGGCGCGACCACATCGCCTCGACCGTCTACACCCTCGCCTTCGCCTACGCCGGCACGGCCCTGCCGCTCATCCTGTCGGCCTCGCTCATCGACCGGGCCGTGGTGGACACGCTGCTGTCGGGCGAGATCGCCGAGGAGCTCGTGCGCACCCTCGTGTCCTCCGTGGGCCTCGTCCTGGCCATCCCGGCGACGACGCTCATCGCCGCCCTGCTGTGCCGCACCGAGAGCACCACAGCGCCTCCTGCACGCTGAGCCCTCACACCGAGGCCTGACCCGAGGGCTCAGGCCCCAGCCTGAGAGATCAGGGCTCGGCGCGAGGGCGCGCAGGGCACAGTGGGCGCGGGCCGGCGACGGCTGCCGGCGAGGGCGGTGGGGGCCGGCTCAGCCGCCGGAGACGTCGGACTCGGCGTCGAGCAGCAGCACCCTCTGCTCCTCAGTGAGGTACGGCGAGTCCAGCCAGCCCTCGGGCAGGTGCGGGCGCTTGGGCGACCCGGCCCGCCCGCGCGGCCCCTCCACCGTCTCACCCGGGTAGGGCACCACCTCGGGCAGGCGCGCGCGCATCGCCGCCAGCGCCTCGTGCAGCTCCTCGAGCGTGCCCACTCGCATGAGCGCGTCACGCGCCGCCCCACCCACCGGGTAGCCCTTGAGGTACCAGCCCACGTGCTTGCGCAGGTCGCGCACACCGCGCTGCTCACCCATCTCCTGCGCCAGCAGCCGCCCGTGCTCCTCGATGACCTCGATGACACGGTCCAGGTCCGGGCGCGTGCGCTGGTGGGACCCGTGCAGGGCGCTGACGATGTCCGCGAAGAGCCACGGGCGCCCCTGGCAGCCGCGTCCCACGACGACGCCGTCGCAGCCCGTCTCACGCACCATCCGCAGCGCGTCGTCACCCGTCCACAGGTCCCCGTTGCCGAGCACCGGCAGGCTCGTCGCCTCCTTCAGGCGCGCGATCGTCTCCCAGCTGGCGTGCCCCGCGTAGTGCTGGCGGGCCGTGCGCCCGTGCAGGGCGAGCGCCGCCACGCCCGCGTCGGCGGCCGCACGCGCCACGTCCAGGTAGGTCTCGTGCTCCTCGTCCACGCCGACGCGCGTCTTGACCGTCACCGGCACCGGGTGGTCGCGGCCCACGGCCGCCGACGCCGCCTCCGAGGCCCGCACCGTCTCGCGCAGGATCGCCGCCATGAGGTCGCGCTTCCACGGCAGGGCCGCGCCGCCGCCCTTGCGCGTCACCTTCGGCACCGGGCAGCCGAAGTTGAGGTCGATGTGGTCCGCCAGGTCCTCCTCGACGAGGATCCGCACGGCCCTGCCGGCGATGGACGGGTCCACCCCGTACAGCTGGATCGAGCGCACCCGCTCGCCCGGGTCCGTGCGCACCATCGCCAGGGTCTTCTCGTTGCGCTCCACCAGCGCGCGCGTCGTCACCATCTCGGTGACGTACAGCCCGGCCGGGGCGCGCAGGCGCCCACCGGGCAGCGCCACGGGCCCGTCGCCGTCGGGACGCAGAGCCCCGGGCAGGGCGCTCTCTCCGTACAGGCGGCACAGACGCCGGAAGGACGCGTTCGTCACCCCCGCCATCGGCGCGAGCTCGACCGGGGTGGTCACCTCGATGGGGCCGATGCGCAGCGGGGGCAGCACGGCGGCGGGCACGTCGGTCGTCATGGGGGCCTGAGTCACCCGGACACTCTCGCACACCCCCGCGGCCGGGGCGCAGCCGTCACAGCCGCCCGACGGCGAGGCCCCGGCCACGTACCCTGGCGCCATGACCAGCGACCCCACCGTGAGCGACGGCGCCCGGCCCGACGGCGAGGCGGGCGGCACCCGGGCGCGCACCGTCGTCGTCACCGGCGCCTCGCGCGGCATCGGCGCCGCCGTCGCCACCGCCCTGGCCCGCCGCGGGGACCGCGTCGCCGGCCTGTCGCGCACCGGCACGGCCCCGGACGGGGTCCTCGGCCTGGCCGCCGACGTCACCGACCCGCGGGCCGTCGAGCGCGCCGTCGCCACCGCCCTGGCGGCACTCGGTTCCGAGGCTGTGGACGTCCTCGTGGCCGCCGCGGGCACGCACGTCGACGCCCTGGCCATGCGCACGTCCGACGCCGCCTGGGACGAGGTGCTGCGCACCAACCTCACGGGCTCCTTCCACGCGGCCCGCGCCGTCCTGCCCGGGATGCTGCGCCGGCGCCGCGGCCGCGTCGTCCTCGTCTCCTCCGTCGTCGCCGCGCGCGGCGGGACGGGGCTGGCGGCCTACGGCGCCTCCAAGGGCGGCGTCGAGGGCCTGACCCGCTCGCTGGCGCGCGAGGTCGCCGGACGGGGGGTCACGGTCAACGCCGTCGCCCCCGGCCTGGTCGCCACCGACATGACCGCCTCCCTGAGCGAGCGCGCCCGCGCCTCCTACCTCGCCGCGATCCCGGCCGGACGCCTCGCCACGGTCGAGGAGGTCGTCGGCCCCGTCGTCTTCCTCGCCTCTCCCGAGGCCTCCTACGTCACCGGGGCGGTCCTGGCCGTCGACGGCGGGATGGGGATGGGCCGGTGAGCGCGGCCCCGGGCCTGCTGGAGCACCGCACCGTCCTCGTCACCGGGGTGCTGCGCCCGAGCTCGATCGCGGCCGCCGTCGCCCGCACCGCGAGCGGGCAGGGCGCGCGCGTGCTGCTCACCGGCCAGCCGCGCACCCTGCGCCTGACACAGCACCTGGCGGCCGGACTGGGGGTCACCGACCCGGTCCTGCCCCTGGACGTGGCCGACGCCGTGTCCCTGGCCGCGCTGCCCGGGCACCTGGCGCAGGCGGGTGTGGAGCGCCTGGACGGCCTCGTCCACGCCGTCGCCCACGCCGGGCGCGACCTGCTCGGCGACGCGCTGGCCGGCTCGCTCACGGGCGCGCCGACCGACGGCGACGCCGCCTCGGCTCCGGCCGCCGGGCCCGGTCCCGCGGCCGTGCTCTGCGCCCGCCTCGACGCCCTGGCCGCGGCCAGCACCGTGAGCGCCGCCTCGCTCGCGGCGCTCACCGGCGTCCTGCGGCCCCTGCTCGGCGCGGGCTCGAGCGTCGTCACCCTCACCTTCACCTCCGGGAGGGTGGCGCCCGGCTACGGCTGGATGGGGCCCCTCAAGGCCGCCCTGGAGGCC
>NZ_JACJVC010000019.1 GCF_023369555.1 Actinomyces sp. AC-20-1 | reverse complement strand
AGCTCGGCCAGCGCGAGGGCGCAGGCCCGCGGCGCGAGGCCCGCCGCCAGGCCCAGGCCCGCGGCCGCGCTCACGGCGCCCATCGCCCGGCTGCCCAGGCCCAGGAGGTCGTCGGGCAGCGCCGGCAGGCCTGAGCGCACCAGCGGCTCGTAGGCCCGCTGTGCGCGCTCGACGTGGCCGGCGGGCCGCAGGAGGGCGTCGGCCCCGTCCACGACGAAGGGGGCGGCGAGCAGGAGGCGGGCGGCGCACGGGGGTCTCATGGCCTCATCCTCGCGCACGACGGTGACGGGTGCGCCGGGAACAAGCCCGAGCGTGCACGTGTTGGCCCCGGTGATGACTGCACGCACCCTGGCCCCGGCCCGCGAGGAGACCGGCGCCCGCCTGTTCTGGCCGGTGGCCCTCGTCCCGGCCGATGAGGAGCCGGCCCGCCCCCCGGGTGGACTAGGCTCGTGGGCGATGACGGACACCCCCACCTTCGAGCGGCTCGACGCGCCCGGTGCGCTCGCCGTCGGACCTGCTGACGCCGAGGACGCCGACGGCCTCGAGAGCCTCGAGAGCACGGACCGCGCCCCCGCCGACGAGACGGAGGCCGAGCGCGCTGCCCGCTTCGAGGCCGACGCCCTGCCCTACCTCGACCAGCTCTACGGCGCCGCCCTGCGCATGACGCGCAACCAGGCGGACGCCGAGGACCTGGTCCAGGACGCCTACGCCAAGGCCTTCGCCGCCTTCCACCAGTACCGCCCCGGCACCAACCTCAAGGCCTGGCTGTACCGGATCCTCACCAACACCTTCATCAACTCCTACCGCAAGAAGCAGCGCGAGCCGCTGCAGTCGGACGCGGACACGGTCGAGGATTGGCAGCTGCACCGGGCCGCCTCGCACGACTCCGTGGGCCTGCCCAGCGCGGAGATCCTCGCCCTGGACGACATGCCCGACGACGACATCAAGGCTGCCCTGGGCGAGCTGAGCGAGGAGCGACGCCTGGCCGTCTACCTGGCCGACGTCGAGGGCTTCGCCTACAAGGAGATCGCCGAGATCATGGGCACCCCGATCGGCACGGTCATGAGCCGCCTGCACCGCGGGCGCCGTCAGCTGCGCGAGCTGCTGGCCGACCACGCCCGCCAGCTGGGCTACACCACCGACGACGAGGGAGGCCAGGGCTGATGGGAACCGACGCCGGTAGGGACTGCTCCTGCACGGAGGCGCGCGCCCACCTCGAGGCCTTCCTCGACCACGAGT
Organism: Actinomyces sp. AC-20-1; assembly: GCF_023369555.1. Taxonomy (GTDB): domain Bacteria; phylum Actinomycetota; class Actinomycetes; order Actinomycetales; family Actinomycetaceae; genus Actinomyces. The sequence continues at coordinate 52,422 of NZ_JACJVC010000019.1, read as the reverse complement.
GCGACGGGGACCTGTCCACGCGCCTGGCCAGGCACGTGGCCACCTGCGAGCACTGCTCGCGCCTGGCCGACGCCGAGAGCCACCTGCGCGAGATCCTGCGCTCGCGCTGCGCCGAGCAGGCCCCGCCCGAGCTGCGTGAGCGCGTCATCGGGCGCCTGTCCGTCCTGCGGGCGACGACGGTGACCTCCTCCACGACCGTCCTCAGCGACGGGACGACGACGGTGCGCAGCCAGACGGTGCGTGTCACCCGCTCGCGGGCGTGACACGCGCAACCTGGCGCCAGGTGGATTCGCCGTCGCCGGGTGTGCGAGGATGGCCCGTGTTCAGTGCCCCGTCTGGGGCAGTCCAGACATGAGGAGGCCATGATGAGCAAGCGCGGTCGTAAGCGTCGCAGCCGTGCCAAGTCCGGTGCGAACCACGGCAAGCGTCCCAACGCCTGACCTGGTCGCGCTGACCGGGGCCACGCCCCGCGAGCACCCAGAATCTCACACCCGGCGGCCGGGCACCCACGCGGTGCCCGGCCGCCGCCGTCTCGATACTGACGGCGCTCACCCGGCCCGCAGGCTGCGCCGCGAGAAGACGAGCAGGGACAGCGCCAGCAGCGCCGTCGCCGCGAGGCACTGCCCGGCGACCACCCGCAGGTCCGGGTCCTCCACGGGCAGACTGCCCACCATGTGGGCGGGGGAGAGGTCGCGTGCCCACTCGGGCAGGCGCAGGGCCTCGGCCGGGAAGCCGACGACCGCGGTCCACGCCACCGGCACCCAACCGAGCACGCACCAGCGCGGACCCAGGGACGCCAGCGCGGCCTGCAAGGCGCCGACGAGCACAACGGCCGGCAGGTAAGCCCAGCCCACCTCCAGGACCGAGGTGACCGGCACCCCCTGGCCGGACACGCTCCAGGCGGCCACCCCCAGCACCGCCGTGGACAGGCCGAGGACAGGAGGGTCGCGCTCCACCAACCGAGCCAGAGCCGGGAGCGCCGGAGCCGGGTGGACAGCAGCAGCCCCAGACGCCCTGAGGACTCCTCGGCGCCGAGGCGTGCAGCGCCCTGCACCGCGACGCCGGCCCCGCCGACCACCATGACCACTGCCGCGAGCTGGACCACCGGATCCGAGGCGCGCTCGACCCCCATGCTGGCCAGCATGGGGGGGTTGGCGGTGATGATCTCGGTCATCTCCTGACTGAGCAGCCCGATGAGGAGCGCCCACAGGCACACGAGTGTGAGCCAGGTGGTCGTGACCGTGCGCTCCAGTCGCAGGGCCAGCACCCAGGACGCGGACAGGCGCGCCGGGCCGCGCGCCGGCCCGGGGAGGGGAGCGACAACCCCCGCGCCGACGTCGTGGTGCGCAGCCACCGCCGCAGCGGCGGCCAGCAGCACCGCGGTGGTGAGGGCGTAGACCGCCAGGGGCCAGGCTCGCGGTGAGTCGAAGGCGCGTACCTCTGGCAGCCACCCCAGCGGGCTGGCCCACGCGGCGTCCCACTGCACGGCGTCAACGACGAAGCGGGTCAGGTAGGCCGCCGTGACCGCGCCCAGGCCGAGCTGCTGGGCGGTGCGGGACTGCTGGCACAGCTCGCCCAGGAGCAGGCCGACGGCGGCGAAGCACAGGACGCAGGCTCCCACGCCGGCCGCGTACCAGGCTGAGCCGGCCACCGGAAGCCCGGTCGCCGCCAGAGCGGCCGTCATCCCGGCCGCCGTGACGGTGCAGGTGAGCACCAGCAGCCCGGCGGCGGCTGTCAGCGGGGCCAGCCGTCCCACACGTGAGGCGGTGAGCAGCTCGGTGCGTCCGGCCTCCTCCTGGCGCCGGGTCAGTCCGACGGCCGTCACCACCCCCAGGACCGGGAAGAGCATCTGGCCCATGAAACCGACCTCGACGGCGGTGATCCCACCGAGACTGGTCAGCGCGTGACCGCGGCCGTTGAAGGCGGTGACGATGCCTGAGGCGCCAGCGGTCGCGGCGTACTCGACGCGCTGGGCCGGGTCGGGATAGAGCCCCTCGACGCCCACGGCGACGGCCGTGACCAGGACGACGCAGACGGCCACGACCAGCGTCAGACTGCGCCACGAGGCGCGCAGCCCCAGGAGAGCCGCACCTCCCGTGCCTGCCAGCGGGCGGCTGCTCCACGCGGTGGGGCGCGGGCTGCTCATCGTGGCCCACCGCCGTCGTCGCCCGCCGGCTGGGTGTGCTGGTCCAGGAAGAGCTGCTCGAGGCTCGGTGGGTGCACGGCGACCTGCAGCGGCCGTGCCGATGCGACCATGGTGAGGACCGTGGGCAGCGCGGCGGCCTCGGCCAGCAGGGTGGTGCGGTGGCCTTGAGGCTCGGCCTGCGACCGCAGGTGGCTGACGCCGTGTGTGCGCTCCAGCCCGGGTACGGCGTCAGGGGTGACGACCTCGACGGCGGTGGCGGCGCTGGAGCACAGCTGGGCCAGGGACCCGGTGAAGACGCTGCGGCCGGAGCGCACGACCGTGAGGCGGTCGCACAGGGTCTCGACCTCGGCCAGGATGTGGCTGGAGAGCAGGACGGAGGTTCCTGCGGCGCAGCGCTCGGTGACGACGGCCTGGAAGACCGCCTCCATGAGGGGGTCGAGCCCGCTGGTGGGCTCGTCCAGGACGAGCAGCTCGACGTCACAGGACAGGGCTGCCACGAGCGCGACCTTCTGCCGGTTGCCCTTGGAGTAGGTGCGAAAGCGCCGGGTGGGGTCGAGGTCGAAGCGCTCGACGGGCTCGTCGCGACGGGCCTGGTTCATGGCGCCGTGGAAGCCGCCGAGCAGGTCGATGCGCTCACCGCCGGTCAGGTTGGGCCACAGCAGGGTGTCGCCGGGGACGTAGGCCAGGCGGGCGTGGATGTCGACGGCGTGGTGCCAGGCGTCGTGGCCGAGGACGGTGGCTGTGCCCGAGCTGAGGCGGAGCTGGTCGGGCAGCGCCCGGATCGTCGTCGACTTCCCGGCGCCGTTAGGGCCCAGGAAGCCGTGGATCTCACCGGCTCGGACGGTGAGGTCCAGGCCGTCCAGGGCGGTGACGGTACCGAAGTGCTTGACGAGAGACCGCGCCCCCACCACAAAATCTGATAGTGACTCGCTCGTGATGGTGACTGTACTTGTTAGGGTGCGGGTGTCAAGAGCCGACGACCTCCTAGGAGACCCCGTGTCCGAACCCCCCAGGCGTGCCGCCACCGGTGCCCCGGAACGTGCGGCCGCTCCCGCCTCCGCGCCGCGGCCGGGACTGCGGGAGCGCAAGAAGGCGGCGACGATGCACCGTGTCCAGAGCGTCGCCCTGGACCTGTTCGAGCAGCACGGCTTCGACGCGGTCAGCATCGAGCAGGTCGCCGAGGCCGCCGAGGTCTCGCCCTCCACGGTCTACCGCTACTTCGGGACCAAGGAGGGGCTGGTCGTCCACGACGAGTACGACGACCGTCTCCTGGCGCTGCTGGTCCACTACCTCCAGCGTGAGGGTGACCTGGCGCACGTGCTGACCCGGGCGCTGGACGAGTTGTGGGAGGACCACTTCGTCAAGGACGTCGGCCCCTCCTGGGTACGCACCCGCTGGTGCTTCGAGCACCCCTCGATCCAGGGTGCTATGTGGGTCCTGGTCAACGAGCAGGTCGAGACCATCGCCCGGGTCGTGGCCGACTCGGGACGGATGCCGCTGGACAGGGCCAGGATCCTGGTCTCCGCGGCCGTGTGGGGGATCGTGGCGGGCCTGCGCACCTGGTACGAGCGCGACGGGGCAGGTGATCTGCGTGCGGACCTCGACCAGGTCGTCGACCTGCTGTCACGCCTGGAGCGCACGCCGCCCGGGCCCTGAGACACGCCGGTTCGTAGACTGCTCGTGTGAACGACCGACTCAGCCCCGAGGGTCTGCGCTACGCCCAGGCGGTCGCCCGCACCGGCTCCTTCAGCGCGGCCGCCCGCGAGTACGACGTCACCCAGCCGGCACTGTCCAACGCCATCCGCCGCCTGGAGGAGAGTCTCGGGGCCCGGTTGTTCGAACGCAGCACGCACGGCACCCGTCCCACCGTCTTCGGCGCGACCATCCTCCCGCGGATCGAGGACGCCCTGGCCGCGCTCGACGCCGTCATCGCCGAGGCCCGGTCCTGGCGTGAGGCCGAGGCCCGACGGCCCGTGCGCATCGGCGTCTCCCCGCTCATCAGCGCCGACGTCGTCGCCCGCGCCCACCGTGCCGTGGTGGGTCTGCCCGGCCGCGGCCAGGACTGCCTGGTCCTGCGTGAAGCGGATCTGTCCGAGCTGTGCTCGGCGCTCGACGACGACGAGCTCGACCTCATCGTCGTCCCCGCGGTCCTTGAGCTCACCCGCTACCGCCATCACGTCATCGGTCGCGAGCCGGTGGTGCTGGTCGAGCCGGGGACGGGCGGGGCTGCGGATTCGCAGGTCCCGGTGGGGGAGCAAGCCCCGGTGGCTCCCGCGAGCCCGACGCAGGCCGGGGACGACTCTACGGCGTCCACCCCGATGCGTGCGGTGTCCGCACGCATCGGCGACGTCGCCGCCCGCACCCTGCTCCTGGTTCCCGACACGTGCGGGCTGACGACCTTCACCCGCGACCTTCTCGCAGACCGTGGACTGCCGCTTCGCGCCTACTCGGGCGAGGCCGCCAGCTACCGGGTGCTTGAGGACTGGGCGGGGATGGGACTGGGCAGCGCGCTCCTGCCCCGCTCAAAAGTGACTCGCGCCGACTCGCGCGTGCTGCCCGTCGTCGATGCCGATGGCGCGGCCGTGACCATCACCTACGAGGCGGCGTGGGACGGCACCTCGCCCATCGCGAGCGAGCTCGAGGCCCTGGCGGGACTCCTCGCCGTCTGACGCCGCGCTGCCCCTGACCGCCGCCCAGCCCTCCGGCTGCCGTACCGGTACGGGTCCGCGGTGGGCGCCATCTCCGTCCGTGTCCACTCAGCGGACATGACCGGAAGCACGGACGGGGAAGCCGATGGCGAACCGCGGTACTGCGCCGATCACCTACTGCTTCGGGCCGTGGCGCCGAGCCATGTCCGCTGCATGGTCACCATCCCCCGGTCGCGTCACTCCGGGCCGTGGTACCGGGGTCCGCGGGGGCCCGCCGGAGACGGTGTCAACAAGCCACCGTCCGCCAGGGCGCTATAACCTCGGGTGATACCCGCATGAGTGAGGATCGTCTACCGCGGCTGTCCCCCCAAACCTACGGTGGGGCCAGTGGCGCGCCGTCGAAGGGCGCCACCTGACAGCGAAGGAGCCACCGTGGCCGCATACCTCCAGATCACCATGACCATCGACCCGGCCGACCGCCCCGCCGGGGCCAAGGTCTTCTACGACTACCTCAAGGAGTTCCTCGACACCGTCCCGGGCGCGCGGACCAAGGAGCTGCTCGTGCGCGACGAGGACGTCCAGGTCCTTCACGGCTTCGAGACCGCCGAGCAGGCCAGCGCCTACCTGAGCAGCGAGCTCTTCACCACCGAGGTGGTCCCCGGCCTCACCCCGCTGTTCAAGGCCGACCCGGACATCCGCGTCTACAGCGTCGCCTGAGGCCGCGCGCCATCGGGTGCGCCCGCCCTGCGAGCCGGGCCCGGGCGCGCCCGGGGCCACTCAGCCCGCGGGCCGCCGGTTCAGTCCGCAGGCTGCTCGACGCCGAGCCACTCGTACCAGCCGCGGTGCAGCACCAGCCACGCCAGTAGGCCGTAGCCCGCCTGCCCCGGGTAGCGGCCGTCGTGGTGCTGGACGTCCGCGGCCCACTGCTCGTGGTGGCGCAGCGACTCGAAGGTCTCCACGAAGGGGATGCCGCGCCGCGAGCACACCTCGCCCAGCGCGTGCGACAGGGCCGCCGTCGCGTCCGGCTCGGCGTGCCACAGCGGGGGAGGCCCCACCACCAGGCAGCTGCGGTGCTCACTCGCCGCCTTGTCGAGGATGTTGGCCAGCGCCAGGCGGCTGCGCGCCGCCGAGACCCCGGCGACGACGTCGGCCACCCCCACCCCGATGACGAGGCGGTTGACCCCCGGGTGGACGGAGCGCCGTGCCACCTCCGGCCCCCAGCGCTCGGCGAGCTGGGCGGTCGTCTCACCCGGCACGGCCAGCGTCGTCGCCAGCGCGTCCAGGCCCCGGGTGCGGGCCATGACGCGGCCCGCCCATCCCAGGGCCCGGGCGTCCCCGTAGCCCGCGACGAGCTCGTCGCCGACGAAGTGGATACGTGTGTGCTCCACGTGCGCCTCCCTGTGCCCGGACCTGCTCACACCTGCCCCGGTGACGCTACCGCCTCAGGGCCGCCCCGCGCGCCCGCCTGGCCGAGCACCACGGCGCCCGGAGCCGGTCGCGGCCGGCGCTCACCGGGCGAAGGCCTCGGCGAGCAGCACCTCCTGCTGGTGGCGGTAGGCCCCCAGGGAGCCCATCGCCGGGGAGGCCGAGGCCGGGGGCGACACCAGGCGCAGGCCGCGCCCACCGAGCGCGCCACCGGGCAGGCTCAGACGCAGGTGCGGCCACACCCCCTGGTTGCCCGGCTCGTCCTGCACCCACACGAGCTCGGCACGGGCGAAGGCCGACAGCGCCCGCTCCAGCTCCTCCACCGGCAGCGGGTAGAGCTGCTCCAGGCGGACGATCGCCGTCCGGGTGTCCCCGAGGCGCCTGCGCTCGGCCTCGAGCGCGTAGTAGGCCCGGCCCGAGCACAGCAGCACCCGGTCCACGCCGGCGCCGGAGGCCAGCGCCGGGTCCGTCTCGCCGATGACCGGGACGAAGGTGCCCGTGGTGAGGTCCTCCACCGGGCTCGTCGCGGCCGGCAGGCGCAGCAGCTGCTTGGGCGTGAGGACGACGAGCGGGCGGCGCGGGCGCTGGTAGGCCTGCTCGCGCAGCAGGTGGAAGTGGTTCGCGGGCGTCGAGGGCATGGCCACGCGCATGCTGTCCTGCGCGCACATCTGCAGGTAGCGCTCCACCCTGGCCGAGGAGTGGTCCGGCCCCTGCCCCTCCTGGCCGTGGGGCAGGAGCATCACCAGGCCGGAGCGCTGGCCCCACTTCTGGGCCGCCGAGGTCACGTACTCGTCGATGACCGACTGCGCGCCGTTGGCGAAGTCCCCGAACTGCGCCTCCCAGACCGTCAGCCCCTCCGGCCGCTCCACCGAGTAGCCGTACTCGAAGGCCAGGGCCGCGTACTCGCTCAGCAGCGAGTCGTAGATCTCCAGCTGGGCCTGGTCCGGCGTGAGGAAGGACAGGGGGGTCCACTCCGCGCCCGAGGACTGGTCGTGCAGGACCGCGTGGCGCTGCGCGAAGGTCGCCCGGCGGGCGTCCTCGCCCACGAAGCGCACCGGCACGCCCTCCATGAGCAGCGAGCCCAGGGCGATGAGCTCGCCCAGCCCCCAGTCGATCCCGCCCTCGCGCGTGGCCCTGCGGCGCTTGTCCAGCATGGTGCGCAGCTTGGGGTGCACGTCGAAGCCCGGCGGGAAGGCCGTCTGGGAGTCGCCCACCCGCTCGACCACCTCGCGCGTGACCGCGCTCGTCCAGCCGATCATCATGCCGGCGCCGGGCCGCTGGGCGGCCGGGACCTCCAGGTGGGCGCGCTCGTGGCCCACCGCCGTCGGGTCTGTCAGGGAGGCTGCGGCCGCCTCCTCCTCGGCCCGTGCGGCCGCCTCCTCGCCGCGCGCCGCCCGGGTCTCGGCGAAGATCCGCTCGAGCTCGTGGTGGAAGCCCTGCTCGAGGGCCTGCGCGTCCTCGGGGGAGATGTCCCCGCGGCCCACGAGGGCCGAGACGTACACCGCCCGCGTGGAGGGCAGGGAGTCGATGAGGCGGTACATCACCGGCTGGGTCATCGAGGGGTCGTCGCCCTCGTTGTGGCCCCGGCGCCGGTAGCAGATGAGGTCGATGATGACGTCCTTGTGGAAGGTCGCCCGGTACTCGTAGGCCCGGCGGGCGGCTCGCGCCACCGTCTCGGGGTCGTCGGCGTTGACGTGGAAGATCGGCACCTGCAGGCCCTTGGCCAGGTCCGTCGCGTAGGTGGTCGAGCGGGCCGAGGCGGCACCGGTGGTGAAGCCGATCTGGTTGTTGACGACGACGTGGACCGTGCCGCCCGTGCGGTAGGCGGGCAGCTGGCTCATGTTGAGCGTCTCGTAGACCACGCCCTGGCCCGCGAAGGCGGCGTCGCCGTGCACGAGCACCGGCATGACCGTGTAGCCGCGCTCGCCCAGGGCGATGCGGTCCTGCTTGGCGCGCACGATGCCCTCGACGACGCCGTCGACGGTCTCCAGGTGGGAGGGGTTGGCGGCCAGGGAGACGCGGGTGGTGACGCCGTCGGTGCCCGTGAACACGCCCGCGGTGCCCAGGTGGTACTTGACGTCGCCCGTCGAGGCGCCCTCGATGGTGCTGTTGCCGTCGAACTCGTCGAAGACCTGTCCGTAGGACTTGCCCGCGATACTCGTCAGGACGTTGAGGCGGCCCCGGTGGGCCATGCCGATGACGACCTCGTCCAGGCCGTCGTGGGCCGCGTGGTCCAGCAGGCGGTCGAGCAGCACGATGAGGGACTCCCCACCCTCGAGGCTGAAGCGCTTCTGGCCCACGTACTTGGTCTGCAGGAAGGTCTCGAAGGCCTCCGCCTGCTGGAGCTTGGTGAGGATGCGACGGCGCTCGTCGCCGCTGATCTCGGTCCACCCGTTCTCCAGGCGCTCCTGCCACCAGTGGCGCTGCGCCGGGTCCTGGATGTGCATGTACTCCAGGCCCACCGTGCGGCAGTAGGCCTCGCGCAGCCGGTTGAGGATCTCCCTCAGGGTCGCCCGCTCGGTGCCGCCCAGCCCGTCGGTGGGGAAGGTGCGGTCCAGGTCCCACAGGGTCAGGCCGTAGGTCGCCGGGTCGAGGTCCGGGTGACGGCGCGAGCGGTAGGCCAGCGGGTCGGTGTCCGCGGCGAGGTGGCCGCGCTGGCGGAAGGCGTGGATGAGCTGGGCCACGCGCGCCGGCTTGCCGGTCTCGACCTCGGGGTCGTAGTCGGCGTCCCGCTCCCAGCGGATGGGGGCGTGGGGCACGCGCAGGGACTCGAAGGCGCGCTCCCAGAAGCCGTCCAGGCCCAGGAGCTTGGTCTCCAGCAGCCGCAGGAGCTCGCCCGACACCGCGCCCTGGATCACCCGGTGGTCGTAGGTGGAGGTCAGGGTCAGGACCTTGCCGATCCCGTGGCGCGCCAGCGTCTCCTGGCTGGCCCCGGCGAAGGCCGCGGGCAGGGCCAGGGAGCCGACGCCGATGATCGCCCCCTGGCCCGGCATGAGCCTGGGTACCGAGTGCAGGGTGCCGAGCGTGCCCGGGTTGGTCAGGGTCAGGGTCGTGCCGGTCATGTCCTCGACGGTGAGGGTGCCTTCGCGCGCGCGGCGCACGACGTCGTCGGCGGCCGCCACGAAGGCCGCCAGGTCCATGAGGTCCGCCTGCCTCACGCAGGGCACGAGCAGGCGTCGCGCACCGCCCGGGGCGGCCACGTCCACCGCCAGGCCCAGCCCCACGTGGGCCGGCTGGGTGAGCAGGGGGCGGCCGTCGTCGTCGGTGCCGTAGGCCGCGTTCATGGCGGGCACCTCCACCAGGGCCTCGACCACGGCCCAGCCGATGAGGTGCGTGAAGGACACGCGCCCGCCGCGCGTGCGCGCCAGGTGGGTGTTGATGATCGCCCGGTTCTCGATGAGGACCTTGGCGGGCACTGCGCGCGCGGAGGTCGCCGTCGGGACCGACAGGGACTCCTCCATGTTCCTGGCGGTGCGGGCCGCCGCCCCCCTCAGGCGCGTGCCCGCACCGGTCTCGGAGGGCTCGCCGGGGCAGTGGGAGTGTCCCTGCCCGCTCCGGTGGGCGTAGGGGGAGGTCGGAGGGGCGACGTCGGAGGGCGGGGCCGGGGGCAGGTCGGAGCGGGTGACGTCCTGGACGGTGCTGCTCATCGGGGCCGGGGTGGCGCCGGGGGCGGGAGCCTCAGCGCCGGCCTGCCCCTCTGGGGCGGCCGGCTCGCTCCGCTCCTCACGCCCGGAGGGGCTGGGAGCCGCGGGGGAGCGGCCCGAGCAGGACTCGGCCTCGAAGAGCGCGCGCCACTGCTCGGAGACCGAGGACGGCTCCTGCCGCCAGGCCTCGCGCTTCTCCTCGACCATCCACTCGTTGGGGCCGAAGTCCGGGGCGGCGCCTGAGCTGCCCGCGCCACTCGGCGCGCTCACCTCCACAGGGCGGCCGTCATGGGTCGTCACAGTGGGTCCCTCCTCATCGCGGTGGCACTGCGGGCCCGGGGCGGGCCCGGTGGCCCGTCCACGTGCCCTGGACCAGAATGCTAGTGGGACGTTGGGCCCGTGTCCGGCTGACGCACGAGTCACCGCGCACCTGTCCGCCCAAGGCGAGGAGCCGGCGGGCCGGCACGCCCCGGGTGATAGCGTGCGAGCCACTATGCGACGACACTCCCGCCGGGCCCGCAGGCGCACCGCCTGCGCGAGCGCCCAGCCCGCAGAGCCCGACAGTCCCCACCTCGCGAGCGCCCGCCGCACGGACGGCGCGCTCGCGGCCCCGCGCCGGGGGGCACCGGCATGAGCGACTGGATCATGATCCTGGTCGGCGTCGTCCTGACCGCCGGCACCGCCGTCTTCGTCGCCGGCGAGTTCAGCCTCGTCGCCCTCGACCCCTCCACCGTCGAGACCCGCGCCGCCGCCGGAGAGCACCGCGCCGAGACGGTCCGCAAGGCCCTGTCACGGCTGTCCACCCTGCTCAGCGGCGCCCAGGTGGGCATCACCCTGACGACGATCCTGCTCGGCTACACGATGCAGGACGCGCTGGCGAAGATCCTCACGCGCCTCATGAGCAGCTGGGTGGCGGAGTCCCTGGCCACTGGGGCCGCCGTCGTCGCCGCCCTCGTCATCGTCAACGCCTTCTCCATGGTGGTCGGCGAGCTCATCCCCAAGAACGCGACCCTGGCCGACCCCATGCGGGCCGCCGGCCTCGTCGCCCCCCTCCTCATGGCCTTCTCCACCGTCCTGGGACCCCTCATCAAGGTCCTCAACGACACGGCCAACACGGTGCTGCACCGCATGGGCATCGAGCCCGCCGAGGAGATCAGCGGCACCCGCTCCGCCAGCGAGCTCGCCGCCCTCGTGCGCCACAGCGCCGAGGAGGGCACCCTCGACGTCTCCACCGCCACCCTGCTCACCCGGTCCATCGGCGTCGGCGAGCTCACCGCCGTCGACGTCATGACGGACCGCGGCCGCTTGCACACCCTCGACGCCCAGGACACGGCGGACGCCGTCGTCGCCCTGGCGCGCGCCACCGGCCACTCGCGCTTCCCCGTCACCGGCGAGGACGTGGACGACGTCCTCGGCGTCGTCCACCTGCGGCGCGTCATCGCCGTGCCCTACGAGCGGCGCGCAGCCGTGCCGGTCTCCTCCGGCTCCCTCATGACCCCCGTGCCCCGCGTGCCCGAGACCATGCCGCTGGCCAGCCTGCTGGTCGAGCTGCGGGCCGCCGGCAGCCAGATGGCCCTCGTCGTCGACGAGTACGGCGGCACCGCCGGCGTCGTCACCCTGGAGGACGCGGTGGAGGAGATCGTCGGGGACGTCGCCGACGAGCACGACCGCCGCCGCAACGGCGCCCACCGCGACGCCTGCGGCGACTGGCTCGTGCCCGGGTGGATGCGCCCCGACGAGCTGGCCAGCACCTCCGGCCTGCACGTGCCCGACGACGGCCCCTACGAGACGCTCGGCGGCCTGGTGATGTCCGAGCTCGGCCGCGTCCCCGCCCTCGGTGACCGGGTGAGCACCCCGCGCGCCCTCATGACCGTCGTCGCGATGGAGGGCCGGCGCGTGACCCGCCTGCGCGTGACCCCCGTGCCCGAGGCCGACGACGAGCGGGAGGAGGCCCGGTGAGCGCCCCCGTCGCCATGCTCGTCACCGTCCTGCTGCTAGTGGGCAACGCCTTCTTCGTCGGCGCCGAGTTCGCCGTCACCTCCGCGCGCCGCGCCCAGCTCGAGCCCCTGGCCGAGGCCGGCGACGCGCGCGCCCGCACCGCCCTGTGGGCGCTGGAGCACGTCTCCCGGATGCTCGCCACCGCCCAGCTGGGCGTCACCCTGTGCTCCACCGGCCTGGGCGTCGTCGCCGAGCCCGCCATCGCCCACCTCATCCAGCCGTGGCTCGAGAAGGTCGGCGTCGGGGCCGCGGGGGCGCACGCCGTCGCCGTGCTCATCGCGCTGGTCCTGGTCGTCTACGTCCACGTCGTCGTCGGCGAGATGGTGCCCAAGAACATGTCGATCTCCGCGCCCGAGACCGCGGTGCGCCTGCTCGCCCCGCCCCTCGTGTGGGTCTCGACACTCTTCGGCCCCGTCATCACCGCCCTCAACGGGTTCGCCAACTGGGTGCTCGGCCTGTTCGGCATCGAGACGAAGGAGGAGGTCTCCGCGACCTTCAACGCCGCCGAGGTCGCCTCCATCGTCGAGCGGTCCACGGCCGAGGGCGTCCTCGACGACGACACCGGCCTGCTGACGGGGGCCCTGGAGTTCTCCGAGGAGACCGCTGCCACCGTCATGGTCCCCCTCGAGGACCTCGTGACGCTGCCCGCCGGCTGCGCGCCGGCCGACGTCGAGCACGCCGTCACCGTCACCGGCTACTCGCGCTTCCCGGTCGCGGGCGCGGACGGCAGCATCCGCGGCTACCTGCACCTCAAGGACGTGCTCTACGCCGAGGACGAGGAGCGCGACCAGCCGGTCCCGTCGTGGCTGGAGCGGGCCATGGTCCCCGTGCGCCCCGAGGACGAGGTCGAGGAGGTGCTCGTCGCCATGCAGCGCAGCGGCGCGCACCTGGGCCGCGTCGAGGACCCTGACGGGGACCTCATGGGCGTCGTCTTCCTCGAGGACATCCTCGAGGAGCTCGTCGGGGAGGTCAACGACGCGATGCAGCGCGAGGAGTACCTGCGCCGCGAGCTCGGGCAGTCCTGACGTGTGAGCCCCGTCCTGGCGCTCGTCGCCGGGCGGGGATATCGTCCCTCGGGTGACAGCGCAGCCCATGACCCGTCGTGAGAGGCGGGAGGCGGAACGAGCCGCCGCCCGTGCCGGCGCTGCACGCTCCCACGCGGACGGCGCCTCCCGGGTCCCAGCGCCGCCCCGGGCCCCTGCGGGCACCAGCGCGGGCACCGTGCCCGTCGCCGCCGAGGTCCACCGCCGCCACCGCTCGCGCCCCCACCGCCGCGAGAGCGCTCCGATGGGCACCGTCGGCCGCGCCGCCGTCCTCGCGGTCCTGGCCGCCGTCACCGTGCTGGCGCCCCTGTCCGACCACCTCGGCGCGCCCGCCGCCGTCGGGGTCACCAGCGCCGTCACCGCGGGTGAGGACGGCGCCGCGGGATCCGCACCGGCTACCGCCGCCGCCACCTCGGTGGCCGCCGCCGTCCTGGGCTCCGACGCCGACGTCGACTCCACCACGGACGCCCCGCTGTCCAACGTGCCGGATGCCGCCACCCTCGCGCGCATCCGCGAGGCCCGCCAGAACGCCGCCGTCACCTGCGCGCCCCAGCGCTCGGGTGCCTCCGGGGACACGACGGCCTTCAACACCGCCCCCGAGCTGTTCAATCCCATGGTCGCGGGCACCTACACGGTCTCCTCCGAGTACGGCTACCGCATCCACCCGACCCTGGGCTACCTCAAGCTCCACGCCGGCCAGGACTACTCCGCCAGCGTCGGCACCCCCATCTACGCCGTCGCGGCGGGCACCGTCACCACCGCGGGCATGGTCGGCTCCACGGGCACCGTCACCATCCGCCACGAGATCGACGGCGAGGTCTGGTACACCTCCTACCTGCACATGTACGCCGACGGCATCTACGTCGAGAAGGGCGACACCGTGACGGCGGGCCAGCTCATCGCCGGCGTCGGCTCCACCGGCTACTCCACGGGACCGCACCTGCACTTCGAGGTGCGCACCGCGGACGACTCCTCCGACGAGAGCACCGTCAACCCGGCGGCCTGGCTCGTCGAGCACCACGCCATCGACCTGACCACCGACTGCTCCTGAGGCAGCCGGAGACCGGAGGGAACCATGAGCTCAGCTCAGCCCGGGCGCGCCGGCGCCTCCCCCGACGGGTGGGACGACGCCCCCCGCCCCGCACGCCGCTGCCAGGTCGTCGCCCACCGCGGTGGCGCCGCCGAGGGCCCCGAGAACACGTGGAGCGCCGTCGAGCACGTGACGGAGCTCGGGCTGCAGTGGCTGGAGACGGACCTGCGCGCCACCCGCGACGGCGTCGTCGTCCTCGCCCACGACCCGGACCTGGCACGCACCACCGGCGACCCCCGTGCCATCGCGGACCTGACCTGGGAGGAGCTGGCCGGGCTCGACGCCGGTGACGGGCGCGCGCCCGTGCGCCTGGATGAGGTGCTGGACGCCCACCCGGACCTGTGCCTCAACGTGGACCTCAAGGAGTCCGCCGTCGTGCAGGGCGCGATCCAGGCGGTGCGCGCCGCTGACGCCCTCGAGCGCGTGCGCTTCGCCTCCTTCTCCGGGCGCCGCCTGGCGGTCCTGCGCCGCCAGGAGCCCCGGGCGCGCACCTCCCTGGGGGTGAGCGACGTCGCCAGCCTCATGGTCAGCGCTGAGACGGGCTTCAGCCTGCCGCGCACCCGCTGGAGCTGGTCGCAGGAGTGCTCGCGCACCGACGCCGTGCAGGTGCCCGTCGCCTACCGCGGGGTGCCCGTCGTCACCGAGCGCTTCGTCGCCGCCAGCCACCGGGCCGGCCTCGAGGTCCACGTGTGGACCATCGACGACCCCGCCCAGATGCGGCGCCTGGCCGCCATGCGCGTGGACGCCGTCGTCACCGACGTGCCGAGCCTCGCCCTCGAGGTCCTGGGCCGCTGAGGGCAGGGCTCGGGCTGTCTGAGGAGGGGCCGGTCCTGCGCGGGCCGGGCCCGGGCGTCTGCGCCCTCACCCTGCTCCGGACCCTTATCCTGTGACCCCGGCCTCCAAGGAGCCCCCATGATCCTGCGCAACATCAGCACCACCGAGCACGTCGCCACCACCCCCATCGCCGTCCCCACCGAGGACACCGTCCGCGTCGAGACGACCGCCGGCCCTGTCCGGGGCCTGTGGCGCGAGATCGTCTCCCACCCCGAGCGCAGCGGTCCCGAGTCCCGCCGCACCCGCTCGGCCGCCTTCTACGCCATCCCCTACGCGGAGGAGCCCACCGGGCAGCGCCGCTTCATGGCGCCCGTGCGGCGCGCCCCCTGGGAGGGCGAGCTCGAGGCCTACCTGCCGGGGCCGACCCCGCAGCGCGGCTCGATCTTCGATGACCCCGCCATCCCGGAGCCCTCGGTGCCCGGCGACGACGTCCTCACCCTCAACGTCTTCACCCCCGTCCCCGGGCAGGAGGACGCGCGCCTGCCAGTGTTCGTGTGGATCCACGGCGGCGGCTGGACCTCCGGCTCGCACAACTCGCCCTGGTACGACGGCGCCGCCTTCAACCGCGACGGCGTCGTCACCGTCAGCGTCGCCTACCGGCTCGGCTTCGACGGCTACGGCTACGTCGAGGGCTCCGACGCGCCCTTCAACCGCGCCGTCCTCGACCAGGTCATGGCCCTGGAGTGGGTGCGCGACAACATCGCCCGCTTCGGCGGCGACCCGGCGCGGGTGACGATCGGTGGGCAGAGTGCCGGCGGCGGCAACTCGATGGTCCTCATGACGGTGCCTCGGGCCAAGGGCCTGTTCCGCGCCGTCATCTCCCAGTCGGGCGCCGTGACCGACATGCCCGCCGACCTCAACCGTGAGCGGGCCCGGGCCATGGCCGCCGCCCTCGGCGTCGAGCCGACCCTCGACGGGCTGCGCACCGTCTCCTACGACGAGGTCTTCGCCGCTCAGAACGCGCTGACCGCCCAGGACGAGCACGCCGACGACGGCGGCGCCGCCGCAGCCGGCCCGGACCCGGTGGCGGCGGTGGCCGGGCGCCTGGCCGCCGTCGGGAAGCCGGACACGGGGATCTCCTTCAGTCCCACCGTCGACGGCGAGATCGTCCCCGTGCCGGTCGCGCAGGCGCTGCGCGAGGGCCGTGGGGCCGGCATCGCCGTCCTGGCCGGCTCCACCACCCACGACTTCGCCTTCTCGGGCTTCGCCTTCGCCGAGGCGATGGCCGGCCGGGACGTGCGCGAGGTCCTCGTGGAGGGCGGGCTGGACGAGGCCCTGGCGGACCGTCTGCTCGCCGCGCACCCGGAGCACGCCGAGGCCGGGCACCTCATCCTCGGCGACCTCATCTCGGACACGATCTTCCACTGCCAGCTCGTCTCTTGGCTCCTGGCGCGCGGAGAGCACGCCGCCTCGGGCGCTCGGGCGGGTGGGTCCTGGGCCTACGAGTTCTCCTACACCGGTGGGCAGATGGGGCTGGCGGCACACTGCATGGACGTGCCCTTCAGCTTCGACTGCCTCCTCGAGCCCTACTGCGAGGGCCACACGCTGCCGGGCGGCGCCCCGCAGGCACTGGCCGACGCGGTGCACGGGGCGTGGGTGCGCTTTATCGAGACGGGCGGGTGCGACTGGGAGCAGTGGGTCCCGCGCTCGGTGGGACGGCGCTTCGGGGACAACCGCAGCGGCGCGCTCGTCGTCGCCGAGGACCGGGTCGTCTTCGACACCGACCGGGACATCGTCACCGCTCGGTCCTGAGAGGACGGGAGGGCTCAGGAGGGGTTCTCCGGCCGACAGGGGCGGGGCCGGCAGCCGTGAGGTTGTCGGCCCCGCCCCTGTCCTCGTGGCGAGTGGGGGGGGGACGCCGGCGTGCCGGAGACCGTCCCGCGGTCCTGCCGGGTGGCTCTTCGCGCGTGGGGTGGTGTCCGCCGGCGGGGGTCACGTGGGTGCGGGGCGGGTCGTCCTCACGAGAGTGGGGGTTGCGGAACCGGAGCGTGTGGGTGATGATGATTCCTGTCGACCGACCGTCGGTCGGTCTAGGGGGAGGGGAGAACGTGCCGCGCACCGTCAAGACCGCCCGGGCCCGCCGCGAGGAGATCCTCGACGCAGCCGAGGCGCTCATCATCGCCAAGGGGTACCAGCGCATGACCGTCGAGGACATCCTGCGCCAGGTGGGCATCGCCAAGGGCACGCTCTACCACCATTTCGCAGGCAAGGAGGAGATCCTCCAGGGGATCGTCGAGAGGCAGACGGCAGACATGCTCCTGCGCGCCCGCGGCGCAGCCGCCGCCGGGCTCGCCCCGCTGCCACGGCTGCTGCACGTCCTCGGCTCGCTGCGGGTCGAGGAATCCTCACCCGCCCGGGCTCTCACCGAGCACTTCAACACCACCCGCGACGCCGACTTCCACCTCCTCGTGCTCAACGAGATGCTGCGTCTTCTCGCCCCGGTCCTCGCCGAGGTCATCTCCGACGGCGTGACCACCGGCGACCTCAGCTGCGACGACCCCCTGGGACTCGCCGAGGTCGTCATCACCCTGGCGGGCACACTCCTGGACGAGGGTGTCGTCACCTCCAGCGCCGAGCAGCGCGAGCGCAGGCGGGCGGCGGTCGTGAGCACCCTCGCCCGCTGCCTGGGCGTCGCCCCCGACCAGGTCAGCCGGCTGCTGAGTGAGCCCGGGGCCCACGACCAGCAGGGTGAGAGCGCGTGAGCCCGCTCTTGCTCCTGGTCGCCGGTGCCCTCGTCAACGCGCTGGGCACGGGCATGACGTCCTTCGCCCTGGGCGTCCACGTCTACACCACCACCTCCTCAGCCGCTGCCGCCAGCCTCGTCCAGCTGTGCGCCTTCGCCCCCATCGTCCTGCTGGCGCCCCTGGCCGGCGTCCTGGCGGACCGCCACGACCGCCGCCTCATGATGATCCTGGGTGACGGGGGCTCCGTCCTGGGCCTGGCACTCGTCTACCTCGCCGTGTCCGCCGGGGCCGGCACCGGGGCCGTCTGCGCGGGCCTGCTCGTGTCCTCCTGCCTGGCCTCACTCACCGAGCCGGCGCTGCGCGCCACCGTCACCGATGTTGTCGACCCCGAGAACTACGTGCGGGCCTCCGGCCTGCTCCAGCTCACCGCCGCTGCCCGCTACCTCCTGGCACCGCTGAGCGCGGGCCTGCTGCTCGGACGTGTCGGGATCACCGGCATCCTGCTGCTGGACGCCTCGACCTGCCTGATCACCGTCGCGCTGACCGCCGTCGTGCGTACCCGGGTGGGGACGGTCGCCTCCGACACCGACCCCGCCGGGCTGCTGACCCGCCTGGCAGAGGGGTGGCGGGCCGTCACCGCCTCCACCGCCGTGCGCAGCGTCATCGGCCTCATGGTCGTGGTCACCTTCGCCATGGGGTCCGTCCAGGCCCTGCTCAAGCCGATCCTGCTGCCCCTGGGCCCCGCCAGCGCCGTCGGGCTGTGCGAGACGCTGGCCGCCATCGGGCTCCTGGCCGGCTCCGCCGCCGTCGCCGCCCTGTCCGCCACACCACCCGCCCGGCTGCTCACCCTGGGCCTGGCCGGAGCGGGGGCGGCTATGACCCTGGTGTGCCTGCACCCGTCCATGGTGTGGGTCGCCGCTGTCGGCGCACTCCTCTTCGCCGCCCTGCCACTGGGCAATGCCGGGGCGGACGCCATCGCGCGAAGCGAGCTGCCCAACAATGTCCAGGCCCGTGCCTGGGGCCTCATCTCCGTGCTCACCCAGAGCGGCTACCTCATCGCATTCGCCCTCATCGGCCTCGTGGCCGACCACGTGGCCGAGCCGGCCCTCGCCGACGGCGGTGCCCTCGCCCCCACCCTCGGGGCCCTCACCGGCACCGGTCCGGGGCGCGGCTGCGCCGCCGTCGTCTCTCTCCTGGGGCTGCTGCTCCTGGGCGTCGCGGCTCAGACGCACCGCTGGCGCCACCGCCTGGCTCCCGTCGACCAGGCTCAGTTCACTCCCTCACCGAGGACCGGATCCCCATGCTGACCCCCTCGCTGCTGGCCCGGCTCGTCCTCGCCGACCTGCGTCGCGGCCCCGTCGTCGCCCTCGTCCTGGCCCTCCTGACCGCTCTCGTCGTCGCCCTGGCCGGAGCCTCGGTGCTGCTCATGGCACGAACCCAGGCCGCCACCGAGCAGCTGTGGCGGGCCGCGCTGCCGCCCGACGTCGTCCAGATGAGCGCCGGGCCCATCACCGACCGGGACGCCGAGGCCATCCACGCCTGGGCCGCGCAGCGCGACGACGTCGCCCAGTCACAGGTCTCCCGCACCCTGCTGGTGCCCGGGGCCGGGCTGTGGATCGACGGCGACAGCCAGGCCCCCTCCGTCCTCGAGCCCGCCTTCGTCACCCAGAACACCTCCTTCGACCTGCTCGTCGACGAGGACGGCCAGGTCCTGGACCCCGGCCCCGGTGAGGTCGCCCTGCCCGTGCACTACCTGGTCACCGGGCAGGCGGCCCTCGGCGACACCGTCGAGGTGCGTGCCGACGGCCAGGTCATCGTCCTGACCGTCGTCGCCTTCGCCCGCGACGCCCAGATGAACCCGTCCCTCGTCACCTCCAAGCGCCTGCTCGTCCACCAGACCGACTACGAGCGCCTCGACGCCCTCCTGGACGACGAGGAGCAGATCATCGAGCTGCGCACCACCCCCGGAGCCTCGGCAGGGCAGGTGCTGGACGCCTACACCTCCTCCGGGCTGCCCGCACAAGGCGTGGCTGTGGACTCCTCCGCCCTGCGCCTGATGAACGGGCTGTCCACCTACCTCGTGGCCGCCGTCGCCCTGGCCATCGCGCTGCTCGTGCTGGGCGTGGCCGCGCTGGCCGTGCGCCTGGCCGTGCTCGCCGGGGTCCGAGCCGACCTGCCCCAGCTGGCGGCCCTGCGCGCCCTCGGGCTGTCCCGTGTCAGCCTGGCCGAGCTGGTCCTCGCCAAGCACGTGAGCCTCGCGCTGGCTGGTGGGCTCGTCGGGCTGGTCGCCTGCGCGCCGCTGGCCGGCACGCTGGGCGCGAGCTCCCTGGCCTACCTGGGGCGGCCTCCCACCACCCCCACCATGGTCCTGACGGTGGTCCTCACCGCTGCGACGGTCATGGCTCTGGTGGTCGGGGGAGCGCTGACCGCCCTGCGCCGCGAGCTCGGCCGCCCCGTCATGGTCATGCTGCGCGCTGCCGACGGTGGGCACGACGGCGTTGACGGAGCCGGTTGTCGCCGCCGATGGAGCCTCCGGTCACGGACCCGGACGTCACCGCGCCACCCGTTGCCTCGGCGCCGGGGCACCGGCCTGCTGCGGGCGGCGGAGCGCCTGCCCGTGCTGTCACCGGTGACCTGGCTGGGGGCGCGCTCGGCCGCCAGCACCCAGGGCGCCCTGCTCGCCGGGGTCATCGCCGTGGCCACCGTGCTCATGGTGCTGCCCCTGGGAGCGCTCACCACGCTCACCGACGCGCGCTTCTCCACCTACCTGGGGGTCGGTCAGGGTGCCCAGCTGCGTGTCGACGTGCGCCAGGGCGCCGCCGACGTTGACGCCCTTGTGGAGTCCCTGCGCACCGACCCGCAGGTGCGGCAGGTGGAGGTACGAGGTGCCCAGCGTCTTGAGCTGGCCTCAGCCGCCACGCCCGGGGCCTGGGACACCGTGCCCGTCGAGGCCGCCACCGAGCTGGTCTTCACACCCCACTACGTCACCGGACGGGCGCCTCAGGGCCCCGGGGAGATCGCCCTGTCCGCCAGCCAGGCGGGCGCCCTGGACGTGAGCGTGGGGCAACAGGTCCTCATGGCCCAGCAGGCCGGGGCCGGCATGCCCGTCCCTGCAGGCGGCACCCCGGCTGACCGGCTCACCCTGGTGGGCACCTACTCGGACGTCACCAACGGCGGGTCCACCGGCTTCGTCCTGAGAGCACTCCCGCCCGAGCCCCTGTGGCACGTCATCAACATGAGACTGGCCGACGGCGTTGAGGCAGCCACACTGGCAGACCGGATACGCCAGGCCCACCCCGGGGCCAAGGTCACCGTCCCGGAGGAGTTCGCCGTCCAGACCGTGGGCTCGACCACCACCCAGGTGCGAGGTCTCGTGCTGGCCGCCACCCTGGCGGGTCTGGGCATCGTCCTGCTCGTGACCGTCCTGTCCACGGTGCTGCACCTCGAGCGGATCCGGCCGGACCTGACAGCCCTTGCGGGGGTGGGGATGGACAGAGGTGCGCTGCTGCGGATCCAGGTGGTGCGCGCCGCTGTCCTGGCATGCTGCGGCATCGTCGTCGGGCAGGTCATGGCCGCTGCGGGTGGGCAGGCGCTGCTGGGGACGGCCCTGGCGCGGATGGGTGCGCCGGGCGTCAGTCTCATGACCAGGGCGGGGCTCACCTGGGGTCCCGTGCCCGCTGGAATCGTCGCCGTCGTCATGGCCGGCACCCTCATCGCCACCCGCTCTCTCCACCCTCGCACCCTGACAGGACGGACCTCATGACCACCATCCCCCGTACCGGAGCGGTCACGCCCGGCCCCGTCCTGAGCGCCCGAGGTCTGGTCAAGGACTGGGACGTGCGGGTCCTGCACGGCATCGACCTGGACGTGCCAGCCGGACAGCTCCTGGCCATCATGGGGCCCTCGGGCTCCGGAAAGTCCACGCTGCTGAGCCTGCTCGCCGGCATGGACGTGCCCACCTCCGGGTGTGTCGAGCTGGGAGGGCAGGAGCTGTCATCCATGAGTGAGAGGCAGCTGGCGGACCTGCGGCTGCACCGCATCGGATTCGTGTTCCAGACCACCCGATTCGTGCGGACCCTCGACCTGGCCGACAACATCGCCCTGCCTGCCCTCGTCGCCCGCGTGGACTCGCCGGCGCAGGTGCGCCAGCGCGCCCGTGAGCTCATGGAGCGCATGGGGGTCGCAGAGGTCTCTCATCACCACGTCACCGAGGTCTCCGGTGGTCAGCTCCAGCGCGCCGCCTTGTGCCGGGCGCTCATCAACGATCCCGACGTCCTCTTCGGTGATGAGCCCACCGGAGCCCTCGACTCCGCCTCGGCCGCCCGGGTCCTCGACCTGCTGGCCGGAGTCGTCGCTGAGGGCCGCACCCTGGTGCTCGTCACCCACGACGCCGCCGTCGCCGCCCGGGCTGACCGAGTTCTCGTCCTGGTTGACGGCTCCGTAGCCGAGGACCTGGCGCTCGGGCGCGACGACGGGGAGGACCGGGCTGGACGGCTCGAGCAGGTGCGGCGGGTCCTGACCCGGCACGGCGTGTGAGGAGACCGGGGCGAGTGCGGGGCACAGGAACGGACACGACCCGGGTGGGGCCTGGGACGAGGAGATGAGGACGCCCGCCGTCACGGCTTCGTGCTGTGACGGCGGGCGTTCCTCGTTGGTGCCCCGGACAGGATTCGAACCTGCGACCTTCTGCTCCGGAGGCAGACGCTCTATCCACTGAGCTACCGGGGCCCGGGGCGGGACTCTACCAGCGTCGGGGTGCAGGTGGCCAACGCGGGGTGGTTGGCTCTCACGTCGTTTGCGAGCGCGACTTGAGGACGGTGAGTGTGGTGATCGCATTGTGGCTGGTGCGCAGGTCCTGGGTGCGTTACTGGGCGGGTGCGGCTACGCCCGGGTGGCTATTGGCGCTCACCTTGGGGGCGCTAGGTCGTTGGGAGTCTCTGTGGCGTCTACCACGGATCATCGCCGCTGCGCGGGGGAAAGCGATCATCGTCCCCCTCACGACACAAGAGCTGGGATCATCCCCGCTGGCGGGGGGGGGGGGGGAAAAAAACATCGCCGAGCAGACCGGCGACGCCGCCGGCAAGGGATCATCCCCGCTGGCGCGGGGGAAACTCGGGTGCGCGGCGCTCGCGCGCGTCCCAGTCGGGATCATCCCCGCTGGCGCGGGGGAAACCTCCGGGCGAACTCGTCGAGCTTGTCCATCTGGGCGTTGGCGGCCTCAGCGGACCTCATGATGGAGGACAGGGCGGCGCGGGAGTTCTGCTGGAGACCGTTGTAGGCCAGACCGGTGCGGGCGACGTTGACCGTGAGGACGGAGGCGGACGTGGCGGTGACGCCGAGCGCAGCGGCGGCGGTCTGCGCGGTCTGGGCCATGCCGGACGTCATGCGCGTCCACGTGGTGGTGGCGGATGACGTCTTGGCCTTGAAGTCGGAGTCGTTGAGCCGGAGGTAGGCGACAAGCTCGCCGACGGTCAGTGCCACGTGCCTGTGCTCCTCTGGGTAGTGTGTGGGGTATGAGCGCCCGTCGACGTGCCTGTGTAGTTGTGGTGATGTGTGCTGCCCTCGCTGGAGGGGCGGCGGCCTGCTCAGGAGCCGCGTCCGATAGCACCAGGGCTGTGCCTGTGAGGACGATGACGACGTCGCCCAGCCCATCGCCGACGGCGGCGGAGTGGCCTGCTCTGCTCGAGGGTGCGGAGCCCATCGCGGATGAGGAGGCGATCCGCACCCTCGTGAAGGCGCACCCAGGTTTCGCGCAAGCGACTGTGGGGGACGTGACGTCGCTGAGGGACTTGTCGTGCGACATCTGGGAGGCCGGGCAGGGCTCCGGGCGCAGCCCCCAAGAGGTCTACGAGGAGCTCGGTGAGGCGACACGCGTCGGCGAGTTCGACAGCATGTCCGCCGACGAGGCGGCGTTGGTGCAGGCCACCTATGTGCTGTGGGGGTGCCCGGAGTACCAGCCTGCCGTCGAGGAGGCCACGGGGCTGACGTTCAGCCGTCCATGAGAGCGTGCCCCAGGGGCGTGTCTGGGTCGATGGCAACAGCGAGGATCCTGCGACGTAGCCACGGCCACGAGTGAGCCCACACGCTGGGGTCCTCCTCGTCGATGCCGAACTGGGTGGCGAGGGACACGCACAGGGCGTCCCAGTGGGCGAGGATGTCCGTCCACGTCAGGCGGCTGGGGCCCCCGTCTGGCTCGGGCTCTTGTTCTCTTGGAGAGAGCGGCCGGAGGTCTTCGGGTGGGGTGCGGTAGTCCTCGTACCAGCCGTCCGGCCCCGGCTCGCCGATCCCGTACGGCGCCCAGTCCTCCGCTGTGACGAGCCTTTTGGGACGCTCTTCCCCTTCGGGGCGCGTGACGGGTCGGAGGCGGTGATGGCGTCGAGGACCTGGAGAGAAGCTTCTGTGGATCCGGTGACCCAGTAGTAGGCGGCGGCGGTGCCCGCGCGCTCGATCATCTGGGCGGACAGGCCCGCCGCGTCCATCTCCGGATCATCCCCGCTGGCGCGGGGGAAACGCAATGGTGTCGGCGGTGGTCATGTCGCTCTCCGGATCATCCCCGCTGGCGCGGGGGAAACGAGCGCGTGACCGACCTGTGCGACGGGCACCTGGGATCATCCCCGCTGGCGCGGGGGAAACATCGAGTGCCGCCCCGAGAAGTCCGCCGGCGACGGATCATCCCCGCTGGCGCGGGGGAAACGCCAACACCGAGCGCCGCTACCGGCTGCTCGCCGGATCATCCCCGCTGGCGCGGGGGAAACACCGCTACATCCTGCCCGACGAGTTCGCCGCCCGGATCATCCCCGCTGGCGCGGGGGAAACTTCTGCTGCTATGGCTGGGTGCGTTGCCGCTGCGGATCATCCCCGCTGGCGCGGGGGAAACCTGGGTCAGGGACCGCCACGCGGCCATGTCGACCGGATCATCCCCGCTGGCGCGGGGGAAACGACATCGCCAAGGTCAACACCTTCGCCCGCCTCGGATCATCCCCGCTGGCGCGGGGGAAACACGGCAGCGCGGATCAGGGCGTCGCGCTCGGCGGGATCATCCCCGCTGGCGCGGGGGAAACTTCATGATGTTGGGGGAGCGCCACCCGTCGTCGGGATCATCCCCGCTGGCGCGGGGGAAACCGACGCTCATCCGGGCGGCGCAGGACTGGGGGCGGATCATCCCCGCTGGCGCGGGGGAAACGCCACCGCACTCGGCTTCGCGTCCGCCAAGGACGGATCATCCCCGCTGGCGCGGGGGAAACCCCAGCCATGCGCTGGCCAACGAGGCCATCGCCGGATCATCCCCGCTGGCGCGGGGGAAACGCTCGTCCTGGAGCCGGCCGATGAGCTCGTGGTGGGATCATCCCCGCTGGCGCGGGGGAAACGACACCTACGCCTACGTGTGGGGCGGCAACGGCGGATCATCCCCGCTGGCGCGGGGGAAACGGTGCTCAGAAAAACGGGTTCGGTGCCGTTAGGGGATCATCCCCGCTGGCGCGGGGGAAACAGCTCGTCGGGACGAGGGCATGCGGTGAGCGGGGGATCATCCCCGCTGGCGCGGGGGAAACACGCGAGCTTATCGCAGCCATGCCCTGCTCGCGGGATCATCCCCGCTGGCGCGGGGGAAACGTGGCGCCAGCATCGACCGAGCGCCACAGGCGGGGATCATCCCCGCTGGCGCGGGGGAAACGACACCATGCGCGCGCCGGCGGCCTCCTCAGCCGGATCATCCCCGCTGGCGCGGGGGAAACGAGACGCAGGCGATGGCGCTGTCGTGGACGGCGGGATCATCCCCGCTGGCGCGGGGGAAACTCGAGACGGCCACCATCAGACTTCTTCTCCTTCGGATCATCCCCGCTGGCGCGGGGGAAACGACTGTGCGACGATCCCCGACGGGTTGCCGGTGGGATCATCCCCGCTGGCGCGGGGGAAACGCCTTCATCCAGCTGATGGACAGCGTCCCGGGCGGATCATCCCCGCTGGCGCGGGGGAAACGTAGGCCTCCACGAAGCTGTCCCCGAACGCCGCCGGATCATCCCCGCTGGCGCGGGGGAAACGTAGGCCTCCACGAAGCCGTCCCCGAACGCCGCCGGATCATCCCCGCTGGCGCGGGGGAAACGGTTCCCCGGTCACCGGACGCAGCCGCATCCGCGGATCATCCCCGCTGGCGCGGGGGAAACTGGGACATGTCCGACCCGCAGCACGCCCGCGAGGGATCATCCCCGCTGGCGCGGGGGAAACACCTGGGCGCCCTCAGGCACACTCAGCGGGCTCGGATCATCCCCGCTGGCGCGGGGGAAACCCGTCCTGTGGTGCGCCGTGTCTGGAGCCTCGCGGATCATCCCCGCTGGCGCGGGGGAAACATCTCGACCGCCGCCGTCACCACCGCCGCGAACGGATCATCCCCGCTGGCGCGGGGGAAACGCGCCGATCCCGCCCGGATCGCGGCGACGGTTGGGATCATCCCCGCTGGCGCGGGGGAAACTCAGCCCCACCCCGGTACAGCTGGGTGGCCGCGGGATCATCCCCGCTGGCGCGGGGGAAACGGCGGTCGAGCCTCTCTGTCCCACGACACGCGCGGATCATCCCCGCTGGCGCGGGGGAAACCCCCGGCCGCCCCACAGGCCAGCCTGGCGGGCCGGATCATCCCCGCTGGCGCGGGGGAAACTCGGGGAGGGTGATGCGCTCGCGGCCGGGGGTCGGATCATCCCCGCTGGCGCGGGGGAAACCATCGCTCAGTGCCTTGGGCATAGTCAGTGCTCGGATCATCCCCGCTGGCGCGGGGGAAACTCGGTGCCTTTCTCGCCGGCCTCGATGTAGCGGGGATCATCCCCGCTGGCGCGGGGGAAACGCCCCCACACTCATCGCCAGCATCGACGAGTAGGGATCATCCCCGCTGGCGCGGGGGAAACGGCGCACCCCGGACAAAGCGGGGAACGGGGCTCGGATCATCCCCGCTGGCGCGGGGGAAACGGGGCACGGTCATCTGCTCCACGCTCAGCACGAGGATCATCCCCGCTGGCGCGGGGGAAACGGGGTGACGGTGGCGGGGGCCAGGGGCACGAGGGGATCATCCCCGCTGGCGCGGGGGAAACAAGCCGCAGTCGATGGCGCTGTCGTGGACGGCGGGATCATCCCCGCTGGCGCGGGGGAAACATCTCGATGTGAGCGTCGTCCAGGATGCTGGTGGGATCATCCCCGCTGGCGCGGGGGAAACGCAGGCACCCCCTCGCCGCCCGGCTCCCACACGGGATCATCCCCGCTGGCGCGGGGGAAACCTGACCGGCGTCATCAACGGCCCCGAGATCGTCGGATCATCCCCGCTGGCGCGGGGGAAACGGGGTGGTCTACGGCCGTCCCACGCCCAGCGTGGGATCATCCCCGCTGGCGCGGGGGAAACGGCCATCTGGTGCGTGTGGTGGACCTGTGGCACGGATCATCCCCGCTGGCGCGGGGGAAACGCTGGGCGCCCTGGGCGGCATCCTGTCCAACCTGGGATCATCCCCGCTGGCGCGGGGGAAACGGCAGGCGCTCCTTGCCGTCGGGGGTCAGGCCGGGATCATCCCCGCTGGCGCGGGGGAAACGCGGCGGGCACCCCGCTGCCCGTGGTGCAGCGGGGATCATCCCCGCTGGCGCGGGGGAAACACTTGGAGATCGTTGAGATCCCAACGACGCCGTGATCTACAGGAGACCGTCTACCTTCACTGCGAACCTAATGCACGCTCCGTCATACTGCGGTAGCGTCGTCGGCGCGCCGCAATGGACCAGGACTCCTTAGGCGCCTTGACCGCTCCGGGCACCGTTGTGGATCCCTCGATCTGGCGGTAAGGCGTCCGCATCACAAGGCACCCCTCGACGTCGACGGGCTCACGATCGTGACCGAGCGAAGCCACCGAGAAGCGCTGCTCGGAACGAGTGGACCAGATGAGCAGGGCGCGTCCATCCCCGATATAAGCGCGTACGAGCTCCCACAGCTGCTCGCGCACCCGTGCGGACAGGTGGCCGACGAACACGCCTGGCGACACCTCCATGAGCCACCGTGTGAGCGCGCCGCGCAAGGACGCCGGAGCGGCCGACAGGACGAGCACTACCACGCTCCTGCCTCCTCGGCGTAGTTGGCCCCACCAGCGACCGCCCGCCTTTGATAGTCCCACAGTGAGACCACGTTGATGCTCAGGTCGTCCGTCTCCCCAACCTCGAGGAGCTGGTGGATGTCCTTGACCGTCCTCTCAATGATGCGTAGCTCGAAGACCTTGTCTCGGACCCGACGACGCGTTGTCCCGGCCAGGTCCGTCATTCCCTCGGCCACGACGTCGAAGGCGATGGGGATCGTCGTCTCCGCCTTGTACAGGTCGGCGACGTCGTAGACGAAAGAACGCTCGTGCCCCGTGTGGACGAACCCGAGCCCGGGAGAGCAGCCCAGCGCGACGATGACCCCGTGGACGATCCCGTACAGAGCCGCGTGCGCCGCTGACAGTGCCTGGTTGATGGGATCGGAGTCCTCGAAGCTGTCAGGCTTGTAGTCCCGACGTGTCCAGGGCACCCCTGTTCTTCGAGAGTTCTCCCTGTAGACCTCTCTCACGCGGGCACCCTCGCGGCCACGCAGCTGCTGCATGGTCAAGCCGCCAACGTCCTCACCGCTGAAGCGCATGCAGTACATCTCTCGCGCTACCCGCAGCCGTTTCTGAGGTGAGGAGACGCGCGCTGCCTGCTCGACGAGAAGACGCGTTGAGGTCGCGAGTGAGCGCCCGTGCGCGTAGTAACGCACACCGCGCTCACCCACCCACACTGCTGTTGTCCCACACTCACCGAGCAAGGACATGGCCTGGTGGCTCACAGAGGTACCGGGACCGAGGAACACAGCGACCAGTGAGGCCGCAGGCACCCGGATGGTGCCCTGGTCGTCACGGGCGGTCAGGGCACCATCCTCTCGGTGCACGACACAGTGCTCGAGATAGAGGAAGGACATCCGGTCCTGCACACGGGGCAGCGCAGTCACCGGTACCGGAGGCATCCGGGCCATCCTGGCTCACCCTCGTCGGTCACGCGCAAGGGTCATGAGCCCACATCCGTATGCCTTGGACCGGCCGATCCCGGCGACGAGTGAGCGGCGGAGCATGTCAACATCCCTCACCTGAAGCACACCCTCATAGACCGTCTGGTTGATCGTCACGCGGTCACGTCCCCCCTGGTACGGGTTCTCCCGACCAAAGACCGGACGATTTCGCCTGACAACGGTGAGCAATGAGCCCGACTCATCGTCGTTGCTGGCAGGGACAAGATCGAAACCGAGGCCTGGGGCTCGAGTGATGAGCCACTGCCGCTGCTGCTCAACGGTGACGTGACCACTGCGCTTTCCCCGCACCCCGGGACCCTGGGAGATGGCACGTGACGGGTTGGCCGTGAGCCGGAACCCCCACAACTGCCCCTCGGACAGCCGTGCGAGGAAGGGCTCGTAGTCGAGCGTCTGCGCCTGGCTCCCCGGGAGGCCCGCCTCCTCGAGGATCTGCGCGCAGTCGGGAGCCTGGGGAGACTGCACGTACAACGACGTCGTCTGCCCTTGGTCCACACGCCACAGGACGCGCCCAGGACCATCAGTCCCGCCACCGCCGCTGGCCTTGAGGACGACGGCGTGCATGACCTGCGGCGAACCGAGGTACTTGCGTGCCAGGCGACGACTCGGGTCGAGAGTGATCTTCGTCAGGAACACGGCTTCGCCTCCTCGACCGCAGCCATCGGGTCGTGCGGGTCCTCCTGCGTCGGTCCCACCGGAACCAAGCGACGCTCGACGTTCCGGAAGCCGTAGTCGCGTCTACGAGGGTCATAGGACACGGGGACGTCCCGGACACCGTAGAAGTCCCCACGCTCCTCAACGGACACGGACTCCTGGTCCACGAGAAGCTCAGCAGCGAAAGGCAGCGCGGAGCGGTGGCGCTTGCGGAACCACTCCGACGCCTGCCACGGCTCCGAGCTGAGCGCGTCGAGCAGATCCGTCTCACGCAGCCCGAGGGAGACCGGGTGGGTCGGTGGGCAGGAGCGTCTGCCCAGGTAGAGGGGGAAGACCGGATGCCGCAGAGCCTCATCGAGCCCCGACAACAGCTCCCGGTCTCCCTCGATCCCAGTGAGGAAGACGGCGTCGGCGAGGTAGTAACGGGTCGACAGGGGCATCGAGTCCTTGCCGTCGAGCGTCCGCGCCGTGTGGAAGTCGCGGATGACGGTGCCCGGCTGGTCCTTGCGGACCCCGAAGCGCAGGGTGAGCAGGTCCTCGACAGGGTCCGTCCGACGGCGTCCGACCGCGGCCGCCAGCATCCCGATGACACCGCTCTTCGAGGGAGCCAGCTCGGTGCGCCTCTCAGTGAACCGCGACCTCACACCCCATGCCTGCATCGGCCCCGCGAGCCGCAGCAGCAGGACGGTCATGAATCCTGCTCCTCGGCGATGACGAGAGGCGCCACCGCATCACGAACGCGCCCCGACAGGTCAGCGAAGGAGACCCGCTCACCCAGCGCCGAGACGGCGTCGGAGTCCTGGAGGGACACGACGAGGCCTACACGGGGGCGCAGACCATAGTTGTCCTCAATGGTCCTGGCGTGAGCGGACAGGGCCTCGAGAGAAGCGGTGAGATAGCCGCTGCTCTCGTTGGCGCGCACAGGCTTCTCGAAGGCCCCGACGAGGGAGACCGGCTGGTCCTCACGCACTGAGACGACGATGGCCTCCGGCAGGGTGTGGTTGGCGAAGGTGTTCTGCTTGCCTGTCGGCATGGACAGGCAGAAGCCCTGGACGAAGACCTCCAGCGCGCGCAGTGCCGCCTCGCCGCTGCCCAGGTTCTCCACGAGCATGTCCAGGTTGACCGTGGCGTAGCGGTACATCGTGGCCGAGGAGAACTCCACGGTGCCCATCATGCCGGCACCGGCGTCCTCCTCCTCAGAGCGGTCCTTCTCGTCGTCCACGGCGGTGAAGAAGTCGTACTCGTTCTCCGCGGCGTGGGTGGAGATGGCGTGCGCGACCTGGCAGGCAGCGTCAACGTTGAGGTCGGTGTCGTCAGCGACCATCCGTCCGAAGAGGGCGATATCGACGGAGTTCGTCTCCTTGAAGACCTTCTTCACCGCCTTCGCGTCGAGAGCCTGGCCCTCACGGGATGAGGTGATGGCGAGGCCGGCCAGGCGGTCAACCTGGCTGGTGGACAGGAACAGGAGGTAGCCGGACTCCTGCGGCGCGTCCTTCCTACCGCGTGGGGGGGAGAGCTTGATCTTGGCCGCCTTGAAGACCTCCTCGGCCAGTGCGACCGCGGACTCGGACAGCTCCGGGGCCCGTTCGGTGATCCTGGCGGCAAGAACCTCAACAACTCGCTTGGTTCGCATGCCGACGTCGGAGGCGTCAAGACGGTCATTGAAGAACAAGCGGGTCGCCCGCTTCCAGGACTGGCTGGACACGCGCAGGCGTCGCACGCCGCCGTACTGGGCGGACTTGGGCGAGCCGGAGTCGTCACGGTTGACGCATGACGGCGGGACGGACTGGATGACGTGGATGTCGACGTAGGTGCTCATAGTCAGTTCTCCAAGGTAGGTGCGGACGGGGAAGCGGAGTGGGAGCCCGTGGACGCGTCGGAGGCGTCCTGGTCTGTGGGGAGGAAGGCGTACTGGCGGGACCAGCGCAGGCGGACGTCCTTGGCCCGGCCAGGATCCTGGAAGAGCACGAGGTCGTCGGCGAGCATGGCGTAGTCGAGGGTGATGCTCTTCGACCGCAGCTGGGAGACGAGGCTTCGCAGGTGGTGGCGCAGCTCAGCGACGGTCGTTGAGGTGACCAGGGCGTTGAATCGTGTCCTGGCGGAGGGGTTCTCGTCATCCGGTGAGCCGATGAGCTGGCGTGCGGCGTGACCGAGTCCACGCCCGGGCTGGAACATGCGTTCCGTCCGGGACTGCTGGTGGACAGCGTAGAGGGTCATGGCGGTGTGGACGGCCCACTCCTCTCGCGTCGGCTCGTCACCGGCACCATCCGTCCCCGGGACTGAGGTGAGGTGCCAGATCTCGGGGCTCTGCCCAGGGGCCTTGGCAGCTGCCGCTCTGAGTGCCGCCATGTCTGCTCGACCTGAGGGAACGTCATCTACGTACCTGTCCTGGAGTCGCACACGTGGGCCACGAATCCGCTCCTCGACCAGGCGGCCGGCAGCTCCCAGTCGCCGTGAGCCTCTGGGTGCAGATGGCCCGCGCTCCTCGGCGGTGGAGGCGCCGGTTGTGTCCGGTGTCGTCATGCGGTTGTCCTTTCTGGTGAACCGGCGGGTGGGGTGTCCTGTTGAGGTGAGGGAAGGACCAGCCCGAGGGAACGGGTGAAGAAGAACAGGGCCCGGCTCACATCCATCCGGTTGCTTCCCTCACCACGACCGGCGAACGCGGTCTCCGGCGACTGAGAGGTCAGAACGTCACGCTGCTTGTACGCCTCCTGGCGTAGAAGCTCGCGCCACTCGTTGCGGGCGGCCTCCGGGTCTGTTTCGTCGAGGGAGGCGAGCCAACGGGGGAACCGCTCATCGATGACCTGGTAGAAAGCAGCACCAGCGCGTTGACGAGCCGCCGTGCCGGTGTCGGGGCTGCCGCCACCGGCACGGTCCAGATTCGATGCCAGGTTGCGGACGACGCTTGCGACCTGCTCGCTCTCCTCCATAGCGTCCTTGACCACTGTGATGAGCCGCATATTGGATGGGTCGAGAAGACCTGCTGGCAGGGACAGGACATCATCAACGAGCTCGGCAACAGTTGACTCGTTGCTGCCGTACGCGATCCCGGTCGCACGCAGTGGCAGCAGCCCTGAGAGGGGCACCATCCGCCGGTGCATCAGCTCCTCGTAGAAGGTGACGACACCGGGAGGACGGTAGCGTGTCACTTCGCCCGCGTGCTTGACCTGCACTGAAGGGCTCAGCTGCGCGACCAGGGTGGACAGGCCACGCCAGAAGGCGCGGTCCGTGGGCAGCTTGCGCGGCATGTACACGGTGGCCCCGTGCTTCTTCTTCGTCTGAGGCTCGGAGTAGCGCCAGGCGGTCAACGGCTCGACGAGGTACCGGTTCTGCGGTGTCGCCTTGTCCCCGTTGCCGAGGAAGAGAGACGTGACACTCGCGTCGTCACCATGGAGAAGAACCCGCCGGGTCTGCCACGTGTAGCAGGAGACCGGACCGGTCGGCTGCACCGAGGCCGACCCTGCGGGACCGTCCGGGTCCCGCTCCCATGGAGCCAGGTCCAGCATCGGGTCGACCTCGGTGAGCCCGGGCGTCACGGAGCAGACCACGGTGTTGAGCAGGAGCGTCCTCTCCAGGCTCTTGCCTGTAACTGTGATGACCCCGATCTGACCGGTCCAGCCCGGGCCGATGGGGTAGCCCTTGCCTCCGTTGACCTGTGGGTCGCCGACGGCGCCGGAACGGATGCCGGAGGGGTCGAAGGCGTGGACGTGGACGAGCCACCGAGCTGCCTCCGCCCAGCTGACGGAGGTCAGGCCGTCGGCGATACGAGTGGTGAAGAAGGGGCTGCCGTTGGGGACGTCGGCGATGAGGGACTCGAGCCCCGACGTCTTTCCCGAGGCGGAGTGGATCCCCGCCACCTGGAAGAAGGGACGCTCAGGGGCACGCAGGTCGAAGCGGTCGCGATAGTGCTTCAGGTAGTCGCAGGCGTCCGCGCCCAGGCGACCCGGTGTCTGCCAGTACCCCCTCCACGTCGCCAGGTCCTCCGGGCCTCCCATGGTCCGGTGGCAGATCGCGAGGAGGAGCCGCAGGATCGCGACGTCCTGGCTGGCGATCTCCCCGTGGATCCCCTCGATGTCCTCAGACTCCCGGAACAGGGTGAGGAGGGAGACCTCGTCGGACTCGCCGTCCAGACGGGTCACCCGGATCCACGGCTCGTCGAGAAGATTGAAGTGCGGACTCATGCTGATGGGACCTCCTTGAGACCGGTGGACGAGGAGTACTCGAGAACGACGCCTGCGAGCTCGGCGCGGCCGTCCTCCAGGACGAGGAAGAGCTGCCCCGCGAGCTCACGATCACTCTGCCAGGCGGGTACGACATGAATCTCGAGCTCAGTGATGACCCTGTCGATGACGCGAGGGTTGCTGAGCCGGGGAGGCAGGCGGACGGCAGACATCGCCATGGCGCGCACGACCTGCCGATCCGGAACACGGTCATGGGGAACGATCGCGGCCGGTGCCCCGGGCGCGTGGGGCAGCGTCCTCAGCTCCTCCTGCCCGCCGACGCGGCGGCGCTCAAGCAGGATGACCTCCAGCGAGTCCTCGCCGTCGCGCACCTGAGCCCGTCCCCTCTCCTCGCTGTCGGAGGCCGCCGTGTGCAGCCACCCCACGAGAGAGGTATCGGTACCCGCCCGTGAGGGCGCCTCGAGAAGGAACCCCCGTGCGGCGTCCTCCTTCTCCTGCGCCTTCTCCTCCGCCGTGCGGCGGGCTGAGACGAGGGCCTCCTCCCACGCCGCCGGAACCACGCCCTCGCTGCCGTACACGGCCTCGATGAGCCCGTGGACGTCGTCGGGCGTCGTCACCGTGCGACGGTTCATGATGACCCGGTCGAGGGCGGCGGCACTGCGCAGGAGGTCCTCCTCCCCGTAGACCGCCTTGGCGCCCGGTTCCAGGGATGGCTTGGCCGACCGCGCAGACGGCAGCCAGTCGACGTAGCAGACGGGCTCCGCCAACCGCGTCGGCCGAGGACGCTCGTGGCGGTGGAGGCGTCCCAGCCGCTGGATGACCAGATCGACGGGTGCGAGGTCCGTGACCAGCAGGTCGAAGTCGATGTCGAGGGACTGCTCGACCACCTGGGTGGCGACGACGACCGCCCGGTGCGGGCGCTGAGGACGGGACCGCGGAGGCCCGAAGCGCCTGAGCAGGTCTGCGTCCTTCGCCTGCCGGTCCCCGATGGTGAACCTTGCGTGGTTGAGCCCCACCTCCTCACCGAACACCTCGCGCAGCTGCTCGTAGGTCTCCTGGGCCCGGCGCACCGTGTTGCGCACGACGAGCGCGCAGCCGCCGTCGGCCAGCCTCTCCTGCAGCAGTGGCAGCAGGCCGTCCCTGCCCAGACGTTCCAGCCGCACCGTGGAGCGGCGCCCCGCCGATGAGGCGGGCAGGACCTCCGTGCGCTCGCGGCCGGCGGTGACGAGACAGGGGAAGGGTGTGCGGACCGGCTGAGGAGCCGGCGTTGTGGGGACGCGTTCCCCGGAGGCCAGCGTGAGCCCCCTGCGGTAGGCGTCCACCATCGCCGAGCAGCGTGCCTCGGACAGCGTCGCCGACAGCAGGATGACGGGCACACCGTAGGCAGCGAGCCAGGTCAGCGCCCGGTCCAGGTAGACGTTCATGTACGTGGAGTAGGAGTGCACCTCGTCCACGATGACGACCTTGCGCGACAGGCCCAGGTGGCGCATCGCCAGGTGCGGGGAGCGCATCGCCCCGAACAGCAGGTGGTCAACGGTCGTCACGACGAAGTCGGAGAGCATGGACTTCTTCCGGCCGCTGAACCAGGCGAGGATCGCCACGTCGGCACGGCGAGAGGCCTCCTCCGCCGTCGTGCGGCGGATCCGGGCCGCGTCCTCGTCCCGGCTGACATCCCTCGGACGAGGCAGTCCGGTGCTCTCCGCGTCTCCGCTGTCCTCTCCGCCCAGGGAACCGAGGAGCCGGTCATGGATCTCCCAGCCCCGGCGACGCAACCGGCGAGCCTCCTCATTGAGACGGGCACGACCGTGCTGAAGGCTGACGGCGAAGGCCGAGGGCGCGCCGTTGGAGGCGTAGGTGGCCTCGATCCTCTCGAGCCAGCTGAGGCTGCGGTGGAACATCGCGTCTGTCGTCGCCTGGGTCGGCAGGGCGAAGAGAACCCCCGAGCGGCCGGTCCTGGCGGCGAGGATCTCCGCGGCCAGCTCGGCGGCCTCGGTCTTTCCCCCACCTGTCGAGTCCTCGACGATGAGCAGCCCCGGCAGGTCCATCGTGCGGGCGGCCTCGACGGCGCGTCTCTGGATCTCGGTGGCGCGGGCACCCTCAGGCAGGGCGAAGCGAGAGGTGAGCAGGTCGTCGGCGTCGTCGCCGTTGTCGTGGGGCCGCCACGGCGTCGGGATCTCCAGACGAGAAACGCCCTGTGCGCACCGGTCGGCATGGACCTGCGCGGGAAGAAGACCGAGACCGTCGTCGTCGAGGGGAAGCAGGCGGAAGTAGTCCTCGCAGGAGGAGATCCAGTCGGCGACGATGACGAGGCCGGACAGCTCGACGAGGAAGGGCTGCGACCACTGCCGCCGTGACCAGTGGGCCAGGAGGGGCCCGGCGCCGGTCCGCTCGGTCACAAGGTCGAGCAGCTCCGCCCGGGTGTCCTCCCAGACGCCCTCACCGAGCAGGTGCTCGCGACCGTAGAGCTCGCGGAGCGCTACGGCCGTCGGTGGGATGCCGTGGTGGGCGCCGACGACGGAGGCGAGGGCATCGGCGGGCTCTACCTCCCAGCCGTGGTGGTCGAGGAGCCAGTCCTGCAGGATCTGCTGTCCCGCCAGGGCGTGCGGGGCCTTCAACCGTTCCTTGGGGTCGATCGTCGTGTGGGTGAGGCCCGCCTCGCGCATCTTGTCGTCGAGGCTGGGCACCTGCACGCAGAATGCCGGCGTGCACTTGCCGATGTCGTGAACCCCTGCCAGCCAGGAGGCGAGGAGGCAGAACTCCTCGGTGGGGGACAGGCCTGACTCCGAGCCCGTGAGCTCACGCTCGATGAGGTCGCTGATGGTGGGCGCCAACCAGGTGCGTGCGAGGTGGTCGGCGACGGCGGCGGCGTCGAGCAGGTGCAGCCACAGGGGAAGCCAACGGCGGCGCTCCGGGTCGTAGCCGGACTTCGCCCAGACTGATGCCGCCCGTCCGGACAGGGACATGGGACTCCTTCATCGGAGGCGTGGGTGGGGTGATTATGTCGTGAGAGGGGTGACCCGTGTGGGTTGTTGTGCCGGTCTCCTCATCTTGAATGGGGGTGGTTACGGCTGGTCTGGAGCTCAGGGGCATGTAGGAGACGCCTCAGCTGGATGTCCTGGGCTCTGGACGCGGCTGCATGTGCTGCCAAGCCTCAGACAGCTGAGAAGGGGTCAAGGCTTCAGGACGCTCGTCGCAAGCGTCGTCAGTGCCACGAGAGCGTGGATGAGCTGCAGGATCATCTCGGCACGTTGCATGTCTTCTCCTTCCCCGTCCTCGGTTTCTAGTGAGTGTGGAGTATGTGAGCGATATATGAATGTGTGTTGTCGAGGTAACGTCGCTCGACGTGCATGATCGTAACGGCGATGGTGCGGCGCGCGCAATAGACTTCTGAGGATCCGATTGGTGGCACACCCTCGCGTCAGCGGGGATGACCCCGTGTGCTGTCGTGGTGTCACGTCTACCTCGCGCAAGCGGGGATATAAGCGGAGTGAGTCGGGATCCCCTGGGACGGCTGCCGTCCCTGCCCCTCTCCGCAAGTGGGCTGTACCCAACCGTGCTCCATCCCCCTCGGCAGTCCGCCGCGGATACCCGTCGCGCCCCTCCGCTACCCTGTGCCCGTGACCCCCGAAGAGCTCGCTGACGCGATCCGCACCGTCCTCCTCGCCGCCGCCGGCGACGGCACCCTCAACCTCCCCGTCGAGGAGGTGCCCCTGCCCAAGGTCGAGCGCCCGCGCTCGCGCGAGCACGGCGACTGGGCCACCAACGTCGCCATGCAGCTCGCCAAGAGGGCCGGCACCAGCCCGCGCGCCCTGGCCGAGCTCCTGTGCCCCCGGCTGGCCGCTCTCGACGGCGTCGCCTCCGTCGAGGTCGCCGGCCCCGGCTTCCTCAACATCCGCCTCGACGCCGCCAGCGCCGGCGAGCTCGCCCGCACCATCGTCGAGGCCGGCGAGGCCTACGGCCGCAACGACTCCCTCGCGGGCCAGAGCGTCAACCTCGAGTACGTCTCCGCCAACCCCACCGGCCCGGTCCACCTCGGCGGCGCCCGCTGGGCCGCCGTCGGCGACTCCCTCGCCCGCGTCCTGGCCGCGTGCGGCGCCAGGGTCACCCGCGAGTACTACTTCAACGACCACGGCACCCAGATCGACCGCTTCGCCCGGTCCCTGCTCGCAGCCGCCCGCGGCGAGGACACCCCCGAGGACGGCTACGGCGGCAGCTACATCGCCGAGATCGCCGCCACCGTCACCGCCGACGAGCTCGCCGCCGCCCGCCCCGACCCGGCCACCCTGCCCGACGACGAGGCCACCGAGGTCTTCCGCTCACGCGGCGTCGACCTCATGTTCGACGCCGTCAAGGCCGAGCTGCACGCCTTCCGCTCCGACTTCGACGTCTTCTTCCACGAGGACTCCCTGCACGCCTCGGGCGCCGTCGACCGCGCCATCGAGCGCCTGCGCGAGCGCGGCATGATCGTCGAGCGCGACGGCGCCACCTGGCTGCGCACCACCGACTTCGGGGACGACAAGGACCGCGTCCTCACCAAGTCCGACGGCAACGCCGCCTACTTCGCCGGTGACGTCGCCTACTACCTCGACAAGCGCTCGCGCGGCGCCGACTGCGCCATCTACCTGCTGGGTGCGGACCACCACGGCTACATCGGCCGCATGATGGCCATGTGCGCCGCCTTCGGCGACGAGCCCGGCGTCAACATGCAGATCCTCATCGGCCAGCTCGTCAACCTCGTCAAGGACGGCGAGCCCGTGCGCATGTCCAAACGCGCCGGCACGATCGTCACCCTGGAGGACCTGGTGGCCGCCGTCGGCGTCGACGCCGCCCGCTACTCGCTCGCCCGCGCCTCCATGGACTCGATGATCGACATCGACCTCGACCTGCTGTCCTCGGCGTCCAACGAGAACCCCGTCTACTACGTCCAGTACGCCCACGCCCGCACCCGCAACGTCGCCCGCAACGCCGCCGAGCACGGTGTGAGCCGCGAGGCGGGCTTCGAGCCCGCTGCCCTCGACACCCCCGCCGACTCCGCGCTGCTGGGCGCCCTCGCCCGGTTCCCGGCCGTCGTCGCCCAGGCGGCGAGCATGCGCGAGCAGCACCGGGTGGCCCGCTACCTCGAGGAGCTGGCCGGCGCCTACCACACCTGGTACGCCGCCACCCGCGTCACCCCGCGCGGCGACGACCCGGTCGACGCCGGCCACGTGGCCCGCCTGTGGCTCAACGACGCCGTCTCCCAGGTGCTCGCCAACGGCCTCGCCCTGCTGGGCGTCAGCGCCCCGGAGCGCATGTGAGCGCCCCCGGCCAGACCCCCGCCGCCCAGCCGCCCGCCCCCGGCGCCGGGTCCGCAGTCCCCGCCGGGCCCACCGTGCCCACCGGGGAGGCGCCCCTGGGCAGCCTCGTCGCCCCCGAGCCCAGTGAGCGCCCCGACCTGTGGCCCTGCACCGTGAGCCGCGGCCCCGACGGCGCCCTCACCCTCGGCGGGCGCCACCTCACCCAGGTCCTCGACGACGCCCCCACCCCCGTCTTCGTCCTCGACGAGGCGGACCTGCGCGGCCGCGCCGCCTCCTGGTCCGCGGCCATGCACGAGGAGTTCTGGCCCGGCTACGGCATGGCCGGGGGGCAGGCCTTCTACGCCGGCAAGGCCTTCCTCACCACCAGGGTCGCCCAGTGGGTCCTCGAGGAGGGCATGGGCATCGACACCGCCAGCCGCGGTGAGCTCGCCGTCTCCCTGGCCGCCCTGCAGGCCGTCGACGGCGAGGACGCCACCGCACACTCCACCCGCCTGGGCCTGCACGGCAACGGCAAGACACAGGCCGAGATCGCCGTCGCCCTCATCCACCGCGTCGGTCACCTCGTCCTGGACTCCCTCGAGGAGGTCGAGCTCGCCGCGCGCGCCGTGCGCGACCTGCGCGCCAGCGGCCTCTACAGCCCTGACGAGAGGGGCCGGGTCATGGTGCGCCTGACCACCGGCGTGCACGCCGGCGGCCACGAGTTCATCGCCACCGCCCACGAGGACCAGAAGTTCGGCCTGTCCGTCCACGCCGGCACCGCCCGGCAGGCGATCGACGCGGTCATCGCCGCGCCCGAGCTCGAGCTCACCGGCCTGCACTCCCACATCGGCTCCCAGATCATGGACCTGACCGGCTTCCGTGAGGCCGCCCGCGTCGTGCTCACCCTGCGCCACGAGGTCGCCGCCGCCACGGGCGTCCTCGCCCAGGAGCTGGACCTGGGCGGCGGCTACGCCATCGCCTACACCGGGGCGGACCCCGTGCCCCCCAGCCCGGCCCAGGTGGCACGCGCCCTCGCCGAGACCGTGCGCGAGCTGTGCACCGCCCTTGGCGACCCGGTCCCGCACGTGTCCATCGAGCCCGGCCGCAGCGTCGCCGGGCCCTCCACGGTCATGCTCTACACGGTCACCGGGCTCAAGCGCGTCGCCCTCGACGCCGGCGCCTCGCGCCTGTACGTGAGCGTCGACGGTGGCATGAGCGACAACATCCGCCCCGCCCTGTACGAGGCCGCCTACACGGCGCTCGTCGCCAACCGCCACCCGGACCCCGCCGCGGGCCTCACCCGTGCGCGCGTCGTCGGCAAGCACTGCGAGAGCGGCGACATCGTCGTGCGCGACGTGGACCTGCCCGCGGACCTGGCGGTCGGTGACGTGCTGGCGGTGCCCGCGGTGGGCGCCTACGGGCGCTCCATGGCCAGCAACTACAACATGTTCACCCGCCCCGGCGTCGCCTGGGTGCGTGACGGCCGCCAGGGCTGGGTGCTGCGCCCCGAGACGGTGGAGGACCTCATCGCCCTCGAGGGGGAGTAGGCTCCACCACCCCTGCCGCAGGGCCGCTCAGGCCCCCGAGCCCACGAGCCTCCAACGGTCCACCGCGCTCTGGTCGTCCCAGAAGCGGCGGTACGTGCCGCCCGCGTCGTAGAGCTCGTCGTGCGTGCCCACGGCCTCGACGGCCCCGTCCACGAGGACGACGATCCGGTCCGCACGGCGGATCGTCGACAGGCGGTGCGCGATGACGAGCACCGTGCGCCCCTGGCTCAGCTCCTCCATCGCCCGGGTCACCCCGGCCTCGCTCACGCCGTCCAGGGCGCTCGTGACCTCGTCGAGCAGCAGCACGGGCGCGTCCTTGAGGAAGGCCCGCGCGATGGCCACGCGCTGGCGCTCGCCCCCGGACAGGGAGGAGCCTCCCTCCCCGACCTGGGTCGCCCACCCGTGCGGCAGGCGCTCGACCACCTCGCTCAGGCCCGCCCGCTCGGCCTCGGCCCGCACCTGCTCGTCGGTGGCGTCCGCGCGCCCGATGCGCACGTTCTCCTCGATGGTGGTGTCGAAGAGGTAGACGTCCTGGAAGACCATCGACACCTGCGCCATGAGGTCCTGCGTGCGCAGGTCGCGCACGTCAGCGCCACCCACGCGCACCGTCCCGCTGGAGACGTCCCAGAAGCGGGCCACGAGCCGGGTGAGCGT
Source organism: Actinomyces sp. AC-20-1 (assembly GCF_023369555.1). Taxonomy (GTDB): domain Bacteria; phylum Actinomycetota; class Actinomycetes; order Actinomycetales; family Actinomycetaceae; genus Actinomyces. Next base: position 11,545 of record NZ_JACJVC010000019.1, on the reverse strand, counting down.
CGACTTGCCGGAGCCGGAGGGGCCCACGAGGGCGGTGACGGAGCGGGCCGGGAAGGTGAGGGTGACGTCGTGGATGACGTCACGGCCAGGCACGTAGCCGAAGGTCACGTGCTCCAGGCTCACGTCCAGGCCGCCCCCGGCGGCCGGCCGGAGCGAGGTCGCCCTCTCCGCCTCGGGCTCGGGCAGGGCCGGGGCGCCCAGGATCGACTCGATCCGCTCCAGGGCGACGTCGGACTGGTGAAGGGGGTCGACGTAGAAGGCGAGCATGCCGACCGGCTCGGCGAAGCGGATGGCCATGAGGGCCAGGGCGATGAAGACGGCCGGGTCGAGGGACCCTCCCAGCAGGAGGTACAGGCCCACCGTCAGGCTGGCGACGACGCCGGCCTCCACCCAGGTGTGGAAGGCCTGCCCCGCCGGACCCTTGGCGTGCTGGGCGCGGTGCGCAGCCGCGTGGTCCTCCCTCAGGGACGCCTCCAGCGGCCCCCAGGTGGCGCCGTCGCGGCCGCCGGCCGGTGCGTCGCCGGCCGTCCCGGTCCCGGTGCCGCCGGCCGCCCCGGTGGCGCGCAGGACCGCCTGGAGCCGGCTGAACTCCAGCAGGCGGGCGCCCAGCGCCTCGGCGGCGGCTTGCGAGGTGGCGAACTCGCCGCGCACGGCCCGCCGCAGCCAGCGCAGGCACAGCAGGGTGCCGGGCAGGGCCAGCAGGAGCGCCAGCCCCATCCGCCACTCCATGAGCAGGGCGCTGAGGCCGATGACCGCCGCGCTGCCGCTCATGGAGGCGATCTGGGGCAGGGCGATGGAGGGCAGGTGGGACAGGTTGGCCGTGTCGCGTGAGACGGCGGTGGCGACCTGCCCGGTGGTGGCGGAGGTGAACCACCCCAGGGGCAGCTGCTGGACCCGGTGGCCCAGGGTGCGCACGAGGCTGCCGCACACGTCGTAGCAGGCGATGGCGTAGGAGCGCACCGTGGCGACGCAGGAGACGGTGAGCCCGAGCAGGGCGGTCGCGACGACGGCGGCCAGCCAGCCGCCACTGGGCTCACCCGCCAGGAAGGCGCGCAGGAAGGGCACGAGGAGCACGAGGCTGACGCCCTGGAGCGCGCCGGCGACGACGTGCGCCGTCATGAGGGGCACGAGGTTGCTGGTGGTGCCCAGGCACCTCTGAAGACGACGGATCACTGCTGTGCCCTCCACATCTCGGCGTACAGGCCGCCCTGCGCGAGCAGCCCGGTGTGCGTGCCGCGCTCGACGAGGCGGCCGTGGTCCATGACGAGGACCTGGTCGGCGTCCACGACGGTGGACAGGCGGTGCGCGATGACCAGGACGGTGCGCCCGGCCGCGAGCCGTGCCAGCGCCTGCTGGATCTCGCGCTCGGAGTGGGCGTCCGCCTGGGCGGTGGCCTCGTCCAGCAGGAGGACGGGGGCGTCGGCGAGGAACACGCGGGCCAGGGCGACGCGCTGGCGCTCCCCGCCGGACAGGTGGGCGCCCTCGGATCCGAGGACGGTGTCGTAGCCCTGAGGCAGCTCCATGACGCGCTCGTGGACCCGGGCGGCCCGGGCGGCGGCCTCCACCTCGGCGTCCGTGGCTCCGGGGCGCCCCAGGGCGATGTTGGCGCGCACGGTGTCCGCCAGGGTCCCGCCCTCCTGCAGGACGAGCCCCAGGTGGGACAGGAGGTCGGCGCTGGAGGTCTCGCGCACGTCCGTGCCGCCGACCCGCACGCTGCCGGACTCGACGTCCCAGAACCGGGCGATGAGCCGCACGAGGGTGCTCTTGCCGGAGCCGGAGGGGCCGACGACGGCGGTGACGGTGCCCGGCTCCAGGCGCAGGCTCACGTCGTCCACCGCCAGGGGCAGGGGCTCCTCGCCGTCGCGGGCACCGTAGCGGAAGGACACGTGGTCGAGCTCGACGCTGACGCCGCCGCCCGCGTCCCTGCGGACCGGGGCGGGGTGCTCGGGCTCGGCCAGGACCGGCTCGGACAGGAGGGCGCCGAGCCGTCCGGCGGCCTCGACGCCGAGCGTCACCTGGTTGACGAGGGACACGAGGCTGACGAGCCCGCTGGGCAGGCCGATGCCGACGAGCAGGAAGGGCAGCAGGTCGACGGGGCGCACGATGCCGTGCCCGGCCATCCACGCCCCGGCGAGCAGGACGGGCACGAGCATCCCGGCGGGGGAGATGAGGGCCCCGAGCAGGGCCATGGGCCGGCCGGGCCCCTTCATGTAGCGGTAGGCGGCGTCCGTGTACTGGTCGAGGGCGTCGTCGAAGCGGCGGAAGACGGTGCCGGCCAGGCCGAAGGCCTTGACGGTGGCGATGCCGTCCACCATCTCCACGGTGGAGGAGCCGACCTTCTTCATCCCCTCGAGGTAGTCCTCGTTGATGGTCCCCTGGGACAGGGCCATCGCCGTCGCCGTGAGGACCAGGAGCAGGACCATCCACACCAGCAGGACGGCGGCGAGCTGCCACGAGCGGGTGAACAGGTAGGCGAAGCCCAGGACGATCCCGCCCAGCGCCGTGCCCAGGTCGGTGCCGAAGTGGGCGATGAGCGAGTGGATGGCGGTGGTGTCCTCGGTGATGAGCACCTTGGTGCGCCCCGAGGACTCGTTGGTGTGCCAGCCCAGGGGCAGCCGTGACAGGTGCCGGGCGATCCTCAGGCGCAGCTCGGTGCGGAAGGCGCTCTCGACGTCGTGCGCCCAGCCGGTGGAGGACATCGCGATGAGGTGGCCCAGGGTGAGGCCGACGACGACGGCACCCAGCCACAGCCAGGCGGCCCGTGCCGTGAGGGTGCTGGTGACGGCCCCCTCGGCGAGCGCGGTGACGGCCACGGCGGGCAGGAGGGAGAAGCCGGAGGCGATGACGCCGGCGAGCGTGGTGAGGGCGATCTTGCCGGTGACGGGGGCCAGGACCTGCCTCAGGGTGACGGGCGGCGCGGTGCTCGCGCCGGCGCCGGGCGCCTGCGGGCGGGGTCCGGCCGAGGCCGCGTGGGGCACGTCGTCGGCGCGGGTGGTGGTGGTCATGGGGTCTCCCGGGGTCAGGGGGCGGGTGGTTGCTAGATGTCGTGGAGGACGAGGCCGCCGTCGGCGAAGGGGAGGGCCAGCCAGGCGGCCAGGGCCCAGCCGGTCAGGACGAGGACGGTGTCGCGCCGCCGCCAGCGCGGCCGGTGACGCTCGGTGCGCTCGCGGTAGGCGCCGAAGCCGCGCGCGTCCATGGAGGCCGCCACCCGCTCGGCGTGGCGCACGGCCCCGGCGGTCAGGGCCGGAACGGCCGTCCACGCCCGCACGAGAGGGCGCAGCACGGGCAGGGGCGCGCGGGTGCCGCGCAGGGCGTGCGCCTCCTTGACCACCCGGTACTCGGCGGCCAGGCGCTGGCGGAAGCTGATGGCGGCGACGCCCGCGTAGGCCACGCGGTAGGGCACACGCAGGTGGGTGGTGAGGGCGCGCAGCAGGTCCTCCGGGCGCGAGAGCAGGCCCGTGAGCACGCACAGGGACATGATGGAGCCGAGCTTGCAGCCCAGGCGCACGCCGGCGAGCAGCTGGTTGCGCTGCAGCTCGAGCGACCCCAGGGCCAGGACGGTCTCGGAGGCGCCCACCCGCTCGATGGGGGCGCTGAGCGCCAGGGACGCCCCGATGACGCAGGCGACCGCCAGGACGGTGAGCGCGGCGAGGGCGCCGCGGCGCGGGTCGGCGACGAGGAGCAGGAGCGTGCCCACGGCCAGGACGAGGACCGGGACCTGGGGCGTGGCCATGAGGGCGGTGAGCACCATGAGGGGCAGGAGGGCGGTGAAGGGGGACAGCGGGTCGAAGCCGACGGGGTGCCTGGTCACGGCAGGTCCTCCCACCGGGTGAGCGGGGGCACGGTCGCGCCCGTGGCGACGGCGAGCGCGCGCATGCGCACCAGCGGCGGGGGCGTGAGCCCGGCCCGCGCCAGCAGCGGCGCGTCGGACAGGACCTCCTCGGGGCTGCCCTGGGCCAGGGCCCGGCCGTCGGCCAGGACGAGGACGCGGTCGGCGTGCTCGGCGACGAGCCCCATGTCGTGGGTGGTGAGGACGACGGCGGTGCCCTCGTCGGCGATGGAGCGCAGCAGCGCCATGAGGGCGTCGCAGCTGTGCTGGTCCTGGCCGAAGGTGGGCTCGTCGAGGCAGATGAGGTCCCGGCGCCGTCCCAGGACGGAGGCCACCGACAGGCGCCGCTGCTGGCCGCCGGACAGGAGGAAGGGGCTGACCCCGGCCCGCTCGGACAGCCCGAAGCGCTCCAGGCGCTCGCTGACCGAGCGCTGCACCTCCTGCTCGTCGGCGCCCGCCAGGCGCAGGCCGTGGGCGAGCTCGTCGGCCACGGTGCGCTCGAGGAGCTGGTGCTCGGGGTTCTGGGCGACGAGGGTGACCTCGGGGCCGGGCACGCCCGGACGGCGCCGGCGCCCGGCGACGGCGACGCTGCCGCCGGTCCAGGGCTCGAGCCCGGCGAGGGCGCGCAGGAGGGTCGTCTTGCCCGAGCCGTTGGCCCCGGTGACGGCGAGGACCTGGCCGGGGGCGAGGGTGAGGCTGACGCCGGTGAGGACCGTCCGACGGCGCCCGCGCCGTCCGCGTGGGACGTCGAGGTCGCGGACCTCGAGGGCAGGGTGGGCGGAGGCGGGCACGGCGGTCCCGCGCGGCGGGGGCTGGGGGAGGCGGGCCGCGGCGAGCAGGCGGGCGCCGTCGGCGAGCGTGAGCGCGACGATGTCGTCGTCCCCGGCGCGGTCGGCGGGTGCGGTGAGCCCGGCGTCCTGGAGCCGGTGGCCCAGGCGGGTGGCCGAGGGCAGGCGCACCCCGGCGCGGGCGAGCGCGCGCCCGTGGTGGGCCAGGACCCGGTGGGTGGGGCCGCAGGCGAGGGTGTCGCCGTCGGGACCCAGGGCGAGGACGTGGGTGACGTGCTCGATGACGTCGTCGAGGTCGTGCTCGACGACGAGGACGGCCGCCCCGCGGGCCTGGACGCGGGGCAGGAGGCGGAAGAAGGCGGCGGTGGCGGCCGGGTCGAGGTTGGCGGTGGGCTCGTCCAGGACGAGCAGGGACGGTGCCTGGGCCAGCGCGCAGGCGAGCACGAGGCGCTGGCGCTGCCCGCCGGACAGCTCCCAGGGGCTCGTGGCCTCCCGGCCGGACAGGCCGACGTCGGCCAGGGCCCGGCGGGCGCGCGGCTCGATGTCCGGGGCGGGCACGCACAGGTTCTCCAGGGCGTAGCAGACCTCGTCGAGGACGCTGGTGGTGACGACCTGGGCGTCGGGGTCCTGCATGACGACGGCGACGGTGCCGGCCAGGTGGGAGACCTCGGCGTCGGCGACCTCCTGCCCGCAGACCCGCACCGAGCCGCGGTAGGCGGAGGGCAGGCAGTGGGGCACGAGCCCGGGCAGGAGCCGGGTGAGGGTGGACTTGCCGCAGCCGGAGGGGCCCAGCAGGAGCGTCGTCGTGCCCGGGCGCAGGCTGAGGGTGGTGCCCTGGGGGACCCAGCTGCTGGTGCGGGCGTACTGGACGGCGGCGCCCTGGAGGGTGGCGACGGCGGGGGCCGTGCTCATCGGGAGACGGCCAGGCCCGTGCGCTCCAGGGCCCGGCGCAGCAGCAGGCACACGCCGACGGCGGCCCAGCAGGACAGGACCGCCAGGATGACGCCGGTGACGGTCTCCTGGGTGGTGAGGGCGATGTGGAAGCCCGTCGAGTAGAGCGAGGCGTTGATGCCGCCGAAGACGACGCCGGAGAGCAGGTAGACCCACCAGGTCCAGCGCCGGTAGAGGAGGAGGGCGACGGGCGCCCCGACGAAGAGCGAGCCGAGGACGTTGCCCAGGATGGCGGTGGGGCCCTGCGGGGTGAGGAAGGCGGCGATGACGCCCATGACGAGGCCGGCGACGGCGAAGGCGCCGGGCTTGTTGACGATGACGCCGGGCAGCAGGTAGGGCACCATCCAGGCGCCCATGAGGGCGCACATGATGAGGATGCCGCGGGGGTTGACGGCGACGACGACGGACACGTAGGTCAGGGGCACGATGACCAGGGAGCCGACGACGCCGAGGGCGGCCACCGTCATGAGGTTGCGGGTGCCCAGCACGGAGTCGCGCAGCCCGGAGCGGGCGGAGACGCGGATGGTGGGCGGGGCTTCGGGCGTGGTGCTCATGGTGACCTCGGGTAGGCGGGGTGTCGGTCGGGGCGGCGGGAGCGGCCTCAGGGCACCTCGACTCAGGATAGGCGCACCTAACATAGGAGCGGTTCTCAGTAATGGTCAAGCCGTGTTGTCCCTCGGTCCGTAGGGTCCCGCCGTGGCGGCGGGACGCCCGCGCAGCGTGTCAGCGGCCCCGTCTATGCTGGCCCCGCCCCGTCCGCCGCACGAGATCAAGGTGGTCCCATGTCCCAGCAGGCCCCGTCCGCAGCCCCCGCGTCCCCGGCCTCGCGCCCCGTGCTCAAGGTCGGCGTCCTCGGCTCCGGCACCGTCGGCACGCAGGTCGTGCGCCTGCTGGGCGAGCAGGCGGAGGAGTTCGCCGCCCGCAGCGGCGCCCGCCTGGAGGTCACGGGCATCGCCGTGCGCGACCTCGCGGCGCCCCGCGACCCGGCCGTGCCGCGCGCGCTGCTGAGCGACGACGCCACCGCCGTCGCCACCGGCAACGACATCGTCATCGAGCTCATCGGCGGCATCGAGCCCGCCCGCACCCTCATCCTCGCCGCCTTTGGCGCCGGCGCCTCGGTCATCACCGGCAACAAGGCCCTCATCGCCGCCCACGGCCCCGAGCTCTACGCCGCCGCTGCCGCCGCCGACGTCGACTTCTACTACGAGGCCGCCGTCGCCGGGGCGATCCCCGTCGTCTACGCGCTGCGCGAGTCCATGGCGGGCGACCGCGTCACCAGCGTGCTCGGCATCGTCAACGGCACCACCAACTACATCCTCGACGAGATGAGCACGAAGGGCCTGAGCTTCGAGGCCGCCCTCGCCACGGCCCAGGAGCTGGGCTACGCCGAGGCCGACCCCACCGCCGACGTCGACGGCCTCGACGCCGCCGCCAAGGCCGCCATCATCGCCTCCCTCGCCTTCCACACCCGCGTGGGCATGGACGACGTCACCGTCGAGGGCATCCGCTCCGTCACCGCCGAGGACATCCGCGAGGCCCACGCCTCCGGCTGCGAGATCAAGCTGCTGGCCATCGCCCAGCGCGTCGCGCTCACCGACGGCCCCGACGGCTCTGACGGCCCCGAGGACGCCGAGGGCGTGAGCGTGCGCGTCCACCCGGCCCTCGTGCCCGCCGACCACCCGCTGGCCAGCGTCCACGGCGCCTTCAACGCCGTGCTCGTCGAGGCCGAGTCCGCCGGCCGGCTCATGTTCTACGGCAAGGGCGCCGGTGGGGCCCCCACCGCCTCCGCCGTCCTGTCCGACGTCGTGGCTGCCGCGGCGCACCGCGTCAACGGCGGCCAGGCGCCCCGCGAGTCCTCCTACGCGGACCTGCCGGTGCTCGGCCCCGAGGCCGCCGTCACCCGTTACCAGGTCCAGCTGCGCGTGGACGACCAGCCGGGCTCGCTGGCCGCGGTGGCCGCCGCCTTCGCCGCCAACGGCGTCTCCATCAACTCGGTGCGCCAGAGCGCCTACGTCGGCGGGGACCAGGCGGTCGTCACCATCGTCACCCACCCGGCCGCCGTCACCCGCCTCGACGCCGCCGTCGAGGCCCTGCGCTCGGAGGGGCGGGTCCTCGCCGTCGTCTCGATCCAACGCGTGGAGGGCGAGTGAGCATCCGTCTGTCGCACGAGTCCGCCGCGGTGCGGGTGCCCGCCACCACCGCGAACATGGGGCCGGGCTTCGACTCCTTCGGCATGGCCTTCCGCTACTACGACGAGGTCACCGTCCGCCCGGTCACCGGCCCGACGACGGTCACCGTCGAGGGCGTCGGTGCGGGCACCGTCCCCACGGACGACTCGAACCTCGTCGTGCGGGCCCTGCGCGCCGGGCTGGACGCCGTCGGCGCACCCCAGGCGGGCTTCGAGATGCGCTGCGTCAACCGCATCCCCCACGGCGGTGGGATGGGCTCCTCGGCCTGCGCCGCCGTCGCCGGGCTCATGCTGGCCCGGGGCCTGGTCAATGGCCCCGACCTGCTGGACGACGACCTCGTCTTCCAGCTCGCCACCGGCTTCGAGGGGCACCCGGACAACGTGGCCCCCGCGGTCTACGGCGGCGCCACCGTCGCCTGGACCGAGGAGGACGGCACCGCCCGCGTCGCCCCGATGCCGGTGGACGCCACCCTGCCGGTGAGCCTGCTCGTGCCGCCCTCGACGACGCGCCTGTCCACCCATGAGGCCCGCAAGGTCCTGCCGGACTCGGTGCCGCGCGCGGACGCGCTGTTCAACACCTCGCGGGCGGCGGTGCTCATGCTCGCCCTGGCGGGCCGCCCGGACCTGCTCATGGCCGGCACGCAGGACCGCCTGCACCAGGAGTACCGGCGCTCGGTCCTGCCGGACTCGATGGCGGTCATGGACTCCCTGCGCGAGCAGGGCTACCCGGCGGTCATCTCGGGGGCGGGGCCGACGGTGCTCGTGCTCGCCGACCTGTCGCAGCAGACGCGAGCGACGCTGCAGCGCCACGGGTGGACGGTGCTGCGCCCGGGCATCGACCTGGAGGGAGCCCGGCTCGTCTGAGGGGCCGGGTGTGGGGCTGGTCTCACATCAAAGTAGTTCACAATTCAACTGAACTGATCCTATAGTTGTCTCATCACGAAGAGAGGCAACTTATGGATACTGTGCAGCGCACCGCCCCGCACAAGATGCACTTCGGCATCTTCACCGTCGGCGACATCACCCCAGACCCCGCCACCGGCCGCCCACCGAGCGAGCACGAGCGCATCCGCCACACCGTCGAGATGGCCGTGGCCGCCGAGCAGGCCGGTCTCGACTTCTTCGCCACCGGAGAGCACCACAACCCGCCCTTCGCCCCCTCGAGCCCTGCCGCCCTGCTCGCCCACGTCGCCGCCCGCACCTCCACCCTGCTGCTGTCGACGGCCACCACCCTCATCACCACCAACGACCCCGTCCGCCTCGCCGAGGAGTACGCCTACGTCCAGCACCTGGCCGACGGGCGCCTCGACCTCATGATGGGGCGCGGCAACACCGGCCCCGTCTACCCCTGGTTCGGCAAGGACATCCGCAAAGGCATCGAGATCGCCGTCGAGAGCTACGACCTGCTGCGCACCCTGTGGGCGCGCACCAACGTCGACTGGGAGGGCGAGTTCCGCACCCCGCTCACCGACTTCACCTCCATGCCCCGCCCCCTGGACGGCACCGCCCCCTTCGTCTGGCACGGATCCATCCGCAGCCCCCAGGTCGCCGAGCAGGCCGCCTACTACGGCGACGGCTTCTTCCACAACAACATCTTCTGGCCCGCCGACCACGTGAGGCAGATGGTCGACCTCTACCGCCAGCGCTTCGAGCACTACGGGCACGGACCCGCCGAGCAGGCCTACGTCGGCCTCGGCGGCCAGGTCTTCATCGCCCCCACCCAGAAGGAGGCTCTCGAGCGCTACGCGCCCTACTTCCGCAACACCTACGTCTACCAGGGCGCCTCCCTGGAGGAGATGACCGCCCACACCCCGCTCGCCGTCGGCACCCCCGAGCAGGTGGTCGAGAAGTACCTGCGCTACACCGCGCTCGTCGGCCCCTACCAGCGCCAGGCCTTCGTCCTCGACATGGGCGGCGTGCCCCACGAGGAGGTCCTGGACCAGATCGCGCTGCTGGGCAGCGAGGTCGTCCCTGCCCTGCGCGCCGAGCTCGAGGGCCCCGACCGCTCCGCCGACGTCCCCGACGCCCCGCTCCACCCGCGCCACCGCGCCATCCTCACCGGCGAGCCCCAGCCCGCCGAGGAGCCCTTCGCCCTCGCCGCCACCTACGACCCTCTCACCGGACGGAGGTCCCACGCATGACCGAGCCCGCTGGCACCACCTCGACCGCCGCCCCCGTCAGCGCCCCCGCCTACGCCGACGGCACCGACGCCTACGACCACACCCAGATGGGTCGATTCGCCCACCTCGTGACGCTCCACGCCGGCGTCTCGACGCCCTCCACCTCGCAGATGCTCGCCGAGCGCCTCGCCGCCGCCACGCGCACCGCCCTCGAGAGCACCTCGCGCCTGGCCAGCGTCACCCCCGTCGCCCTCAGGCCGCTCGCCGCCGACATCGCCCTGGCCAGCGTCGGCGGGCCCATGAGCCAGACCCTGCGCGAAGCCGTCGACGCGCTCGCCGGGGCCGACGGCGTCATCGCCGTCAGCCCCGTCTTCCAGGCCTCCTACTCCGGCCTGTTCAAGTCCTTCATCGACATCCTGCCCGAGGGCACCCTGCGCGCGGCGCCCGTCCTCATGGGCGCCACCGCGGGCACCGCCCGCCACTCGCTCGTCACCGAGAGCGCCATGCGTCCCCTCTTCGCCCACCTCAGGGCCGTGCCGACGACCCTCGCCGTCTTCGCCGCCAGCGAGGACTTCGGCGCCGCCTGGGACGAGGGCGGTGCGGGTCGCGACGGCACCGCGCCGCTCGCCGAGCGCATCACCCGGGCCGGCGAGGAGCTGGCCCGCTACATCGACCGCTTCCCGCGCCAGGCGCCCGTGGACGCCATGAGCGACTTCACCCCCATGGACGCCCTCCTCGGCCGCCGTCGCTGACACCCGGCACGGTCCTGCCCGCGCTGAGGCCCCGCGGGCCGGTGGCCGGTGCGGTGGTGGCACGCTCAACGTGTCCTGGTGCTCATGGGTACCCGGGGTTCTCGTTGGTGTCCCAGGGGGCGTGCGCTGACGTCGGACAGGGTGCCCGTGCTCCCATGTGCGTGAGAGGTGCTCATGCACATGGGAGCCGCGGGACACAACCTGGTCGAGTCTGGAAACCGTGGAATCACGCGGGTGGTGCGTACTGCCGATCCCCATGAGCGTGCCACCCGGGTAGCCGTGCGGCCGGCCGGGCCGCAGGCACGCCAGTGCTGCCCCGTCGTTGCCGGCCCGTGGGTGACGCACCGGCCTCGACGGGCGGCGAGGCCGGTGCGTGGGACCGCGTGGGCCACGGCACCGGTCTGGGCTCTCGACGCAGCCCGACTCGCTGCTACAGTGGCACCGACGGCCCTGCGGATCGCACCGCACCGCCGCCTGCAGCCGCAGGAGGACCGGAGCCCCGGCCACCAGCCCCTCCGTCACCCCGAGCTGCACGACTGACCCCCGTGAACGCCTCCGGGGGAGTCCCCACCACGTCGATGCCGTCACCGGACGGCATCCCGGACCGCACCGGCGTCCGCCGGCGCTCCCCGGCAGCACACAGAAGGACACTCGTGACCGAGACCTCCCACGCCTCCCTCTCGACCATGCGCCTGGCCGAGCTGCAGAAGCTCGCCGCCTCCATGGGGCTCAAGGGCACCTCCCGCCTGCGCAAGAGCGAGCTCATCGCCGCCATCCGCGACGGCGGCGCGTCCCCCCGTGCCGGAGACTCCGGCCGTGGCGGCGAGGCCGCCCGCACCGCGGAGCCCAGCCGTGGCGGCGAGGCCGCCCGCACCGATGAGACCCCCGCCCGGGCCCCGCGCGGCACCGAGCGCCCC
>NZ_JACJVC010000018.1 GCF_023369555.1 Actinomyces sp. AC-20-1 | reverse complement strand
CCACCCCCTTCAACCTCATCCGCCTGACCTCCGTCCTGACCGACGACGCCGAACACGCCCAAGGCCACTAGAACCCACCACCCCCGAACCCCTCACCACGCGCGCCAAACCACCCCACAACCCCAAGAACCTCGAACACAAACCAAGAAGATCGAGAGGGCAAGGGGAGGGGAGAGAAGGCGGAGCGTGCTCAGGGCAGGCGGTAGGTCTCGCCGCCGTCGTCGGTGGCGATGAGCCCGTCGGCGAGCAGGCCCGCCAGGGCCCGTTGAGGCTGGTCCCGGTCCGCGGTGCCGGCCCGGCCGGACGCCTCCCCGCCCCGGGCTCCTGCGAGCGCGGCGGCCCGGAGCAGGACCTCGCGCCCCACCACGGCCCCCACCGGCGCCTCGCGCAGCCGGGCCATGACGAGTCCGCGGGCCTGGCGGTCCGTGCCGTGCCAGGCCTGGGTGCGGCGCCGGGAGGCGTGCTCGTCGGCCGGCTGGCCGGCGGCGAGCCAGGCGCAGCGCTCGCGCCAGGGGCACTGGCCGCAGCGCGGGGCGCGCGCGGTGCACACGAGGGCACCCAGCTCCATGACAGCGGCGGACCAGGCCGAGCCCTCGGCGTCGGAGGCGGGCTGAAGGGCGTCAGCGCGGGCGGTCTCGGCCCGGGTGAGGGTGGGCGGGGCCAGGGCCGTGCCCGCGTGGGCGCGGGCGAGGACCCGGCGCACGTTCGTGTCGAGGGCGAGGGCCCGGCGCCCGTGGGCGAAGGCGAGGACGGCGCCGGCCGTGTAGGGGCCCACCCCCGGCAGGGCGAGGAGGGAGGCGGTGTCCTCGGGCAGGACACCGCCGTGCTGCTCGACGACGGTGCGCGCCATCTCGATGAGGCGCAGGGCCCGGCGCGGGTAGCCCAGGCGCCCCCACACGCGCAGGACCTCGCCGGTGTCGGCACCGGCCAGGGCGGCGGGGTCGGGCCAGCGGCCCAGCCACTCGCGCCAGGCGGGCAGGACGCGCTCGACGGGGGTCTGCTGGCTCATGACCTCGCAGACGAGGACGGCGTAGGGGCTGGTGCCGGACCTGCGCCAGGGCAGGTCGCGGGCGTTCTCGTCGTACCAGTCGATGACCTCGCGGGCCGCCTCGGGCCCGGCGACGCCGGTGACCAGGGCACTCGCCGCCCCGGCAGCGTCCACGGCCCCGCTCACAGCTCGAGGAGCATGCGGGTGTTGCCCAGGGTGTTGGGCTTGGCGCGTGCGAGGTCGAGGAACTCGGCGACGCCGTCGTCGTGGGAGCGGACCATCTCGCTGAAGACGTCGGTGCCCACGGGCGTGCCCTCGATGGGTCTGAAGCCGTGCGCCTGGAAGAAGCCGACCTCGAAGGTGAGGCAGAAGACCCGTCGCAGGCCCAGCGCGCGCGCCTGCTCCACGAGGCGGGTGAGGAGGGCGGAGCCGAGGCGGCGGTGGAGGTGGTCGGGCCGCACGGCGAGGGTGCGGACCTCGGCGATGTCGTCCCACATGACGTGCAGGGCCCCGCAGCCGACCACCTCGTGGGCGCCGGGGGCCGCGCCGTGCTCGCCGCCGTGGCCGGTCTCGGCGACGCTGAACTCCTGGATGTCCTCGAAGTAGCTGATGAGGTCCTTGGCGATGAGGATGCGGCGCTCGGCGTAGGGGCGCACGAGCTCGCTGATGGCGCGGGCGTCGCGCGGCAGGGCGGGGCGCAGGAGGACGCCGCCGTCGAGGGCCCTGACCGCACGGCTGGCGTGGACGGTGGTGGGGGTCATGTCCTGTCCTTCCGGTGGTCCTGCCGGTGGCTGAGCGCCAGGACGGCGCGGGCGGTGGCGCCGTCGATGACGAGGTCGGTGGCGACCCGGGCGCGCAGGGCCGCGAGCGCGGCACGGGCCTTGCCGGTGCCGGCCACGACGCACAGTCTGCGCGGGACGCGGGCGAGCTGGGCGGGCGTGGGGCCGGTGGCCCGGGCGTTGAGGTCGATGTCACGCCAGGTGCCGTCGGCGCGCAGGAGGACGGTGCACACGTCCCCGACGACCTCCTCGCGGCGGGCGACGGCGAGGTCCGCGCGGGTGAGGTGGCCGCCGGAGTAGACCTGGCTGGGCAGCTCCGAGCTGAGCGAGCCGACGCCGAAGACGGCGATGCGGGCGCGCTCGGCGACGGCGAGGACGCGCTTGACGGAGCGCTCGGACCACATGGCCCGGCGGGTGGCGACCTGGTCGAAGAAGGCGGGCACGGGGAAGGCGATGGTCCGTGCTCCCAGGCACTGGCCCATGCGGGACAGGACGTCCCCCGCGCTGGGGCCCTCGCGCAGGGGGTCGGAGGCGCCGTTGAGCTGGACGAGGGTGAGTCCGGGCACGCGCCGGGTGGGCAGGGCGGCGCCGAGCTCTCCCATGGTGGTGCCCCAGGCGACGCCGACGACGAGCCCGCCGTCCGCGTCCGGGGCCGTGTCATGGCCGACGGCGGCCGGCCCGTCGGGGCGGGTGGTACCGGCCTGGGCGGCCTCGGCGTCGATCATCTCGGTGAGGGTGGTGGCGGCGACGGCGGCGACCTGCTGGAGGCGGTGGATCTCGGTGGTGCCCTCGCGCACGTGGACGATGCGGGCGCGCACGCCGTGCTCGTCGAGGAGGTGGCGCTCGAGGCTGCCGGCGGCTCCGGGCTCGCGCAGCTCGATGCGCACGACTCCCTCGTCGCGGGCGCGGGCGAGCAGGCGGGAGACGGTGGAGCGCGAGACGCCCAGGTGGCGGGCGATGACCTCCATGGTCTCGCCCTGCGCGTAGTACATCGAGGCGGCGGTGTAGACGGCGCCGGGGCTCGTGGCGGTGGGGGCGGTGGCGGCCGCGCTCCGTGTGGTGGGCATCGTCCCAGGTCCTCCCCTCCGGTGGTGCACGTTCGTGCATGATGCTTGCTCATCCTCGCACACCCTCGTGATCCTTGAGGAGGACACGTGCCGACACGCCCGGGCACCCCGCGGCGCCTGACCCGAGGAGCAGCCATGAGCACCACCAGCCACACCGACAGCGCCCTGACCACCGCCCAGCGCAGCGCCGCGCTGGAGGCCATGAGCGCGGCGGAGGGACTGGACGTCCTCGTCGTCGGCGGGGGCGTCACCGGCGCCGGCATCGCGGTGGACGCCGCCAGCCGCGGCCTGCGCACGGGCATCGTCGAGATGGGCGACTGGGCGTCGGGCACCTCCTCATGGTCCTCCAAGCTCGTCCACGGCGGTCTGCGCTACCTCTACCAGCTCAACTTCGCCCTCGTGCACGAGTCCCTCACCGAGCGCGGCCGCCTGCTCACCCGCACCGCCCCCCACCTGGTCAAGGCCCAGCCCTTCCTCTGGCCCCTCAAGCACCAGGTCGAGCGCTCCTACTCCGCCGTCGGGATCGGCATGTACGACGCCCTGGCCCTGGCCGGCGCCCGCGGCCACCAGACCGTCCCCGCCCAGAAGCACCTGGGCCGCAAGGGCACCAAGGCCCTGGCCCCCGCCCTGGACACCTCCCGGCTCGCCGGCGCCATCCAGTTCTACGACGCGCGCGTCGACGACGCCCGCCTGGTCATCGACCTCGTGCGCACCGCCGTCGGCCTGGGCGCCCTCGCCGCCAGCCGCACCAAGGTGACCGGCTTCCTGCGCCAGGGCGACAGCGTCACCGGCGCCGTCGTCACCGACCTCGAGACCTGGCGGACGCACGAGGTCCGCGCCCGCCAGGTCATCAACGCCACCGGGGTGTGGACCGAGGACACCCAGGACCTGGCCACCAGTGAGGGCGGCCTCAAGGTCCTCGCCTCCAAGGGCATCCACGTCGTCGTGCCCCGCGAGGCCATCGACGCCGAGACCGGCATCTTCCTGCGCACCGAGAAGTCCGTCCTGTTCATCATCCCGTGGCCGCGCTACTGGGTCATCGGCACCACGGACACCCCGTGGAGCGAGGACGTGGCCAAGCCGGTGGCGACCTCCGCGGACATCGACTACGTCCTGGAGCACGCCAACGCCGTCCTGGAGCGCCCCATCAGCCGCGAGGACGTCATCGGCGTGTACGCCGGGCTGCGCCCGCTGCTGCAGCCCCGCCTGCGCCCCGGGGCCGAGGCCTCCTCCACCAAGGTCTCGCGCGAGCACACGGTCACCCGCATCGTGCCGGGCCTGACGGCCATCGCCGGAGGCAAGCTCACCACCTACCGGGTCATGGCCGCCGACGCCGTCGACCACGCCCTGGGCGAGGCCGGGGCCAAGGCGCACCCCTCCGCCACGGCGGACCTGCCGCTGGTCGGCGCCGCCGGCTACCACGAGGTCGCGGACCGGGCCGGTGACATCGCCCGCGAGCGCGGCTGGACGCTGGCGCGCGTGACCCACCTGCTCGACCGCTACGGCGACGAGCTGCCCGCCCTGCTCGAGACGATCGACGCCGAGCCGGGGCTGGGCGAGCCGCTGGCCGCCGAGCCCGCCTTCCTCAAGGCGGAGGTCGCCTGGGCCGTGACCCACGAGGGCGCCGCCCACCTCGACGACGTGCTCCTGCGGCGCGTGCGCCTGGACATCGAGCGCCGCGACCACGGCCTGGGCGCCGCGGACGAGGTCCTTGAGGTCATGGCCCCGCTGCTCGGCTGGGACGCGGCCGCCGTCGAGGCTGAGAAGGCCGCCTACGCGGCCCGGGTCGAGCAGGTCCTGGCCGCCGAGAAGGAGGCGACCGACGCGGCCGCCGTCGCCCAGGTCGAGGTCGCCATCTGACACACTCGGCACCATCTCGAACCGCCAGCCCGACTCACCGGCCCGCCGGCCGGACTCACACAGGGAGCCCAGACGATGACGTCCCCCAGCCCCACGACGACCACCGGTGCGCACGAGACCGGGGCCGGCAGCGCCGTCGGCACCGACGCAGTCGACCGCGCTGCCGCTCCTGGCCCCCGCTACGTGCTCGCCATCGACCAGGGCACGACCTCCTCGCGCGCGATCCTCTTCGACCACGCCGGCTCGGTCGTCGCCGTCGACCAGGCCGAGCACGACCAGATCCTGCCCCGGGCCGGCTGGGTGGAGCACGACGCCGTGCAGATCTGGGCCAACGTGCGCGCCGTCGTCGCCGGGGTCCTGTCGAAGGCGGAGGTCAACCGCCATGAGATCGCCGCCGTGGGCCTGACGAACCAGCGTGAGAGCGCCGTCGTGTGGGACCGCCGCACGGGCGAGCCCGTCCACCACGTCATCGTCTGGCAGGACACGCGCACGCAGGCCATCTGCGACCGCCTGGCGGCCGCCTCCCCACGTGCCGCCCAGGCCCCGGACGGCGTGCACGACTACGACCGCTACAAGGACCGGGTGGGCCTGGGGCTGGCGACCTACTTCGCGGGCCCGAAGGTCGCCTGGGTCCTGGAGAACGTCGAGGGCGCGCGCGAGCGGGCCGAGGCCGGGGACCTGCTCATGGGCACGATGGACTCGTGGGTCCTGTGGAACCTCACGGGCGGCGTCAACGGCGGCGTGCACGCCACGGACGTCACCAACGCCTCGCGCACGATGCTCATGAACATCGACACCCTCGACTGGAACGAGGAGATCTGCGCGGACATGGGCATCCCGCTGTCCATGCTGCCCGAGATCCGCCCCTCGGCCACGGTCTACGGGCACGGCCGGCGCAACGGCCTGCTGGTGGACACGCCGGTCGCCGGGATCCTGGGCGACCAGCAGGCGGCGACCTTCGGGCAGGCCTGCTTCGAGAGGGGGCAGGCGAAGAACACCTACGGCACGGGCTGCTTCATGCTCATGAACACGGGCACCGAGCCGGTGCGCAGCGACAACGGCCTGCTCACCACCGTCGCCTACCAGATCGAGGGCGAGGCGCCCGTGTACGCCCTGGAGGGCTCCATCGCGGTGGCGGGCTCGCTCGTGCAGTGGCTGCGTGACAACCTCGGCATCATCACCGACTCGCGCCAGGTCGAGGAGCTGGCCCGCAGCGTCGAGGACAACGGCGGCGCCTACTTCGTGCCGGCCTTCTCGGGGCTCTTCGCCCCGCACTGGCGGCCCGACGCGCGCGGGGTGCTCGTGGGGCTGACCCGCTTCGTCAACAAGGCGCACATCGCGCGCGCCGTCGAGGAGGCCACCGCCTTCCAGGCCCGCGAGGTGCTGGAGGCGATGAACCGCGACGCCGCGGCCACGGGCTCGCGCCTGACCGAGCTCAAGGTCGACGGCGGCATGACCCGCGACGAGCTGCTCATGCAGTTCCAGGCGGACCAGGTGGGTGTGCCGGTGGTGCGCCCGCGCGTGGCGGAGACGACGGCGCTGGGCGCGGCCTACGCGGCGGGCATCGCGGTGGGCTTCTGGTCGGGAACCCAGGACGTCGTCGACAACTGGGCGGAGGGCCGGCGCTGGGAGCCGCGGATGCCCGAGGCCGAGCGCGAGCGCCTGTTCCGCAACTGGCGCAAGGCGGTCGAGCGCACCCTGGACTGGGTGGACGAGGACGTCATCGAGTAGACCGGGTAGTCCGGGCAGACCGGGCGGAGCCATCCAGGCCGCCATCAGGGCAGCCGCCCGGGCGGGCCGCCCCGTTCCCGGGCCCCGCGGCGGGGCCCGGGAACGGGATCAGGACAGGGAGAGGAACAGCCTCTCCAGGCGCTTGACGTCCACGCCCTCGCCGGAGGGCTCGTCCGCGTAGCAGGTGCGCAGCCCGGTCGCGATGATGGCGAAGCCGGCGCGGTCCACGGCCTTGGACACAGCGGCGACCTGCGTGACCACGGCCTCGCAGTCGCGCCCCTCCTCGAGCATGCGGATGACGCCGTCGAGCTGGCCGCGGGCGCGCTTGAGGCGCGTGATGGTGGGGCGCAGCTCCTCGGGGTCGAGCTCGACGGCCATCAGCGCACCTGCCCGGGCTCGGGGCCGGTGACGCCGGCGCCGTGGACGGCGGACCAGGTGCGCCAGCCGCCGTCGAGGTTGCGCACCTCGCGCCCGTGCTGGAGCAGCAGGCGCGCGGCGACGTGACCGCGCAGGCCCACCTGGCAGGAGACGATGAGCGGGCCGTCGGGGAGCTCGTCCAGGTGCTCGCGCATGCCGTCGACGCTGATGTTGACGGCGCCGGGGATGTGGCCCCGCTCGTACTCGGCGGCGCTGCGCACGTCCACGACGCTCGCCCCGGCGGCGACGGCCTCGTCGAGCTCGTGCCACTGGATCGTGGGGGTCAGGCCGGACAGCGTGTTGTCCGCGACGAGCCCGAGCATCGTCACCGGGTCCTTGGCCGAGCCGAAGGGCGGGGCGTAGGTGGTCTCGAGGTCGGCGAGGTCGGGGGCCGTCAGGCCCGCGCGGATCGCGGTGGAGATGACGTCGATGCGCTTGTCGACGCCGGAGGGGCCCACGCCCTGGGCGCCGAGGACGCGTCCCGTGCCGGCCTCGGCGACGAGCTTGAGGCTCATCGACTGGGCGCCGGGGTAGTAGCCGGCGTGGTCGGAGGGGTGGACGTGGACGACGGCGACGTCCAGGCCCGCGGCGCGCGCCCGCTTCTCGCTCCACCCGGTCATGGCGACCTGCAGGCCGAGGACGCCGACGATGGCGGTGGCGATGGTGGGCACGGAGCGCGCCGGGCGGCCGACGATCGAGTCGGCGACGACCCTGCCGTGGCGGTTGGCGGTCTGGGCGAGGGCGACGAGGGCCGGGGCGCCGTCGATGGCACCGGCCTTGACGGCGGCGTCGCCCGCGGCCCAGATGGCGGGGTCGCTCGTGCGCTGCTCGGCGTCGACGACGATGCCGCCGCGGTCGTCGACCTCGAGCCCGGCCTCGCGGGCGAGCGTGGAGTCGGGGCGGACCCCGACGGCGACGACGGCGACGTCGGCGGGCACGCTGGTGCCGTCGGTGAGCAGCGCCTCGCGCTCGGTGAGGGAGGCGACGGACACGCCGGTGCGGACCTCGATGCCGGCCTGGGCGAGGCGGGCGGCGACGGGGGCGGCCATCTCCTCGTCCAGCGGGGGCAGGACGTGGTCGGCCAGCTCGACGACGGTGACGGCCAGGCCCCGGTGGTGGAGGTTCTCGGCGGTCTCGATGCCGATGAAGCCGGCCCCCAGGACGAGGGCGGAGCGGGCGGGGGCGCCGTCGGGGCCGCCGGTGGCCACGGCGGCGGCCAGGGCGTCGGCGTCGGCGACGTCGCGCAGGGTCAGGGCGCGCTCGACGCCGGGGACCGGGGGGACGAAGGGGCGGGCGCCGGGGGCCAGGACGAGGGCGTCGTAGGCCAGCTCCTCCTCACCGGTGGTGCCGTCGGGGGCGGTGGTGCGCACGTGGACGGTGCGGGCCCGGCGGTCGACGCTCAGGGCCTCGGTGCGCACGCGCACGTCGATACCGAAGCGCTCGCGCAGGGAGGCGGGGGTCTGGAGGAGGAGGTCGTCGCGGTCCTCGATGACGCCGCCGACGTAGTACGGCAGGCCGCAGTTGGCGAAGGAGACGTGCTCGCCGCGCTCGAGGACGGTGATGCTCGCGCGCTCGTCGAGGCGGCGCAGGCGGGTGGCGGCGCTCATGCCGGCGGCGACGCCGCCGACGACGATGACCCGGCGGGCGGGGGTCGGGCTGGTCATGGGTCAGCGGCCTCCGAGCAGGCGGGAGAGGAAGCCTCCGGCGGGGGCGGCGCCCGGCTTGGGGGCGCTGCGGTCGCAGGTGCACCACTGGGAGGCGGGGACGGAGGCCTTGACGGCGTCGACGTGCTGGCCGCAGCCGGCCCAGGTGGTCTTGCCGCAGGTCTTGCAGGTCACGGGACGGCACATGGGAGGGTCCTTTCTCTCGGTGCCCCTCGGAGTCTGGCAGGCCGGCTCTGGCAGCCGGCGCAGGCTCCCCTCGGGGTGTCGGAACGCGAGGATTCTATACCCCCGGGGGTATAGAATCCAGTCCTGGTCACCACGACCTCCTCGTCATGTTCGTGCACGGCCGCCCGAGGTGCCAGAATCAGCCCGACCCAGCCGGGGACATCGACAACGACGTCCCGCTCCCGACCCTGGAAGTGAATCACGTGAGTCCCACCGCCCTGAGCGCCCTCGTGCCGCTCGCCTTCACCCCCTCGACCACCGCCGTCGGCGGCAACGTCTTCCTCTCCGCGGTCGTCGGGCTGCTGCCCCTCATCGTGTTCTTCGTCCTCATGGGCGTGTTCAAGGTCAAGACGCACTGGTGCTCGCTCATCGCGCTCGTCCTGTCGGTGCTCATCGCCGCGGCCGCCTTCCACATGCCGGTGGGCATGAGCCTGCTGTCCGCCACCCAGGGCGCCACCATGGGCCTGATGCCGATCGTCTACATCATCGTGGCGGCCGTCTGGCTCTACAACCTCACCGAGACCTCCGGCCGCGCCGAGGACCTCAAGTCCGTCTTCGACCTCATCGGCAAGGGCGACCAGCGGGCCCAGGCCCTCATCATCGCCTGGTGCTTCTCCGGCCTGCTCGAGGGCCTCGCCGGCTTCGGCGCCCCCGTCGCCATCACCTGCGCCATGCTCCTGTCCCTCGGGATGCCCAAGGTCAAGGCCGCCGTCACCGCCATGGTCGCCAACGGCATCAACGTCGGCTTCGGCGCCATGGCGATCCCGACGACGACCGCCGGCCGCCTGGGCGGCGAGGACCCCGTCGCCGTCGCCGCCGTCATGGGCCGTATGACCGCGATCATCGCCGTCCTCGTCCCGCTCGTCGTCCTGTTCATCATCGACGGGATGCGCGGCGTCAAGCAGCTGTGGCCGCTCGCCCTCGTCGGCGGCGCCGCCATGGCCGTCGGCCACTTCGTCGTCTCCCAGGTCTCCTACGAGCTCACGGCCGTCTCGGCCGCCCTGCTCTCCCTCGTCGCCTGCACGCTCTTCCTGGCCGTGTGGACCCCCCGGACCCCCGAGGACGCCCGCACGAGCGTCAACGAGACGGACCGTCCCGACGCCGGCCGCATCAGCCTGGCGCTGCTCCCCTACGTCCTCGTCGTCGTCATCATCGCGACCACCAAGCTCGTCGCCCCCCTGTCCGCCTTCCTGTCCTCCACGGACGTCAAGATCCCCTGGCCCGGCATCTACGGCAACCTGCTCACGCCCACGGGCGAGCCCGCGAGCTCGGCGGTCTACACCCTGCAGGTCCTGTCCAACCCGGGCACGTGGATCTTCGTCACCGGGCTGGTCGTCGCCGTCGTCTACGGCCTGGTCTCCTCCGGCGGCCGCTTCCCGACCTCCGTCCCCCAGATGCTCATGGTCCTGCCGCGCACGATCTACAACCTGCGGCTGTCGATCCTCACCATCGTCCTGGTGATGTCACTGGCCTACGTCATGAACTTCTCGGGCCAGACCACCGCCGTCGGCGCCGCCCTGGCGTCCACGGGCGCGGCCTTCGCCTTCATCTCGCCGACGCTGGGCTGGCTGGGCACGGCGGTCGCCGGCTCGGCGACCTCGGCGGGCGCCCTCTTCGCCAACCTCCAGGCGACCGCCGCGGCCGGCGCCCACCTGGACCCGCAGGTGCTCCTGGCCGCCAACACGGCCGGCGGCGGCCTGGGCAAGCTCGTCTCCCCGCAGAACCTGGCGGTGGCGACCTCCGCCCTCGACGCCCCCGGCAAGGACGCGGAGATCCTCAAGAAGGTCGCGCCCTACTCGATCGGCCTGCTCCTGCTGCTGTGCACCATCACCTTCCTGGCCTCCTCGGGGGTGCTCAGCTTCTACATGCCCTGAGCCCTCGGACCACGGCGGCCCCGGAGCGGCACCCGGCGCGAGCCGCACCGGCCCGTCCCGCACACGCGGGCGGGCCGGTTCGCGTCCACGGGCCGCTCGCCGTCGGGCCGCCTGCCGGCTCCTGCCTCGCCGTCGGGACCGTCCACCACGGAGCACCGCCGGCAAAACCTCAGCCACTGTTTGCGCAATAGCCCCCACCCACGGGCCCAGCAGGCTCCGGCAGCGCACCCGCAGCCCTGTCGCGACACACCGACTTTTCCCCGCCGCACCGGCGTTTCGACATGCGAGACGACGCGGGTGGTCGCGCACGGGCCAGGACCTCCGTCACACGCTCTTAACCTGGGTCCGCCCCGTCAACGACGTCGTGGAGGAAGGACCCCACCCGTGCGAATCGCACTGTTCGCGACATGTCTCGCAGACGCCATGTTCACCCAGGCCGCTCAAGCGACCGTCAGCATCCTCGAGCGCCTGGGGCACGAGGTCGTGTTCCCCGAGAGCCAGGTCTGCTGCGGCCAGATGCACGCCAACACCGGCTACTTCGACCAGGCCGCCGAGATCACCCGCAACCACGTGAGGACCTTCGAGCCCGTCCTCGACCACCAGTGGGACGCCATCGTCGTCCCCTCCGGCTCCTGCGCCGGGGCCGCCCGCCACGAGCAGCGCATCGTCGCCGACCACGTCGGGGACACCGCCCTGGCCAAGCAGGTCGACCGCATCGGCGCCCACACCTACGACCTGTCCGAGCTGCTTGTCGACGTCCTCGGGCTCACCGACGTCGGCGCCTACTTCCCCCACACGGTCACCTACCACCCCACCTGCCACTCGGTGCGCGTCGCCCACGTCGGCGACCGCCCCTACCGGCTCCTGCAGGCCGTCGAGGGACTGACCCTCATCGACCTGCCCGAGAAGGAGGTCTGCTGCGGCTTCGGCGGCACCTTCTCGGTCAAGAACCCCGAGGTCTCCACCGCCATGGTCTCCCAGAAGGCCGCGAACGTCATGTCCACCCGGGCCGAGGTGCTGTGCACCGGCGACTACTCCTGCATGATGAACATCGGCGGAGCCCTCTCCCGCGTCCAGTCCGGCGTGCGCGTCATGCACCTCGCCGAGATCCTCGCCTCCACCAAGGAGGCCCCCTTCCAGGGCAACATCTCCTTCGCCCCCGCTAGCGCCCAGGTGGTGTCACGATGACGCAGACAGACCTCCCCCGCACCGCCGCGGAGCCCACCTTCCTGGGCATGCCCGACGCCCCGGCCGCCCACACCGGAGGGTGGCGCACCACCGTCGACATCCCCGAGGACGCCCTGCGCTGGGGCCCCACCTTCCGTGAGGGCGCCCAGAAGACCCTCGCCAACACGCAGATGCGCCGCAACCTCGGCCACGCCACACGCACGATCCGTAACAAGCGGCAGATGCGCGTGGACGAGATGCCGGACTGGGAGGCCCTGCGCGACGCCGCCGAGGCCGTCAAGTTCGAGGTCGCCTCCCGCCTGCCCGAGCTGCTCGAGCAGTTCGAGGCCAATGTCACCGCCCACGGCGGCATCGTCCACTGGGCGCGCGACGCCGCCGAGGCCAACAAGATCGTCACCGAGATCCTGCGCTCCAAGGGCTGCGACGACGTCGTCAAGGTCAAGTCCATGGCCACCCAGGAGACGAACCTCAACGAGCACCTGAAGTCCGAGGGCATCACCGCCCACGAGACCGACCTCGCCGAGATGATCGTCCAGCTCGCCGACGACATGCCCTCCCACATCGTCGTGCCCGCCATCCACCGCAACCGCTCCGAGGTGCGCGGTATCTTCCTCGACCGCATGGACGACGCCCCCGCGGACCTGTCCGACACCCCCGAGGAGCTGGCCGGGGCCGCCCGCGCCCACCTGCGCAAGAAGTTCCTGCACGCCCCCGTCGCCATCTCCGGCACCAACATGGGCATCGCGGAGACCGGTACCGTCTCGATCTTCGAGTCCGAGGGCAACGGCCGCATGTGCCTGACCCTGCCGGACACGCTCATCACCCTCATGGGCATCGAGAAGCTCGTCCCCCGCTACCAGGACGCCGAGATCTTCGCCCAGCTCCTGCCGCGCTCGGCCACCGGCGAGCGCATGAACCCCTACACCTCCATGTGGACCGGTGTCACCCCCGGCGACGGCCCTCAGGAGTTCCACCTCATCCTCATGGACAACGGACGCACCAAGGTCCTGTCGGACGCCATCGGGCGCCAGGCCCTAGCCTGCATCCGCTGCGGCTCCTGCATGAACATCTGCCCCGTCTACCAGCACACCTCCGGCCACGCCTACGGCTCGGTCTACCCCGGCCCCATCGGCGCGATCCTCACCCCGCAGCTGACCCAGGGGCTCGCCGACGACGACCCGGTCCACACCCTGCCCTTCGCCTCCTCCCTGTGCGGGGCCTGCGGCGAGGTCTGCCCCGTCAAGATCGACATCCCGACGATCCTCATCCACCTGCGCGCCCGCTCCGTGGACATCAAGCGCCGCGCGGTGCCGGACATCTGGGACCTGGCGATGGGGGTGACCGGCCCGGCGATGAGCAACAGCAAGGTCTGGAACCTCGTCGACCAGGGGGCCAAGGCCACCCGCCTGCTCGGCGGCAAGAAGGGCCGCATCGGCCACATGCCGGTGCCCGTCGTCGAGGGGTGGACCAGCTCGCGCGACGTGCCCGTCACGCCCAAGGAGTCCTTCCGCGAGTGGTGGAAGCGCACCCACCCGGACTCGGACGCCAGCGCGCCGCGCACGGACGCCCCCGTCATGGGCATCCCGCTCGCCGGCCCGCACGGCATGACCACCCGCACCAACGACGATGAGGAGGCCTGAGCATGGACGCCAAGACCGCCATCCTCGCCCGCGCCCGCGACGCCATCTCCCGCTCGCAGCAGGGGCGTCCCGTCCGCGAGATCCCGCGCGACTACATCCGCCAGGGCGAGCACGCCCCCGGCTCGGACCCGGTGGTCGCGGACATGGTCGAGAAGCTCGAGGACTACTCCGCCAAGGTCGTCGAGGCCCGTGAGGAGGCCCAGGTCGCCGACGCGATCGACGCCTTCCTCGTGGACCAGGGCGCGCGCAGCGTCGTCGTGCCCGCCGGCCTGCCCGAGGCCTACAAGGAGGCCGCCGCCCGCGGGGGCCGCACCATGCGCGAGGACTCCCGAGAGGAGCCGGTCCCCACGCTCGAGCTCAACGAGATCGACGCCGTCGTCACCTGCTCGCGGGTGTCCATCTCCCTGTCCGGCACGATCTGCCTCGACGGCGAGCCGGACCAGGGGCGCCGGGCCATCACGCTGGTGCCGGACACGCACGTCGTCGTCATCGAGCGCGGCATGATCATGCCGACGGTCCCCCAGGCCGTGGACGTGCTGGGCCAGCACCCGACCCGCCCGACGACGTGGATCGCCGGCGGCTCGGCCACCAGCGACATCGAGCTCGTGCGCGTCAACGGCGTGCACGGCCCGCGCAACCTGCGCGTCGTCATCGCGCACTGACACGCACACGGCGCCGGTCCGATGGAGACAGGGGTCCCCACCGGACCGGCGCCGTGTCTGGGCCCGGCTGCTCCGGCGGCGCCCCTCAGACGGCAGGATGGGGCCATGACCGCCGCCGACGCCGCTCCCACGCCCCACACCAGCCACACACCCGCTGAGCAGCCCGGCTCCGCCGCGTCGGGCGCCCGCGCACGCCGGGAGGCCCTCGTCGCCCGCCTGCGCCAGCACGGCGAGGCAGAGGTGGCCGCGCTGCCGGCGCTGTTCGGGGTGTCCGTGGAGACGATCCGCCGCGACCTGCGCCAGCTGGAGTCGACCGGCCGCATCATCCGCTCCTACGGGCGGGTCACGGCCGCCGAGTCCGCCGCATACGAGACCAGCCAGTCCTTCCGGTCCACCTACCAGGCCGAGGAGAAGGCGCGCATCGCCCGCGCGGCCGCCGCCTTCCTGGAGGACGCCGAGACGGTCTTCCTCGACGAGGGCAACCAGCCGCTGCTCGTAGGTCGCGCCCTGCCCGCCGACCGCGACCTCACGGTGGTGACCGCCTCCCTGCCGGTGGCGGTCGAGCTCGCGAAGCGGCCGCGCTACACCGTCATCTGCGTCGGCGGCCGAGTGCGGCCGACCACGCTCGGCGCCGTCGACCACTGGGCCACCGCCATGCTGGGGCGCATGGAGCCGGACCTGGCCTTCATCGGCGCCAACGGCGTCACCGACGATGGCTGGATGACCACTCCGGACCCGGCCGTGGCCGCGGTCAAGGAGACTGCGCTGGCCGTCGCCCGCAGGGCGGTGTTCGTCGGCAGCCACATGAAGTTCGGGCACTCGACCTTCGTCCGCTTCGCGCACGTGCGCGCCGTCGAACGGATCATCACCGGCAGGGAGCTGCGGTCGGCGACCGCGCGGCGACTGAGCGCCATGGGACCGCAGGTCGAGCGCGTGTGAGCGGGGCCCGGGCCCCGAGCGTCCCCGGCGTCGACACGGCCACAACGGTCACCGCCGCCCCCACCAGCGGGCGCCCCGGGCACCGTCCGGTCACCCGCGAGCACCTCATGTCAACGACATGTCAGCGTCAACGCACCACCACAACGGTCCACCGAGGGCGGTCAACCGGGCACCGTCGCGGTCACTCTGCGAGCACACACTGGGGTCACCGGCGAAGGTCGCCGGCTCCGAAGAACGATCGAAGGTGATCGTGCACTATGCCCAGCTCCAACAGGCTCGTCGCAGCCATCCAGAGGACTGGATTCCCCACCAACCTCGCCGTCGGATTCCTGGCGGTGATCATCTTCGTCATCGGCGACGGCATCGAGGCCGTGTGGATCACGAACTACCTGTCCAGTGACGCGGTCGGCTTCGCCGTCTCCCAGGCGTCGATGATCGTCACCTCCTACGGCATCGTCGTGGCCGTGGCCGCCTTCCTGTCCGGAGCCCTGTGCGACGCCATCGGCTGCCGCCGGGTCATGCTCATCGGTCTCATCTCGTTCCTCACGTGCGACGCGCTGTTCATCACCGTCGGCCTGCCCAGCCACAACCTGCCCCTGCTGCTCCTGTCCTACGGGCTGCGCGGGTTCGGCTACCCGATGTTCGCCTACGGGTTCCTCACCTGGACGATGATGGTGACGCCACCCGCCCGCCAGTCGTCCGTCTCCGGGTGGTTCTGGTTCGCCTTCAGCTTCGGCATGCAGCTGATCGGCTCCTACCTGTCCAGCCTGCTGCTGCCCCACATCGGCCACATCGCCACCCTCTGGCTGGGCTGGGCCCTGGCCGCCGTCGGCGGCACCACCGGCATGCTGTTCCTGCGGCGGCACCCGTCCTCCGCCCAGACCCGCGGCAAGTCGGTGCTGGAGTCCGTCGGCTCGGCGGTGTCCGTGCTGTGGCGCTACCCCAAGGTGTCCGTGGGCGGCGTCGTCAAGGTCATCAACCTGTCGGGCCAGTACGGTATGCAGGCCTACTACGTCGTCTACCTGCACCGCGTGTTCGGCATGCCCGAGTCCCTGGCGATCCTGGAGTTCTCGATCTTCGGCTTCGTGGCGGTCCTCAGCGACGTCTTCTGGGGCGTGGTCGGCGACAAGATCGGCTGGCGCAACACGCTGCAGTGGTTCGCCACGCCCATCACCGCAGCGGCCCTGGTCTACATCTACCTCATCCCGCTCATCGCGGGCCCGAGCTTCCTGCTCATCGCCCTGGGCACCTCCGCCGTCGGCATCGGTCTGAGCGCCCACGTGCCCACCACACCGCTCATCACCGCCCACGCCCACGGCGAGACCGGCAACGCACTGGCCATCCTCAACCTCGGTGCGGGCCTGGGGGCCTTCGTCGGCCCCGCCGTCGTCACCCTCCTCATGGGCGATGAGACCACCGCCGAGGGGTACCTGTGGGTCGCCATGGCGCTGGCCGGGCTCTACGTCATCTCCTTCCTCCTGTGCTTCGCCCTCAAGCTGCCCGGCAACGCCCGCATTCTCGACACCTCGGCCGACGCCGCCGGATCCCGGGAGGAGACCGTCACCGCCTGACCAGCCCTCGCGCCTGCCGCACCGAGACACGGACACCAACCACGCACCGCCCCCTCAGGACAAGGACTCCAACACCATGACCACCTCCCTCGCCGCCTCCCCGCTCGCCCCCACCTACGACCGCTCCGCCGTCACCACCGGCATCGTCCACATGGGCGTGGGCGGCTTCCACCGCGCCCACCAGGCCATGTACCTCGACCGGCTCATGCGCGCGGGCAAGGCCCTGGAATGGGGGATCTGCGGGGTGGGCCTGCTGCCCCAGGACGCCGCCATGCGCGACGCCCTCACCGGCCAGGACCACCTGTACTCCCTCACCCTCAAGCACCCCGACGGCCGGCGCGAGCACACCGTCATCGGCTCGATCCACGACTACCGCTTCGCCCCCGAGGACCGTCCGGGCGTCCTCGAGGTCCTCACGGCGCCGGCCACACGGATCGTCTCGCTCACGGTCACCGAGGGCGGCTACAACATCGACGACGCCACCGGCGCCTTCGACACCGCCGCCCCAGGCGCCGTGCACGACGCCGAGCACCCGCACGAGCCCGAGACCGCCTTCGGCTACCTCGTCGAGGCGCTGCGCCTGCGCCGCGAGGCGGGAACGGTCCCCTTCACGGTCATGAGCTGCGACAACCTGCCGGGCAACGGGCGCGCGGCGCGCACCGCCGTCGTCACCCAGGCGCGTATGAGCGACCCCGGGCTCGCCGAGTGGATCGAGACGCAGGTCGCCTTCCCCAGCTCGATGGTCGACCGCATCACCCCGCGCACCACCCCCGAGGAGGTGGAGCAGATCGCGGCCGAGCTCGGGGTCCGAGACGCCTGGCCGGTGGTGGCCGAGCCCTTCACCCAGTGGGTCCTGGAAGACCACTTCTGCGCCGGGCGCCCGCCCCTGGAGGAGGTCGGCGTCCAGCTCGTCGAGGACGTCGTGCCCTACGAGCTCATGAAGCTGCGCCTGCTCAACGCCTCCCACCAGTGGCTGGGCCACTGGGGCCGACTGCTGGGCATGACCTACGCGCACGAGGCCGCCGCGGACGCGGACATCGCCGCCGTCACCCGCGCCTTCCTCGCCCGGGAGGCACAGCCCTGCCTGCTGCCGGTCGCGGGCATCGACCTGGACGACTACGTCGACACGCTCTTCGAGCGGTTCACGAACACGGCCGTCGCGGACACGCTGGCACGCCTGACCTTCTTCGCCCCCTCGGGGATGCCGAAGTTCGTCCTGGGCACGGTCCGCGACAACCTCACGCACGGCGGGCCCATCCGTCTGGCTGCGGCCCTGTGCGCAGCCTGGTCGCTGGGCGTCCTCGGCGTCGACGAGCAGGGCGGTGAGATCGAGCAGGTGGATGACCTGCGCCCGCTGGCCCAGGCCCAGGAGACGGCAGACCCGCTGGCCTTCATCAGCAACACGGCGGTCTTCGGCGACCTCGCCGAGGACGAGCGCTTCCGCACGACCTACCTGGAGGAGCTGCGCCTGCTGCGCGAGCAGGGGGCCCGGGCGAGGATGAGGGACCTCGTCACAGGGTGACACCGCGGGCCGGCGCTCTCGTAGGCTGGGTCCCCGTGAGCGCCCGCGTCATCCTCCTCACCGACCCGTCCGGCTCCGGCAAGACCTCCCCGCTGCGCCGCATCGGGGCCAGGCGTCTCAACCTCGACGAGTTCTACAGCGACGGCACCGAGCCGGGCATGCCCCTGCTCGACGGCGAGGTCTCCGGCCCGCAGGGCGTGCGACCGGATGAGGCCATGAGCCGCATCGACTGGGACCACCCGGCCTCCTGGGACGCCGAGCGCGCCATGGCGGCGATCCGCGAGCTGTGCGCCGCCGGAGGCACCCGGGTGCCCGTCTACTCGCTGCCGGACAACGCGACCCGCGGGCACCGGGACCTCGACATCGGCCAGGCCCCGGTCTTCGTCGCCGAGGAGATCTTCGCCTCCGAGCTCGTCGAGCGCTGCCGGGCCGAGGGCCTGATCGCCGAGGCGCTCGTGCTGCGCCGCCCGCGGGCTCAGACCTGGTGGTTCCGTCTGCGCCGGGACCTGTCCGAGCACCGCAAGCCGCTGCCGGTGCTGCTCACGCGAGGCCTGCGGCTGGCCCGCTCGGAGCGGGAGAGGATCGACCGCTGGGTGGCGCAGGGCTGCCGCCCGGTCTCGCGCCGCGAGCGCGAGGCGCTCACCACCCGGCTCATCGCCTCGCCCGGGGTACCGGAGCCCCGTGCCGACGGGGCCGCCTGAGCGGGATCGGGCCGGACGGCCCTGCCGGCCCCGACGCTGGCCCTCGACACCGTGCGGTCGCACGCTCATGACACCCAGGCCCCGTCGGCGATCCAGGTTTTTCGTTGGTATTCCACGGTTTGCGCACTGGCGCCAAAACTGGCTGGCATGCTCCCCTGTGCGTGCGTGACACCCACGCACACGGGAGCCGCGAGCCTTTGAGCGAGCCCGCGCGAGAACCGCAGAATCATGCGGATCGTGCGCGTCTCCTCGTCACATGAGCGTGCAACCCGCCGAGGGCTGCGCCAACCGTGCGGCGCCCCGGCGGACTCGGTAGCCAGGCCGACTCGGGCCTCACCCCATACACCATTTTGCAGTTAGGTATGCCTGACCTTAGTCTCAGGGCGGACATCCGGCCCGCACCCGTGCGGCGCCGGCTCGCTCCAGCACTGTCCGTCAACAACGAAGTTGGTCACTACATGGTCAAGCGCCAGGTCCCCAACCCATCCGAGATCTTCGAGCTTCTCCACTTCACGACACCCGACCTCAATGCCCGCCGCCGCCGTCTCGCAGCCGCTCAGACCATCTGGGACCTGCGCACCATCGCCAAGCGCCGCACCCCCGCCGCCGCCTTCGACTACACCGACGGCGCGGCCGAGGGCGAGATCTCACTGCGACGCGCCCGCCAGGCCTTCCGCGACGTGGAGCTCCACCCCGACATCCTCAGGCCGGCGGTCGACATCGACACCTCCTGCCAGATCCTCGGCGACCCCTCGGCCATGCCCTTCGGCATCGCCCCCACCGGGTTCACGCGCCTGATGCAGACCGAGGGGGAGGTGGCCGGGGCGGGCGCCGCCGGGGCCGCCGGCATCCCCTTCACCCTCTCGACCCTGGGCACCACCTCCCTCGAGAACGTGCGCGCCGCCAACCCTCACGGCCGCAACTGGTTCCAGCTCTACGTCATGCGCCAGCGCGAGATCTCCTACGGACTGGTCAAGCGCGCGGCGGCCGCCGGCTTCGACACCCTCATGTTCACGGTGGACACCCCCGTGGCCGGGGCCCGTCTGCGGGACAAGCGCAACGGCTTCTCCATCCCGCCCCAGATCACGGCGGGCACCGTCCTCAACGCCATCCCCCGGCCCTGGTGGTGGTTCGACTTCCTCACCACACCCAAGCTCGAGTTCGCCTCGCTCAGCTCGACGGGCGGCACCGTGGGCGAGCTGCTCGACTCCGCCATGGACCCCACCATCAGCTACGAGGACCTGGAGGTCATCCGGGGGATGTGGGACGGCAACATCGTCATCAAGGGCGTCCAGAACATCCCCGACGCCAAACGGCTGCTGGACCTGGGCGTGGACGGCATCATCCTGTCCAACCACGGCGGACGCCAGCTCGACCGGGCCCCGGTGCCCTTCCGCCTGCTGCCCGACCTGGTGCGCGAGGTCGGCTCCGACGCCACGGTCATGATCGACACCGGGATCATGAACGGCGCCGACATCGTGGCCGCGACGGCGCTGGGCGCCAAGTTCTCGCTCATCGGACGCGCCTACCTCTACGGGCTCATGGCCGGTGGCCGCGAGGGCGTGGACCGGACCATCGCGATCCTGCGCGAGGAGCTCGTGCGCACCATGAAGCTCCTGGGCGTCTCCAGCCTTGAGGAGCTCGAGCCGCGCCACGTCACCCAGCTCACCCGCCTGGTGCCGGTGCGAGCGCAGGTCAAGGCGGCGGCGGACGCCGTCTCGCGCTAGCCGCGCTCCGGCGCGACCGCGAGCACGCCACCACCGCACGCGCGCGCCCTCCCGCGCAGCACTCCGGTCTTCCGTGCTGTCGCGGGCACCGAGGCCGCGGGCGTGTCCCGGCACCGGCCTCGGCACCGACGGGTGCCGAGGCCGGTTGTCCGTCCCGGGCGCAGGACGGGTCCCGACCCTCAAGGACCACGACCATCTGTACACACAGGGTATACTACGAATGTATACTCGGGCTGTGGACACGCGACTCACACTCCTCGGCCTGCTGGGCACCGGCCCCGGCCACGGATACGACCTCAAGACCAGCTGGGACCGCTGGTTCGCCCAGACCAAGCCCCTGGCCTTCGGCCAGGTCTACGCCTCCCTAGCGCGCCTCCTTCGCGACGGCCTCATCGAGCTCGCCGGCGCCGAGCCCGGAGCAGGCCCCGAGCGCAAGCGCTACGCGATCACCCCGCAGGGCCGCGCCGCCGTCGAGGAGTGGATCACCACCCCGGAGGTCCCCTCCGACTCCATCCAGGCGGACCTGTTCGCCAAGACCGTCATCGCCCTGCTGCTCGACGACGACGCCGAGCACCTCCTCGACCTGCAGCGCACCACCCACACCGCCCGCATGCGCGAGATCACCCGGCGCAAGGACGGCGCCGACCTGCGCACCACCCTTCTGGCCGACCACGCCCTCTACCACCTCGAGGCGGACCTGCGCTGGATCGACCTGACCGCCGCCCGCCTGGCCGAGCTGCGCACGGAGGTCCTCGCATGAGCACCGACCGCAGCACGCCAGCACCCGCCACCCCCACGGCACCGGCGACCAGACGACCCGACCTCGTCATGAGCGCCCGCGGGCTCGACCTGTCCTTCGGCACCACCCACGCCCTGCGCGGCATCGACCTGGACATCGCCGCGGGCCGGTCCCTGGCCGTGACCGGCCCGTCGGGCTCCGGCAAGTCCACCCTCATGCACGTGCTCGCAGGGGTCCTCGTGCCGGACTCCGGGACCGTCCTCTACGACGGTCAGGACATCACCCGCCTGGACGAGACCGCTCGCTCCCGCCTGCGCCTGGCCGCCTTCGGCTTCGTCTTCCAGTTCGGCCAGCTCCTGCCGGACCTCAGCGCCCTCGACAACGTCACCATCCCCCTGCTGCTGAGCGAGGTCCCGCGCGCCACGGCGCTCAGGCGGGCCCGCGCCCGCCTGGCCGAGCTCGGCCTGGAAGGACACGAGCACAAGCGGCCCACCCAGCTCTCCGGCGGCCAGGCGCAGCGGGTCGCCGTCGCCCGCGCCCTGGTCACCGAGCCGAGGGCCCTCTTCGCCGACGAGCCCACCGGGGCACTGGACTCCCTGTCCGCCGAGCACACGATGCGCACCCTACTGTCCGCCACTCGCGCCGTCGGCGCCGCCCTGGTGGTCGTCACCCACGACGCGCGCACCGCCGCATACTGCGACCGCGAGGTCATCGTGCGCGACGGCCGTCTCAGCGGCGCCCCCGGCACGCTGGACGCCCCCGGCACGACCCCGCCGGCAGGGGGCGAGCGCCCATGAGCAGCCTCGCGCTCGCCCACCTCATCGTCGCCGGGGACGCCTCGGCCCGACGCCGGCTGGTCGGCGTGGTCGCCGGCGTCACACTCGGCACCGCCCTGCTGCTCATGATCCTGGCCGCCTCCCAGTCCGTCGGCGTGCGCGCCGAGCGCTCCACCTGGCACGAGCTCATCACCACCGCCCCCACCTACCTCGAGCCGGGCACCGAGCTCTCCCCCGACCAGGCCGCCGCCGTCTCCGCCTCAGACCACTACGGCGACCGCACGATCTCCGTGCTCACCATCGCCACCGCCCCGGGCACCACCGTGCGCGTGCCCGGCTCCGACGTCGTCCCCGGCCCCGGCGAGTACCTGGCCTCCCCCGCGCTCACCCGCCTCATCGCCGCGTCCCCCGCGGACCAGCTCGGCGAGCGCTACGGCACCCAGGTCGGCACCATCTCCGACGACGCCCTCGAGGGGCCCGACTCCCTCGTCCTGGTCCGGGGCGCCGAGCAGGCCGCCGTCGAGCGCACCGACTCCTCCAACGGGCCCCAGCTGGTCACCGGCTTCGCCGGCTACGACTACCAGTCGCAGACCTACCGCGTCGTCGCCGTCGTCGGCGCCGTCGCCATCCTCGTGCCGGTCCTGCTGCTCATCGGCATCATCACCGACCTCGGCGCCGCCCAGCGCGCCGAGCGCTTCGCCACCCTCAGGCTCATCGGAGCCGCGCCGGGACGCGTTGCCGCCATCGCCGCCGCCGAGACCGCCGCCACCTCCCTCCTGGGCTCCGTCGCCGGCACCGCCCTGTACCTGGCACTCATCCCGCTGGCGGCGCGCGTGAGGATCGGCTCCTCCACCTTCTTCCCCTCCGACCTGCTCACCAGCCCGGCGACGGTGGCGGGCACGGTCCTCGCCACCGTCGCCTGCTCGACGGCGGTCGCCTGGTGGCGCACCCGCCGAGCCGACCTCGGGCCCCTCGGGGGCAGCCGCGAGCGCAGCGAGCGCCGGCCCCGCACCGTCGGCCTCCTGCCGCTCGTGCTGGGGGTGATCGGGATGGCGGCCTCACGGGAGATGGTGGACTCCGAGGTCCCCGCCACCCTGGTCCTGCTCACCATCGTCTCCTCGGTCGCCCTCACGATGGTGGGCCTGCTGCTCGCTGGCCCCCTGCTCACCTCCTGGGCGGCCCGGGCCGGTCAGCGCCGCGCCCGCACCAGCGCCCAGGTCATCGCCCTGGCGCGCGTGGCCCAGCACCCGCGCAGCGCCTTCCGCTCCGTCGGCGGGCTGGTGGCCGCCCTCTACGCCGTCACCCTGTTCGCCGTCGGGATCACGGCCGCCTCCGGCGTCCTCAGGCTCGACGAGGGACCCGGCCACCTGCGGACGACGACGCTCGCGGCCACCGCCGACCTGCCCGCCCCCGCGGCCGCGGAGAGCGCCCGCAGCACCCTGGAGCAGGTCGAGGGCGTGAGCACCGTGGCGGTCGCGACCCTGGCCTTCCCCCAGGACGGCGAGGACGAGACGGAGGCGACGCAGGCGCTCGGCACGCAGGCGCGGCTGGTCCTGCCCGTGGAGCAGGCCCGCGCCCTGGGCGCCCAGGACGCCGGGTCGGCCACCGGCTGGGTGTCGGTCTCCGTCCTGTGGCTGACCACCGACGCGGCCGACCCCCGGCCAACGAGCCCGCCCGAGAGCCCGGGTGCCGCCGTCGTGCTGGTCGCCACCGACGGCACCACGGCGGCGGTGGAGCGGGCCCGCACGGCCCTGACCACCTCGGGCCTGCCGCTGACCACCTTCCCCACCACCCGCGCCGACGTCGTGACCCTCACCGCGGCGGCCACGGAGAACCAGTTCGCGGCACTGGGCTACATCGGGATCCTCATCGCCACAGGGGTCTCGGCGGTGTCGCTGTCGGTGGCCTCGGTGGCCTCCGTGCTGGACCGGCGCCGGGTCCTGTCTCTGCTGCGCCTGGTCGGCATGCCGCGTAAGGCGCTACGCCGCACCATCGCCTGGGAGAGCCTGCTGCCGCTGTCCACGGTCCTGGGGCTGTCGGTCGCCGTCGGCGCCTACACGGCGTGGGCGCTGGTCACCGGGCTGTCCGCCCGTGAGGTCGGCTGGCCGGGCGGCTCCTACTACGCGGTGGTCGGTGCGTGCCTGGTGCTCGTGGGGGCCGCGGTGACGGCCAGTGCCCGGGCCGGGGAGCGGATGGTGTCCGGCAGCACGGTGCGCTTCGAGTAGCCGGGCGCGCCCGCAGACGGCGGCCCGGGAGGCGGGCCGAGGGGCGGGCCGGGGCGCCTCCGCCCCGGCCGGCGGCTTCAGGAGCGCTTGACGAGCGGGAAGGTGATCGTCTCGCGGATGCCCTGGCCGGTCAGGGCCATGAGGAGGCGGTCGATGCCCATGCCCATGCCGCCGCAGGGCGGGAAGCCCTGCTCCATCGCGACGAGGAAGTCCTCGTCCACGACCATGGCCTCGGGGTCCCCGTTGGCGGCGGCCAACGACTGGGCGACGAAGCGCTCGCGCTGGACCACCGGGTCGGCCAGCTCGGAGTAGGCGGTGCCCAGCTCGAAGCCGCGCACGTACAGGTCCCACTTCTCGGTCAGGCCGGGGCGCGAGCGGTGGTAGCGGGTGAGCGGGGAGGTGTCCTCCGGGAAGTCGTAGACGAAGGTCGGGGCCCACAGCCGGTCCCCCACGGTGACCTCGAAGATGTCCTCGACGATCTTGCCGGCCACCGCGTAGTCGTCCACCTCGAGCTCGAGCCGCTCGGCGATCCTCACGAGG
The DNA here is from genome assembly GCF_023369555.1 of Actinomyces sp. AC-20-1. Taxonomy (GTDB): domain Bacteria; phylum Actinomycetota; class Actinomycetes; order Actinomycetales; family Actinomycetaceae; genus Actinomyces. The sequence continues at coordinate 29,491 of NZ_JACJVC010000018.1, read as the reverse complement.
GTCTCGCGCGGGGTGTCGACGGTGATCTCCTCGCCGACCGCCTCGGAGACGCAGGTGTAGAGGTCGATCTTGTCCCACTCGCCCGACAGGTCGTACTCGGTGCCGTCCGCCAGGGTGACGACCTCCTCGCCCTCGGCGAGGCCGAAGGCGTCGCGGGCGGCCTGCTGGACGAGGTCGCGGGTCAGCTCCGCCATGCCGTTGTAGTCGGAGTAGGCCTCGTAGGCCTCCAGGGCGGCGAACTCCGGGGAGTGGGAGGAGTCGGCGCCCTCGTTGCGGAAGTTGCGGTTGATCTCGAAGACCCGGTCCACGCCTCCGACGACGGCCCGCTTGAGGTAGATCTCGGTGGCGATGCGCAGGTAGAGGTCCATGTCGTACGCGTTCATGTGCGTGACGAAGGGGCGCGCGGCGGCACCGCCGTGGATGACCTGGAGCATCGGGGTCTCGAGCTCGAGGTAGTCGCGGCGGTGGAAGCTCTCGCGGATGGAGCGCACGACGGCGGAGCGGGTGCGCACCATGTCGCGGGCGGCGGGGCGCGTGAGCAGGTCGAGCTCGCGGCGGCGCACGCGGTTGTCCTCGGAGAGGGTGACGGACTCGCCGGCCTCGTTGGTCCACGTCTTGGGCAGGGGGCGCAGGGCCTTGGAGGCGATCCGCCAGGCGGGGGTGGCGACGGCCTCGTCCCCGAGCCCGGGCAGGGCCTCGGGGTCCGTCCCGTCCACGAGGGCGGTCTCGGCGAAGACGCTCAGCTCGCCGCGGCGCGAGGCGCCGACGTGCCCGTGGACGAAGAGGTGGTCGCCCAGGTCGACGTCGGACTTGAAGGAGGCCAGGCTCGTGTGCCCGTGGCCGGGCAGGTTCTTGGCGGAGACCATCGCCTGCAGGGTGGCGCCGGCGCCGTCCTGCAGGGTGACGAAGCACAGCTTGCCGGTGTTGCGCAGGAAGACGACGCGTCCGGCGACGCCGACGACGTCCTCGGTCTCCACACCGGCCTCAAGCCCCTCGTGGCGCCGGCGCACCGCGGCGATGGTGGTGGTGACGGGCAGCTGGACCGGGTAGGGCTCCCAGCCCTCGGCCTTGAGCCTCTCGCGCTTGGCGGCGCGGACCTCGAACTGCTCGCCGGGACCCGGCTCCGCCTTGGGCTGCTTCCTGGACTGCTCCGCGGTGGTGGTGGTGGGGACAGCGGGCTCGGCGGCGGGGTTCTGGTTCTCGTCACTCACGCGCGCGAGTGTACCGGCACAGCCGCGCCCTCCCCGCCGGGCGGCAGGTGAGTGGGCACCTGGGCGCGGTGGCACGCTCATGCTCATCCAAGTATCTCGAGGACCCTAGTTTTTCGTTGGAATCCTAAGGTTCAGCTGATGGTGTCGAATTCAGTTGGCTCGCTCCCACGTGCGTCGGCGCCACCCACGCACGTGGGAGCTCACGCAGCACCGCCAAAGGCCCGCACGCTCGTCGCACCTGTCACATGAGCGTGCCAGCCAGCGGCGACCACGCCGAGCCGGGGCCAGCGGGGAGGCTGGAGAGCACGGACGGCACCAGTCCACAGGCCCCGGCTACGTGCTCCGTCGCCACGGCACCACCGCCAGCCTGTGGATAACTCGGGGAGGTCGTGACCTCGACAGGGATCCTTGTCCCCATGGATCTGGAGACCGCCTCCCTGGCTGCCCGTATCGAGGCGCTGCACGGAGCCGCGCACGTGGATGAGGTGGCTCATGGCGCCCGCGAGCGGGCTCTGCTGAGGACGGCCGTGGCCGCCGGCACCCTCCAGCAGCACGCGCCGGGCTTCGTGGCCATCCCGGGGACCGACCCCCACGTGCTGCAGGCGCGTCACTTCCGCGCCCATCTCACGTGCCTCACCGCGGCGCGGGCGCTGGGCTACCCCACCTGGAGCACCGACCAGCGCACCCACATCGTCGTCCCGGCCAACCGCGGGCTGCGCCCCAGCACGACCCGGCCGACCACGGGCGTCGTCGTCCACCGCAGGACGGTCCTCACCCCGGTCACCGTCGACGACCGTCCTCTGGTGCGCCCAGCGGAGGTGGTGGCCTGCGCTCTCACGTGCCTGAGCGAGCTCGACGCGCTCACCATCGCTGACGCCGCGCTCAACCGTGGGGACACCACCACGGAGGAGGTCACCGAGCTGCTGACGGGCCGGTACTCGGTGGGGGCTCGCCGCCGACTGGCCCTGGCGGAGCCGGGCTGCCGCTCTCCGTTGGAGACCCGGGTGCGGCTCGCGCTCCGGGCGATAGGGCTGGACGTCGAGGTGGCGCCGGTCGTGGAGGGCGTCGGGGAGGTGGACCTGTGTGTGGAGGGCTGGCTGGTCGTGGAGTGCGACGGCTTCGAGTTCCACTCCTCGTGCGGGCAGTTCGAGAAGGACCGGCGGCGGGACCAGCGGGCACTGGCCGCCGGGTACGTGCCGGTCAGGCTCTCCGCGGCGGATGTCGTCGAGGGGGAGAGGGCCATCCGGCGCACGGTGTGCCGCGCCCTGCTCGGCATCGCACGCTCACGCCGACTCGCCCTCCCCTACAACCGCGGAATCATGCGGAAAGTTGAGGAAGCAGCCAGATAGCTGCCGGCTCCCACGTGCGTGCACGACCACGACGCACATGGGAGCTCACACCACCGCCCCAAGCTCCCGTGCCATCGTCAACAGCTGTCACATGAGCGTGCAAGCCCCGCCGCCGAGCGGGGGAAGGGGGGAGCACAGGTCCCGGGTCAGCCGCGCACGTCGGAGAAGGCGGTGCCCGAGGACCGCAGGCCCCGCATGCGGGCGACGTCAGCGCCCAGGCCCTCCTCCGGGAGCTGGCCCGGGTCACCGGACAGGTCCACGACGCGGTTGCGCTCGTCGACGAAGACGACGAGCGGGACGTAGGTACGGGCCTCGTCATCACTCATCTGGGAGTAGGCGATGAGGATGACGACGTCGCCCGGGCTCACGAGGTGGGCGGCGGCCCCGTTGATGCAGATCTCGCCGCGGCCGCGCTCGCCGGGGATGACGTAGGTGGACAGACGGTTGCCGTTGGTGCAGTCCGCGATGTCGACCCGCTCGCCGGGCAGGAGGTCGGCGGCGTCGAGCAGGTCCGCGTCCACGGTGATCGAGCCGACGTAGTCGAGGTCGGCCTGGGTCACGGTGGCGCGGTGGATCTTGGACGTCATCATCGTCCGCGTGCGGGTGCTCATCGCGGCCCAGGCTATGCGTCCGGGCGGCCGTGTTGAAGCCGAGGTGACCGACTCGACAGCGTGCGGCCCCGCCCGCCGCCGGCCGCGGTCCCCCGTCGCTCAGCCCAGTGCGATGAGCGTGTTGTCGATGAGGCGGGTGGTGCCGAGCCGGGCGGCGACCGCCAGCAGGACCTCGCCACTGGTCGCGACGGCGGCCTCTCCCCCGGCCGGCGCCAGCCCCAGCCCGGCCCCGGCCCTGTCGGTGAAGGACAGTGGGTCGATGACGGCGACGTAGTCCACCTCGACGCCGGGGGCGGACACCATCGCCTCAAGGGCCGCGGCGCGCGTGCCCGCGGCGTCGGCGCCCGCGGCGGCGGCCTCACGGCCGGCGGCGAGCGCGCGCGACAGGGCGAGGGCCTGCTGGCGCTGCTCGGCGCTGAGGTAGGCGTTGCGCGAGCTCATGGCGAGCCCGTCCGGCTCCCGGCGGATGTCGACGGGGACGATCTCGACGGGCACGGCGAGGTCCCGCACCATGGAGGAGACGATGGCGAGCTGCTGGGCGTCCTTGCGCCCGAACAGGGCCCAGCGCGGCCGGGTCAGGTGCATGAGGGTGAGGACCACCTGCAGGACGCCCGCGAAGTGGGTGGGGCGGGTGCGGCCCTCGAGGACGGTGGCGGCCGGGCCCGGGTCGAGGCGGACGGAGGGCTCGCCGTCGGGGTACATGACCTCCGGGGTGGGGGCGAAGACGACGAGGTGGCCGACCACCGGGGTGCCGTCCTCGCCGGTGAGGGTGGCGTCGATGCCGTCGACGTCGGCCTCGAGGCTGCGGGGGTAGGTGTCGAGGTCCTCCCCGGCGGCGAACTGGAGGGGGTTGACGAAGATGGTGACGACGACGGTGCCGTCCCGCCCGACGCGGCGCGCCGCCTCGGCGACGAGGTCGAAGTGCCCCTGGTGGAGGGCGCCCATCGTCATGACGACCGCGCGGGGGGCGGTGTCGGGGCCGAGGGCTGCGGCCAGCTCCTCCCGGGTACGGGCGAGCACGGGGGCGGTGCGGTGGGGGGCGCGGGTCATGGGCTCAGGCTAGTCCCGGCCCCGTGCTGTCCGGCCCCAGGGCCTCGCGCAGCCGAGCGGCCTGCTCCTCGCCGAGGCGGCCGGCGTCCAGGCGCTGGCGGACAGTCGCCTCGGCCAGGGCCCGGTAGGTGGCGACGACCTCGTCCAGGGCCCGCCCCTGCTCGTCGCGCAGCGCGGCCAGGGCGGTGAGGTGGCGGCTGAGGGTCCCGGCGTCGCCGCGGGCGACGGGCCCGGTGAGGGCGTGCTCGGCGCCCTCGTGCAGGGTCCGGTCGAGGGCGGCGGTGAGCAGCGGCTGCAGGGTGGCCTCGGGGTCGGCGACGCCGGCGGCGGCCAGGGCGCGCACGGCCTGGTCGACGAGGGTGACGAGGTGGTTGGCGCCGTGGGCGAGGGCGGCGTGGTAGGCGGGGCGGGCGGCCTCGTCCAGGACGAAGGGCTCGCCGCCGAGCTCGACGGCGAGGGCCTGGCCCACCGGCAGGAAGGCGGCGGGGGCGGTCACGGCCATGGGGCAGCCGGTGAGGCGGGCAAGGTCGGTGGACCAGCCGGAGAAGGTCATGGCGGGGTGCAGGGCGATGGGGATGGCGCCTGCGGCCTGGGCGGGGGCGAGCACGCCGGTGCCGTGGGCGCCCGAGGTGTGGACGACGATCTGTCCCATCTGCCAGGCGCCGAGGTCCGCGAGGCCCTGGACGAGGCCCGCGAGGGCGTCGTCGGGAACGGCCAGCAGGACGAGCTCGGCGCGGCGCACGATCTCCTCGACCTCGAGGACGGGCACGCCGGGCAGGAGCATCTCGGCGCGCTCGCGCGAGGCCTCGCTGACGGCGTGGACGCCGACGACCTGGTGCTCGACGGCGCGCAGGGCGGAGCCGAGGACGGCGCCGACGCGGCCGGCGGAGATGATGCCGACGCCGAGGCGTCCTGGCGCGGTGGTGGTGCTCACGGCGCTGATGGTCTCACGCCCGCGGCCAGGGCGCCTGTCACGATCCAGGCCATTGCCTCACCGGCACGCCTCACGGCACCCGTAGAACCGCGAGACTTCAACGATCACGGGACTGTCCCGGTAGTGGACCCCGGACAATGGCCTGGATCCTGACACCGGCCTCAGAAGGACGGGGCCGCCTCGGCGCGGGCGAGCCAGCGGTCGAGAGACTCCGCGCTGCGCCGGCGCAGGGCGCGCTGCGCGATGACGGCCGCGAGCGCCCCGGCGTCGGCGGCGTCGAGGTTGGAGACATGGGAGACGGCCGCCCCCATCTGCACGAGGTCGAGGCGCAGCTCGGCCAGGTCCCGGCGCCGTGCCAGCGGCCCCTGGGCGACGTGGACGGACTGGATGCGCTCGTAGGGGATGACGCTCACGCTGCGCTGCCAGCGGCCCAGCCGCAGGATGACGCAGGTGGCGGTGAGGGCCACGGCCTGACGGCGCCAGCTGAGCCAGTCGAAGACGCGGGCCCGGCGGGGCACGCGCACGAAGCCGCGCTCGGCGGAGCCGATGGGGGCGGCGGGGTCGATGACGCCGTCGTCGTCCTGGCCGGACAGGGCGGCGTCGAGCAGGGCGTCGGGGTCGCTCACGCCCAGGTCCGGGGTGACGAGCCACAGGGCCCGCAGGGCCGTGTCGCGGTCCCCGACGGGCAGCAGGACGTTCGCCCCGTTCTCCTCGATGCCGCCGCCGGAGCTGGTGTCGACGGCCTCGCGGCCGGCGACGGTCGCGCTCACGCGCCACCAGTCCTTGCCCCGCCACAGCAGGCCCTGCTGGAGGCCGACGGCGTGGACGCGCCCGGGGGGAAGCGTCGTGGAGGTGTCGGAGGTCAGGCCGAAGCGCATGCGGATGCCGGCGGGGGTGGCGGCGGCGCGGAAGCCCCAGCCGTTGGAGAAGCGTCCCCAGGCCAGGGAGATGAAGGCGAAGGGGATGAAGAACAGCGCCAGCATCCCGCTGAGCGACTCCAGGAGGCCCTTGCCCTCCTCGATGATGGTCCCGGTGAGGGCCAGGGGGATGACGATGACGAGGACGGCCGCTGCCACGGCGGTGAGCAGGGCGGTGATCGTCATCCCGGAGCGCAGGAGGGAGCCGATGAGGGTGCGGGTCTCGACGGTGTAGAGGGGGGTCTCCTCGGCTCCGGCCAGACGCCCGGCGGGCAGGGGCGCGGCGCTGTCCTGGCCCAGGAGGGCGTCGCGCCCCGCTGTCATGGTGCCGACGGCGGGGCCCGAGTCCTCACGGGCACTGTCCGCCGCGTCCGCGCTCGGCGTCGTGGTGCCGACGGCGGCCGCGCTGCCGGGGGCGGTGCGGGCACCTGCGGCCAGGTCGAGGATCTGGTCGCGCAGGGCGGTGAGGTCGCCGCTGGACAGGTAGCCGATGACGACGCGCGAGTCGTTGCCGCCGGCGACCTCGACGGTGAGCTGACCGAGCCCGAGGACCCGTCCGAGGAGGGGGTGGACGACGTCGACGGCCTGGATGCGGGGCAGGCGGGCGGTGCGCAGCTGCTTGAAGAGGATGCCGGTGCGCAGGTAGACGCCGTCGCCGTCGATGGCGAAGGTCTTGGCGCGCCAGGCCAGGGCGAGGTAGGCGCCGATGAGGAGCAGGACGGCGAGCAGGCCGACCATCGCCCAGCGCACGAGGTCGTGCTGGAGGCTGAAGCCGTGCTCGCGCACGGCCTCGATGAGCGCGAGCAGGTCGTCGCCGTTCTGGATGGTGGCGAAGACGAGGAGCGCGGTGATGACCTTCCAGCCCTCGAGCAGCGGGGTGACGGGGTGCATGCGCCGCCACTCGACGTCGGCGGGCAGGCTGATGTGGCGCTCCGCCGTGGCCTCGGGCGCGCTCACAGCCCCGCCATCCTCTGCTCGCCGCGCTCGGACAGGATCCGGCGCAGGTGCTCGGCCTCGGCGACGGGCAGGCCGTTGATGGTGGCGTCCGTGGTGGCGGCGGCCGTGTGGAGCTTGACCTCGGCCATGCCGAAGTGGCGGGCGAGGGGCCCCTGGGAGGTGTCGACGAACTGCATGCGCCCGTAGGGGATGACGTTCATCTGGCGGAACATGATGCCCTTGCGCCACAGGAGGTGGTCCTCGCTGAGGGCGTAGCCCATGGCGCGCACCTGCCGGGGGATGAGCCACATCTCCCACAGGCTCAGGGCGAGCATGAGGGCGGTGCCGGTCCACCACCAGGGGCTGTGGAGGATGGCGGGCACGGCGAGGCCGGCGGCGAGGACGAGGTTGACGGGCAGGCTCGCGATGAGCCGGGCGGTGACCAGGCGGGGCGAGACGGGCTGGAACTCGACGCCCTCGGGCGCGAAGGGGTTGGCCGGCGCGGGGCTGGGGGTGCTCATGGAGGGCTCCTCGTTGGGGCGGAACGGCCCCACTGTGTCACAGGGCCCGTCGGGCACGAATCCCCCTGTGGGGGGATTCGGGGGTGACGACGGCGTCGTCGCGGGCCGGGCTCGGGGACCCGTGTCCGGGGGCTCAGGCGGGGGCGCCGTCCTGGGGGACGCCCGGGGAGGGGTCGTCGCTGTCGTCGTCGGTGAGGTCGAGGGCGCACCAGTGCTCGACGAGCAGGCCGGTGCCGGTCCACACGGCGCAGGCGACGAGGCAGGTGGCGGAGGTCCAGGCGGCCGCGGTCGCGGCGGGCGAGCCGTGGCTGACGAGCGCGAGGACGAGCTGGCCGGTGTAGGCGCCGGCGAGCACCGTGCCGACGACGCTGGAGGCCTGCGCGGCGGCGGCCGTGACGGCGGCGCCGGTGGGGGTCATCCAGGTGCGCTCGCGTGAGCGCAGCCGCCTGACGGCGAGCCCGCAGGTGAGGACGACCGCGCTGACGAGCAGGGCGACGAGGGCGGTCCAGGGCGTGATGACGGGGGTCCAGCCCCGGTGGCGCAGGACCAGGTCGAGTGCCGTCCAGGTCAGGACCGTGGCGACGGCGTAGCACGCGAGGAGGCCGGTCCAGCGCGTGCGGCGCATCAGGAGCGGTTCCCGCCGATGACGTCGTCCCAGCCCATGGGGGCGGCCCAGTCGTCCTCGGGGGCGGGCCCGGGTGAGAAGACCGGCTCGGCGGGGGCGGCCGGGGCCTGCGGGGCAGCGGGCTCGGGCTGGTGGACGGGGGCCGCCGCCGGGGCGGCGGGAGCCACGGGCTCAGCCGGAGCCGGCACCGGGGCGGGAGCCACGGGCTCAGCTGCCGGGAGCACCGGCGCCGGGACCGCCTCGGCCACAGGGGCGGGGGCCGGCTCGGGGGCCGGGGTCCCCTCCGGGGCGGGGACCTGGTCATCGGTGGGCGGGACGACGTACTGGCCGGTCGGCAGGGCCGGGAGGCGGTCGGAGTCGAGCCAGTCGAGGGCGAGCCAGCGCAGGCCCCCGCGGTCCGGGGCCGCCTCGGCCAGGGCGGCGACGCTGCGGCCGTCGAGCTCGGCGAAGGGGTCGGCGGTGGACCAGGGCACGAGGACGAAGGCGCGCTCGGCGGCCCGCGGGTGCGGCAGGGTGAGGGCGGGGTCGTCGGAGGTGACGCCCTCGAAGGAGATGAGGTCGATGTCGAGGGTGCGCGGGCCCCAGGGGGCGGTGCGCACCCGCCCGGCGGCGGCCTCGAGGTCCTGGCAGACCTCGTGGAGCTCGCGCGGCGTCATCGTCGTGGTGGCCAGGAGGACGGTGTTGAGGTAGTCGGGCTGGGGCTCCGTGCCGGGGATCGTGACGGCGGTGGTGCGGGCGAGCGGGGCGACGGCGGTGACGGTCAGGCCCTCGAGCGAGCTGAGCGCGCGCACCGCCGTGCGCAGGGTGGGGACGACCTTGCCGACGTTGGCACCCAGGGCGAGGACCACCTGCGCGGGCGCGGCTGGGCGCAGGCTGAGCGGGTCCACGGGCGCCTCGGCCGGGGGCTGCGCGAGCGGGACGGCGGCGCCCAGCGGGCCGGGCTCGTTGACCGGCGGGGCGGCGGGCTCGGGGAGCAGCGGGTCGGACGTCTCGGCGAGGGCCGCCGGCTCTGCGGCGTCGGTGGGCTCGGCGGGTTCGTCCCCCCACCCGGGGGCGGGCGCCTCGTCCGCGTCGGCGGCCACCGGTGCGGCGGCCTCCTCAGCGGGATCGACGGCGGGATCGACGACGGCGCCCGGCACGAGGGCTGCGCCGGCGGCCAGGGCCCCGGCCCCGAGGCCGGAGGCCAGGCCCGCGGTTCCCAGGGCGGTGCCCGTCTCAACGGGGGCGGCGGCAGGGTCCGGCCAGAGGCCGGCGCCGCCGGCGGCCGGGTCCTCCACGGGGACGAGGTCCTCCGCGGGGGCGGGCACCGGGGCCACCACGGGCTCCTCAGCAGGCTCGTCCACGGGCTCGGGCTGGGCCGCGGGCGCACCCGCGTCCTCGGCCCACGCCTCCGGCTCACCGGCCGCCTCGGTCCACCAGCCTCCGGCCTGCGGGCCGTCGGCGGGCTCGTCCTCGGGCAGTGGCACGGCCGGCAGAGCCGGGGCCTCAGCAGGCTCGTCCACGGGCTCGGGCTGGGCCGCGGACACACCCGCGTCCTCGGCCCACGCCTCCGGCGCGCCGGCATCCTCAGCCCATGCCTGCGCCACGCCAACCTCCTCGACCGGCTCCTCGGACAGCGGCGGCCCGGGGACGGGGTCCTCCGCATGGGCCGCCGGGGCCGCCCCGGCGACATCGCCCAGGAGCCCCCCGGCGAGCAGCGGGGCGACCACGGGCACGGCCGCACCCACCGGTGCCACCACGGGCTCGGCCGCCGTCGGCGCCTCAACGGCAGCCGGGACGGAGGCGGACCACGCCGGAAGGTCGGCGCCGCCGTCGGCACGCCCCTCAGCGACCCCGGTGAGGGACCCGTCCGCGTCCTGCGCCGTGCGCGTGATCGTCACCGTCACGTCCTCGAAGGCGACGGGCACCGGCGCCTGGGGCTTGTGGATCGTGACCTCGACCTCCTGCACGCGCCCGAAGCCGAGGACCACGTCCGCGACACGGCAGGCCAGGGTCTCGATGAGGTTGACGGGCTCGCCCTCGATGACGGCGACGACGGCGCAGGCCACCTCGGCGTAGTCGACGGCGTCGTCGATGGAGTCGGTGACGGCCGCGACGGCGGTCCCGCGCGGGCCCAGGCCCAGGACGACGTCGGCAACGAAGAGCTGGCCCTCCTCGCGCTCGGAGCCCAGGACGCCGTGGTAGCCACGGGCGGACAGTCCGCTCAGGCGGATCCTGTCAACCGGGGTGGAGGAGGTGCTCATCGTGGTTCCTTCCAGAGGCGAGCGGTTCTGACGGCGTCCCGGTTGGACGGGACCTCATGGACTCTCACGGCCCAGGCACCGGCCGCGGCGGCCAGGGCGGTGGTGGCGGTGGTGGCGGCGTCGCGCGCGAGCGGGCCGGCGCCGGCGGGCAGCGCGGCGGCGAGGAAGCGCTTGCGCGAGGCCCCGACGAGGACAGGGCGACCCAGGTCCTCGCGCAGGGCGGCGGTGGCGGCCAGCAGCTGCCAGGACTGGGGGTGGGTCTTGGCGAAGCCGAGGCCCGGGTCGATGACCACCTGCTCAGGGGCCGCTCCCGCGGCCTCGAGCTCGTCCAGGCGCTGGCGCAGCTCGGCCTCGACCCCCGCGACGACGCCGTCGGGATAGCTTGTGAGGCGGTCCATCGTGTCCGGGTCGCCGCGCCAGTGCTGGCAGACGTAGACGACGCCGGTCTCGGCGACGACGCGGTGCATGAGCGGGTCGGCCAGGCCGCCGGAGACGTCGTTGACGATGACGGCGCCCGCCCCCACGACGGCCCGGGCGGTGGAGGCGTGGATCGTGTCCACACTCACGGGCGCGCCCACGCCGGCCAGCTCGCGCACGACGTCGAGGACCCGGGCCTGCTCCTCCTCGGCACTCAGCCGCACGGAGCCGGGGCGGGTGGACTCCCCGCCGACGTCGAGCAGGTCCGCCCCCTGGCTCATGAGCGCCAGGCCGTGGGCGACGGCGGCCTCCGTGGTGTCCCAGCGGCCGCCGTCGGAGAAGGAGTCGGGGGTGACGTTGACGATCCCCATGACGAGCGTGCGGCCGGCGCGAGCCGGGACGTCCAGGCTCTGCGGCAGCGGCACCGGGGTCATGACGTCAGCACTCACGGTCACAGCCTATCGGCAGGACCACCCCGGCGGGGGCAGGTGTGCTCGCGGGTCCTCCGAAGGTCGGAGACGGCCCGGGTGGTCGCGCCCTTCGGGGGATTCGGTGCGCCGCCGCCGGTTCCTAGCCTCGGTGAGAAGCCCGGGACAGGCCCGGGCCGCGTCAGAGGAGTCACCATGAGACCGCCGTCCCCCACCCTCACCCGGAGCCCGGGCAGCACCGTCATCGAGGCCCGCGACCTGCGCAAGGTGTACGGCTCGGGCGAGGCGCGGGTCAACGCCCTGGACGGCGTGAGCCTGACGGTGCCGCGCGGGCAGTTCCTGGCGGTCATGGGGGCCTCCGGATCGGGCAAGTCCACGCTCCTGCACTGCCTGGCGGGCCTGGACTCGCCCACCTCCGGCCACGTCCTCATCGCCGGTCGTGACCTGGCGGGCATGAGCGACAAGGAGCTGACAGCGGTGCGCCGCGACCAGCTGGGCTTCATCTTCCAGTCCTTCAACCTGCTGCCCACGCTCACGGCAGAGGAGAACATCCTCCTGCCGCTGCGGCTGGCGCGGCGCCGTCCCGAGGCGGACTGGCACGAGGCCGTCATCGACATCCTCGGGATCGGCGACCGCCTGGCGCACCGGCCCAGCGAGCTCTCCGGCGGCCAGCAGCAGCGGGTGGCCGTGGCCCGGGCTCTCGTCAGCCGCCCGGAGGTCGTCTTCGCGGACGAGCCCACCGGTGCCCTCGACTCGGTGTCGGCCGCCTCACTGCTCGACACCCTCAGGCGCATGTGCTCCGAGCTGGGGCAGACGGTCGTCATGGTCACCCACGACGAGAAGGCCGCCGCGGTCACGGACCGGGTGGTCCGCCTGCGCGACGGGCGGGTGGAGCTGCCGGCCGCCCAGGCAGGACCGGCCGCGCTGGCAGGCCCGGGGGCCCAGGCAGGCCCGGCGGCCGGCCTCACCGCAGGAGCGCGCTGATGCCCTCCCTGCTCGACCTGCGCCGCACGCTGGCCGCCTTCGTCGCCGTCGCGCTCAGCGCCGCCCTCATCGCCGTCGCCCTCATCCTCACCGCCTCCTTCACCGCCCAGGTGACCGCCACCGCCCGCGCGTCTGTGGGGGACGCCGACCTCGTCCTCCTGCCCCCACGCGGGCAGGAGCTGCCCGCGGACGTGGCCCGGACGGCTGCGGAGGTCGAGGGCGTCGCGGCCGCGCGCCCCCTCCTGGAGCAGCTGATGCACATCGACCGCCCCGGCGACGGCTACGACACCCACGCCTTCGCCCTGCTCGCCCCCGAGCCGGCCGCCGTCAGCGGGGAGCCCACCGCCCCGGCCACCGGCAGCACCGACGGCGCCCCACCCGGCACTCCCTCCACCACCGGGGACGCGCCGCGCCTCATCGAGGGGCGCCTGCCCACGGCGCCGGGCGAGGTCGCCGTCTCCCCCGTCCTCGCACGCAGCAACAACGTCCGCGTCGGCGACACGATCCCCCTCAACGCCAACCTCCACGACACGAGGAGCACGGTGTCGGCGGTCAGCGTCGTCGGGGTCCTTGAGCCCGCGGCCTCCATGACCCGCTTCGGCGTGCAGGAGTCCTACGTCCTCACCACGGCGCAGGGCTGGAGCTCGCTCGGGCTGTCCGAGGTGCCGGTGGCCGTCTACCTCACCGTCCAGGACGGGGCGTCCACCGACGCTGTCACCGCAGCCCTTCAGCACCGCTACGGCGACAGCGTGGACGTCTACACCGCCTCCGAGATCGCCTCGCTGCGCGCCCAGAACAACAACGCGCTCACCTCCGCCACGCTCGAGCTGCTGAACCTGCTGGCACCCGTGTGCGCCGTCGTCGCCGTCATCGTCATCGCCACGACCTTCACCACCCTGGTGGCGCACCAGACACGCCAGACCGGCCTGCTGCGCTGCGTCGGCGCCAGCCGCGCCCAGGTGCGCCGCCTCGTGCTGCGCACCGCCCTGGGCACGGGCCTGGCGGGGTCCGTCCTGGGGGCCGCCCTCGGCGCGGGGGCCGCGCTGGCGGCCTCACGGCTCGGCCTCGTGGAGGGCCTGAGCGCCGAGCACCTCACCGTCACCTGGCGCTCCCTCGCCCTCGCCGTCGGGCTGTCCACCGCCGCGACGGTGCTGGCCGCGCTGCGCCCGGCCGTCCAGGCGGGGCGGGTCTCACCCCTCATCGCCCTGACCGGCAAGGTCGCGGAGGACCGTCGTCTGAGCCGACGGCGCGTGGTGACGGCCGCCGTCGGGCTCGTGGTCGCCACGGCGGGTGGGGCCGTGCTCGTCGCCGGGGTCCTCACGCGCACCATCGAGATCATGGCGGTCGGGTCCGTAGCGCTGGTGGTCGGCGTGCTGGTGGCGCTGCCCCTCGTCGTCGTCCTGGTGGCCGGGGCCGTCGAGCGGCCGGCCCGGCGCCACCCGGTGGCGCACCTGGCCTGCCGCAACCTGGCGCGCAACCCGGGCCGCACGGCGGCCACCACGGCCTCCCTGCTCGTGTCCGTCGTCGTCGCCGTCACCATGCTCACGGCCATGGCCAGTATCAACGCCTCCATGGCGGGCTATCTCGCCAGCGGCAACCCCATGGACCTGCGGGTGGACGGTGTCGGTGCCGAGCAGGACGTCGCCGCGCTCACCCGGCAGGTGGAGCGGATCGAGGGGGTCGAGCAGGTGGCGGTGGTCCCCAGCCTGACGGTCCAGGTCTCCTCCACGGCGGGCAGTGACGAGTTCGTGGTGCACAGCGTGGACAGGCAGGCGCTGGCGCCGGTCGTCCGCTCCCAGCACGGTCTGGAGCACCTGGATGACTCCACTCTCGTGCTGGGCGGCATCTACCTCATCCCGGACGGCACCCGGGTGATCCTCACCGGCCCGGCGGGCTCGGTGACGCTCACGGCCCACGTCGAGGAGGGCGGCTTCGGTCCGGTCATCAGCCCGGCGGTGGCCGCCCAGCTCTACGGCGACTCCCCGACGGAGGTGTCCCTGTGGGCGCGTACGAGCGGTGACGGCGCCTCGACGGCCCCCGCCGAGGCGCTGCGCGAGCAGCTGCACGGCACGGGGCTGCTCGTGACGGGCAGCGCCGACGGGCGCGTGGCCTTCACCTCCCAGATCTGGGGGACGATCCGGCAGGTCGGGGCGGTGCTGCTCCTGGCGGTGCTCATCAGCCTGGTGGGCCTGGCCAACACGACGGAGGTCAGCGTCCTGGAACGCACCCGTGAGATCGGGGTGCTGCGCGCCACGGGGGCCGACCGCCGCCTGGTGCGTGGCCTGTTCCTCACCGAGGCGGTGCTCACCACCCTGCTGGGTGGGGTCATCGGCGTGGTCCTGGGCGTGCTCATGGGCCAGGCGGGGGTCGCGGGGCTCATGGGTGACGGCGGGGGAGAGCTGTCGCTCGTGGTGCCGTGGGCGCAGCTGGCGGGGGTGCTCGCCGCCTCGGCGGTCGTCGGCCTGCTGGCGGCCCTGCGGCCGGCGGCGCGGGCAGCGGCCGTCGCCCCTGTGGAGGCGCTTGCCACCGACTGAGCGGAGAGGCCCGCCCGGGAGAACCTGGGCGGGCCGGGCGGCCGGCGGCCTCCGGGCCCGGGCAGGCCCAGCGGGCCCGGGTGGTGCTCCCCGTGACCTCCGGGCCGGCGCCGGATGGTCAGTGGCACGCTCATGTGACGCATGTGATTTGGCCGATCCGGGGTTCTCGTTGGTATCCCAAGGTTTGGGGTCTTTCAGTGAGAACGCCCGCTGCGGCTCCCATGTGCGTGGGTGAGGCCCACGCACATGGGAGCCGCAGGACGCAAGACATCCCATCCCGAGAACCGCGGAGTCTTGCGGATTATGCGCACCGCCCGCTCAGATGAGCGTGCGACCCCGAGCACGAGGCACTCAGCCGCGCAGCTCCTGCTCGCGGTGGACGGCGACAACGAGCTTGAGCCGCGAGGCCACCGCGTACTTCCTCATGAGGCTGGAGACATGGGTCTTGACAGTGGACTCGGCGATGACGAGCCGCTCGGCGATCTCGGCGTTCGAGTAGCCCTCGCACAGCAGGGCCAGGACCTCGCGCTCGGCGGCGGTCAGGTCCTCGTGGCCGGTGACGGCGACGGGGCGCAGGTGGCGGGCCACGAGCCGGGAGGCCGTGGAGGGGGCGATCGTCGTGCCGCCCTCGGCGGCGGCCAGCACGGCCCGGGCGATCTCCTCGGGGGCGGCGTCCTTGAGGAGGAAGCCGTTGGCCTGGGAGGCCAGGGCGGTGAGCATCGCCTGGTCGTCGTCGAAGGAGGTGAGGACGACCACGGCGAGGGCCGGGTGGTCCCGGCGCACGCGCGCCAGCAGCTCGAGCCCGTCCATGCCCGGCATGCGCACGTCGGTGAGCAGGACGTCCACGGGGACCCGGCCCAGGAAGGCGAGGGCGTCAGCGGCTCGGGAGAAGGTGGAGGCGACCTCGATCCTCTCGTCGGCGCTGAGGTAGCCGCGCAGGGCCGTGAGCACGAAGGCGTCGTCGTCGACGACGGCGACCCTCACGGGGCGCGTGCGGGCGGCGACCGGGGAGGAGGGCATGGCAGGATGCTAGCGGCCGGCGAACAGGAGACCACGATGACGCCCACACCCCTCGGGTCGGCGGCCCCGGGCGCGCGACCGGGCCCGACACCGCTCGGGGCAGCCCGCGCATGGGTGCGGGCGCAGCGGGCCGGCACCACCGGGGTGCTGGCCGCGAGCCGCTTCCCGACGTGGCGGCCCACCCGCCGCACGCACCTGCTGTGCCTGGTCTGCGCCCTGGTCCTCACGCTCGTGTCGCTGGCCCAGATGAGCGGCTTGCCCCCGGCGTCCGTCGTGGTCTCGCTCGCCGGTGGGGCGTGCGTCGCGCTCATCTCCGTGTGGCCCTTGGGGGCGGCCGCGCTCGCGCTCCTCCTGGGCCCGGTCTTCCACATGGTGGTGGAGACGCCCATCTACATCGCGCCCGGCCTTGTGCCCTGGCTGTGCGCCTGCGTGCTCGTCAGCCGAGGCTTTCGCCGGGTGGGCGCCTACACCACGGTGGTCATCGGCGTCGTCGAGGAGCTGGTGGCCTTCCTGTGGTTCCTTGAGAAGGAGCCCAACACCTTCTACCCGGAGCTCTACGCCTTCGACGTCTCGACCTTCGTCTCCGACTACTACTTCGCCTCCCTCGTCCTCGGGACCACGTGCCTGGTGGTCACCGAGCTGCTGCGAGCGCCGCGGGCGCAGACCGAGGCCAGTGCCCGGCGCTTCGAGGCGGACCTGGAGCGCCAGCGGCTCCTGGTGGTCTCCGAGCTGCACGACACGGTGGTGCGCGACCTCACCCACGCGGTCATGCGCGCCGAGCAGGCCCGGCTGGGCGCGGCGCCCGGGGACAGCCTGGCCGGGGAGCTGGCGGCGATGACGGCCTCGGTGCGTGTGGCGGTCGAGCAGCTGCGCTCGAGCCTGCGGGCCATGGGGAGGGTGGCCGGCGGGGAGGGCTTCGACGTGCTGGCCTCGGTCGCGCCGCGCCCGCTGGCCGAGGTGGTGGCGCAGGCGCGCACGCTGCTGGCCGCGCGCGGGGTGGCCCTGGAGGTCATGGGCCTGGAGGCGCTGGAGCGGCCGGAGGTGACGCCGGGTGTGCGTCAGCAGCTCGTGCGGGTGCTCAGCGAGCTGGTGGTCAACATGAGCAAGTACGCGGCGCCGGGCGCGGCGCGGCTGCTGGTCGAGTGCGACGGGGTGAGCCTGGAGGCGATGGCCTCCAACGTCGTCGTGGCCGACGGCGAGGGGGCCGGGACGCTCACGAGCGGCCTGGGGCTGTCGGGGCCCGACGCCGGGTGGAGGCCTTGGGCGGGGTGATGTCCGTGGAGGTGGGGACGCGCTTCACCGTGGTGCTGTCGGTGCCCCTGGGCGCCGGCTGAGCCGCCGGGGTGTCAGGAGCGGCGGCCGAGGATGAGGCTCATGGCCTCGGCGCGGGTGGCGGCCTTGCGCAGCTGGCCGCGCACGGCGGAGGTGACCGTGTTGGAGCCGGGCTTGCGCACGCCCCGCATGGACATGCACAGGTGCTCGGCCTCGACGACGACGAGGACGCCCTGCACGCCCAGGCGCTCGACCATGGCGTCGGCGACCTGCGCGGTCAGACGCTCCTGCACCTGGGGGCGGCGGGCGTAGCCGTCGACGAGGCGCGCGAGCTTGCTCAGGCCGGTGACGCGGCCGTCCTCGCCGGGGATGTAGGCGACGTGGGCGACGCCGTGGAAGGGCAGCAGGTGGTGCTCGCACACGGAGTACATGGGGATGTCGCGCACGAGGACCATCTCCTCGTGGCCGACGTCGAAGACCTTCTCCACGTGGGAGGCCGGGTCCTCGCCCAGGCCGGAGAACATCTCCGCGTAGGCGCGGGCCATGCGCTCGGGGGTCTCGCGCAGGCCGTCGCGCTGCGGGTCCTCACCGATGGCGACCAGGAGGTCGCGCACCGCCCGGCGCACGCCCTCGGCGTCGTAGACCATCACAGGGTCCCGGCGTCGGGGGTGCCGACCGTCTCGGCGGGGGCGTCGCCGTCGGAGGTGACGACGGCGGCCGCGTCGTCGGAGGCCTCCCAGACGGCCTGGGCGTCACCGCCGGCGGGCCGGGAGCGGCGCGGCACCCGGGAGCCGGCGAAGTAGGAGCCGGAGACGATCTCCTCGTCCAGGGCGAGGGAGTCATCCGCCCGCCACAGCGGCCGCTCGGCCTGGCGCACGACGGGGGCGAAGATCTCCTCGAGGTCCTTCTCGAGCAAGGTCTCCTTCTCCAGCAGCTGGGTGGCCAGGTCCTCGAGGACCGCGCGGTTGCGGGTGAGGATCTCCCATGCCTCGCGGTAGGCGCCGTCCATGAGGGCGCGGACCTCGTCGTCGACGGTGGCGGCCACGGACTCGGAGAAGTCGCGGTTGGTGGCGGACAGGCCCAGGACGGTCTCGTTCTCGGTGGTGCCGAGCTTGACGGCGCCCACGGAGCGGGTCATGCCGAAGTCGGTGACCATCTTGCGGGCGGTGGCGGTGGCTTTCTCGATGTCGTTGGAGGCGCCGGTGGTGGGGTCGCGGAAGACGATCTCCTCGGCGGCGCGTCCGCCCATGGCGTAGACGAGCTGGTCGAGGAGCTCGTTGCGGGTGGTGGAGTACTTGTCGTCGCTGGGCATCACCATCGTGTAGCCCAGGGCCTTGCCGCGCGGCAGGATCGTCACCTTGGTCACCGGGTCCGAGTAGGCGCCGGCGGCGGCGCACAGGGCGTGGCCGGCCTCGTGGTAGGCGGTGACGGCCTTCTCGTGCTCGTTCATCACGCGGGTGCGCTTCTGGGGGCCGGCGAGGACGCGGTCGATGGCCTCGTCCAGGGCGCGGTTGTCGATGAGCTGGGCGTTGGAGCGGGCGGTGAGCAGAGCGGCCTCGTTGAGGACGTTGGCGAGGTCGGCGCCGGTGAAGCCGGGGGTACGCTTGGCGACGAGGGCGAGGTCGACGTCTCGGGTCATGGGCTTGCCCTTGGCGTGCACGCGCAGGATGGCCTCGCGCCCGGCCATGTCGGGGGCCTCGACGCTCACCTGGCGGTCGAAGCGGCCCGGGCGCAGGAGGGCGGGGTCGAGGACGTCGGGCCGGTTGGTGGCGGCGATGAGGATGACGTTGGTGGTGGCGTCGAAGCCGTCCATCTCGACGAGGAGCTGGTTGAGGGTCTGCTCGCGCTCGTCGTGGCCGCCACCCATGCCCGAGCCGCGGTGGCGGCCGACGGCGTCGATCTCGTCGACGAAGATGATGGCGGGGGCGTTCTCCTTGGCCTGCTCGAACAGGTCGCGCACGCGCGAGGCGCCGACGCCGACGAACATCTCGACGAACTCGGAGCCGGACATGGAGAAGAAGGGCACACCGGCCTCGCCGGCGACGGCCTTGGCGAGGAGGGTCTTGCCGGTGCCGGGAGGGCCGTAGAGCAGGACGCCCTTGGGGATCTTGGCGCCGACGGCCTGGAACTTCTCCGGCTCGGAGAGGAACTCGCGGATCTCCTCGAGCTCCTCGACGGCCTCGTCCTCGCCGGCGACGTCGTCGAAGGTGACGTCGGGCATCTCCTTGGAGCCGATCTTCGCCTTGGACTTGCCGAAGCCGAGGGCGCCGCCGCGCCCGCCGTTCATGCGGCTCAGCAGCCACCACATGGCGGCGAAGAAGATCGCCAGCGGCAGGATGAGCTGAGCGATGTAGGACCACCAGGAGGTGGTGGGCACGACGGAGTTGTAGCCGCCGGAGGGGTCGGCGGACTCGACGAGGCGGGCGACCTGGTCGGCCTGGGCGTCGGTGAAGGTGAACTGGACGCGCTTGCCCAGCTGCTGGGCGGTCTCGCCCTTGCGGTTGGGCTCGCTCGTGTAGCTCTCGGTGAGGTCGAGCTCGACGCGCTGGGTGCCGTCGATGACGGTGACGGCCTCGACGGTCCCGGGGTTGTGGCGCAGGATGTCCAGGCCCTCGGAGGTGTCGATGGTGCGGTAGCCACTGAGGGAGGACAGCAGCATCCAGCCGATGAGGGCGACCATGATGACCGGGGCTGCCCACAGGAAGGGGTTGCCCAGCGCGCCGCGCCTGCGGCGCTCGGGCCCGTGCTTCTTCGAGCCCTTGCCCGGGGAGTCCTGCTGCGGCCTGTCAGTCTTGCTCACGGATTCCGGTCCCTTCTGCCTCCGACTCCGCGAACGCTAGCCGACGCCGGGGCGCGGGCGCTGCCCCCTGGGCCCCTGTTCGCGCCGGGCGTGGGCGGGAAGGACGTGGGAGTCGGTCGGGTCCGGGCCGAGCGCAGGCCAGCCGGCCCTCGTTCTGGGGGCACAGGCGTGCGCGTTGGACAACGTGCCCGCGTGAGGACAACCTGACGCCCTCAGGACAACGTG
The DNA here is from genome assembly GCF_023369555.1 of Actinomyces sp. AC-20-1. GTDB lineage: Bacteria > Actinomycetota > Actinomycetes > Actinomycetales > Actinomycetaceae > Actinomyces. The sequence continues at coordinate 9,414 of NZ_JACJVC010000018.1, read as the reverse complement.
CTGTCCGTAGGACAACCTGGCGGATGCCCTGAGGTTGTCCTGCTGCACGCAGGTTGTCCTTGGGTCGGCTAAGTTGTCCTTGTGCAAGCAAGTTGTCCCTTGCACACACAAGTTGTCCACGTGCGGGCCCTGCACCCCCAGGCCGGGCGACGGCACGCTACAGGCGCTCCGGCCGCAGCGGAGCCCCCGAGCCGCCTCAGCCCTCGTAGACCTCGGGCTTGAGCAGCCCGATGAAGGGCAGGTTGCGGTACTGCTCGGCGTAGTCCAGGCCGTAGCCGACGACGAACTCGGTGGGGATGTCGAAGCCGACGTAGTCGACATCCACCTCGACCTTGAGGGCCTCGGGCTTGCGCAGCAGCGTCGCGATCTCCACACTGGCCGCCCCGCGGCTGGTCAGGTTGCCCACCAGCCAGGACAGGGTGAGCCCGGAGTCGATGATGTCTTCGACGATGAGGACGTGCCGCCCGGTGAGGTCCGCGTCCAAGTCCTTGAGGATGCGCACCACGCCCGAGGACTTGGTGCCGGACCCGTAGGAGGACACGGCCATCCAGTCCATCTGGATGCTCGAGCGCAGGCGCCGCGACAGGTCCGCCATGACGTACACGGCCCCCTTGAGCACCCCCACGAGCAGCAGCTCGCGCCCCTCGTGGTCCGCGTCGATCTGCGCGGCCATCTCGTCCAGGCGCCGGGAGATCTCCTCCTCGGTGATGAGGACCTGGGCGAGGTCGTCCTGCATGTCGCGCGCGTCCATCCTGGTGTGCCTTCCGTCAACAGTCGGGTGCCGGTGGGGTCGGCGGGCCGGTGCCCGCACGGCAGGAGTCTGTCACGCCCCCGCCTGCCACGCCGAGCGGGTCACAGCCCGGCCCCGGCGGACGAGTTCCGACGGCGGGGCCCCAGCCCGGCGAGCCACCCAGCTACCGGCCCCCTCAGCCCGGAGTCCGTTCCCTCATCCCTGGCAGCCGCACTCGGCCAGGGGCCCGATGAGGTCCTGGTCGAGGGCCACGCGCGCCGGGTACAGCCCGCCCTCGGCGAAGCCGTCGACGATGACCGAGTAGGCCAGCAGCCGCCCGTCAGCGGTGACGACGGTGCCGGTGAGCGAGACCGACTGGTCGAGCGAGCCCGTCTTGGCCCGCACGCGCCCGGCCGCCGTCGTCTGCCAGAAGCGGTCGTCCAGCGTCCCGTCGAGGGCCGCCACGGGCAGGGCGGTGAGCAGCGTGCGGCCGGTGGTGCCGCCGTCGGCCCCGGCGGAGCGCGCCATGACCTGGGCGAGCAGCCGGGCGGGCACCTTGTTGCCGCGCGCCAGGCCGGAGGCGTCCAGGAGCGTGAGCCCGGTGGTGTCGAAGCCGTCGGCCTCGAGCTGGGCGCGCACGGCCTGCGCCGCCCCCGCGAAGGACGCCGGGTACCCCGTCTCCGCCGCGAGCACGTGCCCCTCGACCTCGGTCATGGAGTTGTCGGAGGCCTTGAGGGAGACGGCCAGGACCTCGGACAGGGGCGCGGACTCGACGGCGGCGAGCACGCTCGCGCCCTGGGGCGCGGCGCCCCGGGTGACGGTCCCGGTCACCTCCACCCCGGCGGCCGCGAGCGCCGTCGCGAAGGCCTCGGCGGCCTCCATGGCGGGGTCGGCGGGGTAGCCGGTGGCGGAGCTGTGGGCGGTGACGTCGATCATGAGGGGCTGGATGGGCGCGACCCAGGACTCGTTGCCCTCCTCCCAGTCCGGGCTCCAGGTGACGCCGTCGAACATCGTGTCGTCCAGGGCGAGGCTCACGCTCGTCACGCCCTGGGCCCGCAGCTGCTCGGCGGTGTCGCGGGCGAGGTCCCCCAGGCCGGCGTGCCCGACGACGGCCTGCGGGTCGCCGGCGTCGGCCGCCAGGAGCACGTCGCCGCCCCCCACGAGGGTGACCGTCGTTCCGGACAGGACCGCGGAGGTGGTGAGGCGGTGGTCGGCCCCCAGGGCGCTGAGGACCGCCCAGGCGGTGAGGACCTTGTTGGAGGAGGCGGGGGTCAGCGGGGTGCCCGCCTGGTGGTCGACGAGCTCCTGGCCGGTGGCGACGTCGATGACCGACACGCCGGTGACGCCCGTGCCGACCCGCTCGTCCGTGGCGAGCGCCTGGGCGTAGCCGGCGAGCACGGAGGCGCTGGGGACGGGCGCCTCGGCGGGCAGGGCGGCGGCGGGCTCGGCGACGGGCCGGTCGCTCGTCGTCGTCGGGAAGGCCTGGATCTCGTAGGCGGGGCCGGCCAGGGTGAGGGCGCCGGGGACGAGGTCGAGGGCGTCCGCGAGGCCGTAGTAGCCGCCGGCGACCAGGAGGGTCGCGGCTGTGAGGGCTGCGGTGGTGGCCTTGCGCACGGGTCCTCCGGGGTGCTGGTGGGCGTCGGGTAGGTGACGTCGGGGCGCGGGATGCCTCCCGCGGCGCCGTCGTAGGTCACACTAGTGCCATCGAGACCGCCCTTCCGGGAGCGCTGAGTCCCGGTCCGCCCACGCGGGTGCCGGTGCTCGCGGGCCCGGCGGGCCGCAGCCGACCACACGTTAAGGAGGACTCCGTGGAGTTCGACGTCACGATCGAGATCCCCAAGGGCAACCGCAACAAGTACGAGGTGGACCACGAGACCGGCCGCATCAGGCTGGACCGGATGCTCTTCACCTCCACCCGCTACCCGGATGACTACGGCTTCATCGACAACACGCTCGGTGAGGACGGCGACCCCCTCGACGCCCTGGTCCTGCTGGAGGAGCCGACCTTCCCCGGCTGCCTCATCCGCTGCCGCGCCCTGGGCATGTTCCGCATGCGCGACGAGAAGGGCGGCGACGACAAGGTCCTGTGCGTGCCCTCCGGCGACCAGCGCGCCTCCTGGCGCACGGACATCGAGGACGTCAGCGAGTTCCACCGCCTGGAGATCCAGCACTTCTTCGAGGTCTACAAGGACCTGGAGCCCGGCAAGAGCGTCGAGGGCGCCCACTGGGTGGGCCGTGAGGAGGCGGAGGAGGAGATCCGCCGCTCCTACGAGCGCGAGGCCGAGCGGGTCGCCCGCGAGGGCCACTGAGACCGCAGCACGAGTCAGCACGGGACAGGGGCCCGGTCACCACGTGGCGGGGCCCCTGTGCTGCTGGGGTGGTCCGACGGCGGTGCGGGGCTGACCGGGTCTGGTCGCGCGGGCAGCGGGTCCGACGGCGGTGCCGGGCGGGGCGGAGCGGTCCCGGTCGCGTCGTGCAGGGCCGGGCGGCGGTGCCGCGCTGGGCCGCGCGGGCAGCGGGCCGGGCGGCGCGCTCAGGGGCGCACGGCGTAGGGCATGGCGCCGGAGTAGCGCATCGAGGTCACGCGCACGGTGTAGCCGAAGGTCGGGGCCTCGATCATCTGCCCGCCCCCGAGGTACATGGCCACGTGGTAGATACCGGACTGGGTACCGTTGGAGGACCAGAAGACGAGGTCCCCGGGCTGGGCCTGGGAGAGCGGCACCTTGGCCCCCTGCCCGTACTGGACCCGCGAGGAGTGGGTGAGGTAGACCCCGGCGGAGCGGTAGGCGAGCATGGTCAGGCCGGAGCAGTCGACGCCGCCGTAGGACTCGCCGCCCCACACGTAGGGCACGCCGATGTAGGTGTAGGCGGCGGCGAGGGCGGTATCGGCGCCGTAGCCCGAGCTGGAGGGCCAGGGGTCCTCAGCGGGCGCAGGAGCGGGTGCCGGCGCAGGTGCGGGAGCCGGGGCAGGTGCAGGGGCGACGGCGGCCTCCTCCGCCTGGCGGGCGGCCTCGGCGGCGGCCTCCGCGGCCTGCTGCGCGGCGAGCTCGGCGGCTGCGTCCGCGGCGGCCTGGCGGGCGGCCTCCTCCTCGCGCGCCTTGCGCTCGGCCTCGAGCTGCGCCTGGTACTGGGTCTCGAGCTCGACGGTGGTGCTGCGCTGCGCGGCGAGCTGGGCAATGAGGGTCTCGCGCTGGGTCTGGGCGTAGACGACGGCGTTGGCGGCCGTGACCGCGGCCTCGTCGGCGATGGTCTTGGCCTCCTCGGCGGCGTCGGAGGCGGTCTGCTTGGCGGCCAGCTTGTCGTCGGCGAGGGCCTGGAGGGTGTCGGCGACGGCCTGGAGGGCCTCGACCCCCTGGAGCTGGGCGTCGGACTGCTCGCCGATGCGGGCCAGGGCGACGTCGGCGTCGGCGAGGTCCGCGAGGGAGGAGCTGGTGAGGTAGGGGGTGAGGACGTCGAGGGCGTTGCCGCCGTCCTGGTAGGTCTGGACGACGGCGGCCCCGAGCTCGGAGCGGGCCTGCTCGGTGGCCTCGGCGGCGGCGTCGGCGTCGGCCTGGGCGGTCTCCGCCTCGGTGGTGGCGGTCTCGAGCTCGTCGAGGGCGACGAGGTAGTCCTCGTTGGCGAGCTGGGCGGCCAGGGCGGCGGCGTCGGAGTCGACCGTGAGCTGGGCGAGCTGGGCCTCGAGGGAGGCGATGGACTGGGAGGTGGAGGTCTCGGCGGCGCGCGAGGAGTCGATGTCGTCCTGGGTGACGGGGTCGGCGGTGGCGACGGGGACGAGGAGGGAGGCGGCCAGGGCGAGGGCGGCGGTGGCCAGGGCCCCCCGGGTGGCGTTCCTGGTGCGCCTGGCGGCGGGTGCGCTCGTGCGGGCGCCGCCGCGCGCGCCGGTCCGGTCGCGGTGGTGCCGCGTGCTCGTCGTCCGGGTCACTGCTTCCTCCGTCTGCTGCATCCTCCTCGTCGGGAACCGGTGCCGCCGGGTGGGCGGGCCGGGCGGGGAGGACTCCTGGCTGACGGCACACTAGCCAGGTTTCGTCACATGAGGGAACAGTTTTCTCATCATTCACATCAGTCACAGGCTCCTTTAGCCCCCATCGCCCCCGGACTCCCGCAGCAACACGCCGATCGACGCCTGATGTGATACGCATCACGACACTGTTGTCATTCCCGACCCGAGGCCGCCCTCCGTGCGGACGGGCCCGCTACCGGCCGGGCCCCACGCCGTCGGACCAGCCGACCCGCCCCGCCGGGCGGTCGGGCCCCACGCCGTCGGAGAGTGGACGCCCCCACCCGGCTCCAGCACCCGCCGCTAGGGTTCACGACAGCGCCACGGACGGCGCAGACGCTCCCGAGACGAGGACCCCGCATGACTGACGCCCCTACCGCGGCCAACCCCGCCGGCTGGCACTTCGAGACCAAGCAGGTCCAGGCCGGCCACACCCCCGACTCCGACACCGGCGCCCGCGCCCTGCCGATCTACCAGTCCACCTCCTTCGTCTTCCCCGACGCCCAGGAGGCCGCCGACCGCTTCGCCCTCAAGTCCCTCGGCCCCATCTACACGCGCCTGGACAACCCCACCAACCAGGCCGTCGCCAGCCGCATCAGCGCCCTCGAGGGAGGTCTCGGCGCCCTCCTCGTCTCCTCCGGCATCGCCGCCGAGACCCTCACCTTCCTCACCCTGGGCGACGCCGGCTCCAACATCGTCGCCTCCCCCTCCCTGTACGGCGGCACCGTCAACCTGCTCACCCACACCCTGCCCCGCATGGGCATCCAGACCCGCTTCGTCGAGGACCCGGGCGACCCGGCCTCCTGGACCGCCCTCGCCGACGAGCGAACCATCTGCTTCTTCGGCGAGTCCATCCCCAACCCCAAGGGCGACGTCCTCGACATCGAGCCCATCGCCGAGGCCGCCCACGCGCTGGGTATCCCCCTCGTCGTCGACAACACGGTCGCCTCCCCCTACCTCATCCGCCCCTTCGAGTGGGGCGCGGACATCGTCATCCACTCCGCCACCAAGTTCCTCGGCGGCCACGGCTCCAGCGTCATGGGCTGCATCGTGGACTCCGGCCGCTTCGACTACGCCTCCCAGCCCGAGCGCTTCCCCGGCTTCAACCAGCCCGACGCCTCCTACAACGGCCTCGTCTACGCCCGCGACCTGGGCGTGGGCAGCCCCCTGGGGAACAAGGCCTTCATCCTCAAGGCGCACACCCAGGGCCAGCGCGACCTCGGCTTCGCCGCCAGCCCCCTCAACGCCTTCCTCATCATGCAGGGCATCGAGACCCTGTCCCTGCGCATGGAGCGCCACGTCGACAACGCCCTCGCCGTCGCCCGCTGGCTCGAGGGCCGCCCGGAGGTCGCCGAGGTGCGCTACTCCGGCCTGGCCTCCAGCCCCTACCACGAGCTGGCCCGCAGGTACTGCCCGCGCGGGGCCGGCAGCGTCTTCGCCTTCGACCTGGCCGGCGGGCGCGAGGCCGGTGCGGCCTTCATCGACGCGCTGAGCCTGTTCTCCAACCTCGCCAACATCGGTGACGTGCGCTCCCTGTGCGTCCACCCGGCGACGACGACCCACTCCCAGCTCGACGACGACGGCCTGGCCAGGGCGGGCATCACCGCGGGCACGGTGCGCCTGAGCATCGGCATCGAGCACATCGACGACATCATTGCCGACCTCGAGCGGGGACTGGCGGCCGTCGCCGCCCTCGGCTGAGCCCTCTTCCGCGTGACGGCCCGCTGCCCCGTGAGCGCTCACGGGGCGGCGGGCCGTCACCTCAGGTGAGGGGCCGACGGCGACCACCCGGTCCCGTACCCGCCGGCCCGGCCCCCGGCAACCCGGTCCCGCCCAGCGGCCCGGTTCCGCCTCCGCCCGCCGACCCGACACAATGACCTCATGAGCGCGCCACAGCCCCCGACCCCCGGAGTCGGCTCAGCCTCCGCCAAGCTCGTCGACCGCAGGGCCGGCTCCCCCACGGGCGCATGGCGCCCCGGGGACGAGCCCGGCAACCGCCGCTTCCTCGAGATCGGCGTCCTCACCCTCGAGTCCGGGGAGGTCCTGCCCTCCACCGTGCTCGCCTTCGAGACCTGGGGCGCCCTGACCCCCGCCGCCGACAACGCCGTCCTCATCCTGCACGCGCTCACCGGCGACTCCCACGTCACCGGCCCCGCCGGCCCCGGGCACCCGACACCGGGCTGGTGGGACACGCTCATCGGCCCGGGCCGGGCCGTGGACACCAACCGCTACTTCGTCATCGCCGCCAACATCCTCGGCGGCTGCCAGGGCTCGACCGGTCCCTCCTCCACCGCACCCGACGGGCGCCCCTGGGGCTCGCGCTTCCCCTGGCTCACCACCCGCGACCAGGTGGAGGCCGAGACCCTGCTCGCCGACGCCCTGGGCATCGAGACCTTCCACCTCGTCATCGGGGCCTCCCTGGGCGGGCACCGCGCCGTCGAGTGGGGGGCCGGCCACCCCGAGCGGGTGCGCAACCTGGCGCTCGTGGCCACGGGGGCCTCGACGACGGCGGACCAGCTCGCCTGGTGCCACCTGCAGGAGCTCGCCATCGTCGGCGACCCCTACTTCTTCGACGGCGACTACTACTCCCACGCGGTCGGCCCGGTGCGCGGGCTGGGCCTGGCGCGCGCCATCGCCCACACCACCTACCGCTCGGCGGCGGAGCTGGACGCGCGCTTCGGCCGCCGGCACCAGGGCGAGGAGGACCCGGCGGTGGGCGGGCGCTACCAGATCGAGTCCTACCTCGACCACCACTCCGGCAAGCTCATCTCCCGCTTCGACGCCAACACCTACCTCATCGTCACCCACTCGATGATGGTCCACGACGTCGGCACCGGCCGGGGCGGCACCGAGGCGGGGCTCGCTCGGGTGACGGCCCGCACGCTCGTCGTCGACGTCGACTCCGACCGCCTGTTCCCGCCCGAGCAGGCCGATCAGCTGGTCTCCGGCATCCCCGGAGCCCGGCGGGCGACGATCCACTCCCTGCACGGGCACGACGGCTTCCTCATCGAGGCGGACCAGATGGACCGGGTCCTGCGCGACTTCCTGGCGGAGGACGAGGCGTGAGCGGCGGGACGCCGGAGGTGGCCGGCCAGAGCCCCGGGACGCCGGAGTCGGCCACTGGGCCGCTGAAGGCGGCCGCTGACCCGCAGGCCCCGGCCACCGAGACCACTGAGGCTCCTGCGGCTCCTGAGCGCCCCCACCCGCCGGTCGGCTCCTGGGGCGAGGACCTGCTCGGCCCCGGTTTCCAGGCGCGCACGCTGGAGCTGACCCCGGACACGGAGGAGGACGGCGCCGTCGCCACCCTCGTGCGCTACCTGCCCCGTGAGGACCCGGCGGCGCCCGAGGGCACGCCGTCGGAGCCCTCCTTCGTGCTCCTCTACCTGCACGGCTGGAACGACTACTTCTTCAACCCGGGCCTGGCGCGCCGCGTGGCCCGGCTCGGCGGTGCCTTCTACGCCCTCGACCTGCGCCGCTACGGACGCTCCCTGCGCGAGGGCCAGATGCTCGGGTGGGTGGAGGACCTGGCGGCCTACGACGAGGAGATCGGGCTGGCGCTCACCCTCGCGTGGGCCGAGCACGGCCAGTCGCTGCCCACCGTCCTGTGCGGGCACTCCACCGGCGGGCTGACCGCCTCCCTGTGGGCCCACCGCCACCCGGGGGTGCTGGCCGGGCTCGTCCTCAGCTCCGCCTGGCTGGAGATCCAGGGCGCGGAGCCGGTGCGGGTGCTGGGCGAGCCCATCGTGCGGGCCCTGGCGCGCCTGAGCCCCCGCGACCCCGTGACGCTGCCGTCCTACGACCCCTCGACCCTGTTCACGGTGGTGGACGGCTGGACCGAGGCCGACGGCGAGCTGCCGGACCCCTCCTGGGCCGACGACCCCTACGTCACCGGCTGGCACGTGGATCCCGAGTGGAAGCACCTGCCGACGCCGCCGATCCGCCCGGGCTGGCTGGCGGCCATCCTCGACGGGCAGGCGGCGGTCGCCTCGGGGCTCGCCGTGACCTGCCCGGTGCTGTCCATCGGCTCCGCGCGCAGCCACCTGGGGGTCGTACGCTCGCAGGACTCGCGCTCCACGGACACGGTGGTGGACGCGGACGGCACTGCCCGCCGGGCCATCGGCCTGGGGCCGTTGGTGACCGTGGCGCGGGTCGAGGGCGCCGTGCACGACGTGTTCCTGTCCGCACCGCCCGTGCGCGAGCAGGGCTACGCCGTGCTCGAGCGGTGGCTGCGGGGGTACGTGCTCAGCTGAGGCCCGCGACCGGCCGGGCCTCAACCGGCCATCGGCCCGGCACCCGGCCAACAGCCCGGCGAGCGCGCTCAGCCGAGCATGTCGGCGAGCGTGGCGCCGCGCTCCCCCAGGCGCCACACGCGCCAGCCGTCCACGTCCTGGGTGCGCTGGGCGGCCGCCGCCGCCCGCGAGGGGTCGGTGAAGGTGCGCCCGTCGGCCAGGGTGATGACGCCGTCGCGCGAGAGGGTGGCCGTGTGGTCGATGCCGCGGCGCGGGCTGCGCCAGCGCAGGGTGCTCGTCTTGCCGAGACGCCGGGCGAGGGCGGTCAGGGCGGCGGGGGCGTCGGCGGCGCTGACCGTGTGCTGCGCGCCGAGCACGGGAGCCAGCGAGCGGTGCGTGCCGGTGACCGGCGGGGGCTCGACGGCCGCCACCGGCTGCGCCGTGGCGGGCACCGGGGC
>NZ_JACJVC010000017.1 GCF_023369555.1 Actinomyces sp. AC-20-1 | reverse complement strand
CCCAGGGCCCGGCTGTCCCGGGCGGCGTCGGTGCTGCGGGCCAGCTCCTGGCCGGTGCCGACGACGAGCAGCACGTCCGCACCCGCCCGGGCGCCCGGCATCGCCGCGGCTGGGACCCGCACGACCTCGTCGAGGGCCCCCGTGAAGCCGAGCGCGGCGACCAGCGCCTCGAGAGCGGGCAGGTCCAGGCCCTGCGGTCCGGGGCCGTCGACGAGCAGGCGCGGGCCGCTCTCACCGGCCTGCGGTGCGCGGGCCGCCAGCACGAGCGCGTCGGCGCCCGCCAGGGCGGCGGGCTCGCTGGAGAAGGACAGTGAGGGCAGGGCGGTGAGGGCCACAGGGGCGTCGTAGGTCGTCATGTGCCGGATGGTAGTGTCCGAGCGTCCGTCGGGGCGTGAGCCGCCGCGGCACCGGATGCTCCGTGACGCCCAGGAGGGACGACAGATGGCCTCGCACGAGCCCGCGCAGCGAGAACAGCTGGTGGTCAGGGGCGTGGAGGACCGCCGTCGGCCCGCCCACGGCCTGAGCCGGCTCCTCGTCGTCGCGCTGGCGGTCTTCGGCCTCGTCCTGCTGGGGCCCAGCACCGTCAGCCTCATCCGCGAGCCCATGAGCGCGCCCGTCCTGGGCAGCCTCAACGTCGTGGCGGGCCTGCTCTACCTGCTCCTGGCCGTGTGCGTGGCCCACAACGGCCGCAGGATGCGCGTCATCGGCTGGATGACCCTGGCGGCCCTGCTCACCGGCGCCCTGCTCTTCGGCCTGCTCACCTGGACCGGCACGGCGGCGGAGCTCAGCTCCTCTGTGTGGGCCGACGGCGGCCGCCGTCACCTCTACCTGCCACTGCTCCTGCCCCCCGTGGCGGGCGTGTGGATGTGGTTCTCAGACCCCAGGCGCATCGTCGTCACGGCCGAGCGCATGGAGGGTCTGGGCCAGTCGATCAGCGGGATACGGGCCGAGCTCCCGCGTCCGGGCCGCCGCCCCGGCGAGTGACGCCCCTGCGCCACCAGGCCTGGACGCGGGCCCCGAAGGAGGTACGCGCCTGGGCCGCCTCGTAGGCGTCCCTCTGGTGGCGGTAGAGCCGCCGGACCATGTCCTGCTGTGAGACCCAGCCGACGAGGGCGTCGCCCTGGGCGGTGGCCTCGACCACCGGCAGGCCGTCGGCGTGGGCGCGCGTGAGGCGTCCCAGGGCCGCGGTGGCGCTGTCGGAGGCGGGCACCCGCTCCCTCGCGAGGTCCAGGTCGCCGACGGGCCGGTCGGCGGCGCCCGCGGCCAGCGAGGCCTCCGCCACCTGCAGCGCGCTCACGCAGCCCAGGAGGTAGCCGAAGGCGCCCGGGCGGCCGTGGTCCGGGCCGACCACCGGCAGGACGCTCGAGCCCGAGTCGCGCAGCTCCCGGGCGGCCTCGGCCAGCGTCGCGTCGGCCTCGAGCAGGCCCGGGGGAGAGGTCATGACCTCGCGGGCCAGGGCGCGTCCCATGAGGGTGGACACGAGCGGGTCCTCGACGTCGTCGCCGCGGCGGCGCAGCTCCTCGGTGTAGATCGTCGTGCGGGTGAGGAAGCGGCTCATGAAGGTGGCGAGCACGCTGGCGAGCATGAGGGGCAGCAGGAGGGAGTACTGGCCCGTCATCTCGATGATGAGCACGACGGCGGTGATGGGCGCCCGCGCCGAGCCCGTGAAGACCGCCCCCATGCTGATGACGCCGAAGACGGCGGCGGCGGACGGCTGACCGGGCACGAGGGCGGTGCCGAAGGCGGCTCCCAGCGCCGCCCCGATGAACAGGGAGGGGGCGAAGACCCCGCCGGTGAAGCCCACGGCGAGCGTGAGGCAGGTGGCGAGCACCTTGACGAGGACGAGCACAAGGAGGACCCCGGCGCCGTAGCCGCCGTCGAGGACGTGGTCGAGCACGGCCTCGCCCTCCCCGTAGGTCTGCGGGAAGGCCAGCAGCATCGCCCCGACGGCCAGGCCGCCCAGCGCCGGGCGGGCCCAGACGGGCACCCGCAGGTGGTCGAGCAGGCTCCGGGCGGCGTCGGCCATGAGGTAGCGGCAGCGCGAGAAGCCGACCCCGACGGCGCCCCCGACCAGGCCGAGGACCGCCACCCAGCCGAGCCGGGCGTCCCCGGCGAGGTCGAGCACGGGCAGGGAGGTCGCCAGCGCCTCACCCAGGACGTGGTGGGACAGCACGGTGGCCGAGACCGAGGCCAGCACGACGAAGGCGAAGGCGTCGAGCGTGAAGTCGAGGAGGATGACCTCCATCGCGAAGAAGGCCCCCGCGAGCGGGGCGTTGAAGGCCGCCGCGATGCCCGCGGCGGTGCCGGCCGCGGCCAGCAGCCGCACCGAGCGGGTCGGCAGCCCGAGTCGCCGCCCGAAGAGCGTGGCCGCGCTGGCCCCGAGCTCGGCGATGGGCCCCTCCGGGCCGACCGAGCCGCCTCCGCCGATGGTGAGGCAGGCGCTGGCCGTCGAGGCCGCCGCGGGCACGGGGGCCATGGCGCCGTCGGAGCGCCGGGCCGCCCAGATGACGCCGGAGACGCCGTGGCCGGTGGTGGTGCGCCCCGCCAGGGCCATGAGGGGGCCGACGAGGGCGCCCGAGAGCACCGGGGCGGCCAGGACGAACCAGGGGCCCAGTGCGGCCAGCAGCCCGGTGCTGGCACCGCCGGCGTACTCCGAGGTGCCGGTCATGAGCCGGGTCCAGGCATCGATGCCCAGCCGGAAGGCGATGGCACCCAGGCCCGCGACGAGCCCGACGAGCAGGGCCAGGGAGTACAGGCCGGTGCGGTGGTGGCGCAGCAGGCGCAGAACGGCCTGCGTGCCGGTGCGACGGCGTGCGCGCAGGCCGTTCACGCTCGGTCTCCCTCCTGGGCTCAGCGGGCGAGGTTCTCCACGACGACGGGCTCGGTGCCGCCGTCCTGGGGCAGGCCCCACACCTGGGTGTAGAAGCTGAGCTCGGCGGTCAGGGCCCGGTGGATGTTGGAGGCGATGCGGAAGCCGTGGCCCTCCCCGTGGAAGACCTCGAGGGCCACGGGCAGGCCCTTGTCCGCCACCGCGCGGTGCAGTGCGGTGGCCTGCTCGGCGGGCACGACCGGGTCCTCGCTGCCCTGCAGGAGCAGCAGGGGGGCGTGGATCTCGTCGACGTGGTGGATTGGCGAGCGCTCGGCGTAGACCGGGTCGGCCAGGTCCTCGGCCCCGACGAGGCTCTGGATGTAGCGCGACTCGAACTTGTGGGTGGTGCGGGCCATCCGCGCCAGGTCGGTGACGCCGAAGACGCTGGTCGCGGCGGAGAAGACCTCGGAGCGGCGGATCGCGGACAGGACGGTGAAGCCCCCGGCGGAGGTGCCGCGCACGGCGACGCGGGCGGGGTCGACACGCCCGGTGTCAATGAGGTGCTGCGCGCCCGAGACGACGTCGTCGGCGTCGCGCACGCCCCAGTGGCCGTTGAGGGCCTTGCGGTAGCCGGAGGAGTAGCCGGACGAGCCCCGGTAGTTGACGTCGAGGTAGGCAAAGCCGCGGCTGGTCCAGTACTGCACGGCCAGGGAGTAGCCGGGGCCGGCGGCGGAGGTGGGCCCGTCGTGGACGGAGACGATGAGCGGGGGCAGCTCGTCCTCGGGGCCCTCGAAGGAGGCGGAGGCCGGAGGGTAGAAGAAGCCGTAGGCCGTGGCCCCGTCAGTGGTGGGCCAGGACACGGGCTCGGCGACGGACACGCCGACCGTGGCCGGGTCGAAGTCGCCGGAGCCGCGCAGGACGACGACGCCTCCGTCGCGCACCTCGACGATGGAGCGCAGGCGCGACTCGTTGGAGGCGAGCATGACGACGCGCCCGCCGCTGGAGGCGACGTTGCCGTAGGGCTGCCACCCGACGTTCCACTCCTCGAGCTCACCGTTGGCGAGCCTGACGGTGCCCAGGTGCCACACGCCCTCCTGCGCCCAGGAGGCGATGAGGTGCTCGGAGTCGAGGACGTCGTAGTGGTGGGGGCCCAGCTGCCAGGCGGGCACGGTGAAGGTGGCCTGCTTGGGGTGCAGGGGGCGGGTGCGCAGGCTGGAGGTCCAGCCCTCGCGGTTGGTGCCGCGCCGGGGGAAGCCCTCGGTGCGGTAGAGGTTCCAGAAGCCGGAGCCGTTGGCGAGGTGGACGAGCTCGCACTGCTCGGTCCAGCGCGGCTCGGAGACGGAGTAGCCGTTGCCGCCGTCGACGACGACCTGGTCGCGCACGGTGCCGTCGGGGGCGAGGTCGCCCACGTGCAGGGTGGCCTCGTCCCAGGCCATCGAGGGGTGGTTCCAGGTGATCCAGGCCAGGTGCTCGCCGTCGGGAGACAGGGTGGGGGAGGTGACGAAGTCAGTGCCCTCGACCACGGTGCGCACGGGGGCGTCGTCGCGGGCGGCGGAGCCGTCCAGGGGGATGGCGACGAGGCTGTTGACGGGCTCCGCGCCCTGGCGGTGGTCCTCGCGCACGGCGTAGACCAGGCCGCGGGCGGTGTCGATCTCGAGGTCGCCGTGGCGCACGTCCCCGTAGATGGTCAGCGGCACGAGGCCCCGCAGGCGGTGGTGGACGTCGTAGCGGTACAGGCGCCCGTCGCCGGCGTGGGAGACGACGATGATGCCGGAGTCGACGGCGTAGGCGCGCCCGCCGTACTCGTGCACGCGGGTGCGCACGTCGACGAGCTCGTCGAAGGGCGTCAGCGGCAGGACCTCGCCGGTCTGGCCGTCGCCGTCGCGGCGCAGGAGGACCTGGCGGCCGGCCTGGGAGGCGCGCTGCTCGACCCAGTAGGTGTCGGCGCCGTCGACGCGCACCTGGGCCAGGCCGACGGTGCGGGTCGTGATGGTGCCCGGCGTGATGGGGGAGGGCCAGGTGCCGTACGGTGCCGTGGTGCTCATGGGTGCTCCTGATCGCTCGTGCTGTGCCGCGGGCGTGCGGCCCCGCGCCGTGGTGCCACCACCCTACGTGGTCGGTGACACAGGTCCGTACATGACCGGTGCCGCGGGCGACGGGCCGCGCCCTCACCTGGGACCGGGGTCCCGGCAGGGGGTGGTGCCCGTGGTGGGCGGGTGCGGCCCGCCACCCGCGCGGGCACGTCCCGGGCCGGCGTGGGACGCCGGTCCTGCCTGGGACGTACGTCTGGCGCCGGGCTCCTGCGGGCGCAGGCGCGCCAGCGCAGGGCCCTGTCGGTGCGCGACTATTCACCGATGGTGCAAATGGGGACCTTGGTCCCTGGGTCGGAATGCCCATCGGGCCCGTGTGAGTGATCCCACCGGGCCGTCGTGCGGGACCGCCCCGCAACCCGGGCCCGTGGTCCTAGGCTGAGGCTGACGGCGCGACGGCGTGCCGCCCCCGCCTCACGAGGGCGAGGACAGACGGGTGGCTGGAGGCCGCCCACCAACAGGAGGACACGGATGACCACTGAGGTCACAGCTTCTGCCACCGCGGAGAACGGCACCACTCGCGACGCCTGGGAGGGCTTCGAGAAGGGCTCCTGGTCTGAGGGCATCGACGTCCGCGACTTCATCCAGCGCAACTACACCCCCTACGACGGCGACGCCTCCTTCCTCGCCGGCGCCACCGACAAGACGCTGCGCCTGTGGAACCACCTCGAGGAGAACTACCTCAAGGAGGAGCGCAAGGTCCGCATCCTCGACGTCGACACCGACACCCCCTCGGACATCGACGCCTTCCCGGCCGGATACATCTCCGAGGACGACGACGTCATCGTCGGCCTGCAGACCGACTCCCCGCTCAAGCGCGCCATGATGCCCAACGGCGGCTGGCGCATGGTCGCCCAGGCGATCAAGGAGGCCGGCAAGGAGGTCAACCCCGATGTCCAGAAGATCTTCACCCAGTACCGCAAGACGCACAACGACGCCGTCTTCGACATCTACACCCCGCGCATCCGCGCCGCCCGCTCCTCCCACATCATCACCGGCCTGCCGGACGCCTACGGCCGTGGCCGCATCATCGGCGACTACCGCCGCGTCGCCCTCTACGGCGTCGACTACCTCATCGAGGAGAAGCTCCGGGCCAAGGACGCCGTGGCGGACCAGCCCTTCTCCGAGCACTGGGCCCGCTACCGCGAGGAGCACTCCGAGCAGGTCAAGGCCCTCAAGAAGCTCAAGAACATGGCCCAGTCCTACGGCTTCGACATCTCGGGCCCGGCCAAGGACGCCCACGAGGCCGTCCAGTGGACCTACTTCGCCTACCTCGCCTCGGTCAAGTCCCAGGACGGCGCCGCCATGTCGATCGGCCGCCTGTCGGCCTTCCTCGACATCTACTTCGAGCGCGACCTCAGGGCCGGCCTCATCGACGAGTCCCGCGCCCAGGAGCTCATCGACAACATCGTCATGAAGCTGCGCATCACCCGCTTCCTGCGCACCACCGACTACGACCAGATCTTCTCCGGCGACCCGTACTGGGCCACCTGGTCCGACGCCGGCTTCGGCGAGGACGGCCGCTCGCTGGTCACCAAGACCTCCTTCCGCCTGCTCCAGACGCTGCGCAACCTCGGCCCCGCCCCGGAGCCGAACATCACGATCTTCTGGGACGAGAGGCTCCCGCAGGGCTACAAGGACTTCTGCGCCCTCATCTCCATCACGACCTCCTCCATCCAGTACGAGGCCGACGAGCAGATCCGCGACCACTGGGGCGACGACGCCGCCATCGCCTGCTGCGTGTCCCCGATGCGCGTGGGCAAGCAGATGCAGTTCTTCGGCGCCCGCGTCAACTCCGCCAAGGCCCTGCTGTACGCCATCAACGGCGGCCGCGACGAGATGAGCGGCAAGCAGATCGTCACCGGCCTGCCCGGCATCGAGGGCGACGGCCCGCTCGACTTCGACGAGGTCTGGGACAAGTACGAGAAGATGCTCGACTGGGTCGTGGGCACCTACGTCGAGGCGCTCAACATCATCCACTACTGCCACGACCGCTACGCCTACGAGTCCATTGAGATGGCGCTGCACGACTCCGAGATCGTGCGCACCATGGGCTGCGGCATCGCCGGCCTGTCCATCGTCGCCGACTCCCTGAGCGCCATCAAGTACGCCAAGGTCACCCCCGTGCGCGACGAGACCGGCCTCGTCGTCGACTACGTCACCGAGGGCGACTTCCCGATCTACGGCAACGACGACGACCGCGCCGACGACATCGCCGCCACCGTGGTCCACACGATCATGGCCAAGATCAAGGCCCAGCCCTTCTACCGCGACGCCATCCCGACGCAGTCCGTCCTGACGATCACCTCGAACGTCGTCTACGGCCGCGCCACCGGCTCCTTCCCCTCCGGCCACCAGAAGGGCACGCCCTTCTCCCCCGGCGCCAACCCGGAGAACGGCATGGACACGCACGGCATGGTCGCCTCCATGCTCTCCGTGGGCAAGCTCGACTACAACGACGCCCTGGACGGCATCTCGCTGACCAACACGATCACGCCCCAGGGCCTGGGCCGCACGCTCGACGAGCGCGTCGCCAACCTCGTCGGCATCCTCGACGCGGGCTTCGTCCCCGAGGAGGACTGACCCTCCCGCCGCCCGCCCGTCGGCACCCGCAGCGCACCTGCCGGGCGCCGACGGGGACGGACGGCCCACCGACTCTCTGTCGAACACTCAACACCTATGTGAAAGGGGCCGATCATGGCCACGTACGAAGAGCGCCTCGCCTCCATGAAGGCGCAGCGCGAGGACAATGGCGGCGTCAAGGGCCTGTACCACGCCAACATCAACGTCCTGGACCGCAACACCCTCGAGGACGCCATGGAGCACCCGGAGAACTACCCGAACCTCACGGTCCGCGTCTCCGGCTACGCCGTCAACTTCGTCAAGCTCACGCGTGAGCAGCAGCTGGACGTCCTCAACCGCACCTTCCACGCCGGCGCCTGAGCCGGCACGGGGTGAAGGAGCCAGATGACTGACACCATCACCCCCGCGACACGGGGCGGCCGGGACCAGGACTTCCTGGCCCCGGCCGCCCGCCTGCGCGGGGCGGGAATCGGCGGGCTCGAGGAGCTGACCGACCTCCAGCGGTCGGACCGCCTCGCCCGCATGCGCGAGGGGTCCCTCGGGTCCATCCACTCCTGGGAGCTCGTCACCGCCGTCGACGGCCCGGGCACCCGGATGACGGTCTTCCTCAACGGCTGCCCGCTGCGCTGCCTCTACTGCCACAACCCGGACACCTTCCTCATGAAGGACGGCGAGCCGGTCGAGGCGCAGGAGCTGCTGCGCCGGATGAGGCGCTACCGCGGTGTCTTCCGCGCCTCCGGCGGTGGCATCACCCTGTCCGGCGGTGAGGTCCTCATGCAGCCGGCCTTCGCCCACACGCTGCTGCGCGGCGCCAAGGAGATGGGCATCCACACCTGCATCGACACCTCCGGCTTCCTCGGGGCCAACGCGAGCGACGAGATGCTCGACGACGTCGACCTCGTGCTCCTGGACGTCAAGAGCGGTGACGAGGAGACTTACAAGAGGGTCACCGGGCGCGCCCTCGCGCCCACCATCGAGTTCGGCGACAGGCTCGCCGCCAAGGGCATCGACGTCTGGGCCCGCTTCGTGCTCGTGCCCGACCTCACCTCGGACCCGCGCAACGTCGAGAACGTCGCCCGGATCATCGAGCGGTGGGGCGAGGTCGTCAAGCGCGTCGAGGTCCTTCCCTTCCACCAGATGGGCACGGACAAGTGGGACGCGCTCGGGCTGGACTACCAGCTGCGCGACACCCGGCCCCCCGAGCCCGAGATGGTCGAGGCGACCCGCGAGATCTTCCGCTCCCACGGTTTCGTGGTCCACTGACCCCGACGGCGCCCCGGGTGCTGCGAGCGCCGGACCTCAGCGCGCCCCTCACGACGTCATGGCGGCGCCCCGCGCACCCGCGGGGCGCCGCCAGCGCGTTCCGGGGCCGGGCCGGAAGGGGTGCACGTGATGTCACCCATAGATACCCTGGGGGGTATACACTCGCCGTGTGGGCAATGAGGTGAGCTCAACATGGCCAGAGTGGTCGTTCTGGGCGCGGGAGTCTCCGGCCACACGGCCGCGTAGCACCTGCGCCGCCTGCTCCCGCGCGAGCACCAGGTGGTTGTCATCAGCCCCAGCTCCCGCTGGAACTGGATCCCGTCGAACATCTGGGTCGGGACGGGTCGCATGACCCAGGAGCAGGTCGTCTTCCCACTCGCCCCCGTCTACAAGCGCAAGGGCATCATCTTCCACCAGGCCAAGGCCGTGGCGATCCACCCGGAGGGAACCCAGGCGGACGAGCGGCCCCAGGTCGAGATCGTCTTCACTGAGAAGGGCCGGGAGGGCGAGACCCGCCGCCTGGCCTACGACTACCTCATCAACGCCACCGGCCCGAGGCTCAACTTCGACGCCACCCCGGGGCTAGGGCCCGACGAGGGCGGGCACAGCCTGTCGGTGTGCACGGCCGCCGAGCCGCGCAAGGTCATCGAGGCGGCGCGCGCCGGCAAGCACCAGCGCCTCGTCATCGGCACGGGCAACGGCACCTGCACCTGCCAGGGCGCCGCCTTCGAGTACGCCTTCAACGTCGACTTCGAGCTGCGCGAGGCCGGGGTCCGCGACCGCTGCGAGGTCGTCTACCTCACCAACGAGGCCGAGCTGGGCGACTTCGGCGTGGGAGGCATGCGCTTCCGCCAGGAGGGGTACCAGACCACCTCCTAGCTGTGGACGGAGTCGCTCTTCCGCGAGCGCGAGGTCAAGGCGATCAGCGGGGCGGCGGTCACGCGCGTCGACGAGGGCACCCTGACCTACGAGTCGCTCGACGGGCGCACGCACCGCCTGGACTTCGACTTCGCGATGCTCCTGCCGCCCTTCTCCGGCCAGCCCCTCAAGGCCTACAACCGCTCCGGCGAGGACATCACCTCGACGCTCTTCGCGCCCAGCGGCTTCATGAAGGTCGACGCCGACTACACCCCGCGCCCGTACGAGCAGTGGAGCGCCGAGGACTGGCCGCGCACCTACCAGAACCCGACCTACCCGGAGCTGTTCGCCGCCGGCATCGCCTTCGCCCCGCCCCACGCCATCTCCAAGCCGCGCAAGACGCCCAACGGCACGCTCATCGCGCCCGCCCCGCCGCGCACCGGCCAGCCCTCCGGGTCGATCGGCCGTGCCTGCGCCGAGTCGATCGCGGACATGGTGCTCGGGCGGGACAAGCCGCTGCACGAGGCCTCGATGGCGAGGATGGGGGCCTCCTGCGTCGCCTCGACGGGTGCGAACCTGCGCACCGGCTCCGCGGCGGCCATGATCATGTACCCCGTCGTCCCCGACGACAAGAAGTACCCGGAGACCGGGCGCCACCCCTACCACACCCGTGGCGAGATCGGCCTCTTCGGCCACTGGATCAAGTTCATGCTCCACTACCTGTTCATCTACAAGGCCAAGGCCCTGCCCGGCTGGTCCCTCATCCCGGAGTGATCGACATGACTGCGACAGCCCCCCACAGCACCGACGCCGTCCCCAGCGCGGGCGAGGAGCCGGCCGGCGGCCTCCCCATCGAGGAGCTGGACCCGGTCCAGGCAGAGCGCATCCGCCGGGCGCCCCTGCCCACGAGGCAGACCCTGCGCCGGCGCAGGTTCCTGCCCGTCCAGGTGCTCAAGTTCATCGAGACGAACCTGCGCATCGTCGACATCGTGGCCCGCGAGCGGCTCGGGCTGTGACACGAGCGGACACGACCATGACGTGAGCTTCACGCCGCACGGTGGGGGCCGGCTGGGTCGTGGTGACCGAGGTGCTCGTGGCACCCAGTAGGCAGGCGGGACGACGGCTGGGACGGCCGCGCGGCCGGCGACGCGGCGCGGTCTCAGGCCAGGGCGTCCGACAGCGCCCGAGCCGACTGCTCGACCTGCCAGGGCCGCGCCCCCAGCTGAGCGAGGACCTCACTGAGGGCGCGGACGCTGACGTCCGGCACCTCGCCCGCGGCCTCCTGCTCACCGATCCGCCAGGCCAGGCGCCGCTGGACCTCGGGACTGAGCAGCAGCTCCTGGGGCAGGCGCAGGAGGTCGGCCCGCTCGCGCACCGCGGCCCGCACCTCCTCCAGCGCCGTCGCCGCCTCGGCGTGGCGACGCGCCCAGGACCGTGGCTGGGGCAGCTCGCCCTCGCCCAGCGGGGCGTGCGCCGGGGGCAGCTCGGACTCATCCAGCCGCAGGGCGCGGTCGATGGCCTGCCACCACAGCTCCTGGTGCTGGCGGGCCTGGCGGGAGGAGAACTCCCTGAGCGCCTGCATCTTCCTGCGCGAGGTGGGACGCGCCACCGCGGCGGCCACGAGCGCCTGGTGCGACAGGACCTTCGACGGCGTGCGGTCGAGCTCGCGCGCCTTGTCCTCCCGGGCGGTCCACAGCTCGCGCAGCACTGCCAGGGACCGTGGCGAGCGCACGGCGCGCCCCGCCCGCGGCGTCTTGCGCCACGGGTCCACCTTCGCCGGCCGCGGTGGCCGGGTCCGCTCGTGCTCGAACTCCTGGGCGGCCCACTCCGCCTTGCCCACCGCCTCGAGCTCGGCGGCCAGGGCGTCGCGCAGGTCGATGAGGAGCTCGACGTCGAGCGCCGCGTAGACGAGCCAGGTGCGGGGCAGGGGCCGGGTCGACCAGTCGGCGGCCGCGTGGTCCTTGGCCAGGCGCAGGCCCAGGGTCTCCTCGACCACCGCGCCGAGCCCCACGTGCTCGCGCCCCAGGAGCCGGGCGGCCAGCTCGGTGTCGAACAGGCGGGCGGGCCGCAGCCCGAGCTCCGCCAGGCACGGCAGGTCCTGGTCCGCGGCGTGCAGGATCCACTCCGGCCCGGCGAGCACCGCGCCGAGGCCGTCGGTGGGGCCGCACGAGACCGGGTCGACCAGGACGGTGCCCGCGCCCTCGCGCCGCAGCTGGACGAGGTAGGCGTCCTGGCCGTAGCGGAACCCAGAGGCCCGCTCCGCGTCGACGGCGACCGGCCCCGTGCCGGCCGCCAGCGCGGCCGTGGCCGCCGCCAGGGCCGCAGGCGTGTCGGTCACCTCGGGCAGCCCGTCGCGGGGCCTGGTGTAGGCCACCACCTCCTCCTCGCGGACCGGGTGGGCGGTGGTGCCGAGCACGGGCGCGGGCCGGGGAGCAGGGGTCATCGGGCCAGTCCCGTCAGCGAGAGGGCGGTCGCCTGCTCGGGCTCGTGCCCGGCCGCGACGTGGAGGAGCTCGTACCAGGCGGCCAGGTGGGGGCCCAGGTCGGGCGAGGCGGGGGACCAGGAGGCACGGACCTCGGCGTGAGCGCAGGCGTCGGTCAGCTCCAGGCCGCCGAAGGTCTCGGACAGCACCCGCGTCACCGTGCCCACGAGCGCGCGGTGCCCCGCCCCCTGGTGGTCAAGGGCCTCGGCCAGCCAGGACCAGGCGGCGGCCCCCAGGACGGGGTCCGTGCCGACCTCGGCGTCGACCCGGGCCCGGGCCATGACGACGAGCCGGAAGTCGCCGTCCCAGGCGGCCTGGCCACCGGGGTCGTGCAGGACGACGAAGCGCCCGGAGGCCAGCGGCGTGCCCGCCTGGGTCTCGGTGGTCTCCGCGGTCAGCGCCGCCGCGAAGGGGGCGAGCCTGCGGGGAGCCGGCACCTCGTCCAGGACGAGCCCGCGGGGCCTGGCAGCCGCCCTCAGGCTGAGCAGCGCCTCCTCGAAGCGCTCGGGCAGGTCCGTCCCCGCCTGGTCTGGTGTGTGCGCACGGCTGTCGGTCACCGGGTCAGGCTACCGACACGCCCGGCGACGGCGGTCTCCCACGCCGGGGCACCGTGCCCCGGCGGGCCGGGGAGGAGGAGGTGGGGCCGGCGCCCGGTACCGCCATCGCCCCGGTCACACAGGCTCAGCACAGGTCCCTCGCCTACCGTTCCAGGGGCGTGCCCACCGTGCCCACCGTGCCCGCCGCGTCCACGGCGTCCGGACGGGCCCCGCGGCGACGAGCGACCCAGGGGAGAGACATGACCGACAACGCGACCAGGGACCAGGGATCCGTGCAGCGGGTCGACTGGGACACCTTCCAGGCGGCCGCCCGCTCGGCCGGCCGCGTGCTGCCCATCGAGCAGAGCCCCGTCTGGCAGGCCTTCGACGAGGCCGTCGAGGGCAGGGCCCCCTGGGGCAGGCTCCTCTACCTCTCGGCCCAGGGCCGGCCGCTCGCCCTGCTGTCCCTCACCGAGATGCGGGTACGGGGCCTCACCTACCTGTGGGCCAGGCACGGACCGGTGTGGCTGACGGGGGAGCCGGCCCCCGAGCAGGAGCGCGAGCTGCGCCGCCTGCTGGTGGCGGGCCTGCGGCTGCACGCACCCCACGTCGTCTTCGTCCGCGTGCACGCCACCCACCCGGCCGAGGACCTGCACGAGCTGCTCCAGACCATGACCTACGACCGCACGGTGGTCCTCGACCTCGACGTGCCCGACGACGAGGCCCTGCTCGCCTCCTTCAAGGCGCGCGGGCGCCGCGACGTGCGCAAGGCGCTGCGCAACCAGGAGATCACCCACCACGACGAGACCGGGCGCGCGGACGAGGTCTTCGACGAGCTCTACGAGGTCCTCACCGAGACCGGGGACAGGGACGGCTTCCGTCCCGCCCCCAAGAGCAGCTACCTCGCCATGCTCCACGCCCTGGGGCCCCGCCACGCCCGGCTGTACGTCGCACGGCACCACGGCGGCCGCGCCCTGGCCTGGTCCCTCGTCACCGTCCACGACGGCGAGGCCATGCGCTACTACGCGGGATCCACCCAGGAGGGGCGGCGCCTGCGCGCCGCCGACGCCCTGGTCTACCGCGAGGCCTGCTGGCTGCGCTCCGAGGGCGTGCGCCGCTACGACCTCATGGGAGTGGACTCGCCGCGCGTGCCCGAGCTCGCCGGCGTGCGGGAGTTCAAGAGCAAGTTCGTCCAGGACGGTCCGGTGGACGTGCCCGGAGCCTGGGACGTGCCCGTGCGACCGCGCCTGCACGCCGCCCTCGTGCGCGCCGCCCGCCTCAAGCGCGCCCTGGTGGACAGGCTCCGGGACACGGTCGGGCGCCGCGGCGGCGAACGTGGCGAGTGACACGCGACGCCGAGTTGGCGCCCGGGTGAGTGCTCTGCTAACTTTCTTCTCGCGCCGCTCACGGGCGGCCATGCGGATGTGGCTCAGTTGGTAGAGCATCACCTTGCCAAGGTGAGGGTCGCGGGTTCGAGTCCCGTCATCCGCTCGGGCGATTGGCGCAGCGGGAGCGCGCTTCCCTGACACGGAAGAGGTCACTGGTTCGATCCCAGTATCGCCCACCACCCCAAGGGCCCGGAGACACCGTCTCCGGGCCCTTGGCCGTCCCCGGCGCCCCCACCGGCGTGCGGTACCGTGACCGCCGTCGGCCCGCAGTCGCCCCGGGTCGGGAGAGGAAACGACGACCATGCCCCAGAGCACCCCGCACGAGCCCTCCCGGCCCGACCTCCTGCCCGTCGTCATCGGCGGCGACATCGGCGCCTACGCCCTCGCCCGCCAGCTGCACGACGCCACCGGCCAGCGCGTCACCCTCCTGTCGGCCAGCCCCATCGAGGCCATCAACCTCTCCTCCTACATCGACGTCGTCCACCAGGGCGCCGAGGACGAGGACGCCCTCCTGTCCCGCCTGCTCGAGCTCGTCGACGGCCGCGCCGAGCGCTCCGCCGTCGTCATCGGCAACCGCGACTCCACCGCGGCCTTCCTCGTCCACCACCGTGACGAGCTCGAGCCCCGCTACGTCGTGCCCTTCCCCGACGCCGAGCCCATGGAGCGCCTGAGCGACAAGATCTCCTTCGCCGAGGCCTGCGCCTCGCAGGGCGTGCGCACCCCCCGCCAGGTCGTCGTCGACTGCTCCCGGCTCTCCGAGGGCGACCCCGGCATCGACATCCCCTTCCCACTCATCGGCAAGGCCGCCGTCGGCTCCGACTGGGACAACGTCTCCTTCGAGGGCAAGCGCAAGATCTACGTCATCGACACCCCCGACCACCTCGCCTCCCTCTGGCAGGACCTGCGGCGCGCCGGCTACACCTCCACCTTCCTCATCCAGGAGCGCGTGCCCGGCGAGGACGACGCCATGCGCTCCATCACCGCCTACATCGCCTCCAACGGCGAGATGACGATGATCGGCTCCGCCCGCGTCCTGCTGGAGGACCACGCCCCCTCGCTCATCGGCAACCCCGTCGCCATGATCACCGAGCCCTGCCCCGAGCTGTGGGACGCCGCCGAGCGGCTGCTGACCAGCGCGGGGTACCGGGGCTTCGCCAACTTCGACGTCAAGGTGGACCCGCGCACCGGCGAGGCCGTCTTCTTCGAGCTCAACCCCCGCATCGGGCGCAACTCCTTCTACATGAGCGCCGCGGGCGTCAACCCGATGGTCGTCATGATCTCCGACCTCGTTGACGGGCGCCCCGGCCGGCGCCGCGAGGCCCGCAAGGAGGTCCTCTACAGCCTCGTGCCCCTCCACCTCGTCCTGCACCAGCTCGATGACACCGGGCTGCGCCGCCGCGTGCTGCGCCTGGCCCCCACCGCCGTCGACCCCCTCATCGACCCTCGCGAGCGCTCCCTGCGCCGTCGGGTCCTCGTCAGCGCCCAGAAGCTCAACCACGACCTCAAGTTCCACCGCCACCACCCGCGCCGGCTGCTGCGCCGCCGCTGAGGCACCGCCGCCGGCGGAAGAGCACCGAGCGACCCCGGGCGCGGTCCGGGTCATCCCCGAGGATGACCCACAGCGGGCTCCCAGGCCGCTAGGCTCCCGGAGTCACTCGTCCACGAGCCGCCTACCCCACCCAAGGAGCCGCCATGCGTCCCGCCTCCACCGAGGCCTCGAGAAGCGGTGAGCCCACCGCAGTCCTGCGCCCCGTCAACGCCCGGGACGCACGCATCGCGGTGGGCTGCACCCCCTGCCCCCTCGAGCAGCTCGAGGTCTGGCAAGCCTTCGAGGCCAGCCAGGGCCACGAGCTCTTCGGACGCTACCTCTACGAGTGCGAGGGCAAGCCCACCGCCGTCATCAGCCTCTACCGCTACACCATCGGCGGACGGCCCTTCCTGTGGGCCAAGCACGGCCCCGTCTGGCTCAAGGAGCAGACCCCCGAGCGCGAGGCCGACCTGCGCCGCAGGCTCATCGCCGCCGTGCGCGCCCGCGACCCGCGCGTCGTCTTCATCCGCATGCACGCCCGCTTCCACGCCCCCGACACCCACGAGCTCATCTCCACCATCACCTACGACCGCACCTACGTCATCGACCTGCGCCCGGGCACCCCCGAGGCGATCAGCGAGGCGATGCCCAAGGACGGGCGCCGCGGTGTGCGCCGCGCCGAGCGCACCGCCCGCGAGGCCGGCTGCACCATCGCGGAGGAGACCGGCCTGGACCGCGCCGCCTTCGAGGAGCTCTACGCCGTCCTGGAGGAGACCGCCCAGCGCGACGGCTTCCGCCCCCACCCCAGCCAGGTCTACTGGGACATGCTCACCACCCTGGGCCCCGAGCACGCCCGCGTCTTCGTCCTGCGCAAGGACGGCGCCCCCCACTGCTGGGACCTCGTGACCGTCTCCGGCAAGACGGCCACCGCCTACTACGGCGCCTCCTCCAACGCCTCGCGCGGCTTCCGCGGCGCCGAGGCCCTCGACTGGGCCGTCGCCTGCGCCATGGCCGCCGAGGGCCGCACCGGTCTGGACCTCATGGGCGCCGAGTCCACCCGGGTGCCCGAGCTGTACTCCGTCGGACGCTACAAGAGGCGCTTCGCCCAGCACCCCACCGAGGTCGACGGCGCCTGGGACGTGCTCGTGCGCCCCGTGGTCTACCGCGCCCTCGTCCAGGCGCGTCGCGCGCGTCACGCCCTGCGTCACCGCCTGGGAGCCTGAGCCCACCGCGCGGTCGGTATGATCCGGCACGAGCGGGCGCACCCGTACAGCGGCCGCCGTCCCCAACTCCAGGAGCACCCCCGTGACCACGCAGCCCAGCATCGACATCACCCTTGACGGCGTCCCGCGCAGCATCGAGGAGGGCACCACCGGCACGACGCTCCTGGCCGGTGCCGACGGCGTCATCGCCATGAGGGTCGACGGCGAGCCCTGGGACCTCGAGCGCGTCGTGCCCGCCGGGGCCGCCGTCGAGGCCATCACCCTCGACAGCGAGGACGGCCTCAACATCCTGCGCCACTCCGCCACCCACGTCATGGCCCAGGCCGTCCAGGAGCTCTTCCCCGACGTCAACCTCGGCATCGGCCCCTTCATCACCGACGGCTTCTACTACGACTTCGGCAACATCGACGCCGTCACCCCCGAGCTCCTCAAGGAGATCGAGAAGAGGATGAAGCGCATCGTCAAGGAGGGCCAGACCTTCCGGCGCCGCGACATCACCGAGGAGCAGGGCCGCGCCGAGCTCGCCGACCAGCCCTACAAGCTCGAGCTCATCACCACCAAGGGCCAGGGCGCCGAGTCCACCGCCAGCGTCGAGGTCGGCTCCGGCGGCCTGACCATGTACGACAACGTCCGCCGCGACGGCGAGGTCGCCTGGACCGACCTGTGCCGCGGCCCCCACCTGCCCTCCACCCGGCTCATCGGCCAGGGCTTCGCCCTCACCCGCTCCTCGGCCGCCTACTGGAAGGGCGACCAGAACGGCGACTCCCTCCAGCGCATCTACGGCACCGCCTGGGCCTCCAAGGAGGACCTGAGGGCCTACCAGGAGCGCATGGCCGAGGCCGCCCGCCGCGACCACCGCAAGCTCGGCGCCGAGCTCGACCTCTACTCCTTCCCCGAGGAGATCGGCCCCGGCCTCGTCGTCTTCCACCCCAAGGGCGGCATGCTGCGCCACCAGATCGAGCAGCACGTCATCAGGCGCCACGAGGAGGCCGGCTTCGACTTCGTCCACACGCCGGTGCTCTCCAAGGGAGGGCTGTTCCACACCTCCGGGCACCTGCCCTACTACGCGGACACGATGTTCCCGCCCATGCTCGCGGACGAGGAGACCGACGCCGAGGGCACGGTCACCAAGGCCGGCCAGGAGTACTACCTCAAGGCCATGAACTGCCCCATGCACAACCTCATCTTCCGCTCACGCGGACGCTCCTACCGCGACCTGCCGCTGCGGCTGTTCGAGATGGGCAACGTCTACCGCTACGAGAAGTCCGGCGTCGTCCACGGCCTGACCCGCACGCGCGGCTTCACCCAGGACGACTCGCACACCTACTGCACCCGCGAGCAGGCGCCCACGGAGATCAAGAACCTGCTCGAGTTCTTCACCTCCATCCTCAAGGACTTCGGCCTGACCGACTTCTACCTCGAGCTGTCCACCCGCGACGAGGACGGCGCCAAGAAGGACAAGTTCATCGGCTCCGACGAGGACTGGCGCAGCGCCACCCGCACCCTTGAGGAGGTCTGCGCCTCCACCGGCCTCGACCTCGTGCCGGACCCGGGCGGTGCCGCCTTCTACGGGCCCAAGGTCTCCGTCCAGGCCAAGGACGCCATCGGCCGCACCTGGCAGATGTCCACCATCCAGTACGACTTCAACCAGCCCGAGCGCTTCGACCTGCAGTACACCGCCCCGGACGGCACCCACCAGCGCCCGATCATGCTGCACTCGGCCAAGCTCGGCAGCGTCGAGCGCTTCATGGGCGTGCTCACCGAGCACTACGCCGGCGCCTTCCCCGCCTGGCTCGCACCCGTCCAGGTGCGCCTGGTGCCCGTCGCCGAGGCCTTCGACGACTACGTCAGCGACGTCGCCGACCGCCTGCGCGCGCGAGGCGTGCGCGTCGAGACCGACCTGTCCGACGACCGCTTCGGCAAGAAGATCCGCAACGCCTCCAAGGAGAAGGTGCCCTTCATCCTCATCGCCGGCGGCGACGACGCCGAGGCGGGCGCCGTGTCCTTCCGATTCCGCGACGGCTCCCAGACCAACGGCGTGCCCGTCGCCGAGGCCGTCGACCACATCACCCGGGTCATCGCCGAGCGCGTCAACGACCCGGCGGGGGAGAAGATCGAGCGATGACGGCCCAGCCCGAGCAGGCGCCCGGCGGCGGTCCAGGCTCCCTCGACGAGATCGAGGGGACCGTCGTCGCCGGGCCGCTCGGGCCCGTCACCGTCGAGCAGCCCTTCCAGCACCCGGATGCGCCCGAGCCCTTCGGACGCCTGTGGACCCCGCACCGGATGGTCTACATCGGCGGCCAGGACAAGCCCGCGGACGCCACCGAGGCCCAGTGCCCCTTCTGCACGGCCCCCGACCGCCAGGACGAGGACGCCCTCATCGTGCACCGGGGCGAGCACGCCTACGTGCTCATGAACCTCTACCCCTACAACACCGGCCACCTGCTCGTGTGCCCCTACCGCCATGTCTCCGACTGGACCGAGGCGGACGACGCCGAGCGCGTCGAGATCGGGCGGCTGACGGCCCGCGCCATGCAGGTCCTGCGCCACGTCTCCCACCCGCACGGCTTCAACCTGGGCATGAACCAGGGCGAGGTCGCCGGCGCGGGGATCGCCGCCCACCTGCACCAGCACGTCGTGCCGCGCTGGACGGGCGACGCCAACTTCATGCCCATCATCGGCAGGACCAAGCCCGTGCCCCAGCTCCTGGGAGAGCAGCGCGACATGCTCGCCGCCGCCTGGCTCGCCGCCCCGACCACCGCGGGCTCCCGGCGCTAGCCCGCCCCCACCCGCCCACGACACACGAGGACACCATGCTCGGACAGCACGGACGCGGCCTGACCAAGGCCCTGTTCACCCGGCCGGCGCTCGCACTCGCCCGCCTCGGCGTCACGCCCAACATGCTCACCGTCACCGGCACGCTGCTGACCGTCCTCGTCGCGGTCACCACCCTGCCCCAGGGGCGCTTCCTGCTCGGCGTGGCGCTGCTGGCCCTCGTGGTCGTCGGCGACTCCTTCGACGGCATCCTCGCACGCGCCACCGGCACCACCTCCGTCTTCGGCGCCTTCCTCGACTCCACCATGGACCGCGTCGCCGACGGCGCCGTCTTCGGCTCCCTGGTCGCCTGGGCCGCGCTGCGCCTCGAGGCGGGCGCCCTGCGCACGACGACCATCGCCTGCGGCCTGGCCGTCGTCGTCCTCGCCGAGGTCGTCTCCTACGCGCGGGCCAAGGCCGAGTCGATCGGCACCAGTGCCAGCGTGGGCGTCGCCGAGCGCACCGACCGGCTCGTCGTCGCCGGGGCCGGCGCCCTCGCCGTCGGCCTCGGCGCCCCGCAGTGGGTGCTCACCGCCGCCCTGGGGATCGTCGCCGTCGGCTCCCTCGTCACGGTCGTCCAGCGGGTCCTGACCGTGCGCGGCCAGCTGCGCCAGCGCGAGCAGGCCCCGGACGAGGTCAGGACCCCGTGAGCCCCGCCGTCGAGGACCTCTACCGCCTCGCCTGGCGGCACGCCCACCGCCTGCCCCCGCGCCTGGGCTACGCCCTGTGCCACCTGGGCGCCGACGCCGCCTGGCTCCTCCACTCCCTCCAGGGCCGGCGCACGGGCGCCGGCCAGCTCCAGCGCAACCTCGCCCGCCTGCTGCCCGACGCCACCGCGGCCGGGCTGCGCCGCGCCACCAGGCAGGGCATGCGCTCCTACATGCGCTACTTCTACGAGGCCTTCGCCCTGCCCGGCACCAGCCCCGACCAGCGCCTGGCGCGCGTGCGCCCCGACATCGACCCCCGGGCCCACGAGGACCTGGCCGCAGGCTCGATCGTCGTCGCCCTGCCCCACATGGGCAACTGGGACCTCGTGGGAGCCTGGGCCTCCTCCCAGCTCGCGCAGGTCCTCACCGTCGCCGAGCACCTGGAGCCCGACGACCTCTTCCAGCAGTTCGTGGCCTTCCGCGAGGACCTGGGCATGCGCGTCATCGGCCAGCGCCGCGGCGAGAGGGTCTTCGACAGCCTCCTCGCCGCCGCGCAGGAGGGCCACCACGTCATCGCCCTGCTCGCCGACCGCGACCTGTCCTCCGCCGGGGTCCAGGCAGAGCTCGGCGGGCACGCCATGAGGGCGGCGGCAGGACCGGCCGCCCTCGCCGTGCGCCTGGACCTGCCCCTGTACTACGGCACCATCTCCTACGAGAGGCTCACGGGCCGGCGCCGCCGCGCCGCCGGTGGCCCCTGGGGCGTCGTCCTGCGCCTGCGCAAGGTCGAGGAGCCCGAGCCCGACGTCGGGGCGACCGCACGCCGGCGCGTCAAGGCCTGGACCCGGGCCTGGGTCAGCGCCCTGGCCCCCGATCTCGCGGCCCACGCCACCGACTGGCACATGCTCCAGCCCGTCTTCGACGCCGACCTGGACCCCGAGCGCCTCGCCCGCGCCCACGCCCGTGAGAACGACCAGAGCCCGCACGACGCCGCGACGGCGGGGGAGGAGCCATCATGAGAGTCGGCCTCGTCTGCCCCTACTCACTCGACGCCCACGGCGGCGTGCAGGTCCACGTGCTCGAGCTCGCCGCCGAGCTGAGGCGACGGGGCCACGAGGTGGGCGTCCTCGCCCCCGCCTCCGAGGGCACCGTGCTGCCCGAGGGCGTCACCAGCGCCGGGGACTGCGTCGCCATCCCCTACAACGGCTCCGTCGCCCGGCTCAACTTCGGGCCGGTGGTCGCCCGGCGCGCACGCCGCTGGCTCGACGAGGGCCGCTACGACCTCCTGCACATCCACGAGCCGATCACCCCGAGCGTCGGCATGCTCGTCCTGCAGGCCGCGCAGGCGCCGGTCGTGGCGACCTTCCACGCCGCCATGGACCGCTCCCTGGCCCGCGAGCTCCTGTCGCCGGCCACCGTCCCGCTCATCGAGCGCATCGCCGCTCGCATCGCCGTCTCCGAGGAGGCACGGCGCACCCTCGTCCACTTCCACGGGGGCGACGCCGTCGTCATCCCCAACGGCGTCAACGTCGCCCCCTTCGCCGCCGCCCCCACGGACGACCCCCGCTTCGCCGGCACGCCCGAGGCCCCCACGATCGCCTTCCTGGGACGCCTCGACGAGCCCCGCAAGGGGCTGCAGGTGCTCGCCGGTGCCATCGGCCCCGTGCTCGCGGCCGCCCCCGGCGCCCGCTTCCTCATCGCCGGGCGCGGTGAGGCCGAGGAGCAGCGCCGGGCCCTGGCGCGCCACGGCGAGCACGTGCAGTTCCTCGGCGGCGTCAGCGACGAGGACAAGGCCGCGATGCTCGCCTCCGCCACCTGCTACGTGGCCCCGCAGACCGGGGGGGAGTCCTTCGGCATCGTGCTCGTCGAGGCCATGGCCGCCGGCACCCGCGTCATCGCCTCGGACCTGACCGCCTTCTCCGACGTCCTGGGCGCCGGGCGCTACGGCGCCCTCTTCCGCAACGAGGACAGCGAGGACCTCGCCCGGGTCGTCATCGACACGCTCACCCGCCCCGAGGCCGCCGAGCAGCGGCGCCGGGCCGCCCAGGAGGTGGTCGGCCGCTACGACTGGACGACGGTGACGGACGCCGTCCTCGACGTCTACGACATGGCCCTGTCCACCGCCCACGTGCGCGTCGACCCCGCTCCCGGGGCCCGCACCATGGTCGCGCGCCTGCGCGGCGTCCTCGACGGGGGCGAGAAGTGAGCGGCGGCTGGACCGGGGCGCTGGCCGGCCTCCTGCTGCTGCTCGTGGCCGTCGCCGCCGGCTGGGCCCTGTACGCCCGGGCGCTGCGGGTGGACCGCCTGCACCGCCAGGTGCTCGGCTCGCGCGCCACCCTGGAGACCCAGCTCGTCCACCGGGCCCAGGCCGCGGCCGAGCTCGCCGCCTCCGGCTGCCTCGACGCCGCCTCCGCCCTGCTGCTCTCACGCGCCGCGCACGACGCCCTCGAGTGCGAGGCCCCGCTCGTCGAGGACGGGCTCGACCCCGCCTCCGACGCGCCCGCCCCGGACGGGCGCCAGCGCACCCGCGCCGCCGTCGAGTCGGACCTGTCGCGCGTGACCCGCGCCGTCCTGGACCCGCAGACCCGCAGCGAGCTCATGGAGGACGAGCTGGCGGCCGGGTGCCTGTCCCGGCTCGACCGGGCCGGCTACCGGCTCGTCCTCGCCCGACGCTTCCACGACACCCATGTCTCCGAGGCCCGGCGCCTGCGCCGCGGCTGGGCCGTGCGCCTGCTCCGGCTCGCCGGCCGGGCGCCGCTGCCGGGCACCTTCGACATGGACGACGACCTCGGCCCCGAGAGGCCGGCCGCTCCGCACGACGAGGACCACCAGTGACCCAGCACCCGCACAGCGGCTGGAGCCCTCGCACCGGCTACCACCGCACCCCCTACACCGCGCCGGCCGGTGGACGCCCTCCCGCCTCGGCCCCCACCGCAGGAGCACCCGTCGCAGCGGGAGGCTGGGCCCAGCCCCCCGCGCTCCGGCGGCGCCGCGCCAGTGACATCGCCGCCTACGTGCTCGCGCTGCTCGGCGGGGCCGGCCTCGCCGTCGTCCTCTACGCCGTCTACACCGAGGCCGGCCAGGCCCGCGCCCTCATCCTGCCCTTCCTGCTCGCCCTCGTCCCGCTCGGCATCGTCCTGGTCTGCGTGCGCTGGATCGACCGCTGGGAGCCGGAGCCCCTGGGCGTGCTCGTCACCGCCTTCCTGTGGGGCGCGGGCGTGGCCACCGTCGTGTCGATGGTCGTCAACACCTCCGCCTCACTGCTGGTGATGGCGACGACGGGCGACGTGGACGGTGCCGAGCTGGTCTCCGCCGTCGTCACCGCCCCCCTCATCGAGGAGGCCACCAAGGGCCTCGGGGTCCTGCTCGTCTTCCTCATCTGGCGCCGCTCCTTCAACGGGCCCGTGGACGGCATCGTCTACGCCTCCGTCATCGCCGCCGGCTTCGCCTTCGCCGAGAACATCCTCTACTTCGCGCGCTTCTGGGACCAGATCCTCGGCGTCTTCGTCATGCGCGGGCTCGCCTCCCCCTTCGCCCACGTGACCTTCACGGCCTGCACCGGCCTGGCCGTGGGGCTCAGCGCCCGCCGCCGCTCGCGCTGGGCCTGGGTGTGGATGACGCCCATCGGGCTGGCCGGGGCGATCGCCCTGCACGCCTTCTGGAACGGCGTGGTCTCCGTGCGCCCCGAGATGTACCTGTTCACGGAGGTCCCCTTCTTCCTCGCCTGCATCGGCATCGTCATCGCCCTCAGGGCGAGCGAGCGGCGCACCCTGCGCCACCGCCTGGCGGACTACGCCCGCTCCGGCTGGTACGCCCCCGCCGAGATCACGATGCTCACCACCTCCGCCGGGCGCGCGACCGCCCGCCGCTGGGCCAAGGCCCGCGGGCCGGCGGCCGAGCTGGCCATGAGGGACTTCCTGACCGCCTCGCTGCAGCTGGCCTCCCTGCGCCAGCAGGCGCTGAGCGGTCACGCCGGCGCCGACTACACGGCCAGGCAGACCGAGCTGCTGGGCGTCGTGCGCCGCTGCAAGCAGGTCTTCCTGGGGCAGTCATGAGCGCCGGCGGGCCCCGGCTCGCGCCGGACGGGCGCGACCCGGTCCAGGTGCCGGAGAACTGGACCGAGCTGCTCGACCCGGCCGAGTGGCGCCTCAACGAGGAGGGGCTTCCCGCCCGGCGCGCCGCCCGCGTCGTCGCCCTGCGCGAGAGCCCCCACCCCGAGATCCTGCTCGTCGTCGGCCACGACTTCGCCGACGCCGGGCACTGGTGGGCCTTCACCCCCGGCGGCGGGATCCTCGACGGCGAGGACGCCCGCTCCGGCGCCCGGCGA
This sequence comes from Actinomyces sp. AC-20-1, assembly GCF_023369555.1. GTDB lineage: Bacteria > Actinomycetota > Actinomycetes > Actinomycetales > Actinomycetaceae > Actinomyces. The sequence continues at coordinate 45,456 of NZ_JACJVC010000017.1, read as the reverse complement.
GAGCTCGCCGAGGAGACCGGGATCGTCCTGGACGACGCCGACCTCACCGGCCCGGTGGCCCGGCGCAGCTCCCGGTTCCGCTTCAACCTCGTCACCTGCCGGCAGGAGGAGGAGATCTTCCTCGCCCGCCCCGGCACGACGGGACCGATCGACCGCGCCGGGTGGACCGACCTGGAGAAGCAGGTCCTGGACTCCCTGCGCTGGTGGGGCCTGGACGAGCTCGACGCCGCGGTGGAGGCCGGGATGACCGTCTACCCGCACACGCTGCCCCGGCTGGCGCGCGAGCTGCTGGCCGGCTGGGACGGCGTGACCCGTCGCATCATCGAGGACGACTGAGCACCGGTCCCCACGGGCGCCACGCCCCGGTGGGCACGGGGCCCTCGACGCGCCCGCGGCCGTGACGATCGCCTCACGACTGGGCCGAGCGCGCAGCAGGATCCCTCCCGACGGGGCCGCCCGCGCGGCGTTAGGCTTGCCCAGGTCTTTCCGTGCGCCGTGGGCCGTGCCCGGCGGCGCACGGGCTCTTCTCGCCACCGCTGCCAGCCGTCCGGCCCGGGCAGCGCGCCACCCTCGACTCCCAGGAGGACACATGTCGGGACACTCCAAGTGGGCAACCACCAAGCACAAGAAGGCGGCCATCGACGCCAAGCGCGGCAAGCTCTTCGCCCGCCTCATCAAGAACATCGAGGTCGCGGCCCGCACCGGCGGCGGTGACCCTGCCGGCAACCCGACCCTCTTCGACGCCATCCAGAAGGCCAAGCGCAACTCGGTGCCCGCCGACAACATCACCCGCGCCGTCAAGCGCGGCTCCGGCGAGGAGGCCGGCGGCGCCGACTGGCAGACGATCATGTACGAGGGCTACGGCCCGGCCGGCGTCGCCTTCCTCGTCGAGTGCCTCACCGACAACCGCAACCGCGCCGCCTCCGACGTGCGCGTCGCCTTCAGCCGCACCGGCGGCAACCTCGCGGACCCCGGCTCCGTGGCCTACAACTTCTCGCGCAAGGGCGTCGTCGAGGTCGCCAAGGCCGAGGGCGTGGACGAGGACTCCATCCTCATGGCCGTGCTCGACGCCGGCGCGGACGTCGAGGAGGTCGTCGAGGGCGCCGAGTCCTTCGAGATCATCTCCGAGCCGCAGGACCTCATCGCCGTGCGCGACGCCGTCACCGGCGCCGGCATGGAGTACGAGTCCGCCGAGTCCCAGTTCGTCGCCGCCACCAAGGTCGAGGTGGACCTCGAGGGCGCCCGCAAGGTCATGCGCCTCATCGACGCGCTCGAGGACCTCGACGACGTCCAGAACGTCTTCACCTCCGTCGAGGTCCTCGCCGAGGTCGCCGCCCAGCTCGAGGACGAGGACTGAGCACCCGGGCCATGGGCACCGCCCGCTCGCGCAGCGCCGTCGTCGCGCAGCAGCGGGTCCTCGGGGTCGACCCCGGGCTGACCCGCTGCGGCCTGGGCTGCGTGGACATCGACCCCCGCCGCCGCGTGCGTCTCGTGGAGGTGGGGGTCGTGCGCACGCCCCCCTCGCAGAGCCCCGAGCTGCGCCTGCTGGCCATCGCCGAGGCCCTGGACGACTGGATCGCCCGCCTGGGGCCCACGAGCGTGTCCGTCGAGCGCGTCTTCGCCCAGGACAACCTGCGCTCCGTCATCGGGGTGGCCCAGGTCATGGGCGTGGCGATGCTCGCCGGCGCCCGCCACGGCCTCGAGGTCGCCCAGCACACGCCCAGCGAGGCCAAGGCCGCCGTCACCGGCTCCGGCACCGCGGACAAGCCTCAGGTCCAGGCCATGGTCGCGCGCATCCTCGGGCTGGCCGAGCCTCCCAGCCCTGCGGACGCCGCCGACGCCCTCGCCCAGGCGATCTGCCACGGGTGGCGCGGCGGCGGCACCGGCGCGGACGGCGCCACCGAGATGGTCTCGGCCGGGGGAGCGGTGCGGGCCAGCGCCCGCACGCCCGCCCAGCGCCAGTGGGCCCAGGCCCAGGCGGCCGCCCGCCGCACCGGTGCGGTGGACCCGCGCCGCCTGAGGCGCTGAGGCCCGCAGCACCTGGTACGGTCTGTACAGACGTTCGACGGCGCTGCCGTCACCCTCACCCTAGGAGAAGCCCCGATGATCGCCTCCTTGCGCGGCGCCGTGCTCGAGACCTCGCTCAACAGCGCGACCATCGAGGTCGGCGGCGTCGGCATGACCTTCCAGGCCACCCCCGCGACCCTCGCCGGCCTGCGCCCGGGCCGGGAGGCCCTGGTCCACACCGAGCTCGTCGTCCGCGAGGACTCCCTCACCCTCTTCGGCTTCGCCGACGCCGACGAGCGCCACTGCTTCCGCGTCCTCATGGGCGCCAAGGGCGTGGGAGCGCGGCTCGCTCTGGCTGTCCTGAGCGTGCACACCCCCGACTCCCTGCGCCGCGCCGTCGCCGGTGGGGACGTCGCCGCCCTCACCCGGGTGCCGGGCCTGGGCCCCAAGGGCGCCCAGCGGGTCATCATCGACGTCGGCGACAGGCTCGGCCCCGTCCAGGGCGAGGACCCCGGTCCCGGCACCCAGGTGGGAGCCGCCCAGGAGGAGGGCCCCGCCCCCAGCCCCGACGTCGTCGCCGCCCTCGTCCAGCTCGGCTGGAACGAGGCGACGGCCGGGGAGGCCGTGACCGCCGTCGAGGCCGCCCACATGGCCGCCCACGGGCAGGAGGCCGACCCCATGCCCGTGCCCGAGCTCCTGCGCGCCTCCCTCAGGTGGCTGGGCGGAGGACACCGTGGCTGAGCACGACCGCTTCGTCACCGGCGGTGCCGACGAGACCGAGCGCGCCGCCGAGGCCGCGCTGCGCCCCAAGCGGCTGGAGGACTTCGTCGGACAGGAGGTCGTGCGCGGACAGCTCTCCGTCGTCCTGCGCGCCGCCCTGGCCCGCGGCACCACCCCGGACCACGTCCTGCTCTCCGGCCCCCCCGGCCTGGGCAAGACCACCCTCGCGATGATCATCGCCGCGGAGGTCGAGGGCTCCCTGCGCCTGACGAGCGGACCCGCCGTCCAGCACGCCGGTGACCTCGCCGCCATCCTGTCCTCCCTGGAGGAGGGCGACGTGCTCTTCATCGACGAGATCCACCGCCTGGCGCGCACCGCCGAGGAGATGCTCTACCTGGCGATGGAGGACTACCGGGTCGACGTCGTCGTCGGCAAGGGGCCCGGGGCCACCTCCATCCCGCTGACCCTGCCGCCCTTCACCGTCGTCGGCGCCACCACCCGCGCGGGCCTGCTGCCCGCCCCGCTGCGCGACCGCTTCGGCTTCACCGGGCACCTGGACTACTACGGGCCCGCCGAGCTCAGCCGCATCGTCACCCGCTCCGCCGGCCTGCTCGGCGTGAGCCTGGAGCCCGAGGCCGGCACCGAGCTCGCCCGCCGCTCACGCGGCACCCCCCGCATCGCCAACCGGCTCCTGCGGCGCGTGCAGGACTGGGCCGAGGTCCACGGCACGCCCGGACGCCTCGACCTGGCGGCCGCCCGCGCCGCGCTCAAGGTCTTCGAGGTCGACGCCCTCGGCCTGGACCGGCTCGACCGCTCGGTCCTGCGGGCCCTGTGCACCCGCTTCGGCGGAGGCCCCGTGGGCCTGGCCACGCTGGCCGTGAGCGTCGGCGAGGAGCCCGAGACCGTCGAGACCGTCGCGGAGCCCTACCTCGTGCGCGAGGGGCTCATGGTGCGCACCCGCCAGGGCCGGGCCGCCACCCGGGCCGCCTACGAGCACCTGGGCCTCGAGGTCCCCGCCGACGGCACCCTCTTCGGCTGAGCGGGCGGCCGCGGGCGCACCGGGACCGGGGCGCGCGTCACACGGCAGAGTGACGCGGCTCGCGCTGCAGGGCCCGGGCCGTGACCTAGACTCGCGGAGGCCGCACCACGTCCTGGCGCGGCTGACACGACCGAACGGAGAACCCTCCATGCTCTGGATGATCCTCGCCATGCTGCTGGCCTTCTGGGCCATGTCGCACTTCGCCAACAAGCAGCAGAAGAAGCTCCAGGCCCAGCAGCAGGCGCGTACCGACGACGCCCTCGCCGTTCCCGGCACGTGGGTGCGTACCCGCGCCGGCTTCTACGGCACGGTCGTCGAGGTCGACGGCGACGTCGTCACCCTCGCCACCCCGCTCGGCGACGAGTCCCTGTGGGCCAAGAGCGCCATCGTCGGCGCCGAGGAGCCCCCCTTCGCCTCCCTCCACGAGGAGGAGGACGACGAGGACGTCACCGAGGACACCGCCCCCGAGGCCCTGACCGGGGAGCCGCAGCCCGCCGTCGAGGAGGCCACCGGCTCCGACGAGCAGGCCGGACGGGCCTGAGCCCCACCTACCAGCCCTGAGCCGGCGCGCGCCACCGCCCCCCCCCCCCCCCCCCCCCCCCCCCCCCCCCCCCCCCCCCCGAGGCCGACCGCACGACGCCGAGCCCGCACCACGACAACCCCCACGAGGAACAACCGCGTGTCCACCAAACAGCTCAGGCACCCGGGGCGACAGCTCCTGGTGCTGCTCCTCCTCATCGCGCTCGGCTTTGGCGCGCTCGCCGTCGGCACCGCCACCGGACGCACGACGATGACGCCGGGCCTCGCCCTCGACCTTGAGGGCGGCACCCAGATCATCCTCACGCCGACCACCACCGACGGCTCGGACATCTCCGACGAGGACATCGAGCAGGCCATCGGGATCATCCGTCAGCGCGTGGACGCCTCAGGCGTCTCCGAGGCCCAGATCTCGCGCCAGGGCGGCCAGAACATCGTCGTGTCCCTGCCCGGCACGCCCTCGGAGGAGACCCTCGAGCTCGTACGCACCTCCGCGGTGCTCTACTTCCGCCCCGTCATCCGCGTCATCCAGAGCTCCGCCACCGCCCTGGCCGAGGCGCAGAACCAGTACGTCGCCCAGGCCCAGGCCTCCGCCGCGGCCTCCGCCTCCGCGCTCGCCCAGGCCACTGCCGAGCCCGCCGAGCCCCAGGCCGAGCCCACGCAGGACCCCGCGGCCCTCAGGACCGGGCGCGAGTGGCTCGTCTCCGGCGGCGTGCCCACCCCGGCCCCTAGCGCCCTGGCCACCACCACGCCGGAGGAGGTCGCCCGGCGCAACGCCGACGTCGACGGGGACGGCACCATCTCCTCCGACCCCCTGCCCTCCACCTCCGAGGACAACTCCTCCGACTCCTGGATCAGCGAGCAGCTGATCTACGACGCCTACATGACCGACTGCAAGGACCCGGCCAACCTCACCGGGACCGTCCAGGACCCGGCCACCGCCGTCATCTCCTGCGCCCGCGACGGCCAGGGCGCCACCTACATCCTGGGGCCCGCCGACATCGCCGGCACCGACATCGCCAGCGCGGACTCCGCCCTGGAGGTCACCAGCCAGGGCGTGACGACCAACAACTGGGTCGTCAACCTCGAGTTCAACAGTGAGGGCACCCAGGCCTTCGCCGAGGTCTCCTCGCGCCTCATCGCCTACCGCGACGCCGCCTCGAGCACCTCCTCGGGCACGGCCACGACCAACGGCGCCAGCAGCACCAGCTCGGCCACGGCCAAGGCCCAGTTCGCCATCGTCCTCGACGGCCTGACCCTCATGGCCTCCGGCTTCAACCAGTCGGTCACCACCGCCATCACCGACGGCAAGGTGCAGATCTCGGGAGGCTTCACCCAGGAGAGCTCGAGCACGCTGGCCAACCAGCTCTCCTTCGGCTCCCTGCCGCTGACCTTCACCGTCCAGTCCGAGCAGGCCGTCTCCGCCACCCTGGGCACCGAGCAGCTGCGCAACGGCCTGGTCGCCGGCCTCATCGGCTTCCTGCTCATCATCGTCTACCTCGCCTGGCAGTACCGCGGGCTGTCGGTCATCGCCGTCGCCTCGCTCATCGTGGCCGCCGCCGTCACCTACCTGGCGATCACGCTGCTGTCGTGGACGATCGGCTACCGCCTGTCCCTGGCGGGCGTCGCCGGCCTCATCATCTCCATCGGCATCACGATGGACTCCTTCATCATCTACTTCGAGCGCGTGCGCGACGAGGTCCGCACCGGGCGCACGCTCACCGCCGCCGTCAACGAGGGATGGGTGCACGCCCGGCGCACCATCATCGTCTCCGACGCCGTCAACCTCGTGGCCGCCGTCGTGCTCTACTTCCTCGCCGTCGGAGGCGTCCAGGGCTTCGCCTTCACCCTCGGCGTCACCACCGTCGTCGACCTCGGCGTCATCATCCTGTTCACCCACCCCATGATGGTGTGGATCCTGCGCCTGCCGTTCTTCGGCCAGGGGCACCGCCTGTCCGGGCTCGACCCCGAGCACCTGGGCGCCCGCTCCCAGTCCGTCTACGGCCGCGGCCGCCAGGCCCTGGCCGACGCCGCCGTCACCTCCCTGGCCAGGCGCAAGGCCGCCGCCGGGCAGAGCGGGAGCACCGACGCCGTCGCCGCACCCGCCGCTAGCCGAAAGGAGGGCGAGGACAAGTGAAGAACCTGGCCCAGCTCGGCAACGAGCTCTACTCCGGCAAGACCTCCATCCCCTTCATCGCCAGGCGCAAGGTCTGGTACTCCACCGCCCTCGGCGTCATCGCCGTCGCCCTCGTCCTGCTCGCCACCGTCGGGCTCAACCCGGGCATCGACTTCAAGGGCGGCACCGAGGTCACCGTCACGGGCATCGAGTCCCCCAGCGAGGCACCGGCCAGCGCCGTCGTCGCCCAGCAGGGCCTGCCCGCCTCCACCTCAGTGACCACCATGGGCACCTCCTCCGTGAGGGTCCAGACCACCGAGCTGAGCTCGGCCCAGAGCGACGCGCTCAGCACGGCCCTGGCCGAGGCCTACGATGTCGAGGCCGCCAACGTCTCCGCCACGACCATCGGCCCCACCTGGTCCTCGGACGTCACCTCCAAGGCGCTGCGCGGGCTCATCCTGTTCTTCCTGCTCGTCGGCGCCCTCATCTGGGCCTACTTCCGCACCTGGAAGATGGCGGTGGCCGCGCTGCTCGCCCTGTGCCACGACATCCTCGTGACCGTCGGTGTCTACGCCGCCACCGGCTTCGAGGTCACGCCCGCCACCATCATCGGCGTGCTCACGATCCTCGGCTACTCCCTCTACGACACGGTGGTCGTCTTCGACAAGATCCGCGAGAACACCGACTCCTGGCAGGCCCAGACCCGCTCGACCTACGCCGAGCTGGCCAACCTCGCCGTCAACCAGACCTTCGTGCGCTCGGTCAACACCTCCGTCGTCGGCGTGCTTCCCGTGGCCTCCCTGCTCGTCGTCGGCGCCTTCATCCTCGGGGCCGGCACCCTGCGGGACATCGCCCTCACCCTGTTCATCGGCATGATCGCCGGGACCCTGTCCTCGGTGTTCCTCGCGACCCCGCTGCTGGTGGACCTGCGCCGCCGCGAGAAGGCCGTCGTCGAGCACACGCAGAAGGTCACCGAGGCCCGCGCCCGCCGCCTGGCCGAGGCCGGCGACGACCCGGAGGCCCTCGCCGCCCTCACCAGCGCCCCCACAGCATCCCCCCTCATCCCCGGCCACCACCTGGGAGCCGCCGCCCAGCCCAAGAGGAAGAAGAAGCGGTCATGACATTCCCCGACTCCCTGCCCACCGAGCTCACCCACCTCGTCCTGGACAACGTCCGCGAGGTGCCGGACTTCCCCGAGCCCGGCGTCCTGTTCCGCGACATCACCCCCCTGCTGGCCAACGGCGAGGCCTTCTCCACCTTCATCAGCGACCTCGCCGAGCACTACCGGGGTCACATCGACGCCGTCGCCGGCCTCGAGTCGCGCGGCTTCATCCTCGCCGCCCCGCTGGCCTACACCCTGGGCATCGGCATGCTCACCGTCCGCAAGGGTGGCAAGCTCCCCGGACCCGTCCTCGGCGTCGACTACGACCTCGAGTACGGCTCGGCCCGCATGGAGCTGCGCCCCGAGACCGTCCAGCCGGGCCAGCGCGTGCTCGTCATCGACGACGTGCTCGCCACCGGTGGCACCGCGGCGGCCTCGATCGACCTCCTGGAGCGGTCCGGCGCCGAGGTCGTCGCCGTCTGCATGCTGCTCGAGCTCGCCGGGCTCGGCGGCCGCGAGCAGCTGCCCGGCAGGAAGGTCGACTCCGTCGTCGTCTTCCCCTCCTCCTGACGCCACCGGTGCAGCGCGTGGCTCTATGATCCGGCTATGACGGACACGCGCAGCAGCACAGACGCAGGCGACGACACCATCGTCCCCGGCTCCCGGGTGCGCAGCCGTCTGGCCTGGTTCGGCTCCCGCGGGCACTCCACGCCCGCCGCCATCGAGCCGCTGCTGCGCGCCCTGCGCGCCAACCACCCCAAGGCGGACACGAGCCTCATCGTGCGCGCCTACCAGGTCGCCGAGAAGGCCCACGAGGGCCAGAAGCGCAAGTCCGGCGAGCCGTACATCACCCACCCGGTGGCGGTGGCCACCATCCTCGGCGAGCTCGGCATGACGCCGCAGACCCTCGCCGCCGCCCTGCTGCACGACACCGTCGAGGACACCGACTACACGCTCGAGCACCTGCGCGCCGACTTCGGTGACGAGATCGCCCTGCTCGTCGACGGCGTCACCAAGCTCGACAAGCTCCAGTACGGTGAGGCCGCCCAGGCCGAGACGGTGCGCAAGATGATCATCGCGATGTCCAAGGACATCCGCGTGCTGCTCATCAAGCTCGGGGACCGGCTGCACAACGCCCGCACCTGGAAGCACGTGTCCAAGGAGAACGCGGCCCGCAAGGCCAAGGAGACCCTGGAGATCTACGCCCCGCTGGCGCACCGCCTGGGCATGAACACGATCAAGTGGGAGCTCGAGGACCGCTCCTTCAAGGCCCTCTACCCGGGCGTGTACGACGAGATCGAGCGCATGGTCGCCGAGCGCGCGCCCGCCCGCGAGGAGTACCTGCGCCAGGTGCGCCTGCAGATCGAGGAGGACCTGCGGCTCAACAAGATCAAGGGCACCGTCACGGGGCGGCCGAAGCACTACTACTCGATCTACCAGAAGATGATCGTGCGGGGCAAGGACTTCGACGACATCTACGACCTCGTGGCCGTGCGCGTCATCGTCGACACCATCCAGGACTGCTACGCGGTCCTCGGCGCCCTGCACTCGCGCTGGACCCCGATGTCCGGCCGCTTCAAGGACTACATCGCGGTCCCCAAGTTCAACCTCTACCAGTCCCTGCACACGACGGTGGTCGGCCCCGACGGCAAGCCCGTGGAGATCCAGATCCGCACCCACGAGATGCACCGCATGGCGGAGTACGGTGTCGCGGCCCACTGGAAGTACAAGGAGGACCCCAACGCCTCCGGCCCGGCGCCGGTGCGGGGCAAGGGCGAGGAGGACGCCGGCGAGATGGCGTGGCTGCGCCAGCTCGTCGACTGGCAGAAGGAGACGCAGGACCCCGCCGAGTTCCTGGACTCCCTGCGCTACGAGATGGCCGGCACCCAGGTCTACGTCTTCACCCCGAAGGGCGACGTGCTCGCCCTGCCCGGCGGCTCGACGCCCGTGGACTTCGCCTACGCCGTGCACACGGAGGTCGGCCACCGCACGGTCGGCGCGAGGGTCAACGGCCGCCTCGTCCCACTGGACACGCGCCTGGAGAACGGCGACAACGTCGAGGTCTTCACCTCCAAGGCCCAGGGGGCCGGTCCCAGCCGCGACTGGCTCAGCTTCGTCGGCTCCACGCGGGCCCGCAACAAGATCCGCTCCTGGTTCTCCAAGGAGCGGCGCGAGGAGGCCATCGAGGAGGGCAAGTCCCTCATCGCGCGAGCCCTGCGCAAGAAGGACCTGCCGATCCAGCGGCTCATGAACCACGAGTCCCTCACGGACGTCGCCAAGACGCTCGACAAGGGTGACATCGACGGCCTGTACGCGGCGGTCGGGGAGGGGCACGTCTCCGCCCAGCACGTCGTCGACACGCTCGTGGCGGCGCTGGGCGGTGAGGCGGGCACGGAGGAGACCCTGGCCGAGGGCGTCCTGCCGACGAAGGCCGCCCGCGCCCACCAGCGCCCCCGCTCCGACTCCGGTGTCGTCGTCGAGGGCATGGACGAGGGCGACGTGTACGTCAAGCTCGCGCGCTGCTGCACCCCCATGCCCGGGGACCCCATCGTCGGCTTCATCACGCGGGGGTCCGGGATCTCCGTCCACCGGGCGGACTGCCAGAACGTCGACCAGCTCCAGCGCGAGCCCGAGCGGATCGTGGCGGTGCGCTGGGCGGACCACGCCCAGTCCGCCTACCTCGTGCAGATCGACGTCGAGGCCCTGGACCGCGGCGGGCTCCTGGCCGACATCACGCGGGTGCTGGCGGACAACCACGTCAACCTCATGAGCGCGAACATCTCGACCAGCCGTGACCGGGTGGTGACGGGACGATTCGTCGTGGAGCTGGCCGCCGCCAGCCACCTGGACCACACGCTGTCCTCCCTGCGCCGCATCGACGGCGTCTTCGAGGCCCGCCGCTCCACCTCCGCCTCGCGCCGTCAGGGCTGAGCAGAGGCCACGAGAGCGTCGATGAGCCTGCGGGCGCGCGGCCGGCCCCGGCAGGCGGCGCCCCGGCAGCGGGCGAGCGCCAGGTGCAGCTCGGTGCTGCCCAGCCCGAGGGCCCTGGCAGTCAGGACCGCCAGGGCGGCGCGGGCCGGGGCGGCCGTGCGCGCGAGGTCCGCCACCGCCCGGGCGGGCCCCAGGCACCGCAGGCCGTCGAGCGTGACGATGTCGCAGGCCGGTACCGTGCCGCGGTAGACGACCGTGCCCGGTCCTCGGCCTCGGCGCGAGGGGATGATGAGGGCCAGGCGCGAGGGCGGGCGCCCGCCGGCGTGCACCCACAGGGCGGCCTCTCCGCCGACGACGGCGCCGGGCGGTACGAGCGGGGCCAGGGCGCGCGCCCGCTGGACGGGGGTGCGCAGCAGGTCCGCGGGCACGGCCGTGCCGAGGACGTCGGTGAGGACCCTGGCGTCGAGCCGGGCGTCGCGCAGGATGACGCGCTCGTGGGGCGCCAACGGCCCGAGGGCGGGTCGTGTGGGGCGTAGGACCGGGGCGCGCAGGGCGGCCAGGGCCGAGGCCCGGCGGCCCGTTCCGGTGGCGGGGCCGGTGGGGGAGCCGAGGCGGTGTGTCATGAGCGCATCGTGCACCGGCGGGCGCGGCCGGCACGAGGTGGGCGCCGGGGCTGTGGACAGGTGCGGGGAGGCGGCTCACCGGTCCTGTGGACCGGTGGGGCGGGCCGCCGGTCCTGTGGACAGGGTTCCAGCGCGGCGGCGTGGCGGACCGATAGGTCGGGCCCTGACACCCAGTGGGGTGTCAGGGCCCGACCTGTCAGCCGGGAGCACCGCTGCCGGCCCGGCGCCTCAGGCGCGGCTGGACAGGCGCACCTGCTCCAGCCAGGCGCGCCGGGCCGTGAGAGCGGCCTCGGCCTCGGCGACCTTCTTCGTGTCCCCGGCGCTGCGGGCGGCCTCGAGGTCGCGCTCGAGCTCGGCGATGGAGTCCTCGAGCTGGCCGGCCAGGCCCTCGGCGCGGGCCTTGGTCTCCGGGTCGCTGCGGCGCCACTCGGCGTTCTCCGCGTCGCGGATGGCGTCCTCGACGGCGCGCATGCGGCCCTCGATGCGGCGCACCGCCGCCCTGGGCACGCGGCCGGCCTCCTCCCAGGCGTCCTGGATCGGGCGCAGGGCCCTCTTGGCGGCCTTGACGTCCTTGATCGGCAGCAGGGCCTCGGCCTTGGCGACGAGCGCCTCCTTGACCTTGAGGTTCTCGGCGTACTCGGTGTCGGTGGCCTCGTCCTTGGCGCGGCGGGCGTCGAAGAAGACCTGCTGGGCGGCGCGGAAGCGGGCCCACAGGGCGTCGTCCTCCTTGCGGGAGGCGCGCCCGGCCTTCTTCCACTCCTCCATGAGGCCCCGGTACTTGGCGGAGGTGCCCGCCCAGTCCGTGGAGCCGGAGAGCTCCTCGGCGCGCTTGATGAGCGCCTCCTTGGCGGCCTTGACCGCGGACTGCTTGGCGTCGAGCTCGGAGAAGTACTGGCGGCGGTGGCGGTCGAAGGTGGTGCGGGCGTGGCTGAAGCGCTTCCACAGGCCGTCCTCGGTGGGACGGTCCAGGCGCGGGCCACGGCGCTGGGCGCCCTTCCACTGCTCGAGCAGCTCGCGCAGCTCGGCGCCCGAGCTCTTCCACTGCGTGCGGCCCGGGTCCTGGGCGGCGATGGCCTCGGCGCGCTCGACCAGCGCCGTGCGCTCCTTGAGCGCCTGCTCGCGGGCGGCGGCGCGCTCGGCGTTGACCGCGGCGCGCCGCTCGGCGGCGACGTCCTTGAGGGCGGTGAAGCGCGCGCGCAGACCCTCGAGGTCGCCGACGGCGGCCGGCTCCTTGAGCGACTCCTCCAGGGAGGAGACCGTGGAGTCGATCTCGCGCACCGACAGCTGGGGCAGGCGCGTGGCGAAGAGGTCCACGGTGGCCTTGAGGTCGAGGAACCGGCGCACGTAGAAGGCCATGGCCTCGGCGATGGGGGCGTTGGGGAACTGGCCGACCTCGCGCTCGGAGTCGGCGTCCTGGACGTAGACCCGGCCCTCGCCGTCGACGCGGCCCCACTTGGCGGCGTCCATGGCCTCCTGGGGGTCGACCTCCGGCTCGGCGGGGGCGGCGGGCGCGCTCGGGGTGGGGACGGCGGCCGGGGCCTCGACAGCCTCGGTGCCCTCAGTGCTCTTGGCACTCCCAGTGTCCTCGGTGCTCCCAGCCCCGGTCGCCTCGGCATCCTCGGCGGCGGCCTCAGCAGCCTCAGGTGTGTCGGCGTCGACGGCCGGGGGCGTGGCGGCCTCGGCAGGCGCCTCAGCGGCCTCCCTGGCCGCCTCGGCGACCTCGTGCTCGTCGTGGGTCTGCTCGGCGGGGGTTCCGGCCACGGTGGCGGGCTCAGAGGCCGGCTCGGTGGACGCGGTGGCGTCCTGCTCGGCGGGGGCGGTGGCGGCCTCGAGGGCCGTCTGCCCGTTCGTGGCGGTGGGCTCCAGGTCCACAACGCCCTCGGCGTCCGGCTGGGTCTGCTCGGTCACGGTGTGCTCCTTCGTGGGTTGACGGGGTGGGACACGGGGTCCGTTCCGTTCGCGCCCGGCACGCGGCCGGGTGGTGGGTGCCGCCTCGGCAGGAGGCAGCACCCTGAAGTCTACGTGCTCACCGGTGCCCCGGCGCCAGCCCGGGGCCGCGAACAGGCCTGGTAGTCTCAGCCCGTGATCGTTTGAGCCCCCGCCCCTCCGGCCCCTTGCGCCGGAGACGGGCCACGCCCCCCGCCCGCAACGCCGCGCCCAGGAGCCCCCGTGCCCGCGATCACCCTCACCGACCTCACCTTCTCCTACTCCGCCGAGCCGCTGCTCGAGGACGTGTCCCTCACCGTCGTCGACGGCGAGCGCGCCTGCCTCGTGGGCCCCAACGGCTGCGGCAAGACCACCCTGCTGCGGCTCGTCACCGGCACCCTGGTCCCCGACTCCGGCAGCGCCGTCGTCACCGGCCTGGACGACGGCCGCTGCGGGCTGCGCCCCGCCCTGGACGTGCTCACCATGACGGGCAGTATCGGCAGCTACCTCGACGCCGCCACCGCGGCCCTGCGCGCTCTGCCCGCTCGCTTCGACGAGGTCGCCACCGCCCTGGCCCGCTCGCCGTCGGCAGCCGACCAGACGCGCCTGGCCCGCGAGTACGACCACCTGCTGGCCGCCATGAGTGCCGCCGACGTGTGGGGGCTGGACGCGCGCGTCGAGCAGACCCTCACCGGCCTCGGCCTGGGGGCGCTCACCGGGCCGGACGGCCGGGGCCGCGACCTCGCCACCCTCTCCCCGGGCCAGCGCGGGCGCCTGGAGCTGGCCGCGACACTGCTGGCCTCGCCGTCGGCCCTCGTCCTGGACGAGCCCACCAACCACCTCGACGACGAGGCCATCGCCTACCTGGCCGCCTTCCTCACCGGGTTCAGCGGCCCGGTGCTGCTCGCCAGCCACGACCGCGCCTTCCTCGACGACGTCGCCACGGTCCTGCTCGACCTCGACACCGCCCCCTGGCAGGCGCTGGCGACCGCCGAGGGGGCCGGCGCCCTTCCGGGCGTGCAGCGCTGCGCCGGCACCTACACGGACTACCTCGTGCTCAAGGCGGCGGCCCGCGCCGGCCACGCGGCCCTGCACGCCGCCCAGCAGGGGGAGAAGAAGGGCATCCGCGACCACCGGCGCGCCAGCGAGGACATCGCCCGCGGCGGGGTGCGGTTGAAGGAGGCGGCCAGGAAGGAGAGGAAGTTCTTCGCCGACCGGGCCTCGAAGACCTTCATGCGTCGCGCCCACAACGACGACCGTCAGATGGAGGCCCTGACCGCCCGTGAGGTGCGCAGGCCCCGGGAGTACCGCCTCCACCTCGACCTGCCGCCGGTCGCCGCGCGCGGGGGCCTGGCCCTCACCGCCCGCCGGGCCGCCGTGCCCGGACGGCTTGCCCCCGTCACCCTCGACCTGCGGGTCGGCGAGCACCTGCTGCTCACCGGCCCCAACGGCTGCGGCAAGAGCACCCTGCTGCGCTGGGCCGCCACCGGCCGGGCCCCGGTGGCGCGGACCACGGGGACGCTCACCCTCGACGGGGCCCTCGCCGTCGTGCCGCAGCGGCTGCCACGGCCCGGCGACCCGGGCCTGGACGAGCGGACCTGGGCCTCGGGCATCGGTGAGCTCGGCGCGGGGGTCCTCCACCCCGCCTACTGGCACCGGTGCGTGGGCGAGCTGTCCGCGGGCAACCAGCGGCGCGTCCAGCTCGCCCTGGCAGTCGCGGCGGCCCCTGAGGTCCTTGTCATCGACGAGCCGACCAACTACCTCGACCTGGACACGCTCGAGGCGCTGGAGCAGGCGCTGGCACGGTGGACGGGCACGCTGCTCGTCGCCAGCCACGACCGCTGGCTGACCCGGCACTGGGCTGGGCAGCGCCTCGAGATGCTGCCCGCCCGGCCCGCCGTCGGGGCTGTGGGCTAGCCCGGGCCCCGTGGTCCCCAGGGCGGTGTCACGACAGCCAGGCCCGCGCGTGGCAGCATGGGGCACCGTGCCCAGCCCCACCACGCGACGCCTCGGCCTCCTCGTGAGCCCCGACCCCCTCGACCGCGCGGGCCGTGCGTCGCTCACGCCCGCGGGCCCCACCTGGTTCCCGGCCGTCATGGGCACCGGCATCCTCGCCAACGTCCTGCAGCTGAGCCAGGGGCGCCTGTCGGGCGCCGCCACCGCGGCGGTCGCGGTTCTCGCCCTGGCCTGGTGCCTGCTGGTGGGGCTCGTCGTCGGCTACCTGCTGCGGCTGGCCCGCGACCCCGGCCTCCTGGGCCGTGAGCTGTCCTCCCCGTTCTGGGGCACCGTGGCCATGGGCTGGATGTCGGTGGGCTCAGCCACCGGCGTCGTCACGGCGGCGCACTGGCCCCGGGCCGCCGGCACCGCCTGGGGCGTGGACCTGGCCCTGTGGGTGGCCGGCACGGCCCTGGGGCTGACGGCCGAGGCCGGCTACCTGTGGCGCCGGGCCCACGGCACCGAGCAGGCACCGTCCTTCGTCTCCTGCCTGGCGGTGCTCGCCCCCATGGTGTCCTCCACCGTGGGCGCCGTCGTCAGCGAGCACCTGCCCGGCCCGTGGCGGGCCGCGGTCCTGGTGACCTCGGCACTGTGCTGGCTCGTGTCCCTCGTGCTCGGGTGGCTCATCTTCCTGCCCGCCTACTCCCGCACCCTGCGGCGCGTGCCCCTGCCCCTGGCGGGCAGCGCCTCGGCGGTCATCCCGCTGGGCGTCGTCGGGCAGTCCGTGGCGGGCGCCGTGGCCATCAGCACCCAGGCCCAGGACCTGCTTCCCGACGGCGTCGCCCGGCTCGCGCTGGCCGCCGCCCACGCCTGGGGCTGGCTCATGCTGGTCCTCGGCGTGCCGATGGCCGCCTGGGGAGGGCTGGTCTACGCCCGTGGGCTCTGGCGCCGCATGCCCTTCACCCCGGGGTGGTTCGGCGCCACCTTCCCCATCGGCACGCTGGCCCTCGGCGGGATCCTGCTGGGCCGCTCGACGGCGGCCGAGCCCGTCACCTGGATGGGGCAGGCAGCCGTCCTCGTCCTCGTCGGGACCGTGTCGCTGGCCCTGGCCGGTGCGGTGCTGAGGCTGGTGCGTGAGCCTCGTCAGGCGTAGGCGGTCACCCGCAGCCAGGGCCACAGGGGGTGGTGGTCGACCTCGACCCGGTCGAAACCGGTCCGCTCGCACGCGGCGCGCAGGGTCTGGCCGGTCGGGCACGTCCATGTTGATGAGCTCGGCCCACACGCCCGCGGCCTGCCGGTTCCTGACCTCGTTGACGATGACGAGACGGCCACCGGGGCGCAGGACACGACGCGCCTCAGCGAGCCCGGCCTCGAGGTCCGGCCAGAAGTAGACGGTCTCGAAGGCGGTGGCGACGTCGAAGACGCCGTCGCGGAAGGGCATGTCCTGCACGCTGGCCTCGACGGCGCGCAGCCGGCCGGAGGCCACGGACTCGGCGCACAGCCGCCGCGTGTGGGCGACGGCGGTGGGGGAGTGGTCGATGGCGCCGACCTCGCACCTGGTGGCCCGCAGCAGGCGGCGGGCGACGCCCCCGCCCCCGCAGCCGATGTCCAGTGCGCGCTCGCGCTCACCGACCCGGGCCGCGGCAAGACCCCACCGGTGCAGGGGTGCGTGAGTGAGGTTCATGGACAGCAGGGTGAGGCGGCCCAGGAGGTTGGCTCCCGGGCGCCGGAAGGGGGAGGACGCACTCGTGCTCATGGGCACCATGCTGCACCGCGTGGACGTCGCGGCGCACGTGCGGCCAGGGTGGTGGGGCGCGACGGCCCCGATAGGCTGGGCGCATGATCCTCGAGCGCACCCTCGCCGCCGTCTTCGGAGCCAACTGCTACGTCCTGGCGGAGGGGCCCGGCCGGCCGGCCGTCGTCGTCGACCCCGGGGCGGGGGCGTCCCGCGGGGCCCTGGCGCTGCTGCGCTCCAACCGCCTCACGCTCGGCGCGGTGCTGCTCACCCACGGCCACGCCGACCACGTGTGGGACGCCCAGCGGCTCATCGACACCGCCCACACCGAGGGCCTGCTGTCCTCTCACGACGCCGTCACGGCGCCTGTGTACGTGCCCGAGCCGGACCGCTACCGTCTTGACGACCCGGACGCGACGACGGGCATCCGGGCGGGCGGGATGGGCTTCGCCGAGATGGCGGGCTCGTCCTGGCTGGCGCCGACGGACCTGCGGGTCTTCCCCGCCGAGGGCTTCACCCGGGCCTTCGAGGTCGTCCCCGGTGTGGGGCTGCAGGCGGTGGCGGCGCCCGGCCACTCGGAGGGCTCCTCGATGTTCTTCCTCAACGCCCGCCTGGGCGACAACCAGCTCCTCTTCGAGGCCGAGGTCCTGGACGACCCCTCGACGGTGGAGGAGCGGGACTACCTCGTGGCCCTGTCCGGGGACGTCATCTTCAAGGGCAGTGTGGGACGTACGGACCTGCCCGGCGGTGACCAGGTGCAGATGTGGGCGACGCTGCGCTTTCTGGCCTCGGCGGTCAGCCCGGACACGGTGCTGCTGCCCGGTCACGGCGCGGTGACGACGATGGAGCACGAGCACCACGGCAACCCGTACCTGGCCGAGGCCAAGGTCCGCGGAGGGGACCGGCGGGCCTGAGCGGAGCCAGGCCGGGCCGGGCTGCGGTGACCGTCACGCCGGGGCGCGGCCGAGGTGGCAGGAGCGACCTCTCGGCCGCGTGACACAATGCGCGCATGTCATCAGCACAGGCGCGCCCAGCGCAGTCCTCCCTCTCCGGCTTCCCCGAGTGGCTCCCCGCGGGCCGCGTCGTCGAGCAGGCCTTCATCGACCAGCTGCGCCGCACCTTCGAGCTGCACGGCTTCTGCGGGATCGAGACGCGCGCGGTCGAGCCGCTGGCCCAGCTGACGAAGAAGGGCGAGACCTCCAAGGAGGTCTACCTGCTCTCGCGCCTGCAGGCGGACCCGCAGGACAGGGACGCCGCCGACCCGTCCAAGCAGCTGGGCCTGCACTTCGACCTCACCGTGCCCTTCACCCGCTACGTGGTGGACAACGCGGGGCTGCTCACCTTCCCCTTCAAGCGCTACCAGATCCAGAAGGTCTGGCGCGGTGAGCGCCCCCAGGAGGGCCGCTTCCGCGAGTTCTACCAGGTGGACATCGACGTCGTCGGGGACGGGACCCTGCCCCTGCACTACGACGTCGAGGTGCCCCTCATCATGAGCGAGGCCCTGGCCGCCCTGCCCGTCCCGCCGGTGACGATCCACGTGTCCAACCGCAAGGTCGCCCAGGGCTTCTACCAGTCCGTCGGCATCGGCCAGGACCAGCTCGTCGAGGTGCTGCGCGTGGTCGACAAGCTCGACAAGATCGGTGCCGAGGCCGTCGCCGCCGAGCTCGTCAGCACCGTCGGCACCACCGCGGAGCAGGCCGCCGCGGCCCTGAGGCTGGCGACGATCACGGGGCAGGAGCCCGGGGCCGTGCGCGAGGCCGTCCTGTCCGCCCTCGAGGGCGCGCAGCCGCACGAGCTGCTGCTCACGGGCCTGGACGAGCTCACCGGCCTGCTCGAGGCCGCTCGGCGCCGGCGCCCGGGCGCCATCGTCGCGGACCTCAAGATCGCCCGCGGCCTGGACTACTACACGGGCACGGTCTACGAGTCCTTCATGGCCGGCGCCGAGGACCTGGGGTCCGTGTGCTCCGGCGGCCGCTTCGACAACCTCGCCACCAACGGCAAGCGCACCTTCCCGGGCGTGGGCATCTCCATCGGCCTGTCCCGGCTGCTGTCGCGCGTGCTCGCCGACGGCCTCGTCGAGGTCAGCCGGGCGGTGCCCACCGCGGTGCTCGTGGCCGTCACCGACGAGGAGCACCGGGCGGCCTCCGACGCCGTCGCCGACACGCTGCGTCTGCGTGGCATCGCGGCGGACGTGGCCCCCACGGCCGCCAAGTTCGGCAAGCAGATCAAGTTCGCGGACAAGCGCGGCATCCCCTTCGTCTGGTTCCCGGGCTCCGATGGCGAGGGCGACTCCGTCAAGGACATCCGCTCGGGCGAGCAGTGCCCGGCCGAGGCCGCTACCTGGCGGCCGGCCGACGAGACCGACCTCGCGCCCCGGCTGCGGCCCGTCGAGCAGACGGAGCACCGGACGGGCGGACAGGGCTGAGAGGTGGGCGCTGAGGCGGGCGCCGCGCACGCCCCGGCCGCGCCGGTGCCACCGGCGCCGAGGCCGCCCTGCGACGGCTCCAGGAGGACCTGTCCGGCCTCAGCCTGCCCTACGCGCTCACGGGGGCGGAGGCCGCCGCCCGCACGGCCCGCCTCCTGGGCGACCAGCTCGGCGACTACGTGCTGCCGCGCCTGCGGGCGATGGACGCGCCCCTGCTCGCCGTCGTCGGCGGCTCCACGGGTGCGGGCAAGTCCACCCTCGTGTCCTCGCTCGTGCGCCGCCACGTGGCCGTGTCCTCCGCCATCCGTCCGACGACGTGCCGCCCCCTGCTGCTGCACGCCACCGGCGACGGGCCCTGGTTCGAGGACGGGCGCGTGCTCGGCTCGCTCGCCCGCACGTGCGTCGCCGAGACGGCCCCACCCACCTCCGCGGGCGCCCGTACGTCCCGCGGGCTCGAGCTGCGCGCCTGCTCCACCGTGCCGCAGGGCCTGGCCCTGCTGGACGCGCCCGACGTCGACTCCGTCGTCGACGACAACCGCGAGCTCGCTGCCACGCTCCTGGCGGCCGCCGACCTGTGGGTCTTCGTCACCACCGCCTCCCGCTACGCCGACGCCGTCCCCTGGGAGCACCTGCGCGCGGCCGCCGCACGCGAGGTCGCCACCGCCATCGTCCTCGACCGCGTGCCCGCGGGCGCCGCCGAGGCGGTCGTGGCGGACCTGCGTCGCCGGCTCGACGCCGCGGGCCTGGCCTCCTCGCCCGTCTTCGTCGTCCCCGAGACCGCGCTCAAGCCCAGCGGTCTCCTGCCGGACGAGCACGTGGCGCCGCTGCGCCACTGGCTGGGAGCCCTGGCGGCCGACGCCTCCGCCCGGGGCGAGGTCGCTCGCCGGACCCTCACCGGGGCCCTCGGCTCGGTCCTGGACGGGGTGGACGGTCTCCTGGAGGCGGTGCGCGCCCAGGACGCCGAGCGCGACCGCCTGGCCGCGGCCGCCACCGCGGCCCACGCCGAGGCGCTTGAGCGGGCCACCGCGGCCACGGCGGACGGCTCCCTGCTGCGCGGCGAGGTGCTGGCCCGCTGGCAGGAGCTCATCGGGACGGGGGGAGCTCCTGCGCGGGCTCGAGTCGCAGGTCGGTCGCTTGCGCGACCGCTTGGTCTCCGCCGTCCTGGGGCGACCGGCCCCGGCCGAGCGCGTCGAGGAGGCCATCGAGTCCTGCCTGGCGGGCCTGCTGCTCAGCGAGGCCCAGCGGGCGGCCCTGGAGACCGAGCGGGCCTGGAGACGGGCCGGCAGCGCTGCCCGGCCGCTGTCGGCCGCCCTGTCCGCGCTGCCGCCCGAGGCCGAGCGCGCCCGGCGGGCCGAGGACCTGGTGCGCTGCTGGCAGGGCGACGTCCTCGACATGGTCCGGGCCGAGGGGGCGGACAAGCGCCTGGGCGCGCGCCTGCTGTCCCTGGGCGTCAACGGCGTCGGTGTCGCCCTCATGGTCATCGTCTTCGCCCACACCGGCGGCCTCACCGGCCTGGAGGTGGGGGTCGCGGGCGGCACCGCCCTGGTGGCGCAGCGCCTGGCCGCTCTCGTCGACGTCCTCGTGTGGGTCCTGGACCCCGAGAAGTACGCCGACGCCGTCATCCACCACGACTTCATCGCCCCCATGGCCGAGCACGCGACGGTCGCCGTCGTCGCCCTCAACCAGGTGGACCGCCTGGACGCCCACGAGCGGCGCCAGGCCGTGCGCGACCTCACCCGCCTGCTCGCTGCGGAGGGGCTGGACGGCGTCGACGTGGTCGAGGTCAGCGCCCGCACCGGTGAGGGTGTGCAGGAGCTGCGCTCACGCATCCGGCAGGTCGCCGGGTCCGAGGACGTCAGTGCCCGGCGCCTGACCGCCGACACCCGCACCCTGGCGGCCAGGGCGCGCGACTACCTCGAAGGGCAGGTCCCGGAGCGCAGGGACCCGCCGACGGCGATGCTCTCGCCGTGCTGGAGGAGGCGGCCTGCCGTGCCGTGGGCACCCAGCGCGTCGCCCGGGCCGTGGAGGAGTCGATGCGCCTGGAGGCCACCCGCCGTGTCGGCTGGCTGCCGGTGCGCTGGGCGGCGCGCCTGCGCGCTGACCCGCTGCGCCGGCTGCACCTCGACGGCTCGGTGACGCAGCGACCCCTGCCCGCGGGAGAGCAGACCCCGGTGGCCCGGACCGGCCTGCCGACGGCGGCCGGGGACCCCGCCCTGCGAGCGGCCGCCCACGGCTACGTGGCGCGCCGCTCACGCGCCCTGCCCCAGGAGGCCCGGGACCGGGCCGTCGAGCGCTGCGGCACCCGGGTGGAGGAGATGGCGGACCGGCTCGACGCCGCGGTCGCGCGCACGGACCTGGAGCAGGGGCGGCACCCGCGCTGGTGGGCGCTCGCCCACGGCCTCCAGGTGCTCCTGGCGCTGGCGGCGCTCGTCGGCGGGGCGTGGCTCGTGGCCCTGCACGTCATGAGCCGCTACCTGCTGCTGGAGGTGGACCCGCCGCGCTGGGGCCTCGTGCCCTGGCCACCCCTGTTGCTGCTGGCCGGCCTGGCCGCTGGGCTCGTGGTGGGCTGGGCGGGCGCGCTCCTGGCGCGCGTGGGCGCCGCCAGGCGCCGTGCGCGCGTGCACCGGCGTCTGCGCGAGACGGTGGCGCAGGTGGTGGGGCTCACGCTGGTCGGGCCGCTGGAGGAGGACCTGGCGCGTCTCGAGGAGGTCAGAGCCCTGCTGGCGCGCCTGCGCTGACGGGCCCGCGCGGGACCGTGACGGCGTCCGCGAGGGCGCTGCCGACGCCCTGGTAGACGTTGATGACGGTGTCGACACCGCGCTCGTGCATCTCCAGCGCCTCGTCGTCGAAGCGTGCGACGGCGACCACCTCACCGGCGAAGCCGTGGCGCTCGATCCAGTCGAGGACCTGCAGGTTCGCCCCCGGCTCCGGCATGGCCAGGACCGCGGTGCGCACCTCCCCGGCCCCCAGCCGCAGCCAGAAGTCGGTGTCGGTGGCGTCGCCCTCGATGATGTTGAGGCCGAGGGCCGCGAGGTCCTGGACCTTGTCCGTGTCGGAGTCGACGGCCAGGACGGGCAGCGGGGCGTCCTCGCCGTGGCGGGGGATCTGGGAGACGAGCCGGTGGTAGGTGCTGCGCCCCACGCGCCCCATGCCGAAGACGACGACCTCCACGCCGGTGAGGTCCACGGGCGCCTCGGCGGGGTGCAGGTCGTCGGGGGCGTGGTCCGGCAGGGCGTGGGAGAACAGCCGCACGAGGCGCCCGGGGCGGTTGTTGACGACGCTGGCGAGGATGAAGGAGCCGGCGACGGCCAGGGACAGGGCCTGGAGCCACTCGCTGCCCAGCAGGCCCTGGGTGACGCCCACGCCGGCGACGACGAGCGCGAGCTCGGAGTAGGAGCCGACGGCCAGACCGGTGAGGACGGCGCTGCGGTGGCGCAGGCGCATGGCCCACAGCACGCCCGTGTAGACCGCTGAGCGCAGGGGGACCATGGCGATGAGGGCGAGCCCCATGAGCAGGGCCCCCGTGCCGGGCAGGCCGGCGGTGCCGATGGAGACGAAGAAGGCGACGAGGAAGAGCTCTTGGACCGGGCGGAAGGACTCGGCCAGGTTCCGCGAGCTGGGGTGGGAGGCGAGCAGAGCGCCGACGACGAGGGAGCCGAGGGTACCAGGCAGGCCGACGATCTCGAAGAGCTCGTAGCCGGGCAGGAGGGCGACCGTGATGCCGAACAGGGTGTACATCTCGCGGTGGGAGATACGTGAGAGCACCCAGCCGGCGAGGTAGCGGCCCGGCCACAGGAGCACGAGCAGCAGCGCCCAGGGGCTGGGGGCCTGGCCGGAGATGAAGATGAGCAGGACGATGGAGGCCGTATCCTGCAGGATCGAGGTGCCCACCGCGATGCGCCCGTAGTGGGCGGACCCGTCGTCGCGCTCCTCGAGGATCTTCATGATGACGATGGTGGAGGAGGAGGCGAGGGCGAAGCCGATGACGAGGGCGGCGCCCCAGCCGGCGGTGTGGCCGACGTTGACGCCGACGACGAGGGCGAGGATCCCGACGGCGAGGGTGGTGAGGGCGGTGAGGGCGACCATGGTGACGGCTGCGGTGCCGGAGACGACCCGTCGTGACAGGGCACGGGGGTCGAGATCCAGGCCGATGGAGAACAGCAGGAGCGCCGCGCCGAGGTCCCCGACGGTGCTGATCCAGGTGAGCTCGGGCACGCCGGCCGCGCCCAGGACGAAGCCCGCGGCGATGTAGCCCACGAGCGGGGGCAGGCGCAGAAGCGCGGCGGCGAAGCCGAGCAGGATGACGGTGAGGAGGTAGGCGGCTGCGGTCATGGGTCCTTCCGAGGGGCTGGTTGCCGTGGCGCGGTCTGGGTGGCTCAGCCGGTGGCTGGCTCAGGGGCGGGCTGGTGCACGTGAGGGGGGCCGGCAGGCGGGACGGGCTGGTCGTGGGTGTCGGGGTCGAGGGCCTCGACGGCCTCGGCGAGGGAGGTGCCCAGCCCGTCGTAGACGTTGATGACGACGTCGACGCCCCGGGCGCGCAGCTGCTCGGCCTCGTCGTCGTAGCGGGCGATGGCGAGGACGCGGCCGGCGAAGCTCGTGCGGCCCAGCCACTCGACGACGTGGAGGTTGGCGCCCGGGTCCGGCATGGCGAGGACGGCCTTGGTGGCGTGCACGGCGTCCAGGCGCTCCCAGAACTCCTGGTCGGTGGCGTCGGCCTCGAGGACGTTGTAACCCTTGGCGGCGAGCTGGTCCACCTTGCTGGCGTCGTTGTCGATGCCGAGGACCCCGTGGGCGCCGTTGGCGTACAGGCGCGCGTAGGTGGCGCGGCCGATGCGGCCCATGCCGAAGATGACGGTCTGGACGCCGGTGAGGTCGAGGGTGCGCTCCTCGGGGTGGAGGGTGCTGGTGGGGCGTCGGGGGATGAGGTGGGTGATCCAGGTGATGAGGGCGGCGGGACGGCGGTTGACGACGGCTGAGAGCACGAAGGACAGGGCCAGGGCGAGCGAGACCACGGCGGTCCACTCGTGACCGAGGACCTCGTGGTCCACGGCGACGGCGACGACAATGAGCGCGAACTCGGAGTAGGCGGTCATGGCCAGGCCTGTGAGGGCGCTCGTGCGCCGTCGCATGCGCAGCGCGCGCACGGTTGCCGTGTAGACGACGGCCCGCAGGGGGACGAGGACGAGCAGGACGCCGGCGAGGACGAAGGCGCCGGCGCCGGGGACGCCGTCCATGCCGATGGACAGGAAGAAGCCGACGAGGAGCAGCTCCTTGATGGTGAACAGGGAGCTGGAGAGCTCCTTGGCGGCAGGGTGGGAGGCCATGAGGGCGCCCATGACCAGGGCTCCGAGGCCGCCGTCGATGCCGAGGGCGTCGAAGAGGAGGTAGCCGGGCAGGAGCGCGACGGCGATGCCGAACAGGGTGCGCATCTCGCGGTGGTCGATGCGGTTGAGGACCAGGCCCAGGAGCTTGGCCCCGGGCCACAGCAGGACGAGCGCCAGCCCCCAGGGGCTCGGGGTGCGCTCCGAGGCGAAGGTCATGTAGACGACGGCGGCGATGTCCTGGACGACGAGGGCGCCGATGGCGATGCGCCCGTACAGAGAACCGGTGTCGTCGCGCTCCTCCAGGAGCTTGATGACGACGACGGTTGAGGAGAAGGACAGGGCGAAGCCCAGCAGCAGGACCCCCGTGGGAGTGACCGTGTCCACCTGGAGACCCAGCAGGAGCAGCCCGCCGATGACGACGGAGCCGAGGCCGGTGAGCAGGACCATCGTGGTGACGGCGGTGCCGAAGACCTCGCGTCGCATGAGGATGCGCAGGTCCAGCTTGAGGCCGATCATGAACAGGAGGATGGCGACGCCGACGTCGCCCATGACCTCCACGACGGGCAGGGCCGGCAGGTTCGAGGAGCCGATGACGAATCCTGCGATGAGGAAGCCGACGAGGGGAGGCAGGTGCAGGAGGGTGGCGGCGAAGCCCAGGACGACGACGGCGAGGAGGTAGAGGGCTGGGGTCACGGGTGTGCCTCTCGTGCCGGGCCGGCGTCAGTCGTGCATGGTGTCCGGCCGGTGCAACACGAAGGGCGTCGCTGTTATTCCCCCGTGCTCCCAGGTGCTCCTGCCGCTGCCCTGCGGCGTCCTGCTCCCGGGCGGTGGGCACGGGGCCAGTACGGGTGTGGGCCGGCGCCTCCAGGTACCGGCCCACACCCTCAGGTCACGCTCTGCGCGCTCGTCTCACCAGCGGTCGTTGTCGCGGCGGAAGCCACCGCGCCCGCCGTCGCGCCCGCCGCGGAAACCGCCACGGTCGTTGTCGCGGCGGAAGCCACCGCGCCCGCCGTCGCGCCCGCCGCGGAAGCCGCCACGGTCGTTGTCGCGGCGGAAGCCACCGCGCCCGCCGTCGCGCCCGCCGCGGAAACCGCCACGGTCGTTGTCGCGGCGGAAGCCACCGCGCCCGCCGTCGCGCCCGCCGCGGAAACCGCCACGCTCACCGTCACGATCGAAGCGAGGACGCTCGGTACGGCGCTGCTGGCGCTCGGAGGACGGGTTGTCGGAGCCGTCCCAGCCGTGGCCCGGGCCCTCGTCGAGGTGGATGCGCATCTCGCGCCCGCCGAAGGTCGCGTGGCCCATGGCCTCGAGCTGCTCCGCGGACAGGGGCGTGTGGATCTCCACGAGGGAGAAGGACTGGAGGATGTCGATCTTGCCGATGTCGGAGCCGGAGATCCCGCCCTCGTTGGCCAGAGCGCCGACGATGGCACCGGGCAGGACACGGTCACGGTGACCGACCTCGACCCGGTAGACGGTGCCGGTGCCGTCCTCGTGCCGACGGCGGCCACCACGGGCGGCGCCGGGCTTGCCGTCAGGACGCTCACCGCGCCCGCGGCGGTCATCGCGGTCCCGCCCGCCCTCGAAGGAGGCCGAGACGAAGGTGCCCTCGGAGTCCACGGTCTCCTCACGGCGCACGCGCTGACGCGGCTCGTCCTTGCGCTCCTTCCAGGTCCTGGGCCCCTCATCGCCCACGGCGAGGGCCAGCAGGGTCGCGGCCAGGTCCTCGACCTCGATCTCGAGCTCGGCGGCCCGGCCGGTGACGAGCTCGGTGTACATCTCGAGGCGGCCGCGCTCGAGCCTCGCCGCGGCCTTGTCCAGCAGCCGGCCCGCGCGGTGGCGCGAGACGTCGGCCGGGGATGGCAGGGTGATCTCCTCCAGGCGGGTGCCGGTCAGACGCTCGATCTGGCGGAGCTTGCCCTTCTCCTTGGGGGTGAGGAAGGTGACGGCCTCACCGTGGCGGCCGGCGCGGCCGGTGCGACCGATGCGGTGCACGTAGGCCTCGGCCTCACGGGGCACGTCGAAGTTGACGACGAGCCCGATGCGCTCGACGTCGAGGCCGCGGGCGGCGACGTCGGTGGCGACGAGGACGTCGAGGGTGCCCTGGCGCAGGCGCTCGACCAGGCGCTCGCGCTCGCGCTGGGGCACGTCACCGCTGATGGCCGCGGCCTGGATGCCCCGGCCGGCGAGCTCGATGGCGACGTCCTCGGCCGTGGACTTGGTGCGCACGAAGACGATGGCGGCGGCCGCGTCGGTGACGGCCAGGACGCGCGAGACGGCCCCGATCTTGTGACGGAAGGGCACGACCGCGTAGGTCTGGTGGACGGTGTCCACGGTGGAGGACTGGCGCGAGACCTCGATGCGCTGGGGGTCGGTGAGGTGCTGGCGGGCGACGGCCTGGATGGCCGGCGGCATCGTCGCGGAGAACAGGGCGGTGCGCCGCTCGGCCGGCAGGGAGGAGGCGATGGTCTCCACGTCCTCGGCGAAGCCCATGCGCAGCATCTCGTCGGCCTCGTCCAGGACGAAGAAGCGCACGTCCTCCAGGCGCAGGGCGCCCTTCTCGATGAGGTCGATGACGCGGCCCGGGGTGCCGACGACGACTTGCGCGCCGCCCTTGAGGGCACCGATCTGCGGGCCGTAGGGGGCGCCGCCGTAGACGGCGACGACGTCGAGGCCGCGTGAGCGCTGGGCCATGTCGGTGATGGCGTCGGCGCTCTGGATGGCGAGCTCACGGGTGGGCGCCAGGACGAGCGCCTGGACCCTGCCGTCGCGCGAGTCGATGGCGTCGAGCAGGGGCAGGCCGAAGGCGGCGGTCTTGCCGGTGCCGGTCTGGGCGACACCGACGACGTCGCGCCCACCGAGCAGCACGGGGATGGCCTCGCGCTGGATGGGGGTGGGGGTGGTGAAGCCCATGTCCGTGACGGCCTTGAGCAGGTCGGCGGGCAGGCCGAGGTCGCTGAAGGTGGCCTCCTCCGGGGCCTTGTGGGGCGCGGCCTCGTCGTCCTCGTCCTCGCCGTCGTCGACGAAGGGGGCGTGGCCATCGACCTCCTCCTCGTCCAGGTCCTCGGAGCCGTCGTCCTCCTCGACGTCCTCCTCGTCCTCGGGGTCGTTCTCCTCCAGGGCGAGGGCGGCGGCGGTGTCGACGTCGTCCTCCTCGTCCTCGTGGTCGACGTCCTCCGGGTCCTCGGGGGAGTCGGAGGAGGCCGGGGTCTCGAAGGAGGAGGCGGACTCGAAGGACCCGGCGGAGGCGGCCGGGGCCGCGTCGGCGGGAGAGGCGACCTCCTCGCCGTGGCCGACCTCGGCCTCGAAGAGGGCGTCGAGGCTCAGGGGCCCGTCAGAGGACGCAGTGCTGCCAGTGGTCTCAGTGCTCATTGGTGTTGTTCCCGTATCCGGTCCGGTGAGGACCTGTCGCGGAGTGTGGGGGAGGCTCGGTCGGCCCACCTCTTGCCGTACCGCACCCACCACACTCGCCCTGCACCTGGCTCGACACGGTGGTCGACGGCGGCTGACGGGCTTCACGCACAGACTCACGGGGACTGCCGGGCCGCCGGTGGCGGCGCAGCCCCGAACGGGGTTCACAGCACGGATCGCTCCTGGTCCCACTATATCGGCCGTGCCTGTGCCTCGAGGCGGCCGACCCGGCGTGACGTCGCAGGTCACACGTGATCCCGCTCTCCTGGCGGCTCGTCACCCGGGCGCGCGTACTATCGGCGGCGGCGCCCGCCCGTCTCGCGGTGCGCCCCGCCGGGCGCCGGGACCACGCGCCCCCAACGGAAGGACCACAGCACCCATGCTGCGCACCCGCCACGCAGGATCCCTGCGCGTCGCCGACATCGGCTCGACCGTCACCCTCACCGGCTGGGTGGACCGCCGCCGCGACCACGGAGGCGTCGCCTTCATCGACCTGCGTGACGCCTCCGGCATCGCCCAGGTCGTCATCCGTGAGGAGGTCGCCCACGACCTGCGCTCGGAGTACGTGCTGCGCGTGACCGGCGAGGTCACCCAGCGCCCCGAGGGCAACGCGAACCCCCAGCTGCCCACCGGCGAGGTGGAGGTCGTCGTCAGCGACATCGAGATCCTCAACACGGCGGCCGCGCTGCCCTTCCAGGTCTCCGACCACGCCGAGGACTCGGGCCAGGTGGGTGAGGAGGCGCGCCTGCGCTACCGCTACCTCGACCTGCGCCGCTCGCCCATGCAGCACGCCATCCGCCTGCGCTCGAAGGTCTCGCAGGCCGCGCGCAGGGTCCTGGCCCAGCACGACTTCGTCGAGGTCGAGACCCCCACACTCACCCGCTCGACCCCCGAGGGCGCCCGTGACTTCCTCGTCCCGGCACGCCTGGCCCCCGGTTCCTGGTACGCCCTGCCGCAGAGCCCCCAGCTCTTCAAGCAGCTGCTCATGGTCGCCGGCATGGAGCGCTACTACCAGATCGCGCGCTGCTACCGCGACGAGGACTTCCGGGCGGACCGCCAGCCCGAGTTCACCCAGCTCGACATCGAGATGTCCTTCGTCGAGCAGGAGGACGTCATGCAGGTCGCGGAGGACGTCCTCAAGGAGGTGTGGGCCCTCATCGGCCACGACCTCGCCACCCCCATCCCGCACATGACGTACAAGGACGCCATGGAGCGCTACGGCACGGACAAGCCGGACCTGCGCTTCGGCCTCGAGCTCGTCGAGCTCACCGACTACTTCAAGGACACGACCTTCAGGGTCTTCCACAGCGAGTACGTCGGCGCCGTCGTCATGCCCGGTGGCGCCTCGCAGTCGCGCCGCACCTTCGACGCCTGGCAGGACTGGGCCAAGCAGCGCGGCGCCAAGGGCCTGGCCTACGTCACCGTCTCCGAGACCGGCGAGCTCGGCGGCCCCGTGGCCAAGAACATCACCGACGCCGAGCGCGCGGGCCTGGCCGGGGCCACGGGCGCCCAGCCCGGTGACGCCATCTTCTTCGCCGCCGGCGCCACCGACGCCGCGCGGGCCCTTCTGGGCGCGGCGCGCCTGGAGATCGGCAGGCGCTGCGGCCTCATCGACGAGGACGCCTGGTCCTTCGTGTGGGTCGTCGACGCGCCCCTGTTCAAGCCCTCAGCGGCGGCGAAGGAGGAGGGCGACGTGGCGCTGGGCAAGTCGCCCTGGACAGCCGTGCACCACGCCTTCACCTCCCCGAAGCCCGAGTGGCTCGACACCTTCGACCAGGACCCGGGGCACGCCCTGGCCTACGCCTACGACATCGTGTGCAACGGCAACGAGATCGGTGGCGGCTCGATCCGCATCCACCGCTCCGACGTCCAGAAGCGCGTCTTCGACGTCATGGGGATCGGGGAGGAGGGGGCCCAGGAGAAGTTCGGCTTCCTGCTCGACGCCTTCAAGTACGGTGCCCCGCCGCACGGCGGCATCGCCTTCGGCTGGGACCGCATCGTCAGCCTGCTCACGCACGCGGACTCCATCCGCGACGTCATCGCCTTCCCCAAGTCCGGTGGCGGCTACGACCCCCTGACCGAGGCGCCCGCCCCGATCACGGCGGAGCAGCGCAAGGAGGCCGGCGTGGACGCGGTCGTCGGCGAGGAGGCCGCCTCCCAGGCGGGCTGAGGCCCGGTCCCAGCCCCCAGACATGGTGGTGCCCCGGCGGCCGTCACCGGCAGCCGGGGCACCACGTGCGTGAGGGCGGGCAGAGCTCGGTCAGGACCCTGCGTCAGGCCGCGTGGGTGCAGGTCGCGCAGGTGCAGTCCTCGCACACGCAGGACGAGCAGGAGTCCGTGCAGTGCTCGCAGGAGCACGTGGCGTGGTTGCAGGTGGGGCAGGTGCAGTCGGCGCAGTCGCAGGCCGCGCAGACGTCGGTGCAGTCGGCGCACTCGCACACGGTGCACTCGTCGTAGTGGCCGCCGTCCTCGCGGTGGGCGTGGCCGTCGTGGAGGTAGTCGACGTGGTCTCCGTGGATGACGGCCAGGTGCCCGCAGCTGGGGCCGTGGGTGTGGGCGTGGGCCTCGGCGGGGTGGTGCGTGAGGGTCGCGGTCATGGGTGCCTCCGTGTGGGTGTGAACGGGTGCTGCGTGGTGCTCGTCCCGGCGGGGCGGCCTCCGTCAGCGGAATTGCCACAAGAATAGAGAGGAATGCCGCAGGAATACAAAGATGAAAATGATTCCATCTCCATTTCCGCAACGAAAACCATTCTTGCTCAATAATGGTGCGGAAATGAGAACCGGAGTCATCCGCACACGGGTGCGCACGGCCCGCGCCCGGGGCACAATGTGCCCATGTCGCGCTACATCGAGCTCCACCCCGCCAACCCCCAGGCCCGTCTCGTCGACAAGGTCGTCGACGTCATCAAGGACGACGGCCTCATCGCCTACCCCACCGACTCGGGCTACGCGCTGGCCTGCGCCCCCGGCAACAAGGAGGGCCTGGACCGCATCCGCCAGATCCGCCAGCTCTCCGACAAGCACAACTTCACCTTCGTCTGCGCCGACTTCGCCCAGGCGGGCCCCCTGGCCATCGTCGGCAACAACGCCTTCCGCCTCATCAAGCGACTGACCCCCGGCCCCTGGACCTTCATCCTCAAGGGCACCAAGGAGGTCCCGCGCATGACCCTCAACCCGAGGAAGCACACCCTCGGCGTGCGCATCCCGGACCACGCCATCACCCAGGCGCTCGTCGCCGCCTACGGCACGCCCCTGCTGTCCTCCACCTTCATCCGCCCCGGCAACGAGGTCCCCGAGACCAGCGGCTGGGAGATCGAGGACGCCCTCGGGCACCTCATCGACGTCGTCATCGAGGGCCCCGTCGGCTCCACCGAGCCCACCACCGTCCTCGACCTCACCCAGGACGTGCCCGAGGTCGCCCGCGAGGGCGCGGGGGACACCAGCCTCCTGTGAGGGAGGCCTCAGGCCCGGGAGGACACCTCCCCGGGCTCCTCCTCGGCGCTGGCGCCGGCACGCGGCACCGACACCAGCGGCTCGGCCAGCCCGTAGCGCTCGACGAAGGGCACAAGCCACCTCGGCAGCCACCAGTTCCACTCGCCCAGGAGGGACATGGCCGCCGGCATGAGCAGCAGGCGCACCACCGTCGCGTCCACCGCCATGAGCACCGCCAGAGCCAGCGCCACCTGGGCGACGATGAGCAGGTCGGCACTGATGAAGCTGAGGAACACGACGATGAGGACGGCCGCCGTCGTGCTCGTCAGACGGCCCGTGTGCTGCATCCCGGCCTCAACGGCCCCGACGTCGTCGCCCGAGCGCCCACGGTGGGCCGCCACCCGGTCCAGCAGGAAGAGGTCGTCGTCCGTCACCAGCCCCAGCCCGATGCCGATGACCACCGCGACGGCGTAGGCCTCCACACCGCCCAGCGGCTCGACCCCCAGGAGCCCCGCCAGGTGCCCCTCCTGGAACACCCACGTCACCACCCCGTAGCTCGCCAGCACCGACATCGTGTTGACCAGCAGCGTCTTGACCGGCACCACGAGCGAGGCCGTCGTCAACAGCATGAGGACGATGAGCACGAGGGAGAAGACGACGACCACCCAGGGCAGCGCGCCCGTGATCGCGTCCTGCAGGTCCACCTGGGCCGCCGCCTGGCCCGTGACCCACATGTCCGCCGGGGCCGCCAGGGCCCGCACCGCCCGCACGGCCGCCTCCGCCCCGGTGGTGGCGCCCTCGCCCTCCAGCTCGAGGTAGACCACCGTGTACTCGCCCGCCGTCGCGGTGCGCAGGATCGAGGTCACGCCCTCGGCGTGGGCCACCTGGCTGTTGATGAAGGCGGTGACGCGCTCCCCGGCCTGCGCCAGCACCACGGTCGCGTCCGCGTCCTGCGCCGCCGGGTAGGAGCTTGCCAGCGTGTCGAGGTAGACGGCCTGGTCGGAGGAGGCCGGCAGGAGCTCCTCGTCGGAGACGAGCACGTGCAGGTGACGGGCCGGGGAGGCCAGCACCACCAGGATGACGAGGGAGACCGCCAGCGCCACCCAGGGCACCCGCTGGACGAGCCCGACCGCGCGGGAGAACACGCCCCGCTCCCGCGCGGCGTCCCCGGCCCACGAGCGCAGGCGCCGCAGGGCCTCCACGCGCCGCAGGGGGGAGGGGCGGTGCAGGCGCCGGCCGACCAGCGCCACCAGCGCCGGCGCCAGGGACAGGCACACGGCGGTGGCGATGACGACGGCGGCGATCCCCGCCCGCGCGATGGCGCCCAGGACGTCGGTGCCGATGAGTAGCAGCCCCAGCAGGGCCACGACCATCGTCAGCGACGCGAACAGGATCGTGCGGCCCGTGCTCATGAGCGTCAGCGCCACCGCCTGCGTCACGGGGGAGGAGCGGCGGCGCCGACGACGCTCCGCTCGCCCCGCCCGGCCCCGCGCCACGGGCGAGTCCGCCCCCTCGCCCTCGCGCAGGCGGGCCAGCTCCTCGCGGAAACGCGTGGTGAGGACGAAGCCGTAGTCCGTGGCCAGCGCCAGGGCGATGATCGCCGTCACCGACAGGACGAAGGCCGGCAGCTCGACGAGCAGGCTCAGCACCCACAGGGCGCCCAGGCTCACCATGAGGGTCGTCACCGCCGTGGCCACGGGCACCAGCGCCGGCAGGACGGCCCCGAAGACGAGGACCATGAGGAGCAGGACGAGGGGCAGCGCGATGAGCAGGCCGACGAGCACGTCCCGCCAGGCCTGGTCGATGACGGCCCGCTCGCGCAGCCCCTCGTGGGAGACGATGCCCGAGGCGCCCGGGCTCACCGCGGCCAGCTCGCCGGGGACCTGCTCGAGCCTGGCCTGGACGCGCGCGACCGCCTCGGCGAGGTCCCGCGCGTACTCCTTGTCGTCCTCGTCGGCCACCTCGGTGCCGTTGGGGTCCACGGTCACCACCATGAGGAACCCGTCGCGGTCCTTGGAGGCCAGCACCTGGGCGGCCGGCTCCTCGAGCATGCCGGGCACGACGAAGGGGTCGAGCACGTTCGTCTCGCCGGCGACGGCCACGAGGTCCTTGTGCGCGTCCTCGAGGGCGGCGGCCACCGCCTCCTGACGCGCGGGCGTGGAGATGTCGACCCCGGTGACGAGCAGGGTCACGGTCCGGCCGTCGCCCGACAGGGCCGCGATGATCTCCTCACCCTCCTTCGACTCGCTCCACCCCGGCGCGCCGGTGCCGCCGACCAGGCGGCTCGTGAGCGAGCCGGCCCCCAGGCCCGAGGCGGCGACCGCCAGCGCCACGAGCGCGACGAGCACCCACGAGGCGACGACGACGGAGGCGTCCTTGACGACGCGTCGGGAGAGCCAGTGGAGCACCCGGCCATTGTTGCAGACCCCGCCGTGGGCGCCCGGCCCCGGCGCGCGGGCGGCAGGGCGCCGTCGCCGGGCCGGTGGGCCGGGTGCCCGGCCGCGCTAGGATCCGCGCGTGGACCTCTTCGACAGCGTCGGCACGGATGACGTCGGCCTGCCCGTGGACGCGCACGCGCCCCTGGCGGTGCGCATGCGCCCACGCAGCCTCTCCGAGGTGCTGGGCCAGGACCACCTGCTCACGCCGGGCTCCCCCCTCCAGCGTCTCGTCTCACCCGGCGACCCCGGCTCCGGGCAGGGCGCCGGGGTCTCCTCCGTCATCCTGTGGGGGCCGCCCGGCACCGGCAAGACGACCCTCGCCTACCTCGTCGCCCGCGGCAGCGGCCGGCGCTTCGTCGAGCTCTCGGCGGTCACCGCCGGGGTCAAGGACGTGCGCGCCGTCGTCGAGGAGGCACGACGGCGGCTGACCGGCTCCGGGGAGGAGACCGTCCTCTTCGTCGACGAGGTCCACCGCTTCTCCCGCTCCCAGCAGGACGCCCTGCTGCCCAGCGTCGAGAACCGCTGGGTCACGCTCATGGCCGCCACGACCGAGAACCCCAGCTTCTCGGTCGTCTCCCCGCTGCTGTCGCGCTCCCTGCTGCTCACGCTCCACCCGCTGGGGGCCGACGACGTGCGCGCGCTGGTCGACCGGGCCGTCGCCGACCCGCGGGGGCTGGGAGGGCGCGTGAGCCTCGAGGACGACGCCCGCGAGCAGATCGTGCGCATGGCCGGCTCCGACGCCCGCAAGTCCCTCACCGTCCTGGAGGCCGCGGCCGGCGCCGTCCTCGCCTCCGCCCCGCACCGGGCGGAGGCCGCCGACCGCCCGGCCGACGCGGCCGTGCCGCCGGCCCCGGCCATCACCCTGGTCGACGTCGAGCAGGCCGCCGACGTCGCCGCCGTGCGCTACGACCGCCAGGGCGACCAGCACTACGACGTCATCAGCGCCTTCATCAAGTCCATGCGCGGCTCCGACCCCGACGCCACCCTGCACTACCTCGCCCGGATGCTCGCCGCCGGGGAGGACCCCCGCTACATCGCCCGCCGCATCACCATCCACGCCGCCGAGGACGTGGGCCTGGCCGACCCCACCGTCCTGTCCACCGCGGTCGCCGCCCAGCAGGCCGTCGCCCTCATCGGCATGCCCGAGGCCCAGCTCGTCCTGGCCCAGGCGGCCCTCGCCGTCGCCACCGCACCGAAGTCCAACGCGGTGACCCTCGGCATCTCACGCGCCGCCGCCGACGTCGCCGCCGGCAGGGCGGGACAGGTGCCCGCGCACCTGCGCGACTCCCACTACGCCGGCGCCCAGCGCCTGGGGCACGGCGTCGGCTACCGCTACCCCCACGACCACCCGCACAGCGTCGTCGCCCAGCAGTACCTGCCCGACGAGCTCGCCGGGCGGCGCTACTACGAGCCCACCTCCAACGGCTTCGAGAAGCAGGTCGCCACCCGCCTTGAGGCCGTGCGCCGGATCCTGGAGGGCGGGCCCGCCCGATGAGCACCCGAGCACCCGCCGGGCGCCCAGCGGGGCGCACCACCCTGCTCGTGCTCGCCACGGGCCTGGCGGCCGGCCTCCTCGCCGGCCTGTTCGGCGTCGGCGGAGGCCTCGTCATCGTCCCCGCGCTCATGAGCGTGCTCGGCATGGACCAGCGGCGGGCCGCCGCCACCTCATTGGCCGCCATCGTCGTCACCGCCGCCGTCGGCACCGTCTCCTACGCCCAGCGCGGGCAGGTGTCCCCGGCGGCCTTCGCCATCGTCTGCGCGGGCTCCCTCGCCGGGGCGCCACTGGGGACCTGGCTGCTGCGCAGCCTGCCTCACCGGGTCCTGCCGTGGGTCTTCGTCGGCTTCACCCTCGTCGTCATCGCCTCCCAGCAGCTGCAGGCGCCGGTGCGCGAGACCGGGCTCGTCCTCGACCCGCTGCGCGGCACCGGCCTCGTCGCCGTCGGGGTGGTGGCGGGGGTCCTGGCCGGGCTGGTCGTCGTGCCCGGCCTGCAGGTCGTCACCGGCGTCGGCGACCTCATGGCCCGCGGGACCTCCCTGCTCGTCATGATCCCCACCGCGGCGGCCGGTACCTGGTCCAACCTGCGCCACGGCGCCGTGGACCTGCGCGCCGGCCTGCTCGTCGGCGCGGCCGCCGTCGTGGCCGCACCGCTGGGCACCCGGGCGGCCGCCGCCCTGAGCCCCGCCGCCGGCAACGCGCTGTTCAACGTCTTCCTCGTGTGCGTCGTGCTCAACGTGCTCGCCACGGAGCGCGCCCGCCAGCGCCAGCAGGTGCGCGACGCCCTCGACGACGGCCCCACCGGGGCCTGAGGAACCGGTCACACGGGCCGGTCGCGGCTCGCCGGACGGGGCGGTCAGCCGCTAGTGTTCCCGAGTTGCCGCCGTGCGGGCACCCACCCGTGCACGGCACCCCTGGGGTCCTGGCCCGTCCACGTGGCTGACCCCGCGCCCCGGGCACCCGCACGGGGCGTGCGATCACTCCGACAGGAAGAAGAGACGAGCATGAGCTCCTCCCGCTCCCGCCGCCAGGTGCGCCTCTCGCGCGCCCTCGGCATCCCGCTGACCCCCAAGGCCGTGCGCTACTTCGAGAAGCGCCCCTACGGCCCCGGCGAGCACGGCCGCGCCCGCCGCCGCACCGAGTCCGACTACGCCGTGCGCCTCAAGGAGAAGCAGCGCCTGCGCGCCCAGTACGGCATCCGCGAGGCCCAGCTCCAGCGCGTCTTCGAGGAGGCCCGCCGCGAGAAGGGCCTGACCGGTGAGTCCCTGGTCGAGCTGCTCGAGATGCGCCTGGACGCCCTCGTCCTGCGCTCCGGCTTCGCCCGCACCATCGCCCAGGCCCGTCAGGACGTCGTCCACCGCCACATCCTCGTGGACGGCAAGGTCGTCGACCGCCCCTCCTACCGTGTGAGGCCCGGCCAGACCATCCAGGTCCGCCCGCGCTCCCAGGTGATGGTCCCCTTCCAGATCGCCGCCACCGGCGCCCACCGCGACGTCCTGCCGCCCGTGCCGGACTACCTCACCGTCGAGATCGAGAAGCTCACCGCCACCCTGGTGCGCCGTCCCAAGCGCGACGAGGTCCCCGTGACCTGCGACGTCCAGATGGTCGTCGAGTACTACTCGCGCTGACCCTCCCAGGAGACAGCCGCCGGGACGCCCCGCACCGCACGCCGGTGGGGGGCGTCCCGCTTACCAGGCCGAGCGGGGTAGTCTCGCCCCGGTCCTGCCGCGTGGGCGCCAGCGACGCGGCCCGTGCGGGCACCGCCCTGCCCGCGCACTCACCCACGCACCCGACTCAGGAGCAAGAACAGCACATGCGCACCTCAGAGATCCGCTCCCGCTGGCTCGACTACTTCGCGGCGAACGGTCACGAGATCCGCCCCTCGGTCTCCCTCGTCTCCCCGGAGCCCTCCATCCTGTTCACCGTCGCCGGGATGGTCCCCTTCATCCCCTACATCCTCGGCACCGAGCCGGCCCCCTGGCCCACAGCCGCCAGCGTGCAGAAGTGCATCCGCACCAACGACATCGACAACGTCGGCCGCACCACCCGCCACGGCACGTTCTTCCAGATGAACGGCAACTTCTCCTTCGGGGACTACTTCAAGGAGGGGGCCATCCAGCACGCCTGGGACCTGCTGACCGGCCCCGTGGGCGAGGGCCGCTACGGCCTCGACGGCGACCGCCTGTGGATGACCATCTGGGAGAAGGACGACGTCTCCTGGGACTACCTCACCCGCACCCTCGGCGTGGACCCCGCCCACGTCCAGAAGCTCCCCTTCGAGGAGATCTCCTGGTCCACCGGCCAGCCCGGCCCCGCCGGCGCCTGCTGCGAGATCCACTACGACCGCGGCCCCCAGTACGGGCCCGACGGCGGGCCCCTGGCCGACACCCAGGGCGACCGCTTCCTCGAGATCTGGAACCTCGTCTTCGACGAGTTCATCCGCGGCGAGGGCCAGGGCCACGACTTCGAGCTCGTCGGCAAGCTCGACCAGACCGCCATCGACACCGGCGCCGGTCTTGAGCGCCTGGCCTTCGTCCTGCAGGACAAGCCCAACATGTACGAGATCGACGAGGTCCACCCCGTCATCGCGGCCGCCGAGGTCATGAGCGCCAAGACCTACGGCCGCGGGGCCGCGGGCCCCAGCGCCGGCGCCGACTACGAGAACGACGTGCGCATGCGCGTCGTCGCCGACCACGTGCGCAGCGCCCTCATGCTCATCGGCGACGGCGTGCGCCCCGGCAACGACGGGCGCGGCTACGTCCTGCGCCGCCTCATCCGCCGGGCTGTGCGCTCCATGCGCCTGCTCGGTGTGGAGGAGGCCGCCATGCCGACCCTCCTGACCGCCTCCAAGGACGTCATGCGGCTGTCCTACCCCGAGCTCGAGGAGCGCTGGTCGCAGATCTCCGAGGTCGCCTACGCCGAGGAGGACGCCTTCCGCCGCACCCTGGCCGCCGGCACCACCATCCTCGACACCGCGGTCGCCCGGGCCAAGGCCGCCGCCTCCACCACGGGGGGCAGGGCCGTCGTGCCCGGATCGGTCGCCTTCGAGCTGCACGACACCTCCGGCTTCCCCATCGACCTCACCCTCGAGATGGCCGCCGAGCAGGGCGTCGCCGTCGACGAGGACGCCTTCCGCGCCCTCATGACCGAGCAGAAGGAGCGCGCCCGCGCCGACGCCCGCGCCAAGAAGACCGGGCACGCCGACATCCGCGCCTTCCAGGACATCGAGAAGGCCATGGGGGGCGGCTCCACCTTCCTGGGCTACACCGAGTCCGCGGCCGACGCCGTCGTCACCGGCCTGCTTGTCGACGGCGTGCCCCAGCCCGCCGCCACCGCCCCCGCCGAGGTCGAGGTCATTCTCGACCGCACCCCCTTCTACGCCGAGATGGGTGGCCAGCTCGCCGACCACGGCGCCATCCGCCTGGCCGACGGCGGCGTCGTCGAGGTCACCGACGTCCAGGCCCCCATCAAGGGCCTGACGGTGCACCGCGGCACCCTCACCGAGGGCACCCTCGCCGTCGGGGAGAAGGCCTACGCCGAGATCGACACCGCCCGCCGCCTCGCCATCGCCCGCGCCCACACCGCCACCCACATGGTCTACGCGGGACTGCGCCGCGTCGTCAACGAGCACGCCGACCAGGCCGGCAGCGAGAACTCGCCCTCGCGCCTGCGCTTCGACTTCCGCCACGGGGCGGCCCTGTCCAGCGCCCAGCTCAACGACATCGAGGAGCTGGTCAACACCACGCTCGCCCAGGACCTCGAGGTCCGCACCGACGTCATGAGCCTCGACGAGGCCCGCGCCCAGGGCGCCATCGCCCTCTTCGGCGAGAAGTACGGCCAGCTGGTGCGCGTGGTCACCATCGGAGACGGCTTCGACCGCGAGCTGTGCGGTGGCACCCACGTGGCCACCACCGGACGCATTGGCCGTGTCGCCCTGCTGGGCGAGTCCTCCATCGGCTCCGGCGTGCGGCGCATCGACGCCCTCGTCGGCGACGGCGCCTACGGCTACCAGGCCAAGGAGCACGCCCTCGTCTCGCGCCTGTCCACCCTCGTCGGCAGCCGCGCCGAGGACCTGCCCGAGCGCATCGAGTCCCTCATGAGCCGCCTGAAGGACGCCGAGAAGAGGCTCGCCCAGGCCGAGCAGGCCGCCATGGTCGCCAAGGCCGCCGAGGTCCTCGGCGGTGTCGCGAAGGTCGGGCAGTACCGCCTCGCCGCCGCGAACCTCGGCACCGTCGGCTCCGGCGACGCCCTGCGCAGCCTCGTCCTCGACGTGCGCGAGCGCCTGGGCGAGGCCGAGCCCGTCGTCGTCGCCGCCATGGGGGTCGTCGGCGAGCGCCCGCTCGTCGTTATCGCCACCAACCAGGCCGCCCGCGACGCCGGCGCCAGGGCCGGGGACCTCGTCAAGGCCGCCGCCACGGCCCTTGGCGGCGGCGGAGGAGGCCGGCCCGACCTCGCCCAGGGCGGTGGCCAGGACGCCACCCGCCTGCCCGAGGCGATGGCCGCCGTCACCCGCGCGCTGGGCGCGTGAGCCGACAGCCCACCATGCGCTCCGGCGCGAGGCTCGCCTTCGACGTCGGCACGGCCCGCGTCGGCGTCGCCCGCTGCGACGCCGACGCGATCCTCGCCGTCCCTGTCAGCACCCTGAGCCGGGACCGCTACGGCGCCGACCTCGACGAGGCCGCCGACCTCGTCGAGGAGCACGCGGCCGTCGAGGCCGTCGTCGGCCTGCCCCGGCAGCTGGCCGGAGGCTCCTCCTCCTCCACCAGGGACGCGCGCCGCTGGGCCCGCCGGCTCGCCTCGCTCATCACCCCCGTGCCCGTGCGGCTCGTGGACGAGCGGATGACCACCGTCACCGCGCAGCAGGCGCTGCACGCCTCAGGACGCCACGCGAAGGACTTCCGCGCCGTCGTCGACCAGGCCGCCGCCGTCGTCATCCTCGAGCACGCGCTCGAGACCGAGCGCCGCACCGGCTCACCCGCGGGCGAGCTCGTCGTGCCGACCCGGGCAGGACGCCCATGAGCCGCGACGACTTCTACACCGAGATCATCGGCCCGTCGGCGCCGCCGCCCTCCGGCACCCGACGCCGCCGCCTGCGCCGGGCCGTGCTCGCCGCCCTGCTCATCATCGTGCTCGCCGCCGCCGGCCTGCTCAGCGTCAAGGCCCTGCGCAGCGCGCAGGACGCCCGCCCCGGGCAGACGGCCGTCTCCGACTACAGCGGCACCGGCCACGGCAGCGTCGTCGTCACCATCCCGGAGGACGCCTCCGGCGACGAGATCGCCCGGATCCTCACGCAGGCCGGCGTCGTCGCCACCGCGGACGCCTTCACACAGGCCTACGCGGCCAACGTCAACGCCTCCAGCATCCAGGCCGGCACCTACACGCTGCGCCTGGGCATGTCCGCCGCCAACGCCGTCGCCGCCCTGCTCGACCCGGCCTCCCGCGCCGACCACACCCTCACCATCCCCGAGGGCAGCACACGCGACCAGGTCAAGGAGCGCCTCATGAGCGTGGGCGGCTTCAGCGAGGCCGAGGTCGAGACCGCCTTCGCCGACGCCCAGGCCATCGGCCTGCCCGAGACCGCCGGCGGCCAGGTCGAGGGCTGGCTCGCCCCCTCCACCTACGACATCGCCGAGGACGCCACCGCCACCGACGTCGTCGCCACCATGGTCTCGCTCACCCTGAGCCGTCTGACCCGCCTGGGCGTGGAGCCGGCCGACTACCAGCAGGTCCTCACCAAGGCCTCGGTCGTCGAGCACGAGGTCGCCTCCAGCACCTACTACGGGCAGGTCGCCCGCGTCATCGAGAACCGCCTGGCGGACACCGACGGCGAGACCGCGGGCCGGCTCCAGATGGACTCCACCGCCCTGTACGGCCTGGGCCGCACCGGAGGCATCCTCACGAGCGACGAGATGCTGGACAAGAGCAACCCGTACAACACCTACGAGCACGCGGGCCTGCCCCCGACCCCCATCTCCAGCCCCGGCGAGGCGGCTCTCGCCGCCGTCGTCGACCCGCCCCAGGGACAGTGGCTCTACTTCGTCACCGTCAACCCCGAGACGGGCGAGACGCTCTTCGCCTCCACCCCCGAGGAGCAGCAGGCCAACACCGAGCGGCTCATGGCCTACTGCGAGGAGCACGAGGCCATGTGCTCCACGGGGTCCGGGTCATGAGCGCCCGCCAGAGGGCCGCCGTCATCGGCCTTCCCGTCGCCCACTCGCTCTCCCCGGTCCTGCACCGTGCTGCCTACAGCGCGCTCGGCCTGGACGGCTGGCAGTACGAGCGCCGTGAGACGCGCCCCGAGCAGCTGGGCCCCCTGCTGGCCGAGCTCGCCGCACCCGCCGGGCCCGGTCCCGTCTGGGCGGGACTGAGCGTCACCATGCCGCACAAGCAGGCGCTGCTCACCCGCCTCGACGCACTCGATCCGCTCGCGCAGACCGTCGGCGCCGCCAACACCGTCGTCGCCCAGCGCTCCGGCCGCGGCCCCGCCCTGCTCACCGGCTTCAACACCGACGTCGCCGGGATCGTCGGCGCCCTGCGCGAGGCCGGCAGGTACCGGCTCCCGGACCCCGCCGACCTCGCCGACGCCACGGCGCTCGTCCTGGGCTCGGGCGCGACCGCCTGCTCGGCGCTGGCCGCGCTCACCGAGCTCGGCGCCGGACGCATCGTCGTCGCCGCGCGCAGCCACGCCGGGCCGGGACGGGCACTGGCCGCCGCCCACCGCATGGGGCTGGAGGTCGAGGCCGTCACCTGGCGCCCCGGGGACCCCGCCTCCGACGCCGCCGTGGCCGGAGCCATGAGCGGGGCCGACCTCGCGGTCTCGACACTGCCCGCGCACGGCCCCGACCTCCTCGCACCCCTGGTCCGCCGGGTGCGTCCCGGCGCGCCCCTGCTCGACGTCACCTACGAGCCCTGGCCGACGGCCCTGGCCGCCGCCTGGCAGGAGGCCGGTGGCCTCATCGTCCCCGGCTGGCTCATGCTCCTGCACCAGGCCGTGCCGCAGGTGCGCCTCATGACAGGCATGACGCCCGATGTCGACGCCATGCGCACCGCCCTGCTCCGGGCCCTGGCCCGCCGCTGAGCCCCAGGCACCCTCTCACGGGCCGGAGCGCCACGGGCCAGGCCCACGGCCGTGTGGGATGATCGGCGCCATGCTTCGATGGATGACCGCCGGCGAGTCGCACGGCGAGGCCCTGACCGCCCTCATCGAGGGGGTGCCCGCGGGCGTGGAGATCACCAGCGAGGACGTCAGCGCCGCCCTCGCCCGACGTCGCCTGGGCCACGGGCGCGGAGCGCGCCAGGTCTTCGAGCGCGACGAGCTCACCCTCCTGGGCGGTGTGCGCCACGGGCGCACCATCGGTAGCCCCATCGCCATGAGGATCGGCAACTCCGAGTGGCCCAAGTGGTCCACCGTCATGAGCGCGGACCCCGTCGACCCGGCCGCCCTGCTCATCGACGCCGGCACCGGTGACGAGCGGGAGGTCGCCCGCAACCGGCCGCTCACCCGCCCCCGGCCGGGCCACGCGGACCTGCCGGGCCTGCTCAAGTACGACCTGGCCGACGCGCGTCCCGTCCTCGAGCGCGCCTCCGCCCGCGAGACCGCCGCCAGGGTCGCCCTCGGCGCGGTGGCCGAGGCCCTGCTCGAGCAGGTCGCCGGCACCCGCCTGGTCAGCCACGTCCTGCGCGTCGGCTCCGTCGCCCTGCCCGACGACGCCCCCCGGCCGGGCCCCCAGGACGAGCAGCGCCTGAGCGCCGACCCCGTGCGCTGCGCCGACCCCGCCGTGAGCGCCGCCATGGTCGCCGAGATCGACGCCGCCCGCAAGGCCGGTGACACCCTCGGCGGCGTCGTCGAGGTCATCGCCACCGGGGTGCCCATCGGCCTGGGGACCCACGTGGACTCCTCGCGCCGCCTCGACGCCCGTCTGGCCGCCGCCGTCATGGGCATCCAGTCCGTCAAGGGAGTCGAGATCGGGGACGGCTTCGCCGAGGCGGCCCGCCGGGGCTCCCAGGCGCACGACGAGATCCTGTCCGTCAGCAGCGGGCGGGTCGAGCGCGCCACCAACCGCGCCGGCGGCATCGAGGGCGGCATCTCCAACGGCTCGGCCGTCGTCGTGCGCGCTGCCCTCAAGCCCATCTCGACTGTCCCGCGCGCCCTGCGCACCGTGGACCTCGCCACGGGCCAGGAGGCCACCGGCCTGCACCAGCGCTCCGACACGACGGCCGTCGTGCCCGCGGCCGTCATCGCCCAGGCGATGGTGGCACTCGTGCTCGCCGACGCCCTGCTGGAGAAGACCGGGGGCGACAGCGTCGCCGAGTGCCGCCGCAACCTCGACGCCTACCTCGCCCGCGTGGCCGAGCGGACCCGCTGGTGAGAGGGGCACGAGCATGAGCACCACCGCACCCGCGACCGCGCTGCGAGAGCACCTGCCGCTCGTCCTCATCGGCCTGCCCGGCGCGGGCAAGACCACCGTCTCCCGCCTGCTCGCCCGCGCCCTGCGGGCCGCCTCGGTGGACCTCGACGCCGAGGTCCGCCGCCGCTCGCGCATGAGCGTGCCCGAGATCTTCGAGGCCGAGGGGGAGGAGGGCTTCCGCGACCGGGAGACGGCGGCCCTGCGCTCACTGCTGGGCGGGGCGGCCACGACGGCCAGCGTCATCGCCCTGGGCGGAGGGGCCGTGCTGCGCCGGGCCAACCGGGACATGCTCTCCGGCCGCACGGTCGTGCACCTGTCCGTCACGCCCGCCACCGCGGCCGCCCGGGTCGGTGACGGCAGCGGCCGTCCCCTCATGGCGGGTCCGCAGGCACCCGGGCCGCAGGACGGCGGTGACCGCGCCGGGGCCGTGCTCAGCCGGATGGAGCGGCTGGCCGCCGAGCGCTCGGCCCTGTACGAGCAGGTCGCCACCCTCACCGTCGTCGCCGACGACCTCACGCCCGAGGCTGTGGCCGAGGAGGTCCTGCGCCGGCTGGGGCACCCGACCGCCCCCGCAGACGCCCCGACCGCCCCCGCGGCCGGTCCCGACGGCCTCGTCACCGTGAGCGTGGGCGGCGCGCGCCCCTACGACGTCGTCATCGGCCGGGACCTGGCCCGCTGCGTCACCCGGGCCGTGGACGCCTCACCCGGGCACGGCGCCGGAGGGGTCGCGATCGTCCACGCCGACGTGCTGGACGAGCGGGCCCGCGCCCTCGAGGCGGCCCTGGCGGCCGACGGGACACGGGTCACCCGCGTCACGGTGCCCGGGGGGGAGGCCGCCAAGCGCACCGCCGTCCTCGACCGGGTGTGGCAGGCCCTGGGGGCCTTCCGCATGGGGCGCGACGGCTGCGTCGTCGCCCTGGGAGGCGGCGCCACCACGGACCTCGCCGGCTTCGCGGCCGCCACCTGGCTGCGGGGCGTGAGCGTCGTC
The DNA here is from genome assembly GCF_023369555.1 of Actinomyces sp. AC-20-1. Taxonomy (GTDB): domain Bacteria; phylum Actinomycetota; class Actinomycetes; order Actinomycetales; family Actinomycetaceae; genus Actinomyces. The sequence continues at coordinate 868 of NZ_JACJVC010000017.1, read as the reverse complement.
CAGGTCCCCACGACGCTGCTGGCCATGGTGGACGCCGCCGTCGGCGGCAAGACGGGCATCGACACGGCCGCTGGGAAGAACCTCGTGGGCGCCTTCCACCCGCCCGCCGCCGTCGTGTGCGACCTGGAGGCCCTGGCCACCCTGGGCACCGAGGACCTGCGCGCGGGGCTCGGCGAGGTCGTCAAGTGCGGTCTCATCGCCGACCCCGCGATCCTCGATCTCGTGCTCGGCTCGCCGGGCGCCGACCTCCTGAGCCCGGGCTCCGCCGTGCTGGCCGAGCTCGTCGCGCGCTCTGTGTCCGTCAAGGCGAGGGTCGTCGGCGAGGACCTCACCGAGGCGGGGCTGCGGGAGGTCCTCAACTACGGGCACACCTACGCCCACGCCGTCGAGACCGTCACCGGCTACGCCTGGCGCCACGGTGAGGCGGTGGCCGTCGGCTGCGTCTTCGCCGCCGAGGTCGCGCACCGCGGCGGACGCATCGGCGCCGACCTGCTCGAGACCCACCGCCGGGCCCTGGCCGCGGCGGGCCTGCCGGTCTCCTTCCCCGAGGGCGCCGGCCGCTACGAGGAGCTGGCGCAGGTCATGCTCTCGGACAAGAAGGTCCGCTCCGGGCGCATCCGCATGGTCCTGCTCGACGGCCTCGCCCGGCCCGTGCGGGGCGTCGAGCCGGACGAGGCGCTCCTGCGGGCCGCGCACGCGGCCGTCACCGGCGAGGGGCGGCAGGAGCCGTGAGCACGCTCAGCCCAGCGGAGCCCGGCGGCCCGGCCGGTCCTGACAGCGCTGCGGCCGGCGCCCCGGTCCCCGCGGCACCGGCCGCAGCGGAGGGCGGGATCGTGCTCCTCGGCGCCCCCGGCGCGGGGTGCAGCAG
>NZ_JACJVC010000016.1 GCF_023369555.1 Actinomyces sp. AC-20-1 | reverse complement strand
CCGCCGGGGCGGCGGACCGCCCCGAGCACGCCGAGCGCAGCGAGCAGCCCCTCTCCGACGGTGAGGCCCGCCCGCGCCGCCGCCGCGTGACCGCCGCCGCAGGCGCCCCCAGCCGCGCCCCCGAGCGCAGCCCCCGCACCGCTGAGATCGAGCTCGACCTCCCCCAGGCCGCACGCACCCGCCGCCCCGAGGACGCCCCGCAGGCCGAGGGCGAGACCCGCCCCCGCCGCCAGCGCCGCGACGAGCCCCGCGAGGACCGTGAGGACCGCGGCGCCCCGCAGGAGCGCCCCTCCCGCCGCCGTCGCGCCCAGGCCTCCGCAGGCACCCCCGAGGATCGCGGCGAGCGCCACGGGCTGAGCGAGGACCACATCGACGCCAAGGCCGCGCTCATGCGCGACCTCGCCGACGTCACCGGCACCCCGGCCGTCGAGCCCGCCGAGCGCAAGCAGCGCCGTGACGACTCCGACTCCTGGGACGAGGAGGGCCGTGGCGGACGCCGCCGTGGCCGCAAGCGCCGCGGACGCGACCGCGACTTCCAGGGGGAGGGTCAGAGCGCCGGCCAGCCGGGCCAGCAGCGCGCCCCGCGCGAGGACGAGGTCCTCATCCCCGTCGCCGGCATCCTCGACGTCGACGACTCCCAGCACGCCTACCTGCGCACCTCCGGCTACCTGCCCGGCGCCAAGGACGTCTACGTCTCCGGCCAGCAGATGAAGGACAACGGGCTGCGCGCGGGCGACGCCGTCACCGGCTGGGTCCGTGAGGGCGGCGAGACCTCCCACCCGGCAGGCTCCGGCCAGGGCGGGCGCAACGGCCGCCGGCAGAACCGCGCCAACCGCCAGAAGTACAACCCGCTGGTGGGCGTCGAGGCCGTCAACGGCATGGACCCCGAGCGCGCCAAGCGCCGCCCGGAGTTCAACAAGCTCGTCCCCCTCTACCCGCAGGAGCAGCTGCGCCTGGAGACCACCCCGAAGGCCCTGACCCCCCGGGTCATCGACCTCGTCGCCCCCATCGGCAAGGGCCAGCGCGGCCTCATCGTCTCCCCGCCCAAGGCCGGAAAGACGATCGTGCTGCAGCAGATCGCCAACGCCATCAGCGTCAACAACCCCGAGGCCCACCTCATGGTCGTGCTCGTCGACGAGCGCCCCGAGGAGGTCACGGACATGCAGCGCACTGTCAAGGGCGAGGTCATCGCCTCGACCTTCGACCGCCCGGCCTCCGACCACACGACTGTCGCCGAGCTCGCCATCGAGCGCGCCAAGCGCCTGGTCGAGCTCGGCCAGGACGTCGTCATCCTGCTCGACTCCATCACCCGCCTGGGGCGCGCCTACAACGTGGCCGCGCCGGCGTCGGGGCGCATCCTCTCCGGTGGTGTGGACGCCAGCGCCCTCTACCCGCCCAAGCGCTTCTTCGGTGCCGCCCGCAACATCGAGAACGGCGGGTCGCTCACGATCCTCGCCACCGCGCTGGTGGAGACCGGCTCGAAGATGGACGAGGTCATCTTCGAGGAGTTCAAGGGCACCGGCAACATGGAGCTGCGCCTGTCGCGCCAGCTCGCCGAGAAGCGCATCTTCCCGGCGGTCGACGTCGCCGCCTCCTCCACGCGCCGCGAGGAGCTGCTCATCGACCCCGCCCAGCTCAAGATCATGTGGCGCCTGCGTCGCCTGTTCGCCGGGCTGGAGCAGCAGTCGGCCCTCGAGCTCGTCATCGGCAAGCTCAAGGAGACGGGCTCGAACGCGGAGTTCCTCATGGTCATCTCCAAGACGACCCCGCAGGGCACCTCGCTGGCGGACGCCGACGACGACGCCAACCTGGCCTGAGCGGAGCGCTGCGGAGCAAGCGGAGCTCGGGGCGGGCACGGCGCACTAATCACAGTCTGAGCGGAGCGCTGCGGAGCAAGCGGAGCTCGGGGCGGGCACGGCGCACCAATCACAGTCTGAGCGGAGCGCTGCGGAGCAAGCGGAGCTCGGGGCGGGCACGGCGCACAGCACACCCTGAGCGTCCAACATCACGTCATGCGCCTGGGTCCCCGCGTTGTCGGGGCCGAGGGCGCGGCGGCATAATCGTCGACTGGTTTCCGGTTCACCCGCGTCGTCGGCACGCGGGACCCGGGGCCCTCTGAATGCTAGGAGACACCATGAAGCAGGGGATCCACCCCGACTACGTGGCCACCACGGTCACGTGCACCTGCGGCAACACCTTCGAGACCCGGTCGACTGTGACCTCCGGTGAGATCCGCGTTGACGTCTGCTCCGCCTGCCACCCGTTCTACACGGGCAAGCAGAAGATCCTCGACACGGGTGGCCGCGTGGCCCGCTTCGAGGCCCGCTACGGCAAGCGCGCGAAGTAAGCGACCCGAACGACGCCGACGGAAGGCACCCTCGCAGGAGCCGCCGTCGGCGTCGTCGCGTCCGGGCCCGCGCACCGGACGCCCGACCTGCACCACCTGAGGAGGACCATGAGCGACGACTTCTCCGCCGCCGTCCCGATGGTCGAGGAGCACGCCCGCATCGAGACCGAGATGGCGGACCCCGCCGTCGCCTCCGACCCCGGGGCCATGCGCCGCCTGGGGCGCCGCTACGCCGAGCTCGGGCGCGTCGTCGCCGCCTACCGCGCCTGGCAGCAGGCCGCTGCCGACCTTGACGACGCCACCGAGATCGCGTCCGAGGACCCGGACTTCGCCGCCGAGCTGCCCGCCCTGGAGGTCGCCGTCGCCGCCACTGCCGAGCACCTGCGCGATGTCCTCGTCCCCCGCGACCCCGATGACGCGCGCGACGTCATCATTGAGGTCAAGGCCGGTGAGGGCGGCGAGGAGTCCGCCCTCTTCGCCTCGGACCTGGTGCGCATGTACACCCGTTACGCCGAGCGCATGGGCTGGGCGGTCGAGGTCCTGGACGCCACCGGCTCCGAGCTCGGCGGTTTCAAGGACATCCGCCTCGCGGTCAAGACGCGCTCGGCCGTTGAGCCTCAGGACGGGGTGTGGGCGCACCTGAAGTACGAGGGCGGGGTCCACCGGGTCCAGCGGGTGCCCGTCACCGAGAGCCAGGGCCGCATCCACACCTCGGCGGCCGGTGTGCTCGTCATGCCGGAGGCCGACGACCCCGGTGAGCTCGAGATCGACCCGGGGGACCTGCGCGTGGATGTCTTCCGCTCCTCCGGCCCGGGCGGCCAGAGCGTCAACACGACCGACTCCGCCGTGCGGCTGACCCACCTGCCCACCGGCATCGTCGTGTCCATGCAGAACGAGAAGTCCCAGCTGCAGAACAAGGAGGCGGCCCTGCGCGTCCTGCGGGCGCGCCTGCTGGCCGAGCGTGCCGCGGCGGCCGCCGCCGAGGCCTCCGTGGCCCGCCGCTCGCAGGTGCGCACCGTGGACCGCTCCGAGCGGATCCGCACCTACAACTTCCCCGAGAACCGGGTCGCCGACCACCGCACCGGCTACAAGGCCTACAACCTCGACGCCGTGCTTGACGGCGACCTGGGCCCGGTCATCGACTCGGCCATCGCCCTGGATGAGGCTGAGCGGCTCGCGGCGGTCGGCCAGGCGTGAGCGGGGGCAGCGGCCTCGACCGCTACGCGCTGCGGCGGCTCGTGCGCGAGGTGGGCCGGAGGCTCGCGGTTGCGGGGGTGTCCTCTCCGGAGCATGACGCGCGTGAGCTCGCCGAGTGGCTGCTGGACCGCCCCCTGCCGCTGGCGGACGGCGCGGACGAGGCCTTCGTGACCGCCTACGAGGAGGCCGTGCGACGGCGTGCCGAGCGCGAGCCCCTGCAGCGGATCACCGGCCGCATGTTCTTCCGCGGCCTGGAGCTCGACTGCCGTCCCGGTGTGTTCATCGTCCGGCCCGAGACCGAGGTTGTCGCCGGCGCCGCCATTGAGGCGGCCCGGGCGTCGGTGGACGGCGCGGACGGGGCCGGCTGTGTCGGCCGGGCGGGCGGGGCTGACCGTGGGGATGGGGGAGCGCCGGGCCCGCTCGTCGTCGACCTGTGCACCGGCAGTGGGGCCATCGCGGCCGCCGTCGCCGTCGAGGTGCCCACCGCCCGGGTGATGGCCGTCGAGCTCGCCGACGACGCCTGCGCCGCCGCCGTCGCCACGTGTGAGCGGCACGCGCCGGGGAGGGTGCGGGTGCTCCGGGCCGACGCGGCCGACCCCACGACCCTCGCCGGGCTGGACGGGGAGGTGGACGTCGTCGTCACCAACCCGCCCTATGTGCCGGCGGGGGCGCTCGAGGACGTTGAGACCGCGTGCCACGACCCCCACCTGGCACTGTTCGGCGGGGGAGAGGACGGCCTCGCCCTGCCCACCGCCCTCGTGCGCCGCGCGGCCGCGCTGCTGCGGGGCGGCGGGGTGCTTGTCATGGAGCATGACGCCGGGCAGGGGGCTGCGCTGTGCGGGGCGGCCCTGGCGTCGGGTTTCACGACGGCGCAGACGGGGCAGGACCTCACCGGCCGCGACCGCTACCTGCGGGCCGTGCGCTGAGCGGAGGAGGAGGTGCCGAGCGGGCTGCGCGGTGGAGAGCCCGCTGGGCGGTGGAGCACGTGAGGTCGTTCGGACGGACTGTCGGCCGCCACCAGGGTGCCCGCTGAGCGCGGGCGGTCCGGTGAGCGCGGGCGGTCCGGTGAGCGCGGGGCGCTCGCCCCGACCGGCGCGGGCACCGGTGCCGCGTGCGCGTGCCTTGACGCCGTTGCCTGCGGTGGGGGCGAACTGACCCGCGAACGAAGGTTGACACGTGACAACCTGTGCCGCAGACTTGAGCATGTCAAGTTGGCACGTGACAATCATGAGTGCCGCAACGATCACTCATCAACGAGGATGACATGACCACCCAGATCGACACAGTTGTGGACCCGGTCCACGCGAGGGCAGTGAAGAGGAGGCTGAACATCGCGACGGTCGTCGTGACCTTCGGCGCCCTCGCCTTCGGATACGACACAGGCGTCATCTCCGGCGCACTGCCCTACATGACCCTCTCCGCCGCCGAGGGCGGCCTCAACCTGACCCCGCTCACCGAGGGCCTGGTGACGTCCTCGCTGCTCCTGGGCGCGGCCTTCGGCGCCATCATCGGCGGGCGGATGTCGGACCGCTGGGGGCGCAAGCACAACATCACCATGCTGGCCTTCGTCTTCTTCCTCGGCGCCCTGGGCTGCGCCTTGGCTCCGAGCGTGCCGATCATGATCGTGTGCCGCATGGTCCTGGGCTTCGCCGTGGGAGGGGCCTCCGCGACGGTGCCGATGTTCATCGGCGAGCTCGCGCCGGCGCACCTGCGCGGTCCGCTGGTCTCGCGCAACGAGCTCATGATCGTCACCGGCCAGCTCGTCGCCTACACCTCCAACGCCATCATCTCCTTCGTCTCCGACGGTGCCCAGGCGTGGCGCCTCATGCTTGGCCTGGCCACACTGCCGGCCGTCGCCCTGTGGATCGGTGTCCACTTCGTGCCCGAGTCGCCCCGCTGGCTCGTCGCCAAGGGCCGTGGCGACGAGGCGTTGGAGGTCCTGCGCCAGCTGCGCACCGGAGACCCGACGCCGGAGCGCGATGAGATCGTCCAGGTCGTCGAGGAGGCCGACCGCGCCCAGCAGGGCGTCTGGACGCACCTGAGGATCCCGTGGATCAAGCGCATCACGCTCATCGGCATCGGCTTCGGGATCGTCATCCAGCTCACCGGTGTCAATGCCATCATGTACTTCGCCCCCACGGTCCTCATGAGCACGGGCATGGGAACCCAGGCCTCACTCGTGGCCACCATCGCCAACGGCGTCGTCTCCGTCGTCGCCGTGGCCGTGGGCGTGGTCGTCATCGGCCGCTCCAACCGGCGCACGATGCTGCGCATCGGCATGATCGGGCTGGTCGTCTCCCAGGTCCTGCTCGGTCTGGCCTTCCTCCTGCCGGACGCCCCGTGGCGCGGTTACCTCATCCTCGCCCTCATGCTCAGCTTCCTGTGGTTCATGCAGATGTTCTGCGGGATCTGCTTCTGGCTCATGATGGCTGAGATGTTCCCGCTGCGGGTGCGCGGCGTGGCGATGGGGACCGCGGTGTTCTGCCAGTGGATCTCCAACGGCATCGTCACCCTGCTCTTCCCGATCCTCCTTGACGCGATCGGCATGCGGACCTTCTTCATCTTCGCGGTCATCAACTTCGTCGTCCTCCTGTGGGAGCAGAGGTACCTGCCTGAGACGAAGGGCAAGTCCCTCGAGTACCTGGAGGAGGAGCTCGCCTCCGGCTCCGACGGCCGTGATCCCGGCCCTCTCGCCGTCGGCTGACCCGAACGCGAACCACCCGACCACCGTCCACCACGACTGTCCACCACCACGACCAGCGCGACCCCCGCCGGGTGAGCGCACCCGAGGCCGGCACCGCAGCCGACCGCGGGACACAGCAACCCACCACACCGCCGCCCCGTCAGGGGCACCATCTGAAAGGACCACTCACATGTCTCGTGACCTGCGTATCGCTGTCGTCGGTGCCGGCTTCGCCGGCCAGGGCCACGCCTTCGGCTTCCGCAACGCCCAGATGCTCCCCGCGCTCGAGGGGGTGAAGGTCATCATGGACACGCTCGTCGAGCCGAACGCAGCCCTGGCCGAGACTGTGGCCGCCAAGTACGGTTTCGAGCGCATCGCCTCCTCGATCGACGAGATCATCGAGCGCCCGGAGATCGAGGCCGTCTCGCTGGCACTGCCCAACAACATCTACATCGACGTCGTCCCGCAGCTGCTCAGGGCTGGCAAGCACGTCTTCTGCGAGAAGCCTCTCGGCCTCAACGCCGAGGAGGCCGCGGAGCTGACCCGCATCGCCGAGGAGGCCGGTGTCGTCACCTCCGTCGGCTTCTGCCGACGCCGTGTCCCCGCCCTGGCCGCCATGGCGCAGGTCATCGCCGACGGCGGCATCGGGTCGGTCCACACCTTCCGCGCCTCCTACTTCGCCGACTACGCGTCCGACCCGCGCTCCCCGCGCACCTGGCGCTTCCAGAAGGACATCGCCGGTGGCGGAGCCGTCGCGGACATCGGCGCCCACATCCTCGACACCGTCCGCTTCCTCGTGGGCGACATCGAGGCGGTGACCGCCTGCCAGCTCGACACCGTCATCAAGGAGCGTCCGCTGCCCACCGGCGGAACCGGCCACAACCAGGGCGCCTCCGCCACCGAGGTGGCCCCCGTCGACAACGACGACAACGCGGTGGTCTCCCTGCGGGCCAAGAACGGTGCCATCGGTGTCGTCAGCCTGTCGCGCATCGCCACCGGGATCACCGACGTCTTCGCCATCGAGGTCTACGGCGACAAGGGTTGGGCGAAATTCGAGTCCCCGCACTCCGACGAGTTCTACCTCTGCCAGCCTGAGCAGTCCGCCCCCGGTCTCGACGGCCCGCGCCAGATCATCGCCGGCCCGGCCTTCCCCTACTTCTCCGACGTCGCCTGCATGGCCGGACGCGGGGTCGGAACCGGCTACGGCGAGAACATGGTGGCCGAGATCCAGGAGTTCTGCGCGGCAGTCGTCGGACAGGGCGAGGTCACCATCCCCTTCGCCGAGGCGATCCCCACCATGGCCGTCATCGACGCGGCCATGACTTCGGCGAGGACGGGCACCGAGGTGCCTCTCGCCTGACGCGGTGTCACGTGGTGCGCCTGGGCTCATGAGCAGGCGATAAGGTCGGGGCGGCCCTGGACGGGCCGCCCCGACCGGCTCCTTCTCCACGCGGTGGTCGGTCACAGCCTGAGAGAGGAGCGCCTTATGGCAGGACGCCGGGTCACCCAGGCGGACGTCGCCCGACGGGCGGGAGTGTCCCGCTCGCTCGTCTCGAGGGTGCTCCAGGGCCTGGACAAGGTCAGTGACGACAAACGCGAACGCGTCCTGGCCGCGGTGCGCGAGCTGGGCTACATCGACAACGGGATGGCAACGGCGCTGGCCGGCAACCGGCACGGGCGACTCGTGGGCTTCTTCCCCCAGGAGCTCTCCAACGCCCTGTTCGGCGAGGTGTATGACGCGCTCAAGGTCGGTCTTGAGGGGAAGGGCTACAGCCTCGTCGTCGTCGAGGGGTCGTGGGACGTGGAGCAGGAGGACTGGCGGCTCCGGCAACTGGCCGGGTACTCGCCGGACTGCATCGTCGTGGCCGGCTACGCGGGCTCGACGGACGCCCTGACGGCGGCCGCCCACTCCATCCCGATCGTCTCCGTGACGCGTCGGATCTCGCAGGCCGGCGTCCGCTCGGTGTACAACGACGACCACGCGGGTGCGATGCTGGCCACCCGCCACCTCGTGGACCTCGGGCACAGGCGGATTGCTCACCTTCAGCTGCCGCCGGACATCCCCTACGAGGAGCGCGCGGCCGGCTACACCGAGGCGATGCGGCGGGCGCGCCTCGCGCCCGAGTACATCATCCCCAGGCTCGCGACCCGCGAGTCCGCCTACGCCGCGGTGCGGGTGCTGTGTGAGGCGGGGGATGTGCCTACCGCGATCTTCTGCGGCTCGGACCACATGGCGCTCGGCGCGATGGAGGCACTGCGCAGCGCGGGTCTGTCCGTGCCCGATGACGTCTCGCTGGTGGGCTACGACGACCAGCTCATGGCCCGGCTCGTGGGACTGACGACCATCCACCAGGCCGCGTCCGAGCAGGGCAAGGTGGCCGCGGGCTTTGTGCACGCCCTCGTTGAGGCCGGCGATATCGACGAGGCCGGGGAGGACGGGAGCGGGACCGGTGAGGCCGGACGCCCGCGGACGCCCTTCCAGCAGGTCATCGCCCCGACGCTCATCGTCCGCTCCTCCTCCGCCCCGCCGCGCGGCTGAGCCCATCCTCCCGCTGCGCAGTCGCCGGGGGGTGACGGCTCAGTGGTTGCCACGTGACAAATCTGTTCGCGCGCACCCCTTCACAAGAGATGCGAAGAGGGCTAGCCTGCGGTTGTCACGTGATCACGATGTGAGTGGCCACGACCCGACGACCTACCCAAGGAGTACAACGATGTCTTCTTTCATGACGAACGCCCGCCTCGGTTCGGCCCCCGACTCGTGGGGGGTGTGGATGCCCGACTCGCCGTTGCAGACCACGGGGCAGCGGTACCTCGATGAGATCGCCATGGCAGGGTACCGGTACATGGAGATCGGCCCCTACGGCTTCCTCCCGACGGACCCCAACGAGCTGGCGGACGAGCTGGCGAAGCGAGACCTCAGGGTCTCGGCGGGCACGGTCGGCGGCGCGTTCCACCGCGCCGAGGAGCTTGAGAGCATCACGAAGGACGCCCTGGACGTGGCCCGTCTGGCTGCGGCCGTCGGCGGCACGTACCTGGTGCTGCTGCCGGCCATGTACCGGGACCTGTTCTCCGGCGAGTTCGTGGAGGGCAAGGAGCTGGACGAGGAGGGCTTCGCCCAGCTCGTCAAGGCCACGGAGCAGGTCTCGGAGATCGTCAAGGCCGAGACGGGTCTTCGCGCGGTCTTCCACCCGCACGCCGACTCCCACGTGGAGACGCAGGAGCAGACGTACAAGTGGCTGGACATGACGGACCCGCAGAAGGTAGGGCTGTGCCTGGACACCGGTCACATCGAGTACTGCAGCGGTGACAGCGCCGAGATCATCCGCCGGTACGCGGACCGAGTGGAGTACATGCACTTCAAGCAGGTCGACCCGGCGAAGATGTCGGTTGTGCGCGACAAGGACCTGGGCTTCTACGACGCGGTCCAGATCGGCGCGATCTGCGAGCCTCCCCACGGAGTCCCGACGGTTGAGTCCATCACGCGCGAGATGTGGCGCCTGGACCCGGAGATCTTCGTCATCGTCGAGCAGGACATGTTCCCGTGCCACCCGGACACACCGTTCCCGACGGCCCTGCGCACCGCGTCGGTGCTGCGCGCCGGCAAGCTCGCACGCTGAGCCCGAGGTGCCCGACCGGGCCCGCCGTCTCGAGCCCTGTGGGGCGGCGCGGCCCCTCCGCGAGAACGAGCACGGTGGGGTCTGCCGGTCGAGGGGGCCGGCAGACCCCACCGTCTCACGTGGTCGTCATGCCCGGGTGAGGGACTCGCACAGCACCTCGACGGCCCTGGCGAGGCCCTCGGTGGGGGGCGGGCGCATCGGGGGGCGTGCGCCTGCGATGACGCCGATGCCATAGCCGAAGGGCAGGGATCCCAGGGCGGTGACGAACGTGGTGCCGGTGAGTCGGCGGTGCGCGCCGGGAGGGTGGTGTGCGGGTGCGGTGGTAAGGGCTGGTGCCGACAGTGTCGGACCTCAGGCGCCGACGCGATGGCGTTCCCGCGGCTCGCGACGCCCGTGCCGCAACCTCGTGCTGAACGACAGCGGTCACCGCGGGGTCGAGCACATGATGTAGCGCGTGTCTGTCGCGGGAGAGCCGTCGTCCAGGGTGAGACCGGGCGGTGGTCGTGCCGGCTGAGACATCCCTCCCGGGGCAGTGGTCCGAGCCCGTGAGAGGAGGGTGCTGGGGTGGGTCGGGATCTGCGGCTGGTCTCGTCGCCGGTCCGACGGGCGCCGGGCGGCCCTCCTCAGACGTACCGGCGCGCGAGCGCGGCCGCCTGGGCCCCGTAGCCTCCGCCGAAGAGGAAGACGTGGATCATGAGCATGTGCAGCTGGTGCAGCCCCACCCGCTCCTGCCAACCGTCGGCCAAGGCGGACACCTCGTCGTAGCCCGCGTAGACCTCCCCGAGGAACCGCTGACCGAAGACGCCCAGGGCCGCCAGATCCGTCTCGGCGTGGGCGCCGTGAGCCATCGGGTCGATGAGCACGCCGACGATCTCGGCCCCCGGCCCTGAGCGTGGGCTGCCCGGCCCGCCGTCGCGCCCGCCGCGGTCGGCACCACCCGGCCCGCACCCGGCTCCTTCGGGAGCCCAGGATGCGGCCTCGGCCGCCGGCACCCACAGGACGTTGCCGGTCCACAGGTCCCCGTGGCTGCGGGCAACCGCCACGCGCTCGCCGCGCTCCTGAGCCCTGTGGCGCGTGAGCTCGGGCTGCGGGGAGTCGAAGTCGCCGTCGACCAGGCGCTCGCACACCCGCTCGATGAGGCCGGCCTCGCCGCTGCTGAGCGAGCCCCGGTCCCGGCCCGCAGCGACGTAGGGTGCGATCCGATCCTCGGCGTAGAAGCGGCCCCAGCTGCGGGGGCGGTCCTGAACCGCCTCTGGCGCGTGCGGACGCAAACGGATGTCCGAGCGCCCCATGCGGGTGCGCCCGTCCCAGCCGGGCGGAGCGGCACCGAAGGCGGGGGCGCCGGCGGCGTGGGTCACCGCCAGGGCCCGGCCGAAGGCCCGTGCAGCCTCGGGCGTCACCCGGCCGGCGCTCAGGCGTGGCTCCTCGATCCAGCCGTCGCCGATGGTCGCCGGTACGACGTGGGTGCCGCCCTCGGGCATCGCCTCGGCCAACCACTCCAGCCCCTGGGCCTCCAGGCGTGTCGCCCCGGGGAAGTCGTCGGTCTTACGGATCGTGGGCTGGGGTCGGCTGCTCATGGCGCCAGCCTTGCACGCGTCGACCCGTGGAACGGTGTGGTCGGCATCGTTGGGGCCGAGCTCCGAGCCTGTTGTGCTGGGGGTGGACTGCGCTGTTGCACGCTCATGTTACTGGTGTGACTTGGCGATCTGGAGTATTCGTTGGAATCCTGGGGATCATGCGCTGAGAGGGAAGCGGTCGCATCGGCTCCCATGTGCGTGCGTGACAGCGGCGCACATGGGAGCCGATGTACGCCCAGCGTCCGGTCGAGGAAACCGCGGAATCATGCGGATCGTGCGTGAGTCGCGTTCACGTGAGCGTGCAACCCGCGCCGCTGAGGCTGCGGGGGCGGGGCGAGGGGCGCGTGTCACCACGGAGCCGACGGGCGATCCCGGGCCTACAGACGCTCCATCCTTCGCGTCAGGTGTCAGGAAGAACGTGTCCGACGACATGAATTGCGCACCTGGTTAGTTAGGTAAGCCTCCGCTATTGTCGGTGACGCTCTCATCGCCTCCTGACAGGAACGCCTCGTGGCCCTCTCTCGCAAGTCCTTCCTCCTGACCGGTGCCGTCCTGCCTCTGGGCGCCCTCCTGGCCGCCTGCGGCTCCACTGGGCCGGCCGGCAGCTCCGGCGGCGGCACCACCATCACCCACGCCTTCGGCACCACTGAGGTGCCCACGGAGGTCAGCCGCATCGCCAGCGTCAACTGGGCCAACCAGGACGTCGCCCTCGCCCTGGGCATCATGCCCGTCGGCTTCGCCGCCCAGACCTGGGGCGTCGAGGACGGCTCCGGGATGCTGGCGTGGACCAAGGAGAAGGTCGACGAGCTCGTCGCCGCAGGCGCCGAGCAGCCCGTCCTGTTCGACGAGACCGACGGCATCGACTACGAGGCCGTCGCCGCCACAACCCCCGACATCATCCTCGCCGCGTACTCGGGGCTGGACCAGGAGTCCTACGACACCCTGACCAAGATCGCCCCGACCGTCGCCTACCCGTCCTTCCCTTGGACCACCCCCTGGCGCGAGATGATCACCATGGACTCCCAGGCCATGAACAAGGAGGCCGAGGGCAAGGCCCTCATCTCCGACCTCGAGCAGCAGATCACCGAGGCCCTCGCCCCCTACCCGCAGATCAGGGGCAAGGCCGGTGCCTTCTTCTACGCTACCCCCGCCGACATGTCCTCCATCGGCTACTACACCCCCGGCGACCCGCGCACCGGCTTCCTGGCGGACCTGGGCATGAGCGTGCCCCCCTCGGTCCAGGCCGCCGCTGACGCCGACCCGGAGACCTTCTTCGTCCAGGTCGCCGCCGAGAACGCCGACACGCTGTCCGACGTCGACCTCATGGTGATGTACGGCGACGGCTCCGAGCTCGCCGCCCTCCAGGCCGACCCGCTGCTGGGCACCATCCCCGCCATCAAGAACGGCGCCATCGCCTGGGTCGGCAACGGCACGCCCCTGTCCGCCTCCACCAACCCCGGCCCTCTGTCCATCCCGTGGGGGATCAAGGAGTACCTCAGGCTCCTCGGCGAGGCCGCCTCCAAGGTCGCCTGAGCGTGAGCGCAGCCGCCCACCCGCCTGCCGCCTCCCGGACCGCCGGCAGGCGGGTGGGTGTCCTCGTCCTCCTCCTGGTCCTCGTCGGGCTGGCGGTCCTGGCCTCCATCGCCTTCGGGCCGCGCGTCGTCACCCTCCCCGAGGTCCTGCGCGGTCTGGCGGGCCTGGGGCACGAGGGCGACCTGGGTGCCGTCGCGGTGACCGAGCGCCTGCCGCGCACCGCCACCGCCCTCGTGGCCGGGGCGGCCCTGGGCGTCTCGGGCGCCCTCATGCAGGCCGTCACCCGCAACCCCATTGCCGACCCCGGCATCCTGGGGATCAACACCGGCGCCTCCCTGGCGATGGTCGTGTCCATCGCCTTCCTCGGGATCTCCAGCCTCTCGCAGTACCTGTGGACCGCCATGGCGGGTGCCGCTGCCACCGCCGTCCTCGTCTACCTCGTCGGCTCGCTCGGTCCGGGCGGCGCCACCCCGGTCAAGCTCGCCCTGGCGGGCGTCGCCACGGCCGCCGCCCTGTCGAGCGCCATCAGTGCCGTCATGCTGCCGCGTGCCTCGGGCCTGGACGACTTCCGCTTCTGGCAGGTCGGCTCGCTGGGCCGGGGCACCTGGCAGTCCCTGACGACGGTCGCCCCCTTCCTCGTCGTGGCCGTCCTGCTCGCCGCCCTCAGCGCCTCGGCGCTCAACTCCCTGGCCCTGGGCGACGAGATGGCCGTGGGCCTGGGGGTCCACGTGGGGCGCACCCGCCTGCTGGCGGCCGCCTCCGGGGTCATCCTGTGCGCGACGACGACAGCCCTGGCCGGCCCCATCGGCTTCGTCGGGCTCATGGTCCCCCACGCCGTGCGCATGCTCGTCGGGCCGGACCACCGGTGGGTGCTGCCCCTGTCCGCCCTGGGAGGCTCCGTCCTGCTCACACTGTCTGACGTGCTCGGCCGGGTCATCGCACGGCCCGGGCAGGTGTCGGTCGGCGTCGTCACCGCCTTCGTGGGGGCGCCCGTCCTCATCCTCATCGCCCGTGGTGCCAAGGTGCGTGAGCTGTGAGCGCTCTCAGCACCGCCCGGCCGGCGCCGGCCGTCCCCGCCCCCGGCTTCACCTCGGCCGGACGCCGACGCCGGACCCGCCGCTACGCGGCCGTCACCCTGGCCCTCGCCCTGGTCGCCGTAGTCCTGTGGTGGGCGCAGGTGCTCATCGGGGACACCTGGTACCCGCCCGCGCAGGTCTGGGCGGTCCTCACCGGGCGGGCGGTGCCCGGCGCCTCCTTCGCCGTCGGCGAGCTGCGCCTGCCGCGCGCCGTCATCGGGCTGCTGGCCGGCCTGGCCTTCGGGATGGCCGGGACCACCTCCCAGACGATGCTGCGCAACCAGCTCGCCAGCCCGGACATCATTGGTATCACCTCGGGGGCCTCGACCGCCGCGGTCTACTGCATCCTCGTCCTGGGCTGGTCCGGCACCCGGCTCAACCTCGTGGCCGTGGCCGCGGGGCTCCTCACCGCGGGCCTCATCTTCGTCCTCTCCGGGCGGGGCCGGGCGCAGGGCGGGCGCCTCATCCTCATCGGCATCGGCGTGTCCTCCATGCTCGGCTCCGTCACCGCCTACCTCCAGCTCACAACCTCCCAGTACAACGTCGCCGCCGCCATGCGCTGGCTCAGCGGGTCCCTGTCCTCCTCGCAGTGGTCGGAGGTGCCCTACCTGGCCGGCGCGGTGCTCGTGTGCGCGCTGCTGCTGGGCGGTGCCGGACGCGACCTCAGGGTCCTGCCCCTGGGCGACGAGACCGCCACCGGCCTGGGGGTGGGCGTCGAGCGCACCCGCCTCCTGCTCGTGCTCACCATGGTGGCGCTGTCCGCCTTCGCCACCGCCGCCACCGGCCCCATCGCCTTCGTGTCCTTCCTGTCCGGCCCCCTGGCGGCCCGGCTCGTGGGGCGCACCGACCGCACCCTCCTGCTGCCGGCCGGGCTCATGGGCGCCGTCATCGTCCTCGGCGCCGACCTCGCCGGGCAGCACCTCTTCCCGACGACGCTGCCCGTGGGCGTGGTCACCGGGATCGTTGGCGCCCCCTACCTGGTCAGCCAGCTCATCCGCATCAACCGACAGGGAGCCTCCGCATGAGCGACCGCGCTGTCAGCCGCACCCTGGCCACCCGTGGCCTGCGCTCGGGCTACGGGCGCCGCGTCGTCGTCGACGGCGTGGACCTGGCCGTGCCCACGGGGGCGATCACCGTCATCGTGGGCGCCAACGCCTGCGGCAAGTCCACGCTGCTCAAGACGATGGCCCGGATCCTCGCCCCCAGCTCCGGCTCCGTCCTGCTCGACGGCGAGGCCATCAGCACGGTGCCCACCCGCGTGCTCGCCCGGCGCCTGGGGCTGCTGCCCCAGCAGCCCATCGCCCCTGAGGGCATCGCCGTCGCCGACCTCGTGGGACGCGGACGCCACCCCCACCAGGGCCTGTTCTCCTCCTGGACCGCCCAGGACCGCCAGGTCGTCGAGGAGTCGCTGACGGCCACCGGCACCACCGACCTCGCCGACCGCGCCGTCGATGAGCTCAGCGGCGGCCAGCGCCAGCGCGTGTGGATCGCCATGGCGCTCGCCCAGCGCACGGACGTTCTCCTGCTGGACGAGCCCACCACCTTCCTGGACCTCACCCACCAGGTCGAGGTCCTGGACCTGCTCACCGACCTCAACCGCACGCGCGGCACCACCGTCGTCATGGTCCTGCATGACATCAATCTCGCGGCCCGGTACGCCGACCACCTCATCGCCATGCGCGAGGGGAGGATCGCCGCCAGCGGGGCCCCGGGCGAGGTCCTGTCCGCCGGGCTCATGAGGGACGTGTTCAACCTCGACGCCATGGTCATCACCGACCCGGTCTCGCGCACCCCGCTCATCGTCCCGCGCGGGCGCCACCACGTCCTCGACGGCGGCGCCGTGCCCCAGGAGGCCGTGCCCGACGGCGACGTCCCCGTCGCGTCCGCCACCGCCCCGGAGGCCCGGGTCTCATGAGCGCCCCCTTCCCCTTCTTCCACGTGAGGGTGGCCGCCGTGCGCGACCTGTCCCCCTCGATGCGCCGCCTCACCTTCACCGGCCCGACCCTGGACGACTGGGCGGACACCGGCTGGGACCAGCGCATCAAGCTCGTCCTGCCCGCCCCCGACGGCGGCTACGCGCACCTGCCCGCCTCCGGCCCCGACTGGTACCGGCAGTGGCTCTCACTTCCCGAGCCCCAGCGCCCGCCGATCCGCACCTACACCACCCGGGCGGTGCGGCCGGCAGGACAGGGGCTCACCGGTGACGGGACGGCCACGGAGGTCGACGTCGACATGGTCGTCCACACCGGGCCTGACGGCCCCGAGGGGCCGGCAGCCCGCTGGATCGAGGCGGCCGGTCTCGGCACCGGGGCCGTCCTGCTCGGCCCGTCCCGCTCGTGGCTGGCGACGCAGGAGCCCGGCGCCCATCTGCGCGGCGGCATCGACTTCGTCCCGCCCGCCGTCACCGAGCGTTTCCTCCTGGGCGGAGACGAGACCGCCGCTCCTGCCATCGCCCGCATCCTCCAGGACCTGCCCCGGGAGGCCCGGGGCGTGGCCGTCGTCGAGATGCCGCGTGCCGCCGACGCCGCCTACCTGCCCGCCCACCCCGGCTTCGAGGTGCGGGTCCTGGGGCGCGAGGGCGCCGCGCACGGCTCGCTACTGGTCGAGGGCGTGGCCCGGGCCGTGGCCGAGATGTGCCCGGTGGGACGGCCGCACGAGGTCGAGGAGATCGGCCTGGACGAGCTGTTGTGGGAGGTGCCGCGCCACGCCAAGGGCGGGGCGGCGCTGTCGCGCACGAGCCTGTACGCCTGGCTGGCGGGGGAGGCCTCGGCGGTACGAGCCATGCGCCGCCACCTTGTGGCCGAGCGGGGCCTGGACCGGCGCACCGTCGCCTTCATGGGCTACTGGCGCCTGGGCCGGGCGGAGGGCTGAGCAGCCGGGCGGCGCTCAGCCGACCTGGGACGCGCTCGACGACGTTGGCGTCACAGCAGACGCGATGAGACGCCGCGAGGCCCGACACCGACCGTTGACGCTGGGGCATTCCTTAACCGGCCTCAGCGGTCACAGCCCGATGCGCCGACGCGACGGTCCCGGATCGACGTCGAGTTGTGGGAATGCTCAACGTCCTCGCATATGAGTACCAGGCGGTGGATACTGGTCCGGTCCACGAGACAGCGGCGCCCACGGTCCTCGTGCTGCTCGTCGAGCTTGACCGGCTCCTCGATGTGTGACGCTCTCCTGCATGCCAGACCCGCGGGGGAGGGCGGAATCACAGAGCCGGTCGCACCCCGGGCGACCACGGCCGATGGGCGTCGCCGCCCGCCCGGTGCTGGTCGGCGGGGCCGCAGAGACCACCGCATCCGAGGAGGAGCACACCATGAGCACCACCCTGAACACCGTCGCCGTCATCGGCGCGACCGGGACCATCGGTCGTCTCGTCGTCAACGAGGCCCTCAGGCAGGCAATCGCCGTGCGTGCCCAGACCCGCAGCGCCGCCCGCGCCCGGCGGGTGCTGCCCGGTGGCCGCGAGGGCGCCGCCGGCCTCACGGTCGTCGAGGCGGATCCGACGAGCTCGGCCGACCTCGCGAGCCTGGTCACAGGTGTCGACGCCGTCGTCCTCACCCACAGCGGGGACAGCGACGGACGTGACGGCGAGTCCTTCTACGAGGTCGTGCTCGCGCTGCTCGACGCCCTCGACGCGGTTGGCGAGGGCGCCGCGCACGTGCACCTGAGCCTCATGACCTCCATGAACGCCTCCCGCCCCGGTGGCACCTACCCCTTCATGGACTGGAAGCGCCGCGCCGAGCGCCTGGTGCGCGCGAGCGGGCGGCCCAGCACGATCATCCGTCCCGGCTGGTTCAACCACCAGGGCGCCGAGGACACGGGCATCGAGATCCTCCAGGGCGACCGCGTCACCTCCTCGCGCGGCGTCGACGCCGCGCACGTGGCCCGGGTGCTGCTCGCAGCCGCCGCCTCGCCGTCGGCCCTCGGTCGTACCGTCGAGGTCTTCTCAGCGCCCGGCCCCGCCGTCAGCGGCCCGGAGGACGTTGAGGCCCTGTTCGCCGCCACCCGGCCCGACGACGCCACCGGCTGGGGCGTCGACGACCAGCGGCACGTGCCCCTGTCCGAGGAGCCCGCGCGGGTCCAGGCCGACGTCGCCCGATTCGACCGGTGAATGGGGCGGTGAACATGACGGCTAAGAGCATCTGGGACCGTCTGAGTGACGGTGACGACGTCAGTCTCTTCGAGCAGGAGTACACCGACATCGTGCGGGTCGAGTTCGCCCGTTGCCGGGACGTCATGTTCCGCATCAACCACACCCCGCCGGCCGACCCGGGCCTGCCGGCGCTGTGGGCCGAGCTGCTGGGAGTCGAGGGTGGGCTGGATCCGAGCATCCGGCTGCTCGCCCCCGTGCAGATCGACTTCGGCAGGCGCATGCGCATCGCCCCGAATGTCCTTATCAACCACAGCTTCACAGCGATGTCGATCGGTGGCATCGATATCGGCGAGGGGACCTTCATCGGGCCCAACGTCTCCATCGTCACCGACAACCACCGCCTCGATGACGTCACCGTGCTCAACTGTCACCCGGTGCACGTCGGACGCCGGGTGTGGATCGGTGTGGGCGCGTCCATCATGCCCGGGACGAGTGTCGGTGACGATGCCGTTGTCGCCGGGGGCGCGGTGGTCACCAAGGACGTTCCCGCCGGCGCCGTCGTCGCCGGGGTCCCGGCCCGGGTCATCCGCCACAAGGGCTGAGGGCAGTGACGGCACGCTCCGGGCATGTGGGCGGTGCTCGCGGTCACCGAGGTCTTCCGGTCCTCGAGGACCTACGCGCCCATCGGGTCAGGATCTGGGATGCTGAGCCCATGACTGCTGTCACGGCCGCCGACACGTGCGCCAGGGACACGGGACGTCGGTCGACGCGGGCCGTCACCGTGCTCCAGGGGGACCTGCGCGCCGCGCTGGCGCAGGCCGGCGACCCGCAGCGCGCCGAGCAGCAGCGGCGCTATCTCAAGTCGAAGATGCCCATGTACGGCGTCGGGGTTCCCCAGACCCGTCGCCTGGCCGTCGAGGTTGCACGGCGCCACCCGTCACTGTGGGTCGATGCCGCCACCTGGGAGACGACCCTGCGCGTCCTGTGGGACGGCGCCGAGCGGCGTGAGGAGCGCTTCGCGGTGCTCGCCGTCATTCGCGCCCGGCTCGGGGGCGGACACGCCGAGAGGGCGCGGTCCCTGGAGCTCTACCAGCACCTTGTGCGCAGCGGGGCCTGGTGGGACCTGGTGGACGAGACGAGCCACGCCGTCGGCGCGGTGCTGCTCGCGCACCCCGACCAGGCCGACCGGATGCGCCGCTGGGCGCGCGACGAGGACCTGTGGGTCAGGCGCAGCGCCATCATCTGCCAGCTCCAGCACAAGGACCGCACCGACCGGCGCCTGCTGACTGACGTCATCGAGGCCAACGAGGGTGACCCGGAGTTCTTCATCCGCAAGGCCATCGGCTGGGCCCTGCGCGACCACGCCCGCACGGACCCCGCCTGGGTCCGCGCCTTCGTCGACACCCACCCGGGGCTGTCCCCGCTCAGCCGCCGGGAGGCGCTCAAGCACCTGTGAAGCGCGTCCGCGCGCGCCAGTAGGCTGGGCGCAGTATGAACGCGATGGACTCCCTCTTCGGCTCCCTGCCCATGCCCGGCCAGAGGGGCGGCGCCACACCCCCGGCCGAGGCCGCCCTGCCGGCCCTGGCCCCCGCCTCCCTCGACCTCGACGACGGCTGGGCCGACTCCCTGCTCGACGCCGAGGTCCCTGAGGACCCCGGCTACGAGCCCGACGACGAGGCCCCCTCTGCCCAGGAGCGTGCCTCGGTGGCCGGCGGCTGGGAGGAGCGCCAGGCCGAGACCGCCGCCCGCGTCGCCCGTGCCCAGGCCCGGGCCGCCGAGGCCCGTGCCCGTGACGGAGCGGACCCCGCCCCCGGCACGGGCGCCGTCGGCACCCACCGGGGCCTCGCCGTCGGCGACCCCGCCTCCCTCACCCGCGGCCTCAACGGGCCCCAGGCCGAGGCCGTCACCCACGCCGGCACCCCCCTGCTCATCCTCGCCGGGGCCGGAAGCGGCAAGACCCGGGTCCTCACCCACCGCATCGCTCACCTGCTCGCCACCGGCCGCGCCCGCCCCGGCGAGATCCTGGCCATCACCTTCACCAACAAGGCCGCCGCCGAGATGCGCGAGCGCGTCGCCTCCCTCATCGGCCCGGCCGCCGAGCGCATGTGGGTGTCCACCTTCCACTCCGCCTGCGTGCGCATCCTGCGCCGCGAGCACGACGCCCTGGGGCTGCGCTCCACCTTCTCCATCTACGACGCCGCCGACTCCCAGCGCCTCATCACGCTCGTCGTGCGCGAGCTCGGCATCGACTCCAAGCGCTTCACCCCCAAGACCTTCGCCCACCGGGTCTCCGACCTCAAGAACGAGCTCGTGACCCCCGCCGCCTTCGCCGAGCACGCCGTCACCTTCAACCCGCTCGAGCGCCACCTCGTGGAGGTCTACCGCACCTACCAGGCGCGCCTGGCTGCCGCCAACGCCCTCGACTTTGACGACCTCATCATGCGCACGGTCCAGCTCCTGCAGACCAAGCCCGCGATCGCGGAGATGTACCGGCGCCGCTTCCGCCACGTCCTCGTCGACGAGTACCAGGACACCAACCACGCCCAGTACGTGCTCGTGCGCGAGCTCATCGGCGGGCCCGGCACCTCCGGCGCCTCCTCGCCGCTCGCCCAGGGCGAGCTCACGGTCGTCGGCGACTCCGACCAGTCGATCTACGCCTTCCGCGGCGCCACCATCCGCAACATCGAGGAGTTCGAGCAGGACTACCCCAGCGCCCGCACGATCCTGCTCCAGCAGAACTACCGCTCGACCCAGAACATTCTCGACGCTGCCAACGCCGTCATCAGCCACAACTCCGGGCGCCGCAAGAAGGAGCTGTTCACCGACTCCGGTGCGGGCGCCCCCGTGGTCGGCTACGTCGCCGACTCCGAGCACGACGAGGCCCGCTGGATCAGCCAGGAGATCGACCGCCTCGCCGACGACGAGGGCGTGCGCCCGCGCGACGTCGCCGTCTTCTACCGCACCAACGCGCAGTCGCGGGCCCTGGAGGAGGCCTTCCTGCGCTCCGGGCAGCCCTACAAGGTGGTGGGCGGCACCCGCTTCTACGACCGCCGCGAGGTCAAGGACGCCATCGCCTACCTGCGCGCGGTGGACAACCCCGACGACGACGTGAGCGTGCGCCGGGTCCTCAACGTCCCCAAGCGGGGCCTGGGGGACAAGGCGGAGGCGGCTCTGGCCGAGCACGCCGCCCGCCACGGCGTCTCCTTCGGCCAGGCGGTCGCCGACGCCGCCGGGGCTCCGCGCCCGGCCGCCTCCGGCGGTGAGGCCGGCGACCTCGACGCCCCGGGCACCGAGCCTCCCGCCGTCGAGGGCCTGGCCACCCGGGCGCGCACGCAGGTGACCCGCTTCCACGAGCTGCTCACGGGCCTGCGCCACCAGCTGGCCGCGGGCGACGGCGTGGCGGACCTCCTCGACTCCGCCCTCGACGCCTCCGGATACCTCGCCGAGCTGCGCGCCTCCGACGACCCGCAGGACGCCAGCCGCATCGAGAACCTGGCCGAGCTGCACGCCGTCGCCACCGACTTCCAGGCCGCCAACCCGGACGGCACGCTGGCGGACTTCCTCGAGCGCGTGAGCCTCGTGGCCGACGCCGACCAGCTGCCCCCGGCCGCCGACCTCGCCGACGACGAGGCCCGCGAGGCCGCCGAGCAGGGGCAGGTCACGCTCATGACCGTCCACACCGCCAAGGGCCTGGAGTTCCCGGTCGTGTTCGTCACCGGCATGGAGGACGGCACCTTCCCGCACGCGCGCTCCCTGGCGGAGGACAGCGAGCTCGCCGAGGAGCGGCGCCTGGCCTACGTGGCCCTCACCCGCGCCCGTCGGCGCCTGTACGTCACGCGGGCGGCGGTGCGCTCGGCGTGGGGCGCCGCCCAGGCGATGCCGGAGTCGCGGTTCCTGTCCGAGATCCCCACCGAGGTCATGGAGTGGAAGCGGCTGGCCTCCTCCATGGACGCGCTGCGCGGGGGCGGGACCGGCTGGGGCGCCTCCTGGGACGAGGGTGGTTTCGGCTCCGGGCGGGGCTCCTACCGCCGGGGCGGGAGCTCGGGCGGCTACTCCGACGACGACGACTTCGCCCCCGCCGTCGGCTCGGGCCGCGCGAGCGGGCGTACGGGCCGGCTCGGGCGGGTCGAGACCTCCCAGGACCGCGTCCAGGCCAAGCGCGAGGCGGGCCGGGCCCGGCGCGGGGCGGCGGTGCCCACACGCCTGGACGGCTCGGCGTCATCGGCCCAGGAGACCCTGCCGGAGGCGGTCGCGGGCCTGCGGGCCGGGGACCAGGTGCGTCACAGGACCTACGGTGTCGGCACGGTCGAGCGGATCGAGGGCTCGGGCCGCTCGACGACGGCGCACGTGACCTTCACGATCGACGGCGCCCCGGCCACCAAGCGCCTCATCCTGCGCCTGGCGCCCATGGAGAGGGTCTGAGCCGGGGCCTCGCACCGAGGACCGGCCGTGCGAGGATCGGAGCGTGAACGTACCTGCTGTGCTTCCGCCAACGCCCGCTGACGCAGCCGAGGACGCCCGCCGCCCCGCGCGCCGTCCCTGGCTCCAGGCCCTCGCCCTGCTGGGTGTCTGCGTTGTGGCCGAGGCCGCGTCCGGCGTGCTCCTCGGCGCGGCGACGGCACTGGGAAGGGAACCGGGGGCCTCGCTCATGCTCCTCATCGGATCCTTCGCCGCCGTCGCCGTGGTCGTCCTCCTCGCGCCCTGGGTCGTGCGCCGCCTCACCGGTGAGCCCACCGTCCTGCTGAGCCGTCCGGGCGCGCTGGGCGAGCTGGCGGCCGGGCTCGTCATGGGCACGGTCCTCATCACCATGGTCTTCGCCGTGCTCGCGCTCGCCGGCGCCTACCGGGTGACCGACGTCGGCTGGTCCACTGGCATCACGGTCGGCCTCTACACGGGCCTCGTCGCCGGCTTCGCCGAGGAGCTGCTGTTCCGCGGTGTGCTGTTCCGGCTCGTCGAGAAGCGCGTCGGCACCCTCTGGTCGCTGGCGGTCAGCTCACTCGTCTTCGGCCTGCTCCACCTGGCCAACCCCGACGCGACCCTGCCCGGGGCGGTCGCGATCGCCGCAGAGGCCGGGATCCTCCTGGCCGCCTGCTACGTCCTCACCCGGAGGCTGTGGTTCGCGATCGGCGTGCACGCCGCCTGGAACTTCGTTCAGGGCGGCGTCTTCGGCTCGGACGTCTCCGGGTCGGGAACCGGCCGGGGGCTCCTCGAGGGCAGCTTCTCCGGCCCCGTGTGGCTCACCGGTGGTGACATGGGCGTGGAGGCCTCCGTCGTCGCCGTGCTCATCTGCCTGGTGGCAGGAGCCGCTGTCCTGGCCGTGGCGCGCCGGCGCGGCCTGCTCCTGGCCAGGGCGGAGGCACCGGGGCGCCGTCGCTGACCGACGGCGCCGGATGAGCGGGCGGTGCGGGCTCTGGCGGTCCCCAGGTTGAGGCCCGGCCGGAGCCCGCCCACCTGCTCAGCTGAGCCCGAGCGCCACCTGCGCCTCGAGACGGTCCATGGCGGGGGAGGACAGCACCAGGCGCAGCACGTTGCGGGCGGTGCGCTGCAGCTCGCCCAGGGTCAGGTGCTCACCGCTGGCGTCCTGGGGGTCGAAGGCCTCGAGGATGAACTGGTCGTGGCCGTCGTCGCGCTCCTGGTGCTCCCAGCTCAGGGCGCCCGGCATGAGGACGTCGTCCTGGGCGCGCAGGCGGTAAGCGGAGTCGGACAGTGCCGGGAAGCCCGGGTCCTGGGCGCTCTGGACCCACCAGTCGGTGATGACGACGCCCTCGTAGCCCCACTCGCCCCGCAGGATCGTG
Source organism: Actinomyces sp. AC-20-1 (assembly GCF_023369555.1). Lineage (GTDB taxonomy): Bacteria > Actinomycetota > Actinomycetes > Actinomycetales > Actinomycetaceae > Actinomyces. Next base: position 47,923 of record NZ_JACJVC010000016.1, on the reverse strand, counting down.
GTGACGAGGTCGTAGCTGTGGTAGGACCACACGCCGTTGACCTTGTTGTAGGAGGTCATGAGCGTGCGCGGGGCGGCCTCGGCCACCACCATGCGGAAGGCCCGCAGGTAGATCTCGCGCAGGGCCCGGGCGGACACGCGCGAGTCGTTGACCCAGCGGCTGGTCTCCTGGTTGTTGGCCGCGAAGTGCTTGGGGCAGGCGGACACCCCCTGGGACTGGACGCCGCGCACGTAGGCGGCCGCGCAGGCTCCGGTGAGCAGGGGGTCCTCCGAGTAGTACTCGAAGTTGCGCCCGCACAGGGGGTCGCGGTGGATGTTCATGCCCGGGGCCAGCAGGACGTCGGAGCCCTTGCGGCGCATCTCCTGGGCGTGCAGCGCCTCCATGCGCTCGATGAGGGCGGGGTCCCAGGTGGAGGCGAGCGCGGTGCCGCAGGGCAGCAGGGAGGCGAAGGCGGAGACGCGGATGCCGGAGGGCCCGTCCGTCGTCGTCACCGCTGGGATGCCGCGCTCGCGCAGCCGGGCGCGCACGCCGCCGAAGGCGCCGGCGTTGCCGGGCACGCCCAGTGGGGAGCTCATGGTGACGTCGCCGTAGGCGAGCTCGGCCAGGTCCTCGGGCTCCAGGGAGGCGATGAAGGCGTCGAGGCTGACGGTGCCGGCGGCCACGTCCTTGAGGGTGGAGCCGGTGGCGGGGGCCTCGGTGATGGGCTCGGGCAGTCGTGCGAGGACGCGCTCACGCAGGTCGGTGGTGCGCACGGGCGCGGGCTCGGTGGTGCGCAGGGCGGTGCCGTCGGGGGCGTAGGAGACGGTCCAGCGCTCGAAGGGGTGGTCGGGGTCGGGGGCGAGGGCCTCCTCGAGCTGCTCGAGGACCTCGGTCACGGCGACGCTCACGGTGCCGACGGGGGCGGTCTCGCGCACGCTGAGCCCCACGTGCAGCGTGTGCTCGCCGGCCTCGAGGACCCAGGCGTGGGGGTGCCCGGTGGTGCCGGAGTCGTCGAAGGAGGCCAGGCGCTCGACGGGGAAGGTGAGGTCGAGCTCCTCGCTGCCGCCGGGGGCGACCTGCCCGGTGCGGGCGAAGGCGACGAGCTGGCGCGCGGGCACGCCCAGGACGGCGCGGCTGGCGGGGGCGGCGTAGACCTGGACGACGGTGGAGCCGGGGCGCTCGCCCGTGTTGGTGGCGCTCACGCTCATCCTCACGGTGTCCCCGTCGCGCTCGGGGGCCGTGGCGGCCAGGGCGAAGGTGGTGTAGCCCAGGCCGTGGCCGAAGGGGAACTGGGCCCGCTCGGGGGCGAGGGTCTCGAAGTAGCGGTAGCCGACGAAGACGTCCTCGGTGTAGTCGTTGTGCTCCTTGCCGCCGAAGAAGGCGGAGGAGGGGTAGTCCTCGTAGCTGTAGGCGATGGTGTCGGGCAGGCGGCCGCCGGGCTCGACGGCGCCGGTGAGCACGTCGGCGACGGCCCGGGCGCCCTCCATGCCGCCGGGCCAGGCGATGAGGAGGGCGTCGACGCCCATCTCCTCGGCCCAGGACAGGTCCATGACGTTGCCGGAGTCGATGACGACGACGGTGCGCTCGAAAGCGGCCGTGGTGCGCGCCAGGAGGGAGCGCTCGTCGTCGGTGAGCAGGTAGGAGCCGGGCTCGAGGACGTTCTCCCGGTCCTCACCGGCGGCCCTGCCGATGACGACGACGGCGGTGCGCGCGCGCTGGGCCGCGGCGGTGATGGCCTCGTCGGCCAGGGGCATCTCCTCGTAGTGGCGCGGCCACTGGCCCCACTCGGCGCTCGGGGCGCTCTGGGCGGCGCACCAGGCGCGGTAGGTGTCGGCGAGCTCGGTGTCGACGGCGACGCCGGCCTCGGTGAGGCTGTCGAGGAGGTTGGTGGTGTAGGGCGGGTTGACGTCGCCCCCGGAGCCGTAGCCGACGGCGAACCAGTCGATCTGGACGCGGCCGAGGACGGCGACGTCCTCGCCGGGGGGCAGGGGCAGGACGTCGTTGTTGGTGAGCAGGACGGTGCCCTCGGCGGCGGCGCGGCGCGCGGTCGCCACCAGCTCGGGGTCGACCCAGCGGTCGGCCTGTGCGTCCGCGCTTGTGAAGCCCTGTGCGACCTCGCTCGTCGTCATGCTGTCTCTCCCTCGTGACGGGGCCGGCTCCGGTGCGCGGCCTGGGTCGCAGCCTATCGTCAGTCACTGTCCGTTCGGTAGGTATCGGAGGGGTAGGTGCGGCCTCCGGGACGGTGCGGCCGGGCTCAGGCGCTCGCCTCGCCGTCGGGCTCCTGCTCGGCCAGCTGCTCGAGCCCGGAGCGCGTGGACAGCGGCAGCGGCCTGAAGGCCAGGGCGACGACGGCTGCCACCACGAGGACGGGGGACAGGGCGAGCAGCACCGGCGCCAGGGCGTGCTGGTAGGCGTCGACGACGACGGCCGCCCGGGCCCCGTCCATCGCGCGCAGGGCGGCGGGGGTGAGCGAGGCGGCCTCCTGCGCGCTCATGCCCACCTCGGTCAGGCGGGCGGTCAGGCGGGTGGTGAACAGGACCCCGACGACGGCGCTGCCCACGGACACGCCGATCTCACGGAAGAAGTTGTTCGTGCTCGTGGCCGTGCCGAGCATGCGGGCGGGCAGGGCGTTCTGGATGATGAGGACGCTGAGCTGGAGGAACATGCCGATGCCCAGCTGGAGGACGAACACGCCGACGCCGAACCACCACACCGGGGCGTGGGCCGGGATGAGGGCGAGGAGGGCCATGCCGCAGGCGGCCACGAGCGAGCCGAGCACGGGGTACACCTTGTAGCGGCCCGTGCGGGTCACGAGCCAGCCGGAGACGACCGAGCCGAGGAACATGGCCACGGCCCCGGGCACGAGCACCATGCCGGAGGCGGCGGCGCTCACGCCGTGGACCATCTGGAGGTAGGTGGGCATGTAGCCGTTCATGCCGAACATGCACGCGCACATGAGGACGGCGACGACGGTCGCCACGACGAAGGTGTGGTTGGTGAGGACCTGCAGGGGGATGAGCGGGTCGTGGGCGCGGCGCTCGACCGGGACGAGCGCCGCCCAGGACAGGACGGACAGGAGGCTGAGGGCGAGGATGACGGGGCTCGTCCAGGCGTAGGTGGTCCCGCCCCAGGTCGTGACGAGCACGAGGGTGGTGGCGCCCAGGCTGGTGAGCGCCAGGCCTGCCCAGTCGATGCTCACGGTGGTGCGCCGCCCGGGCATCCTCAGGGCCAGGGCGACGGCGACCCAGGCGAAGAGGCCGAAGGGAAGGAAGAACCAGAAGACCGAGCGCCAGCCGAGGGCGTCGGTGAGCCAGCCCCCCAGGAGCGGGCCGAGGACCGCGGCGATGCCGAACATGGCGCCCATGGGGGCCATGTAGGTGCCGCGCACCCGCGGTGGGACGAGGTCGCCGAGGATGGCCTGGGAGCAGACCATGAGCCCGCCGCCGCCCAGGCCCTGCAGGAAGCGGAAGAGGACGAAGGTGCCCATGCCGGTGGCGAGGCCGCACAGGGCGGATCCGGTGACGAACAGGGCGATGGCGAGCAGGTAGAGCTGCTTGCGGCCGACGAGGTCGCCGAGCTTGCCGTTGACGGGCATGGAGAGGGTCTGGCCGAGGGTGTAGGCGGTGATGGCCCAGGACATGTGGGCGACGCCGCCCAGGTCCCCGATGACCGTGGGCAGTGCGGTGGCCACGACGGTGTGGTACATCGCCGTGAGGAACTGGACGGTCATGAGGCAGGCGTAGACGAGCCAGAAGCGGCCGTCGGGGCGGAAGGCCATGGCGTCCTGGCGGTGCCCGGCGCCGTCGTCCCGGGGTGTGCGGCTGGTCCGGCTCATGGGTCTCCTCGCTCGCGGCCCACGGGGTGGGTGGTGGGGCCGCAGCCTCAGTCTCCTGCGCCGCTGGAGGCGGGTGGCGCCCGTGTCGCCCAGGTGTGGCGAAGGTCGCCGTCGGGAACGGAAGCGCGACCCGGCCACAAGATCACGGTTCCATAACGGATGGTGAGTGGCTTTCTCCCGTCGACGCGCGTCGACGTAGTGTGGGTCGCGCCACGCCGTCGACGCGCGTCGATGTCAGCGGAGGGACCCCACCCTCCCGCCGTCGCGGCTCCCGTGTTTCAAGGAGGAAACCCCATGGCCAACGCATTCCCCCGCCGCCGGTTCATCCAGGGCTCAGCGATCGCCGCTACCCTCGCCGCGGCGGCAGCCTGCTCCGGAGGCTCCGGCAGCTCCGGAGGCTCAGGTGGCTCCGACGGCGGCGCCGCCGCCCTCGAGGGCACCGGCCCCATCACCTGGGTCCAGGGCAAGGACTTCTCCGGCGGCAAGGTCCAGGCGCGTCTCGACGAGTGGAACGCCGCCAACCCCGGCGAGGAGGTCACCCTCATCGAGCTCTCCTCCGAGGCGGACCAGCAGCGCCAGTCCTTCATCAACAACGCCCAGACCAAGTCCGACGCCTACGACGTCATCAGCGTCGACAACGTCTGGGTCGCCGAGTTCGCGGCCAACCAGTGGATCGTCGAGCTGCCCAAGGACGAGCTCCACTACGACGACGTCATCGAGGGCGTCTACAACACCGGCCTGTACATGGACCGGCTCTACGCCATGCCCTTCGCGACCGACTCCTCCATCATGTTCTACCGCAAGGACTTCCTCGCCGAGGCCGGCATCACCGAGGTCCCCACCGACTGGGACGGCATCAAGGCCGCCATCGACGCCGTGCGCAAGCTCCCTGGCCACGAGAGCATCGGCGGCTTCGGAGGCCAGTTCGCCAAGTACGAGGGCCTGACCTGCTGCGCCAGCGAGTTCATCAACTCCTTCGGGGCCGCCTACTACGACGACGAGAACAACGTCACCATCAACAGCCCCGCGGCCGTCGAGGGCCTGCAGTTCCTCATGGACGGCTTCAAGGACGGCTACATCCCCCAGCAGGCCCTGGAGTGGAAGGAGGAAGACGGCCGCAACGCCTTCGAGGCCGGCGACCTCCTCTTCTACCGCCAGTGGCCCTACCAGTACTCCAACAACGTCGAGGCGCTGGGCACCGAGAAGTTCGGCATCGCGCCCCTGCCCTCGCTCGGTGGGCACACCTTCGTGCCCACCCTCGGCGGCCACAACTGCGGCATCTCCGCCTACTCCAAGAACAAGGCCACGGCCCTGAAGTTCATCAAGTGGTGGACCAGCCCCGAGTCCGAGAAGTACGCCCTCGACACCCAGTCGAACGCCCCCATCAACGCGTCCCTCTACGAGGACCCCGAGATGCTCGAGAAGTTCCCCTACCTCACCACCCTGCGCGAGTCCCTCGACTCCGCCGTCGGCCGCCCCAAGGCCGTCTCCTACGGTGACGTCACCGCTGCGATCCAGGACGCCTTCTACCCGGCGATCCAGCAGCAGACGACCGCCGAGGAGGCCATCGCCGGCCTCGAGAGCGCGCTCAAGGCGATGGCCTGACGCACACGGCTCACGCCCAGGTCCTCGGGGGCGGCGCACCCGCCGCCCCCGAGGACCGGCAGAGCCCGGTGCGCAAAGGAGCCCCATGAGCACGAGCACGTACCCAGCCGCGGTTGTCAACCACCGGTCCAAGGCCTCCAAGGCGCAGGCCCGCCTGGCCTGGACGTTGATGGTCCCGACGATCGCGGTCCTGCTGATCGTCATCATCATCCCGGTCTTCCAGTCCCTCTACCAGTCCCTCTTCGGCAAGGCCGGGCTCGACCCCGAGACCGGCTTCGTCTCCGACACCGAGCCCTTCGTCGGACTGGCCAACTACACCGACATCTTCACCGAGGCCGGTGCGCGCTTCTGGACGGCCGCCTACAACACGACCCTCTTCGGCGTCGTCACCGTCGTCCTCGAGACGGTCCTGGGCGTCGCGATGGCGCTCATCATGCACAAGGCCATGCGCGGGCGCGGCTTCGTGCGCGCCGCCATCCTCGTGCCCTGGGCCATCCCCACCGCAGTCTCCGGCATCCTGTGGGGCTGGATCTTCAACCAGAACGGCGTGGCCAACGCCATCCTCGGGCAGCACATCATGTGGGCCTCTGGCGACGCCGCCGCCAAGCTCACCATCATCATCGCCGACGTGTGGAAGACCGCCCCCTACATCGGCCTGCTCACCCTCGCCGGCCTGCAGGTCATCCCCGACGAGGTCTACGAGGCCGCCAAGATCGACGGCGCCAACGCCTGGCAGCGCTTCACCCGCATCACCCTGCCGCTGGTCAAGCCCGCGCTCGTCGTCGCCGTGCTGTTCCGCACCCTCGACGCCCTGCGCATGTTCGACCTGCCCTACATCCTCATCGGCCCGCGCAAGAGCTCCGTCGAGACGATCTCCATGCTCGTGCAGGACGAGGCCTCCAACCTCCGCTACGGCTCCGCCGCGGCCTACGCGCTCATCCTCTTCCTCTACGTCTTCATCTTCGCCTTCGCCTTCGTCAAGATCACGGGCGCCGACCTCGGGGCCAGCGTCGAGAAGAAGAAGACCACAGGAGGCAAGCTCAACGCCTCCGTGTTCCTGCCCCGGCGCCGTCGCTCCCCCCAGCCCGCCGCCCTGACCGAAGGAGGACGCTCATGAGCACCGCGACCACGGCCGCGCCCGGGACCAGGAGGAGGAAGACCGACTGGGCGGGGATCCTCTCCTCCTTCGGCATCGTCCTCATCGTCATCTACTGCCTGGCCCCCTTCTACTGGATGATCGTGTCCTCGCTGCGGCCGGACACGGAGATCTTCGAGAACTCCTGGTGGCCGAGGAACCCCTCCTTCGAGAACTACGAGGCGGTCTTCTCCGCCAAGAACAACTTCGCCTCGGGTCTGGTCAACTCGCTCATCGTCTCGGTCATCGTCACCGTGGTGGCGCTCGCGGTCGCGACCTTCGCCTCCTACGCGCTGGCGCGCCTGAGCTTCCGCGGCAAGGGCTTCCTGCTCCTCGTGGTCCTGGCGACCTCGATGTTCCCGCTCGTGGCGATCATCGTGCCGCTGCTGAAGAACTTCGCCGCGTGGGAGTGGATCAACACCTACCAGGCGATGATCATCCCGGACCTGTCCTTCTCACTGCCGCTGGCGGTGTGGAACCTCACGAGCTTCTTCCGGCAGATGCCGCTCGAGCTCGAGCAGTCCGCCATGGTGGACGGCTGCACCCCGGGCCAGGCCTTCCGCAAGGTCATCCTCCCGCTGGCCGCCCCCGGCATCTTCACCACCGCCATCATCATCTTCATCGGCGCCTGGAACGAGTTCCTCGTCGCCGTGACGATGATCAACGACCCGGCGATGCAGCCCGCCACCGTGCTGCTGTCGAAGTTCACGGGCGCTGCCCAGTTCAACACGCCCTTCGGCTCCCAGATGGCGGCCGGAGTCATCATGACTCTGCCGCTGGTCATCATGGTGCTGCTCTTCCAGCGCCGCATCGTCGCCGGCCTCGCCGCCGGCGGGCTCAAGTCCTGAGAACCCGTCCCCGACCCCGCCGCCGCGCCTGAGGGCCCGCGCGCGGCGCGCGCCGTCCTGGCCCGCTCCTGACCCAGACAAGGACATCCTGCATGAGTGACGCACAGCCCCCCACCCGCACCGACCTCGACGCCTGGTGGCGCGACGCCGTCATCTACCAGGTCTACCCGCGCTCCTTCGCCGACTCCGACGGCGACGGCCTGGGTGACCTGAGGGGCATCACCTCCCGGCTCGAGCACATCGCCTCCCTCGGCGTGGACGCCGTGTGGATCTCACCCTTCTACCCCTCTCCGCAGGTGGACGCCGGCTACGACGTCGCCGACTACCGCGACGTCGCCCCCGAGTACGGCACCCTCGCCGACTTCGACGCCCTGACGCAGCGCGCCCACGAGCTCGGCCTCAAGGTGGTCATCGACCTCGTGCCCAACCACTCCTCCGACCAGCACGCCTGGTTCCAGGCGGCCCTCACCGCCGCCCCGGGCTCACCCGAGCGGGCCCGCTACCTCTTCCGCCACAGCCCGGACGGGCCCCCGAACAACTGGGGCAGCCTCTTCGGCGGCCCCGCCTGGGAGCCGGTCCACCCGCTCACCGGCCGGGAGGCGGACCGCGGCTGGTGGTACCTGCACCTCTTCGCCGCCGAGCAGCCCGACTTCGACTGGACCAACCCCGAGGTCCACGAGATGTTCAACGACGTCCTGCGCTACTGGGTCCTCGAGCACGGGGTGGACGGCTTCCGCGTCGACGTGGCCCACGGCCTGGTCAAGGCCGAGGGCCTGCCCGACGACGAGGTCGGCCCCGACCGCTGGGCCGACGGTGACGATGAGGGCGGTGGCCGGCCCAAGGCCCCCGACGTCGGCCCCATGTTCGACCAGCCGGGGGTCCACGACGTCTACCGGGAGTGGCGCGGCGTCCTGGACGCCATCCGCCCCGACCTGCTCCTCGTCGCCGAGGCCTGGGTGCAGCCGCCCTCGCACACGGCCATGTACGTCCGCCAGGACGAGATGAGCCAGGCCTTCAACTTCGACTTTCTCAAGTCCCCCTGGGACGCGTACCACCTGCGCGAGGTCATCGAGACCACCACCGGCCACAACGACGCCGTCGGCGCGCCCACGACCTGGGTCCTGTCCAACCACGACGTCGTGCGCCACACCAGCCGCTTCGGCTACCCGCCCGGCACGAGCACCGAGCGCGGCATCGGCCCCGGCAACCCGCAGCCGGATGAGGCCCTGGGGCTGGAGCGCGCCCGCGCGCTCACGCTGTTCGCCCTGGGGCTGCCCGGCAGCGCCTACCTCTACCAGGGCGAGGAGCTGGGGCTGCCGGAGCACACGACGATGGCCGACACCGCCCGGCAGGACCCGACGTGGCTGCGCACCGGCCAGCAGGTCCGCGGCCGCGACGGGTGCCGCGTCCCGCTCCCGTGGAGCGCCGACGGCCCCGCCTACGGCTTCAACAGCACGGGTGCCACCTGGCTGCCGCAGCCCGAGGGCTGGGGGCGCTTCGCCCCCGCCGAGCAGGATGGCGTTCCCGGCTCGACCCTCGAGATGTACCGCGCCGGGCTGCGACTGCGCCGCGAGCGCGGACTGGGCCGGGGGAGCACCGAGTGGCTCGAGGCGCCCGAGGGCGTGCTCGCGGTGCGCAACGGCCGGACCGTCCTCGTCCTCAACACGGGCGACGAGGACGTGGCGCTGCCCGTGGAGGGTAGTGTGCTCGTCGGCTCCTCGACGCCGTCCGGCCCGCAGGGCGTCCTGGCGGCCAACAGCTGCCTCTGGCTCGACGTCTGAGAGCCGCGGGCCCCGCCCACTGACCCGAGGAGGATCTGCGATGCCGGTGACGCGCGCGGACGTGGCACGGCTGGCGGGGGTCTCGCCCTCCACCGTCACCTACGTCCTCACGGGCGACCGCTCGGTGAGCCGGGGCACGCAGGAGCGGGTCCTTCAGGCCGTGGAGCGGCTCGGCTACCGCCCCAACGCCTCGGCCGCCACCCTCGCCTCGCGACGGGTGCGCAGCGTCGGCGTCCTGCTGCGCATGAGGCGCACCGCCGTCGAGGCCGGGGACCTGCCCTACGTCGACGGCATCCGCTCGCGCGTCGAGCCCGAGGACATCCAGGTCGTCATCCCCATGGGCCTGCGCGAGGACCCCGTCGGGGGCGTGCGGGCCCTCATCCGCTCGCAGTCCATCGGCTCGGCGATCCTCATGGACGTCGCTGCCGACGACGAGCGCGAGGAGGTCCTGCTGCACGAGGGCGTGCCCACCGTCCTCATCGGCCGCTCGGGACGCTTGGGCGGGGCCCCGAGCATCGACGCGGACTTCACGCAGATGGCCGTCCTGGCCCTGGACCACCTGGCCGCCCTCGGTCACCGCCGCGTCCTGCTGCTCACCCGCGTGGACGACGACGAGCGCTCGCGCGCCTACGTCCTGCAGCGCGGCGCGCTGCTGAGCGCCTCCCAGGACCGGGGCGTGACCGGGGTGCTGCGCTGCCTGCCGTCCAACCCGGTGCACGGGGCGCGGCTCGTGCACCGCAATGGGCTCGTGCAGGGCTGCACCGCCGTCGTGAGCAACAACCCGGCCGCGCTGTCCGGTGTGCTCGCGGGCGCCGCGACCCTGGGGCTGCGTGTGCCCGAGGCCTTCTCCGTCATCTCGGTCGGCGTGGACACCCGGCTGGGGGAGGGCAAGCGCCTGGTGACGGCCTCCGCCATCGACGCCCACGCCATGGGCTACGAGGCGGGCGACATGCTGCTGCGCCTCATCGCGCACCCGGGGCACGAGGAGCACCTGCTGCACGCGCCCCGGCTGCACGAGAGGGGGACGACGGCGCCGCCGCCCTCCCTTCATTGAGGCAGGCGCGCCTCACAGGCCCCAGCGCCGGAAGCCGCCCTCGGTCGAGATCACCTGGCCGGTGACCCAGGCGGCGTCATCGGTCAGCAGCCAGCAGATGAGCCGGGCGGGGTCCTCGGGCCGGGCGGGCACGCCCCCGGGGAAGGCCGGGGCGAGGGAGCGCTCGAGCCCGGTGTCCATGTAGCCGGTGTTGACCGGGCCCGGGTTGACGGTGTTGACCCGGATCCCGAGGCCGGCCAGGCCGTCGGCCAGTGAGGAGGTGGCGCCCGCCAGCGCCGCCTTCGAGGTGATGTAGGCGATCTCGTCCGCCATCGGGCCCAGGATCTGGCCGGAGCTCATGAGGACGGCGCTGCGCCGGGCCCGGCCGCCGGCGAGCGCGTCGTCGTCGGGCAGCGCGGCCATCGCCTTCAGCAGGAGGAGCGAGGCGCGGGCGTTGACCTGCCAGTGGTGGTCCAGGTCCGCGACGCTGACCTCCTCCAGCCGGCCGTCGTGGCCGGAGGAGGCGTGGTTGCACACGAGCGCGTCCACCCCGCCCAGGGCGGCGCGGGCCCGCGCGATGACGCGGGCGGGCGCCTGCGCATCGCGCAGGTCCTCGCTCACGTCCTCCAGCACGGCCCCCGGCGCCAGGTGGGAGCGCACGGAGTCGAGGGTGGCCTCGACGCTGTCCGCGCCCCAGGGCTGCTCGGCGTCGTGGGGCGCCCAGTGGTGCAGCAGGAGGGAGGCGCCCATGTCGGCGGCGCGGCAGGCGACGGCGTGGCCGATGCCGGCACGGCGGCTGACGCCGGTGACGACGACGCGGCGCCCGGCCAGGGGCGTGGCGGTGAGGGAGCTCATACGGCCATCATCACACGCGCCCCCGGGCGGGCCCGCGGCGGGCGAAGCCCTCAGGCCACCTCGGAGACCGCGGCCACGACGTCCTCCGGGACGCCCGCAGCGCGCATCGCCGACAGCAGGGCGGTCCCGGTGGCCCCTGCCTGGACGGCGACCCAGGCCCGGTCCTTGACGAGGTAGTCGATCTGGGCGGGCTCCAGCAGCCGGAAGACCTCCTGCGCGGTGTCCGGGGTGCGCACCGAGACGCCCTCCAGCTCCACGCTCACGCCCTCGCCCGGCCGCACGGGCCCCAGCAGGACGTCCACGCCGGCGCCCAGGGTGAAGCCGTCGGCCTCGCGCTCGCGCACCTCGGCCGGGCGGCCGTCGACGGTGGCGGAGCCCACTGCCGCGCTCAGCAGGTGCAGGACGACCTCGCGCTCGGCGGGCACGACGCCGTCGGGACCCTCCTGGGCCAGCTCCACGCGGGCGGTGCCCGCGGCCCCGTCCCAGGTCAGGGCGACGCGGGTGCGCACGACGGCGTCCTGGCCGGGGTCGGCCGAGCCGTCGTCCTCCTCCATGACGATCTCGCCGTCGGCGCCGGGCACGAGGAGGAGGCCCAGGGCGCGCGGGTTGGCGCCGGCCGCCTCCGTGAGGTCGTCGGCCAGGGGCACGACGCTGCCGGCGCGGGCCAGGACCGGGACCTGGGCGAGGTCGCGGTGGAAGGTCAGGCCGTGGCCCTCGGTGCCGACCACCTCGTAGCGCCGGCCGGTGGGCAGGTCGAACCAGACGCCCTCGGGCACCCAGGCGGACTCGCTTGCCAGGGAGCTGACCGGGTCGGTGCGCGTGGTGACCGGGATGACGAGCAGGTCGCCGAAGAGGTACTCGCGGCGGTTCTCGTAGGCGCCCATGCGCCAGGGGTGGTCGTGGAAGACGGGGCGGACGGGGCCGACGCCCTCGGTGTGGGCGCGCCGGGCCCACGTGTACAGGTAGGGCACGAGGCGGTGGCGCAGGCGCAGGTAGGCGTCCATGGTGGCGCGGGCGTCGCGCGAGTAGCGCCACGGCTCCTTGGAGTTGAACACGGAGCTCGTGGAGTGGAGCCGGTTGACGGGGGAGAAGCAGCCGAGCTGGACCCAGCGGGCGGCCATCTCGGAGTCCTTCTGGCCGAGCATGTGGCCACCGATGTCGTTGGACCACCAGTAGTAGCCGATGTTGGCGGCGGTGGCGGTGAACTCGGGCTGGTAGCGCAGGGAGTCCCAGGTGGCGCAGGTGTCCCCGGAGAAGCCGACGGGGGTGCGGTGGCTGGAGGCGTCGGCGAAGCGCGAGAAGGTGACGGGACGGCGCCGGTAGGTCTCGGTGCTGCCGTCGCTCAGCGTGCGGGTGCGCTCGCGGCCGGAGTCGAGGTAGTGCACGTGGTTGAGCATCCACAGCGGGTCGAGGCCCGGGATGTCGGTGACGCCGCCCTGCTGCCAGTCGAGCCACCAGAAGTCGACGCCCTGTTCCTCCAGGGGGTGGTGGGCGTGGGCGAGGTAGGCGGCCACGAAGTCCGGGTCGCCCACGTTGAAGGCGATGTCCTCGCCGCTGGCGGGGTCCTTGCCGAGCGTGCGCATCATGGGCTCGTAGGCGGCCTCGTGGCGGCGCACGCCGGCGGCCGGGTGGAGGTTGAGGGTCACCTGCATGCCCCGCTCGTGCAGGGCGTCGAGGAAGCCCTTCGGGTCGGGGAAGAGGTCGGTGTTCCAGGTGTAGCCGGTCCAGCCGTTGCCGATGGCGGGGTCGATGTCCACCCAGTGCCAGTCCATGTCGATGACGGCCACGGAGAAGGGCAGGTCCTCGGCCGCGAAGCGGTCCATGAGGGCGAGGTAGGACTCCTGGCTGTAGGGGTGGTAGCGGCTCCACCAGTTGCCCAGCAGGGTGCGCGGCACGAGCGGGGTGGGGCCGGTGAGGGCGAAGAAGTCGGCCAGGGCGCGCTTGTACTCCTGGCCGTAGCCGAAGAGGTAGAGGTCCTCGTCGTCGGTGGAGCCGTCCACCGGGCTGGTGCCGGGGCGCGGGCGGACCCACTCGTCCTGCTGCACGAGCAGGGAGCGCGAGTCGTCGATGACGCTCAGGCCGTGCAGGGCGAGCAGGCCGGGCTCGACGCGCACGCGGCCGTCGGCCTCGTCCAGGGTGCGGCAGGTGCCGCCGAGGTTGGTGGGGAAGGTCTCGTCCGCCTCCCAGGTGTCCCCGTGGTACCAGGTGCCGCCGTGGAGGTTGAGGACCCCGGTGCGCAGGGAGACCTTGAGGCCCGAGCGGGAGAATCCGCGCGAGGGCTGGTAGGTCAGGTGCAGGTGCTCGGTGAGGACCTCGACGCGGTCCTGGCCGCGGCGCACCTCGAAGGCGGGCACGGGCCCCAGGTCGCGGTTGACGACGAGCTGGGTGGCGGCGTCGGTGAAGGTGCCGGAGGCCGAGCGCTCCATGCGGATGAGGCGGTCGGTGAGGACGGTGAGGCGGACGTCGTGGCCGACGGTGACGACGGCCTCGGGGCGGGCCGGTGCCAGGCGCAGGTCGGCGGATCCGGGGGAGAGGGGGGAGGTCATGCGTGTCAGCCCTTTACTGCAGCGGCAGCAGCGCCCGCGATGAAGCGCTTCTGGAAGATGAGGTAGACGATGAGGACGGGGAGGACGGAGATGGTCGTGGCGGCGAACAGGCCGCCGTAGTCGGTACCGTAGCGGCCGTTGAACGTGGTCAGCCCGACGGCGAGGACCTGTTTGTCCTCACTGTCGATCATGAGGTAGGGCCACAGGTAGTCCTCCCACGCCCACAGGAACTGGAAGATGGTCAGCGCCGAGATCGGGTTGCGGCTCATCGGCAGGACGATGCGGTGGAAGATGTAGACCTCGCTCGCCCCGTCGATGCGCGCTGCCTCAAGGATCGCGTCGGGGACGTCATCCATCGACTGGCGCAGCATGAAGATGCCGAAGCCGCTCAGGACGACGGGCAGGATGAGGGAGAGGTAGCTGTCGCGCAGCCCCCACGCCTCGAACATCGTGTAGCGGGGGATGATGGTCACTGCCCACGGGATCATCATGGTGCCCAGGATGAAGCCGAAGACCGCGTTGCGGCCGCGGAAGCGGTACTTGGCCAGCACGTAGCCGCACAGGCAGCTGGTGTAGATCGTCACGGCGGTGATGACGAGCGCGACGCCGAGCGAGTTGGCGAAGAACCGGACGAAGTTGAACTTGTCCTGCAGCCCGAGGAAGTTCTCGAGGGTCCACTGGCGGGGCAGGAGGGTCTGGTCCAGGGAGCGGATCTCCGAGTTCGGTTTGAACGCCGAGAAGAGCATCCAGATGAAGGGGAAGACGGTGGTTGCCCCGAGGACGAGCAGGACGCCCTCGAGCACGATGGTCTGGAGCCGCTTGCTCATGACCTGCCTCCTGAGTGACGGGCGCTGACGCCGAAGGACACGGCGGTCAGTGCGGCGGTGATGATGAGCAGGACGAAGGCGATCGCCGACGCGTAGCCGAAGTCGTACTGCTGGAAGGCCTCGTCGAAGATGATGTAGGAGATGAGGAAGGTGGACTTGCCGGGCCCGCCCTGGGTCATGATGAGGATCTGGACGTAGGCCTGCGCGTAGCTGATGAGTGACGTGATGACGACGAAGACCGTCATGGGGCGCAGCAGGGGCAGGATGATGCGACGCAGGCGCTGCCAGGAGCCGGCGCCGTCGACGGCGGCGGCCTCGAGGGCGTCCTCGGGCAGCGAGTGGAGCGCGGACAGGAAGAGGATGACGGCGTAGCCGAAGTCCTTCCAGATGGTCATGAGCATGACCGCGGGCAGCGCCCAGGTCGAGTCGTACAGCCAGTTGATGTCGATGCCGAGGAAGGTGTGGAAGACGCCGACCTGAGGGTTGTACATCATCTTCCACACGTAGGCGATGGCGACCATGGGCGTGACGGTCGGCATGTAGAAGACCGCACGGAAGAAGGTCTTGTGACGCGTCACCTTCGACCAGATCGCGTAGGCCAGGGCGAGCCCCAGCACGACCCGCGCCACGATGACGACGACGGAGAAGTAGAGCGTGTTCGTCAAGGAGGTCCAGAAGGTGGGGTCGTGCAGGAGCTCGGTGTAGTTCTCCCCTCCGATCCACCGGTAGGTCCCGTTGAGAGGGTTCCACTGGTGGAACGAGCCCAGGAGCGCGGTGGCGATCGGGTAGACCAGGAGCACCGCGTTGAAGGTGATGATGAGGGCGACGACGCTGTTGCGCAGGGTGCGTTCGCCCTTGTAGGCGCGGCGTCGGCGGCCGTGCTGTGCGGCGGTGGGGCGCGCGGGTGTCGTGGAAAGCGGGGCTGTCATGACGAATGGCGGGCGGGCAGGACGGCGTCTGCCCGCCCGCCAGTCCTCCTTCGTGGGGATGTGTGGCCGGGCGCGGGTGACGCGGGGGCTCAGCCCCTGGCCTCGTCGGCGTGGACGTACAGGTTCTCGACGGCGGTGAACTCGGTCTTGGCGATGTCGGCGTCGATCGTGCTCTTGGCGGTGGCCAGGGCCTCATCGACCGGCACACCGTTGTACAGGACGTCGGAGACGGCGATCTTCATGTTGTCCTCGACCGTGGCGGGCATCGGGCCGGGCCACACGTACCGGTCGATCGACCCGAGGACACGGGTCACCGGGTGCTCCTTGACCTCCTCGTTACCGGCCAGGGCCACGCTGGAGGGGAACAGGCTGTAGTTGAGGCACAGCTGGACGAGGAGGTCGTTGCTCGTGAGGAAGAACTTGAGGAAGTCCTGCGCGACCTGCCGGGCCCCCTCCGGCGCGTTCTTGTTGATCCCGAACGTCGACTCGCCGTTGTAGCGGTCGTAGGCGTAGGGGGCGGAGCCCTCGGTGTTGACCGGCGTCTGGAAGGTGCCGAAGTCGATGGAGGGGTACTCGTCCTTGAGGCTGCCGTAGTAGTGGCCCCAGCTGTACGTCATGGCGGACAGCCCCTGACCGAAGGCCTCGTCGGAGTTGCTGCCGAAGTCGGGCGAGCCGACGTGGTCGACGTCGTAGAGGTCGGTCAGGAAGGCGAGGTCGGTCTTGACGGTCTCGGTGTCGAGCTGGACCTTCGTGCCCTCCTTGTCGAACAGGTTGTAGCCCGACTGGTAGTGCTTGCCGAGCAGGAGGACGTAGGCGGAGGTGTTGAAGTTGAACCCGGCCTGCTGGAAGGAGTCGCCGTCGCGGATGGTGAGCTTCTTGGCGACCTCGCGGAACTCGTCCCAGGTGACGGGCACGTCCGCCTCCGTGAGGCCGGCGGCCTGCCACATGGCCTTGTTGTAGTAGATGAGCCCGGTCATGAGGCCGTAGTCGATGTAGTAGACCTTGCCGTCCACGAGGTGGCCGTCGACGCCGACGAAGTCCTGCGTGAGGGCGTCGAGGTCAACGTCGTAGGCCTCGCAGTAGGGCAGGACGTTCTCGTGGTGGGAGTTGTGGATGTTGAAGATCGCCGGGCCGTCCTCGCCCTGGAGGGCGAGCGGGAGCTTGGTCCAGTAGTCGTCCCAGGGCTGGTTGACGATCTTGATCTCGACGTTGGGGTGGATCTTCCGGTAGGCGTCGGCGAAGGCTCTGAACTGCTCGTCGCCGTCCCACAGCCACCAGTCCAACGTGATGGGCTCTCCGTTGTTGACCAGGGTGTTCGGGTCGTAGGTGAGGTTGACCCCCTGGATGTCGAGTCCCTTAGCGGCCTGCGTGTCCTGGACGGTGGCGGGCTCGTCGGCTCCGCTCGAGCAGGAGGTGAGCGGGATCAGCACGGCGAGGGACGTGGCGCCGAGGAGGAAGGAACGGCGGGAGGGGAGCGGTGCGGGTGCCATGGGGACTCCTTTGTCGAGGCGAGGTGTGCGGTCCGGCGTAGGTGTTGCGCTAAACCTTGGTTTAACGGTACGCTTTTGAGTGTGAGGTGGTCAACACCTCGCCAGGATCAGGGGGAGCGCCATGGCCACACTTCGGGACGTCGCCCGACTCGCCGGGGTCAGCGCGATGACCGTGTCCAACGTCATCAACGGGCGGGAGGGCAAGGTCTCCGCGGCAACCATCGCGAGAGTGAGGGCCGCCGTCGAGGAGGTCGGCTACGTGCCCAACGCCTCGGCCCGTTCCCTGGCGTCCTCCTCCTCGCGGATCATCGCGCTGGTCTACGGAGCCGTCCCGGGCCGAGCCGCCCTGGACTCCCCCTACGAGTCGCTCTTCGTGGGCGCCTGCGAGGAGCGGGCCCGCGACGGGGGGTTCGCGCTCATGTTGTGCGGCGCCACGCGGGTGACGGACACGATCGCCCAGCTTCGCTCCTGGAACGTGTCCGCGGCGGTCGTCATGGCGACCACCGCCACCACCCCCCGCGACTTCGCGAGCCGGATCGCTGCGCCGACGGTGTTCGTCGACGCATACGAGGACCTGGACGAGGTCTCCTACGTCGATATCGACGACGCGGGCGGGGCGCGGCTCGCCGGGGAGAAGATCGCCGCGGCCGGCCACCGCCACGTCGCCTTCGTCGGACCCTCCACCGCAAGACCGGGAGTCGTGCGCGCCAGGCTCGACGGCCTGAGGCGGGGGCTCGCCGAGCACGGTGTGGCCCTCAGGCGCCGCGACATCTTCCTCGCGGAGGTCGACTTCGAGCAGGGGCGGACCCTCGCCCACCGCCTGGTGCAGGGGCGCAGGGAGGTCACGGCCGTCTTCGCCTCCGGTGACCTCCTGGCGCTGGGAATCGTCGCCGGACTGAGGCAGTGCGGCCGTGACGTCCCCGGGGACGTGTCCGTCGTCGGCTTCGACGGGTTGGACATGTCCACGTACACCGTTCCCCCGCTGACGACCGTGCGTCAGTCGGTCCGCGACAAGGCCACGACAGCCGTGGACTACCTCATCGAGGCCATCGGGGAGGACGAACCAGCTCCTCGCGGGACGGTCCTGCCCGTCACCTGGGTCCCCGGAGCGACCCTTGCGAGCCCGCCCGCCCCCACGACGACCCGAGAAGGAGACGCACTATGACCGCCCCCGACCCGATCCACGTGCCGGAGGGGAGGGAGCACCCCTACGACCACGGCGACGAGGAGCGCGTCCCCCTGCTACCGGTCGCGGGTGAGCCCGTCAGGCTCGGGATCGTCCCGGGAGACCCGCTGGCCGGGGCCGTCGTCGAGATCGAGACGCGCGCCGGCGCACGCGAGCACATCGCCTTGCAGCCCTCCGATGCCGTGAGGTCGGTCATCGGGGCCGAGGGGCATCTGGCCGCCGCGCAGGCGGCCGCCGTCGGTCCGGCCGGTTGGACGGTAACGATCCCTCGTGCACCCGAGGGGCCGTGGCGCTACCGCTTCCTCCTCACCCGGCTCTCCGGGCGGAGCACGCGCACCGACTGGTTCCCAGTGGAGTCGGCGCAGTGGGTGCCCGGCCCCGCCCGAGGAGAGGCGGGGCGGCTGCTGTGCCGTCGGGCGCTCGAGGACTCGGTCACCTGGCTGACCTCGTCGGCCGGTACCCACGGCGTGCGCTTCGCCATGCGGCTGGAGCACGACGAGCACGTCGTCGGGCTCGGCGAGCGCTACGACGCGCTCGACCAGCGCGGGCACGACGTCGACCTGCGCGTCTTCGAGCAGTACAAGGGGCAGTGGCGCACGCCCTTCACCTACTTCCCCATGCCCTTCGCCCATGTCGTTGGCGCGTCAGGATGGGGGTTCCACGTGGCCACTGCGGGCCGCACTCGCCTCGCCATCGCCTCCGACGACCCCGACGCGCTCATCGTCGAGATCGAGCTGGGACGGGCCGAACGGTGTCCCCAGGTGGAGGTGCCCGTGTGGGACGGTGCCCCCGAGGAGGTTCTGGCCGCCTACACGGCGTGCACGGGACGCGGCGAGGAGCTCCCCGAGTGGGTCTTCGGACTGTGGGCCTCCGGCAACGAGTGGAACACCCGCGACAGGGTCATGGAGCAGGTCGAGCGGCACGAGCGGGAGGGGATCCCCGTGTCCGTGGTGGTCATCGAGGCGTGGAGCGACGAGGAGGGGTTCTGCGTCTTCCGCGACTCGCGCTACCGCGGGGACCCCTCCCGGCCCTACTCCTACGAGCACTTCGAGTTCCCGGCCGACGGCGCCTGGCCCGACCCCGCCGGAATGGTCGCCGAGCTCCACGACCGGGGCGTGCGCGTCATTCTGTGGCAGGTCCCCCTGCAGAAGGACGAGCCGGGCCTCGGCGCACTTGCCGCCGCCCAGCGCGACGCCCTGCTGGAGTCCGGCCACGTCGTCCGCCGGGCTGACGGACGTCCCTACGCCAACCGCGGCTGGTGGTTCCCCGGCGCGCTCATGCCGGACCTGACCACCGCGGAGGGGGCGCAGTGGTGGACGAGCTGGCGTCGCTACCTCGTCGCGGATGTGGGCGTCGATGGGTTCAAGACCGATGGCGGTGAGCACGCCTGGGGAAGGGGCCTGCGCTTCGGCGACGGCAGCGTCGGAGAGGCGGGGGCCAACCTCTACCCGGTGGCCTATGCGCGCGCCTACGGAGATCTCCTGCGCCGCGAGGGCCGGGCCCCGGTCACCTTCTCCCGCTCCGGCTTCACCGGTTCCCAGGCCCACGGCGCCTTCTGGGCGGGCGACGAGGGCTCGACCTGGGAGGCCTTCCGTGCCGCGATCCGGGCGGGACTGACAGCCTCGGCCTGCGGCGTCGTCTACTGGGGGTGGGACATCGCCGGGTTCTCCGGCGACGTGCCCGAGGCCGAGCTCTACCTGCGGTCCTGGGGGGCGTCCGTCTTCATGCCCGTGATGCAGTACCACTCGGAGTTCAACGGGCACCGCGCCCCGTGCCGCGACAGGACGCCCTGGAACATTGCTGAGCGCAGGTCCTGCCCATGGGTCGTGGACTGTGCGCGAGAGCTCGTCGCGGTGCGCCAGGGCCTGCGCCCCTACCTGGCGGAGCAGGCCGTACAGGCCCTGCGTGGTGGCAAGCCGCTCATGCGGGCCCTGTTCTTCGAGACCTCCGATCCAGTGATCTGGGACTACGAGACCGAGTACCTGCTGGGTGACGACATCGTGGTCAACCCTGTGACCGAGCCAGGGCGCGGTCCGTGGAGGATCTACGTGCCTGCCGGGCGCTGGGTCGATCCGTGGACCGGTGAGAGGGTGCTCGGAGGCACCGTGCACGAGCGGGACTACCCCCTCGGCGAGGTGCCGGTGCTGGTCCGGGCGCAGCGGTGGCGGGATCTCGGACCCGTCTTCGCCGGAGCGCGCTCCGGTCAGACGCGGTCCACGGCCTGCCCGTGACCCGGGACACCGGCGCGAGCACGGTAGTGCCGCGGGCCAGCGGGGCACCGTCGTGCTCGCGCACGGTGAGGCGGGGGAGATCGGCGTCAACCCGTCGTGCTGCCGCGACCGCAGCCAGGCGCGCGATCCGGTGCCCTCGCTCGAGGTCCTTGGTGCGACCCGCCTGAGGAGGGCGCCCGCCCGCGGCTGACCGGGCTCCGGCCGAGCCCGTGCGCCCGGTCCTGCACCGCGTCATCCACGCCGAGAGGTTTACCGCTCTACCCGCGCGGCGTACCCTCCTGCCACCGGCACGCACGGGCGCCCCTGCCCGCCGACCGACCACGGGCGGCCCGCTCGCCCCGGTACCGCCGCCCACCGCGACACCGACGTCGACCACCGTCCCCAGGAGGACCCATGAGCCACCCCGCCCTCGTCACCAGCCCCCGCCACGTCGGCCAGGAGGCCGACTGGTGGCGCCGCGCCGTCGTCTACCAGGTCTACCCCCGCTCCTTCCAGGACACCGACGGCGACGGCTACGGCGACATCCCCGGCATCACGAGCCGTCTCGACCACCTCGACGCCCTCGGCGTCGACGTCGTGTGGCTCAGCCCCGTCTACCGCTCCCCCCAGGACGACAACGGCTACGACATCAGCGACTACGAGGACATCGACCCCCTCTTCGGCAGTCTGAAGGACCTCGACGACCTCATCGCGGGCCTGCACGCGCGCGGCATGCGCCTGGTCATGGACCTCGTCGTCAACCACACCAGCGACGAGCACCCCTGGTTCGCCCAGTCCCGCTCCTCACGCGACAACCCCAAGCGCGACTGGTACATCTGGCGCCCGGCGCGCGAGGTCGCGGGCCTGGTCCCGGGCGAGCCCGGGACCGAGCCCACCAACTGGGGCTCGGCCTTCTCCGGCTCCGCCTGGCAGTGGGACGAGGCCACCGGCGAGTTCTACCTCCACCTGTTCTCCGTCAAGCAGCCGGACCTCAACTGGGAGAACCCCGAGGTCCGCGCCGCCGTCTACGACATGATGGGCCGCTGGCTCGACCGCGGCGTCGACGGCTTCCGCATGGACGTCATCAACCTCATCTCCAAGACCTACCCGCTGGCCGACGGGCCCCGGGGGGAGGGCGACCTCTACGGCTCGGGCTTCGCCGCCGTCGCCAACGGCCCGCGCATCCACGAGTTCCTCCACGAGATGAACGAGACGGTCCTCGCCCCGCGCCGCCGCCACATCCTCACCGTCGGGGAGGCGCCGGGCGTCACCCTCGCGGACGCGCCGCTCTACACCGACCCCGCCCGCGGCGAGCTCGACATGGTCTTCCAGTTCGAGCACGTGGGCCTGGCCGAGGGCCCCGGTGGCAAGTTCGACCCCCGCCCCGTGGACATGGCTGCCCTCAAGGACAACCTCGCCGCCTGGCAGGCGGCCCTGGCCCCCGCCGTCGACGACGCCGGCCGCGTGACCGGCGAGCTCGGATGGGGGTCGAGCTACTGGGACAACCACGACCAGCCCCGCGCCGTCTCCCGCTTCGGCGACGACGACCCCGCCTGGCGCGAGATCAGCGCCAGGACGCTCGCCAGCGTCCTGCACCTGCACCGCGGCACGCCCTACGTCTACCAGGGAGAGGAGATCGGGCAGACCAACACGGTCTTCACGGGCCTGGCCTCCTACCGGGACCTGGAGTCCGTCAACCACTACCACGAGCGCGTCGCCCACGGCGACGACCCTGCCGCCGTGCTGGCCTCCATGACGACCAGCTCGCGCGACAACGCCCGCACGCCCGTCCAGTGGGACGACGGCCCCCAGGCCGGCTTCACCACCGCCGCCCCCTGGATCGACGTCACCCCCAACTACCCGCAGGTCAACGCCGCCGCCCAGGTGGGCGTGCCCGGCAGCGTCTTCGAGCACTACCGGGCCCTCATCGCCCTGCGGCACTGCGACGACGCCGTCGCCCTGGGCACCTTCCGCCTGCTGGACGCCGGTGAGGCCGGCACCTGGTGCGTGCTGCGCGAGCACGTGCGCGCCGACGGCGAGCGCGAGCAGGTCCTGCTGCTGGCCAGTCTCACCCGCCAGGGCGTCGCGCTGGGAGAGGGCTCCGACCTGTGTGCCCTGCTCGCTGCCCAGGGGGTGGACCTGGACGAGTGGTCCGACGCCGAGCGGGTGCTCCTCGCCTCCCTGCCGGTTGATGATGCCGCCGCCTCCGGCACCGGCGCCCCCGAGCACCTGGGGGGCTGGGACTCCGTCATCCTGCGACGCACTGTCTGAGTGCACCGGCCCTGAGGGGGCAGGTGCGGGACGACGGCGGGGCCGCGGTTCGCTGCGAGCAGGTCGCGGCCCCGCCGCCGCCTCGGTGCGCCTCGCCCGGTCATGGCGTCCGAGTGACACCGTCCTGGTGGGTGCTGTCCCAGTGGGTGCTGTCCCAGGGAAGGGCTCTCAGGGGGCGGTGTCTCAGGGACGGTGTCTCAGGAGCGCTGGTCCGGCCGGCCGCTGGTGAGGGCGCAGGCGCACCAGCACGACCCCAGCAGCACGGGCAGCATCCACACCGGCCCGCGAGTCAGCTCCCACACGAAGACCGCCGCGAAGACCGGGGCCCGCTGCGTGACCCCCAGGGTGACGCCGGCACCCGCCAGGGCCGCCGCGCTCACGCTCGCCGGCAGCCCCAGCGCTCCCAGTCCCAGGGCTCCGAGCGCGCCCG
Organism: Actinomyces sp. AC-20-1; assembly: GCF_023369555.1. Taxonomy (GTDB): domain Bacteria; phylum Actinomycetota; class Actinomycetes; order Actinomycetales; family Actinomycetaceae; genus Actinomyces. Next base: position 24,963 of record NZ_JACJVC010000016.1, on the reverse strand, counting down.
CGCTGGCGCCCAGCGAGAAGGAGGGGGCCAGCAGCCCGCCCGTGGCCCCCGCCCCGAGCGTGGCGGCCGTGAGCAACGGCTTGAGGACGACGACGCCGAGCAGCGCCGTCGCGGCAGCCGCCGACGTGGGGCAGAGCAGGGCCGCCTGGAAGGCGTCGCGGCCGTTGCCCAGCAGCACGGGAAGCCACAAGGAGGCGGTCCCGGTCAGCAGGCCCGCGGCCCCGATCCCCAGCGGCAGCGTCCAGCGCCCCGGCAGCGGGTGCGCGCGCACCCACGCCCACAGGCCGCGCGCCGCCCACCCCGCCCCGGCCGCCACGGGCACGACGACGAGGCAGCCGACCAGCGCCGCCCAGCCGAACGGGGCGAGCGGCATCTCGAGGCTGGCGCGCCCGCCCGAGTGCAGCCAGGACACGAGCGTGGCGACGACGCTCACCGGAATGGCGAGCAGTGCTCCCCGTCGTCGGGTGCCGGAGAGCATGACGAGCTCAACGGCGTAGGCGGCCCCGCCCAGCGGGGCGTTGTACATCGCTGCCAGCCCCGCACCTGCAGCGGAGGCGACGAGCAGCGGCCCCCAGGAGCGGTCCAGCCCCAGACTGCGTGCCACCCGGACGGCGACGGCCCCCGCCGCCAGCCGCGGGGCACCCTCACGGCCCACCGAGTTGCCCGAGCCGACCGTGAGGACCTGGAGCACCGCGTCCCCGAAGGGTCGCAGGAGCCCCATCCGGCGGGCGCTGTCCCCACTGAGGTCCGCGACGACGCGCTCGACACCGATGACACCGCCGGTGGCGCGCTGCCACCACCACAGGACCCCGGCGAGCAAGCCGCCCACCGCGGGGGCGAGCACGCGCCTGGCAGTGGTGGCCGCCTCGACGCGCTCGGGCAGCGAGCCCTCGGCGACGCCGTAGAAGAGTGTCTCGAAGCCCTCCAGGAGCAGGGCCATCGCGATCCCCACGAGCCCGGCGGCCGCACCGGCCAGGACGACGGCGAGCAGCAGCCGGACAGTGTGGGAGGCGCTGGCACAGGGGTGGACGGGGGAGCGGGGCATCGCCACGAGGATAGAGGGATGCCGGAGGTGGTGCCGGGCGGGAGTGGCTCTGGGTGGTGCCGGGCGGGAGTGGTGCCGGGTGTGAACGAAGCCGGGTGTTGCCTGGTACGAGTCATGAGCGGCGTGGGGATGTCCCCGGGGCCGGGGTCGGTGCCTCGGATGGGCGACGGCAGGGGGTGCGTGCCGCCATGGCCGTCGCAGGTGGGGGCACGGCTGTCGTCGGCCGTGATGCTGCCGTCGGCAGCATCGTGAGCTGCGGTCCTGGTGGACGGATTCGCTTGGAGCTGCAGTGTTCTTGGGGTTCCGTACGCGGCGTTCCCGTAGTAGACTGTACATATGTTCGAAGCGGTGGTGGGTGGAGTGACCCTGGTAGGCGCGGGTGGCGTGTCGCCATCTGCGCTGGCCGGGACTGCTGGACCTGCCAAGGGCCTCGCCGGGACTGTCCTACCCGCCGGAGCTGCTGTGTCCACTGGGGCGGAGGCTGGCTCGCCCGGCTTTCGCGACCCTCTCGACCGTCTTGGTTCTCGTGACGCCCTGCTGGACCGGTTGTCGGCCATGGCTCCGGGCGGGGACCTCGCCGTCGTGCTGGAGGAGGTTCTGTCCCACCTGCTCGTCGCGGAGGATGACGCTGACTCCTGGCCGGCTGCGGGTGGTGGTGTCTCGGTCCCCTCCCGTGGGGTCGAGGGCGCCGCCGGCGCGCAGACCTCTCAGGGGGCTGCCGGTGCGTCGAGTGCTGAGGGTGCTGTTGGGGCGCCGGCCTCCGAGGGCGCTGTTCGCGTGCCGTCGTCCGGTGGGGCCCCGGCCGGCGGCCGGGGCGGGCGCCCGCAGGATCCGCGTCAGACCGCCTTTCCTCCTCATCTTCTCGACCCTGCGGAGCGGTCCCTGCTGGATGCCGCTGCCGGTCAGCGCCTGGACGCGGCTGGTGGTGGGGCTGCCATGGTGGCTGCTCTGGGGGCCGAGGCTGTGGGCGAGCTGCTTGCTGCGGCCTCGCGGCTTCGGGCCTGGGCGGGCTGGGCCGAGGCGGTGCTCGCGGCGCTGCTGGCGCGCACCGCCGACATGTCCACTCGGGCGGACGAGTGGAGCGCCGCTGCGCCCCGTCCCAGCCGCGACGAGCGCGTCTTCAACGCCTCTAGTGAGATCGCCTGCCGGTTGGGTGTCTCGCGCACCCGTGCCGGCCAGGTCATTGAGCGGGGTGAGGCTCTTCTGGGCGGCCCGCTTGCTCCTGTTGAGCGCCTGCACCGTGCTGGGTTGGTCGATGAGGCCAAGGCTGGGCTCGTGGTCCGTCGGCTCAGGGGCGAGGATCCTGGTGTCGCCCGCGTGGTCCAGGAGCAGGTGCTGCCGGGTGCGCCGCACCGCACCCACTCGCAGCTGGCCAAGGACCTGGACCGGGCGCTGGCCGTCCTGGACCCCGAGGGGGCCGGCGAACGCCGCCGGAGGAACAGCGCGGGGCGCCGGGTCAGCCGTCCGCGTCCTGCTGGTGAGGGCGTGAGTCAGATGAGCCTGCTGCTGCCTACGCCGGACGCGTTCCTCATCGACGCCACGCTCGACGCCGTGGCCGCCAGTGCTCGGGCCATGGGGGACCAGCGGAGCCTGGGCCAGCTGCGTGCCGACGCGCTCACCGGCATGACCCTGGCCGCGCTGCGCGGCAGCCAGGCCGCCGCAGCACGGGCTGTGGCGCAGTCCGCTGCGCAGCCCGCGACTCTCTCGGGCGCCGCGGGCGCAGTGAGAGACGCGAGCACTGCCGAGGTCACGAGCACTGTCGAGGCCCCGAGTGCAGCGGGTATGTCGGCCACTTCGAGAGCACCGGGTGCCGCGGCCGCGGTGGATCCGGCGGGTGCTGTGGACGTGGCCTGCGCGGTCGACGCGGCGGGTGCTGTGGACGTGGCCTGCGCGGTCGACGCGGCGGGTGCTGCGCGCCCGTCTGGTACTGCGAGCGCCGCGGCCGCTCCAACCGCAGCTGTTGGAACGGGTCTGGCGGAACGTCTGGATGCTGTGGGCGCCGCGAGCAGTGCGGACGCCGTGGGGGCTGTGGGCGCAGTGGGTGCTCTGAATGGCGCGGATGTCGTGGACGGTGCGGATGTGGTGAGCTCTGCTGGCGTGCGGGACGGCACCTGCCGCCAGCCCGAGCTGCTGCCCGATGGGGTGCCCCTGACTCGGTTGCTGGCCTCGCTCAGTGGTCTGGTGGGCTCAACCAGTGCGTGGTGGAGCCCGTCGGGCCACGAGCCCGTCTTCCCGCCGCCGGGCCTGAGTGTCCAGGTCGACGTCACCGTTCCCCTCGACCACCTCGTCGACCTGCTCGACACGCCTGCTCCCGCCGACCCTGGCAGCAGTGCGCCCGGCAGCCCCGCCGCCCCGGCCGTGCTGGCCCACACAGGGGCGCCGACCGTCTTGGTCGCCGAGGCGGCGCCGCCTGCCCTGAGGACTGTCGCCCCGGCCGCACCGGACGCTCCGGCAGGTCCCGCCGCCCCAGATGCTCCGGACGTGCTGGCCGGTCCCGCCTCCCCGGCCGCGCCCGCAGCCCAGGTCGCCACCCTCACGGTGGGCGGGCGCACCGCACCCGTCCCGGCCGCCGTCGCTCGTGCGCTGGCCGCCGGGGGGACGTGGCGGCGGCTGGTCACCGACCCGCTCAGTGGCACGGTCCTCGACGTCGGCCGTACCCGCTACCGGCCCCCGGCCGCCTTGGCCGACCTCGTGCGTGCCCGCGACGTCTCGTGCACCCACCCCGGGTGCCAGGTGTCCGCCGGGCGGTGCGATATCGACCATGTGCGGGCCTGGGGCGAGGGAGGCACCACCAGCCTGGACAACCTCACCACCCTGTGCGAGGCCCACCACCGCCTCAAGCACACCCCCGGCTGGGCGCTGACCCGCACCTCCGAGGGTGCCCTGACCTGGCGCACTCCCACCGGGGCGCGTTACGAGCGCCGCCCGGACGGCAGCGTGCGCCGTCTGCCCCAGCGCGTCGGCCCCAGGGGTGCCACCCGTCCCGGTGGGCGGGTGCCCGCGTGGCTCGAGCGGGCGCTGACCGCGCCCGTCATCGCCCGGCTCGAGAAAGGGCTTGAGCTCGCCGCCGCGGCCGATGCCCCTGTCCCGCTCCGGCCCCGGGCCCAGGCCCAGGCCCAGGCTCGGGCGTGGGACCGGGCTCAGCCCCAGGCCCAGGCTCGGGCGTGGGGCCGGGCTCAGCCCCAGGATCAGGCCCAGTCCCGGGCGCGGGTGCAGGGCCGGGACCGGCCCCGCGCGCAGACCCAGGCTCGGGCGCCGATAGAGAGGCGGCCGGTGCTCGAGACCTACGGCCCGCGCCCCGGTGAGAGCGCCGGAGCCTTCGAGTCCGTCCCCTACGACCGGGCCCTGCACGCCCTGGGCCTCGCACCCCTGCTCGACGAGGTCCCGCCCTTCTGAGCGTGCCCCGTCCCTGCCTCCGGGGCGGGGTGGGCCGGCGAGGTGGCCCCGGCCGGACCCGGTGCAGCCGACGCCGCACACCTCGTGCCGCCCCGCGGGCCGGAGCGTGCCGGCCCGGTGCCTGGCGGTGGACCGTGCGGCAGGCCAGACCGAGGGGGCTAGTCCAGCGTGCTGGCCCAGGGCGCTGGCCGAGGGCGTCGGGCGGGCGGGGCCGGAGAGCAGAACCAGCGACACGCTATCGAGTAACTAGTAAGTAGCGTGTGTAGGCTGGCTCTCAGCCACGACAGCCCCACGAGAGCACCCGAGGACCTCAATGACGAGCAGCACCACGAGCGCGCACCCCGCCCCGACCCGCCCCCTGAGCAGCTGGACCGCCGCCCGTCGCTCCACCTACGGGGCCTTCGTCGTCCAGGCCATCGTCAACAACCTCGCCCCGCTGCTCTTCGTCGTCTTCCACGAGCGCCTGGGCATCGACGTCGCCCAGCTCGGGCTGCTCGCCTCCCTCAACTTCGCCGTCCAGCTCGTCACCGACGCCGTCTGCGTCCGCCTCGTCGACCGCGTCGGCTACCGGCCCCTCATGGTCCTGGCCCACGTCCTGGCCGCCAGCGGCCTGCTCCTGCTCGCCCTCCTGCCGCCCCTGCTCGGCGCCCCCTTCGCCGGCCTGTGCCTGGCCGCCACCGTCTACGCCGTCGGAGGCGGGCTCACCGAGGTCCTCGCCAGCCCCATCATCGAGCACATGCCCGCCGAGCCCGGACGCTCCAAGGAGTCCGGCATGGCCCTGCTGCACTCCTTCTACTGCTGGGGACAGCTCGCCGTCGTCCTGGGCACCACCGCACTGCTCGCCGTCGTCGGCCCTGAGCACTGGTGGCTCCTTCCCGCCCTGTGGGCCCTCGTCCCCGCCCTCAACGGCCTCATCCTCACCCGCGTGCCCATGCCGGACACCGTCCCCGACGAGCAGCGCACGAGCCTGCGCTCCCTCCTCGGCGCCCCCGCCTTCCTCCTCGCCCTGGCCCTCATGGCGCTCGGCGGCGCGAGCGAGCTGACGATGAGCCAGTGGTCGAGCTTCTTCGCCCAGCAGGGCACGGGCGTGAGCAAGGAGGTTGGCGACCTGCTCGGCCCCGGCCTGCTCGCCCTGCTCATGGCCATCGCCCGCACCGCCTACGGCGTGCTCGGGGACCGCGTGCCGCTGCGCCCCACCCTCGTCGTCTGCGGCCTGGGCGCCACCGCCTGCTACCTCCTCGCCGCCACCTCCCCGGTCAGCACGGTGACCCTGCTGGCCTGTGCCGCCACCGGCCTCTTCGTCGCCCTCATGTGGCCGGGCGCCACCTCGCTGACCGCCGCCCGCTTCCCCGCCGGGGGCGGCGCCATGTTCGCCGTCATCGCCCTCTTCGGCGACGCCGGCGCCACCCTCGGCCCCGCCGGTGCCGGCAGCCTGGCCGCCTCCGCCACCAATGGCAGCCTGCTCTCCTCGCTCGCCGCGCTCCTGCCCCAGGACTCCGGCACCGGTCTGCGCCCCGCCCTGCTCGTGTGCGCCGTCATCCCGCTGCTCTACTCCCTCGCCGTCCTCGCCCTCAGACCCGGGAAGACACCAGAGACCACCACCCGCTGAGCCGGCACGGGGCCCACCAGGGCCCGCCTCGTCGACCGGTCTCGGTGGCAACAATCGGAAACTCCCCGGCCGGACGTGGCGGACGCCATAGCCTCGAGGAACCGAACGAGGACCGCCACCGCAGCCGGGACGAGCAGGGGACAGCACGGACGGGCACCGTCGAGCGCACGCCGTCACCCCCGCAGCCGACTGCCAGGTGTCTCCACGACGCGGACGACTCCAGGTGAAAGGACACCGAGAACCCATGTGGACCCTGACCGGCTTCGCCGACGAGATCAGCCCCGACCTCGACGAGCAGATCGCCCTCCTGAGCACCCTCGGCGTCCGCCACCTCGAGCTGCGCTCCGTGGAGATGACCAAGGTCCTCGATCTCAGCCAGGACCAGCTCGAGCAGGTCAAGGCCAGGCTCGACGCCGCCGGCATCGCCCTGTCCAGCATCGGCAGCGACCTGGGCAAGATCCTCGTCACCGACCCCTTCGAGGAGCACCTCGAGCGCACCCGCCACGCCGTCGAGGTCGCCCGCCTCCTCGGCGCCCCCTACATCCGCGTCTTCTCCTTCTTCATCCCCGAGGGCGAGGACCCCGCCCAGTACCGCGACGAGGTCCTGCGCCGCACCCGTGCCATGGTCGAGGTCGCCGAGGGCAGCGGCGTCGTCCTGCTCCACGAGAACGAGAAGGACATCTACGGCGACGTCCCCAGCCGCGTCGCCGACCTCCTGAGCACCATCGACTCGCCCTCCTACCGCGCCGCCTTCGACCCCGCCAACTACGTCCAGTGCGGCGTGCGCCCCGTGGACGAGGCCTGGCCCCTCGTCAAGGACCGCACCGTCTACATCCACTGCAAGGACGCCAAGTTCCCCACCGGTGCCGACGACCTCGGTGAGGTCACCCCCTGCGGTGAGGGCGACGGCCAGTGGCCCGAGCTCGTCCGGGTGCTCAAGGACAGCGGCTACAGGGGCTTCTTCTCCCTCGAGCCGCACCTGGGGGACTTCGACGCCTACGGCGCCCTGTCCGGCCCCGAGGGCTGGACCCGCGCCCACACCGCCCTGCTCTCGCTCTTCACCGCCGTCGGCGTCGAGGCCGTCTGAGGCTCGCCCGTGAGCAGCACGAGCCTCACCGCTACCGCCCCCCGGCGCGCCGCCGTCGTCGGCTGCGGGGATGTCGCCGCGATCCACCTCCAGGCCATCACCGACATCGAGGGCATCGAGCTCGTCGGCCTGTGCGACACGGACCCCGACGCCCTGGCCGCGGCGGTCGAGGCCCACGGGGCGCCCGGCTACCGCGACCTCACCGAGCTCATCGAGGCCGCCCGCCCCGACGTCATCCACGTCACCACCCCGCACGACGCCCACGTCGACGCCACCCTCACCGCCCTTGAGGCCGGCATCCACGTCATCCAGGAGAAGCCCGTCGCCCACGAGCTCGACGAGGCCCAGCGGCTCGTCGACGCCGTCGCCCGCCTCCAGGCCGAGGCCGCCGCCGCGGGACGCACCGCCCCCAAGATCGGCATCTGCCTGCAGAACCGCTACAATGTCTCCTCCGTCGAGCTCAAGCGCCTGCTGGCCTCCGGCGCCCTCGGCACCGTCCGCGGCGCCTACGCCACCGTCGCCTGGTCTCGCAGCGAGGGCTACTACCCGTCCAAGCCCTGGCGCGGGCAGTGGGCCCGCTCGGGCGGGGGCCTGCTCATGAACCAGGCGCCCCACACCCTCGACCTCATCCAGTGGCTGCTCGGCGACGTCGTCGGCGTCCAGGGCCATGTCTCGACCGACAAGTTCGCGGGCGTCAGCGAGGTCGAGGACACCGCCTACGCGCGCTTCACCCACGCCGACGGCACCACCACCTGCTTCTACGGCACCGTCAACCTCTCCACCCACCGCCCGGTCGAGATCGAGCTCGACTGCGAGAAGGCCTACGTCACCCTGCGCGACGGGCTCGAGGTCCGCTGGGCCGACGGGCGCACCGAGCGCCACGAGGAGCGCCGGGCCGCCAGCTCCGGACGCTCCTACTGGGGCGTGAGCCACGAGCTGCTCATCCGGGACTTCTACAACCGCCTCGACGAGGCCGAGCCCTTCTGGATCTCGCCGCGTGAGGCCACCCGCTGCCTGGCCATGGCCAAGGCCGTCTACCGGGCCTCGGCGGGCACCCCCGCACCCACAGCCACCCCCATCAGCGTCTGAGGGCCGCGGGGGAGCACCACCCGCTGCCACACCCACCAACCACCGACAACCACACACGTACCCCAAGGAGACCCATGTCCGACAACATCAGGCTCGGCATCATCGGCCTCGGCGCCGAGGGCGGCATGTACGCCGGCTTCATCGCCTCCGGCCGCGTCCCCGGCATGGAGATCGGCGCCATCTGTGACATCCTGCCGGAGAAGAAGGAGGCCGCCGACGGCTACGGCGTCCCCTTCTACACCGACTACCGGCAGATGGTGACCTCCGGCGACGTCGACGCCGTCGTCACCACCGTCCCCCACTACCTGCACCCCGAGGTCGGCGTCTACGCCCTCGAGCACGGCGTCCACGCCCTGGTCGAGAAGCCCGTCGGCGTCTACACCAAGCAGGCCAAGGAGCTCATCAGCTACGCCGCCACCCGGCCCGAGCTCACCTTCGGCGTCTTCTTCAACCAGCGCACCAACCCTCTCTACCAGGACCTGCGCCGTCTCATCGCCTCCGGCGAGCTCGGCGCCCTCAAGCACACCACCTGGACCATCACCACCTGGTGGCGCCCCCAGGGCTACTACGACCAGTCCGCCTGGCGCGCCACCTGGGGCGGCGAGGGTGGCGGCGTCCTCGTCAACCAGGCCCCCCACCAGCTCGACCTGTGGCAGTGGGTGTGCGGCGTGCCCCGCTCCGTCTTCGCCAAGTGCCAGTACGGCTTCCGCCGCGACATCGCCGTCGAGGACGAGGTCAACGCCCTGGTCGACTTCGGCGACGGCGCCACCGGCTCCTTCATCACCTGCACCAACGACATCGCGGGCACCGACCGCCTCGAGATCCTGTGCGACAAGGGCAAGGTCGTCGTCGAGGACTCCCAGACGGTCACCATCACCCGCCTCAACGAGGACGAGCGGACCCTGTCCGCCGGCATGAGCATGGAGGACGTCAAGAACCTCTTCACCGGAGCGCTCGACCCCACCACCCTCATGACCACCGAGACCAAGGACTACGGCTCGGTGTGGGGCGAGCAGCACTGCGAGGTGCTGCGCAACTTCGCCGCGGCCGTGCGCGGCGAGGAGGAGCTGCTGGCCCCCGGCGCCGACGGCATCCACGGCGTGCGCCTGGCCAACGCCATCCACCTGTCCTCCTGGACCGGCCAGGAGGTGTCCATCGAGGACTTCGACGAGGACACCTACCTCACCCTGCTCAACGAGCGCATCGCCGCCGAGGGAGCCTTCGAGGAGCGTGCCTGAGATGACTGCCACCACCACGCGGACCACGCCGGTCCTCGGCGTCCAGATGATGATGCTCAAGGACCAGGTCGCCGAGCAGGGCATGTACGCCGTCCTCGAGCGCCTGGCAGCCCTGGACCTCCACGCCGTCGAGGTCTCCCAGATCCCCATGACCGAGGCCAACGTCGCTGACCTCGAGCGTGCCCGGGGCGAGCTCGGCATCGAGGTCGCCGCCCTGTCCACGGGGCTGCGCCACCAGGAGGGACGGGACCTCCACACCCTCGATGAGGACTTCGACACGCTCGTCGCCCACTGCCGGCGCCTGGGCTGCCGCTTCCTGCGCATCGGCATGATGGACTTCTCCGCCATGGTCTCCAAGGAGGCCACCGAGGCCTGGGCCGCCGAGGCCAACGGCTACGCCTCCCGGCTCAAGGTCGAGGGCATCACGCTGTGCTACCACAACCACCACGTGGACCTGCACAAGTTCGACGGCGAGCGGATCTTCGACATCGTGCGCCGCGTGGCCCCGGACCTGCACTTCGAGGTCGACCTGCACTGGGTCCAGCGCGGGGGCATGGCGCCGCTCGACATGCTCGCCCAGTACGCGGGCGTGTGCCGTCTCATCCACGTCAAGGACTACCGGGTCACCGAGCTGCCGGCCGAGGCCCTGGAGCTCATGGAGCAGGGGCGCTTCCTCGAGGGCTACGAGAAGTTCGTCAACATCATCGAGTTCGCCGAGGTCGGTGCGGGCAACATGAACTGGCCGGCCCTGCTGCCCGCCGCCGCCGAGGCGGGAGCCGAGTTCTACCTCATCGAGCAGGACCTCACCTACGGGCGCGACCCCTTCGACTGCATCCGGGACTCGCGCGAGTACCTGAGGTCGATCGGCTACTGAGCCCACCCGACGACGGCCCGGCCGCCCTGCGCACCAGGACGGCCGGGCCGTCGCCGTCGTGGGACCACCGGGGCCGGGCCGCACCGGTGAGGAGGCAGGGGACGACGGCGGAGACGGTGGCAACATCTGTCAACACGGCCGGCCCCGCACCCCGCGGTGCCACGCTTGAGCCGTTCCTCACAGGCCCGACGACGTGCCCGCCACGCGTGAGGCCCCAGCCACGAGAGGCCCCGGAACAGCCGCACCCACCAACGAGGACGAGACCAGGCATGAAGCTCACCATCGACGGGATCAGGGACACCGCCGCCTACGCCGCGGCCGGCATCACGCTGCCCGCCTTCGACGTCACCGCCATGCAGGAGCGCGGCCGGACCGACCCCCGCTGGCTGCACGTCGGCCCCGGCAACATCTTCCGCGTCTTCCTCGCCCGCATCGCCGACGACATGCTCTCCGACGGCCGCCACTGGCCCGTCACCGCCGTCGCCCCCATGGGTCCGGACGAGCTCGACACCCAGCTCGGCGCCCACGACTACCTCAGCCTGGGCGTCACCCTCAACCCGGACGGCACCCGCGACCAGCGCGTCATCGCCGGCATGAGCGAGGGCCTGGCCACCCGCCGCCCCGAGGACCACGCCCGCCTCCTGGACCTCATCAAGGACCCCCGGGTCACCCTCGTGTCCTTCACCATCACGGAGAAGGGCTACGCCGTCCACGACTCCACCGGGGCCCTGTCCGACGACGTGCGCCGGGCCACCGCCTCCGACCCGCGCGCCTACCAGCCGCACACGATGGCTCTCATCGCCTCGGTGCTGCTGCACCGCTTCGAGCACGGCGGCGCCCCCCTGACCCTCATGAGCTGCGACAACTTCAGCCACAACGGGGACAAGCTGCGCGACTCCGTCCTCACCGTCGCCCAGGGCTGGGAGGAGGCCGGCAGCGTCAGCGCCGCCTTCGTCAACTGGCTCGCCGACCGCAGCCAGGTCGCCTTCCCCATCACCGTCATCGACAAGATCACCCCCCGCCCCAACGCCTCCATCGCCGCCGACCTGCTCGCCGTCGGCGTCGAGGACGCCGGCATCACCACGGTCGGCCGCACCGCGGTCGCCGGCTTCGTCAACACCGAGCCCACCGAGTACCTCATCATCGAGGACTCCTTCGCCGCCGAGCGCCCGCCCTTCGAGCGCTACGGCGCCCACGTCGTGGCCCGCGAGGTCTGCGACGAGTTCGAGAACATGAAGGTCACCACCTGCCTCAACCCCCTGCACACGGCCCTGGCCGTGGCCGGCGTGCTCCTGCGCATGCCGACCATTGACGCCGAGATGCGCGACGACGCCCTCAGGGCCCTCGTCACCCGGCTGGGGTGGGTGGAGGGCCTGCCCGTGGTCTCCGACCCCGGCGTCGTCGACCCCGCCGACTTCCTCACCGAGGTCCTCGAGGTCCGCTTCACCAACCCCTACCTGCCCGACGACCCCGCCCGCATCGCCATGGACACCTCCCAGAAGATGCCCATCCGCTTCGGTGAGACCCTCAAGCGCTACCGCGAGCGCGGCCTCGACATGGGCTGCCTGCAGGCCATCCCGCTCGTCATCGCCCTGTGGTGCCGCTACCTCATGGGCGTCGCCGACGACGGCGCCCCCTTCGAGCCCGCACCGGACCCGCTCTACGACGAGCTGCACGCGCACGTCGCCGGGGTCGGCCTCTCCGGGCCGCTGACCCCCGAGCAGGCCCGTGAGGTCCTGCACCCCATCCTGTCCAACGCCGCCCTCTTCGCCCTCGACCTCACCGGCACCCCGCTGGCGGCCAAGGTCGAGTCCTACTTCACCCGGCTCGTGGCCGGCCCCGGCGCCGTCCGCACCACTCTCGACAAGGAGCTCCTCTGATGAACATGACCTTCCGCTGGTACGGAGAGGGATTCGACCCGATCCCGTTGCAGCACATCAAGCAGATCCCCGGCATGACCGGCATCATGGGCGTCCTGTCGGACAAGGCGGCCGGAGAGGTCTGGGGCGCCGAGGAGATCGGCGCGCTCGTCAGCCAGGTCAACGCGGCCGGACTCGACTGCGAGGTCATCGAGTCCGTCAACGTCCACGAGGACATCAAGATGGGCCTGCCCACGCGCGACGAGTACATCCGCAGCTACTGCACGACGCTGGAGAACCTGGCCGAGCACGGCATCAAGGTCGTCATCTACAACTTCATGCCGGTCTTCGACTGGCTGCGCACCGAGCTGGCCCACGTCAACGAGGACGGCTCCACCTGCCTCTACTACGACCACGCCGAGGTCGAGGGCATGACCCCGCGCGAGATCGTCGAGCGCACCGCCCGCGACTCGAACGGCCTGACCCTGCCCGGCTGGGAGCCCGAGCGCCTGGGCCACCTCGACGAGGTCATGGAGCGCTACCAGGGCATCACCCGCGAGCAGATGCGCGACAACTACCGCTACTTCCTCGAGGGCATCATCCCCACCTGCGAGAGGGTCGGCATCCGCATGGCCGTCCACCCCGACGACCCCGCCTGGGACCTCTTCGGCCTGCCGCGCATCTGCAACACCCGCGACGACCTCGACCGTATCGTGCGCATGGTGGACTCCGAGGCCAACTCCCTGTGCGTGTGCTCCGGCTCGCTGGGCTCCAACCCGGACAACGACGTGCCCGCGATCTTCCGCGAGTTCGGTGAGCGCGGCCGCATCGCCGCGGCCCACGTGCGCAACGTCAAGTACCTGGGCGACAAGCACTTCCAGGAGGCGCCGCACGTCTCCGCCACCGGGGACCTCGACATGGCCGCCATCATCGAGGCGATCCACGACACCTGCCCGGACGTTTACGTGCGCCCCGACCACGGCCGCATGATCTGGGGCGAGACGGGCCGGCCCGGCTACCCGCTCTACGACCGCGCCCTGGGCGCCACCTACCTCACCGGCCTGTTCGAGGCCACCGCCAAGCTCAAGGCCCGCGCCTGAGCGTGGCACCGGCCGGTGGCTCGCCCCCTCACCTCACCCCGGCCACCGGCCCCGAGAGCACGGGGAGGGCGCCCGCCATGACGGCGGGCGCCCTCCCCGTCTCGTGTGCGCGCCCCGGGGCGCGCACACCGCTCAGAGCTTGAAGGCCTCGCGCGGGATGGCGTCGACCAGGTCCGCGCTGATGCGCAGCGCGTCCTCCATCTCGACGCGGCCCTCGGCCACGAGCCGCGCCAGGAAGGCCGAGTCGCAGCGCCGGGCGATGTCGTGGCGCGCCGGGATCGAGCAGAAGGCGCGCGTGTCGTCGATGAAGCCGCTCGTCTTGTACAGCGTCGCGTAGCCCGTCGAGGCGGCGCGGAAGCGCAGGATCGCGTCCGGCTCGTCGATGAACCACCACGGCACCCCCACGTACACGCTGCGGTACCAGCCGGCCAGCGGCGCGAGCTCACGCGAGTACAGGGTCTCGTCCATCGTGATCGGGATGAGGTGGAAGCCCTCGTGGTTGCCGTAGGCCTCCAGCAGCGGCTGCAGCGCGCGCGTGAGCTCGGTGGCCATCGGGATGTCGCCGCCCACGTCCGCACCGTAGCGCTCGAAGGTGCGCGTGTCGTGGTTGCGGTACACGGCCGGGTGCAGCGTCATGACCAGGCCGTCCTCGCAGGCCAGGCGGGCCTGGTCGTTGACCATGTGGCGGCGCAGGCGGTCGCCGTCGCCGGAGTCGATCGTGCCCGCCAGGGCGCGCGCGTACAGGACCTCGGCCTCGGCGTCCGGCAGGCGCTCGGTGCCGGCGTCACGGTGCGAGTGGTCCGAGGACACGGCCCCGTTGCTGACGAAGAAGGCGCGACGCCGACGCATCGCCTCGACGTGCCCGGCGTAGGTGGACACGTCGGCCCCGCTGACCTCGCCCAGCCGCTCCGTCAGCGCCCTGAAACCCGGTCGGGCCGGCTCGAGGTAGGCGTCGGGGCGGAAGGTGGGCACGACCCTGCCCGTCCACGTCGGGTCCTCGGCGAGCACGCGGTGCGAGGCCAGGTCCGAGCAGGGGTCGTCCGTCGTCGCCAGCACGGCGATGTTGAAGCGCTCGTAGAGGGAGCGCGCGGAGAACCCGGGCGTGTGGATCGCGGCGTCGATGGCGTCGTAGATCTCGTCGGAGGTCTCGGCCGAGGGGCGCACCCGGATGCCGAAGACCTCGTGGAGCTCGTGGGTGAACCAGGAGCGCACCGGCGTGCCCGCCAGCTTGTCCCAGCTCTCGCACAGGCGGCTGAAGGCGCGGCGTGACTGCTCGGGCGTGCGCTCGGTGCCCACCGGCACACCCATCTCCTCCAGCTCGACCCCCGCCAGGGAGTGCAGCAGGCGGTTCGTGTAGTGGTCCGGGGTGAGCAGCAGGCTCGTCGGGTCGGCGAAGGTGATGTCCTGAGCCAGCCACTCGGGCGGGACATGGCCGTGGGGCGAGACGATCGGAGCCTTCTCGACCGTGGCGAGGAGCTCACGGGCGATGGCGCGGGTGGTCGGGTCGGCCGGCAGGAGCCGGTCGGGGTCGAGCGTGAGCGGTCGGGGGTCCGTCATGGGGTGTCTCCTTGTGCGGGGGCGGTGGTCGGTCAGGAGCCGGGGGAGGGGGCGAGGAGCGCCGGCGGGTGCCCCGGGGCGGGACCGACGCTCTGGCGGTGCTTGAGGCTCATTTCGAGCAGCGTCACCAGGGGCTGGGCCTGCGAGCGGTGGCGCAGGAAGCCGACCATCGCCGTCGACGCCGAGGAGCCCAGCGTGCGCGAGCCGGTCGCCAGGGAGGTCAGCCCCGGGTCCGTGAGCGAGGACAGGCCCGCGTTGTCGATGCCGACGACGGACACGTCCCCCGGCACGTCGAGCCCTCGGGCCATGGCGGCCTTCATGAAGCCGATGGCGAGGATGTCGTTGTAGCCGACGACGACGGAGGTCGGGCCGGCGGCCCAGGCGTCCACCGAGCGCACCCCGCCCATGACGGTGGGCGGGAAGGGGCCGATGCGGTGGGCGCGGATGCCGGCCGCCCGGCAGGCGGCCCCAAGGGCCTCCCAGCGGGCGCCGTTGGCCCACGAGCCGGTGGGGCCGGCCACGTAGGTCAGGCTCGTGTGGCCCAGCGGCGCGAGGTGGTCGACGAGCAGGCGCATGCCCTGCTGGGAGTCCGGCAGGATCGAGGTGACGCCCGGGACCTGCCGGTTGAGGGAGACGACGGGCACCACCCGGTCGAGCTGCTGGATGGTCGCGCTCGTCATGCGCGAGGCGGACAGGACGATGCCGTCGATGAGGTGCAGGACCCGCTCGATGGCGGCCTTCTCCTCAGCGGCGTTCTCACGGGAGTCGAGCAGCAGGACGGTGTAGCCGTTGGCGGCGGCGTGCTCCTGCAGGCCGATCATGAGCTGGGTGAAGTAGGGGTTGCCGACGTCGGCGATGACGAGGGCGATGACGTAGGTCTCCTCCGCGCCCGCCTCCACGCGCCGCGGTGCCGTGCGCTTGTAGCCCAGGCGGTCGGCCGCCTCGTGGATGCGCCTGGCGGTCTCGGTGGACACCCGTCCGGGGCGAGAGAGGGCGCGCGAGACGGTGGAGGGGGCGACCCCGGCCGCCTCGGCGATGTCGTAGATCGTGACGGTCTTGCGACGCGGCCGGGTGCCGGCGTCGTCCATTGGTCCTCCTGGGGTGGGTGGGTGCGGGAACGGCGTGCTCAGCAGCCCTGCTGCTCGCGCATGGCCAGCCAGCGCCGGCGCACCTCGTAGGCGACGGCCTTCGGGCTGCGGTCGCGTGCGAACATGCCCTTCTTGTTGCCTCCCACCCGGTTGATGCCGGTGGAGGTCTGGAAGTCGGCGAAGTTCCACATCTGCTCGCCCTGGACGGCGTCGACGTCGTCGAAGACCCGGTGGTACATGGCGAGCATGTCGCGCTGGAAGTCCTCGCTCCACGGGCGTGCCAGCACGTCGCGCAGGCCCAGCATGGTGTCCGCGCCGTACTCGCAGAAGAGGATCGGCTGGCCGGGGGCGTGCTCCACCCAGGCCTCGAGCTCGGCGCGCAGGGCGGCCTCGGCGGCCTCGAGGTCGCCGGTGTCGACGTACCAGCCGTAGTAGCGGTTGACCATGATGACGTCGAAGAGGTCGGTGAGCCGCTCGACGTCGGGGGTGGCGAGCATGAAGTTGACGTAGCCGACAGGCCGGGTGGGGTCGGCCTCGCGGGCGGCGGCGGCCACGGGCGCGAAGTAGTCGTGAGAGGCCTCGGTGGCGGACTCGGGCTCGTTGGCGACCGACCACAGGACGACGCTGGGGTGGTTCTTGTCGCGGGCGATGAGCTCGCGCGTGACGGCGACGTGGACGTCCCGGGTGGCGTCGTTGACGGTTGCGGGGGAGAAGGTGTCGAGCTTCTTGGAGGCGAAGAAGCCGCCGGCGATGCCCGTGTTGAGGCCCACGGCGGGGGTCTCGTCGATGACGACGAGGCCGAGCTCGTCGGCCAGGTCCATGACCTCCTCCGCGTAGGGGTAGTGGGAGGTGCGGAAGGAGTTGGCGCCCTGCCAGCGCATGAGCTCGAAGTCGTGGACCATGAGGACGTCGTCGTGGCCCTTGCCGCGCACGATGTTGTCCTCGTGGCGGCCGTAGCCGCGGAAGTAGAAGGGCTCTCCGTTGATGAGGAAGCGGGAGTCCCTGACCTCGACGGTGCGCACGCCGAAGCGCTGCGGGTAGACGTCGCTCACGCCGTCGGCGGTGGCGGTGACCTCGAGGGTGTAGAGGTGGCCCCGGCCGGGCCGCCACAGGGTGACGTGGGGGATCTCGACGGTGCCGGTGGCGCCCTCGGCCGTGGCGACGACGGTGCCGTCGGCGTCCAGGACGCGCACGCCCACCTCGGCCTCGGCACTGGTGGTCACCGTGTAGCCGACCGTGCCGGTGCGCTCGCCCTCCTCACCCGAGAAGCCGGTGACGACGGTGACGTCGCTGACGTGGACGGCGGGCCGGGTGACGAGGCTGACGCTGCGGTGGATGCCCGCGTAGTTGTAGAAGTCGTGGAAGTACCGCTGGACGGTGCGGCCCTGGCTGGTCCGCCCGAGGTAGCCCGGCGGGATCGTCTGCCAGGACAGGCGGTTGTCGACGGCGACGGTGAGGCGAAAGGTGCCGCCGGGGCGCACGTGCTCGGTGATGTCGGCCTCGAAGGGGAGGTAGCCGCCCGCGTGGGTGGCGACCTCGACGTCGTCGACCCACACGGTGGCGTGGTGGGTGACGGAGCCGAAGCGCAGGACGAGGCGGTCCTCGCCCAGCCGGGAGGGGACCTGGACCTCGCGCTGGTACCAGGCGAGGCCCACGTGGTCGTGGACGGAGACGTCGGTGGTGACGTCGTTGTAGGAGGCCGGCACCGGCATCGGGCGGGGCCCGGGAAGCGGGGCGGCGAACCAGCGCAGGGCCAGGCCCTCGTCCTGGGCGGGGTCGAGCTGGAAGCGCCACACGCCGTCGAGGCTGCGGACGTCGCGTGAGGGGGTCTGGCGGACGGATAGCATTCGGGCTCCTCCTGCGGTGGGGCTCGCGGCGGTGCGAGGCAGGGCCTCATTGTCTCGGGGCCCAGGATGCCTCGAGGCAGTTGCCCGAAGTTGCCACCCGGGCCGCACGAAGGTGCTGACGCCGCGTCATTCCGCCGCGAGCCCGCCGGAAACATATGGCAACAGGAGGGTGCCCCTGGGCGCGTGAGTGAGCCTTAGTCGTCAGCGCAGACGTGGTCGAGGCCACATCTGCAGGCGAGGACGAGTGCGCGAGCCCGTCCCGCCCGCCGCAACGACGCGACCAGACAGGAGACACCACCCCATGTCAGCTTCCCCCGTGACCGCCCCCGGCGTGCTCACCCCCAAGCGGCCCTTCGGGATCCGCGACAAGGTCGGATACATGTTCGGCGACTTCGGCAACGACTTCACCTTCATCCTCCAGGCCGCCTTCTTCATGGTGTTCTTCACCAACGTGGTCGGCATCGACCCCGCCCACGTCGGCACCCTCCTGCTCGTCGCCCGCGTGTGCGACGGCTTCACCGACGTCGGCATGGGTGTGCTGGTCGACCGTCTCCCGCTCAAGGTCCCCGGCACCCGCTTCCGCCGCTGGATCAAGTACATCTGCGTGCCCGTCGCCGTGGCCAGCGTGCTCATGTACATGTCCTTCGTCGCGGACTTCGGCTCCTACGGGCTCAAGGTCGTGTGGATGTGCGCCACCTACTTCCTGTGGGGCTCGGTGACCTACACCGCCATCAACATCCCTTACGGCTCCATGTCCTCCGTCGTGTCCCCCGACCCGGACGACCGCGCCGAGCTGTCCGTGTGGCGCTCCACCGGAGCCACCCTGGCCAACATCGCGATCATGACCGTCCTGCCGCTGGTCGTCTACAAGACCAACGCCGAGGGACAGTCCGTGCTCGACGGCCCCTCGATGACCATGGGCGCCGCGGTCTGCTCCGTCCTCGCCGTCGCCTGCTACCTCGCCTGCTACTTCCTCGTCGAGGAGCGCGTGGACTCCACACCCGCCAAGGGAGAGCAGATGGGCATCGGCTCGATGCTCGCCGCCGTCTTCTCCAACAGGGCCCTGCTCGGCCTCATCGCCGCCGCCCTGCTGCTGCTCGTGTCCATGCTCTTCGGCAACGGCATGCTCAGCTACCTGTTCCTCAACTACTTCGGCAACGGCAAGATCCAGTCGGTGGCCTCCATGGCCTCCCTCGCCCCGACCCTCGCCCTCGTGCTCGTGGCCCCCTGGCTCTCGCGCCGCTTCGGCAAGGCCGAGGTCGGCATCGTCGCCATGAGCGTGGGCGGCGTGCTCATGATCACCGCCTACGTCCTCAAGATCGAGTCCGCCACCACCTGGATCATCTTCTACGCCGTCGCCATGTTCGCCATGGCCTGCTTCAACTTCCTCGTCTGGGCCTTCATCACCGACGTCATCGACTACCAGGAGGTGCGCACCGGTGAGCGCGGCGACGGCACGGTCTACGCCGTCTACTCGTGGTCGCGCAAGCTCGGCCAGGCGCTGGCCGGCGGCCTGACCGGCTGGGCCCTGGGGTGGATCGGCTACGACACCGCGGCCGCCACCGCCGGCCACGCCCAGAGCGGGTCCGTCGTCGACGGCATCTACATGCTCTCCAACCTCGTGCCCGGCATCGGCTACATCCTCGTGGCCCTGGCCATCCTCCTGCTCTACCCGCTCAAGAAGAAGGTCGTCGAGGCCAACAACGCCGTCCTCGCCGAGCGCCGCGCCGCCGCCAAGGTGGCCTGAGCGCCAGCGAGGCTGGACGCGCACGGGCCGGGCCCGGAGGCTGAGACCTCCGGGCCCGGCCCGTTGCTCAGTCGGCCTCGGGGATGAAGGCCGGCAGGGCGCTGAGCGGGATCGGGCCGTCGTTGTCGTTGACCAGGCCGATGGCGTCGCGCATGCTCATCCACCACTGTGACAGCGGACGGCGCTTGTCCAGGTCCAGCTCCTCGTGCATCCGCGCGAGCGGGTGGCTGACGAGCCGGCCCCGCACGAGCCCCACGTAGGAGGCCGCGAAGGTCCCCGACCCGAGCTCGGCCGACAGCAGGCCGAGAGCGTGGTGGACGAGCTTGGTGGCCATGATGCGGTCGAAGGCGGTCGGGTTGCCGCCCTGCTGGATGTGGCCGATGATCGCCTCGCGCACGTCGTAGAGCCCGCGGCCCTCCTCGGCGAAGATCTTCGCCAGCACGTCCGTCGTGTAGTTCTCGCTCGCCTTCTCGTTGCGCACCACGAGGTAGAGCTTGCGGCCCGAGCGGAAGGACTCCACCATCCGCTCGGAGTCCGCGGCCAGCTGCTTGAGCGTGATGCCGTCCTCATTGAGGTAGACGCGCTCGGCGCCCGTGGCGATGCCGCTCATGAGCGTGAGGTAGCCGCAGCGGCGCCCCATGGTCTCGGTGACGAAGCAGCGGTGCGAGGCGGCGGCTGAGAGCTTGATCGCGTCCAGGGCCTGCACCGAGGCGTTGAGCGCCGTGTCCGCCCCGATGCTCAGCTCCGATCCCGGCAGGTTGTTGTCCACGCTGGCCGGCACGCACACGATGGGGATGTTGAAGGCGGGGTAGCGGTCGCGCTCGGTGACGAGCAGGTGGGCGGCGAGGTAGGCGTTGTAGCCGCCGATGACGAGCAGCGCGTCGATCCGGGCGGACTCGATGGCGCGCCCGAGCGCGTAGAGCTGCTCGACGCGCGGGACCTCGCGGCGGGTGCCGAGCTCGGCGCCGCCGTCGCCGACCCAGCCCTCGACGTCGTCCCAGCTGAGCTCATCGACGTTGCCGTCCAGCAGCCCGGGGAAGCCGCCGTGCACGCCGAGCATCGTCATCCCGTGGTCGAGCCCCAGGCGCACGGCCGCACGGGCCGCCGTGTTCATCCCTGGCGCCAGCCCGCCGGCGTGGACGACGGCGACGCGCTTGGCGGTGGCGGGGCCGGTGCCCGTGGGGGCCTCGGACTCGTGGTGGAGCCCGCCCGGGGCGGCGGGGGAGAGCTCCGGCGGGGTGGACATCGTCTCGAAGATCGAGATCATCTCGGCGAAGGAGCCGCCGCGCGAGCGGACCGCCGCCTCGTAGTCCCTCGAGGCCACCAGGTCCTTGATCGCACGGGTGGCCGCCACCTGCTCCATCATCGGCAGGCGGTGGATGCGGTTGTGGTGCTCGGCGATGATGACGGGCTCGGACCCGGTGGTCGCCAGGATGGCCTCGCGGGCCGCCGCGCAGCCCAGCAGCGTGGACATCCACCGGTCGTAGGCCGAGGGCTGGCCACCGCGCTGGACGTGGCCGAGGATCGTCACCCGCGGCGTCTCGCCGGTGCGCTCCTTGATGACCCGGCTGACGTCGTCGGCGGTGATGCGGTTGCCGTCGCGGTCGGTCGCGCCCTCGGCGACGATGACCATGGACTCGCGGCGCCCCGCCTCGCGGCCCTTGGCGAGCTTGAGGCACATGTCGTCCTCCCAGCCCTCGGCGGGCGGCATCTCCGGGATGAGGACGTAGTCGCAGCCCCCGGCGACGGCGCTCATGAGGGCCAGGTAGCCGCAGTGGCGCCCCATGACCTCGACGATGAAGGTGCGCTGGTGGGAGGCGGCCGTGGAGGAGATGTCGTCGATGGCGTCGAGGATGCGGTGCAGGGCGGAGTCCGTGCCGATGGTCATGTCCGCGCCCACGAGGTCGTTGTCGATGGAGCCGACGATGCCGGTGACCATGAGCGCCGGGTGGGCGTCGGCCACCTCCTGGCTCAGGCGGCCCGCGGCGACGAGGTCGGCCAGCAGGCGCGGCCAGTTCGTGCGGAACTCGTCCGTGCCGGTGAGGGAGCCGTCGCCGCCGATGACGACGAGGCGGTCGATGCCGTGGTCGAGCAGGTGCGCCGCGGCGTCCATCTGCCCCTCCCACGTGCGGAACTCGTCCGAGCGGGCGGTGCCGATGACGGTCCCCCCGCGGTGCAGGACCGCGCTGACCGAGTCCCACTCGAGGGGGCGGATCCCGTCGCCGCCGGCGACGGCGCCGGCCCACCCCTCCATGACGGCGTAGGGCTGGGCGCCCATGCGCAGGGCGGCGCGCACGACGGCGCGCACGGCCGCGTTCATGCCCTGGGCGTCACCACCGGAGGTGAGCACGCCGATACGTGCCCTCGCGCCGTCGGGCGTGAGGACGGGGGAGGGGGTCTGCTCGAGGGCGACGGGGCTCATTCGGGCGTCCTTCTGTGAGGGGACAGGTCCGGGCCCCATTGTGGTCGCTCAGTGCCGGGGCGTCACGCGATCGGGGCCGGGCCCGGCCCGCGGCCCCCGGATCGGGACGGTCGTGGGCCCGTCGGCGCGGGCCCCGGGCGGGCGGGGCGGACCAAGGTCCCGGCATTGAGGTGTCTCGCCCCGTTCTGCCAGGTGCCTGCCAGGCGCTCGCGCTACCCTCGGCGCACCAGCCGGGCTCACCACGAGGTGGGCCGCACCGCCCGACGACGGGCTCAACCGGGAAGGACTCCACGCTCGATGGACCTGTACGAGTACCAGGCCAGGGACCTCCTCCAACGTCACGGCGTGCCCGTGCTCCACGGAGAGGTCGCCGCGGACCCCCTGGCCGCCGAGGAGACCGCCCAGCGGCTGCTGACCGACCAGTGCCCGCTCGTCGTCGTCAAGGCCCAGGTCCGCACCGGTGGGCGGGGCAAGGCCGGCGGCGTGCGCCTGGCCCGCACCCCCGCCCAGGCCCGCGAGGCGGCCGAGGCCATCCTCGGCATGGACATCAAGGGCCACACCGTCCACCGGGTCCTCGTCACCGAGGGCGCCGACATCGCCCAGGAGCTCTACGCCTCCTTCCTCCTCGACCGCGCCGAGCGCCGCTGGCTGGCCCTGTGCTCCACCGAGGGCGGCATGGACATCGAGACCCTCGCCAAGGAGCGGCCCGAGGCCCTGGCTCGCGTCGGCATCGACCCGCTCGAGGGCGTCACGCCCGAGGCCGCCGCCCGCATCACCGCCGCCGCCGGGATCGCCGAGCCCCTGGCCGACCGCGTCGCCGAGGTCCTCGTCCTGCTGTGGCAGGCCCTCGTGGCCGAGGACGCCACCCTCGTCGAGATCAACCCCCTCGCCGTCACCCCCGACGGCACCGTCCTCGCCCTCGACGCCAAGGTCAGTCTCGACGACAACGCCGCCTTCCGCCACGAGGCGGTCCCCGACGCGCACGAGGGCGACGGCGCCGACCCCCTCGAGGCCCGCGCCCACGCCCTCGGCCTCAACTACGTGCGCCTTGAGGGCGAGGTCGGCGTGCTGGGCAACGGCGCCGGCCTGGTGATGTCCACCCTCGACGTCGTCGCCGGAGCCGGCACCCGCCACGGCGGCGTGCGCCCCGCCAACTTCCTCGACCTGGGAGGCGGCTCCTCCACCGAGGCGATGGCCACGGGCCTCGAGCTCGTCGCCTCCGACCCCCAGGTGCGCGCCGTCCTCGTCAACGTCTTCGGCGGCATCACCTCCTGCGACACCGTCGCCGGAGGCGTCATCGCCGCGGTCGAGCGCCTGGGGGGCCTCGACAAGCCCGTCGTCGTCCGCCTGGACGGCAACCGCGCCGAGGACGGGCGCCGCATGCTCGCCCAGGCCGCCCTGCCCGGCGTCACCGTCGTCGACACCATGGACGGGGCCGCCGACGTCGTCGCCCGCCTCGCGCACGAGGCCACCGCCCCCCGCACCGACACCCCACAGGAGGCCTGAGCCATGAGCATCTTCCTCACCGAGGACGACCTCGTCATCGTCCAGGGCATGACCGGCTCCGAGGGCCGTCGCCACACCCGCCGCATGCTCGGCGCCGGCACCCGCGTCGTCGCCGGCGTCAACCCCCGCAAGGCCGGCACCACCGTCGCCTTCGACGTCGAGCCCCTGGGGCCCGGCGCCGCGGGCGTGGCCGCCGGCACCGTCGAGGTCCCCGTCCATGGCACGGTCGCCGAGGCCCGCGCCGCCACCGGCGCCCGGGTCTCCGTCGTCTTCGTGCCCCCCGCCCACGTGCGCGCCGCCGTCACCGAGGCCGTCGACGCGGGCATGCGCCTGGTCGTCATCATCACCGAGGGCGTGCCCGTCGCGGACGCCACCTGGGCCATCGCCTACGCCACCGCCCACGGCACCCGCGTCATCGGCCCCAACTGCCCCGGCATCATCTCCCCGGGACGCTCCAACGTCGGCATCACACCACCGGACATCACCGGCCCCGGCCCCGTCGGCCTCGTGTCCAAGTCCGGCACCCTGACCTACCAGCTCATGCACGAGCTGGGCGACATCGGCTTCACCACCTGCATCGGCATCGGCGGGGACCCGGTCGTCGGCACCACCCACATCGACGCGCTCGCGGCCTTCGAGGCCGACGAGGACACGCGCCTGGTCGTCATGATCGGTGAGATCGGCGGCGACGCGGAGGAGCGGGCGGCCGCCTACATCGCCTCCTCCATGACCAAGCCGGTCGTCGCCTACGTGGCCGGCTTCACCGCCCCCGAGGGCCGGACGATGGGCCACGCCGGCGCCATCGTCTCCGGCTCCTCGGGCACCGCTGAGGCCAAGAAGACCGCCCTGGAGGCCGTCGGCGTGCGCGTGGGGCGCACCCCCTCGGCCACGGCCGCGATCGCCCGCGACCTGCTGCGCGGCCTCGACGGCGGGCCCGACGGCGGCGAGGAGTGAGCACCACCCGCCCCCTGCCGCGCACCCTCCTGCCCCGCGACTGGCCCTTCGCCGTGCGCACCGGGCTCGAGGCGGCCCTGGGAGGGTGGGTCGTCGCCGTCGTGCCCACCCTGGCGGTCTTCGTGGCCACCTCCTCCCTGGACGCCGCCGCAGTGCTGTCCGTGGGCGGTGCCGTGCGCACGGGCACGGCCCTGTGGAGCCTGGCCCTGGGCGGCTCCTACGGCGCGGCGGACGGTCCCGACGGCGTCCTCGGCCTGCCGCTGCTGGGCCTGAGCCTCGTCGTCGTCCTCCTGGCCCGCTCGGCCGTGCGCCGCTCCCGGCTGCTGGGAACGGCCTCCGCCGCCTGCGCCGTGGCGACCAGCGCCCTGGCCACCGCGCTCCTGCTCGTCCTGGCCACCCCCGCGGGCTCGCGCACGTGGCCGACAGCGCTCGTCCTGCCCGCCCTCGTGGCGCTCCTGGCCGCCGCCGACCTCCAGCGGCGCGGCGCCGGGTCCGCGGCCCTGGCCGGCTGGTGGGCGCGCCGGCCCGCCTGGGCGGACCCGACC
>NZ_JACJVC010000015.1 GCF_023369555.1 Actinomyces sp. AC-20-1 | reverse complement strand
GGCCGGCTCCGTCGTGCGCGGCGGCGTGGGCCGCGCCGAGGGAGGCCAGCATGGTCGAGGCCTGCACCCGCCCGATGGCCTCGAGGTCCGCCCCCGTCGCCGGGCGCACGAAGCCACCCGCCTCGGCAGGGTGCCCGGCCGGGTGGGCGTGGGCCTCCTCGAGGCCGCCGCGCGCCGGGGCGCCGAGCCCCGCGTGCGCGGCCGTGGAGAAGACCGAGGGCAGGGACGGCGCGGACGGCCACCCGCCCGCGCTGGGGGAGGGGACGGGGTCGCTGGGGGAGGCGGAGGTCGTCATGCCCGCAGCCTATGCGCCCGTGCACGGCCCCCGTCCCGGCCTCCGGCGCCACCTCCTGGGGCCCGGGGCCGGACGGTACGCTGAGGCCATGAGCGCACTCCCCTCCCGGTCCTTCGGCTCCGTCGGCGTCGCCATGGTCACGCCCTTCCACGCGGACGGCTCCATCGACGTCGAGGCCGCCCAGGCGCTGGCCGTCAGCCTCGTCGAGGACGGCGCCGACCTCATCCTCCTGGCCGGCACCACGGGGGAGGCCCCCACCACCCACCTGCCCGAGAAGCAGACGCTGCTGCGCGAGGTCAAGGACGCCCTCGCCGGGCGCGCCATGCTCATGGCCGGCGTCGGCTCCAACGACACCGCCCACGCCGTGCGCATCGGCACCGGCTCCCAGGCGGCCGGCGCCGAGGCCCTGCTCATCAACGCCCCCTACTACAACCGCCCCAGCCAGGAGGGCGTCTACCAGCACATCATGGCCGTGGTCGAGACGACGGACCTGCCGGTCATGCTCTACGACATCCCCGGCCGCACGGGGGTCAAGATCCTCGACGACACCCTTGCCCGCCTCGCCGAGCACCCCCGTGTCAAGGCCGTCAAGGACGCCACCGGGGACGTCGAGCAGGGCTTCGAGCGCATGGAGGCCACCGGCCTGGAGTACTACTCTGGCGACGACGGCCTCAACTTCGCCTGGCTCGCCCACGGCGCCTCCGGTGTCGTCTCCGTCGTCGCCCACGCCGACGCCCGCTCCTGGCGCGAGATGATCACCGAGGTCGACGCCGGTGACCTCGACGGCGCCCGCAAGGTCGCCCAGCGCATCCGCCCCCTCGTGCGCGCCATCATGGGAGGCGGCCAGGGCGCCGTCATGGCCAAGGAGGCGCTGGCGCTGCAGGGGCGCCTGCCCGACCCCACCGTGCGCCTGCCCCTCGTGCGGGCCGAGGCCGCCGAGGTCGCCGCCCTGCGCGAGGTGCTCCAGGCCCAGGGCCTGCTCTGAGACCCGCGCCCGGCCCGGAGCGCTGGGGCAGGCGTCCGCTCAGCCGCGTGAGGCGATCTCCTCGCGCACGAGACGGCGCATGAGCTTGCCGATCATCGAGCGCGGCATCTCGTCGAGCACCTCCAGGCGGCGCGGCAGCGCGTAACGCGGCAGCTGTGCCAGGGCGTGCTCGCGCACGGACTTCAGCGTCACGGCGCGCGCCGCGTCGGTGAGCCCTCCGTCCGGACCCCGCTCGAGCACGACGGCGGCGACGACCTCCTCGCCCGTGGCCCCCTTGCCCACCCCGACGACGGCGACCTCCGCCACCCCCGGCATCGAGCTGATCGCTGCCTCCACCTGGGTGGGGTAGACGTTGAAGCCGCCGGTGAGGATGAGCTCGCGCTTGCGGTCCGCCATCCACAGGAAGGACTCCTCACGGCGCACCATGTCGCCCGTGCGCAGCCAGCCGCCGGGCAGGAGCGCCGCGGCGGTCGCCTCGGGGTCGTCCCAGTAGCCGGCGAAGACCTGCGGTCCGCGCACGAGCAGCTCACCCGGCTCGCCGTCGGGCACCTCCTCGTCCACGTCCACCCGCGCGCCCGCGGCCAGGGCCGCCTCCAGCGCCTCGGGGTCCACCACGCGCACGTCCGTCGATGGGAAGGGCAGGCCCAGGGCTCCCAGGCGGCGCGCGGGGCCCATGGGGGTGCCTGCCACCACCGGGCTCGTCTCGGTCATGCCGTAGCCCTCGACGAAGAACCCGCCGGTGGCCCGCTCCCACTCGGTGCCCACAGCCGGCGGCATGGGGGCCGCACCGCACACGCCGTAGCGCAGGCTGGTCAGGTCCGTGCCCGACCGCTGGGCGGCTCGCAGGATCCTCTCGAACATCACCGGCACGCCCACGAAGAAGGTGAGGCGGCGCCTCCGGTGGGCACGCAGCACCTCGTCGGGGTCGAACTTGGGCATCATCACCTGGGTCGCGGCCTTCTGCACGGCGCAGAACAGGTTGAAGGTGAGCCCGAAGGCGTGGAAGAAGGGCAGCAGGGACAGGAAGTTCTCGCCGCCCTCGTGCAGCATCGGCACCCAGGTGGTGGACTGGTTGGTGTTGGCCCGCAGGTTCGTGTGGGTGAGCATGGCGGCCTTGGGCGCGCCGGTGGTGCCGCCCGTGTGCAGCAGGACGGCGAGGTCCGCCCCCGCCGGCTGCGGCCAGGAGCCGGGGATCCTCTCGGCGCGGGCGACCTCCCGGTCCCAGGAGCGCACCCCGGCGGGCAGGTGCTCGGCCCTCATCGAGGCGCGCACGGCGCGCGCCCGCGCCAGCGGCAGCCTCAGGGCCGCGCGCAGGTGCGCGGGCAGCGCCTGGGACAGGTCCACGCTCAGGACCGTCAGGCCCTCCATGCCGGCCACGTGCTCAACGCCCTTCTCCCACACGACGGCGACCCGGGCCCCGTGGTGGCGGATCTGGGCGCGCAGCTCCTCGGCGGGGGCCAGGGGGTTGTGCTCGGCGACGACGGCGCCGACGCGCAGCGCCCCGTAGACGGCGACGACGTGCTGGGGGCAGTTCGGCATGATGAGCGCCACCCGGTCGCCCTTGCGCAGGCCCGCCTCGTGCAGGAGGGTGGCGGCGCGCTCGCTGGCGGCCAGCAGCTCGCTGTAGGTGGTGGTCCGGCCCAGGAAGTCGATGGCGACGCGCTCGGGGTAGAAGCGGGCCGTCTGCTCCAGCAGCTCGCCCAGCGGGGCGTCGGGGACCTCGACGGTGGCGGGGATGCCCGGCTGGTAGTGCGGGCGGTGGAAGAGGGCGGCGTCGCTCACCTGGCCGCGTCCTTGCCGTCCCCGCCGACCTTGCCGTCGCCGCTGTCCCTGGCGCCCTCGCCGAGCCTCTCGACGATGCTGGAGGCGACGGCGTCGGAGGCCGCGGAGGCGGCCTCACGGGCGGCCAGCAGCTCCTCGCGCACCACGCGGCGCAGGATCTTGCCGATCTGCGAGCGCGGCATCTCCGACAGGATCGCCACCTGCCTGGGCAGGGCGTAGTGGGACAGGGTCCGCTCGGCCCAGGCGCGCACCTGCTCCAGGCTCACCGTCTGGCCCTCCTTGGGCACGATGGCGGCCACGACGTGCTCGTTGCCGGCGTCCCCGGGCAGGCCGACGACGGCGACGTCCTCGACCTCGGGCATGGAGCGCACGGCGGCCTCGACCTCGGTGGGGTAGATGTTGAAGCCGCCGGAGATGATGAGCTCCTTGCGGCGGTCGGCGATGACGTAGAAGCCGTCGGCCTCCTGGCGCACGAGGTCACCTGTGCGCAGCCAGCCCCCGGGCAGGAGCACGGCGTCGGTCTCCTCCGGGTTCTCCCAGTAGCCGGCGAAGACCTGCGGTCCGCGCACCAGCAGCTCGCCGACCTCGCCGGGGGCGACCTCGGTGTCCGGGTCCTCGGGGTCGACGATCCTCACGTCCGTCGAGGGGTAGGGCACGCCCAGGGCGCCGGGGCGCCGCTCGGGGGAGATGGGGTTGCCCAGGGTGATGGGGGAGGACTCGGTCATGCCGTAGCCCTCGATGATGACGCCGCCCGTGGCCTCCTCCCAGGCCTCGGCGACGGCGCGCGGGTTCGCGGCCGCGCCGCACACGGCGATCTTGCAGGAGGACAGGTCCGCGCCCGTGGCGTTGGCGCGCGTGACGACCCGGTCGAACATCACCGGCACGCCCGGGAAGAAGGTGGCTGGGTGGCGCCTCCAGGCGGCCAGGACCATGTCCGCGCTGAACTTGGGCAGGATGACCTGGGTGGCCGCCATGCCGACGGCGCACAGCAGCGACAGGCTCAGGCCGAAGGCGTGGAAGAAGGGCAGGACCGAGTAGAAGGTCTCCTGCCCGTGCTCGCAGGCCTGGGAGGCCCAGGCCAGGCTCATCTCGGCGTTGGAGCGCAGGTTGCGGTGGGTGAGCTTGACGGCCTTGGGGGTGCCGGTGGTGCCGCCCGTGTAGAGCAGGACGGCGGTGTCGTCGACGTCGGGCAGCCGGTGGCCGGCGGGCAGGGTGGCGCAGGCGGCCATGAGGTCGTCCCAGGAGCGCACGTCGGAGGGGACCTTGCCGCGCAGCTCGGAGCGCTGGGCCCGGGCGGCGGCGACGGGCAGGTTGAGCGCCAGGCGGCTGGTCCAGGGCAGGCCGCGCGAGAGGTCCACGGACAGCACACGGCGGCCGGTCAGGCCCGCCGCGCTCAGCGAGCCGGAGGCCTGCACGAGGCGGGCGAGGGTCTTCTCCCAGGCGATGATGACCGTGCCCCGGTGGATCTCGACCTGCTCGCGCAGCTGGGCGGCGGGGGCGAGCGGGTTGTGCTCGGCCAGGATGGCGCCCAGGCGCCAGACGGCGTAGGCGATGACGACGTGCTGGGGACAGTTGGGCAGGATGACGCCGACGACGTCGCCGGGGCGCACCCCCAGGGCGCGCAGCGTCTCAGCCGCCTGGGCCACCTGGCGCGAGAGCTGGGAGTAGGTGGTGGAGGCGCCCATGAAGTCGAGGGCGAGGCGGTCGGGGTAGCGCCGGGTGGCGTCGTCGAGCATGCGTGAGAGGGGCTCGGTGACGGGGGCGATGACCCCGGGGACCCCGGGGGCGTAGTGGGGGCGCAGGTAGCGCTCGGAGGTGTCGCCGGCGTGCTCGCTCATGAGGCTTCCTTCCCGGGAGGCGGGCTGGGGCGGTGGCCCTCACGCAACCGTAACCTACGGTTGCGTAACCACGCGCGCCCACGGGCCCCGCGGGCGCGGCCCGGCCCCCGGCGCCACCCGGCAGGGCCCGTGGGCGCTCAGGCCACCAGACCGTCAGGCAGCCCCCGGGGCAGGGCGCGGCGCGAGACCAGGTGCAGGCGTCGCGTCGGGCGCGTCATCGCCACGTAGAGGTCGCCCGGGCTGCGCCGGCCCACCTCAGCGGCCTCCACGAGCACCACCGTGTCGAACTCCAGACCCTTGCTCGTCACCGGCGACATGACCGCCAGGCGCGAGCGCAGCACGTCCCCGCCGGGCGCCTCCATCGCGGCCTTGAGCACCGGGTCCCGCACCAGCAGGCGGGCCACCGCGGCCGGGTCAGGCGCGATGACGGCCATCCGCCCGCCCCCGGCACCGACGCTCGCGTCCAGGGCCCGGGACTCGGCCAGCACCGTCTCGCGCAGCGCCCGCGCCCACTGCTCGTCGTCCGCCTCCCGCCCGGACAGGCTCGTGGCCGCCAGGCAGTCCTCGAGGTCGCGCACCGAGCTCACCGGGTAGACCGGAGGGTGGTCCAGCGCCGCCGCCACCGACTCCGCGGCCGCCATGATCGTCGCCGGCGTGCGGTAGCAGACGGTGAGGACCTCCTCGTGCAGCGGCGTCGAGCCGCCCGCCCGGGCACCGCGCCCCCGGCGCCGCCCGCCACGACGGGGGGCGCCGGCCCCGGGCACGGCCGGCCCGGTGCCCGCAGCCGCCTGGGTGCCCAGGGCGCTGAGCACCTGGGCCCAGGAGGAGGGCGCGTGCGGCCCCGAGTACTGGGCCAGGTCCCCGACGACGGTGAAGGAGCGCACCGGGCAGCGCCGGGCCAGCGCCCGCCACGCCATCGCCCCCAGCTCCTGGGCCTCGTCGACGACGACGTGCCCGTAGGTCCAGGTCCGGTCCGCCCGCGCCCGCTCGGCCAGCGTGAGCGACGGGCCCGTGTCCGCCATCCGGTCCGCCAGCATCTCGGCGGTCACCATGCCGTCGCCCAGGTCCTGCGAGGCGATGGCCTGGGCGGCGTAGGAGACGAGCTCCTCACGGCGCCACGCCTCCAGGCGCGCCCGCTGCGCCTGGGCGTCCTCACTCGGGCCCAGCAGCTCGCTCAGCTCGTCGATGAGCGGCACGTCCGCGCTGGTGAGCTCCGAGCCCGCCGGGCGCGCGAGCAGGGCCCGCTCCGCCCCCGTCAGCTCGGGCGCCAGGCGCTCCAGGAGCGCCGGGCGGGCCCACAGGCGCTCGAGGAGGCCCACCGGCGTCGTCGGCATCCAGCACAGGTTGATCTCCCGGCGGGCGTCGCGCGCGGTGCGGATGTCCTCACGGATCCACGCGCGCGTGTCCGCGTCCGAGGCGTCCTGGCCGGTGGCGCGCGCGTACTGGTCCGTCAGGCGCTCGAGCAGCCACAGCACGAAGGTCTCGCGGGCGAGGTTGTGGGGCCTCCCGGAGCGGCGCGCCCGGCTCATCGCCTCCGTCACGTCCGCGGGCCGCAGGCTCAGACGCACCCCCTCGACGACGATCTCGCGCGGGGAGGCGGGCACGCGCTGCAGGTCGCGCACGGCCCGCCGCAGGACCTCGGCCCACAGGGCCCTCCCCTTGAGCTCGTGGACCGCCGGGTCCTCACTGCCGCGCGCCCGCACGCCGGGCACGAGGTCGCCGACCGTCGTCGCCACCACACCCGTCTCGCCCAGGGAGGGCAGCACCTGCTCGACGTAGCGCAGGAAGGTCCTCGACGGGCCCACGAGCAGCACTCCTGAGCGCTCCAGGCGCGCGCGCTCGGAGTAGAACAGGTAGGCGACGCGGTGCAGGGCCACCGCCGTCTTGCCGGTGCCCGGGCCGCCCTGGACGACGAGCACCCCCTTGCCGTCGCTGGTGACGATGCGGTCCTGCTCCGCCTGGATCGTGGCGACGATGTCACCCATGCGCCCGTCGCGCGCGGCGCTCATGGCCGCGATGAGGGCCCCCTCGCCCTGCAGGCCGTCCACCGCGGCCCGAGCCCCGGACCGGGCGTCCTCGTCGAGGGCCCGGACGTCGATGACCTCGTCCTCCAGGCCGGTGACGCGGCGCCGGCGGGTGTCGATGTGGCGCCGGCGCACCAGGCCCATCG
Source organism: Actinomyces sp. AC-20-1 (assembly GCF_023369555.1). Classification (GTDB taxonomy): domain Bacteria; phylum Actinomycetota; class Actinomycetes; order Actinomycetales; family Actinomycetaceae; genus Actinomyces. The sequence goes on along the minus strand of NZ_JACJVC010000015.1, from coordinate 67,128 downwards.
GGTCGCGGGCCGTGGCCTGGTAGAAGGCCCGCGCCAGGGGGGCGCGCCAGTCGAGGACGACCTCGCGGCGGCGCTCGTCCTGCAGACCGGTCCTGCCGACGTAGTGGCGCCGGCCGCCGTCGGTCACCGGGCCGCTCGAGGCCGCGCCGCCCGACTCGACCGCCTCGGGGGACAGGTCCATGCGGCCGAAGACGAGGCGGTCCTCGACGCCCTCGAGGGAGGAGACCAGGCTCGCGTAGTGGGCGGCGTAGGCGTCGCGCTCGCCGCGGGACTGGTGGGTGCCGCTCGCGCCGGCCGCCTCCGTGCGCGCCAGCGCCCGGCGCGCGGCCTCGAGCTGGCGGTCGAGCTCGCCGTAGGCCGTGTCGACGACCACCTGCTCGGCCTGCACCTGCCTCGCACGCTCCGACTCGGCACTCGTGCGCCCGTCGTCGGACACGGAGGAGGTCTGGGGGTGCTGGGTCACGTGATCTCGCAGACTGGGGCTCTCGGGCGGGCCCCGGGGTGCTCGGGGGACGGTGCGCGCACGCGCGCGTGGCCGTCCATTATTGTCCCAGTGCGGGGTATCTTGCCGACGCCGACGGCGAACAACCCGCCTGTGCTCCTGAGCACCCGTCCCAAGACGTGCCCTCCGGGAACAGGCGGCGCCCCACCCGTGTTGCAGGACAGGGACCCCTGCAGGCGGGTCCCCGTCGACCGAGCACGACCCGTGCGGAAGGAGGGCAGGATGAGACCCCTGTACAGCGTGGAGCGCCCCTGGGACGAGCCCGTCGCCCCGCGCGTCCTGCTCCACCAGCTCGACGGCGCCATGGACGCCGGCCACGCGGGCCGCCTCGCCGTCGAGCAGCTGCTCATGACCCTGCCCTCCGAGCGGCTGGCCACCTTCGACGCCGACTCCCTCATCGACTACCGGGCCCGCCGCCCGATGATGGTCTTCGACACCCACTCCTACAGGAGCGTCGAGGCGCCCGAGCTCGTCCTCGACCTCCTCCAGGACGACGAGGGCCGCGACCTGCTGCTCCTGCACGGGGCCGAGCCCGACTACCGCTGGGAGGAGGTCGTCGGCGCCGTCACCCACCTGGCCCTCACCATGGGGGTGACGCAGGCGGTCGCCATGGCCGGCATGCCCATGGCCGTGCCGCACACGCGCCCCACCTACGTCCACCACCACGGCAACCGCCCCGAGCTCCTGCCCGAGCAGCCCGACTTCTTCGGCCGCGTCGAGCTCCCCGGCTCCATGAGCGGCCTGCTCGAGCTGCGCCTGGGACAGGCGGGCCTGGACTCGCGCGGCCTGACGGTCTCGATCCCGCACTACGTCGCCCGTGACGACTACCCGGCCGGCGCCGCCGCGCTGCTGTCGGCCGTGGCCGAGACCACCGGCCTGGCCCTGCCCCTGGGGGACCTCGAGGCCGCGGCCGCCGTCAACCGTGCGGAGATCGACGCCGAGGCCTCCTCCCAGCCCGAGGTCGCCGCCGTCGTCGCCGCCCTCGAGGCCCAGTACGACACCTACGCGCCCCCGCGCGCCGACGCCGACGAGATCTCGCGCCTGCTCGACGTGCCCACCGCCGACGAGATCGGCGCCCGCCTGGAGGCCTTCCTCGAGGCCAACGACGCCGCCGAGGGCGGCACCCAGGGGCGGTAGGGCCCGCGGACGGCGGGGCCACCGGCCCGCCGGTGGCGCAGGGCCCGCGGTGACCTCTGCGGTGAGGCGCGGCGGGCCGGCACCGCGGGGCGTAGCCTGCGGGGGTGAGCGCGCAGCCCCCGTCCCCCGAGCAGCCCGGGCCCGGCGGAGCCTCACCGGCGCACCGCTGCGGCGGGGCCCGAGCCTGGGCCGTGTTCCTGGCCGCCGCGCTCATCTACGTCCTCGCCGTCGCCGCCCGCACCGCCTTCGCCGTCGCCGTGCCCCAGGCCGGAGACCGCTTCCCGGGCGGCGCCGGCGTCCTGGCCTTCTTCGTCGTCCTCCAGCTCGCCGTCTACGCCACCGCCCAGGTCCCCGTCGGGTTCCTGCTCGACCGCTTCGGCGCCCGCCGCGTGCTCGTCACCGGGGCGGTCGTCGTCGCGCTCGGACAGGCGCTCCTCGCGGTGGCGGACACCCTCGTCCTGGCCGTCGTGGCCCGCGTGCTGGTGGGCGCCGGTGACGCCACGGCCTTCATTGGCGCCCTGCGCCTGGTGCCGGCCTGGTTCCCCCTCGGGCGCGTGCCGCTCATGAGCCAGGTGGTCTCCGTCTTCGGGCAGGTGGGCCAGGTCGTCTCCGCCGTCCCCTTCCTCCTGCTGCTGCACGCGCGGGGCTGGGGGCCCGCCTTCCTCACGCTGAGCGGACTCGGCCTGGGTGCCGCCCTCATCGCCCTGGCCGTCCTGCGCGACGCCCCCGAGGGAGGCTCCTTCGCCGTCGGCGCCCCGGGCCGGGTGCAGGGCGGGCGAGACACCGCCGCCGTGCAGCGCGAGGGCGTGGGGCGCACCATCGCCGTCCTCCTGAGCCGGCCGGGCACGTGGCTCGGCTTCTTCACCCACTGGGTGGGGATGCTGCCCGCCGCCGTCCTCACCCTCATGTGGGGCCTGTCCTGGATGACCCAGGGCCTGGGTGTGAGCACGACGGTCGCCTCGGCGGCCCTGAGCGCCAGCACGGCCGCCGGCGTCCTCGGCTCCCTCGTGGCCGGGGTCCTGTCCGGGCGCCTGCCGCGACGGCGCTCGGCCACCGCCGTCGGCGCGGCGGGGCTGGCCCTGCTCGCCTGGGCGGCCGGGCTGCTGCTGCCGTGGCCGGTGGCGGCGGCCTGCGCCGCCTGCACGGTGCTCGGCTTCACCGGGCCCTTCGCGGGCATCGGCTTCGACACGGCCCGCTCCTTCAACGAGCCCTCCCGCTGGGGCACCTGCACGGGGCTGGTCAACATCGGCGGCTTCCTGTCGACGATCATCGCCGTCCAGGTCGTGGGCGTGGTCCTCGACCGCCTCGGGGGAGAGCGCTCCGCCGCGGACTTCCGCACCGCCTTCGTCTGCGCCGCTCTCGTGTGGGCCGCGGGCCTTATCGGCCTGCTCGTGTCCTGGGCGGTGACGCGCCGCCACGTGCGCCAGGGGCGTGCGAGAGCGAGCTTCTAGCCGCGACGACGTGCCGCTCAGGCGCGCGGCAGGGCCGGGTCGTCCAGCGACCAGGTGCGCACCGGCAGCGGCAGGCGCCGCACAGCGCGGTCGACCTCCTGCACCTGATCAGGAGAAAGGGGCTCCGTGCCGGCCACCACCACGAGGTTGCCGCGCCGTCTGCCCCGCACGCAGGCGGCGTCCGCCACCACGAGCCCTCCACCGAAGACCCGCCGCACCGCCGCCAGCTCCGCCCCCGCCTCCTCGCGGGGCGCCGAGGCCGTGTTGGCCAGGTACACCCCGCCCGGGGCCAGCGCCCGCCGGCAGGCCCGCAGCATCTCCTCCGTCCGGCACGAGGCTGGCACCCGCCCGTTGGCGAAGACGTCGCGCACCACCACGTCCCACTCGCCCTCGCGCAGCGACGGGGCCACCTCGGCGGCGTCGCCCACCCGGATGCGCAGCCTGGGGGCTCGCGGCAGGTCGAACCACTCGCGCACCCGCCGGGCCAGCACGGCGTCGATCTCCACCGCCAGCTGGGTCGAGCCCGGGCGCAGCGCCTCCCAGGCGCGGGCCAGCGCGCAGCCGGCTCCGCCCAGGTGCACCGCCCGCACCGGCGCGCCGGGCATGAGCACGTCCAGGACCGCGTTCATCTGCTGCTGGTACTCGAAGTCCAGGTGCGCGGGGTCCACCAGGTCGATCCAGGACGACTCCGTGCCGTCCAGCAGCAGGAGGATCCCGCTCTCACGCCGTTCCAGCCGCGCCACGCCCGTCGAGGTCACCACCTCGCCCACCGGCAGCGCCGCCAGGGACGGTGCCCCGCCCGGGCGCGCCGCGCCACCGCGTGCGCGCCTGCTGCTCCTACCTGCCACGGGAGGCACGTTAGCCTGAGCCGCATGAGCCGGGCACCCAGGAACGAGGCCGCGCGCCGCTCCTGGGGCGACGACGACTCCGCCACCCCCATCCTGCACGTCGACATGGACGCGTTCTTCGCCTCCGTCGAGCTCCTGGAGCGCCCCGAGCTGCGCGGGCGCCCCGTCATCGTCGGCGGGGCCGACGGGCGCGGCGTCGTCTCCGCCGCCACCTACGAGGCCCGCGCCCACGGCGTGACCTCCGCCATGAGCATGGCCGAGGCGCTGCGCCGCTGCCCCCACGCCGTCGTCCTGCCCGTGCGCCACGGCGTCTACAGCCGCGTCTCCGCCCAGGTGATGGAGGTCCTGGGGGAGGTCACGCCCCTGCTCGAGCGGGTGAGCGTCGACGAGGCCTTCCTCGACGTCTCCGGCTCCCGACGGCGCATGGGCAGCCCCGTGAGGATCGGCCACTGGGTGCGCACCGAGCTGCGCCGGCGCTTGGGCCTGCCCGCCAGCGTCGGCATCGCCTCGACCAAGTTCGTCGCCAAGCTCGCCTCCGCCCACGCCAAGCCGGACGGCCTGCTGCTCGTGCCCGCCGGCGCCACCCAGGACTTCCTCGACGTGCTGCCGGTGGGCGCCATGTGGGGCGTGGGGGACAAGAGCGCCCGGGTGCTGGCCCGCTGGGGCATCACCGACGTGCGCACCCTGGCCGCCACCGACGTGCGCCGTCTCGAGCGGATCCTCGGGACCGCCGCCGCCCACCACCTGCACGACCTCTCCCACGGCATCGACCCGCGCCCGGTGACCGTGAGCCGGGAGGAGAAGAGCGTGGGCACCGAGTCCACCTTCTTCGACACGATCACGGACCGCGAGGACGCCCGTCGTGTCCTGCTCGACCAGTGCCACCAGTGCGCGGCCCGACTGCGCCAGGCCGGCACCCGCGGGCGCACCGTGGTCCTCAAGGCACGCGGCGCGGACTTCGTGACGGTGACGCGCTCGCGGACCCTGAGCGAGCCGACGGACCTGGCCCGTGACGTCTTCGCGGTGGTCGAGGCGCTCTTCGACGCGCTGCCGGACCCCGCGGGAGGCTTCCGTCTGCTGGGGGTGCGGGTCGAGGGCCTGTCGAGGGCCGACGACGGCGTCCAGCTCCTCCTGGACGAGGACCAGCGTCGCGGCGCCCCGGAGCGGGCGGCCGACGCCGTGCGCGCGCGGTGGGGCAGGACGGCGGTGGCCCCGGCGAGCCTCCTGCGCCCTCCTCAGCCTCCCGAGGTCTGAGCGTCCGGGTGGTGGGCTGTGGAGGGCCGACGGCGATGGACGGGTTTTCCTCTGGCGCGCGCCTGCGCATATCCTGTCCGCACGAGCGTCTGAGCCCGTGCGCCGTCCCGGTGACGGGGCGGAGCCGTCACGGGGCCCGGTCCCAGGGGCGCCGAGCGTGGGGGAGCCCGCAGAAGGAGGGAAGCCATGGCACTGTCGGAGCGTGAGCAGCAGGTGCTGCGCGACCTCGAGCAGCAGCTCCACGAGGACGACCCTGGTCTGGCCAGCTCGATCGAGCGGGCGGGCCGCACGATGGGACGCCCGTCGCCCCGCCACGTGGGCGCCGGTGTCGCGCTCGTGCTCACCGGGCTCGCCGTCGTCATCGGCGGGGTCGCCGTCGGCCGCGGCCTCGTGTCCATGCTCATCGGCGTGGTCGGCTTCTCCCTGGCGGTGTGGGGCGTGACGCTCATGCTCACCCGCACGCAGGGCTCCTCGGCCGAGGGCGCGCAGCGCGGCGCCCGGCGGGGACAGGGCTTCATGGAGCGCCAGTCCGAGCGGTGGGAGCGCCGCCGCGAGGACAACCGCTGAGCGCACTGCGCCGCGCCCACGGCCGCGCTGCTGAGCGCCCTGTCGGCTGCTGAGCACTGAGGGCGGTCGCACGGCCGACCGCCGCTCGACGCCTCGCCCACCACTGGTCCCTCGGCCCCTCCACTTCCCTCCACCCGGGAGCCGGAGCCCGCTCCCGCCCCCCCGTGCGCCCGCTGCCCGCACCCCGTCCCCAGCGTCCCCGTCATCCCCCGGATGGCGGGGACGCCGCCGTTCGTGGGCCCTCGGGGCCGTGGGGGAGCACGGCGCGTGGCAGTGCGTGGTGGTGCGTGACGGCACGGCCGCGCTCGTGCGCACCCGTCCCTCCCGCTGTGCCGAGGACCTTCTGCGCGCCACGTGCTCCACTTCCCTCCACCCGTTCAAACGCTGCAACGGTGCGGTCCGTGACCCAGATGTGACCGCTTGTCACCCCGTTGGTGGGTGAAAGTGGAGGGGAGTGGGGTACTGTGGGGCGCACTGGGTCGTCGAGGGGAAGGAGCGGACCCCATGTTCCTGGGTACGCACGCCCCGCGCCTGGACGACAAGGGCCGCCTCATCCTGCCGGCCAAGTTCCGCGAGGAGCTGGCCGGAGGGGTGGTCCTCACCCGCGGTCAGGAGCACTGCGTCTACGCCTTCTCCACCGCGGAGTTCGAGCGCATGTACGCCCAGCTGCGCGAGGCCCCCCTCGCGCAGAAGCAGGCGCGCGACTACGTGCGAGTCATGCTCTCCGGCGCCGACTCGCAGATCCCGGACAAGCAGGGGCGCATCACCCTGCCGGCCCCGCTGCGCGCCTACGCCGGCCTCGGCCGCGACCTCGCCGTCATCGGCGCGGGCGCCCGCGTCGAGATCTGGGACGCCAGCGCCTGGCAGACCTACCTCGCCGCCCAGGAGCAGGTCTTCGCCGACACCGCCGAGGAGATCATCCCCGGCTTCTTCTGACCCCACCCCGGCGGGTCGCCGCACCTGCCGGACCCACAACTCCACACCGGGATCGCCCAGACGGCGCTCGCCGAGCGAGGTCCCCTTCCGCCACGCGTCCGACGCCTCTTCCCCGGCGCCGGAACCCGCGGGAGGAGTCCTGGCCCGACGAGCCCGCCCGGCCCCGCCGCACCCGACGACACACGACCAGCACAGGAAGGAGGAGGACGTGCCCCGCCCTCATGAGCACGAAGGCGCCGCCCCGGCCCCCCGGGGCGACGAGGCCGCCCAGCGGCACACCCCCGTCCTCCTCCAGCGCTGCCTCGACCTGCTCGCCCCCGCCCTCGAGGGCACCGACGCCCCCGCCCGCCCCGTCCTCATCGACTGCACGCTCGGCATGGGCGGGCACAGCGAGGGCGCCCTCACCCGCTTTCCCCACCTCACCGTCGTCGGCATCGACCGCGACCGGGAGGCCATCGCCCTGGCCAGCGCCCGCCTGGCCCCCTTCGGGGACCGCTTCCGCGCCGTGCGCACCACCTACGACCACGTCGACGAGGTCGCCTGCGACGCCTCCCCCTACGGCGACGGCACCGTCGACGCCGTCCTCATGGACCTGGGCGTGTCCTCCCTCCAGCTCGACGACGCCGGACGCGGCTTCTCCTACTCCCGCCCCGCCCCACTCGACATGCGCATGGACCAGAGCGCCGGCACCACCGCCCAGCAGCTGCTCGAGACCGCCGAGGAGCACGAGATCACCCGGATCCTTCGCGCCTACGGCGAGGAGCGCTTCGCCCCCCGCATCGCCGCCGCCCTCGTGCGCCGCCGCGAGGCCGGCAGGCCCGTGCGCGACACCGCCGACCTCGCCGAGCTGGTGCGCGAGAGCGTCCCCGCCGCCGCCCGGCGCACCGGCGGGCACCCCGCCAAACGGACCTTCCAGGCCCTGCGCATCGCCGTCAACGCCGAGCTCGAGGTCCTGGAGCGGGCCGTGCCGCGCGCCCTCAACTCCATCCGCGTCGGCGGCCGCCTCGTCGTCGAGTCCTACCAGAGCCTCGAGGACCGCATCGTCAAGCAGGCGATCGCCGCCGGCACCACCACCCGCGCCCCCGAGGGCCTGCCCTTCGTGCCCGACGACGCCGCCCCCTACCTCGCCGCCGTCACCCACGGCGCCGAGAGGGCCGACGACGACGAGCTCGCCCGCAACCCCCGCTCCGCCCCCGTGCGGCTGCGCGCCGCCACCCGCGTGCGCCCCGCCGCCGACGCGCCGGCCCCCGAGCCGGAGCCCACCGGCGGTGCGGGCCCCGGCCCCCGCCGGCCCCGCACCGTCAGCACCGACCGCACCAGGAAGACCAGCAGAGGAAGGAGGAGGCGATGAGCGCCGCCCACGCCTACGCCACCGGGACGTCCGGCTACGCAGGCACCCGCACCGAGAGCGCCCCGCGCCCCACGCTCTACGCCGTGCGCGGCCTCGCCCCCGCGCGCACGAGCCTGCCCCTCATCCTCGTCGTCATCCTCATCCTCGTCGCCGCGCTGGCGTCCTCCATGGTCCTCAACGCCACCATGGCGGACACCGCCTTCAAGATGCAGCAGGCCCAGATCCGGCTCAACATCCTCAACGACCACATCGACACCGTCCGCAGCCAGGTGCAGGACGCCTCCGCCGCCGACTCCCTCGCCCAGCGCGCCACCGAGCTCGGCATGGTCCCCGCCGGCGCCCCCGGCGTCGTCGACCTCACCACCGGCACCGTCTCCGGCGGCTCAGCGGCCAAGCAGGGGTAGGAGAGCGTGAACCCCAGCCGACGCCGGGTCCTGCAGGCCGTGGGCCTGGCGGGCTTCGTCGCGCTGACCGGCCGCACCGCCTGGCTGCAGCTCGTCGAGGGCCCCGACCTGACCGAGCGCGCCCAGGCCGAGCGCACCGTCACCTGGGTCAACCGCGCCCCCCGCGGGCAGATCCTCGCGGCCGACGGCACCGTCCTGGCCTCCTCCTCCGTCTCCTACGACATCGGCGTCAACCAGCGGCTCGTGTCCCAGTACGAGCACTACGTCGAGCACGAGGACCCCGAGACGGGCAGGAAGACCGCCGAGCTCGTCGGGCACGGCGCCGCCGAGGCCGCCGCGCAGATCGCCCCCCTGCTCGGCGTGGACGCCCAGGAGCTCGGGGCCCGGATGGTCGGCGACGAGCCCTACACCGTCATCGCCGAGGCCGTCACCCCCGACACCTGGCGCCAGGTCAACGCCCTCGACATCCCCGGCATCGAGCCCGACCAGCGCGCCCGCCGCTTCTACCCGGCGGGCCACGTGGCGGGCAACGTCATCGGCTTCGCCTACGAGGGCGACGAGCGCGAGCTCATCGGCGCCAACGGGCTCGAGTCCACCCAGAACGCGGTGCTCACCGGCACCGACGGCCGCGGCAGCGTCGAGATCGGCAAGAGCGGCGCCATCATCCCCACCGGCAGGTACGAGGAGGTCGAGGCCGTGGCCGGCACCAGCGTGCGCACCACCCTCAACCCCGACCTCCAGGTCGTCGCGCAGCAGGCCATCGACGAGGTCGTCAAGGCCCAGGGCGCCGACTGGGGCTGCGCCGTCGTCATGGAGCCTGCCACCGGCAAGGTCCTCGTCCTGGCGGACTCCGACGCCATGGACCCCGCCGACCCCCTCGCCTCGGACGAGGGCGACCGTGAGCCCCGCTGCGTCCAGGCGGTCTTCGAGCCCGGAAGCGTCGGCAAGGTGATGACCTTCGCGGCCGCCCTCGAGGAGGGCGTCGTCACCCCCGAGGACGCCTTCACCGTGCCCTACACGTGGGCCGCCGCCAACGGCCAGGTCTTCGAGGACTCCCACGAGCACGAGGTCCAGTACCTCACGGCAGCCCAGGTCCTGGCCGAGTCCTCCAACGTCGGCACCGTCCAGGTCGGTGAGCGCGTCTCCGACGAGGCCCGCCACCACTACATCGAGGCCTTCGGCTACAACCAGCTCACCGGCATCGAGCTGCCCGGGGAGTCCGCCGGGCTGCTGTCCGACTGGACCCAGTGGGACGACCGCACCCGCTACACGACGATGTTCGGTCAGGGCGTGGCCGGCACCGCCCTGCAGGCCGCCCAGGTGCTCGCCACCGTCGCCAACAAGGGCGTGCGCGTGGCCCCGCGCGTCATCGACGCCTGGATCGCCCCCGACGGCACCGAGACCCTCCAGCCCAGCGCCGAGGGGGTGCGCGTCATCTCCGAGCAGACCGCCGCCACCCTCACCGAGATGCTCATCGGCGTCACCCAGGAGGGGGGCACCGCCGAGGCCGCCTCCGTCGACGGCTACCTCGTCGCCGGCAAGACCGGCACCACCGAGATCCTCACCGAGTCCGGCACGGTCGCCTCCTTCGTCGGCTTCACCCCCGCCCGCGACCCCGCCATCGCCGTCGCCGTCGTCGTCTACCGCCCCGGCGGCACCTACGGCGGCACCGTCGCCGCACCGGTCTTCCGCAAGATCGCGCTGGCCGCCATGCACTCCCTGGGCATCGCCCCCGACCCGCTCGTCATCGCCGCCCAGGCCGCCGCCGAGGCCGACGCGCAGGTGGCCGCCGCCCCCACCACCTCCGGCCAGACGGGCGGGGGCTGAGAGCACCCGGCCCCGCACAGGGCGCGCGCACCGACGCCTCAGCGTCGTCCCGCCTCCAGCCACGCTAGATTGAGGAGCCATGAGCAACCACGCCTACGAGTCAGCCGCGGCGCTGCGCCCGCACGACTGCGTCCCCACGGCGCTCGCCGACCTCGCCGAGCTCCTCTCGCTCACCCCCGCCCCCGGGGACGAGCAGGCCGTCACCGCCCTGAGCGTCAACGGCGTGAGCGTGGACTCCGCCGACACCGCCCCCGGCGAGCTCTTCGTCGCCCTGCCGGGATTCCGCCGCCACGGCGCCGAGTTCACCGCCGAGGCCGTCGCCGCCGGCGCCGTGGCCGTGCTCACCGACGCCGCCGGCGTGCCCACCGTCCGCCGCGAGGCCCCCGGCACCCCGGTGCTCACCCACCCCGACCCGCGCGCCGTCGTCGGCCCCCTCGCCGCCGAGGTCTACCACCACCCCTCCCGGCACCTGGTCACCACCGCCGTCACCGGCACCAACGGCAAGACCACCACCTCCTACTTCCTCGACGCGATCCTCGCCGCCCACCTGGGCGGCTGCATGGTGGCCGGCACCGTCGAGCTGCGCGTGGGGGACACCTCCGTGGAGTCCCCACGTACCACCGTCGAGGCGCCCGTCCTGCAGCGCATGATGGCCCTGGCCGTCGAGGAGGGCGTCGGCGCGGCCAGCCTCGAGGCATCCAGCCACGCCGTCGTCCTGCACCGCCTGGACGGCACCGCCCTCGACATCGCGGGCTTCACCAACCTCCAGCGCGACCACCTCGACTTCCACAAGACGATGCAGGGCTACCTCGACGCCAAGGCCCAGCTCTTCACCCCCGAGCACACGCGCCACGCCGTCATCTGCGTCGACGACGAGTGGGGCGCCCAGCTCGCCCACCGCACCGGCCAGGCCGGGCTCGTGCCCGTCGACCGCGTGCGCGCCTACCCGGTCGAGGGCGACCCCGCCGAGGGCACCGACTGGTGGGTCACCGACGCCACCGTCTCCATGACCGACGCCGCCACCACCTTCGTCCTGCACGGTCCCGACGGCGAGCGCATCGAGGCCTCATGCCCGCTGCCCGGCCTCGTCAACGTCCAGAACGCCTCCCTCGCCCTCGTCATGGCCCAGCGGGCCGGGGTCCCCGCCGCCACCGCCGTGGTGGCCCTCGCCCACGCCCACAACATCCCCGGGCGCATGCAGCGCATCAGCCAGCGCGACGGCGTGCGTGGCACCTGCATCGTCGACTTCGCCCACACCCCCGACGCCATGGAGCTCACCCTGCGGGCCGTGCGCCAGATCACCCCGGGGCGCCTCATCGTCGTCTTCGGCTCCGACGGCGACCGCGACCAGGGCAAGCGGCCCATGCTCGGTGAGGTCGCCGCGCGCCTGGCCGACCTGCTCGTCGTCACCGACGAGAACCCCCGCAGCGAGGACCCCCAGCTCATCCGCGACGCCGTCCTTCAGGGCGTGCGCCGCGTGCGCCCCGACCTCGACGGCGTCGAGGAGGTCACCACCTGGCGCGGTGACGCCGTGCGCCGGGGCGTCGAGCTGTGCGGTCCCGAGGACACCGTCATCGTCACCGGCAAGGGCCACGAGCCCTTCCTCGAGGTGGCCGACGAGTTCATCCGCTACAACGACGCCCCCGTCATGCGCGAGGCCGTCGAGGCCAAGTGGGGGCCGCTGGCATGATGACCCGCACCCTGCGCGAGCTCGCCGCTATGGCCGGCGGCACCCTCGTCGCGCCCCCCGAGGTCCTGGAGGACGCCGCCGGGCGCGCCGTCACCGCCGTCGTCACCGACTCCCGCCAGGCGGCCCCCGGCTCCCTGTTCGTCGCCATCGCCGGCGAGCGCACCGACGGCCACGCCCACGTGGCCGCGGTGGCCGCCCAGGGCGGCGCGGCCGCGCTCGTCTCCGACCTCGACGCCGCCCGCCAGGCGCTGGCCGCGGCCGGCACCGCCCCCGAGGCCCTGCCCCTCGTCCTCGTCGCGGACACGGTCGAGGCCCTGGGCTCCGTCGCCCGCGCCCACCTGGCGGACCTGCGCGAGCGCGCCGCGGCACGCGGTGAGGCCCTGACCGTCGTCGGCATGACCGGCAGCGTCGGCAAGACGACGACGAAGGACCTCACCCGCCAGCTCCTCGCCGCCCAGGCACCCACCGTGGCGCCGGTCGCCTCCTTCAACAACGAGATCGGCCTGCCGCTGACCGTGCTCGCCGCCGACGAGTCCACCCGCTACCTCGTCCTCGAGATGGGCGCCTCCGGCCCCGGGCACATCGACTACCTCACCGCCCTGACCCCGCTGGACGCCGCCGCCGTCCTCATGGTCGGCCACGCCCACATGGGCGGCTTCGGCTCCGTCGACGGCGTCGCCGCCGCCAAGGCCGAGATCGTCCGCGGGCTGCTGCCCACCGGCACCGCCGTGCTCAACCTCGACGACCCGCGCACCGCCGCCATGGCCGCCCTCGCCCCCGCCGAGGTCCTCACCTTCTCCGCCACCGGCGACGAGGCGGCCGACCTGCGCGCCACCGGCGTCGAGCTCGACGACCGGGCCCACGCCGTGCTCGACCTGCACCTGCCGGGGCTCACGACGCCCCGCCGGGTGCGCCTGGCCCTGCCCGGAGCCCACAATGTCGCCAACGCCCTGGCCGCCGCCGGCCTCGCCCTGGCGGCCGGGGTCGAGTCGGCCAGCGTCGCCGAGGCCCTGGGCACCGCCCGCCTGGAGAGCCCCCACCGCATGGACGTCCACGAGGCCCGCCTTGAGGCGGGCGACGGCACCCCCGCCATGGACCTGCTCGTCATCGACGACTCCTACAACGCCAACATCGACTCCATGACCGCCTCTCTGGCCTCCCTGCCGGCGCTGGCCGGCGGACGGCGCCGCGTCGTCGTCGTCTCCGAGATGCTGGAGCTGGGCGAGGACTCCGAGGCCCACCACACCCGCACCGGGGAGCTCGCGGCCCGGGCCGGCGCGGACCTGCTGATCACCATCGGCCACGGCGCCGCCCCCGCCGCGGCGGCCGCCCGCTCCTGCGGGCTGAGGACCGTCGAGGTGCCCGACGCCGACGCCGTCATCGCGCTCGTCGGCTCAGCCGACACGCCCCTGCGCGACGGCGACGCCGTCCTCATCAAGGGGTCGAACGGCTCAGGCGCCTGGCGCCTGGCCGACCACCTGAGCGCCCACGCGAAGGAGACGTCCTCCCGATGACCGCGATCCTTGTCTCGGCCCTCGTCGGCCTCATCGGCACCCTGCTGGGCACGCCCCTGCTCATCCGCTTCCTCCAACGGCGCCAGTACGGCCAGTTCATCCGCCAGGACGGGCCCGAGGGGCACATCACCAAGCGCGGCACGCCCACCATGGGCGGCCTCATCATCATCATCTCCACCGTGCTGGGCTACGCGGCCGCCAACCTCATCGAGACGCGCGTGCCCCGGGCCTCCGGCGTGCTCCTGCTCTTCCTCGTCGTCGGGCTGGGCCTCATCGGCTTCATGGACGACTTCGCCAAGATCGCCCAGCAGCGCTCGCTGGGCCTCAAGCCCTGGCAGAAGGTCCTCGGGCAGGCCGTCATCGGCATCGTCTTCGCCGTCGCGGGGCTGGGCTTCGCCGACCGCAACGGGCTCACCCCCGCCTCGACCGCCATCTCCTTCGCCCGCGACTCCAACCTCGACCTGGCCGCCGGGGGAGTGGTCCTCGGGGTCGTCCTCTTCGTCATCTGGGCCAACTTCCTCATCACCGCCTGGTCCAACGCCGTCAACCTCGCCGACGGCCTCGACGGCCTGGCAGCGGGCTGCTCCGCCATGGTCTTCGCCGCCTACACGCTCATCGGCGTGTGGCAGTCCAACCAGTCCTGCCTGCACGCCCACCCCGACGTCGTGGCCACCATGTGCTACGAGACCCGCGACCCGCGCGACCTGGCGATGATCGCCGCCGGCCTCATGGGCGCCTGCTTCGGCTTCCTGTGGTGGAACGCCTCCCCGGCGAAGATCTTCATGGGCGACACCGGCTCCCTCGCGCTGGGCGGGGCCTTCGCCGGGCTGTCGATCCTCACCCGCACCGAGTTCCTGGCCGTCGTCATCGGCGGGCTCTTCCTCGCCGAGGTCCTGTCCGACGTCATCCAGGTGGTCTCCTTCAAGACCACCGGCAAACGGGTCTTCCGCATGGCGCCCTTCCACCACCACTTCGAGCTCGGCGGCTGGACCGAGGTCAACGTCGTCATCCGCTTCTGGATCATCTGCGGGGTGTGCGTCGTGGCGGGCCTGGGCCTGTTCTACGCCGAGTACCTCGTGTCCTGAGCACCCTCGCCCGGCCCCAGGCGCGTCGGCACCACCCGCGCGCCCACCTGACCTACGGTCAGGATGGTGGGCCCCGCGCCCGCCGCCCACCACCGACCACGAGCGAGGAAACGTGAGCAGCACCGCCTCCGGCACCGACGTCGTCCGCGACCTGAGGGACGCGCGGGTCGGCGTCGTCGGGCTCGGGCGCACGGGCCTGGCCGTCATCGACGTCCTGGCCGCGCACGGCGCCCGCGTGAGCGCCTTCGACGCGCGCGAGCAGGCCCTGGAGGGCCTCGACGTGCGCCGCACCGGACCGGTCGTCGAGGCCATGGCCGGCGACGACGAGGAGGTCGCCCGAGCCGTCGTCGAGGCGGACCTCGGCCTGCTCATCGTCTCCCCGGGCGTGGCCGCCACCGGCCCCGTCATGGCGGCCGCGGCCGCCGCCGGCACCGAGACCTGGAGCGAGATCGAGCTCGCCTGGCGCCTGCAGCAGGCGACCCGGCCGCAGGTGCCCTGGATCGCCGTCACCGGCACCGACGGCAAGACCACCACCGTCGGCATGCTCTCCTCGGTCCTGGGCGCCGCGGGCCTCGAGGCCCCGGCGGTGGGCAACATCGGCGTCCCGGCGGTCAGCGTCGTGGCCGAGGGCCGCAGCGACGTCCTCGCCGTCGAGCTGTCCAGCTTCCAGCTGCACACCACCCGCACGCTCAGCCCCCTGGCCGCCGCCTGCCTCAACGTCGCGGCCGACCACCTCGACTGGCACGGCAGCCAGGCCGCCTACGCCGCCGACAAGGCCCGCGTCTACGCCCGCGCCCGCCGTGCCGCCGTCTACAACCTCGCCGACGCCGCCACCCTGGTCATGGTCGAGCAGGCCGACGTCACCGAGGGCTGCCGCGCCATCGGCTTCGGCCTGGCGGTCCCGGGCCTGGGCCAGCTCGGCCTCGTCGAGGACGTCCTCATCGACCGCGGCTGGCACGACGAGCGCCGCAGCCACGGGCTCGAGCTCGCCACCCTGTCCGACCTCGCTCACCTAGCCCCGGGCGGTGACGCCGGCCGGCTGCCCGCCCACGTCGTCGCCGACGCCCTGGCGGCCGCCGCCCTGGCGATGAGCCACGACGCCGTCCAGGCCGCCCCGGACGCGGTCGCCCGGGGGCTGCGCGCCTACGCCCCCGGGGCCCACCGCCTCGTCACCGTCGCCCAGGCCGGCGGCGTCACCTGGGTCGACGACTCCAAGGCCACCAACACCCACTCCGCCCAGGCCGCGCTCACCGGGCTGAGCGAGGCCAGCGCCGTGTGGCTCGTCGGGGGGGACACCAAGGGCGCCGACCTGCACGAGCTCGTCGCGGCCGTCCGCCCCCGCCTGCGCGCCGCCGTCGTGCTGGGGCGCGAGCAGGAGGCCGTCGTCGCGGCCCTGCGCGACGGGGCCCCCGGCCTGCCCCTGGTCCAGGTGCCCGACGGCGAGGGCGAGGCCGTCATCGACGCGGCCGTGCGCGCCGCCGCGGGCCTGGCCCGCCCCGGTGACACCGTCATCCTCGCCCCGGCCGCCGCCTCCTGGGACCAGTTCCGCTCCTACGCCGAGCGCGGTGACCTCTTCACCACGGCCGCACGGCGCCTGGCCGGCGACGGGACGGACCAGTGAGTGCGCCCGCTGCCCGGGGCGCCGCCCGCCCCGCTCGTGGGCGGCTCTCCCAGGGGCCGCTCACCTGGCTGCGTCGTCGCCTGAGCGCCCCCGACGGACCCGTCGAGGGCGAGAGAGCGACGCTGTCCTACTACGCGCTGCTCGTCACCGCGCTCTTCCTGCTCACCTTCGGGCTCATCATGGTCTTCTCCGTGCAGTCCGTGACCGTGGCGGCCAAGGCCGCGGCCGAGGCCGCCGCGGCCGGTGACACCGCGTCCGCGGCCGCGCAGGTGGGCGGCCCCTTCAGCTTCTTCTGGCGCTACCTCGCCATCGCGGTGGCCGCCCTGGTCGCCATGACCCTGGTCTCGCGGACCCCGGTCCGCTGGATCAGGCGCCTGTCCATCGTGGTGCTCGTGGTCTCCGCGGTCGCCCAGGTCTTCGTCTTCGTGCCCGCCACCCGCCACTGCGCCGGAGGCAACTGCAACTGGGTCTGGATCCCGTTCATCGGCACCTTCCAGCCCTCCGAGCTCATCAAGCTCGGCGTCGCCCTGTACATCGGCTGGGTCGCCGCCGCCAGGCCCCAGTGGCTGCAGGGGGTGCGCCCCGTGCTGCTGCGCGTGCTGCTGCCCGTGGGGGCCGCCGTCGGGCTCGTCCTGCTCGGCGGCGACCTCGGCACCGTCGTCATCCTCGCCCTCGTCGCCGCCGCCTGCCTGTGGCTGGCCGGGCTGGGGTGGGGATGGTTCGTCAGCCTCGGCGCCCTGGGCGCCCTCGGCTTCAGCGCGGCGACGATGCTGTCGGCCAACCGGCGCGCCCGCATCCGCGCCTGGCTTGACCCCGACGGCGCTGACCCCCTCGACATCGGCTACCAGCCGACCCACGGGCGCTACGCCCTGGGCACGGGTGGCCTCACCGGCGTGGGGCCGGGCTCCTCGCGCCAGAAGTGGGGGTACCTCACCCAGGCGGACTCCGACTACATCTTCGCGGTCCTCGGCGAGGAGTTCGGGCTCCTCGGCACCCTGCTGACGATCGCCCTGTACCTCGTCGTCGGCTGGTGCTGCCTGCGGCTCATGCGCCGCTCGACCGACCTCTACGTCAAGGTCGTCACCGGCGGTGTCATGACGTGGATCGTCGGCCAGGCCCTGGTCAACATGAGCGTCGTCGTCGGCCTGCTGCCCGTCCTCGGCGTGCCCCTGCCTCTTATCAGCTCCGGCGGCTCCTCCCTCGTCCTCGTCATGGTCGCGGTCGGCGTGCTGCTCGCCTTCGCCCGGCACGAGCCGGGAGCGGAGGAGGCCTTCGCCGCCAGGGCGGGGGCGGTGCGCCGTACCCTGGCGGTCATCTCACCCCGTAGGAGGAACCGTGCCTCATGACACCAGCGCCGCCGGCCCCGCGAGAACGGCCGACGCCCCGGCCCCCCTGCGGGTCCTGCTCGCCGGCGGCGGCACGGCCGGCCACGTCAACCCGTTGCTCGCCACCGCCGCCGCCCTGCGGGACCCCGCCGCCGGCGGTGACCCGCGCACCGGCCTGCTCGTCCTGGGCACCGAGCAGGGGCTGGAGGCGCGCCTCGTGCCCGAGGCCGGCTACGAGCTCTCCCGCGTGCCCCGCGTGCCCATGCCGCGCCGCCCGGGTGCCGACCTGCTGCGCCTGCCCGGGCGGCTGTCCGCCGCCGTGCGCGCCGCCTCGGCCGCCATCGAGCAGGTGGGTGCGGACGTCGTCGTCGGCTTCGGCGGCTACGTCTCCACCCCCGCCTACCTGGCCGCCCGCCGCGCCGGGGTCCCCGTCGTCATCCACGAGCAGAACGCCCGCCCCGGCCTGGCCAACCGGCTCGGGGCCCGCTGGGCGGCCGCCGTCGCCCTCACCTTCGCCTCCACCCCGCTGGCCGCCTCGCCGCGCCGTGGCGGGCGCACGGTGACCACGGGCCTGCCCCTGCGCCCGGCCGTCGCCGGGCTCGTCGCCCGCCGTGCCACCGAGGAGGGCGCGCGCGCCGCACGGGCCGAGGGCGCGGCAGCCCTCGGGCTCGACCCCGGGGCCCCCACGCTGCTCGTCACCGGCGGCTCGCTCGGCGCCCTGCGCCTCAACGAGGTCATGGCCAGCGCCCTGGGCGGCCTGCCGCAGGACGTGCAGGTCCTGCACCTGACCGGCCGGGACAAGGACGCGCCCGTGCGCGCCGCCCTCGAGGAGGCCGTCGCCTCGGGGAGGGCGGACGCGGACCTCGCCGGGCGCTACCACGTCATGGACTACCTCACCGCCATGGAGCAGGCCTACGCCTGCGCCGACGGCGTCATCTGCCGCTCCGGCGCCGGCACCGTCGCCGAGCTCACGGCCCTGGGACTGCCCGCCCTCTACGTGCCCCTGCCCGTGGGCAACGGGGAGCAGCGCCTCAACGCCGCCGACTGCGTGGCCGCAGGGGGAGGGCTCCTCGTCGCCGACGCCGACCTGCGCGACAGCGACGTCACCGGCTTCACGACGCTGCTGGCCGACCCGGCCCGGCACAGCGCCATGTCGGAGGCCGCCGCCTCCACCGGCGCGCGCGACGGTGCCGCGCGCCTGGCCGACCTCATCCGTACCGTCGCCGCCCGCCGCGGCTGAAGGAGACCGAGCATGACCGCAGACCCCGTCGAGGACAGCCCGCTCGCCGGCCGCGCCTTCCACCTCATCGGGGTGGGGGGCGCCGGCATGAGCGTCGTCGCCGAGCTCCTGGCCGAGCAGGGCGCCCGCGTCACCGGCTCGGACGCCAACGGCGGGACGGCCTTCGAGCGGTTGGCCGACCGGGGCCTGGGGGTCGTCCTCGGCCACGCGGCCTCCAACGTGCCCGAGGACGCCGTCGTCGTCGTCTCCACCGCCATCAGGGACACGAACCCGGAGCTGGCCGCGGCCCGCGAGCGGGGCCAGGAGGTGCTGCACCGCTCCCAGGCCCTCGCCCTGGCCGCCGCCGGCCGCCGCTTCGTCGCGGTCGCCGGCGCCCACGGCAAGACGACGACCTCCGGGATGCTCGCCGAGGCCTTGACCCAGGTGGGCCAGGACCCGTCCTTCGCCGTCGGGGGAGTGGTGAGCGCGCTCGGCAGCGGTGCGCACGTGGGATCCGGCGAGGCCTTCGTCGCGGAGGCGGACGAGTCCGACGCCTCCTTCCTCAGCTACACGCCCGCGGTCGAGGTCGTGACGAACGTCGAGCCGGACCACCTCGACCGCTACGGCACCACCGAGGCCTTCGAGCAGGCCTTCGTCGACTTCGCCCACCGCCTTGTGCCCGGCGGTCTGCTCATCGCCTGCTCGGACGACCCGGGCGCCCTGCGCCTGGCCGTGAGCGCCGCGCGGCAGGGCCTGCGCGTGGTCACCTTCGGCACCGGCACGCCCTCCGACCTGCCCGACGGGGGCCTCGTGGGCGAGGGGCACACCCAGCTCACCGTCCTCGAGCGCACCGGGGGCTCGACCCGCTCCCTCCTCACCCGCTGGGGCGCCGGGCCGGACGGCGCCGCCGTGGCCGGTGCCAGCGCCGAGGTGCGCCTGGCCGTCCCCGGCGACCACGTGGCCCTGGACGCGGCGGGCGCCTGGACGGCGGGCCTCGAGCTCGGCGTGGACGCCGGCGCCATGGCCGCTGGGCTGGGCGCCTTCGGGGGCACGGGACGGCGCTTCGAGGACCGTGGTGAGGCCGCCGGGGTGCGGGTCGTCGACGACTACGCCCACCACCCCACGGAGATCACCGCGCTGCTCACCGCGGCGCGCGCCGCGGTGAGCGAGCGCGGGGGGCGGGTCCTCGTGCTCTTCCAGCCCCACCTGTTCTCCCGCACCCTCGCCTTCGCCGACCGCTTCGGCCAGGCCCTGGGCCTGGCCGACGAGGTGGTCGTCACCGCGGTGTACCCCGCGCGCGAGACCCAGGAGCAGTTCCCGCTCGTGACCGGCCGGACGGTCTCCTCGCGCGTGCCCGGAGGGGCCCGCTACGTGGAGGACCGCGTCGAGGCCGCCCTGGCGCTGGCCGATGGGGCGCGCAGCGGCGACCTCCTGCTCACGGTGGGCGCGGGCGACGTCACGCAGATGGCGGATGTCGTCCTGGCGCGCCTGGCCGGCAGGGGCCGGTCGTGAGGAGGCCCGGGGCGCCGCGCCCGGAGCTGCCTGTCGACCCCGACGAGGCGGCCGGGCCCGACGGGGCTGACGACGCGCCCCGGTGGGACCGGGCCGCCGTGCCCGGGGGGACTGAGGAGGGCGGTGCGGTCTCCGCTGGCCGCCCGGGCGCCGGGGCGGGCAGGATGGCTGGCGCGCTGGCGGGCCGGCGGACCGACGTGCCGGAGGGCGCCCTGAGCGTCTTCGGGCGCCGGAGCCGCGAGCTGGCGCAGGACGCGGCGGGCGAGGGCGGCGTCGCTGCGCGCACGGGCTGGGACCGCGTGGTGTCCACGGGCCTGGAGGACCGGCGTCGGGAGCGCGAGCGCGCCGAGCGCCAGCTGAGGCTGCGCAGGCTGGGGACGGTCCTGGCCGTGCTGGTGGCGGCCGCCGTCCTCGTGTGGGGGATCGGCTTCTCCCCGCTGCTGGCGCTGCGGGGCGAGGAGGTGCGGGTCACCGGCTCGGATGGGACGGTGGAGGTCTCACAGGTGCGCCAGGCACTGGCCGGTCACGAGGGGACCTCGCTCGTGCGCCTGGACCCGGCCGGCATGGGCCAGGAGGTGGCGGCCGCGCTCGTGCGCGTGCGCTCGGCCCGGGTGACGCGCTCGTGGCCGCACGGTGTGGAGGTCGCGCTGACGATGCGCGTGCCGGTGGCGGCGCGCCAGACGGAGGCCGGCTACGAGGTGCTTGACGGTGAGGCCGTCGTCCTCGAGGTGGTCGAGGCCGCTCCCGCGGGCACCGCCCTCATCACCCACGAGGGGGACGAGCCCCTGGGTCAGGACCAGGTGACGGCGGTGGCGCTCGTCGTCGGCTGCCTGGACACCGCGACGCGGGGGCAGGTGGCCAGCGCCTCGGCCTCGGGCACGGGGCAGGTGACGCTCGTGCTCACCAGCGGGGCGACGGTCTTCTGGGGCGACACGTCCCAGTCGGTGCTCAAGGCGGAGGTGCTGCGCTCGCTGCTCACGCGCCAGGCGAGCACCTATGACGTCTCGAGCCCGCACAGCCCGACGACGTCCTGAGCGCCGCGCAGCCCGCTGCGGGCAGGGACGGCGAGAAGGCCGGGCGGGAGTCGCGAACACGCCGGGGCAAATCCGCGGGCGGGGGGCCGGCGCCCCCTAGCGTTGGGCACGTCATCAGAAGAATGACATAAGTATAAACCTTCACCTGAGGTTAAGGGTTGAGGGGAGCCCACCGGGCTCGCGGACGCGGAGGCAGCAGTGGCGGAGACCCAGCACTACCAGGCAGTCATCAAGGTCGTCGGAGTCGGCGGAGGCGGCGTCAACGCCGTCAACCGCATGATCGAGGCGGGCCTGCGCGGTGTGGAGTTCATCGCCGTCAACACCGACGCCCAGGCGCTGCTCATGTCCGACGCCGACACCAAGCTCGACGTCGGCCGCGACCTCACCCGCGGCCTCGGCGCCGGAGCCGACCCCTCCATCGGCAAGAAGGCCGCCGAGGACCACGAGGAGGACATCCGCGAGGCCCTCGAGGGCGCCGACATGGTCTTCGTCACCGCCGGCGAGGGCGGCGGCACCGGCACCGGCGCCGCCCCCGTCGTCGCCCAGGTCGCCCGCACCATCGGGGCCCTCACCATCGGCGTCGTCACCCGCCCCTTCGCCTTCGAGGGACGCCGCCGCGCCACCCAGGCCGAGGACGGCGTCGCCAACCTGCGCGCCGAGGTCGACACCCTCATCGTCATCCCCAACGACCGCCTCCTGCAGATCGCCGACCGCAACATCAGCGTCGTCGAGGCCTTCAAGCAGGCCGACAAGGTCCTCCTGCAGGGCGTGCAGGGCATCACCGAGCTCATCACCACCCCCGGGCTCATCAACGTCGACTTCAACGACGTCAAGTCCGTCATGCAGGACGCCGGCAGCGCCCTCATGGGCATCGGCTCCGCCACCGGCGAGGGACGCGCCCTCGCCGCCACCGAGCAGGCCATCTCCTCCCCGCTGCTCGAGTCCTCCATCGACGGCGCCCACGGCGTGCTGCTCTTCTTCCAGGGCGGTAGCGACCTCGGCCTGTTCGAGATCTCCGAGGCCGCCAACCTCGTGCGCGAGTCCGTCCACCCCGAGGCCAACATCATCTTCGGCAACGTCGTCGACGGCGCCCTCGGCGACGAGGTCCGCGTCACCGTCATCGCCGCCGGCTTCGACACCGAGCCCGTCTCCGCCGGCTCCGCCGAGGCCCCCGCCCGCCGCTCCCCGGCGCCCGCGCCCGCCCGCCCGGCCGCCCGCTCCGGCGCCCACGCCGCCGAGCACCCCGTGACCCGGCCGGTGCCGCAGGTCCCGGCACCCGCCGTGTCCGTGTCGGCCGAGCCCGCCGTCCCGGTCACCAGCGAGGTCCCCGCCTACGTCGACGAGTCCCTGCCCGAGGTGGCCCCCGAGCTCGAGGTCCCCCGCGTCCTGGGCGCCGACGCCGAGGTCGACGAGATCGACCTGCCGGACTTCCTGCGCTGAGCGGAGCGCCGCCGTTGACAGCCGCTGCCGCCATCGAGCTGCTCGAGGTCGGGCTGGGCCCCCGTGCCCGCGGGTTCTTCACCACCCGCGGCGCGGGGGCCCCGCCCGTGAACGGGGCCGACCCCCACGCCGGCACCAACCTCGCCCTGCACGTCGGCGACGACGAGAGGCGGGTCCTGGCCCACCGGCGCGCGCTGGCCGCGGCCCTCGCGCGGGCCACCGGGGGACGGGCCCCCACCATCGCCTGGATGAACCAGGTCCACTCCGCCGTCGTCGCCCCCGCCGTCGCAGGCCACGAGGCGCCCACCGCCGACGCCCTCGTGCTCGACCTCAGGCCCGACGGCGCGCCCGCCGCCGGAGCCGCTGCCGTCATGGTCGCCGACTGCGTGCCCCTCCTGCTCGCCACCGGTGACGGGACGCTCACCGCCGTCGTCCACGCCGGGCGCCGCGGCATGCTCGACGGCGTCGTGCCCGCGGCGGTCAGCGCCCTCGTCCGCCGCGGCGCCGACCCCGAGGACCTGTGGGCCGCCATCGGCCCCTGCGTCTGCGGCTCCTGCTACGAGGTCCCCGAGCACATGCGAGAGGCCGGCGCCGCCACCGAGCCGGCCTGCGCCACCACCACCCGCTGGGGCACCCCCGGCCTCGACGTCGCCGCCGGCGTCCTCGCCCAGCTCACCCGGCTCGGTGTGCACCGCGTCGAGCACCCCGGCTGGTGCACCCTCGAGGACGAGCGCTTCTACTCCTACCGCCGCGACGGCAGGACGGGCCGCCTCGCCGGCGTCGTCGTCGGGCAGCGCCCCTGAGGCGTGCCGGCTCCAACGTGGTGACACGCCGACGGCAATCGCCGCCGTGCTCCCGGGTGCCAGATAGCGTCAGCACGTCCGGGCCGTGAGGGGACCGGCAAGCACACAGGAGCCCATGACATGAGCGCGCTGCACAAGATGACCAGCTTCCTCGGCTACGCCCAGCCCGCCGAGGACGAGTACGAGCAGGGCTACGAGGTGGCCGCCGAGCCCTACGCCGAGGACGCCTACGAGGCCGAGCCCGCCTACGCCTCCTACGAGGAGGAGGCGCCCGCCCCCGTCGCCGTACCCGACCTGCGCCGCATCGTCACCGTGCACCCCACCACCTACAACGAGGCCCGGGTCATCGGCGAGGCCTTCCGCGACGGCGTGCCCGTCATTGTCAACCTCACCCACATGGGCGAGGCCGACGCGCGCCGCATGGTCGACTTCTCCGCCGGCCTCGTCTTCGGGCTCAACGGCGCCATCGAGCGCGTCACCCCCCGCGTCTTCCTCCTGACGCCCGCCACCGTCGAGATCGACGGCGGTGAGCAGGCCGAGGAGAACGGCCGCTTCTTCAACCAGAGCTGAGCCCAGTGAGCGCTCTCGCCGCCTTCGTCCTCATCCTGCGCAGCCTCCTGAGCCTCTACGTCCTCGTGCTGCTCGGCCGGGTCGTCCTCGACTGGGTGCAGATGCTCGCCCGCCAGTGGCGTCCCACCGGCCTCGTCCTGGTCCTGGCGAACCTCGTCTACGCGCTGACGGACCCGCCCCTGAGGGCGCTGCGCCGGGTGGTGCCCACGCTGCACCTGGGCGGGGTGGGCGTCGACATGAGCTTCCTCGCCCTCTACTTCGGCATCGCCGTGCTCCAGAGCCTGCTCGGCCTCGTCGCCAGGCTCGGCTAGCACCCCGTGACCTCCGCCCGCCCCACGGCCCCTCTGCGGGGCCGCACCGCACGGCCGCGTCCACGCTCCTGGCGCCCGTTGGCAGGACACTGGGTGAGAAGGCGCACTAGGATGACGTCGTCAACGCGCCTGAACCTCGAGTTCAGGTAACCTGTCCGCATGAGCGCCTGGTACGCCAGTACTCATGACACTTTCCGTCAAGACACCGAGGTGACGACAATGACGCTGCTGTCCGCAGACGACGTCCTCAACAAGAAGTTCCAGGCGACCAAGTTCCGCGAGGGTTACGAGCAGGACGAGGTCGACGAGTTCCTCGACGAGGTCGTGGAGGCGATGCGTCAGCTCGAGGCGGAGAACGCCGACCTCAAGGCCCGCCTCGAGGCCGCCAACGCGCGCATCACCGAGCTCGGCCAGGGCGAGCCCGTCGCCCCGGTCACCGCCCGGGCCCCCGTCGTCGAGGAGGCCCCCGCGGCCGCCCCGGTCGCCCTCACCGGCGCCCCGCAGGAGCCCGCCGCCGTCTCCGGCATGCTCGAGCTGGCCCAGCGCCTGCACGACGAGCACGTCTCCAACGGCAAGGCCGAGGGCGAGCGCATCATCTCCGAGGCCCGCACCACCGGCGAGTCGATCGTCCGCGAGGCCGAGGACCAGCGCAACCGCACCCTCGCCCAGCTCGAGAAGGAGCGCTCCGGCCTCGAGCACAAGATCGACGAGCTGCGCCGCTTCGAGTCCGACTACCGCACCCGTCTCAAGAGCTACCTCCAGAACCTCCTCACCAACGTCGAGGACGGCCCCGACGGTGGCACCGGCTCGCTCTGAAGACCCGCCTCGCTCTGAGACCCGGCACGCCGCCACGACGGCAGCCATGCCCAACCCGCGAGGGCGGCGACCCCACCATGGGGCCGCCGCCCTCGCGGTGTGAGACACCCGAGAGAACCCATGACACCGCCCGCACCGCAAGCGCCCCCCACCACCGCCCGCACCTGCCGGACCCCTCGCACCGACCACGTCCGCCTGCTGTGGGTGCTCGCCGTCGCCGTCGTCGTCATCGACCAGGCCACCAAGGCCTGGGCCGTCAGCGCCCTGGCCGACGGGCACCGCGTCGCGCTGGTCGGGGACCTGCTCGGCCTCGTCCTGCTGCGCAACCCCGGCGCCGCCTTCTCCTTCGCGACCGGGCAGACCTGGATCCTCACCCTCATCGCGGCCGTCGTCACCGTTGTCGTCCTGCGGGTCTCCAGGCGCCTGGGCTCCCTGTGGTGGGCCGTCGCCCTCGGCCTCGTGCTCGGCGGCGCCGTCGGCAACCTCCTTGACCGCCTCCTCAGGTCCCCCGGGGTGCTGCGCGGCCACGTCGTCGACTTCATCGACTACGGGGGCCTGTTCGTCGGCAACGTCGCGGACATCGCCATCGTCGCCGCCGCGGGCGCCATCATGGTGCTGAGCCTGTACGGGCTCGAGGTCGACGGCAGCCGCGCCGGGCACCCGAAGCGGCCCGAGGACACGACTGAGGACCCCGCAGCGGCCCCCACGGAGGAGCCCGCCGCGGAGCCCTCCGAGGACTCCTGCGAGGCCCCCGCCGTGGAGCCGTCCCCCCAGGAGGCCGAGGACGGGACGCGGGCATGAGCCTGCGCCTCATGCCCGTGCCCGACGGGCTCACCGGTGAGCGCGTCGACGCCGCACTGGCCCGTATGACCGGGCTGTCTCGCACGAAGGTCGGGGAGATCTGCGCCGAGGGCGGCGTGCGCCTCGACGGCGCCGCGCTCAGCAAGTCCGACCGCCTGGGCGCCGGCGCCGTCCTCGAGGTCGACATGCCGGAGCCGCGCCCCGTCGAGCCCGTCGCCACCCCCGTCGAGGGCATGGGGATCCTCTACGAGGACGAGGACATCGTCGTCGTCGACAAGCCCGCGGGCGTGGCCGCGCACCCCTCGATGGGCTGGGACGGCCCCGACATCCTCGGCGCCCTCAAGGCCATGCGCGTGCGCGTGGCGACCTCGGGCGCCGCCGAGCGCCAGGGCATCGTCTCGCGCCTGGACGTGGGCACCTCGGGCGTCATGATCGTCGCCAAGGGCGAGACCGCCTACTCCGTGCTCAAACGGGCCTTCCGCGAGCACACGGTCGAGAAGGTCTACCACGCCCTCGTCCAGGGCCACCTCGACCCCACCTCCGGCACGATCGACGCACCCATCGGGCGCCACCCCAGCCGCGAGTGGAAGATGGCGGTCATCGACGGCGGACGCGAGTCCGTCACCCACTACGACGTCATCGAGTCCATGCCGACGGCGGACCTGGTCGAGGTGCACCTGGAGACCGGCCGCACGCACCAGATCCGCGTCCACATGTCCGCCGTCGGCCACCCCTGCGTGGGCGACGCGACCTACGGCGCCTCCCCGGCGCTGACCGAGCGCACCGGGCTTGTGCGCCAGTGGCTGCACGCCCACGAGCTCGGCCTCGCCCACCCGGTCACGGGGGAGTGGATGACCTTCCGCAGCGCTTACCCCGAGGACCTCGTCCACGCCCTCGACGTCCTGCGTGACGCCTCCGTCCTGCGCTGACCCGCCCGCCGGGCCGGCGCACGGAACGGCCGGCACGAGCTCGACCCCACCGTGCCCGCCCTCTGGGCGGAGAAGGGAAGGAAGGACCCCCGATGAGCCCCCACGACGGCCCGGCCGCCCTCAGCATCCCGACGGCGGACGCCGTGGCCGAGCCGGTCACCTTCGCCACCGCCCGCGGCGACGACGCCGACCCCGCCCTGGACGAGGTGCGCCGGGGACTGGCCGACGTGCGCCTGGAGGTCTTCGTCGTCGAGCAGGCCGTGCCCCTCGTCGAGGAGATCGACGCCCGGGACTTCGAGGCGACCACCCTCCACGTCCTGGCCCAGGGGGCGGACGGCACCCCGCTGGGCGCCGGCCGGGTCCTGCTCGAGCCCACCCGCCCGGGCCAGGTCCACCTCGGACGCCTCGCGGTGCGCCGCGTGGCCCGCGGCACGGGCCTGGGGGCGCGGCTCGTGTCCGTGCTCGAGTCCATCGCCCTCGAGCACGCCGGGGTGGCGCTGGGCGTCGAGCAGGCCGGCGCCGTCGGCGTACCGCCCGGCACGACGGGGGTGCGCGTCCTGCTCAGTGCCCAGGAGCAGGCCATGGGCTTCTACGAGCGCTGCGGCTACCGCGCCGTCGGCGGTGAGCGCTACCTCGACGCCGGGATCTGGCACCGGGACATGGCGCGCACCGTCACCGGGCCCGGGCCCCGCCGTCGGACGTGACCGAGAGGGCATCGAGCGCGCCGGTGCCCGCACCTAGGATGAGCCCCATGACGGACACGAGCACCGGGGCCCCCACGGACGACTTCGTCCACCTGCACGTCCACACGGACTACTCGATGCTCGACGGTGCCGGGAAGATCAAGGACTACATCGCCGAGGCCAAGCGCCTGGGCCAGCGCGCCCTGGCCATCACCGACCACGGCTACATGTTCGGCGCCTACGAGTTCTACGCGGCGGCCAAGAAGGCCGGCATCAAGCCGATCATCGGCGTCGAGGCCTACATGACCCCGGGCACGAGCCGCTTCGACAAGACCCGCGTCTTCTGGGGCGACGAGTCCCAGCGCTCCGACGACGTCTCGGCCCGCGGCTCCTACACGCACCTGACACTGCTGGCCCGCAACGACGAGGGCTTGCACAACCTCATGCGCCTGGACTCCTACGCCTCCCTCGAGGGCCAGTGGGGCAAGGCCCCCCGCATGGACCGCGAGCTCCTGTCGCGCTACGCCGCCGGCCTCATCGGCTCCACCGGCTGTCCCTCCAGCGAGGTCCAGACCCGCCTGCGCCTGGGGCAGTGGGACGAGGCCCGCCGCTGCGCCGGGGAGATGCAGGACATCTTCGGCAAGGACTGCTTCTACGTCGAGCTCATGGACCACGGGCTCGAGATCGAGACCCGGGTCACCAAGGACCTCCTGCGCCTGTCGAAGGAGCTCGGCGCCCCGCTCATCGCCACCAACGACTCCCACTACGTGCGCCCCGAGGACGCCGCCATCCAGGACGCGATGCTGTGCATCAACTCCGGCTCCGTCCTGTCGGACCCGGACCGATTCAAGTTCGACGGCGGGCCCACCTACTACCTGCGCCCCGGCCGGGAGATGCGCGAGCTGTTCAAGGAGATGCCCGAGGCCTGCGACAACACCCTGCTGGTGGCCGAGCAGTGCGACGTGACCTTCCAGACCATCGACGAGGGCGCCTCCTTCATGCCCGTCTTCCCGGTGCCCGAGGGCGAGACCATGGACTCGTGGTTCGTCAAGGAGTGCTGGCGCGGCATGGAGCGCCGCTACCACGGCGACATCCCTGAGGACCGGCGCCGCCAGGCCGAGTACGAGATCGGCGTCATCGTCCAGATGGGCTTCCCCGGCTACTTCCTCGTCGTCGCCGACTACATCAACTGGGCAAAGAACCGCGGTATCCGCGTCGGGCCCGGCCGCGGCTCCGGCGCCGGCTCCATCGTCGCCTACGCCATGGGCATCACCGAGCTCGACCCGCTCTCGCACGGCCTCATCTTCGAGCGCTTCCTCAACCCCGAGCGCATCTCCATGCCCGACATCGACGTCGACTTCGACGAGCGCAGGCGCGAGGAGGTCATCGAGTACGTCAAGGACAAGTACGGCTCGGACAAGGTCAGCCAGGTCGTCACCTACGGCGTCATCAAGGCCAAGCAGTCCCTCAAGGACGCCAGCCGAGTCATGGGCTACCCCTACGCCGTCGGCGACAAGCTCACCAAGGCGATGCCGCCCACCATCATGGGCAAGGACATCACCATCAAGGGCATCTTCAACCCCGAGGACGAGCGCTACGGCGAGGCCCAGGAGTTCCGCGACCTGCACGCCGGCGACCCCGACGCCCAGAAGATCGTCGACCTCGCCCAGGGGCTCGAGGGCGTCACCCGTCAGTGGGGCGTGCACGCCTGCGCCGTCATCATGTCCTCCCGGACGCTCACCGACGTCATCCCCATGATGCAGCGCCTCCAGGACGGCGCCTACATCACCCAGTTCGACTACCCGACCTGCGAGCACCTGGGCCTGCTCAAGATGGACTTCCTGGGCCTGCGCAACCTCACGGTCATCTCCGACGCCCTGGAGAACATCGTCGCCAACGGCAAGGAGCCGCTGGACATCGACCACATCCCCCTCGACGACGCCGAGACCTACCAGCTCCTCTCGCGCGGCGAGACCCTGGGCGTCTTCCAGCTCGACGGCGGCGGCATGCGCACCCTCCTGCGCCTCATGCGCCCCGACAACTTCGAGGACATCTCCGCCGTCGGCGCCCTCTACCGGCCCGGCCCCATGGGCGCGGAGTCCCACACGAACTACGCGCTGCGCAAGAACGGCCAGCAGGAGATCGTCCCCATCCACCCCGAGCTCAAGGACACCCTCGAGCCGATCCTGGGCAACACCTACGGCCTCATCGTCTACCAGGAGCAGGTGATGAAGATCGCCACCGACCTGGCGGGCTTCACGATGGGCAAGGCCGACGCCCTGCGCAAGGCCATGGGCAAGAAGAAGATGGACATCCTGGAGAAGATGTACGTCGAGTTCGAGGCCGGCATGGTCTCCAACGGCTTCTCCAAGGAGTCGGTCAAGGCCCTGTGGGACGTCGTGGTGCCCTTCGCCAAGTATGCCTTCAACAAGGCGCACTCGGCGGCCTACGGCGTCGTCACGTACTGGACCGCCTACCTCAAGGCCCACTACCCGACCGAGTACATGGCGGCCCTGCTCACCAGCGCGAAGGACAACAAGGACAAGCTCGCCGTGTACCTGGGCGAGTGCCGGCACATGGGCATCCGCGTCCTCGCCCCGGACGTCAACGCCTCCCGCGCCCAGTTCTCCGCCGTCGGGGAGGACATCCGCTTCGGCATGGGGGCGGTGCGCAACGTCGGCGCGAACGTCGTCGCCGGGATCGTCGAGGCGCGCACGGACAAGGGGTCCTTCACGTCCTTCGAGGACTTCCTCGACAAGGTCCCCGCCGTGGTGTGCAACAAGCGCACCATCGACTCCCTCATCAAGGCCGGCGCCTTCGACTCGCTGGGCAAGTCGCGCCGGGCCCTGCAGGCCTGCCACGAGGACTTCGTCGACGAGATCATCGGCGTCAAGCGCAATGAGGCGGCCGGGCAGTTCGACCTCTTCGCCTCCCTCATGGGTGGCGACGACGGCGGGCAGGACCCCTTCTCCTCGGGGCCGGTCTTCTCCTCGGAGGTCCCGGACCTGCCCGAGTGGGACAAGAAGGACAAGCTCGCCTACGAGCGCGACATGCTGGGGCTGTACGTCTCCGACCACCCGCTGCTGGGCCTGGAGGGGCTGCTGGGCAAGCTCGCGGACACGGAGATCGCCGACCTCATCGCCAACGAGGAGAGGCCCGACGGCGCCATGGTGACGGTCGCCGGCCTCATCACCTCCCTGCAGCGCAAGACGACGAAGCAGGGCAACCTCTGGGCGATCGTCCAGGTGGAGGACCTGGGCGGAAGCGTGGAGTGCCTGTTCTTCCCGGCGACCTACCAGACGGTCTCGACCATGCTGGCGCCGGACACCGTCGTGACGGTCCGTGGCAAGCTCAACCGGCGCGATGGCCAGGTGGCCCTGTACGCGCAGGAGCTGACGATCCCGGACGTCTCCAGCGCCTCGCACGCCGCCGTGACGATCACGCTGCCGACCAACCGCTGCACGGGGCCGCTGGTGGAGAGGTTCCGCACGGTGCTGGAGAAGCACCCGGGGGAGAGCCCGGTGCGGCTGACGCTCACAAGCCCGGGGCGCGAGGTGCGCACGCAGCTGGACTCCTCCCTGCGGGTGGAGGCCAGCCAGGCCTTCTACTCGGACATCAAGGCGCTGCTCGGCCCGGCCTGCCTGTCGCGCTGAGAGCCCTGGCGGGCCCGCCCGCTTCTTGCTGGGGCCCGCCCGCTTCCGGCTGATGGCCTGGAGAGGTGGACGCTGCGTGAGGGCGCAGGGCTCATGCCCACAGGTCACGGGGCCTGCGGAGCGAGGTCGCCGTCTGCAGAACGGACTGCAGGCGACGGGCCACCGCAGCACGCTCTCCCCAGGGGACTCGGACCACGGGCTGGCGAGGGCGATGGCGGCTCGTGCCCGCCGGATGCCTCTGCGCGTGCCCAGTGCCTCGAGCCTGGCGAGCAGGAGGGTCCTGAGGTGCTCCGGGCCGGCACCTTCACAGACCCGGTTGTGCTTGTCCGGTAGGCACTGCGCACGCATGGCGGGGTCGATGACGCACACGGACTGCCTGACGGGGAGCGTGAGCGCGCAGTCGAGGATCGTGCGCTCGGGGGTCATGACCGGCAGGCCGTTGACCGTGGCGACGTCCTCGGGGGACAGGCGGATGGACCGTGGTACGACCGAGGCCTTCGCGCCTGGATGACGCTCCCGGCTCGAGCCGTAGCGCAGCCGGGGAAGCGGCACGGGGCCGGAGCGTGGGTGAGCCGGCATGACGACAGGGATGTCGGGCTCCTGGTCGGGGCAGGCGAGGCCGTGCACGAGGGCTGCTGCCTGCTGGGCGAGAGCCAGTGCCGATGGGCGCTGGTGGAGCACGGCGACGCTGCGACTGACCGGCTACCTGCTTTTGTGGGCAAGCAGGAGGCTGCCTGACGGGAGCGCGGCCTGTGGAGCCCGGGACGGGAGCTCTGGTCCTCACCTGTGGTGCGCCCGGTCCCACTCGGGTGAGGCCTGAGCCTTCAGATCGGAGTCCAGAGGAGGAGCCTCAGGCCTCGGCAACGAGGCGGACGACGGCACCGGCCTCGCCGGCCGGCAGGTCCACGACGACGATGTCGCCGTCCGCCAGGCGGTGGCCACGGCGGCTCTCGGGCTCGCCGTTGACGAGGACGTCACCGGACTGGACGGCCACGCGCGCCTCAGCGCCGTCCTCCACCAGGCCCGCGAGCTTGAGGAACTGGCCGAGCTTGATCTCGCCGCGCACAGCGATGACGGGGAGGGACTGACTGCTCATGGGCCCAGTGTGCCAGGAGCCTGCCGGGTCCCAGGACGCCGGTGCGCCCCTGCGTAGGCTGCGTCCATGACAGGGCAGGACGTGCACCCGGCACGGGCGGCCGGGGAGGACCCGGAGGACCTTGGGCTCGCGCTCGTCGTCGGCGAGAGGTACCCGGTGGGGCAGCGCCAGCACACGCTCACGCCCAGGCTCGCGCTCGCCACCGCACGCGCCCGCTCGGCGCTCATCGAGGCGGCGCGGGAGAGGGACGTGCTGACCTACGGCGAGCTGTCGGAGGCCATCGGAGGACTCGTCCTGCCCCGGCACATGGGGCCGCTGCTGCACATGCTCGAGCACGACTGCGCCGAGCGGGACGAGCCGGGGCTGGCGGCGCTCGTCGTCAGCGCCGCCACGGGGGAGGTCGGCACCCCCGACACCGGGTGGGCACCGCCCCAGCGGCGGGCCGTCTGGGCGTACTGGGCCCCGGGGTGACAGACGCATCTCACTGTGACAGGCGGAGTCATACCGCACAGCACCCCGGGTGCCTGTCCCGGTGACGTGACCGGACAAGCACCCGGGGCGGGTGTGAGAAAGAGGCTCAGCCGAACTGCGCCACGATCTCCTCGCGCGCCGTCTGCTGGTCCTTCGCATTCGCCATGTCAACCGCGAGAACGTCCTGGTAGCCAAGTCCGTCGGCAGTGGTCTTGAGGTCGTCCCACAAGGAGTTGAACGTTGCCTCGTCGCTGGCGAACGCCATCTTCCAGGAGCTTTCAACGATGACGGACTGCACCTGGTTGCGCAGAGACTCGATCTGTGAGTCATCGTCGGGGGCGACGTAGCTCGCACCCGGGGCGACCGCCAGCATGTCGTTGTCCTGCAGGTACTGCATCGTCGTCGTCGCGCCGCCCATCCTGGCGGACCAGTCCTCGGTGAGCGGGTTCGCGGTGGTCTCCTGGTAGGTCTCCCACATCTTGTAGTTGTAGGTGTACCCGGTCTCGGGATTGGTGTCGCTGCCTAGCACTGTCGTGACGTTGAGCCAGGAGGCACCTTCCTTGTAGGTGCCAGTTCCCCACTCGCCGGGTACGTCTGCGTCCTCGCCGAGCAGCGCTGTGCGGCCGAAGTCCGTGAGCTCGGGCTTGCCCTCAGCATTGATCTCCCAGGTGAGCCCCTGTGGGCCGGCGGCGCCCATCGTCTGGCTGGAGTTGCAGGACACGCCCTCCGGGCTGTAGAGCCAGTCGAGGAAGGCCGCGGCGCGGTCCGGGTCGCTGACCTGGGAGCCGATGGCGATGATCTGCAGGCCCCCAACCGCCGGGGCACCGAAGGAGAAGACCTTCATGTCTGCCAGCGGTGCGATCTCGAAGCCCTTGCCCTCCGCCATGTGCTCCTCGGTGTTGTAGGCGGACTGCCCCTGCCAGGGCCAGAACGAGAAGAGGACCTGGCCCGCCTGCATCTTGGAGAACAGCGTGTCGTAGTTCTGGGTCGTGGAGTCCGGGTCGACGATGCCGAGCTGGTTCGCGTCGAAGAACCACTTGAGCACCCGGTGGTACTGCCCGTTGTCATCGAGGATGCCCTGGAAGTCTGAGCCGTCGGCTTTGGCGAGCACGAAGCCGAGCTCGTCGTAGCCGTAGTAGCACACCGGCTGCTTGGCGTTGTTCATCATGTTGCCGTCCCAGTCCTTGAACAGGGACAGGGCGTAGGTCTTCTTGCCATTGTCCGCGGTGGGCTGGGCCTCCTGCATCTTCTGCAGGATGGGAAGCAGGTCCTCGAGCGTCGGGATCTCCGGGTAGCCGATCTGCTTGTACAGGTCCCAGCGCAAGAAAGGTCCGAATGTCGGGTCAATGCCCTCGCTGGGCTCCGTCGGCTTGAGCGTCGAGATCTGTGTCGGCAGGGCGTACAGGCCGTCCTTGCCCTCATTGAGCTTCTGGATCGCAGAGTCGAAGCGCGCGACGTTCTTCATGGCGCCGTAAACCGGTGTGAAGTCCATGAGCAGACCGCCGTCGATCAGCTCGTTCATCTGCTTGCCAACACCGACCACCACGATGTCGCCGAGGTTGCCTGCGGTGACACGCGTGTTGTACAGGGTGTCGCCGCCGCCGGCGACGTTGGGCGAGACGAGGTTGAGGGTCAGGCCGTAGCGGTCCGAGACCATTTTCCCGAACCATCCGGGCTGCTCTCCGGCCTGGTTCGCCAGGGCGTCGAAGACCTCGAACTTGACCGAGTCGGACCACGCGGTGGGGAATGCGGTGGCATCAGCGCTGCTGAACGACGATCCTGACGAGGAGCCCCTGCCGCATGCGCCCAGTGTGAGCAGACCGAATGCTGCGCTTGCCCCGATGAGCAGTGACCGACGAGAGAAAGAGGTGGCCATGTGCATCTCCTTTGATGGTTGTGACGAGTCGTGGGTGGTGGAACAGGTGGGCGAGCTGGTGGTCATCCCTTGACGGCGCCGAGCATGATGCCCTTGACGAAGTACCGCTGGAACATCGGGTAGATGAAGAGAATCGGGAGCACGACGACGACGGCGACGGTGGTTCTGATCGAGGTGGCCGTCTGGGCAGTTGCCGCGGCCGCGACGGAACCGAGGTCTCCGCCGGACTGCTGAGCGATCTGGGCGAGGCTGTCCGCCTGGTTGATATAGGTGTACAGCAGGTACTGCAGGGTGTAGAGGCTCTTGTCCGTGATGTACATCAGGGTGTCCTGGAAGCTGTTCCACTGCGCCACCGCTGAGAAGATCGCCACTGTAGCCAGGATTGGCGTCATATTCGGCAGCATGATGCGGGTGAACACCTGCAGGGTGCTGGCGCCGTCGACCTCGGCTGCCTCCTGAAGCTCGTGAGGCATGGACTCGACGTAGGTCTTCATCAGAATGATGTTGAAGGGCTGGACGATCGCCGGGAGGATGTACACAAGGAAGTTGTTGGTGAGGCCGAGTGTGTGCATCACGATGAAGATGGGGATGATGCCGGCGTTGAAGTACATCGTGATGACAACGAGCCGGTACCACAGGGCGCGCTTCCACAGACGCTCCTGAGTGAACATGAATCCCAGGTACGCCGAGGCCAGGACGGTGCAGACGGTCCCAATGACTGTGCGGGCCACGGAGACCGCAGCGGCCTGTGAGAGCCCGCTCAGCTGGAACACGTTGGCGTAGTTGCTGAGGTGGACGCCCTCTGGCAACCAACGCACATCACCGAGCGCGGCGATGTTGTTGGCGCTGATCGAGTTGATGATGAGGTAGTAGAAGGGGTACCCACAGATGAAGGCGAGCAGCGCGGCGCCGGTGTAGTTGACGATGTGGAAGGCCACGTCTCCACGGGTTCGCCTCATGCGGCGAGACTGCGCGGCGGTGGACCGTCTGGACTTGGTCATGTCCCTCACTCCCTTGCTCAGATCAGCGAAGTCCCGCGCAGGCGCTTCGAGAGGCTGTTGACTGACAGGAGGAGCACGACGGACACGATGGACTTGAGCATGCTGATCGCGGTCGCGAGGGACAGGTTGTTGCCGCCCATGCCGACGTTGTAGACGTACAGGTCCAGGACCTCGATGTGCTCCTTGTTGAAGGCGTTCTGGAACACGTAGTACTGCTCCATGCCGTTGTTGAGGATGCTTGCGATGGAGAGCATGAGCAGCACGAAGTAGGTTGGCAGCAGCTGCGGGATGGTGATGGACCACATGGTCCTGAACCTGCCTGCGCCGTCTACCTTGGCCGACTCGTAGAGGGCCTGGTCGATTCCTGAGATGGCTGCGAGGTACATGATTGAGCCCCAGCCGAGGCCTTTCCACAGTCCCCAGGCGGTCATCTTGAGCCAGACATGAGACTCGGAGTCCAGGAACTTCATCGGGACATCGATGAGCCCGAGCGACAGCATGGTCGAGTTCACCATTCCGGTCGACGAGAACAGCGCGAAAGCGATCATGTAGACGAGAACCCATGAGATGAAGTTCGGGAGCGTCGTCAAGGTCTGGACGAGGTTCCTGAACCGCTTGGCCTGGATCTCGTTGAGCAGCACGGCGAATCCGAGGGGAAGCAGCGACGTCGCGATGCCGAGGAAGCTCATCCCCAGCGTGTTGGCGAGCACCCGCAGGATCTGCTGCACCTGGGTGGGGGACTGCACCAGCATGCGGAACCACTGGAGCCCCACGAACTCGGAGTTGGTCAGACCGCGGGCGGGCCTGAAGTCGAACAGCGAGTACACCCAGCCGAGGAGCGGCAGGTAGCTGAAGAGCAGGACCAGGACCAGGAAGGGCAAGATCGACAGGAAGAGCCTGAACGACTTCGGACGATGACGCTGTGACTTATCGGGATGAGTGCGGCGGCGGGTGCGCCTTCCACTCCCCTTGGCCGCGACGACGGATGCCGGTACTGGCGGCAGTGCCATGACCACTCCTTATCTATCGTAGCGATTCGATGACATGAGGATGTGTTGCTGCGTCCTTGCAGGTGGCGGCAGATGCTTCCGATACGCCCATATCGTAGGGACTGTCAACTCTCTACGGTCAGCAAGCGTACTTGTGTGAAGCGTCTTGGTCAACCATTATAATCGATGCGCTTCGACAATTGTCTTGCGATCTCACCTAGCCGATCGGGTCTAGGACAGGCGCGCGTACAGCGGCGCGGCGATGACCACCTGGAGCAGGGCGCCGATCGCCAGGCCCACCGTCAGGAGCAGCACGAGCGAAGGGGGTACGGCCATCACCATGGCGGCTTCCGTCACTGGTACCAGCACCAGCAGCAGGGCGCGGCCGGGGGAGACAGCTGGAAGCAGCAGGGCGTTGCGGATCGTTCTGAGCGCAGGGGCCTGTCGACTGGCGACCAGGAGCATGCTGTGGACCGTGCTCGCGGAGAGGTACAGGGCCATCAACGACGCCAGGGCAGAGGAGACCACTCCCACTGTCCCACCGACGGACCACCAGAAGCGGCTGACGAACACCGCCAGCACAGTGGCCAGGCAGAGAGGCCAGAAGACGACTGTTCCACGTACCTTGTCCGCCTTGAGCGCGCCCACATACGTGCGCAGCATGTCTGTGTCTGGGTCTGCCCGCACCGCGTTCATCGTCTCGGTGAGTGCGCTCGTTGCGGCTCCGATGGTGATCACCGGGGCGCACGTGAGAACGTAGATGAGATTGAGCGCCACCAGCGAGAAGAAGGTCGAAAGCCCCCGCACAGTGCGGTTCTCTGCAGGATCCACGCGCTGTCTCCTAGGCCTCGGTACTCATGCCACAGTCATCCGCAGGCACGTCGCCCAACGCGTCGCGGATGGCGGGACCATGATGACGGTCATGCTGCCGTCCTTGTGGAACGGCAACGAGCCGCCGCCGAGCATAGTGACCTCGCTGAGCTCGGCGCCGACACGCAGCACCGAGGCATGCACCTCGTCCGCGCCGGACAGACCGAAGGCAAACAGGACGCCGTCGCGTTCCGTGAGGTGCCAGGTCAGGTCATCTCCGGACGAGATCAAGGGCGGGTTCTCGGGCGGCCGCGTGGAGTAGATACCCTCCCCGCACACGCGCATCCACTCGCTGAGATCCTGGAGGAACTGCCTGACGGAGGGGACCATCCTGCCTCGCGCGTCAGGTCCGATCCCGATCAGGTAGTTTCCACCCCCGGCGACGATTCTCACCAGATTGCCGATCGTCTCGGCCGTGGACTTAGCCGGGTCGTCCGGGCGCATCGCACACCACTCCTTGGTGAGGGAGATGCACGCCTCCCAGGGGACCGGCAGCGGTGCGGACGGAACCTGCTGCTCCGGGGTGAGGTAGTTCTGGTGCGGGCCGGGAGCCTCTCGATCAACCACGAGGATGTCTGGCTGCACCAGCCTCGCCACGTGCGCTATCCCATCAATGTCGATCGGCTCCTGCGGCTCACGAACCCACCCGCCGTCGAGCCAGAGGACGGAGAACGGACCGTAGCCGACCAGGATCTCCTCGATCTGGTCGCGCGTGAACTCCACAAACCGGCTCCATGCCCGGGGACGGGAACCAATGCTGTAGTTGTGGAACCGGTCGCTGATCGGCAGGGACCGGTTCCAGTACTCCGGCCGGGACCAGTCCGCCTTGGAGAAGTAGGCGCCCATCTCCAAGCCGTTGCTACGAAAGGCGTCAGCGACCTCCCGAAGCACGTCGCGGCCTAGACCGGATGACTCGGAGGTGCTCTTCAGATTGGTGTAGGCCGAGTCGTACATGCAGAAGCCATCGTGGTGCTTTGTGGTGAACACGCAGTACCGCATCCCGGCCGCCGCGCAGGCACGTGCCCACTCTTGTGCGTCGAAGTCCTCACCGGTGAAGGATCGTGCCTGGTCGTAGTACCAGGTGTGGTACTCCGCGTCTGTCCCGTGCCACGACGCTGGTGGGTCGGTGAACCAGCCGAGGTCCTCGCGGTGCAGGGACCAGGAACCCCCTTGCCCGATGGCGGTGTAGATACCCCAGTGGATGTCACGCCGACCTTGAGGTCTCGCCAGTGCTCGAGGCTCCGGCTGATCAGCGGGTCCGTCGGCCAGATGTACTCGTGCTCCGATGCCTCCTCCTGCTGCACAGCGCCAGCTGCTGCGAGAGGTGCTGGGGTGAGGTCGGCATCAGTGTCCATGGTGCTGCTCCTTGTTGAGCTCGGTCGGGCAGAGACCGGGACCGTCATGCGGCTCGTGCGCGGTCAGCGACACGGCGCTGAGGGTGCCGGGCTGGAGACGGATGACGGCGCAGCCTCCGGCGGGGAGCAGGTCGCCGGCTGAGAAGTCCCGGCCGCTCACTAGGTCGACACCGGGCGCGGCAATGTCGACGTCGACGTCCCCGTCGTGCATGAGGAAGAGGAAGTCGGCGTCGCGGGAACGGCGCAGCACTGCCTCGACACCTAGGGACGCAGCGCCGACGACAGTGGGCTCAACTCGGGCGTCCCTGAGGATGAGGCTCCAGAGCTCCTGTCTCGAGGCGTCTGTCAGGCGCGCGGATACGTACCAGGCGCTCCCGCTGCCGGCGGCTGCCCGGGTGACCGCTGGCAAGCCAGCGAGTGGGCCGTCCGTGTACGAGTACACGGGTCGCGCGTGCGTCAGGTGCATCCGCTCCGTCCAGTCCACGGCCTCAAGCGCCGCTCCCTGGGCTCCGAGCAGCATATGCCGCACCCCCGGCTCGACAGGACACAACGCCTCGGAGAAGGCGCCCAGGAGATCGCGTAGCCGGCCCGGATAACCCCCAGAAAGGACACGCATGCTTGAGTCGGCCAGACCGCTGAGATAGGTGGCTGCGACGGTCCCACCGGCCTCTGCGAAGGAGGAGACCCACGCGGCGCTCTGCTCGTCCATGGGGTACAAGCAGGGGATGACCAGCAGGCGGTAGGAGTCGAGCGGGGCTCCGGGAGCCACGAAGTCGGTCGTGACCCCGAGGCTGCGCAGCGCACGGTGGGTTGCGCGCAGCTCCTCCCGATAGGTGATGTCGGCACTTGGCAGATCGGGGGTCTCAAGCGCCCACCACCCGTCCGCGTGCCACACGATCGCGACGTCGGCGTGGACAATCGGACCCTCTGAGGGCGGCAGGTGCACCTCGTCCAACCGTTCCAGGATCTCGCCCAGCCGCACGATCGTGCGATAGCCCTCGGTGTCAGCCCCGGTGTGAGGCAGCATCCCCGAGTGCCACTGCTCGGCGCCGGCGGTCGACGCTCGCCACTGAAAGAACATGCATGACTGCGAGCCTCGTGCGACGTACCCCAGGCTGTCCCGGATCGTGCGCTCAGGGGCCTTGGGCAGGGCTCTTCCGCGCAGCTTGATCTGCGTGGCGTTCTGCTCCATGAGGATCCACGGGCCATTGCCCCAGGAACGTGCCAGGTCGGATCCGTAGGCGACGTGCGCCTCAGCCTCATCAGTGGTGGAGTCCAGGTAGTGGTCGAGGGAGATGACGTCCAGGTTCTTGGCCCAGGACCACTGCTCGAGGTTGTTCCACTCCGGGAGCATGAAGTTGGTGGTCACTGGGACCGTCGACCCCGCGGCTCGAATCTGCGCGACCTGCTCCAGGCAGGCGCTGAGCATCTCGTCGGACGAGTACCGCCGGAAATCCAGGACCAGACCAGGATTGGGAAGATACTGTGTGGCCACGGGCGGTAGGACCTCGTCCCAGGAGCCGTAGCGCTGCGACCAGAAGCTGGTGCCCCAGGCACTGTTGAGATCGTCAAGGGTGCCGTACCTGCTCTTGAGCCAGCGGCGGAAGCCCCGCTCGGCATGTGGGCCGTAGTCAATGGTCCCGTACTCATTGTGCACGTGCCACCCCCGCAGCGCCGGGTGCTTCCCGTAGCGCTCGGCCAGCAACCGGGCGATGCGGCGGCACGCCTCGCGGTAGGCCGGGGCGGCGATGGCGTAGGTGTCGCGTGAGCCGTGGTGCAGCTGGACGCCATCCGCAGTGGTGGCCAGCGCGTCGGGGTGCGCCAGGGTGAACCAGGGCGGGGGAGAGGCGGTGGGTGTTGCGAGGAGGAAACCGATGTCCGCGCCCGCGAGCAGCTCGATAGCGTCGTCCAGCCAGGCCAGCTCGTAGTGGCCCTCACTGGGCTCCATGGAGGACCAGGAGAACGGGCAGACGGTGACCGTGTTCACGTGGGCCTTGCGCATGAGGGACACATCCTCGAGCCACACCTCACGCGGCCACTGGTCGGGGTTCCAGTCCCCTCCGTACAGAAGGTGCCCGGGGTCGAACGGGTTCACGTGGTGCTCCTCGCCGCCTGGACCAAGGAGATGGGGGTGGAGCCCTCACGGGCGAAGAGTCCGAGGGAGTGCACGTCGTAGACACGGTTGACGAAGCGCCCTCCATCCGTGCAGTCGATGACCTCGCCGTCGATGAGGTGGCGCCACACTCCCTGAGGCAGGTAGACGTCGACCGAGCCGTCGGGGCGGAACACGGGTGCTACCAGCAGATCTGGGCCGAGCATGTACTGCAGATCGAGGTCGCGGGCGCCGGGGTCCCGCGGGAACTGCATGAACATGGGGCGCATCATGGGGTGACCGTGCGCATGGGCGGCTTCGGCGGTGTTGAGCAGGTACGGACGCAGCTGCTCCTTGAGCAGCGTGAACTCCCGCATGACATCGACGCTCTCCTCGTCGAAGAGCCAGGGGACGCGGTAGGAGTTCGAGCCGTGCAGCCTCGAGTGAGAGCTCAGCAGGCCGAAGGCGATCCATCTCTTGAAGAGCAGCGGATCCGGGGTGCCCTCGAAACCGCCGATGTCATGGCTCCAGTAACCGAATCCCGAGCAGGCCAGCGACAGCCCGCCGCGCAGGGACTGCGCCATCGCGGAGTAGGTGGACTCACAGTCACCACCCCAGTGGACCGGAAACGCCTGGCTGCCGGTGGTGGCGGAGCGCGCGAACAGAACTGCCTCACCGACACCTCGTCGGCGCTCAAGCAGGCGGAACACGGCCTCGTTGTATCGGCGTGTGTAGAAGTTGTGCTCGCGGAGCGGGTCCGAGCCGGCGTCCCACGTCACGCTGTCCACCGGAACGCGTTCGCCGAAGTCTGTCTTGAAGCAGTCGACGCCGTCGTCGAGCAGCTGCTCCAGCTTGCTGGTGAACCACTCAGTTGCATCCGGGTTGGTGAAGTCCACAAGTCCCATGCCGGCCTGCCACAAGTCCGTCTGCCAGACGCCGCCATCAGTGCGGCGCAG
This sequence comes from Actinomyces sp. AC-20-1, assembly GCF_023369555.1. Taxonomy (GTDB): domain Bacteria; phylum Actinomycetota; class Actinomycetes; order Actinomycetales; family Actinomycetaceae; genus Actinomyces. The sequence goes on along the minus strand of NZ_JACJVC010000015.1, from coordinate 25,139 downwards.
CAGGAAACCTCGCTCTGCGGCCTCGTTGAAGAGCCGGGACCTCTCGGCGATATAGGGATTGATCCAGGTGCACACGCGCAGACCCCGGGCATGCAGCTTGGCGATGAGACCACGAGGGTCTGGGAAGGTCTCGGGATCCCACTCGAAATCGGACCAGTGGAACCCTCGCATCCAGAAGCAGTCGAAGTGGAAGACGGTCAGTGGGATGCCTCGCGCCGCCATGCCGTCGACGAAGGACAGGACTGTGTCCTCGTCGTAGCTCGTGGTGAAGGAGGTCGACAGCCACAGTCCGAAGGACCAGCCGGGGAGCGTCGCCGGGCGCCCGGACCGCTTGGTGTACCGGTCAAGCACCTCAAGCGGCTCCCCGCCGCCGTAGACCTCGTACCGCAGCGTCTCGCCCGGGACGGAGAACTGGGTGGCGGAGACGTTCTCGGAGCCGATCTCGAAGGAGACTGGTCCAGCATCATCTACCAGGACCCCGTAACCCTGTGAGGACAGGAGGAAGGGAATGTTCTTGTAGGCCTGCTCGGAGCTGGTCCCCCCGTCAGCGTTCCAGATGTCAACTGTCTGGCCGTTCCTGACAAACGCGCCAAAACGCTCGCCGAGGCCGTAAAGACGCTCACCAGGGCTGAGACTCAGCTGCTCGTACACGAAGGGACCACCGGAGGAAAGATGAGTCTCTGGCGGTTGAGCACCGTTGTCATACCCCTTGCTGACGGGAGCTTGACCCGGGGCCACACGGGCATACCCGATGGAGCGTCCTGTGGAGGCGGTCAGGAGCCGCCCGTCCCAGAAGTACTCAACCTGCCAGGGGCCATGAAGGAGGACCCGAGCCTCAAGCCGTCCCGAGCGCAAGGTCACGGAGGCTCCGTCGCTGGACCTCGTCACCTCAGCGTCGACGTCGCTGCCTTCCACGAGGGGAAAGGTGGGAGCCGGCACCGGACTGCCGCCATGATGAGTGATCCGCACACCGATGACATCGGCTGCCGGGGCGTCGAAGGTGACTGTGAGCACAGGAGTGTTGAGCGTGTCGCCGCGCGAGCTGATAGGGCGTGTCGGAGCGAATACGCGCATTGAGTGACGGTCAGCGGCGATGCTGACGTCGTGCACCTCGCTGGGGCGAATGATGGTGACATTCTCGCGTGTCAGCCAGTATCCGTTGGAGAACTTCATGAAGGCGTCTTCTCTATGGATGGTGGAGGTCTCGGTCGGGGGACGGTCTTACTCCGCTGTCGTTTCTATGCCCAGCAGCGCGACCGGGCCGCGGAGACGGATGCGCAGTCGTCCCACACGGTGGTAGGGCTCTTCCGCGCTGACAGACAACGGGAGCGGGAGCGGCTTGCCGGTGCTGGTGTCGACGACGTCTGCTGACGGGGGCTCACTGGTACCGGGGGCCGGGAGCCGACGCGTCCGGAGCGCGGTGACGCGTGTTCCGGCGGGCAGGATGAAGTCGCAGGTACCACTGCTATCTTGCGGGCGCAGCTCCTCACCGTGTGTCGGGGTCGTGGCCGCGCGGACAAGACCACGCAGCTCTTCGGCGCGGTCCGTGCCGATGAACGCAGGGGCCGCTGCTGAGCTCGTCTGCTGTTGGCCAGTCAGCTCCTCTGGCAGGGTGAACGAGCACTCGCAGACCGTCGCGCTGGGGGAGCTCGAGCGGGCGACGCGAACCTGGAAGGCGCCGTCGGGAAGCTCCCAGCATGAGGTGTCCGAGGCGAAGACCGCGAGGCGCTCGAGGGGAATCATGAGGTCGACTGAAGCGTGCTCCTGCCCGGGCGGGAGAGTGACGGTGGCGAAACCGACCAACCGTGTCTCCGGCGTGTGCAACGGGCGTCGGCTGAATGAGCGTGCCGGCAGGTCGGCGTACACCTGGACGACGTCGTGGAGTGGACCTTGCGTGCGGCGCTGCCGTGGAGCGGTCATGTCCACGTGAGCGCTCACTCCGCTGTGGCCGAGCTCAAGCGTGACCCGGTCCCAGTGCACGGTGTCGACCGACAGGCCGTGCCCGAAGGGGAATCGATGAGGCTGGCCGTACAGGTAGGTCGACTTGGTCCGGATGATGTTGTAGTCGAGCAGATCGGGCAGCTCAGAGTCGATCGGCCAGGTCTGGGCGAGCCTGCCCGAGAAGTCGCGTGCACCGGTCAGGACATCGGCGAGCGCCTCGCCCTCGCTCTGCCCGAGGTGGGATGACCAGATCACCGCGTCGATGCCGTCGTCGAGGCCTTCAAGGTCGTAGGGGTAGGAGGAGGTGATGACGAGCACGGTCGCGACCTCAGCGGGCAGGGCCCTCAGTCGCTGCACGAGTCTCCTGTCTGGCTCAGGAAGGCGCGTGTGAGGACGGTCCTCGGTCTCGCGCCCGTGCACATGGGGGTTGTTCCCGACGGCGACGATGACGACATCGGCGCCGTCGGCGGCATCCGTGAACGCCTGGTCCGGGTCGTGCACGGTGTGTGCCTGTAGGGGCGTGCCGCTGTCAGGGCTGGTGCCGCGCAGCGTGAGTGCACCGGAGTGGTGCTCCGTGCCAACATAGCGCCCGGTGGCGCGGTGGACGAGGAGGCAGTGTCCGTTGGGGAGAGGCTCGCGCCTGAACAGCTCCTGGCTGACCCATCCGCCGACTGACTCGGCGTCAAAGGCCAGCTGGCCGTAGTCGTCGGGACACAGATAACGACCGGTCTCGCCTCGCAACGCGAGGATGCCTTCACCGAAGTCGATGACCTCGAGGACCGCAGGGTGGTCCGACAGCAGTGGCCCGTCGGAGTCGGGTCGGCTGATCCTGAGCGACCCGTCGTCCCCGGTGTGGACGTAGGCCGGGGTGGCGGTGCTGGAAGCACTTTCTCTCTGGTCCAGCCTTACGGGAACAGATAGGTGAATCGCTTCGATGGCCTCGGTTGATCTGATGGGGGCTTGTTGACGTGCCGACAGCTCGTCCACCAGCGTCACCGGGGCGATGAGCTCGCCCGAGTACCAGTCGCGGAGCACCTCGTGCGCCTGCGTGCCGATCACGGCAACGGTGCTGTGCGGGGCGATGGGCAGCACGTCGTGCCCGCGAGAACCGTGTCCCAGGAGCACGACGCTGCGGGTCGCCACCTCCCGGGACAAGGACCGTGCTTCCGTCCGGTCGATGGCCCGTGTGCCGTTGCTCTCCGCCAAGCCCATGAGCGAGTCGAACTCCCCGGTACGCGCGCGTGCCACCAGCTGCCGTACGACGGCGTGGTCAATGTGCTCCTCCGTGATGAGCCCCTCGTTCAGGGCCTGGGTCACGGCGGCGATGGTCTCGCTAGGGTCGGAGTCGTGATCGGTGAAGGAGTCGACACCGGATCGCAGCATCGCCGCGTACGCCGTGGGGGCGTCGGGAAACACCTTCTCTGACTTCCAGAGGTTGCTCGGCGCACCTGCGTCCGTGACGACGAAGAGCAGGTCCGGGTCCGCCACGGCGGAGCGCAGCCGGGTGCCCACCAGCTCGCTGACATGGGCCGGCCGGCCATTGACGAGGTTGTACGAGAGCATCACCGAGCCGGCCGCACCTCGCTGCAAGGGAACGAGGAAACCTGGAAGCTCGTACTCCTCGAGGACCTGCGGGTCCAGCTGCGAGGACGTGGCTGAGCGGTCGGTCTCGTTGGAGTAGCCGAGGAAGTGCTTGAGCGTGGGCACGGTTGTCCAGTTCTCCCCATCGCCACGCAGGCCCTCGGCATAGCCCGTCGCCAGCTCGGCGTTGAGCAGGGGGTCCTCCGTGTACGCCTCCTCGGTGCGGCCCCAGCGCGGGTGCCTGAGCGTGTTGACGACAGGGGCCCACACGGTCAGGCTGATCGCAGGATCGGCCTGTCGCATGTGGCGGACCTCAGTCGCAACAGCCTGGCCGGCTTCCCTGAGCAGCCCCGGGTCCCATGTCGCTGCCATCCCTACCGGCTGAGGGAGGCTCGTTGCCGGACCGAGCCAGGCGACGCCGTGCAGCGCCTCGGTGCCGGTCGTGAAGGGACCGATTCCTAGCCGCTCGGCTCCCGGGGAGTGCTGGTGGAGAAAGCGGATGCGCTCCTCCACGGTGAGCTGGGGCACGATGCTGCGCGCCCATGTGAGTCGAAGCGTGTCGGAGGGAGAAGGGGTCCCGTGCGGCTGCGTGCGGCATGTCGTCATTGAGTGCCTCCGTGTGTCGGCGGGCACCGGCGCGGTCCGGTCGGTGTGAGTGTCACACTATCGAATCGCTTCGACGATTTCTAGCCATTTTGTGTCGCTCGGGACGACGTAGATCAGCGCGTGGTCTCGCGGTGGGTGAAGCGGGGTGCGAGAAGCTGGGAGGAGGGGGCGAGGTCGGTGTCGTCGACGAGATCCAGGGCCATCGTCACGGCGGTCGCCCCGATCGTCTCGATAGGCAACGTTGTCCCGGACACCTGCCAGGGACCGTCGGTTGCCACGTCCTGGGGGGCGATGGCGGCCACCTGGAGGGCGTTGGGCACCTCGACGCCGAGGTCGCGCAGCGCGCGCCCGAGCGGAGCCAGCAGGGCCTCATGATGTACGAACAGGGCGTCGGGAGCCTTGGGTCCAAGCAGTGACTGTCTGGCCCACTGGAGGACCTCAGGGTAGGCGGCAGGGAGCTCAACCACCTGACCGGTCAGACCGAAATCGTCCAGGCCGTCGTGGAAGCCCTCGAGGGAACGGCGCTGGTAGGTGAACACGGGCTCTCCGGCCTCCTGCGGTGTGCGGATCATCCAGATCGAGCGCGAGCCGCTGCCGTGGAGCTCTCGCACGCACAGGGCGGCAGCCTCGCGGAAGTCGAAATCGACGCATGCGAGCCCATAGGTGCGCTTCGGGTACCCGATGAGCACCACGGGCTTCGGCAGCTTGCGGAGGAAGCCCGTACGAGGGTCCCCGTCGCTGAGATCCATCACCACAAGGGCGTCCGCCTTGCCCTCCTCAATGACCCGTTGAGTGTGCTCGGCGTCTTCTCCGGCGACGAGGAGGATATCGACGTCCCGCTCATAGGCGGTGCCGAGCATGGAGCGGACGAACTGCATAATGACATGCCCGTTCGCGCCGGGACGCAGGGGTGCTGCGACGGCGAGGAGCGAGGAGCGATTGAGCGCGAGGGCCCGGGCGGAGGCGGTTGGGTGGTACGACAGCCTGTCAATTGCCTCCTGGATCCGTTCGCGTGTGGCGGGCGAGATGGGACGCTTGCCGCTCAGGGCGTAGCTCACCGTGCTCAGGGAGACGCCCGCTTCGCGGGCGATGTCGCTCATTGTTGCCATGATCCAAATCGCCGTTCTTACGTGGAAGAAGGGAGTCGAGCGGAGCTGAGGCACGTGCCGTTGCCCCAAGCCCGCCTAAACCTACATTGCCACGGTGCTTGGCCGGTCGCGGATGGAGCGGACGATGCCCCTCGGCTTGAGGGCGACACGCTGAGCCCTGAGCCCCCACACCGGGACCTGACCCGAGAGGTCAGGGCTCAGCGTGGGGGGCTCAGGGCTCAGTGAGGAACGGTGGCGGCAGGCCTCAGTACACCTCGACGGCCGTCCTCTGCAGCGGCAGGCCGGCGACGAAGCGGTCGAGGTAGCGGGCGTACTCGGCGACCTCCTCCGCCGTCGCCTCGATGGTGACCTCCTCGGCGCCCGCGAAGACGACCTCCTGCAGGTAGTCCTCGAGGCTGCGTCCCTCGGCCCACAGCCGGTAGCCGGCGAGCAGCGCCATGCCCCAGGCGCCGCCCTCGGAGGCCGTCGCGGAGACGGACACGGGGGTGTCGAAGGCGGCCGCCAGCGCGCGCTGGGGGATCTCGGGGGTCTTGAAGATGCCGCCGTGCGCGTGCATGGAGTCGATGCGCACGTCGGTGGCGCCGCGCAGGATGCGCACGCCGTGCGCCATCGCCGCGAAGAGGGCGAACAGGTGCGAGCGCATGAGCCCGGCGAGGCTGAAACGGGCCTCGGGCCGGCGCACCGTGAGCGGGCGTCCCTCGCTGAGCCCGACGAGCGCGTCACCGGAGAGGAAGTTGTGGCTCATGACCCCGGCCTCGTCCATGGAGCCCTCGGCCGCGGCACTGAGCAGGATGTCGAACAGCGGCCCTCGCTCGACCGGGGCGCCGATGGCCTGGGCGAACTGGGAGAAGACCTCCACCCAGGCGTTGAGGTCCGAGGTGCAGTTGTTGGCGTGGGCCATGGCGACGGGGGCGCCGGAGGGCGTGGCGACGAGGTCGATCTCCTCGATGAGGCTGCGCAGGGGCTCCGTGAGGACGATCATCGCGAAGGCGCTCGTGCCGGCCGAGACGTTGCCGGTGCGCGGGCGCACGGCGTTGGTGGCGACCATGCCGGTGCCGGCGTCGCCCTCCGGGGGGCACAGCGGCACGCCCGGCCGCAGGGTGCCGGTGGGGTCGAGCAGGGCGGCGCCGTCGGCGGTGAGGGCCCCGGCGTCCTCACCGGCGAGGGCGACGTCGGGCAGGACGTCCCCGAGGGACCAGGTGACGGCGGGCTCGTCGGCGACCAGGGTGTCGAAGGCCTCGAGCATGGTGGGGTCGAAGGAGCGGTTGTCAGGGCCGATGGGGAAGACGCCGGAGGCCTCGCCGACGCCGAGGACGTGGCGGCCGGTGAGCCGCCAGTGGACGTATCCGGCGAGCGTGGTGACGCGGTTGATGCGGCTGACGTGCTCCTCGTGGCCGGTGACGGCGTGGTGGATGTGGGAGACGGTCCAGCGCTGGGGGATGTTGAGGCCGAAGAGCTGGGAGAGCTCGCGCGAGGACTCGGCGGTGATGGTGTTGCGCCAGGTGCGGAAGCGGGTGAGGAGGGCGCCGTCGGCGTCGAGGGGGATGTAGCCGTGCATCATCGCGGAGACGCCGATGGCCCCGGTGGTGGTGAGCTCGGCGCCGTAAGTGGTGCGCAGGTCGGAGGCGAGGGCCGCGTAGGCGGCCTGGATCCCGGTGGTGACCTCCTCGAGGGAGTAGGTCCAGATACCGTCGACGAGGGAGTTCTCCCAGTTGTGCCCGCCGGTGGCCAGGACGGTGCCGGCAGGGTCGGTGAGGACGGCCTTGATGCGGGTCGAGCCGAGCTCGATGCCGAGGGCGGTGCGGGTCAGGTCGAGGGCGGGGGTGCTCATCCGGGGTGCTCCCTTGGTGGTCGTGGTGCCCGGCTGCGGGGCGCTGGTGCCGACGGCGGCCGGTGCCGGGGCGGCGTCGCCCGGGCCTGGTCTCGTGGCTGAGTGTAGTGACACGGCACATGAGATGTGAACGTTCACGATCTGAGGGGGTGAGGAGACCATTGACGAGCGCGCACGCCCCTGAGCTCCGCCCCGGTACCGGCCGGGGCCGCACCGCACGTGCTCGTCACGCGGCAGGGCTCGCGCACGGTGCAGCTGAGGGGTGGAGACGGAGGCCTGGGTCTACTGGGCCGGGACGGACCTGAGCGCGCTCGCCCAGGTGCTGGACGAGCACTTCGAGGTGGAGCGGGGCGACGGCATGGTCGGATCTGGCGGCCCTGCGGATCGAGCACGAGGACGTGGGAGCGGGGCTGGTGGGTGGGGAGCAGGTCGTAGACGGGGATGGGGCGATGCGGTCTCGCCGGGCCCGTGCACGTCGTCAAGGTGGGCGCGGGGTGAGGTGGGGCGTGCGTCGCATGCCGTCCGTCGGCTGACGTCGGTCCGCCGGCGTGAGCCGTGTCGTGGGCCCTCCTGGTACCGGTCAGCCGCAGTGGCCGACCGTCGTCAGTCCTTCGCGACGGCGCCCGCAGCGACGAGACAGCCGCGCACCGCGGCGGCGATGGCGCCCAGGCCCGCGGCGTTGGGGTGGATGCCGTCCTTCGGCTTGAGCTCTGGGACGGAGGTCACCGTGTGCACGTCCACGAGAGGCGTGCTCGTGGCCTCAGCGACGCGGCGGACGGTCGGGACGACCTGCCGGGTGACGACGTCCGCGTCGATGTCGTAGGGGTTGGGCTCATACGCCGCTGGGGGAGTGGCGAGCAGGACCGTCGGGGCGCTCGGCAGGGCGCGGTAGGCGTCGATGCGGGCGGTGAGCTCTCGCTCGAAGCGCTCCGGGTCCCAGTTGCAGGGTTTGGCGTCATTGGTGCCGAGCATGAGCACGATCGCCCGGGCGCCAACGTTGCGGGACAGGTGGTCGAAGCGCTCGCAGCTGTACGGCCAGTTCCCGGAGTCGAGAAGCGTGCGGCCACTGAGACCGTAGTTGAGGACCTGGTAGCGCTCACCGAGAAGGTCCTGCAGCTGGGCCGGGTAGGCGTGGCGAGACCGCCGGTCCGTGGCGACGCCGGCGCCGTAGGTGTTGGAGTCGCCGACACAGGCGATCCGGATGCGGCCACGCTTGAGCCGAGGCGCTCGCGGGTTCCATGCCAGGTAGCCAAGGAGGGCTGCGCCCCCTGTGAGAGCGGTGAGTGTGGCGGTGGCGGCGATGGTGAGTGCGCGGCTCGACGGTGAGCGCATGACGTGCTCCTTCGACGACGGTGGGATGGCAGCAGCGTAGGGCTTGACCCCTGCACGCGCCCTGTTGGTGAGTGGGAACGATGTCTGTGCTCCGGGGGCTCAGGTCGGCAGGAGGCGGCCTCGGGCGAGCCGGCCGCGCCGTCACCGGGCGTCGTGGCCCGGCCTGGTCAGCGCCTCGTACGCCGCTGACACCCGTGCGCGCAGGTCGGGCTCAGCAGGGTCACGGGGACGCTTCACGCCGGCGCTGACGGCCCAGGCCGACCGGCCCCCACTGGGGTGGAGGCCGACCGTGGCACCCGCAGGGAGGATGAGCTCCGAGATAGTGCCGCGTGTGAGACTGTCCGCGCTGGTGGCCCCGTGCGAGATGTCGTAGATCTCGAGGTTCTGGCGCAGACGATGTGCCGTTCGACGAATGACGAACACGGTCCGGTCTTCCAACGGGTGCCAGGGGATGCTTGCCGCAATGCGCGTGCGAGGGCGGCCAAGGAGAAACCGCCAAAGCGGGATCAGCCACCACTGGCAGGGTATCCACGCGAGGATCACTGGCCATATCGTGACCGACGTCTGTTCCAGAGCGGCTTCAATGAGCAGAATAACGACTGCCACGAGCATAAGTGTCGTTAAAATGAGGGGGAACAGGGCGTCATAACGCCCAGACTTCTTGCCGACTATGATCTGCGCCACTGCCTCACTGGTGGTGAAGATGAGGATGACAGCCATGACGGATGCCACGACTGTCGACACCAGAACAACAATGAGAACCGCGCGGCCAGCACCGCTGACTACCGACACGATAGACAAGACTGTCATGCTGACAGCGATATGGAGGCACGCCCACGCCAGGTGTCCCCACAGTGACGGTCGTCGACGGAAACCCGCGAGGGACAAGGGGGGCATGAATCTGGCCGGTGTGGTCTCAGATGCCTTGACTTGTTCCCACCACAGCGTGAGCGTCAAGAGCTTCAGCAGCGTCCTCGCGTAGCCGGCCATCGTACCCGTCCGAGTTGGGACGATGAGGTCCGGCAGACGCGCGCAGACGACAAAGACCATGCTGAGAAGCAGGAACATGAGAGCCTCGGAGACGCGGCGCCCGTCGTCGACGAATGACGACACGGCGTACAGCGAAATGCTCATACCGACAACCACCACGACTGCCGCCATGAGTGCTCGCAGCAGCTCGTCCCGGTCGTCGTCGTTGAGAACGCCTTCCAGCCAACCAGTCTGTGCTTCGATCCCCTCAGGGCGTGCACGCACTCGGCTCGAGAACGCGGCAAGTGCCACACCGATACCTACACCGACTGATATCGCTGTCAACAGGTCCTCACGAAACGAGTTGGAGCCGATCTGCTCGAAAAGAGACGACCAGGGCAGAGGCAACCGCCCGCTGCGGTCTGCGAGACCCATCATCAGGGCGGTCATGGTCAAGAGCAGAACAGTGAAAACCGGTGACATGATGATGAAGGCGAAAATAGGCAGGTTTTCACGCGAGTGACGGTGAGACAGCCACTCATACGCGGTTGGCAGCTCCTTGCCAGGTGATGCGGAGGTGCGCAGGCGGAAGGGCTCGGGACGCCTCGGCGCAGGCGCGGGTGGCGCCGAGGTGTCAGGGGCGCCTCTGCGACGCCGGGGCCGGAGGGACCGAAACAAGATCTTGAACGAGACCATGGCGCCAGGGTGGGGACGCCCTGCGACACGAATTCGTGCCGCAGGAGCGGCGGCGACACCGCTGCCATCGGCACGCGGCCCCGTTAGCCTGGTGTCTCAGCCCCCACCTGACAGAGAGGTCAGCCCCATGGCTCTGTACGAGGTCCCCTTCACCTCCACCAACGGCCGCGACGAGATCCAGGCCTGGATCTACACGCCCGCCACCACCCGCCCGCGCGGCGTCGTCCAGCTCATCCACGGCCTGGGTGAGCACTCGCGACGCTACCTCCACCTCATCGCCACCCTCGTCGAGCACGGCTACGTCGTCGCCGCCGACGACCACGCCGGACACGGCGCCACCGCCATGCGCTCGGGCATCTGGCAGGACACGGGCGAGCGGGGCGACGAGGTCGTCGTCGAGGACGAGCAGCGGCTGCGCGAGATCGTCACCGAGCGCTTCCCCGACCTGCCCTACCTCCTCTTCGGCCACTCCTGGGGCTCGATGATCGCCCGCGCCCTGTCCGCCGCGCACCCCGAGGGCCTTGCCGGCGCCGTCTACTGCGGGCCCGTCGCCCACATGCGCGGCCTGGAGGACCCGGCCCTGGAGCGGGCCCTGGAGGCGGCCATCGCTGAGCGCGGCGGGGAGGCGCTCGACACCGACGGGCTGTCCGCCCTCATGTTCGTCGGCGCCAACGACCGCTACGGCGAGGGCGTGCCCCCGACCGCCTGGGTCGCCCTCGACGAGGGGGTGGTCGCCGACCACGCCGTCGACCCCTTCAACAACTTCGGCGCCCCGATGACGCTGCGCTTCGCGAAGTCCTTCGGCGACCTGTACCGCCGCTGCAACGGGCCCGCTTGGGCCGCGTCCGTGCCCGAGGGCCTGCCCGTGCTCATCATCGCCGGGGACCAGGACCCGGCCGGCAACTTCGGTGAGGGCGCCTACGCGCTCGCCAACGACCTGTGGGCCGCCGGCCTGCGCGACGTGCGCACGCGCGTGTGGACCGGCGTGCGCCACGAGGTCCACAACGAGCCGACGACACGCACCGAGGTCGAGGTGGAGGTCCTCGCCTTCGCCGAGCGCGTCACCGCGCAGGCGTGAGCAGCCGCGTTCCGGCTCCCTGCTCGGGACCGGGGAGGGAGCCGGAACACGGCTGGCAAGCGGGACGGGACCCGGTCTCAGTGCCGGTGGACCTCACGGCGATGTCGCGACACCGCAACGTTGATACCGCACTGATACCGTTGTCGCATGGCCATGACGCTCCGGCTTGACGCCGACCAGGACCGCATCCTCACCGAGCTCGCCGCCGCTCAAGGGCTCTCGAAGCAGGAGGCCGCCGCCCGCGCCATCGTTGAGACGGCTGAGCGGCACCTGCACCAGACCCGGGTCGCCGACCTTGCCGAGAAAGCGGCCCAGCGCTACGCCGACCTCCTGGACCGCCTCGGCCAGTGACCGCCTACCTCGACCTTGAGGACCTGCTCGCCCTCGCCCACCGTGTGGGAGCGCCGGGCGTCAGGGACCTCGGGCTGTTGTCCTCGGCCGCTCAGCGCCCTGCGACCTCGCTGTACGGCAACGAGGTCTACCCGGGACTGGCTGCCAAGGCGGCTGTGCTGCTCGAGTCCATCGTCCGCAACCATGCGCTCGTGGACGGCAACAAGCGCCTCGGCTGGATGAGTCTCGTCGTGTTCCTCGGCCTCAACGGCGCCAACCTCGACGAGCCCGACGACGAGGCTTACGATCTCGTCGTCTCCGTCGCCGAGGGCCGTTGCTCCTGGGAACAGACCCGGGACTGGCTCGAGCGCCACGGCGTCGGCTGACAACCATCTCTCCGGCACGAGCCGGGGGCGAGGAGCAGTCTCCCTGATGCATCGACGATGCTTGACATCGACGCAGGGCAGGAGGAGTGGTCCCGGTCTCAGTGCCGGTAGACCTCACGGCGGTGTCCCACGCGGATGACATCGACGACGAGCGCGTCGTCGAGCACGTCGTAGATGACTCGGTACTGCCCGATCCTGAGCCGCCAGGCGTGCTTGCGCGCCTCAAGCTTGCGCGATCCGACCGCGCGCGGGTTCTCGGCCAGCTCTCCGATGGCGTGCACGAGCCGACGGCGGTCCGCCCGCTCGAGACGCGCAAGCTGCTTGAGGGCCTTCTTGGTCAGCTCGACGCGGTACGGCATCAGTCAAGCTCGTCGAGGAGGGCGCGAGCGTCCTCGAAGGAGATGCGCGTTCCGTCGTCCTCCGCTTTCGCCTCGTCGTAGGCGATGACGTCATGCGCCTCCTCAAAGTACTCGAGGGCCTCAAGGTCCTCGACCGGGACGACGACGGCGGCGAGCTTGCCGTTGCGGTTGATACCGATGCGCTCATGCCCGAAGGCCGCCCGGCTGACGACATCGGAGAGACCCGCGCGCAGCTCGCGGGTGGTGACAGTAGTCGTCAGGGTATCCATGTCGACATATTAGACTATGTGTACACAATGCCACAAGTGGTGGCGTGCCCGTGCAAGGGCCCGGGCACGGGCCCCGCCAGTCCGCCGCCGTTACGATCAACGCACCCAGCGAGCCGGGTCCCACCAGAGAGCCCCTCGCCGTCGTCGCACACCGGTGAAGGAGCCCGACGTGACCACCGCCGCCCAGACCGACCCCGTCGTCACCCTGCACCACCAGGAGGGCGGCCCCGCCCTGGGAACCCCATGGCCCCCGTCATCGAGGTCGACGGCCTCCTGTTCAAGGACCTCGCCCGCACCGGCGAGCTCTTGCCCTACGAGGACTGGCGCCTGGACGCCGCCACCCGCGCCGCGGACCTGGCCGGGCGCCTGACGATCGAGCAGATCGCCGGCCTCATGCTCTACTCGCCCCACCAGGCCGTGCCCAACCCCGGCACCGGCCCCTTCCCCGGCACCTACGGCGGGCGCACCCTCGCCGAGGCCGGCCTGCCCGCCTGGGCCCTCACCGACCAGCAGGTCGCCATGCTCACCGAGGACCACCTGCGCCACGTCCTGGCCATCACCCTCGAGCCGGCGGACACCGCCGCCCGCTGGAGCAACGCCATGCAGGCCCTGGCCGAGTCCTGCCCGCTGGGCGTGCCCGTCAACACCTCATCCGACCCCCGCCACGGCGCCGCCGAGGCCACCGGCGCCGAGTTCGCCACCAGCGCCGTCGACGTCTCGCGCTGGCCCGAGGGCCTGGGCATGGCGGCCCTCTTCGAGCCCGAGCGCGTGCGCACCAGCGCCGCCATCATCTCCCGCGAGTACCGGGCCCTGGGCATCACGACGGCGCTCGGACCCCAGATCGACCTCGCCACCGACCCGAGGTGGATGCGCCTGCAGGACACCTGGGGCCCGCACGCCGGGCTCACCAGCGACTACGCGCGCGCCTACTGCGACGCCATGCAGACCACCGAGGCCCCCGAGCACCAGCCGGGCGCCGCCCTCGGCCTGCCCGCCCTCGAGCACTCGGCCACCGACGCCGGCTGGGGCGCGGGCAGTGTCGCCACCATGGTCAAGCACTGGCCCGGCGGCGGCACCGGCGAGGCCGGGCGCGACGCCCACTACGGCTTCGGCAAGTTCGCCGTCTACCCGGGCGGCAACGAGGCCCAGCACCTCGTGCCCTTCACCGACGCCGCCCTCCGCCTCGAGGGCCCCACCGGGTCCGCCAGCGCCGTCATGCCCTACTACACGGTCTCCTGGGCCTACCGCGCCCCGGATGGCACCGTCACCAACGACTCCACCACTAGCGACGGCAACAGCCCTGCCCCGCGGGCCAACGCCTACAACCGCGTCATCGTCCACGACATGCTGCGCCAGCGCTACGGCTTCGACGGCGTCGTGTGCACCGACTGGGGCGTCACCGCCGACCCCGACCCCGAGATGAGCGCCTTCGGCCAGCGCTGCTACGGCGTCGAGGACCTCAGTGTCGCCGAGCGCCACGCCCTGGCCATCGACAACGGCGTCGACCAGTTCGGCGGCAACAGCGACGCCGGACCCGTCATCGAGGCCTACCGCCTCATCGCCGAGCGCGACGGCGAGGCCGCCGCCCGTGAGCGCTTCGAGGCCTCCGCCGCCCGCCTGCTGCGCACCTTCTTCCGCGCCGGCCTGTTCGAGAACCCCTACCTCGACCCCACCCAGTCCACGGCCGTCGTCGGCTGCGAGGCCTTCATGGAGGCCGGCCGGGCCGCCCAGCGCGACAGCCTCGTCCTCATCAAGAACCGTCGGCCCGACGGCGGGGCCGTCCTGCTGCTGCCCGCCACCACCCGGCGCGCCTGGGTCCCCACCCGCCACGTCGACGCCTCGCTCGGCTTCATGCGCCTGCCCGAGCCCGCCCGCGACATCGACCCCTACCGGGCCGGCGGGGCGGCCCTCGAGCGCGCCGCCGACCCGCGTGAGGCGGACGTCGCCGTCGTGTTCATCGAGTCCCCGCTCAGCGAGCAGTACAGCGCCGCGGACCGCGAGGCCGGCGGCAACGGCTACCTGCCCATCTCCCTGCAGTACGGCCCCTACACGGCCCACGCCGCGCGCGAGAGCTCCATCGCCCAGGGCGACTTCCGTGAGACGGCGCACCCGGACCGCAGCGTGCACGGCAAGACCGCCACCGTCCACAACGCCCATGACCTCGACGCCGTGCGCGCCGCCCGCCGGGCGATGGGGGACAAGCCGGTCGTCGTCGTGCTGCGCATGCACAACCCCACCGTCATGTCCGAGGTCGAGCCGCTGGCCGACGCCGTCGTCGTGGACCTGGGCGTGGCGCAGGAGCACGTGTGGGAGCTGCTGCGCGGACGCTTCGAGCCCAGCGGCCTGCTGCCGGTGACGATGCCCGCCTCCATGGAGACGGTCGAGGCCCACGCCGAGGACCTGCCCTTCGACTACGAGGCCTACACCGACGCCGCCGGCAACCGCTACGCCTTCGGCTTCGGCCTCGGCTGGGACGGCGTCATCGACGACGAGCGCACCCGCCGCTACACCGCCCGCTCCTGACACGCACCGGGCCGGGTCCTCGGAGCCCGGACACCGTGTCCCCTCCCGCGGCCGCACCGCTACCCTGGCGCCATGCTCACCCGCATCGACCTGCGCGACACCGACCTCACCGCTCGCGAGCTCGCCGAGGCCCTGCCCCGTGCCACCCTCGACGTCGCGGCCGCCCTCGACGCCGTGGCCCCCACCATCGAGGACGTGCGCTCCCGCGGCGCCGCGGCCCTGCGCGACGCGGCCGAGCGCTTCGACCACGTGCGCCCCGAGCACCTGCGCGTGCCCGCCGCTGCCCTCACCGAGGCCCTGGGGAGCCTGGACGGGGCGGTGCGCGAGGCCCTGGAGCTGTCCATCGCCCACAACCGCGCCGGGCACGCCGCCCAGCTGCCCACCGAGCGCGTCACCGAGATCGTCCCCGGCGGCACCGTCACCCAGCGGTGGGTCCCCGTGCGCCGCGTCGGCCTCTACGTGCCCGGCGGGCTCGCCGTCTACCCCAGCTCGGTCGTCATGAACGTCGTCGCCGCGCAGGTCGCCGGCGTCGAGCAGGTCGCCCTGGCCTCCCCGCCGCAGAAGGAGCACGGCGGCCTGCCCCACCCGACGATCCTCGCCGCCTGCGCCCTGCTGGGCGTCGACGAGGTCTACGCCGCCGGCGGCGCCCAGGCGGTCGCCATGCTCGCCTACGGCGCCGCCGCCGAGACCGCGACCGACCGGGCCGACATCGCCGCCGCGGGCGGCAGCGGCGAGCAGCTGTGCGAGCCCGTCGACGTCATCACCGGCCCCGGCAACATCTTCGTCGCCGCCGCCAAGCGCGCGGTGCGCGGCGTTGTCGGCATCGACGCCGAGGCGGGCCCCACCGAGATCGCGATCCTCGCCGACGCCACCGCCGACCCCGAGCTGCTGGCGGCCGACCTGCTCTCCCAGGCCGAGCACGACCCGCACGCCGGCAGCGTCCTCATCACCGACTCGCCCGCGCTCGCGGACGCCACCGACGCCGCCCTGGAACGACGCGCGGCCGCGACCCGGCACGCCGAGCGGGCCAGGACGGCCCTCACCGGCCCGCAGTCCGGCACCGTGCTCGTGCGCGACCTCGAGCAGGCCCTCGCCGTCACCGACGCCTACGCGGCCGAGCACCTGGAGATCCACACGGCCGACGCCCCGGCGGTGGCGCACCGGGTGCGCAACGCCGGTGCCATCTTCGTCGGCCCCTACTCGCCGGTGCCGCTGGGCGACTACCTCGCCGGCTCCAACCACGTGCTGCCCACCGGGGGCACGGCCCGCTTCGCCGCCGGGCTGAGCGTCATGGCCTACCTCAAGCCCGTCCAGGTCATCGAGTACGACGCCGCCGCGCTCGCCTCGCTCACGGGCCCGCTCACGGCCCTGGCCGAGTCCGAGGACCTGCCAGCCCACGGCGAGGCCGTCCGGGCCCGGCTGCGCTAGGGCCGGCCCGCCGCGTGGGGGAGCACCGACGCGAGGGGAGGGCCTCAGCGCTGGGCCAGGACGAAGGGGCGCACGCTGGCCGCACCCGCCTCGCGCAGCAGCGCGGCCGCGACGGTGAGCGTCCAGCCCGAGTCCGTCCAGTCGTCCACGAGCACCACGTGGGCGCCCTGCAGGCGCGCGAGCGAGCTGCGGGGCCAGTCCTCGAGCGTGAGCGAGCGGGCGACGTCCGCCAGGCGGAAGGCGGAGCCGACGGCGTGGCGCCCAGGCTCGCCGCGCACGGCCACGACCCCCAGCGGCGGCGCGGCCAGCGTCCGGGCCACCGCGTTGCCCAGCTGGCGCACCAGCTGCGGGCGGGTGCGGGAGTCGACGAGCACGACGACGAGCCCGCCCTGCCCGTCCGGCGCACCGGCCTCCTCCTGCGGCTGCGCCAGCCCACCGAGCCTGACCGCGACCTCGACGGCCGCCTCGCGCAGCGCTGCCGGGACGCAGCCGTCCCCGCCGCCGCGCGCCTCAGGCACCGGCCCGCTCACCGCGCTGGGGCCGGCTGAACCGGGCGCACCGGGGTCGGCGGGACCCTCCGCAACGGGGGCGCTGCCCGCGGCCGGCTCGACGAGCTCCCTCAGGGCGCGGGACACGCCGAGCCCGTCCAGGCGCCCGACGGCCAGGCCCGCAGCCGCCCGGCTGCCCTCGGGGATGCGCCCGCGCAGCGCGGGCAGGCCCAGGCGGTCCATACCCGTGGGCCACTGCCGGCGCGGCTCGATGGCCACCCCCACGCGCGCCAGCGAGGCCCGGGCCGCCTCGACCTCCTGCTCGCCCGCCACGACGTCGAGCACCAGGCCCCCGCACAGGTCGCAGGCCCCGCAGCGCCACCCCTCGGGCATGGCCGGGTCGTCGAGCGCCGAGCGCAGGAAGGCCATCCGGCAGCCGGGTGCCTCAAGCGCCTCGTAGGCGAGCATGAGCTCCTGCTCGGCCAGCCTCGCGGCCTCCACGCGCGCGTACCGCTCGGCGTCGTAGGCCCACTCGGCGCCCGTGGAGACCCAGCCCCCGCGCACCCGGAGCACCGCGCCGTCCACGTCCAGCACCTTGAGCATCGACTCCAGCCGCGTGCGCCTCAGGCTCGTGACGGTCTCGAGCACCGCCGTGCTCATGGGGCCCTCGCCGCCCGCGCGCGCGGCCTCCAGGGCGGCCAGGACCTCACGGACCTCCTCCTCGGGCGGGAAGCCCTGCGCCCCGAACCACTCCCAGATCGAGCGGTCCTCCGCACCCGGCAGCAGCACGACCTCCGCCCGGTCCACGCCACGGCCGGCACGCCCGACCTGCTGGTAGTAGGCGACCGGGGAGGCGGGCGCCCCCACGTGCACCACGAAGGTGAGGTCCGGCTTGTCGAAGCCCATCCCCAGGGCGGAGGTCGCCACCAGGGCCTTGACCCGGTTGGCCTTGAGTTCCTCCTCCAGGCGCTCGCGCTCGGCCGGGTCCGTATGGCCCGTGTAGGCGGCCACCTCGAGCCCCGCCTCACGCAGGCGCTCACTGACCTCGACGGCCGCGGACACCGTGAGGCAGTAGACGATGCCGGAGCCGGGCCTGGCACGCAGGTAGCCGGTGAGCCAGGCCAGGCGGGTGGCCGCGTCCGGCAGGGCGCGCACGGCCAGGCGCAGGGAGCTGCGCTCGAGCGTGCCGCGCAGCACGAGCACACCCGGGTCCCCGGGTGCCGCCGGCCCCGCGGGGGAGCCCTCGCGCACCCCCAGCTGCTCGGCGACGTCCGCCGTCACCCTGGCGTTGGCGGTCGCCGTCGTCGCCAGCACGGGCGTGCGCTGCGGCAGCCCGGACAGCAGGGTGCGGATGCGCCGGTAGTCGGGGCGGAAGTCGTGGCCCCAGTCCGAGACGCAGTGCGCCTCGTCGATGACGACCAGGCCGGCGTCGGCGGCCAGGTGGGGCAGCACCTCGTCACGGAAGACCGGGTTGTTGAGCCTCTCCGGGGACACGAGCAGCACGTCCACCTCTCCGACGCGCACCTGCTCCTCAATGGCACCCCACTCGGTGGCGTTGGACGAGTTCATCGTCACCGCGCGGATGCCCGCCCGGCGCGCGGCCGCCACCTGGTCGCGCATGAGGGCCAGCAGCGGCGAGACGATGACGCTCGCTCCCGCCCCGCTGCGTGACCCGGGGCGGGGCAGCGGGTCGCCCTCGCGCCATCCCGCCCAGCCCTCGCGCAGCAGCACGGTGGCGACGAAGTAGACGGCCGACTTGCCCCAGCCGGTGCGCTGGACCACGAGCGCGCGGCGGCGCCCGACGACGAGTGCCTCGACCGCCCTCCACTGGTCCTCGCGCAGGCGGGTGTCCTCACGCCCGACGAGCGCGCGCAGCACCGCCTCGGCGCGCTCGCGCACGGGTGAGGACGGCGGGCTCGCAGCAGCAGTGGTGGTGTCCATACCGCGCACGCTAGCGGCAGGACCTCACCAGTGAGCAGCGCCGGGGCCCGCGGCGGGCGGTCCGGGCAGTGCCGCCGGGCGGGACGGGCGGCGCTCCCGGGCGGGGTGTCCGCATGGCGGGCCGGGACCCGCACCCGTGAGGACGTCGTGTACTGTCCCAGCACAACCATCCCGAGCGGCTGAGAGACCTGGCTCCCCGACGCCGCAGCAACCGCCCCGCCCCGACGGCGGACGGTGCTCCTGCCAGGAACGATGGAAGGACGAGACCACCGTGACCACCGGACGCGGGCACCACCCCCGCACCTCGAGGACGGAGAACCCCCTGCCCACGCAGCAGCGTGCCGCAGGGGAGGCCATGCCCCGCTG
Organism: Actinomyces sp. AC-20-1; assembly: GCF_023369555.1. Classification (GTDB taxonomy): domain Bacteria; phylum Actinomycetota; class Actinomycetes; order Actinomycetales; family Actinomycetaceae; genus Actinomyces. The sequence continues at coordinate 5,906 of NZ_JACJVC010000015.1, read as the reverse complement.
AGGCGCCCGGCCGCCTCAGCCCCAAGCCGTGCGCGAGCGCGCCCGGCGCCGGTCCCCACCACCCGCACGACGGCACCGCCGTCGGGACTGACAGGACCACCCATGACCACCCGTATCCGCACCACCCACGTCGGCTCCCTGCCGCGCACCCGCACCCTGCTCGACGCCAACAGGCGCCACGCCTGCGGCGAGCTCGACGACGCCGCCCTGCGCGAGGTCCTCGCCCAGGAGGTGGCCGCCGTCGTCGCCCGGCAGGCCGGCCACCTCTCCACCGACCCCGTCGACTACTCCGCCTGGTGGACCTACTCCTTCGCCCGTCTGTCCGGCATCAGCCTCCACGACGTCGAGGACCTGCCGTCCACGGGCGTGCGTGAGCCGCGCTCCGGCCGGGGCTGCTCACGCTGTCCGCCTTCACCGACCGGCGCGACTGGAAGGCCTTCCACGAGGCCTACGCCGACCCCTCCAGCGGCATCGGCTTCGCCGGCGCGCCCGAGCGCGTCCCCGTCATCACCGGCCCCCTGGCCTACACCGGCACGGACCAGGTCGCCCGCGACGCCCGCCTGCTCACCGACGCGCTCACCGCCGTCGGCCGCGACGCCTCCGACGGCTTCGTCGCCGCCCTGTCACCCGGCTGCCTGGCCCGCCTCGCCGACGCCCACTACGCCGACGACGAGAGCGTCCTGGCCGCGGCAGCCGAGGCCCTGCGCACCGAGTACCGGGCCATCACCGACACGGGCCTGACCGTCCAGGTCGACGCCCCGGACCTCGCCGAGTGCTGGGACCAGGTCAATCCCGAGCCCACCATCGACCAGTACCGGGCCTGGCTCGCCCCGCGCATCGAGGCCCTCAACCACGCCCTGGAGGGCATCGACCCGGCCCAGGTGCGCCTGCACGTATGCTGGGGCTCCTGGCACGGCCCGCACTCGACCGACATCGCCCTGGCGGACCTCGTGGACCTCGCTCTGGCGGTCAACGCCAACGGACTGTCCTTCGAGGCCGCCAACGCCCGCCACGAGCACGAGTGGCGCCTGTGGGAGACCACCGAGCTCCCCGAGGGCAAGTACCTCGTTCCGGGCGTCGTGTCGCACTCGACCAACGTCGTCGAGCACCCGGGCCTCGTCGCCGACCGCATCGAGCGCCTGGCCCGCCTCGTGGGACCCGAGCGCGTGGTCGCCTCCACCGACTGCGGCCTGGGCGGGCGCGTCCACCACCAGATCGCCTGGGCCAAGCTCACCGCCCTCACCGAGGGCGCGCGCCTGGCCTCCGAGCGCCTGTGAGCGCCCGCCGAGCCCCCGCGGGCCACCGCACCAGCAGCCCCCGCAACCACCACCGCTACCCGCACGCCCCCGCACAAGCAAAGGACACGAGATGACCACCCGCATCCGCACCACCCACGTCGGCTCCCTGCCGCGCACCGACGCCCTGCTCGAGGCCAACGCCGCCCACGCGGCCGGCGCCCTCGACGACGCCGGCCTCGCCGCCGTCGTCACCGCCGAGACCGACGCCGTCGTCGCCCGCCAGGTCGCCACCGGCATCGACATCGTCAACGACGGCGAGTACGGCCACTTCATGGCCGAGAAGGTCGACTACGGCGGCTGGTGGCAGTACACCTTCGACCGCTTCTCCGGGCTCGAGATCGTCACCGAGCTGCCCGAGCGCAGGCCCACCCCCGCCGGCAAGCTCGAGCTCGACGCCATGGGTGCGCGCCGCGACTGGACCACCTTCGCCGACGCCTACAGCGACCCCACCTCCGGCATCCACCTGGCCACCATGAAGGCCCCCGTGTGGCCCACCGTCACCGGCGAGATCCGCTTCACCGGCCACGAGGTCGTCACGCGCGACGTCGAGGCCACCCTCGCCGCCCTGGCGAAGGCCGGCAAGCCCGTCTCCGACGGCTTCATCGCCTCCATCTCCCCGGCCGCCGCCGCGAGGATCGGCAACTACTACTACGAGGACGACGAGGCCGCCGTCTGGGCCTGGGCCGAGGCCCTGCGCGAGGAGTACCGGGCCATCACCGACGCGGGCCTGACCGTGCAGATCGACGCCCCGGACCTGGCCGAGTCCTGGGACCAGTTCATCGTCGAGCCCTCTCTGGAGGACTACCGGCGCTTCTCCGAGGTGCGCATCGAGGCCCTCAACCACGCCCTGGAGGGCATCGACCCGGCCCTGGTGCGCTACCACGTGTGCTGGGGCTCCTGGCACGGGCCCCACTCGACCGACCTCGGCTTCGACAAGATCGTCGACCTCGCCCTTGCGGTCAACGCCAACGGCCTGTCCTTTGAGGCCGCCAACGCCCGTCACGAGCACGAGTGGAGGATCTGGAAGGACATCGTCGCCGACGGCGCCCTGGCCGACGGCAAGTACCTCATCCCCGGTGTCGTCGGCCACGCCACGAACGTCATCGAGCACCCCGAGCTCGTCGCCGACCGCATCGAGCGCTTCGCCGCCGCCGTGGGCCCCGAGCGCGTGGTCGCCTCCACCGACTGCGGCCTGGGCGGACGCGTGCACCCCCACATCGCGTGGGCCAAGCTCGAGGCTCTGGCCGAGGGAGCACGCCTGGCCTCCGACAGGCTCTGAGCCGCACGGGCCCGTGGCAGCGGGCCTGGTGCGGCCGGTCCGCCACCGTAGGCTGGCCACCGTGACGCCTCTGCTCATCGCGGTCGTCGGCCTGCTCGTCATCGCCGCCTGCCACCAGCTCGCCCCCAAGGCCGGGGTCGCCTCACCACTCATCCTGCTCGCCCTGGGCATCGGCACCGGCTTCCTGCCCTGGGTCGACGCGATCGAGGTCGACCCCGACCTCATCCTCCAGGTGGTCCTGCCGCCGCTGCTGCTCGCCGCGGCCGTGTCCATGCCGGTGATGGACTTCCGCCGGGAGCTGCGCTCCGTGTCCGTCCTGGCCATCGGGCTGGTCGTCATCAGCGCGGTGGTCCTCGGGGCGGTGGTCCACCTCCTGGTCCCCGCCGTGCCCCTGCCCTGGGCCATCGCGCTGGGCGCGGTGCTCAGCCCCACCGACGCCGTCGCCGTGGCCATCGCCCGGCGCTCGGGCGTGAGCCACCGCGTCATCACCGTCCTGGAGGCGGCCCTGGCGCGCCTGGACGACGAGGAGATCATGCTCAGCGCCCACCACTGAGACCTGGGGCCCGGCAGGCGGGCCGGCCCCCGCGTGGACACCCCCGCGGACGGCGCGCCCCTCCTCCTACACTGCGGGCGTGAGCAACCTCCCCCTGCGCCCCGGTCTGGCGGGCGAGACCCCCTACGGCGCCCCCGAGCTGGACGTGCCGGCCCGGCTCAACGTCAACGAGAACCCCTACCCTCCCTCGCAGGAGGTCGTCGACGACATCGCCGAGGCCGTGCGCGCCGCCGCCACCCGTCTCAACCGCTACCCGGACCGCGAGCTCCCGGCCCTGCGCCAGGCCCTGGCCGACTACCTCGCCGTCGAGTCCGGTGTGCGGGTGCCCTGGCAGCAGGTCTGGGCCGCCAACGGGTCCAACGAGGTGATGCTCCACGTCCTGCAGGCCTTCGGCGGCCCCGGCCGCGTGTGCCTGTCCTTCACCCCCACCTACTCGATGTACCCCGAGTACGCGCGCGACACCCTCACCGAGTACGTCACCCTCGCCCGCAGGCAGGACTTCACTCTCGACGTCGGGGCCGTGCGCGAGGCCATCGCCGCCCACCACCCGGCCGTCGTCATCCTCGCCAGCCCCAACAACCCGACGGGCACCGCCCTGGGACTGGACGACGTGCGCGCCGTCCTCGACGCCGCCCGCGGCTCCGGCCCGCTCGACCGGGACGGCTCCCCCACGGACACCGTCGTCGTCGTGGACGAGGCCTACGGCGAGTTCCGCCGCCCCGGCGTGCCCAGCGCGCTCGAGCTGCTGGCGGACCATGAGCACCTGGCTGTCAGCCGCACCATGAGCAAGGCCTTCGGCATGGCCGGACTGCGCCTGGGCTACCTCGCCGCCACCAGGGAGCTCGTCGACGCCCTGCGCCTCGTGCGCCTGCCCTACCACCTGTCCGCCGTCAGCCAGGCCGCGGCCCTGGCCGCCCTGGCGCACCGCGACGAGCTCATGAGCCAGGTCGCCTCCCTGCGCGACGAGCGTGACGCCACCGTCGCCTGGCTGCGCGAGCAGGGGCACACGGCCTTCGAGTCCGACGCCAACTTCGTCCTCTTCGGCCCCTTCGAGGACCGCCGGGCCGTCTTCGAGGCCCTGCTCGAGCGCGGCGTCCTCGTCCGCGTCGTCGGTCCTGACGGGTACCTTCGGGTGTGCATGGGCACGCCGTCGCAGATGGAGGCCTTCCGCACCGCCCTGACCGCCGTCACCCAGCCCTGAGCCACCCGCGCCCCACGAGACCAGGAGACCCCGCATGGCCCGCACCGCCCGCATCGAGCGCACGACCAGTGAGTCCAGCGTCGTCGTCGAGATCGACCTCGACGGCACCGGCAGGACGGACATCGACACCACGGTCCCGTTCTACGACCACATGCTCACCGCGCTGGGCAAGCACTCCCTCATCGACCTGACGGTGCGCGCCCAGGGCGACACCGACATCGACGTCCACCACACCGTGGAGGACACGGCCATCTGCATCGGCGAGGCCCTGAGGGCGGCGCTGGGGGACAAGCGCGGCATCGGCCGCTTCGGAGACGCCCTCGTCCCGCTCGACGAGGCCCTCGCCCAGGCCGTCGTCGACATCTCCGGACGCCCCTACCTCGTCCACACCGGTGAGTCCGAGGCCTTCGTCCACCACCTCATCGGCGGCCACTTCACGGGCTCCATGGTCCGCCACGTGCTCGAGGCCATCGCCTACCACGCCGGCATCTGCCTGCACGTCAACGTCCTCGCCGGACGCGACCCCCACCACATCGCCGAGGCGGAGTTCAAGGCCCTGGCCCGGGCACTGCGCACGGCCGTGTCCCCGGACCCCCGCGTCGAGGGCGTCCCCTCCACCAAGGGCTCGCTGTGAGCGCGCGCGAGGACCTGCCCGAGGAGGTCCCGGGGCAGTCGGGTGCCCAGGGGGGCACGGAAGCCCCCGGCAGCCCGGGCGGCCAGGACATCGACGCCGAGTTCGCCGCCCTCATGGCGCACCTGGACCTGCCCGGGAGCGCCGACGGCGCCGACGACGCTGCCGCCCCCGGCGCGGACGGGGACGACGAGGCCGACGCCCAACGGGACCAGGAGGACGCCGAGGAGGACGAGGCCCCTGCGGGCGTGTCCCTCGAGGACGTGCCCCACAACACCTACCGCGACCCCGAGGCCCTGACCGTGCCCGAGGTCGAGGTCCCCGACGACCTGTCCTCCCTCGCCGGCCTGGCCCCGCTCGGCCCCGCCGGTGAGGCCGTGCCCGCCCCCGTCACCCAGCCGGAGGGCCTGCCGCACGCCGTCAAGGTCGCCGTCGTCCTCACCCCTGTGGCCAGCGCCCAGGCGCTGGCGCAGCTGTGCGCCGCCAGCGACCTGGACTGCACGGTCGTGCCCTCGGGCTCGGGCGCCCTGGCCGTCAAGGAGCTCGTCTCCTCCCACGCCGAGTGGGACGTCAGCGAGCTCCTGGCCGGCGCCCAGACCGAGCCGGTCGAGGCGGCCGAGCTCGCCGGCGCCCTCTCACGCCTGTCGAGGGCCGGCGTCGTGCTGCTCACCGCGGACCTGGCCACCGACGTCGGCATCGAGTCCGGCCTGTCGGGCACCATCACGGCGCGCCACTACGCGGGCGGCACAGCGGGGCAGGAGACGAGCGCCGGTCTCGTGCTCGCCGCCGCGGACCCGGTCGTCGAGGACATCCTCGTCGGCATGACGCGGGCCCAGGACGTGCGCGGCGCGCTGCGCACCAGCGAGGTGCGGCCCGGTCGCACCGCGCGCTGGCTCGGGCGCGGCCTGCGCGGGCGCAAGGGGCCCGGCGCGCAGTGAGCCGTG
>NZ_JACJVC010000014.1 GCF_023369555.1 Actinomyces sp. AC-20-1 | reverse complement strand
GCGCCCAGCCGGCCCTGGCGCCGGCCGACGCGCAGCACCAGGCCCGTGCCGAGCAACGCCGCTCCGAGGGAGGCCAGGGCCAGGAGCGCCGGCTGCGCCGCCAGCCCCCGGCCGACGGCACCGGCGGCGGAGAGGGCCCGCTCAGCCTGCCCGGGCACGCCGCCCGTCCCGTCCCCACCGGCCGCGCAGTCCTCGAGGACGGTGCGCAGCGAGGCGGCGTCCGCCTCCGGCACGCCCAGCTCGTAGGCGGCCAGCACCGAGACGAAGCGCGCCGCGTAGGCGCAGCGGTACTCCTCGGCCTCGGGCCACCAGCCCGAGCCCCCGGCCGGGTCCCACGACCCCGTCTCGGTCGAGCCCACCGGGCAGGTGGCGGGCCCGCAGGCCCCCTTGTCCTGGTTGGCCCGCCCGCCCACGGCCAGCAGGTTGAGCGGGTCGTTCGCCGCCAGCAGGCGCGTGCGCGCGTCCCAGGCCCAGGCGCCGTGCGCGTACAGGAAGCTCAGCGGGACCACGTGGTCGATCTGGACCTCGGCGGAGGTCCGCGCTCCCCGGGTGAAGCGGATGACGGCACCGGTGTACGGGTCCTCAAGAGTGCCCGACCACACCGTGGCGTCGGGGCACACGGCGGCGCCCTGGCCCGCGCCCTGCTCCACCGTCTGGACCCCCTCGGCACGCGAGTAGTCCGCCTCCGTCAGGTCCCGGGAGAGGATCTCGTTGCGGGTGTCGCAGCCGTCGCCGTCGACGTCCTGCCAGGACTCGCCGAACCACCCGGTGCGCGAGCCTCCCTCGGCCCATGAGACCGGGGCGGGGTCGTCGTCGGGCAGGGCCTCCAGGGCCGCCAGGGCGTCGGCGCTGGAGAGGACGGCCTCGCCCCGCGCGTCCCAGGCCGTCGCCCCGTCGGCGAGCGCCGCCGGGCAGCACAGCGCGGCGGCCAGCGCCAGGAGCGCGGCCGCCGCACCGGCGCGTGCCCCGGGCGAGCCGGTGCCCGCCGACCTCGTCCTCGTCATGACCCCAGGCTAGAGGGCGCCTGCGACATGATCCCCAGGCCGGGCACGAGGACCGAGGCCACACGGCCCCAGCGGCACGGCGCCGGTCAGGGCACGATGTGCCCCGCCGCCCGGAAGAGCTCGTACCACTCCTCGCGCCCGAGCCCCAGCTCGGAGCCGGCGGCCGCGGCGCGCACCCGCTCGGGCCGGGTGGTGCCCAGCACCACCTGCATGTTGGCCGGGTGACGGGTGATCCACGCGGCCGCCACCGCGTCCGGGCTCACGCCGTAGCCCGCCGCGAGACGGTCCAGGACGTCGTTGAGCTCGGCGTACCGCTCACGGTTGCCGATGAAGGGACCCGAGCCGTCACCGCTCTGGTAGGGCGACCACGCCTGGACCGTCGTCGAGGTCAGGCGGCAGTAGTCGAGGACCCCGTCGGTGCGCACCACGGACTGCTCGTGCTGCATGTTCTGCGCCACGCCCTCGGCGATCATGTGCCCGTGCGTGAGGGACAGCTGCAGCTGGTTGGCCAGCAGCGGCTGGTCCACCGTGGCCCGCAGGAGCTCGAGCTGGCCGCGGGTGTGGTTGGAGACGCCGAAGTGGCGGACCTTGCCCGAGGCGCTGAGCCTGTCGAAGGCGGAGGCGACCTCCTCCGGCTCGACGAGGGCGTCCGGGCGGTGGAGCAGCAGCACGTCGATGTAGTCGGTGCGCAGGGCGGCGAGGGAGCCGTCGACGCTGTCGAGGATGTGCTTCTCGGAGAAGTCGAACCAGCCGAAGCGGATGCCGCACTTGGTCTGGAGGACCACCTGCTCGCGCTCGGCCGCGGACCAGCCCAGCGCCCGGCCGGCGCGGGCCTCGCAGGCGTGGTCGGTGCCGTAGATGTCCGCGTGGTCGAACATGGTGATGCCCTCGTCGAGGGCCGTGGAGACGAGCTCGCGGATCTGCGCGTCGCTCTTGTCCTTGATGCGCATGAGGCCGAGGACGATGTTGGGCACGACGAGCCCGGAGGTGCCGAGGGTGAAGGTTCTCATGCGCTCACGCTAACGAGACCCGCGTCACCCCGGGAGGTTTCGCCGGCTTTCGAACGGCGCGGCCCGGTGGTCCGACGCCAGCGCCGCCAGCACCTCCTCGTAGACGACGTCCGGGCTCAGCCGCCGCAGCTCCTCGTTGAGCGTCGTGACCGGCTGGCGGCGCGGCATGGTGACGACCTGCGGCTGCGCGGCGTCGGGGGCCGAGATCCGCACCCGCTCCTGGTCCGCGCGCTCGATGCTCCACGTCCCGCCGGAGGTCTCCACCGCCACCTGGGCGATCCCGGAGAAGCCCTCGACGTCCACGCGCTCCACAGGCACCCCCAGGCGCAGGCGCAGCCAGTGCAGCATGAGGGACAGGGAGGCGTTCGCCCGCTCACCGGCCACCGTGACGCCGTGGACCTCGTGCTCTCGCAGCACCGGCCCCAGGGTCGCGGCGACGATCGCCCGCCACAGGGTCATCCGGGTCCAGGCCAGGTCGATGTCACCGCGCGTGTGGCTCGGCGCGAGCGCGCTCAGCGCAGCCGCCGGGTCGGCCTGGGCCGGGGTGTTGGTGATACGGGTCGAGGCCAGGCGCCCCAACGGGTCCTCGGCGGCGCAGGCCGGCATCGTCGTCGGCCACCAGGTCACCACCGGCACGTCCGGCAGAAGGAAGGGCACGACGAGCGTGTCCGGGTGCGCCGCGGCCGCGCCGTGGGGGCGCAGCACCAGGGTCTCGCCCGCCCCGGCGTCGTGACCCACGCGGATCTCCGCGTCCAGGGTGCCGGCGCCACCAGCACCGCCCGGCCCGTCCTCGGGGTGGACGACGGCGATGACCCGGCTCGGGTGGTCCAGTGAGGCCCCGTGGGCGGCGGTCAGCGCCTCCTCCAGGTCCTCGGCATGGGTCGAGATGAGGAGTGTGAGCACCCGGGAGCCGCCCATCGTCCCCTCGGCGTCGAGCAGCTCGGAGACGATGCGCTCGGTGGACGTGGCCGTGAGCGTGGTGATCATGAGCGCCTCCAGGTGCGCGAGTCGCGGGCGAGCAGGTCGTGGGCGCTCTGCGGGCCCCAGGAGCCCGGCAGGTAGTCCTCCGGCGCCCCCGAGCGCGCCCAGTGCTCGATGACCGGATCGAGGATCCTCCAGGACAGGTCCACCTCCCGCTGGTGCGGGAACAGGGGCGCGTCCCCCAGGAGGGCGTCGAGGATGAGACGCTCGTAGGCCTCCGGGGACTCCTGGTTGAAGGAGCCGCCGTAGGCGAAGTCCATGAGCACGTCGCGCAGCTCCATCTGGGTGCCCGGGACCTTGGACGCCAGGCGCATCGTCACGCCCTCGTCAGGCTGGATCCTCATGACGATGGCGTTGGCGCCGACGGCGGCCGTCGAGGCGGCGTCGAAGGGCAGGAAGGGCGGCTGACGGAAGACGACGGCGACCTCCGTCACCCGCCGCGCCAGGCGCTTGCCGGCACGCAGGTAGAAGGGCACGCCCGCCCAGCGCCGGTTGGCGATCTCCAGGCGCAGCGCCGCGAAGGTCTCTGTCGTCGAGCCCGCGGGCACCCCGTCCTCCTCGAGGTACCCGGCCACCTCGGCACCGCCCTGGAAGCCGGCCGCGTAGCGCCCGCGGGCGGTCGTGGCCGACAGGTCGAGGACCCCACCGCGCTCAAGACGGACGGCAGCCAGGACCTTCTCCTTCTCCGCGCGCACGGCCGCCGCCTCCATCGACATCGGCTCCTCCATCGCGGTCAGCGCCAGCAGCTGCAGGAGGTGGTTCTGGATGACGTCACGGGCCGCCCCGATGGTGTCGTAGTAGCCCGCGCGCGAGCCGATGCCGATGTCCTCCGCCATCGTGATCTGCACATGGTCGACGTAGCGCTGGTTCCACAGCGGCTCGAAGAGGGTGTTGGCGAAGCGCAGCACCAGGATGTTCTGGACCGTCTCCTTGCCCAGGTAGTGGTCGACGCGGAAGACGTCGTCGGGACGCACGATGCGAGCCACCAGGCGGTCGAGCTCCGACGCCGAGGCGCGGTCATGACCGAAGGGCTTCTCGATGACCACCCGCCGCCAGGCGCTCTCCGAGGCGTCCACCAGGCCGGAGGCGGCCACGCGCTCGGTCACGGCGGGGAACCAGCCCGGCGGGATCGACAGGTAGAAGGCGCGGTTGCCGCGCGTGCCCCGGCTCGCGTCGAGGTCCTCCACCACCTCGGTGAGGCGGGCGTAGGCGCTCTCGTCCTCGAAGGAGTCCAGGGTGACGAAGCGCATCCCGGCGGCCAGCTGCTCCCAGATGGTCTCGTGCCAGGCGGTGCGCGCGTGGGCCTCGACGCTGGCGCGCACGTAGGCGCGCATGGCGTCGTCGTCCCAGTCCCGGCGGCCGACGCCGACGAGGCTGAAGGCGGGCGAGAGCAGGCCCCGGTTGGCCAGGTCGTAGACCGCCGGCAGGAGCTTGTGGCGCGCCAGGTCCCCGGTGATGCCGAACATCACGAGCACGCACGGGTCCGCGACACGCGGCATGCGCAGGTCCCGGGGGTCCAGGAGCGGGTTGTCGGCGGCGCTCACGTCAGCCCTCCTTCTCGTGCGGCGCGCACGGTGCGCGCGCCCGACCCACTGTACTGATGAGCGCCGGGGCGCGTCCCACGACACCGCACGGGGACCTTGGTCCGTCCGCGCTGCGAGAAGGCCCGCCGTGCGTCCCGGCCCGCATCCTCCCATCGTCCCAGGTCCCCACCCGCGCTAGGCTCCGACCGAACCCGGGGGAGGCCCGCGCACCGGTGCGGGCCCCAGCCCCGCCACCAGCACCAGCAGGAAGAGGCCACCCCATGAGCGAGACCAGCGCCGCCACGACCTTCACCCCGGCCCCCGCGAGCGCCGACATCGGCGTCTACGGCCTCGGCGTCATGGGAGCGAACCTCGCCCGCAACCTGGTCCGTCACGGCCACGCCGTCGCCGTCTTCAACCGCTCCCACCAGCGCACCGAGCGGCTCATGGCCCGCTACGCCCACGAGGGGGCCTTCGTGCCCGCCAGCGGGCTCGCCGACTTCGTCGCCTCCCTGCGCCGCCCGCGCGTGGTCATCATCATGGTGCAGGCCGGCGCCGGAACCGAGGCCGTCATTGAGCAGCTGCGCGCCCTGCTCGAGCCGGGCGACATCATCGTCGACGCCGGCAACACCTTCTACAAGGACACCCAGCGCCGCGAGGCCTCGCTGCGCGAGCAGGGCATCCACTTCGTCGGCATGGGGGTCTCCGGCGGCGAGGAGGGGGCGCTGCTGGGACCCTCGATCATGCCCGGCGGCACCCAGGAGTCCTACGACCGCCTGGGCCCCATGCTCGAGTCCATCTCCGCGCAGGTGGACGGCACCCCCTGCTGCACCCACGTGGGCCCCGACGGCGCGGGCCACTTCGTCAAGATGGTCCACAACGGCATCGAGTACGCCGACATGCAGCTCATCGCCGAGGCCTACGACCTCCTGCGCCACGTCGGTGGGCTCAGCGTGCCCGAGGTCGCCGCCGTCTTCCGCTCGTGGAAGAGCTCCGAGCTCGACTCCTACCTCATCGACGTCACCACCGAGGTCCTTGAGCGCGTCGACCCGGCCACCGGCGCCGCCTTCGTCGACGTCATCGTCGACGCTGCCGGGCAGAAGGGCACCGGCTCCTGGACCACGCAGACGGCCCTCGAGCTGGGTGTCGCCGTCCCGGCCATCGCCGAGGCGACCTTCGCCCGCGCCGCCTCCTCCTCACCCGCCCAGCGCAGGGCCGTGCGCGAGGCCGCCCTGGACGCCGGCGCCCGCGAGACCGGCTACGACACGGATGAGGCGCGCCAGTCCTTCGTCGACGCCGTCCGCCAGGCCCTCTACGGCTCGAAGATCGCCGCCTACGCCCAGGGCTTCGACGAGATCGCCACCGCCTCGGCCACCTACGGCTGGGACGTGGACCTGGGGGCCATGGCCCGCATCTGGCGCGGGGGCTGCATCATCCGCGCCCGCTTCCTCGACGACATCACCCGCGCCTACGAGACCGAGCCGGCACTGGCCAGCCTGTTCGTCGCACCGGCCTTCGCCACCGCGCTGGAGGAGGTCCTGCCCGCCTGGCGCGAGGTGGTCGCCACCGCGGCGCTGGCCGGGGTGCCGGCGCCCGCCTTCGCCTCCTCGCTGGCCTACCTCGACCAGCTGCGCGCCGAGCGCCTGCCCGCCGCCCTCATCCAGGGCCAGCGGGACTTCTTCGGCTCGCACACCTACCACCGCACGGACGACCCCACGGGCGTCTACCACGTCCTGTGGTCCGAGGCCGGCCGGGCGGAGGAGAAGTGGAGCTGATGAGCCTCCCGACGCCGGCCTCCCGGCCCCCGCAGCGCCCGGACTCACCCACCAACCTCTCCCGCGAGGAGGCCGCCTGGCGCTCGCGCGTGGTGTCCCTGGCCTCCCTCGCCGTCGTCATCGACGTCACCGGGGCCCCCGACGCCGACCGCACCGGCTTCGGCGTGCGCAGTGAGATGGTCCTCGGGCTGCGCGAGGCCGCCGAGGGCCTGTGGGTCGACTTCCTCGGCGAGGAGGTCACCGGCGTCGAGGTCGACGGCGAGCCGGTCGCCCCGCGCTGGGACGGGGCCCGCATCGCCCTGCCCGTCCTGGGGCCGGGGGAGCACCGCGTGGTCGTCGAGGCGCGCGGCCGCTACTCCAACTCCGGCCAGGGCCTGCACCGCTTCCACGACCCCGTGGACGGCGCGACCTACCTCTACACGCACTTCGAGCCCTCGGACGCGCGCCGGGCCTGGCCGTGCGCGGACCAGCCGGACCTCAAGGCCCCCTTCAGCCTCACGGTCCTCCACCCCGAGGGGTGGACGGTGCTCGCCAACGGGGCCCCCGTCTCCACCGAGGCCCCTGCGGGCCGGCCCGGCACCGGGACGACGACGATGAGCACCACGAGGCCTCTGCCCTCCTACCTCACGGCGATGGCTGCCGGCCCGTGGCACCGGGTGCACGGCCAGTGGTCCTCCCGCCTGCGCCCCGACGACGCCCCCGTGCCCCTGTCCTGGTCCTGCCGGGCGAGCCTGGCCCAGCACCTGGACGCCGACGAGCTCCTGGCCGTCACCCGTGCCGGGATGGACCTGTTCGACGAGACCTACGACTACCCCTACCCCTGGGGCACCTACGACAGCGTCCTCGTGCCCGAGTACAACCTCGGGGCCATGGAGAACCCGGGCTGCGTCACCTTCAACGAGGAGACCTACCTCTTCCAGGGGCCCGTCACCCGGGCGCAGCACGCGGGCCGGGCCAACACGATCCTGCACGAGATGTGCCACATGTGGTTCGGCGACCTCGTCACCCCGCGCTGGTGGGAGGACACCTGGCTCAAGGAGTCCTTCGCCGACCACCAGGGCACCTGGGCGCAGGCGCTGGCCACCGAGTGGACCGAGGCCTGGGCGACCTTCGCCCTGGGCCGCAAGGCATGGGCCTACGCCGAGGACGCGCGCCCGGCGACCACCCACCCCATCACCGCCACCGTTGACGACGTCGAGGCCGCCCGCCAGACCTTCGACGGCATCACCTACGCCAAGGGCGCCGCCGTCCTCAAGCAGCTCGTCGCCCACGCCGGCCAGGACGCCTTCGTGGAGGCGGCCCGCACGTGGTTCCGCGAGCACGCCTTCGCCAACGGCGACCTGGCGGACTTCCTGGGCACGCTCTCGCGCGCCTCGGGCCGCGACATGCAGGCCTGGGCGCGGGTGTGGCTGTCAACCTCCGGCCCCTCCGTCCTCACCCCCGAGGTCGCCTCCGACGGCGGGCGCCTGACCCGCCTCACCGTCCGCCAGGAGGGGACGGACCTGTCCACGGGCCGGCCCGTGCTGCGCCCGCACACGCTCGTCGTCGGCCTGTACTCCTTCGACGACGACGGTGACCTCGTGCGCACCCACCGCCTGCCGGTGACCCTGGAGGAGACCGAGGCGCCGGTGCCTGGCGCCGTGGGCCTGGCGGTGCCGGACCTCGTGACGGTCAACGACGAGGACCTCACCTACGCCGTCGTGCGCCCCGACCCGGCCTCCCTGGCCACCGCGCAGCGCGCCCTGGGCCGGATGAGGGACCCGCTGGCCCGGGCGGTGTGGTGGTCGAGCCTGACGCAGCTGACCCGCGACGCCCTGCTGGCGCCGCAGGACCTCATCGCCACCGTCCTGACCCAGGCCGACGACTCGACCCAGCCGGCGGTCCTCGCGAGGCTGCTGGCCGACGCCCGCCTTGCCGCCACGCGCTACACCTCGCCGTCGGAGCGCGCCGCCGTCCTCGCCCCGCTCGTGGGCACCGCGCCCGCAGGACAGACAAGCGCCTGGGAGCTGCTGGACGCTGCCGACCCGGGCTCGGACGCCCAGCTGGTGCGGGTGCGAGCCTGGGCCGAGGCCGCGGGCCAGGGGCTGCTGCTCACCGACGGCGAGGCCGACCTGCTCGCCGAGCGCCTGCGGGCCGTCCTCGCAGGCGGGACCGCCGGCGTCGTCGTGGACTGCGACCTGCGCTGGCGCCTGCTCACCGCCCTGGCCCGGCTGGGCCGTGCCCGCAAGGACGAGCTGGACGCCGCGCTGACCGAGGCGCCGCAGGCCTCCAACGTCACCCGCCACCTGCGGGCCCTGTTCTCGACGCCGGACGCCCGGGTCAAGGAGGACGTCCTCAAGCGCGTGCTGGCGGACGAGTCCCTGAGCAACGACCACCTGGAGGCCCTGCTGGACGGCTACGCCGTGGACGCCCACCGTGCTCTCACCGCGCCCCTGACCGGCCGCTACCTCGAGGCCCTCGAGGGCCTGTGGGCCACACGCGGGCAGGAGACGGCGACGCGGGTCGTCACGAGGCTCTTCCCGTCCTGCGGCGCCGCCGAGGACCTGGGGGAGGTGGACGCCTGGCTCGCCGCCCACGGGCAGGCCCCCGGGGCGCTGCGGCGCCTGGTGCTCAAGCATCGTGACGACCTCGCCCGCGCGCTGCGGGCACGGCGCTGAGGCCGGGGACGAGGCCGGTCCGTCCCGCCCGCGGCTCGATGGGCCGCGGGCGGGACGGTATGGTAGGGGCACGTGGCGCGTCCTGACGCCACCCGACCTGAGGGGGAACAGTTGTCGAGCACTCCGACCGAGCCGGACACCTCGTCCACCCAGACCTTCGGGGCCGTTGACCTCACCGACGAGCGCGAGGCCCCCCTCCTCGGGCTGTCCCAGCAGGACCGTGCGGCGATCACCGCGCTGCCCGTCGGCACGGCCCTCATGCTCGTGGGCGCCGGCCCCGCGACGGGCTCGCGCTTCCTGCTCGACGCTGAGCAGACGACCGTCGGCCGCCACCCGCGCGCCGACATCTTCCTCGACGACGTCACCGTCTCGCGTAAGCACGCGGTCTTCATCCGCCAGAGCGACGGCCGCTTCGCCGTGCGCGACTCCGGCTCGCTCAACGGCACCTACGTCAACCGTGAGCGCGTGGAGCAGGCTGTGCTGCGCCCCGGTGACGAGGTCCAGATCGGCAAGTACCGGATGACCTACCACCCCGGTCCTGCCCCGGCCCCCGCCCCGCAGTGAGGACGGGCGCCGCCGGCGCGGCTCGTCGGGACGCCTCCGCCCGCCAGACACTGGCCGCGTCCCGCTCCTGGCCGCAGAACGTCTCCCACGAGCCGGGGATGAAGATCGGGGAGGTCGTGGGCCTGCTCAAGGACTCCTTCCCGGCGCTGTCGATCTCGAAGGTCCGCTACCTCGAGGCCGAGGGCCTCATCAGCCCGCACCGGGTGGGCAACGGCTACCGCCAGTACTCGCAGGCCGACGTCGAGCGGCTGCGCTTCGCGCTCACGGCGCAGCGCGACGAGTACCTGCCGATCTCCGTCATCCGTGAGCGGCTGGCCGAGCTGGACGCCACCGGCGCCTCGTCCGCGCCCGTCGCCCGGGTGGTCGCCGCCAACGGCCGGCGCCTCGACGACGGCCCGACGGACCTCGACGGCCTGCTGGAGCGCACGGGTGTGAGCGAGGAGGAGCTTGACGAGCTCATTGCCATCGGCCTGGTGGCCGCTGACGCGCACGGCCGTTTCGACAGCCGGGCGGTGCGCACCGTGGCGCTCGCGCTCGAGGTCCACGCCCTGGGGATGCCGCTGCGCAACCTCAGGATGCTGCGCACCTCGGCCGAGCGGGAGGCCGACGTCATCGACCAGGCGGTCCAGCACAAGCGCTCCCGCTCGTCCTCCGTGGGGGAGGAGGCTGCCGCCGAGCTCGCGGGCAGGGTCGGCGAGCTGCACACGCTGCTGCTGCGGCGCGCGGTCGACGCGCTTGTCTGACCTCGTGCGCGGCCTCGTCGGTCTGCTGGTTCCCAGGACACCGGGGGCCCGGCGACACTAGCCTGGGCGGGTGCACGGGATGCGCCTCATGGGTGTTCGAGCCTCTCAGGAGGACGGTGGGCTCGTCGCGATCCTCGTTGAGGAGGCCGGCCCCCGGATGGTCGCCGTGCCCGTCGGCGCCCGTGACGCGCTCACCCTGTCCTCGGGGGAGGGGCCGGCCTCCTCGACCTGGTCGGTGCTGCTGACCTCGACCCTGGACGCGGCGGGCGCGCACCTGGAGGGTCTGGTGCTCGACGTCGACGCCGACGGGGGCCTGTGCACGGGGGCCCGGGTGGTGGCCGCGGACGGCGGTGAGCACCTGGTGCCCTGCTGCCCGGCGGACGCCCTCATCCTCGCCTACGAGCGGCACGCGCGCCTGTGGGCCTCGCCCGCGCTGCTGCGCCTGCGCTCGGTCGACCTGGCGGAGGAGACGGTGCAGGAGCAGGTGGCGCGCCTGTGCTCGGCTCTGGACGCCGGTCCCGGTGCTGTGCTCTCCTGAGGCGCGGCGGCGGGCTCGGCAGCGCCTCTTGCCGCGACACGCGGGACGTCTGTGACCCATGTGACTCACAATGTGCGATGTGTCACATGTCTGATCGTGGGTGTTGTGGGCCTTTCCGCGGAATCCCGCCCGAAGGTCCGGGTTGGTCGGCCGTCTGCTCAACCTCATCCTCAGGTTGAGACAAAGTCCCGCGGAGGCCGTCGCGTGGCCTTCGTTGAGGACGGCTCCCACCGGCCTTATCGTGGTCCCCGCTGGGGCACACAGGCACCGCACCGGCAGCCCGTGCCCCCCCCCCCCCGAGCACGGATCCCGAACCGACAGGAGCAGGCAAGTGAGCGCGAACGAAGCGATCAGTCACGAGCTCGCGCCCCAGCGCACCCAGGGCATGCTCTTCGGGGACCCGCTCCCCGAGCTCGACATCCACACCGGCTACCGCGGCCCGGTCGCCTGCCGCGCCGCGGGCATCACCTACCGCCAGCTCGACTACTGGGCCCGTACCGGCCTCGTCGAGCCCTCCATCCGCGGGGCCAAGGGCTCCGGCTCCCAGCGCCTGTACTCCTTCCGCGACATCCTCCTGCTCAAGGTCGTCAAGCGCCTGCTCGACACCGGCGTCTCCCTTCAGCAGATCCGCACCGCCGTCAACGCCCTGCACGCCCGAGGCGTCGACGACCTCACCAGCATCACCCTCATGAGTGACGGCGCCTCCGTCTACGAGTGCACCAGCGCCGACGAGGTCATCGACCTCGTCCAGGGCGGGCAGGGCGTCTTCGGCATCGCCGTCGGCCGTGTGTGGCACGAGGTCGAGGGCACCCTCGCAGCCCTGCCCACCGAGCACGCCGAGCCCGTCGTCGAGGACGAGCTCGCCCAGCGTCGCGCCGCCCGCCGCCGCGCCATGTGACGACTGCCGGCCACGGGGCGAAACCTCCCCGCGACCAACGGCGCGAGCGCCGCCACGGGGCGGGTCACTCCGTCGCGTGCCTCCTGTCCGCCCCTGCTGGCTCAGGCTGGCTCAGGAGTCGGTGCGCCCGATGAGCCGGGAGCGCGAGTAGCCGTCCGTGAGGTCCGTCAGCGTCACCCGGACGACGCCGTCGGCGCCCACCTCGTAGCGCTCACGCAGCACCGGCCCGTCGCCGGTGCGCACGACGGGCACCTCCGACAGGTCCTCCACCTCGCGCAGGCCGCGGTCCACCGGGAACAGCAGCTCGCCGCAGGGCGAGACCCGCCCCAGCGGACCACCGTCCTCGTCCGCGCCCGCGCACTCGACGTAACGCAGGCGCGCGACGTTGTGCACCGCCCGGTACTCGCGCTCGACGACGCCGGTGCCCGCCTGGGACAGGCCGTTGTGCGACAGGACCGCGTCCGGGGACAGCACGAGGTCGAAGGTCACGGCACCGCCGTCCTCGGCCTCGCGGAACACGCCCAGCGCGCGTGACAGGCGGTCCGTCAGGGTCATGCCGGATCCCGGGTCCACCGCGATGGCCAGGCCGATCGCCGTCGAGGCGCCCGGCTGGGCCGAGCGGTGCACGCGCCTGCCGAAGGACTCCCGCAGGAGCCGCGGGACCTGAGGGTAGGACGAGGCGCCCCCCACGAGGTAGATCCCCGCGACCTGCGTCAGGTCCGGGCCGCCGTCCTCCAGGCGCCCGGCCAGTGGCGCGAGCACCTCTATCGATTGAACCACCAGGCCACGCGTGGCCTCGTAGAGCTCAGCGACCGGCAGGACCACGGGCTCGTCACGCAGGTCGACGACCAACCGCCGTGTCTGGGGTGAGAGCGACTCCTTCGCCTGCTGGCACTGGTCGAGGAGGTCATCGCGCTCGGACGGGGTCAGGTCCTGCTCCGCCACCCCCGCGCGCGACAGCACCAGCTGGGCCAGGATGAGGTCGATGTCGTCGCCGCCCAGATCTGGCAGCCCACGTGAGGCACGCACCTCGTGGTCGCTGCCGGAAACATCGACGAGGGAGGTATCGAAGGTGCCACCGCCCAGGTCGTAGACCAGTACGCGTGTGCGCCGTGAGTTCACTGTCGAGCCCTGGCGGTGGGTGTATTCGAAGCCCGCAGCAGAGGGCTCATGAAGCATCTGCACCACGTGGAAGCCCGCGGCGGCAAAAGCGTCAAGTGTGAGCATGCGTTGCGCGCCATAGGCATGGGCGGGTACAGCTACCGCGACCTGGTGTGGCGTGGCGGACAGGTCGGCGCCGGACAGCTCGGCCGTCGCCTCGAGCTCGGTGCGCAGGTGGTTCAGGAAACCAGTAAGGACCTCTCCCACGGGATGCTCCTGCGTGCCCACGCGCACCGGGGTGGACCAGGAGACGGTGGGGGAGCCCAGGACACGCTTGAGACTGCGCAGCACAGGCGCACCGGATCGGACTGCCTCCTGCGCCGCGAAGCCGTGGACGAGGCCGCCGTCGGTCAGGGCGGTGAGGGAGGGCAGGTACTCGTGACGGTCACCACGGGTGTCGGTGAAGCCCAGTACGGGATAGTTCCCCCGGTCGACGAGGCTGACCACCGTGCGGGTCGTGCCGAGGTCGATGCCCAGACGCACTGTGCCGTCAGCCGCGGTGGTGCCCACGGTGCTGTCCGCGGCGTCGGGACCATGCCGCCGCCGACGTGTGCCTGCGGTGTTGAACATGCGGGAGACTGTGCGCTCAGCGGCCATGTGCCTGCTCCTCAGGTGGATCGTGCGGGCTGTCGCAGCCTATCGCCTGCCCGGGCACAGGCCCACGCATGTCCATCCCGGCGTGGGCGCAGCCCGCAGCAGCACTCCACCCCGGCTTGCGCTAGATGGTTGATTTCAAGGGGTGGGGTCCCGGCGTGGGTGCTGGGTCGGTGGGCGAGGGTCCCGCAGGATCGGTGCTGCTAACTACCAGTTCCGAGTCGTGGATTGGAGACTCGTCATGGACACCGATCTGGAGACCCTCGCGACCTCACTGTACGTGACGGCCGACGACCTGCTGAAGGCCCACCCCGAGGCGGCGCCACAGCGTCCTGAGGTGGGCATCGCCCCGACCATCACGGACGCCGAGGTCATCACCCTGGCGGTGATGCAGGCCCTGCTGGGCCACGCCAGCGAGCGACGCTGGCTCCGCAAGCACCTGTCGGGACTGTTCTCCCACCTGCCGGGCCAGTCGGGGTGGAACAAGCGCCTGCGCGCCTTGCAGGCCACCATGACCTGGCTGACAAGCACGCTGGTCAGGGCCACCAGCACCTGGAGCGACGACCTGTGGCTGGCCGACTCCACCCCCGTCGAGTGCGCCCGCTCGCGTCCCACGGTGGCGCGCTCTGACCTGGCAGGGTGGACCGGCTACGGCTACTGCGCCTCCCACTCCCGGTGGTTCTGGGGCCTGCGCCTGCACATGGTCACTACCCCCGACGGGCTGCCCGTGACCTGGGCGCTGACCAGCCCCACCGACGACGAGCGCGAGGTCCTGCGCGACATGCTGGCCCGCCTGCCCACCACCGGCGGGCAGAGCCTGCTGACTGACAAGGGCTACCGCTCCAAGGACCTGGAGACCGAGCTCAACCAGTGGGGCGTGAGCCTGGTGCGCCCCACCCCGTGCGAGGCGAGGCCCCCAACCCTCCCAGGCCGTGCTCAGACCCCTGCGCCAGAGGATCGAGTCCGTCCTCGAAACCCTCAAGGACCAGCTGCACCTGGAACACCACAAGGGACGCACCCCAACCGGCGTGGCCACCCGAGTCACCCAACGCGTCCTCGTCCTGACCACAGCCATCTGGCCGGGCGACCTCATCGGCGCCCCCGTCCTACGCGCCCTGCCCCCCCTACGACCACTAACCACCCCCTGAAATCAACCATCTAGTCAGTGCCGGGGTCCGCAGCCGCCCGGTCCCGGCCGTAACGGTGCTCCAAGGCCTCGATACCGCCCGTGACGAACACGTCTGTCGCCTCCTGCACAGGGCGCCACCCGGGCAGCTCGCCCCAACGGAAGGCACGGTTGATGGCGAGGGTGCCCATGACGAGGTAGTGGAACAGCGCCTCAGCCTGGGGTCTGCCCAGCCCGGTGCGACGGCGGAGCGTGTCCACCTGCGCCTGCGCGTTTCGCGCCACGATGCGGCTGACAACGCGCCCTGCGAGCTCGGGGCTGGTGAACAGTGCCAGGTACTCGCGTCGCACCGGGGCCCGCTGGCACTCTGCGAGGTGATTCTGTGCGGCGTCGCCAGCACCGTCATCGAGGGCCTGATCGATGAGCTCGTCCGTCAGCGTGTCGATGTCCGCCCAGTGCCGGTAGAAGGTGCCACGGCTGATGCCTGCGCGCCGGCACACCGTGGTGACCGTGATATCACGCATATTGGTGTCCTGGAGCAGATCGAGGAGGGCTTCGTGGGTGGCAAGACGGGTCCGGTCAGACCGCGGATCCCTGTGGGGCGACATCATGGCGGGCCTCCTGACCTGGACGTACGAGACACAGCCTATCGAGGTGTCTACGAAGTCTTCAGCAGCCACGGCATCCGGCGGACAATGTTCGCAGTTGGTCGATGATGATCTCGCTTCGGTCCCACACCCTCACGTCGTCCGAGAAGGAGCACTGATGCTCTCCGTCAACACCGAGGACCTTCTCGCGGTCCTCCAGCTCCTCACGCCATACTTCATCGCCCTCGGTGCGGTCCTCGTGTGCGTGCTCGTCGTCGTCATCGCGGCGCGACGCGCAACAGCTCCCCGTCGCAAGCTGACCAGGTCACTGACTGGTCTGGGTGCCCTGGCTGCCACCGCAGTGGTCCTGTCGATGGTGGCCACGGGACCGATGGCTGCCCTGATCGACCTGTCCACCAGCAGCGGTGAAGTCACGCAGGCGACCACCGATGAGGCTCGGACTGTCGCCCAGGCCATCGCTGAGGAGGGAGTCGTCCTGCTTGAGAACGACGACAACCTTCTGCCTCTCGCCTCCGGCACCGCCCTGAACGTCTTCGGCTGGTCCTCCACCAACCCCGTCTATGGAGGCGCAGGATCGGGTGGCCTCAACGACCTCTATGAGCGTGTCACGCTTCTGGACGGACTCCGCCAGGCGGGCTTCACCGTCAACGAGCAGCTCGCCGACTTTTACAACGACTACTCCGCGCAGCGCGAGGAGGTCACCATCGAGAGGCAGTCGTGGTCGTTGACCGAGCCCCCGGTCGCCGAGTACCCGGCTGAGCTCATCACCGCTGCGCAGAAGGTGTCGGGCACCGCCGTCGTCGTGGTCTCACGCCTGGCCGGCGAAGGGCACAACGACATGCCCGTCGACATGACCCAGGCGGTCTACGACAACAACTCCAACGAGTACGACGACTTCGATCCCGGTGAGCACTACCTCCAGCTCTCCCGCACTGAACGGGATCTCGTGGAGATGGTGACCTCGACCTTCGACAACGTCATCGTGGTTTACAACGGCAACAACCCGATGGAGCTCGGCTTCGTCGAGGACTACGAGCAGATCAAGGCAGCCTTGTGGGTTCCCGGGCCCGGAGACGTCGGGTTCAGCGCGGTCGGACAGATCCTTTCCGGCGAGGTGAATCCCTCCGGCCACACGACTGACACCTTCCTGTACAGCATGACCTCCTCGCCTGCCTGGCACAACCAGGTGAGCACCCACTACTCGAATCTCGAGCACCTGGCCGTCGAGGGCATGAACGCGGGCGCCGCCCAGACCTTCTACCCGTCCTTCACGAACTACGTTGAGGGTGTGTACGTCGGTTACCGCTACTACGAGACGGCGGCCGTCGAGGGTGTCATCGACTACGACACGACCGTGCAGTACCCCTTCGGTCACGGCCTGAGCTACACAACCTTCACCCAGGAGACGGGTGAGGTGACTGAGGCCGACGACGGCACGCTCAGCCTGGAGGTGACGGTCACCAACACCGGCGACATGGCGGGAAAGGACGCCGTCGAGGTCTACAGCAGCCCGCCCTACACGAACGGGGGTATCGAGAAGCCCAGCGCCGTCCTGGTCGCCTTCGCCAAGACCGCCACGATCCAGCCGGGCGCATCCCAGACGCTGACGATCTCCTTCAGCCGTGAGGACCTCGCCTCCTATGACACCACCGCGAGCGGCGGTGCCGGCGGCTACATCCTTGAGGCCGGCGACTACGTGCTGAACGTCAACGCAGACTCCCACACGGTCCTGGACTCGGCTACCTGGACCCTGGCGCAGACCCAGTCCTTCACTGACGTGGCCCGCACCTCCGACCAGATGGTCGCGATGAACCAGCTGGCCGATGCTGCTGGTGACGTCACCTACCTGTCACGTGCCGACTCCTTCGCGAACCTGCCTGAGGCCACGGCCGCGCCCACGCGCACCGAGCTGGAGGAGCCCTGGCTGTCGAACTATCACCTCAACGCGACCTTCGACTACACCACCTACCAGGACCCGGGTGCACCGATGCCGACGACGGGGGCGGACGGCGAGCTGATCCTGGCAGACCTGCGAGGAGCCGACTACGACGACGAGCGCTGGGACGCGCTGCTCGACCAGGCGACTATTGACGAGATGATACACATGATCTCTCTGTCCGGCTACCAGACGCCGGCCATGGATTCCGTCGGCAAGGTCCAGGCTATCGACTCTGACGGTCCTGCCGCCATCAACAACAACTTCACCGGGGTCGGCTCGATCGGCATGCCTGTGGAGGTAATGATCGCCAATACGTGGAACGTCGAGCTCGGCAGCCAGTACGGCCGGATCATGGGGAAGATGGCCAAGGAGATGGGATCGGCCGGCTGGTACGCCCCAGGAATGAACATCCACCGGATCGCCCTGGGTGCCAGGAACTACGAGTACTTCTCCGAGGACCCTTTGTTGTCGGGGACGATGAGCGCCGCAGCCGTGGCCGGAGCCAGGCAGGAGGGGGTGTACTCGTTCGTCAAGCACTTCGCCCTGTACGACTTCAACGGGAAAATGGTCTCGGTCTGGAGCAACGAGCAGGCAATCCGCGAGATCTACCTGCGGCCCTTCGAGATCGCCGTCAAGGACGGCGGCGCCAACGCCGTCATGGTCTCCTGGTCCTTTGTCGGGGCCAGGTGGGCCGGTGAGGTCCCCGAGCTCATGAACACGATTCTTCGTGATGAGTGGGGATTTAGGGGGATGGCACTGACAGACTTCTTCCGCAACAACGGGCACGGCTTCATGAATGCCGACGCGGCCCTGGCCAACGGCGTCGACGCGATGCTCTCGACCTTTGAGGGCGGTCCGAACAGGGTGACCAACCCTGACGACCCGGCCACCGTGGCGAACCTTCGACGCGCGACGAAGAACGTGCTGTACGTCGTGGCCAGCTCGTGGCTGTACGACGAGTCCGAGGACGTGAGCCGGGCAGCGCCGTGGCGCACCTACCTCTACGTGGCCGACGTCATCGTCGCCGTCTCGGTCCTCGCACTGGGTGGGTTCGCTGTCGCCCGCTACCGCAGACGGACGGCGGCCCCGGACGGGTCATGAGCACATCGGGCCGTCTGGAACCGGCACTGGCCTGTACCCTCCCAGCATGACCGAGAACCTCAGGACGCTCGCGCTCGAGGCCGCCGCGGCCTCCACGGCCCAGGCGGACCCGGACTACCCGCTGGTCCACCTCGCCCCTCCCGTGGGGCGCCTCAACGACCCCAACGGGCTGCTCGTCAGCGCCGGCACCTGTCACGCCTTCTACCAGTACACCCCGATGCACGGCACCCGTCGGCTCGTGTACTGGGGGCACGCGAGCTCCACCGACCTGCTGCACTGGCAGCACCACGAGCCGGCTGTCGTCCCGGACTCCTTCTACGACGTCAACGGCGCCTACTCCGGCAACGCGATCGTCCTGGAGGACGAGGAGCTGGCGCACGCCCCCGCCGGGGCCCCGTACCAGCTCTTCTACACCGGCAACGTCAAGGACCCGCGCACCGACGAGCGCACGGCCAGCCAGTGCCTCGTCACCAGCCCGGACCTGGCCACCTTCACCAAGTGGCCCGGCAACCCCCTGCTGCCCACGCACGCCCCCGGCTACACCGCCCACTTCCGCGACCCGCAGGTGATGCGGGACCCCGAGCGGCCGGGCGGCTACCGCATGCTGCTGGGCGTCCAGCGCGAGGACAGCACCGGGGCGGCCCTTGTCTACCGCTCGGCGGACCTCGTCTCCTGGGAGCTCGACGGCGAGATCACCTTCCCCGGCGCCGGAGGCCGTCTCGACGCGCTGGGCTACATGTGGGAGTGCCCGGGCCTGGTGACGCTCACCGACGAGCTGACGCAGGAGGAGTGGGACGTCCTCGTCTTCTGCCCGCAGGGGGCGGCGAGCGGGGCCGCCGGCGGCTACCGGACGGTCTTCCCGTGCGTGTACACGGTCGGGCACCTGGTGGGCACCGAGATGCGCGACTGCGACGGGACCCTGCGCCAGGTGGACCACGGCTTCGAGTTCTACGCCCCGCAGGTCTTCGCGCGGCGGCCCTCGGAGCCCGGCCCGGTGCTGCTGTCCGGGTGGGCGGGAAACGCCGGCCAGGACGACCAGCCCTCGATCGGCACGGGCTGCTGGGTCCACTGCCTCACCGTCCCTCGCGCGCTCAGCCTGCGCGGCGGGCGCCTGGTGCAGCGGCCCGCGGTGCCCCTGGGCCGGGACGCGGTGGAGGCCGGTGCGGGGGAGGCGTCGTCAGCGGACCTGGCCGTCCTTGAGGGGCACCGCTCCTGGCACCTCGTGCTCGACCTCGAGCGCCAGGCGGGGGAGGGCGGTGCGCAGGACGTGCCCGAGGCGGAGGCGGGCGCGCGCCTGACCATCGGGGACGAGGAGTGTTTCGTCACCGTCGAGCTGGTGGCGGGCGGCGCGCCCCGGCTCGTCATCGACCGTGGGCTCTCGCGCTACCACGAGCCCGAGGCCGTGCGGGTCGTGGACCTGGACCCGGGCACGACTCTGCGGCTGGAGGTCGTCCACGACCGCTCGGTGACGGAGGTCTTCGTCGGTGACGGCGACCTTGCCGCGACCTTCCGCTCCTTCGTGGCGCCGACGGCGACCGGCGCGCGTCTGGTCTGCGGCGCCGGCCTGCGGGTGGCCGGGCTCCGGGCGGCAGCCCTCGACTGAGGACGGGCGGGGCCTGTCTCCCGGCCGGGTCTCCTGGGCCGCCCGCCCTGTGAGGCGGTGCGACGGGGCAAGCACCCGCTATGTGATTCGCATCACTTGACGCGCGCCTGTCGGGGCGGAGGGTGTCGCGGTAGTGTGACCAACGTTTGACACAGGTCTGGTCGGACTGGTTGTCGCGACGTCCCCGCGTCCCGCCTCCCATCCCTGCTCATCGCTGAGCGACCGGGCCCCAGAGAAAGGAGACCCGGGTGGCAATGGATCACGCCCGCGTGGCCAGGGACGTCCTGACGTATGTCGGTGGCGCCGACAACATCACCGCGGCCGCGCACTGCGCGACACGCCTACGACTCGTCCTGGCCGACATGGACAAGGTCGACCAGGCCGCCCTCGACAAGGACCCCGACCTCAAGGGCACCTTCGTCGCCGGCGGCATGTTCCAGATCATCGTCGGTCCCGGCGACGTCGACCAGGTCTTCTCCCACATGGTGCGCACCGGAGGCGTCAAGGAGGTCTCCAAGGACGAGGCCAAGGAGGAGGCCGCCAAGGGCGGCAACGTCTTCTCCCGCTTCATCAAGATGGTCGCGGACATCTTCGTCCCGGTCCTTCCGGCCCTCATCGCCGGCGGCCTCATGATGGCGCTCAACAACGTCCTCACCGCCGACTTCTTCTCCTCCTCCGCCTACGTCACCAACGACAACCCGGAGGGCCTGTACTCCCTCGTCGACCGGTGGACGTGGCTCACCGACTACGCGGCCCTGGTCAACATGATCTCCGCCGCCGCCTTCTCCTTCCTGCCGATCCTCATCGGCTTCTCCGCGGCCAAGCGCTTCGGGGGCAACGTCTACCTCGGTGCCGCCATCGGTGGCGCCATGGTCTCGAGCGACCTGCTCAACGCCTGGAACACCGGCGCCGCGCTCGCCGGCGAGTCCACGGTCGAGTACTGGCACCTGTTCGGCATGGAGGTCGCCAAGATCGGCTACCAGGCCCAGGTCATCCCGACCCTGGCCGTCACCTTCGTCATGTGCGTCATCGAGAAGCGCCTGCACAAGTGGCTGTCGGGCACCGCCGACTTCCTGCTCACGCCGCTGTTCACGATGCTCATCACGGGCTTCCTCGCCTTCATCGTCATCGGCCCGATCACCCGCCAGCTCGCCCAGTGGCTCACCGACGGCATCGGCTGGGGATACGACAACCTCGGCCTGTTCGGCGGCCTGCTCTTCGGCCTCGTCTACTCGCCCATCGTCGTCACCGGCCTGCACCAGTCCTTCCCGGCCATCGAGATCCCGCTCATCACCCAGGGCGTGGGCGACTTCATCTTCCCGATCGCCTCCATGGCCAACGTCGCCCAGGGCGCCGTCGCCCTCGCCGTCTTCTTCAAGACCAAGGACGCCAAGATGAAGGGTCTGGCCGGCGCCGGTGGAGCCTCCGCCGTCTTCGGCATCACCGAGCCCGCCATCTTCGGTGTCAACCTGCGCCTGCGCTGGCCCTTCTTCATCGGCATGGGCGCCGCCGCCATCGGCTCCGCGCTCGTGTCCATCTTCGACGTGCGCGGCCAGGCGCTCGGAGCCGCCGGCTTCGTCGGCTTCGTGTCGATCCGCCCGGACGACATCATCACCTACGTCATCCTCGAGCTCGTCGTCTTCGCCCTCGCCTTCGGCGCCGCCTTCGTCTACGGCTCCACCAAGGGCGCGGCCTCCCTCGGTGGCGACGTCGTGACCGACGCCGACGAGAAGGCCCTCGAGGCCGCCGCCGTCGCCGCCCACGACGCCCACGCCGTCGAGCTGCCCGCCGAGGCCGCCACCGACTACACCGTCACTGCCCCCATCGCGGGCCGTGCCATCGCCCTGGCCGAGGTCGAGGACCCGACCTTCTCCTCCGGCATCCTCGGCCCGGGCCTGGCCGTCGACCCCCTGGAGGGGCCGGTCGTCTCCCCGGTCGACGGCGAGGTGCTCGTCGCCTTCCCGACAGCCCACGCCTACGGCATCCGCTCCGCCTCCGGCATCGAGCTGCTCATCCACGTCGGCATGGACACCGTCCAGCTCGACGGCAAGCACTTCACGGCCCGGGTCAAGGCGGGCGACACGGTCCGCCGCGGCCAGCCGCTGGTCGACGTCGACTGGGCGGCGGTCAGGGCCGCCGGCTTCCAGACCGTCACCCCCGTCGTCGTGTCCAACGCGACCGCCTTCGACGGCCTGGCTGACGAGCGCACCGGCGAGGTCCAGCGCGGCGACGCCTTCTACAGCGTCGTTCCGGCCACGGCCTGACACGAGCGCAGCAGGCCGGAGGGCCGGCACCCCGCGACGCGGGGTGCCGGCCCTCCGGCCGTCCCGGCGCGGTGCCGACTGGACCGCCGTGCCGTCCGGGACCATCCGGTCCCCCAACGGTCCCAGTGGGGGAGGCCGCCCCGGTGGGGGAGGGGCTCAGGTCGTGCGGCCCTGGACCAGGGTGCCCGGCAGCTCGATGACCGGGCGCGCGGGCCGGGGGACCTCCCCGTCGTCGCGCAGGGCCGTGATCTGCTCCAGGAGCAGCTCGACGGCGGTGCGGGCGATGGCACGGATCGGCTGCTGCACGGTGGTGAGCCCCGGCAGCGCCCGTCGCAGCGCCGTCGTGCCGTCGAAGCCGACCACCTTGAACTCACCGGGCACGTCAAGCCCCCGCGCACGGGCCCACTCCACGGCGTCGGCGGCGGACAGGTCGTCCGTGGCGAAGACCGCGTCCACCCGGTCCCTCACCGCGTCCAGGCCCTCGCCGACCATCTGCGCGCGCCGCCCGTCTGGCGTGTGGAAGTCCACCGTAAGGACGACCGGCTCGATGCCGGCCTCCTCGAGCACCGCCCGGTAGCCGGCCTCGCGACGGTTGTGGGCACCCGAGCGGGAGGTGAGCAGCGCCGGACGGCGCGCACCGCGCGCGAGCAGGTGCTCGGTGGCCGCACGGGCGCCGTCCTCGTTGGCGCAGCGCACGTTCGGCACCGCGGGGGACAGGTCCCGGTCCACCGTGACCAGCGGCATGTGGATGGTCCGGTACTCGCTGAGGTCCTCGTTGTGGGCGCCGGAGATGATCCCGTCGACACGGTGGGAGACGAGCAGGTCGAGGTAGTCCCGCTCGCGCTCCCGGCGGCCCAGGGAGTTGCAGATGAGCGTGCGGTAGCCGTGCGAGGCCAGGGCGTCCTCGATCTCGGCCGACAGCTCACCGAAGAAGGGCAGGGAGACGGTGGGCACGATGATGCCGACGCTCTGCGTGGACTTGCCGTGCAGGGCCCGCGCCACCTGGTTGGGGCGGTAGCCCAGCTCCTTGATGGCCTCGGCGACGCGCGAGCGCGTGGCCTGGGAGAGGTAGCCGCGGTTGTTGAGGACCCGGGAGACGGTGGTGAGGGAGACCCCCGCCCGCTCGGCGACGTCGGTGAGCGTGGGCTCACGGTGCTGGGGCACAGGGGACTCCTCACACGATCGGCACAGGTAACCGGCTCACTCTATGCCACTCGTCGGTCACCTCCGTGCAGCGGCGGCCCTCACCGCCTGGCGGCCCCGGCGTCCGGGGCGGGGCCGCCAGGGCCGGCGGCTGACGCGCACAGCGCCGGCGCCAGGTCCTCGTAGACGCGGATCATCGCGCGGGCGATGGCGGCGTGCCCCGAGTCGTCCGGGTGGATGCCGTCGATGCTCAGCAGGTCCTCGTCGCCGTCGACCGCCAGGCTCATGGCGTCCGTCGAGACGAGGCCGAGCGTCGTCGCCCGCTCGTGGACCAGGCGGCGGACGACCTCGAAGCGCGGCCCGGTGCCGAGGACGGGGAAGTAGGGGGCGATGATGACGGGCACGCCGCGCAGCCGGGAGGACAGGAAGGACAGGTCGTGCTGGACGGCCTGGCGGACGAGCTCGAGCTGGGAGGGCAGCAGCGCGGCGTCGTTGAGCCCCAGGCAGACGGTGACGACGTCCGGCTCGGCGCGCAGGACGGTCTCGAGCCAGGTGGTGTCCCGGCACGAGGGGGCGCGCCCGCCGCCGGGCAGGTGGCCGCCGCGGCGGGCGAGGAAGCCCAGGCCGTCGGCGGCGAGGTTGACCTCGCGCCAGCGCAGGTGCTCGCACACGAGCGAGCTCCAGCGGTTGCGCGGGTGCGTGACGGCCTGCCAGCCCGTGGTGACGGAGTCTCCGAGGAAGACGGCGGTGGGGAAGGGGGCTGACCGGGGCAGGCTGGGCACGAGGTCGACCCTAGTCCCGGGTCCGTCCACGTGGCTGCGCGGACGCCGGCGGCGAGCTTCTCAGGGGTCTCACAGGTGCTGAGGGGGACAGGTGCAGGAGGCGGACCTAACGTCGCGGCCATGACGACGAGAGGCACGCAGATGTCCGACGACGCCCGGGGCACCATCCTCATGGGGCCGCATGGCCCGTTGCGCGACATGGGGGTCTATGACGCGGGCTCCACGGGGAGCGCCGCCACCGGGGAGGCAGCCGACGGCGGTGCGCACGTGCCGTGGGCGGATGCGCGAGCGCAGTCCCCAGTCTCCGGCGGGCCGGCCGGCCGGGCGGCGGGGCAGTGGTCGGTGCCCGCTGCTGACGGGCCGGACGACGTCGCGGGTGTCCTCAGCCCGGTGTGGCGCACGGGGACGGCGGTGGGCCTGCTGGGCCTCGTCGTCGGGATGCTCATGATCCTCGGCACGAGCGGGCTGGCGGCCGTGGTGCTGTGGCCGCTGGGCGCGCTGTCGCTCATCAGCGGTGCGAGCGTGCTGTGGGCGACGCACCAGGCGCGCCGTGCCGCGCGCCGGATGAGCGTGCAGGTCACCCGGGTGCGCGTGGTGCGCTCCTGGCCGTGACGCGACCGGCACGTGAGAGGGCTTCGCGACCGGGCCGTCGTCGTGAGGGGAGGGCGCCTGCCGTCCGGGCAGCGCCTGTCCGAGCCTCTCCGCCACGCCGTAATGACATAATGTGCATTATCGGCGAATGGGGTGAGGTGCGCGGGAAGGGGCTGCCGAGGCGCCGGCGCCGGCCCTCTCAGCCCTCGCGCATCCGCAGGCGCGCGACAATCGGCTCCGGGTCGTCCTTGAGACGGCCGTAGACGACGACGTCCTCGCGCACGAGCACCACGTCCTCGCCGTCGTGCACCTCGACGACGCGCGCCTCGCGCAGCAGGCCCTCCTGCAGGAAGCCCGCGGCCCGCGCGATGTTGCCGGCGTGACGGTACGAGGCCACGTGCTCGAGCTCGAGACGGTCCAGGACCAGGCCGTCGTCGGCCAGCGCCCAGTCCGCCACCGTCGCCACCGCGCGGCGGGTCAGCCCGCGGCCGCGGTAGTCGTCGCCCATCCAGAAGCTGAGCGCGCCCGTGCCGTTGTCCTCGTCCGCGGCGACGGACACGAGCCCCATGAGGACGTCGTCGCCTCCCACGATGGCCCAGCCGTGCAGGGGCGACCCGGCGTCCGCACGCGTTCTGACATAAGTCTGTGCCGACTCGAGGTCCACCACGCTGCCCTCCAGCGACATCCCCGAGGAGCCCGTGAAGGCACGGCGCACGGCCTCGGCGTCGTCGTCACGGAGCGGACGCAGGTAGACGGTCTCAACGGACGGAGAGGAGGCGACGTTGCTGCTCATAGGGGTATCCAACCACCCCGCGCCGCCCTCGCGCAGGAGGCGCTCAGTCCCCCAGCGCCGTCCCGACGGCGCGCGCCGCCTCGATCCACTCGTGGTCACGCGGCACGTACTTGACCTTGCCCGCCACCCGGCGCAGCGGCACGAGCTCCGTGCCGTGACCACGGTCCGCCACCATGACACCGAAGCTGCCGTCGGCGATCGCCCGCGCCCCGGCCACGCCCAGGCGGGTGCCCAGCAGGCGGTCGGCGGCGTTCGGCGTGCCGCCGCGCTGGACGTAGCCCAGGATCGTCACCCGGGCCTCGAGGCCCGTGCGCTCCTCGAGCTGGCCCGCCAGCGTGAAGGTGTTCGCCCGGTGCGACGCCTCCAGCCGCTTGACGCCCCGCTTGGCCGCCGCCTTCGACTCCGGCGAGGACGCCTCCTTCACCAGGGCCTGCGCGTGGTTGATCTCCTCACGGTCCTCACGCGACAGCGCCCCCTCGGCGACCGCGACCACGGAGAAGGAGGAGCCGTGCGAGCGGCGCCGCTCGATCTTGGCCGCGATGGCGTC
This sequence comes from Actinomyces sp. AC-20-1, assembly GCF_023369555.1. Lineage (GTDB taxonomy): Bacteria > Actinomycetota > Actinomycetes > Actinomycetales > Actinomycetaceae > Actinomyces. Next base: position 48,801 of record NZ_JACJVC010000014.1, on the reverse strand, counting down.
GACGTCGTAGGGGATCTCCGGCAGCAGGATGACGTCCGCTCCCCCGGCGATGCCGGCGCCCAGCGCCAGCCACCCCGCCCGGTGCCCCATGATCTCGGTGAGGATGATGCGGTGGTGGGAGTGGGCCGTCGAGTGCAGCCGGTCCACCGCCTCCGTGGCGATCTCCAGGGCGGTGGAGAAGCCGAAGGACGAGTCCGTCTCGACGATGTCGTTGTCGATCGTCTTGGGCAGGTGGAGGACGTTGAGCCCGGCGTCCATGAGCCGGCGGGCGTTCTTGGCCGTGCCTCCCCCACCGAGGCACACGAGCGCGTCCAGCTCGTTGCGGGCGTAGTTCTCGACGATGGTGGGCACCATGTCCCGCTCCTCGCCGTCGACCACCATGCGGTGGACCTTGTCGCGGCTCGTGCCCAGCAGGGTGCCGCCGGTGGTGAGGATGCCGGACAGCGAGGCGGAGTCCAGGCGCATGAAGCGGTTCTCAGCCAGACCGCGCATGCCGTCTCGGAAGCCGATGAGCTCCCACCCGTGCTCCTGGATCACCGCCTTGCCGAAGCCGCGGATCGCCGCGTTGAGTCCAGGGGCGTCTCCGCCGGCGGTCAGGATCCCGATGCGCTTGGTGGCCATGGGGTGATTATGCCTGCCCGTCGCCCGTGCGCGCCGTCCAAGAGCCCCACGGGTCCCGCAACGCCGTGGGCGGGGCACCGCCGCGCAGCCGGTAGACTCACCCTCCGGACGGGCGCGCGCCCCGCCAGGAACAAACCGGACGGCGGGAGCGTTGCAGCCACCGGTCCCCGTGCCGCCTCCTGGGCCGCGGGGCCGGCGATGATCTTCGAGGAGAGGCAACAGCATGGCAGACCGCGCACTGCGTGGCATGACCATCGGCGCGAAGTCGATGGAGTCCGAGGAGGGCGTCGAGTTCGCCGAGCGCCAGATGGTCACCTTCGAGTGCCCGATGGCCCACATGACGACCGTGCCCATGGCCCTGGAGGCGGAGGTCCCGCCCACCTGGGAGTGCCCCGAGTGCGGCCAGACCGCGAACCTGCGCGGCGAGGAGGAGCCGGAGTCGGACGAGCCCAAGAAGGCGCCGCGCACCCACTGGGACATGCTCCTGGAGCGCCGCTCCCTCGACGAGCTCAAGGTCCTCCTGGAGGAGCGGCTCGAGCTCCTGCGCTCGGGCGAGATCTACCGCCAGCGCTTCTGAGGAGCCCGCTCCCCCGCACATCACGACACAGCACGCGGCCGGCCCCGGGAAAGGGGCCGGCCGCGGCGCATGTGAGTGGTACCGGGCGCCCCGTCCCGGGCCCCCACCGGGCCTCAGCGCCGGGCGGCCCGCTCACGCACCTGCTGGACCAGGCCGCCGAGCTGGGCGGCGCGACGGCGCAGCCCCCACTTGGTCACCAGGGCCAGCTCCTCGGTGAAGATGCCTCCCGAGAGCTTGGACCGGCCGGCCTCGCGCTCAACGAAGGTGATCGGCATCTCCACGACCCGACCACCCGCCTCCTCGACCAGCAGCGTCATGTTGACCTGGAAGCCGTAGCCCAGGGCCTCGACCCGCGACAGGTCCAGACGGCGCAGGACGGAGGCCGTGTAGACGCGGAAGCCCGCCGTCGCGTCCTTCACGCGCGTGCCGAGCATCGCGTTGATGTAGAGGTTGCCCGCCCTCGACAGGGCCACGCGCCGTGCGTCCCAGCCCTCGGTGGCGCCCCCCGACACCCAGCGCGAGCCGATGACGAGGTCCGGGGCGTCCGACATCTGGGCGCGCTGGAGGAGCAGTGCCAGGTCCTCGGCGCGGTGCGAGCCGTCCGCGTCCATCTCGACGACGAGCTCGTAGCCGGCGTCCAGCGCCCAGGCGAAGCCCGCGAGGTAGGCGGGGCCGAGGCCGTTCTTCTCCTGACGGTGCAGGACGTGGACGTGGTCGTCCTCCGCGGCCCGGGCGTCCGCGAAGGCGCCGGTGCCGTCCGGTGAGGAGTCGTCGACGACGAGGACGTGGGCCTGCGGCGCCGCGGCGCGCACGCGCTCGAGCGCACCGGGCAGGGACTCGATCTCGTTGTAGGTCGGGATGACGACGACGGTCCTCACAGCACTCTCCTCCTGCGTCAGCGGCCGGACCGGCGACGGCGCCGGACCTGTGCACGCGCGTGGGACACGATACCCGCGACGGCCAGCAGCCCCGCTCCCACCAGGACCGCCCTGCCGGGCCACGCACCCAGACGGTCGGCCACGGTGACGTGGTGGCGCAGCCCCACGTCGGCCACGAGCGCGCCCTGCACGCCGTCGTCGAGCCGCTGCACCACCGCCCCCCGGGGGCCGATGACGGCCGTGACACCGACCGTCGAGACCTGTACGACGCTGCGGGCGTGGACGACCGCCTGCACCCGCCCCTGGGCGAGCTGCTGCTCGGACTCCGAGGAGCCCACGAAGGAGGCGTTGTTGGTGGGGATGACGATGAGGCTGCCGCCCTCGAGCACACCGGCGCGCAGCACGTCGTCGTAGGCGACCTCGAAGCAGATCCCCAGGGCCACGACGACGTCACGGTCCTGGGCGGCGGCCCGCACCGTCAGCGTGTGGGGGCCCGTGCCGGCCACCATGTCCGTGCCGATGCGGTCGGCCTGGTCGGTGACCGCGCGCACGAGAGGGCGCAGCGGGATGAACTCGCCGAAGGGCACGGGACGGTGCTTGCGGTAGTAGTCCCCCGCCCCCTGGCCGGGGGTCCAGACGACGACGTCGTTGTAGCGCGCACCGTCCGCGAAGGGGACGGCACCGACGAGCACGGGGGCCCCCACGGCCTGTGCCGCGCCCTCGACGAGCACCGCGCTGGCCGAGTACCCCCTGGGGTCGAGGTCGGCGGCGTTCTCCGGCCACACGACGAGGTCCACGCCCCCCTCCCCCACCTCCTGCGCCAGGTCGAGGGTCGCCTGCGCGTGGTTGCTCGTGACCTCCAGGGCGCGGGCGAAGGCCTCCTCGTCGTGGGCCACCGAGCCCTGGACGGCCGCGACGCGCATCGTGCCGTCCTGCGCCGCCGAGGGCAGCGGCAGGGCCAGCGGGGCGAGCAGGAGCACGCCCGCGCAGGCGCCGGCGGCCAGCACCCCCAGCAGACGGCGCCCGCGCAGAGCGAGCACCGCCTCGGCCAGGCACCCGCCGACCAGCGCGACGAGCAGGCTGAGCCCCACGGAGCCGCCGTAGGCGGCCAGCGGCAGCGACGGCGAGTCCGCCATGGCGAAGGCGAGCCGGCCGAAGGGGAAACCGCCCCAGGGCCAGCTCGAGCGCAGCTCCTCGACCCCGCACCACAGCACCGCGAAGGCCACGGCGCGCGCGCCGGGCGCCCATCGCCCGGCCACCAGCGGGCCGCTGCGCGAGACCAGTGCCCAGGCGCAGCCGAGCGCGGCCAGGTAGAGGCTCTCGACGACGGTCAGGGCCACCCAGCCGATGGGGTGGCCCATCGAGACCCGGGTGAAGTGCAGCAGCGGGGCGAAGAGCCCGGCGCCGAAGAGCAGGCTCGTGACCGCGGCCTCGCGCGCGCCCCTGCCGCGAGTCGCCAGCGCCAGCAGCGCGAGCGCCACGGGGGCGGCGAGCCACAGGTCGTGAGGAGGGAAGGCCGTCCACAGCAGCAGGCCGGAGGCCAGGCCGGTCGCGAACCGGGTGAGGCGGCCGAGGGATCCGGTCACACGAGCTCCTGAGGTGAGAGGGGCGCCGTCGCCGGCGCGGGCGCCCAGGAGCCTACCGTCCGGCGGGCCCGCGCTCGCACAGCTGCTCGCACCGCCACGGGCTCATACCGAGGACCAGGCGACCACGCCCCGGCTGATGTCCAGGACCGCCTCAGCGGCCGTGACCGACAGGTGGGCGACGCCGGCGCCCAGGGCGGCGTCCTGGGGGTCGGGAGGCAGGCTCGCGAGCTGGCCAAGCAGGTCGAGGAGCTGCTTGACCCACCGGACGAAGTCCCCGGCTGTGAGCTCGGAGTCCTCCAGCACGTGGGCCAGGCCCGCCCCCTGGGCCCAGGCCTCGACGGCCCCGGCCAGGGCCGGCTCGGCGCCCGAGGACGCCGGCAGCCGCATGAGGGACTCCAGGTCGTTGAGACGCCGCGAGACCTGCGCCTCAGCACGCAGCGCGGCACCGAGGGCCGTGCCCGGGGCCACCGGCAGCCACAGGCCCTGGGCGGCGGCCCGAGGCTCGTAGACGCAGGCGGACAGTGCCCCGGCGAGCTCCGCGGGGCCCAGGGCGTCCCACACGCCCCGGCGCAGGCACTCGGCGACGAGCAGGTCGCGCTCGGCGTAGACGCGCGAGAGCAGGCGCCCGGCGGCGGTCACGCGCAGCTCGCGCTCCGGGTGGGCGCGGTCGACGGGCTCGAGGTAGCCCAGCTCGAGCAGGACCTGGCAGACGGCGTCGAAGACCCGGGCGATCGTGCCGGTGCGCGACTCGATCCGGGCCTGGAGCCGGTCCGCCTCCGCCAGGGCCTTGGACCAGGCGCGTCCCACCCGGGCGTGCTCCTCGCGGTCGGGGCAGGCGTGGCAGGGGTGGGCGCGCATCTCGTGGCGCAGCGCCTCGAGACGCTCCTGCGCGCCGCCCGTCCCGTCGGCGTCCTCTCCCCCGCGGCTCCGGTGGCGTCTGCGATCCTCCTGCTCCAGGCTGCCCGAGCGCAGCGCCTCCACCAGCCTGCCCACCAGGCGGTCCCTCTCGCGCGGCCGGCGCGCGTCCACGCCCTCGCTCACGCGCAACGCGCCGACGCGCACCACGCCGTCGGGCACCGTGTCCGGGCTGAGGGTGAGGACGCGCGAGTCCTCCGCCAGGACGGTGAGGGCGGGCGTCCCGGTGCGGTCCTCGCCCACCGCCAGGACGACGCCGTGGCGCGAGCGGCGCCCCTTGCGGAAGACGATGACGTCGCCCCTGCGCAGGGCGGACATCTCGCGGCTGGCACCGGCCCGGCGCGAGGCGCGCTTGCGCCGGGACAGGTCCGCCTCGGCGTCGGCGATGCGCTGGCGCAGCAGGGCGTACTCGCGGAAGTCCCCCAGGTGGCAGGTCATCTGCTCCTCCAGGCCGGCGAGCGAGCGGCGCCGTCGCCGGGCCTGGGCGGCGAGCTCGACCACCCCGCGGTCGGCCTGGAACTGGGCGAAGGAGGACTCCAGGACCTCCCGGGCGCGCCGGCACGTCGAGCGCCCCAGGAGGTTGACGGCCATGTTGTAGGTGGGCCGGAAGGCGGAGACGAGCGGGTAGGTGCGCCGCGAGGCGAGGGAGGACACGAGGGAGGGGTCGACGTCGTCGGCGGCCAGGACGACGGCGTGGCCCTCGACGTCGATGCCGCGACGGCCCGCACGGCCGGTGAGCTGGGTGTACTCCCCCGGCGTGAGGGTGACGTGCGCGGAGCCGTTCCACTTGCGCAGGGACTCCAGGACCACGGTGCGCGCGGGCATGTTGATGCCCAGGGCGAGGGTCTCGGTGGCGTAGACGACTTTGACCAGGCCGGCGCTGAACAGCTCCTCGACGGTCTCCTTGAACACCGGCAGCAGGCCGGCGTGGTGAGCCGCGACGCCGCGCTCGAGGGCGTGGGCCCAGGCGTGGAAGCCGACGACGGCCAGGTCCGCCACGGGCACCTCGGCGGTGCGCCGCTCGATGACCTCGCGGATCCTGCGTGCCTCGGCCTCGGTGGTGAGGTCCACTCCCCCGGCCACCGCCTGGGAGACCGCCTGCTCGCAGCCGGCGCGCGAGAAGATGAAGACGATGGCGGGCAGGAGGCGTGCGCCCTCGAGGGCGTCGATGACGCTCAGGCGCGAGGGCGGGCGCAGGCGCGCGACGCGGGCACCGCCCTCCCCCCGGCGCGGGGCCCGGCCACCCGCCGTCCGGCCCCGCCTCCACGGCTGCTGGTGCCCGCGCGCCTGCGTGGAGGAGGAGCCCGCGGCCGCTGCGCGCCGGGCGCTGCGCACGGCCTTGAGCAGCTCGGGGTTGAGCGGGGGCAGCCCGGGGGCCGGGGCACCCTCCCGGGCAGGCTCCTGCGCAACGTCGTCGGAGCCCAGGGCCCCGGTGGGGACCGTGTACAGGTCCAGCAGCCGCCGCCCCACCATCATGTGCTGGGTCAGGGGCACCGGCCGGTGCTCGGAGACGACGACGGCGGTGGTGCCGCGCACGTGCCCCAGCCAGTCCCCCAGCTCCTCGGCGTTGGAGACTGTGGCGGACAGGGAGACGACCTGCACCTGCGGGGCGAGGTGGATGATGACCTCCTCCCACACGGGGCCGCGGAAGCGGTCCGCGAGGTAGTGCACCTCGTCCATGACGACGAAGCCGAGGCGGTCGAGGTCGCGCGAGCCCGAGTACAGCATGTTGCGCAGGACCTCGGTGGTCATGACGATGACGTCCGCGTGAGGGTTGAGGGAGGTGTCGCCGGTGAGCAGGCCGACCCGGTCCTCGCCGTAGCGGTCCGCGAGGTTGAGGTACTTCTGGTTGGACAGGGCCTTGATGGGCGTGGTGTAGAAGGTCTTGAGCCCCTTGGCCAGCCCGAGGTGGACGGCGAACTCCCCGACGACGGTCTTGCCGGCGCCGGTGGGGGCGGCCACGAGGACGCCCTCGCCGCGCTCAAGGGCCTGGCAGCCGCGGACCTGGAAGTCGTCCAGGGGGAAGTCGTACCCGGCGGAGAAGCGGGCGAGCTCCGTGCGCGCGGCGGCCTGGCGGCGGCGCGCGGCGGCGTAGCGCTCGGAGGCCGAGGGTGTCATGAGCCCCACCCTACGCGGGGCCGGAAGGCTGTCAGGCGCTGGCGTCCCCGGGGGCCGTCCCGCTCGCGTCCTCGTCGGCCGGTGCCGGCACGAGCACGCGCACGGCCGCCGCAACGGCCTCCAGGCGCAGGGGCAGTGGCGTCAGGGGCTCCCCGTCCGCCATGGGGTGCGGGGGCAGGCGCAGCCCGGGACCCTCAAGGGCCTCGATGACGACCGTGCGGGTGCGCTCGGCGTGGACCGACGGGTGGCCGAGGTGCCCACCGGTGAAGACCTTGGACAGGAGCCGCAGCAGGCCGGTGCGCGGCAGGGGGTCCAGGCGCAGGACCTCGAGCAGGCCGTCGGTGGTGCTGGCCCGGGGCGCCAGGTCCATGCCGCCGCCGATGTAGCGGGTGTTGGCCGCGGTGAGGATGAGGGCGCCGCCCTCCCAGGTGCCCGAGTCCGTCGTCACGCGGTAGCCGTAGGGGCGCAGGCGGGCCAGCTCGCCGAGGACGGCGACGGTGTAACGGGCCTCCCCGTGCGGCCACACGAGGGCGTTGGCGCGGGCGTTGACAGCGGCCTCGACGCCGGTGCCGACGGTGGCCATGCACCACTCGTGCTCGGGGGCGACGGGCGTGCCGTCGGGGCGGGTGACGTGGATGGCGTCGGCGCCGACGACGTGCCCGGCGCGCAGGGCGGTGTCGATGACGTCGAGGGAGGCCTCGACGTCCCTGGAGGGAAGGCCGTAGTGCCGGGCGACGTCGTTGCCGGTGCCGACGGCGACGATGCCCAGGGGCACGCCGGTGAGGGCGACGACGTCGAGTCCCAGGTGGACCATGCCGTCCCCGCCGACGACGACGAGGGCGTCGAGCTCGTGGTTCTCCAGCAGGGCGGTGGCGGCCTCGCGGGTGGCGTCGTAGGAGCTGGCGGTGACGACGAGGACGTCGTGGCCGCGGCGCACGAGCCCGGTGCGGGCGAGCTCGGCCGCGTGAGTGTGGCGGCCGTGCCCGGCGCTCGGGTTGGAGGCGAGGGCGATGCGCATGAGGTCTCTCAGCCGGGTCGGGAGGGTGGGGAGGGGCGGGAGCACCTGGGGCGCGGCGGGCACCGCCCCGGGTCAGGACCCGCTCGTGGCGGCCGGCAGCTGAGGGGTGCTCCCTGAGGCGGTGCCGGAGGCGGGAAGGGCCGGGGCGGCGGGCGTGTCCGCGAGGGCCGCGTCGAGCTCGGCGTCCTCCTTGGCGCGGCGCCGGGCCACGCGCTTGTCGTGGCTGATCGACATGAAGCAGGCGAGGAAGTACAGGCCGGTGATCGGCAGCGCCATGAGGATCATCGACCAGGGGTCCGGAAGGGGGTTCGCGAAGGCCATGAAGGTGAAGATCGCGAGGACGGCCCAGCGCCAGCCCTTGATCATCGTCGTGCCCTTGACCAGACCGAGGCGGTTGAGGGCCACGAGCAGCTCGGGCAGCAGGAAGGCGATGCCGAAGACGAGCAGCAGCCTCATGACGAAGCTGAGGTAGAGGGTGGCCTGGATGAAGCCGGTGCCGGAGTCGGGGATGAAGCCGGTGAGGATGGAGACCGCGTGGGGCAGGATCCAGGCGCCCAGGGCGACGCCCGAGGTGAACAGGACGAGGCCGACGACGCCGTAGACCCAGGTGTAGAGCTTCTCCTTGCGGGTCATGCCGGGGCCGACGTAGGCCCAAAACTCGTACATCCACAGGGGCGAGGAGAACAGGACGCCGAGCCAGATCGACACCTTGAGCCTCATGTCGAAGGAGGACAGGACGGTGTCGAAGTTCATCGAGATGCTGGCGCCGTTGGCGTTGGCGACCTCGATGGGACGGGTGATGAGGGAGAAGACCTCGTCGTAGACGATGTAGCCGACGACCGCCATGACGAGCACGCCCACCGCTGAGATGAACAGGCGGTTGCGCGCCTCGCGCAGGTGGTCCCCGATGGACATGATCGCCTCGGGGTTGTCCTTGCGGCTGGTCGGCTTGCCGACCTTCGGCTCCTTGGCCATGACCTGCTCCTGTCCGGGTTCACGTGGTGGTGCGCGAGTGCGGGGGCGGTGCCGTCACCGCTGACGGCACCGCCCCCGCCGTCACGCTCGACGGGGCTCAGGCCTGCGGGGTGGTGCCGTCCGTGTACTGCTGCGGAGCGGCCTGGCCGGCCTGGGTCGGCTGCGTGTAGTAGGTGCCCTGCTGCGGCTGCTGGATCTGGGCCGGCGGGGCGGGGGTCGCGGTGGTGCCGAGGTCGTCCTCGCGCAGCTCCTTGACCTCCTTCTTGAAGACCTTCATCGACTTGCCGATGGAGCCGGCGATCTCCGGGAGCTTTCCGGCTCCGAAGATGAGCAGGACGAGGACGAGGAGGACGACGATGTGGGTGGGTGAGAACTTCACAGCACTACTCCAATGTGGGGTTCGGCCCGATGAGACGAGTGAGAGTCTAACGGCACGTCGTGAAGGCGCCTGCGCACCCATGGTCCTGTTCCACCCTCGGCGTAGGCGCGTGACCACTGCCTGTGAGCGAGCCGGAGGGGGCCCACGAGTCCTCAGGACGGGTGCCCGGCACCGGCGCCCGGGGCGCAGGCGGAGCCCGTGGTGCGGGCCGGCTCTCCCTGCGCGAGGGCGAGGGCGGCCCGGGCGCGGGCGGCGGCCTCCTCGCGCAGCCAGGGCGGCCTGACGTCCAGGACGTGGCGCCCGGCACTGAGCACGAGGCCCACGAGCCACTCGCGGCTGCGTCCGCGCACGGTGGCGGTGAGCGTGCCGTCCGGGTGCTCCTCGACCTGCTCGCAGCCGGCCTGCTCCACGAGCCAGCGGCCGGCCGGCGCCAGGTGGAGCTCAGCGGTCTCCGCCTCCTGGCGGTGGGCCAGGCGCTCCAGGCCCTGGGCGCGCAGACGCCGGTGCGGGGCCGCCGCCTGGTCGGTGACCGTGGCCAGAAGGACCCGGTCGAGGCGGAAGGTGCGCTCGGCGCGCCGGCGCGTGCACCAGGCCCTGAGGGACAGGTGGGAGCCGTCGGAGACGATCTCGAAGGGGTCGACGTCGCGCTCGCTGCGCTCGTCGGTGGCCGAGGCGTACACCAGGTGCAGGCGCCGTCCCTCGGCCAGGGCGCGGGTCACAGCGGCGAGCACCGGGTCCTCGGTCTCGGCCACGGCCTGCGGGCTGGCCCCGAGCACGTGGGACAGGGCCTGCTCCGCGCGGCGCAGGGGCGCGGTGGCGCCGGGGACGGCCGACAGGAGGCGGCTGAGGACCCGCAGCGAGAGCAGGAGGGCGGTGCCCTCCTCCCGGGTGAGGGTGACGGGGCGGTCGAGGCCCAGCGGCTCGGTCAGGCGCAGGCGGCCCTCGTCGAGCAGGTCGGCGTCGAAGTCGACGAGGAGGTCCGGGGTTCCTCCCGGCAGCCCGGAGACCCACAGGGTCTCGACGTCGCGGCGCAGCTGGTCCTCGGTGACCCCGAACTGGGCGGCGGCCTGGGCCAGCGTCGCCCCGGGGTGGTCGGACACCCAGGCGGGCAGGGCCAGCAGCCGCAGGAGGCGGTCGGTGGAGGAGGGACGGGCCATCACCGCTCCTGCTCCTGGGCGAGCGCGGCGGCACCGCGCAGGTGGTCGAGGACGGCCTCGCGCAGGGTCTCGGGCTCGAGGACGACGACGGCGTCCGCCAGGGCCGCGAGGCTGCCCGCCAGGACCATGAGGTCCTCGTAGGCGACGGCGACGACGTCCCAGCCCTCGGGACCCTGGCACCGGGGCCGGGCACCGGGCTCCCGCCCGCGCCGGCGCAGGGCGTGGGCCCGTCCCGGGGCGAGGGCGAGCACGGCGGTGGCGCGCGCCCCGCCGCCGGCCTCGGGGCGCAGGTCGGGGGCGAAGGCGCCGGGCCCGCTCACCACGCTCACCTCGCCCCGCAGGCGCGCCAGGCGGAAGACGCGGTGGCCGTCATCGGGGCCTGCGGCGCTGCCGGCGCCGCAGGCGCTGTTGGTGGGTCCCGTGCCCGAGGCCGGGGTGAGGCGCGTGTCGCGGGCGTCGAGGTACCAGGCGCCCTCGCTCAGGCGCAGGCCGTGCGGCTCCACGATCCGGTGGCGCACGGTGCCCGTGCGGGCGGAGAGGTAGTCGAAGGAGACCAGGCGGCGCTCCTCGACGGCGGTGAGCAGCACGGCCGGCACGTCCTGGCCGGCCAGGTCGATGCTGAGGTCCGGCAGAACCTCGTCCCCCGTGCGGGCGGGGGCGACGGCGAGCAGCTTGGTCAGGGCGCGCCGGGCGGGCTGGGGCAGGGTGCCGTCCCGCCAGGCGAAGGCCGCCAGCTCCAGGGCGGCGACGTCGGCGGCCTCCAGGCGCAGGGGCGGCAGCACGTAGTGGTCCTCGTCCACCCGGTAGCAGGGCTCACCGGACACACTCTCCACGACGAGGGGGACGCCGATGGAGCGCAGGACGTCCTTGTCACGCTCGAACATGCGCCGGGCCCGGTCGCCGCCGTCGGGGTCGTAGCCGCAGACCCTGCTGATGACCTCGGTGGCGCTCATGCCGTGGCGGGTGTGGCGCAGGGCCAGCAGGAGGTTGACCTGCCGCTCCTCGGCCGGGACCTGGGACACGCTGCTGCTCACGCGCACAGACTAGGGCCACCGTAGGCTGTGGCCATGATGTGGCGCGACGGCGAGGTGCTCTCCCTGCGGAGCGCGTGGGGGCCGGCCGGCCGCTCCTGCGCCGAGCTGGAGGTGCGGGTGAGCGCCGCCCCCGCCGGCGCCCGGTGCCTGGGACCCGGCCAGGTCCTGCGCGCCATCGCCTACGAGCAGGTGACCGGGGTGCCCGAGCCGGGTGAGCGGGTGCGCCTGGAGGTCTCGGCCCTCGACCGCGGCCTGGGCACCGGTGGGCACGCGATGGTGACGGCCCGGCTGTCGGTGCTGGCCGCCGACGCCCCCTGCGAGGGCCACCTCGTCAAGGCCCGGTACATGCCCGACCAGGTGATGGTCGCCGGCGCCGACGAGCAGGGCGCAGCGCACCACGAGGTCCTCTCCCGGCCGGTGGGCACGCTCCACCTCGACGGGGCGCCCGTCGTCGTCGCCGACCTGCACTCGAGCCTGCCGGCGGTGCTCGCCGGCCTGCGCAGCGCTGCGGGGGGCCGCGGGGAGGACGCGCCGGGGCCCCGCACCGTGTACGTCATGACCGACGGCGGCGCCCTGCCACTGGCCTACTCGCGCACCGTCGCGCTGCTGCGCGAGGCCGGCTGGCTCGTCGGGACGGTGACGGCCGGGCAGGCGTGGGGCGGGGACCTGGAGGCCGTGAGCCTTCACAACGCGCTCCTCGCCGCCCGGCACGTGCTGCGCGCGGAGGTCGTCGTCGTCGCCCAGGGACCGGGCAACCTGGGCACCGACACGCCCTGGGGGTTCTCCGGGGTGGCCTGCGGCGACGCGGTCAACGCCGTGGCCGTGCTCGGCGGACGGCCCGTCGCCTGCCTGCGCGTGTCCGAGGCCGACGCGCGTGAGCGCCACCGGGGCGTCTCCCACCACTCGCTCACGGCCTACGGGCGCGTGGCGCTGGCCGCCGCGGACGTGGCGGTGCCGCTGCTCGAGGGCCCGCTGGGCGAGCAGGTCCTGGCGCAGGCGCGCAGGCTGTGCGCGCCGCGGGCGGTGGGGGCGCAGCACCGGCGCGTCGACGTCGCCCTCGACGGCCTCATGGAGGCCCTGACGCGCATGGAGGCGGCGACTGGCGTGCGGCTGTCGACGATGGGCCGGAGCCTGGACGCGGACCGGACGGCCTTCCTCACGGCCGCGGCGGCGGGGCGCCACGCCGCGAGCCTGCTGGCTGGGACGGGACGAGGCCATGGCGCCGGCGTGCACTAGCCTGCGGCCATGAAGAACTTCGAGGACCTGTTCGCCGAGCTCCAGCACAAGGCCACGACCCGACCGGAGGGCTCCGGCACGGTCGAGGAGCTGGACCGGGGCGTGCACTTCATTGGCAAGAAGCTGGTCGAGGAGGCCGCCGAGGCCTGGATGGCCTGCGAGCACGAGTCGGACGAGGCCGCCTGCGAGGAGCTGAGCCAGCTCCTGTACCACGCGCAGGTGATGATGGTGGCCAAGGGCTACACCCTCGAGGACGTCTACCGCTACCTCTGACCCCCCCCCGGAACGCCACCACCGCCCCTCCCCTGACCCGTACCTGACCGACCCAAGGAGCGCCCTCGTGCTGCGCATCGCCGTCCCCAACAAGGGGTCCCTGTCCGAGCCCGCCACCACCATGCTCAAGGAGGCCGGCTACCGCACACGCCGCACCGGCCGCGAGCTCGTCCTCGTCGACCAGGACAACGACGTCGAGCTGTTCTTCCTGCGCCCGCGGGACATCGCCGTCTACGTCGGCCAGGGCACCGTCCACGCCGGCATCACGGGACGCGACCTGCTGCTCGACTCCGGCGTGGAGGCGGTCGAGCACCTGCCGCTCGGCTTCGCCCGCTCCACCTTCCGCTTCGCCGCCCCGACGGGCACGATGCGCAGCCTCGACGACATCACCGGCAGGCGCGTGGCGACCTCCTACGACGTGCTCGTGCGCGACTACCTCGAGGCCCAGGGCGTCCAGGCCTCCACCGTCCACCTCGACGGCGCCGTGGAGTCCTCGGTCCAGCTCGGTGTCGCGGACCTCATCGCCGACGTGGTGGAGACGGGCACGACCCTGCGCGCCGCGGGACTGGAGGTCTTCGGTGAGCCGATCCTCGCCAGCGAGGCCGTCCTCATCACCACCGAGCGCTACCGTGAGGAGCCTGGCCTGGCCACCCTCGTGCGCCGGCTGGAGGGCGTCATGCGGGCGCGCTCCTACGTGCTCATCGACTACGACGTGCGTATGAACGACCTGCACCTGGCGACGGCGATCACGCCCGGGATCGAGTCACCGACCGTCTCGCCGCTGCAGAACCCCGACTGGGTGGCGGTGCGGGCCATGGTGCCGCGCAGGGACATGAACCGGGTGATGGACGAGCTCTACGAGGTGGGCGCGCGCGCCATCCTCGTCTCCTCGCTGCTGGCCTGCCGCCTCTGAGGCGGGTGCGCACCCGACCGGGGCCTGCCGGGGCCGGGTGCGCACGAGGCCGGCCCCGCCTGCTCAGGTGAGCGGGTCGCAGACCTCGTCCGTGGCGGGCGTGGTCTCCCCCAGCAGGCCGTGGCCGGCGAGGAAGTCGATCATCTCCCCGACGTGCTCGGGCGTGAGGGCGCCGACGACGGCGTCGGCGTCGGGCTTGACGAGGGCGGCGGTGGCGACGGCGACCTCACGGGCGTGGGCGGCCTGGGTGCCGTCGACGAGGTCGGTGACGTAGGAGCGGGTGGCCTCGACGGCGCCGTCGGGGTCGGACACGAAGAGCTCCATGCCGGCCACCGAGGCGGCCACGGCCGCGGCGAGCTCGTCGCGACGGGCCTCCAGCAGGGCCCGGGTGGTGACGAGTGAGGCGCCGACCAGCGGGACCTGCGGGGCGACGTCGATCGTGCGCACCGCCAGTCCGTTCTGGGCGAGCTGGACGGCGTCGTTGTTGGTGAAGCCGGCGATGGCGTCCACCTTGCCGCCGACCAGGGCCGCCTGCTGGGTGTAGCCGATCTCCTGGATGTCGACGTCGGACTCGCTGAGGGAGGCGGTCTCCAGGGCGAGCTGGACGGTGAACCAGGTGGACCCGTACCGGCCGGGCAGGCCGAGGCTGTGGCCCTTGAGGTCCGCCAGGGTGGTGATGCCGGAGTCCTCGGGGACGATGACGCAGCCGGGGAAGCGCTGGTAGTAGCCGCCGACGACGACGAGGTCGCTGCCGTGGGAGGCGGCCACGACGGCCTCGTCGGCGGAGGCGACGACGAGGTGCTCGGTGCCGGCGAGCAGGGCGTCGAACTGCCCCTCCTGGGCGCCGTGGTGGCGCAGGCTCACCCCCTCGGCGTACCTGCCGGCGTCGGCGGTCATGTAGAAGGGGGCGAACTGGACGTTGGGCGTGTAGGTCATGCCGATGACGAGGCCGGCGGCCGCGGAGGCGTCCTCACGCCGTGAGGCGGTCCCTGAGGAGCAGGAGGCGAGCAGGGCGGCGGGCGCGGTGGCGAGCGCCGCGGTCAGGAGCGTGCGGCGGGTGAGGAGGGGGCGCGGGGTCATGATGGTCCTTTCGGGGGCGGAGCGGAGGCTGGGTGGGTGCCGGGACGGTGGTCGGGGTGGGAGCGCTGGTCTCAGGTGGCACGGCGCCCGCGCATGGCGGAGACGACGCGGCTGCGCCGCTCGAGCTCGTGCAGGCACCAGTGGATCGACGTCGCCATGAGGCACAGCAGGACGATGGTGGAGAACAGGCCCGTGGTGTCCACGCTGTCGCGCTGGTGGGACAGGACCATGCCCAGCCCCTCGCCCCCCATGGTCATCTCGCCGACGACGGCGCCGGTGACCGACAGGGTGAAGCCGGTGCGCAGCCCGGCGAGGACCGCCGGCAGGGCCATGGGCAGCTCCATGTAGGCCAGGAGCGTGACGCCGTGGGCTCCGTCGAGACGGGCCGCGTCGATGACGTCGGTGTCCAGGCCCCTCAGGCCCAGCAGGACGGAGACGGTGATGGGGAAGAAAACCATGAAGGCGCACAGGACGACGACCGGGAACGTCCCGTAGCCGATCCACAGGACGAGCAGAGGGGCGACGGCGATCGCGGGCACGGCCTGGGAGGCGGCGACATAGGGCAGGACGGTGCGGCTGAACAGGGGCCAGCGGTACAGGGCCCAGGCCAGCGGGAGGGCGGCGACGGCGGCGAGCAGGCAGCCGAGCAGCGCCTCGCGCAGCGTCACCCCGGCGTAGGCCAGGACGCCGCCCTGGGTGACGGCGAGCCACAGGCGGCGGGCGACGTCGAGCGGGTTGGGCAGGAGGACCGCGGGCACCACCGCCGCGACGGTGACGGCCCACCACAGCACGAGCACGCCCGCGCCGAGGAGGAGGGCGGGCAGGGGGCCGGGGCGGCGAGTGGCGCGCCCAGCGGCCGAGGCGGACGCGAGGGCGTCAGGGTCGGCGTGGTGGGGGGTGCTGCCCACGGGTCCTCCCGGTGCTCCCCCGGGACGGGTGCCCCGGGCGGCTCCGGGATGACGGGCGTGCTATCGCCCGCGCGGCGCGCCCGCGTTCCCGTGGGGCCACCCGCGCACGGTGCGTGCGGCGGGCGTCCTCGACGTCGGGACGCCGATCGCGTCTCGTGCCTCCTCCCATCCGGACTCTCACCGTCGGTGCTGGAGTTCCACCAGCTCAGCCGCTCACAGCACCCCGACGGGGCGTGTGCGCGGGTCGCGGACTATGACCGCCGGCTCGGAATTTCACCGACCCCGGAGCACGTGCTCTGGCAGGAGGCTAGCTGGTGACGGTGGAGCGGGCAACTGAGCGGCGTACCCTGGGGCTCGGGACCCCGGGCGCAGGAGGTGGGCGGCGAATGAGCGATGACGTGACGGGACGGGTGCGTTTCCGCGACATCAAGCCCATTGAGGCGCCGCTGTCGCTTGACGAGCTGCAAGGGCCGTACGAGGGACTGGTTGACCTGCCCCACTCCGTGCGCTGGCAGGCCGACCGGCTCGGTGTGGATGTGTCCAATCCGGGCTGGCGGCGTATGGCGTACCAGGCGCTGCTCGCCGAGGGCACCGTCGACGAGCAGCGCCACGTGATGAACCGGGAGCGGCTTGTCGAGTCCTGGCCGGTTCTCAACATGGACCCGCGGGTGCGCAGTCTGTGGGAGGGCCGCTTCCCCCAGCTTCGGGTGGCTGTGTGAGCCGGGACCCGGAAGAGCAGCGGCGCATCACGCGTCTTGCTCTCGAGGCCGCTGGCGACGGCTCCGGTCTCGCCCTCGCCGGATCCGGAGCGATCCGTGAGCACGGGCTCATCGACCGGCCCACTGAGGATGTGGACCTGTTCACCACTGAGGGTCCCCTGCTCAGTTCGGCGCCTCGGTCAACCGGGTCATCGCCGCACTGAGCGCGGCTGGTTACACCACGGAGGTCCTCAGGCGGTACGAGATGTTCGCCCAGCTCACCATCATCGACGCGCAAGGACACCTCACCGCCATGGACCTTGGTGTGGACTGGCGGGCGCATCCGCCCATACGGCGGCTAGAGGTCGGGCCGTTGCTGGATATCGAGGACGCGGTCGGCAACAAGATTGGCGCCTTGTTCTCACGCGGTGAGACTCGTGACTACCTCGACGTGGATGCGATCCGTCGTTCCGGAACGTACAGCGACGAGGAGCTTGTGGACCTCGCGCGGAAGGCCGACGCAGGGTTCGATACGGTCTGGTTCGCCCACATTCTTGAGAAGGTGGAGCGCATTCAGACCGAAGAAGTGCGCGTGTACTCGGTAACAGCACGTGAGCTCGACGAGATCAAGGCACGCACCACAGCCTGGGCCGCGGGTATACGTGCTCGAGCCCAGCAGAACTGATGCTGACATAGCACCGTGATCTGGGTAGGGCCGGCTTCGCGGCAGGTGCCATAGGGCGCGCAGGAGGCCGTCGGTGACGCTGTCCATGAGGTCGAGGATGCCCGGGGCGCGCCAGGCGCGTCGTCCTCGGCTGATCTGGTAGCCGACGACGATGCCGGCCTCCTCGAGCCGGGCGAAGGCCCGTCTAGCGGCCTGCGCGGAGACGCCGAGCTCTCCGGCGGCCGTCGCGACGTCAAGCACGGGGCGGCTGACAAGGAGGTCTGCGAGTGCCCGGTCGGGGGTTCCTGCCCGGCCCGTGAGCCGGGTGGTCCAGCCGTCGTGGACACGGGCCAGCGCGCTGCCCGCGGTGGTGCCCAGTCGGGCGGCCTCCTGAGCGGCACGGATCGTCAGTGCGATGACGGGCACCAGGTCGGCGTCACGGTAGGCGTCGAGGGTGCGGGAGTAGCTCGGGGTGTCGGCGAGCAGGACGGCGGAGAGCGGCAAGGGCGCGTGGACTGACAGGCCTGCCTGCCGCAAGAGGATGTGGATGAGGGCCCGGCCCGTGCGGCCGTTGCCGTTGACGAACGGGTGAATGGTCTCGAACTGGGCGTGGGCGATGGCGATGCGTGTGAGAGGGGGCAGGTCGCCGCGGCGGCAGAAGGTCAGGAGGTCCTCGAGAGCGTCTGGAACCCGGGTATGTGCCGGGGGCACGAAGAGGGCTCCGACAGGAGCGAGGTCCGAGCCTCCGATCCACACCGGCTCGGTACGCAGGCGTCCCGCGATACCGGGTGCGGTGCGGGACATGAGGCAGTGGTGGATCTCCAGGAGGCGGGGAAGGTCGAGGTCAGCGGTCTGGGTGGTCGCTGCGCGCATTGCCCGGGCGTTGGCAACGACGGCGGTCGCGTTCCCGCCTGTCCCACCGAAGGCCTCCTCCTCCAAGACCTTGCGGGCGGAGGACGTCAGGCGCTCGATGCGGGAGGAGGCCGACGACTCCGAGCGAAGGAGGAGACTCGTCCATGGAAGCAGAGTCGTACCCACAGCAGCGTTGAAACGAGTGACCTCGGCGATGGCCTGAGCCTCCTGTGCCAGAAGCTCAGCGGGAACAACAGGATCGCTATGACGAATCGGAGGAACGATGGAGCTCCGGTAGGTGGTGGGCTGCGCCGCGCGCTGGCGGGCGGTGAGAGCCTGTGGATAGCGGCTGCGCCAGGGCAGGGTCTCCCAGGCGACGGCGGGCCAGTTCGGCACGACGGTCATCTGTCACCCTCTCCCTATTGCGTGACACTTACGTGCATAAGTGTAAATTGGCTGTCGGCGCATGACAGATACCGTGGCGGGCTTGGGTACTCGTCGTCCCTTCGCGATGCCTGAGCCTGACATGAGCTTGCGGACCTCATCGTTGGTCCGCCGCCACGTGGCGTGGTACGTGCGCAGTCTGTCACCCACCTCTGACACGAACGAAGCACACTGTGCTCGTCTTGTCAGCAAGGATGGGCGCCCCGGACCGCTCTCAGCACCCACGAGAACATGGTTGGACCAGCCCCGGTCCCTCGTCGTCAAGGGCACTGTGATGACGAGCGTCGTCACGACCTGGTGGTACTGCTCGTTGGACACGACGAGGACGGGCCTGCGGCCGGTCAGCTCTCTGCTGACGGATGGGTCGGGTCTCGCCCACCAGACCTCGCCTGACAGTGGACGTGGCGTCACATCCATCTGTCGGACTCCCAGTCCGCCCGCTCGGCCATGTACTCAGCGTCGGGAGGGCCGGCATCCATCTCAACGCGCAACCTGGCAAGGCGCTGCTCGCGCTCGGCGGTCTCCGTCACCTTGCGCAAGGCGGTATCCGCATCGGTCGTCGTGCCTGCCATACGATGAGCATGGCAGACAGGTACCTGGTTGTGGGGCGACGGTGCTGCACCGTATCCGTGGCGGTCCCTGCCCTGCACACGCCCTGTGAGAGGGAGCCCCGGGAGAGAAGGATCATGACGGACACCGGACTCGACCAGGCCGTCGCCGAGCTGGCACACGCCCTTGAGCAGGCCGACGCCGTCGTCGTCGGTGCGGGCTCAGGCCTGTCCACCGCAGCGGGCCTGACCTACTCGGGTGAGCGGTTCGAACGGCTCTTCGCCGACCTCATCGACAGGTACGGCCTGAGGGACATGTACTCGGCGGGCTTCATCCCCTTCCCGGCTCCCGAGGAGCAGTGGGCGTACTGGAGCCGCCACATCTGGTGCAACCGCTACGCCCCGGCGCCCAAGGACACCTACCGCACGCTGCTGGCCGTGCTCGACGGGCGCGACTTCTTCGTGCTCACCACCAACGTCGACCACCAGCTCCAGCTGGCCGGGTTCCCCAAGGACCGTCTCTTCTACACCCAGGGCGACTACGGACTGTGGCAGTGCAGCAAGCCCTGCCACCACAGGACCTACGACAACCGTGAGACCGTGCGGCAGATGATCGAGGCGCAGGGCTTCTCGATCGCCGAGGACGGCGCCCTCGTGCTGCCCGAAGGGGATCTGCTCATGACGGTTCCGCACGAGCTGGTCCCGCACTGCCCCGTGTGCGGCAGACCCATGACGATGAACCTGCGCGCGGACGACACCTTCGTCGAGGACACCGGCTGGCACGAGGCGGCGTCACGCTACCGGCAGTTCCTCCAGGCGCACGGCCAGAACACGGTGCTCTACCTAGAGCTCGGCGTGGGTGCGAACACACCGGCCATCATCAAGTACCCGTTCTGGCGCTCAACCTATGCGAATCCCCTCGCGGTCTACGCCTGCGTCAACCTGGGCGAGACCGGTGCCCCGGCGCAGATCCGGGACCGCTCCATCCTCGTCGACGCCGACATCGACCAGGTGCTCAGCGGGCTCGCGGCCGCCGTCGGAAAGGACCACCTGCATGACAGCCGACCGTAGGACAACGCTTCTGACCGAGCTGGTCCGAGCACTGTGCTTGGAGCGCGGCACCGAGCCTCCTGCAGCCACGAGCGCGGACGACCTCTGGACGGTCTTCCGCGCCCTCGTCAACACCCGGCCGCCCGCACCGGCCGACGTCGAGCGCCTCGCCATGCAGGACGAGCTGCTGCGCTCAATGATCGAGGAGGCGGGCACCGCCACGCTCGCAGACGCCCAGGCAAGCCCCCATGACGACCGCCTGCTGCTGTGGCGCGGAGACATCACCACCCTCGCCGTCGACGCCGTCGTCAATGCCGCCAACAGCCAGATGCTCGGCTGCTGGGCACCGGGGCACCACTGCATCGACAACGCCATCCACACCTTCGCCGGCACACAGCTGCGCCTGGAGTGCGCCCGACTCATGCGGGCGCAGGGCCACGAGGAGCCGACGGGCACGGCCAAGATCACATCCGCCTACAACCTGCCGAGCAGGCACGTGATCCACACAGTCGGCCCCATCGCCAATGGGCACCCCACCGACCTCCACCGCAGGCAGCTGGCCTCCTGCTACACCAGCTGCCTCGACCTCGCCGCCGCCAAGGGGCTGCGGTCCATCGCCTTCTGCGGCATCAGCACGGGCGTGTTCGGTTTTCCGCAGGACGAGGCCGCTCCCATCGCCGTCGAGACCGTGCGCACGTGGCTCGGCGCTCACGAGACGGGTATCAGGGTGGTCTTCAACGTGTTCTCGGCGGATGACGAGCGGGTCTACCGGGGTCTCCTGGGACTGTAGGCCCGCGCCTGGTGCTCAGCCCAGCTGCTTGATGACCCGCGCGGGGACTCCGGCCACCACGCAGTTGTCGGGCACGTCCTTGGTGACGACGGCGCCCGCGGCCACGACCACGTTGCTGCCGATGGCCACGCCCCCGGTGATGACGCAGTTGCCGCCGATCCACACGTCGTCGCCTACCGTAATGGGCTCGGAGACCGCGAGCCGCTCACGCCTGCCCTGCGCCTTGAGCGGGTGGCCCGTCGTGGCGATGAGCGTGCCGGGGCCGACCATGCAGTAGTCCCCGAAGGTCACGGGTGCGCCGTCGAGGATGGTCACGTTGAAGTTCGCCGTGAAGCGCCTGCCCACGCGGATGTTCTGGCCGTTGTCACAATGGAACCCGGGCTGGATGTCGAGCTCGTCGCCCGCCTGGCCGAGGAGCTCACGCGCAGCGGCCTCACGTGCGGCCGCGTCCAGGGGGTCGATGGCGTTGAGCCTCGCGCAGCGCTGGGACGCGGTGTCCTTCAACCGGGCCAGCGCCGGGTCGTCGTAGCGGTACGGCAGGCCCGCCTCTAGCTTCTCCATCTCGGTCATCTGGGCGTCGTGCTCAGGCATGCTGTCCCTCCTGGATCTTGCTCGCTGTCATTCTTCCCCACTTCTGCCTGCCCCGTGCCGGTGCGGTCAGTACTCCAGTGACGCGGTGCCATTGGCGACGGCGACGGCCTCGTCGAACTCGGCCCCGACCTGCGGGTCAACCGTGCCCGCACGGGAGACGGTCAGGGCGACGAGGAGGTTGGCGACGAATCCGGGCAGGATCTCGTAGAGGTCGAAGACACCCCCGTCGAGGTTGCCCCACACCATGACGACGACCGCACCCGTCACCATGCCGGCCAGGGCCCCGGTGGGCGTCAGCCGCCTCCAGTACAGGGACAGCAGCACGGTGGGACCGAAGGAGGCCCCGAAGCCCGCCCAGGCGAAGGCCACGAGGGCGAGGATCGTGTCGTTGGGGGTCCAGGCCATCGCGGCGGCGACGACGGCGACGAGCAGCACCGAGAAGCGCGAGTACATCACCAGCCGGCGCTGGGAGACCTCCCGGTGGGTCACCTGGAGGTAGAGGTCCTCGATGAGGGCCGAGGAGGTGACGAGCAGCTGGCTGGCGACCGTCGACATGATGGCGGCCAGGATGGCGGCGAGCATGAAGCCCGCGACGAAGGGGTGGAAGAGCAGCTGGCCGAGGCTGATGAACACGGTCTCCGGGTTGGCCAGCGCCCCGCCGTCGCGCTGGTAGACGGCCACGCCGATGACGGCCGTGCCGGCGGCGCCGGCGCAGGCGAAGAGCATCCAGCCGATGCCGACCATGCGCCCAGCCCTGGCCTCCTGGGGTGAGCGCATGGCCATGAAGCGCACGATGATGTGCGGCTGGCCGAAGTAGCCCAGCCCCCAGGCGAGCGCCGAGACGATGCCGATGAGGGAGGTGGAGGGGCCGACGACGGCCCAGTAGGCGGGGTCGACGGCGGCGACGGCGTCGAGCGTGGCCCCCACTCCCCCGAGGTGGATGACGCCCGCGACCGGCACGGCCAGCAGCGCCGCGACCATCATGAGCCCCTGGACGAGGTCCGTGTAGGACACGGCGAGGAAGCCTCCTACGAGGGTGTAGACCACCGTGATCCCGGCGACGAGGGTGAGTCCGAGGCGGTAGTCCATGCCGAAGGAGGACTCGAAGAAGGTGCCGCCGGAGACCATGCCGCTGGAGACGTAGAAGGTGAAGAACACGAGGATGATGAGGCCGCTGGCCCAGCGCAGCAGGTGGCGGGGGTCGTGCAGGCGGTTGTCGAGGAAGGACGGCACGGTGATGGAGTTGCTGGCCACCTCCGTGTAGGTGCGCAGGCGCGGGGCCACGTACCTCCAGTTGAGCCAGGCCCCGATGGTGAGCCCGACGGCGATCCACCCCTCGACGACGCCGGTGAGGTAGAGCGCCCCGGGCAGCCCCATGAGCAGCCAACCGGACATGTCGGAGGCGCCGGCGGACAGCGCGGTGACGACGGGGCCGAGCCCGCGCCCGGCGAGCATGTAGTCGTCGAGGTCGTCGTTGCGCCCGTAGGCCCACCACCCGATGGCGAGCATCGCGACGAAGTAGATGATCATCGCGATGGCCTGGAACGTCGTGTCCGTCATGGGACCTCCTGCGGGAACTCGGGGAGCGCCAAGGATATGCCGACATCGCGCCGCTGCCCGAGCCCGGGCCCGCTGGTCCGGCACGTGGACGGGTCAGTCGCCGTCGGCCACCAGGCCCTGCCCACGTGCCGGGGCGGGTCAGGGCAGGAAGTCGGGAGCGGGCACGCCGACGTAGACGGTCTCGAGGTAGTCCTCGATGCCCTCCTTGCCGCCCTCACGGCCCATGCCGGACTGCTTGACACCGCCGAAGGGCGCCGCGGCGTTGGAGATCGTCGCGGAGTTGACGCCGATCATGCCGAACTCCAGGCGCTCGGCCAGCCGCATGACGCGGGCCATGTCGGTGGTGTGGACGTAGGCGCTCAGGCCCACGGAGTCGTCGTTGGCCAGGGCGATGACCTCCTCCTCGGTCGAGAAGGGCACGATGGGGGCGATGGGGCCGAAGATCTCCTCGCGGATGATGTCGGTGCGCGGGTCGACGTCGACCAGGATCGTCGGGGGGTAGAAGAAGCCGGGCCCCTCGGGCACCCGGCCGCCGGTGAGCGCCCGGGCGCCGGAGGCCAGCGCCCCGTCCACCATGGCGGCGATGGCGTCGCGCTGACGGGCCGAGACGAGCGGGCCGATGTCCACGCCCTCCTCGGTACCGTCGCCGACGCGCTGGGCGGCCAGGGCCTCGGCCAGGCGGCGGCCGAAGTCCTCGCTGACGGACTCGTGGACGAGGAAGTGGTCGGAGGCGTTGCAGGCCTGGCCCATGTTGCGCATCTTCGTCACGAGGGCGGCCTCGACGGCGGCGTCGAGGTCCGCGTCCTCGAAGACGATGAAGGGGGCGTTGCCGCCCAGCTCCATGGAGGTGCGCAGGACGTTGTCGGCCGCCTCCTTGAGCAGCGCCCGGCCCACGGGGGTCGAGCCGGTGAAGGACACCTTGCGCAGACGCGGGTCCTGGATGAGCGGTCCGGTGATCTCGCGGTTGCGCTCGGAGGGCAGGACGGACAGGACCCCGGCGGGCAGCCCGGCCTCGGACATGATCCGGGCGAAGAGCAGGGAGGTGAGCGGGGTGTCCTTCGAGGGCTTGAGGATGGCGACGTTGCCGGCGGCGAGCGCGGGACCGGCCTTGCGGGTGGCCATGGCCAGGGGGAAGTTCCACGGGGTGATGAGCAGGCAGGGGCCGACGGGCCGGCGCACGACGACGGCCTGGAGGTGGCCCTCGGGGAGGCGGAAGTAGTCGCCGCGCACGCGCACGGCCTCCTCGGCGAACCAGCGCAGGAACTCGGCGCCGTAGGTGACCTCGCCGTCGGCCTGCGCCAGCGGCTTGCCCATCTCCAGGGTCATGAGCAGGGCCAGGTCCTTGCGGTAGGTGGTGGTGGCGAGCTCGAAGGCGCGGCGCAGGATGTCGGCGCGCTCGCGCGGGGAGGTGAACTGCCAGGTCCTCTGGGCGGCCACGGCCTGGTCCATGGCGGTGGCCGCGTCCTGGGGGGTGGCGCTGGCCACCGTGGTGAGGACCTCCCCCGTGGCGGGGTTGAGGACGTCGAAGCGCTCACCGGAGGAGGACTCGGTGAACTCGCCGTTGAGGAAGATCCCGGTGGGGACGCGGCTGAGGAGGTCGGTGACCGCGTCCTGGGTGGTCGTGTGGTCCATGTGTGGCCTCTCCTGTGACGTCCCGCCCGGCTCGGGCCCGTGGCGCGCCGGCACCCGTGTCGACGCCGCGCGACGAGCCTACCGGCCGCCGCCCCCACCGGCGACAGGAACAGCGGCGGCCCGCGTGCACAGGACGATGGCGGCGGCCCAGTCGCCGTCGTGGGTCAGGGACACCGGCCAGCGGCCAGCTGTGGCCGTCCCCCGGCCCAGTCCCTCCTCGACGGCGGCCGCCACCTCGCCCGTCAGCCGCAGCTCCGGGCGGCCCCAGCGGTCGCCGATGACCTCGATCTGGCGCCAGTCGAGGCGCTCGGGGGCCAGGGCCGGGGGCACCGCCCGCTCCGCCAGCGCGTTGGCGGCCTGGGACCAGGCCTTGACGAGCGACTCCTTGGCCGCCCACCTGGCGGCCAGGTGCTCCGCCTGAAGGGAGCCGGTGGCGTCCGAGCGTCGACGCGCCTCACGCAGCTCGCGGGCGGTGAAGGCCCGCTCGGCGAAGACCGTGCCGGGGATCGTCAGCTGGTGGGCGAAGGCGGGCACGTGCACCAGGTCGGTGCCGACGCCCAGCACGCACGAGTCCGGCGGCACGGGTGCCTCGGGCAGGCGGGGATCACTCATGGTGCCTCCTCACGACGCGGTTGCCACGCACATGACTAGCACGGCGTGCGCGCGCACGCCACACGCGTGGGGCGGGGCCCGGACCGAGTCGATCCTCGGTCCGGGCCCCGCCCCGGTGCGCTCACGGCGCGGCTCAGCGTCGCATGAGGCTCACAGTCCCGCGTGGTAGACGCCGTCAGCGCCCAGGCGGGCCTCGGGGTCGAGCAGCACGGCGGCCTCGACCTCGTGCGGGTCCCGACCGGGTGACTTCTCCCCCAGACGGCGGTCCTCCACCGGCTCGAAGAGCGAGGCGCGCCCGATCATGCCGGCCCGGCGGCGGCGCGAGCCCTCCGCCAGACGACGGTTCGCGCTGGCGAGCCAGGACTCCACCGCCTCCTGGCCCCCGGCCCGGCGCAGCGCCGCCTCGAAGGCCCCGGGGTGGACCACCGCGATGAGCCCGGAGACGTGCCCGAAGCCCAGGCTCGTGAGCAGGCCGGCGCGCACCACCCCGCCGCGCGTGGGCAGCGAGATCGGCGTGCGCGGCCACACCCAGAAGGCGTCCTCGGCCAGCGGCGCGTCCACGACGTCGAGGCTGGCGTTGCCGGGCGCGACCCCCGTGGCCAGGATCTCGGTGAGGCCCGCGATCTGGAACAGAGCGGCACCGCCCTTGGCGTGGCCGGTCACCGACTTCTGGGAGACCGCCACCAGCGGGTTGCCCTCGCGGCGCCCCAGGGCCCGGGCCAGGCGGGTGTGCAGCTCGGACTCGTTGGGGTCGTTGGCGTTGGTGGACGTGTCGTGCTTGGACACGACGGCGATGTCGTCCGCCTCCACGCCCAGCGCCCCCAGCGCCCTGGCCAGCCTCGAGCGTGTGCCGCCGCGGCCGGCGCCGAGCGCGCCCAGGCCCGGGGCGGGGATCGAGGTGTGGGCGCCGTCGGAGTAGGAGGAGACGAAGCCGAGCACGCCGGCGACCGGCAGGCCCATCCGGGCGGCCACCGAGGCGCGGGCCAGGATGACCGTGCCGCCGCCCTCGGCCTCGACGAAGCCGCCGCGCCGACGGTCGTTGGCCCGCGAGAAGTGGCGGTCGGAGATGCCCTTGGCGCGCATGGCGGCCGCCTCGGCGGTGGCGCTCATGTTGCCGAAGCCGACGACCGACTCGACCGAGATGTCGTCGATGGCGCCGGCGACGACGACCTCCGCCTTGCCCAGGGCGATCTTGTCGAAGCCCTCCTCCACCGAGACCGCGGCGGTGGCGCAGGCCGAGACCGGCTGGACCATCGAGCCGTAGCCGCCGACGTAGGACTGCATGACGTGCGCGGCCACCACGTTGGGCAGGGCCTCCTGGAGGATGTCGCTGGCACGCTCCTCGTCCAGGAGCCGGCCGACGAACATCTTGCGCATCGACTCCATGCCGCCGAAGCCCGTGCCCTGCGTCGAGGCGACGTCGGAGGGGTGCACGGCCCGCAGGAGCTCGGCGGGAGTGAACCCGGCCGCGAGGAAGGCCTCCACCGCGGTCACGAGGTTCCACGAGGCGATGGGGTCCATGCCCTCGACCATCGAGGCGGGGATGCCCCACCTGCGCGGGTCGAATCCCGTGGGCATCTGGCCGCCGACCGTGCGCGAGAGCGCGGCCCGGCGCGGCACGCGCACGAGGGAGCCGGCCAGGCGGGTGACCGTCCACTCCCCCGTGCCGGGGTCCGCGGCGATGAGCGTGTGCTCGGGGTCGGCCTGCGCCACGGATCGGGCGGTGGCCTCGTCGGGCACGCTCAGGGTGATGTCGGTGTCGAGGTAGACGGCGACGTCGATCTCGGCCTCAGGGGCGATGACCCCGTCATCGGTGAACTGGCGGATGCCGCAGCGGGCGACCACCTCGTCACGGTAGCGCTCGTGCACCTCGTCCTCGCCGACGAGCTCGCCGTCGGTGTCGTACCAGCCGGCCACCGGGGAGTCCTGCCAGGTGAGCAGGCCCATGCCCCAGGCGAGCTCGAGCACGCCCGCGGCGGTGAGCTCGACGTCGTCGCCACCGCTCATGCCCAGCTCCGCCTCGCGGCGGGTACGGGCGGTTCCCCAGGTGGAGACCTCGCCGGTGGAGACGATGACGACCATGTCCTCCAGGTCGGTGGTGACCTCGCCCCAGCCGGGGGCGGTGGGCTGCACCGGGGTGAGCGGGGTGGGCAGGGCGGGCACCGAGGCCGGCTCCGCCGCCCCGTCCGTCCCGCTGCCCTGGGCGATGGCGGCCTGCTCGCGCAGGGCCACGAGGTCGACCCCCTCGCCCAGTCCCCCGGTGAGGTCGGCCTCGACCGGTGCCTGGACGGCGGCGGCGCGCACCTCGGGCAGGCACAGGGCCAGGAGCTCGTGGGCGATCTCCTCGGTCGCCCAGGTGCGCACGCCCGCGGCCTCGACAGCGGCCACGAGCGGGTCGTTGCCGCTCATGAGGCCGGTGCCGCGCACCCAGCCGATGCGCGGGTGGGCGAGGGTGACGCGCTGCGCCCAGGCGCGCTCGGAGGACCAGCGGTTGACCACGGCGTCCAGGGCGGACTTGACCTCGCCGTAGGCGCCGTCGCCGCCGAAGGTCCCCCGGTTGGGCGAGCCCGGCAGCACGACGTGAAGGCGGTGGTCCACGTGGGTGTCCGTGCCGATGGCCGCCAGTGCCGCCATCGTGCGCTCCACGCTCCACAGCAGCAGGCGCGTCTGGGACTCGGCCTCGGGGCCGGCGTCGGCCAGCGTGCCGGACACGCGCGGGGCGGCGAAGGGGAACAGGAGGGTCGGGACCAGGGCCTCCTTGACGAGGGTGGAGGTCCCGCCTGAGGTGACGACCTCGTCGCGCCCGACCCACTCGGCCAGGGCGTCGACGTCGCGGTAGGAGGCGAGGTTGGCCGGCACGACCCACAGCCGGGCCCCGGCGGCGGCGTGCTCACGGTAGAGCGAGGTCGCGAAGGACAGGCGCTCGTGGGTCAGGCGCGAGGAGGTGGCGATGACGGTGGCGCCTCCGGCCAGGAGGGCGCCGACCACCGCCGCGGCGATGGACCCGGGGGCCACGCCGGTGACGACGGCGACGTCCTCGGCCCAGCGCACCTGCGCCGAGCCGGGCTCCGGGGCCGTCCGGGCGGCCTCGCCGATGGCCCGGGCCAGGGCTGCGCGCTCGGCGTCGCCCTCGTCCTCGAGCCGCTGCGCCCACCAGGCGGCCTGGTCGGCCACCGCCCGGCCCAGGCCGGTGAAGCGCGCGGGGGCCAGTCGCTCGCGCGCCTGCGACAGGGGCGTCTCACCGTTGCCCAGACGGGCCAGGTCCTCGCGGGCGGTGGCCCAGCGGTCGTCGATGAGGACGGCGCGGCGCGGGTCGAAGGCCGCGGTGACGGAGGCGAGCCAGCCGGGGCCCAGCTCGGCGTCGACGGCGGCGACCAGGGCCTGCGTGGTGGCGGCCTCCGCCTCCTCCTCGGCCAGGGCCTGGGCGCTGGCGCCGGCGGGGGCGGCCAGGCCCAGCGCCTCGAGGAGGGTGCGGGCCGTCCTCGCGAGCACGCCGGTCTCACCGGTGACGGTCTCGCTGAAGGCGTCCAGGGCGGCGGAGTCGACGACGGCCCCACCCGCACTCCCACCGGCGGAGGGCTTGGCGACGGCGACGCCGTGGTCGGCGGCCACCGCCTGGACGGCCTTGTCGATGAGGGCGTCGACCGCGCCGACCGAGCCCAGCGGGGCCGAGGAGCCCAGGGTCGCCAGGTCCTCTCCGCGCACGGAGGCGCCCTCGCGGGTGCCCAGGAACAGGGCGGCGGTGACGTGGGAGACCCAGCCCTCCCCCAGGCCCCAGGTGGCGCTCACGCGCTCGGCCACGCGGGTGGCGCGCACGCCCGAGGGGCCGAGCAGACGGCCCAGGCCGGAGCGGATGGCGTCGGTGAGCACCGGGCCGAAGGGCTTGTACCCGGGGGCCCCCTTGGCGACGATGGCGGCCAGCGAGGGCATGTCCGCGTCGGCGGCGCCGTCGATGGAGGCGAGCTGGAGCTCGGTGCCCAGGTCCATGAGAAGCTGGTTGCGTCGCGAGGAGACGCCGTTGGTCAGGGTCTCGGTCGTGTCGGTGGCGCCGATCTGGCCGGGGGCCAGGCGGGCGGCGTGGGCGAGCAGGACGGTGAGCGCGTCCGTGGCGCCGAAGGGCAGGTCCTCCACCGGGCCGGAGGCGACGGCGGGCTCCACCGGGGCGGCCGGTGAGGTCTCGGCTGCCGGCTCGGGCAGCGCGGCGGGGGCGTCCGCGGGGCCTGCGGCCGGGCCGGCCGGGGCAGCCGGCGCCGTGCCCGCGGCGGGAGCCCCGGGCAGGGCGTCGTCCATGACCTCCTCGACCGCCGGGTCCGTGTCCGTGGCCAGGACCCGTGACTCGTCGCGGCGCGCGTTGTGCACGACGACGCGGCGCCCGGCGTGGGCCGGCAGGAGCAGCGTGCGCGCCGCCATGTTGGCCAGCGTCGGCGAGGCCGCCAGGCCCACCTCGACCAGGTGCTCGATGCCCAGCCCGCCCTGCTGAGGGGAGCGGAGGAGGACGTCCTGGGTCTCGATCCAGCGCACCGGGGAGGCGAACTGCCAGGCCAGGAGCTCGACGAGGAGCAGGCGGGCGAGCTCGCGCGGCCGGGCGGCGCGGGCGGGCCAGTCCGCCAGGGCCTCGCGCACGGGCTCGGAGGGCACGACCGCCAGGACCGACTCGGCGAAGTCCCGGGTGAGGGCGAAGGGGCGGGCGACGAGGTTGGGCACGTAGCGGCCGATGAGACGCTCGTGGTCCAGGTCCTCAGGGATGAGGGCGAGCAGGCGCTCACGGAACTCGGGCACGCCGGGGCGCAGCACCTCGGAGTGGAAGGGCACGTCGATACCGGGCACGTACATGAAGGGGTTCTTCGCCCCCCGCGCCTCGGCCCGGGCGCGCGCGTCGCGGGCCAGGGCCTCCAGGCCCCTCACCGTGCCGGCGACCGCGTACTGCTGGCCGGCGAGGTTGTAGTTGACGATCTGCAGGAACTCGCCCGAGGCCTCGGCCACGCCGGCGACGTAGGACTCGACGTCCTCGGCGCGGACACCGGCCATGACCGGGCGCAGCGCCCCCATGCGGTAGCCCGAGGCGCCGTGCTCGTCGCGCTCGACCAGGCCGTGCATCGTGGAGCCGCGCTGGAAGACGATGGAGATCGTCGTCTCCACCGGCATGACGCGCCCGTAGGCGCTCAGGGCCGTGTACTCGCCCAGGGAGTGGCCGGCGAAGGCGGCGTCCTCGACGAGCGCGCCGGCCTCCTCCAGGCGTGCCACGGTGGCCATCGCGACGGTGGCCAGGGCCACCTGGGTGAACTGGGTGAGGTTGAGCAGGCCCTCGGGGTGGCGGTAGGTGGTGCCCCGGGCCGTCATCTCGGTCGGGTTGTCCCGCACGAGGTTGATGACGGAGAAGCCGAGCTCGGCGCGGGTGTGCGCGTCAGCGCGCTCCCACACCTGGCGGGCCGCCCTCGAGGCGCTCATCTCGTCCAGGCCCATGCCCTGGGCCTGGATGCCCTGCCCAGGGAAGACGTAGGCGGTGGGCTCGGCCACGGTGACGGCGGTGCCGCGTGAGACGACCTCGTCGCCGATGCGGCAGGTGACCTCCAGGGCCATGCCGCCGCCGCGCACGAGGCCCGTGCGCTCGACCGAGACCTCGACGACGTCCTCGAGCTCGACGGTGCCGAGCATGACGTAGGTCCACCCGGCCAGCACGTGGTGCTGGCCGTCGGCGCCGGTGGAGGCGGCGACCTGCTGGGCGGTGGCGGACAGCCACATGCCGTGCACGAGCGGGGCGCTCATGCCCGCGACCCTGGCGGCGTGGTCGCTCGTGTGGATGGGGTTGTAGTCGCCCGAGACACGGGCGAAGGCGGTCATGTCCGTCGGTGCGCTCACGCGCACGCGGCGCAGGAGCCTGCGGGCGGCGGGCTCGACCTCGCGGCCGGTGCCGCCGGCGAGCTCGGGCGAGGAGGGCACGGCCGTGCCGTGGGCGCGCCCGCGGATGGCGAAGCGCTCACGCATGAGGGCGATGACCTCACCGTCCTGCTCACCGCCCGAGGCGTCGGTCAGCTGCAGGCGCACGTCGACCACGCGCCCGGCGCTGGACTCCTCCAGGGCGGCGACCCACCCGTCCACGCGCACCCGCGCCTGCGGGCCCGCCCAGGCGGCCAGCTCCGCCAGCGGGCGGCGCAGGTCCACGGTGTGGTCGAGGTGGACCGCGCCGAGCAGGCCCTCGATGAGCGGCATCCCCTCCTCGACGACGGAGCCGAGGGCGGCGTACACGGTGGGCCAGCACGGGCCCAGGAGGGCGTCGGGCACGAGGCCGGCGGCGCTCAGGCCCGAGGGCAGGGCGTCGGCCGTGACGGCGGCGTGGTCGCTGCCGAGGGTGGCGGCCAGGGTGAAGGAGTCCTGGACGGTGCCGAAGGGCTGGGTGGTGGGGCGCCCCAGCGCGTCGACGGCGCCCTCGACGGGTGCCACGACCCGGGGCAGGGCCTCGATGCGGTCCCCCGCGGCGGAGACGGAGCCGACGCCGGCGGTGGCCCGCAGGAGCTCGTTCATCGTCTCGCTGATGCGCTCGGGGTCCACCAGGGGGGCGGCCCCGTCCCAGGCGGCGGCCAGCCGCAGGGGCACGACGAGGCGGCGCACGGCGTGGACCGCCTCACCGCCGGGCGTGGCGTCCCAGTGGGTGTCGAGGTGGATGTCGAGGTCGTAGGCGTCC
Organism: Actinomyces sp. AC-20-1; assembly: GCF_023369555.1. Taxonomy (GTDB): domain Bacteria; phylum Actinomycetota; class Actinomycetes; order Actinomycetales; family Actinomycetaceae; genus Actinomyces. The sequence goes on along the minus strand of NZ_JACJVC010000014.1, from coordinate 17,010 downwards.
TCGGCGACGTCGGGGCGGTGGACGAGATCGTAGGCGCCGTCATCGAGCACACGGGCCGGGTTGGTCGTCAGGTGCCCGTTCCACAGGACGTGGGGGGCGGAGCGGACGAGCTCGCCGGCGTCCTTGACCGGTGCGGCGCTCACGGCCGGGGCGGTGGCGCCCAGGCGGCCGGCGGCGGCCTGCTCGGTGGCGCCGGCCGCCTGGACGGCCTCGACGGCGGCGGACTCGAAGCGGCCCAGCAGGTGGCCGATGGGCTCGTTGACCGTGGTGATGCCGGCGACCGCCGTCGGGCCGGGGATGATGCGCACCTGGTCGGCCGTGTAGCGCGGGTCCTGGGACTGCCACAGGGAGTCCTGGCCCCAGCGGCGCAGGATGTCGGCGTCGAGGACGGGCACGAAGGGGCAGGGCTTGGGGTGCTTGGCGCACAGGTCGACGAACCAGGCGGCGTCCGCGGGCTCGACGAGGGTCGTGGCGGCGGCCGGGTAGTGCTCGGCGACGGCGGCCAGGGCGGCGTCGCAGTCGAGCACGGCGGCGTGGTCCTCGAAGAGCGTGGGGACCCGCCCGTGGTCGGCCGGGCTCAGGCGCGCCTCGACGCGGTGGAGCATGTCGAGGAAGCGGTCGTACCAGCCCTCGTCCATCCAGTCGGTCTCGGTGGCGGCGCGGCCCTCGTGCGGGCTGACGGTGAGCTCGGCGTAGCGGGTGAGCCAGGCGAGGTAGGTCATGGCCTCGACGTCGCCGAAGTAGGGCTTGGCCGTGCGGGCCATGGCGGCGATGAGCTCGTCGCGGTGGGCGGCCACGGCCTGCTCGTCGCCGGCGACGACCTGGATGAGGCGGGCCGCCCGGGCGGAGGAGTTGTCGATCTCGTACAGGTCGGCGCGCAGGTGGGACAGGCCCGAGGTCATGCCTCCGGCCGACGCGCCGGAGGCGACCCAGCCGTCGACGGCGCCCTGGGTCTCCTCGGTGATGCCGGGGGTGTCCACGAGCAGCTGCTTGACGTCCTCGTTGGTCCTGGCCTCCAGGGCCGTCATGGCGGCCGTGCCCACCATGACTCCGTCCACGGGGGCGTCGGCGGTGCCGTAGCGGCGCGCCCAGGCGCCGGTGAGGTAGCGGGCGGCCCTCTCGGGGGTGCCGATGCCACCGCCGACGACGAGCACGATGTTCTCGTGGGCGCGCACGGCGTCGTAGGTGGCCAGGAGCATGGTGTCCAGGTCCTCCCACGAGTGGTGGCCTCCGGCGTGGCCGTCCTCGACCTGCATGATGACCTGGGCGCCGGGGACGGCCTGGGCGATGGCGATGACCTGGCGGATCTGGTCCACCGTGCCGGGCTTGAAGGCGATGTACGGGAAGCCCTCGGCGTGCAGGCGCTCGATGAGCTCGACGGCCTCGTCGAGCTCGGGGACGCCGGCGGAGACGACGATGCCGTCAATGGGGGTGCCGGCCCCGCGGGCCTTGGACAGCAACCGCTGCGTGCCGAGCTGGAGGTTCCACAGGTAGCGGTCCATGAACATGGCGTTGAAGGCGGCGGTGCGCCCGGGCTCCAGCTGGGCCTCGAGGGAGGCGAGGTTGTCGGCCAGGACCTTGGCGGTGACCTGGCCGCCTCCGGCGAGCTCGGCCCAGTAGCCGGCGTTGGCGGCGGCCGCGACGATCTCGGCGTCGACGGTCGTGGGGGTCATGCCCGCCAGGAGGACGGCCGAGCGGCCGGTCAGGCGGGTGAAGGCGGTGGACAGGGTGAGACGGCCGTCGGGCAGGCGGGTCAGGCGCGGGGCGAAGCGGGAGCGGTCCACGCTCGTGGCGGGTGCGGCGCCGGGGCGGTCGAGCTCGTCCAGGGCCCTGGCGGTGCCGGCGGCGACGACGCCCGTGCCGGTGCCGGCGACGACGGCCTCGGTCAGGCGCGCCAGGACGGTGCCGGGGCCGAGGTCGAGCACGAGGCGGGCGTCCGCGGCGGCCAGGGCCCGGGTGACGAGGGCGGGCCAGTCCACGGGGTCGGTGAGGACGGCGACGGCGAGGTCACGAGCCAGGTCCGTGTCGATGCCGCAGCGCCCGGCCCAGGCGACGACGTCGGCGACGGCCTGGCTCAGCAGGGGCGTGTGGAAGGGCACGGAGGTGGCCAGGAACTCGGTGACGGGGGCCAGGACGGCGCCGCCGCGGCGGCGCTCCCTGCGGTCCTCGGCGGAGCGGGCGGCGGCCTGCTCCAGGGCGGTGACGACCCGCTCGAGGTCGGCGGGGCGGCCGGAGAGGATGTGGGCCTGGCGGCCGTTGACGACGCCGACGGTGACCGCGTGATCACCGGCCAGGCCCGGGACCCGGGCGAGGACGGAGTCCAGGACGTCGCGGGTGACGCCGCGCACAGAGAGCATCGGGGTGCTGGTGCCCGTGGTGCCGAGCCCCAGGCGCTGGGTGGTGCGGGCGGCGGCGGCGCCGATGAGGCGGGCCAGGGCGTGGACCTCGACGACCGCCGGGACGGTGCTGCCGAGGCTGCCCGGGCCGGCGTCGGTGGCACGGTCGCCTCTGACGGTGCTCGACAGCGCCTGGAGCAGGGCGACGCCGAGCACGCCCTGGGAGTGGCCGACCACCTGGGCGGGAGCGGCCTCGCCCAGGACGTTGACACCGGCGGCCGGCAGGCAGGACAGGACGGCGTGCTGGGCCATGAGGATGCCGGGGACGGAGACGTCGGCGGTGTCGGCGGCCGCGGTGGCGGGGCTCAGGGGGGTCGCGTCGTTGTCGAGCAGCCGCGCCCCGCGGGGGGTGACGACGAGCAGGTCGGTGGAGACCGGGGCCAGGAGCCGGCAGACGGCCTCGTCCAGGGCGACGAGCCCCGCGGCGAGGTCGCGGTCGGTGCTGGCCAGCTCGCTGAGGGTCGCGCGCCAGGGGGTGGCCTGCCCCCCGAGGGTGAGGACGTAGGCCTCGCCCTGGGCGAGGCGCTCGGCCGTCGTGGTGCGGGTGGTGGTGGGCTGGCTGCTCATGCGGTCCTCAGTCGTGGGGGTCTGGTTGCCGGTGGTGGTCGTGGTGGTCGGGTCGCTCATGGGTGTCCTCGTGTCCTGGTGCTCGCGCGGGGTGGTCACAGGGGACCGTTGTCGTGCTTCTTGCCGGACGTGCGCGCCGCGTCCCGCTTGGCCGCCAGGGCCGCCAGGGAGTCGACGATGACGGTGCGGGTGTCCTCGGGGGCGATGACGGCGTCGATCTCGCCGATGGCGACGGCCTTGTCCGGGTTGATGACGCTGTCCTCGTACTCCCGCACCAGGCGCTCCTGCTCTGCGGCCGCAGCCTGCCCGCCCTGCTCGTCGCACACACGGGCGAGCTCGCGGCGGTGGATGATGCCGATGGCGCCCGCGGCGCCCAGGACGGCGATCTGGGCGCCCGGCCAGGCGAAGTTGAGGTCGGCGCCGATCGCCTTGGAGCCCATGACGATGTAGGCGCCGCCGTAGGCCTTGCGCAGGACCACGGTGACGAGCGGGACGGTGGCGGTGGCGTAGGCGTTGATGACCTTCGCGCCGCGGCGGATGATGCCCGCGTGCTCCTGCTCGGCGCCGGGCCGGTAGCCGGGCACGTCCACGAAGGTGACGACGGGCAGGCCGAAGGCGTCGCAGAAGCGCACGAAGCGGGCCAGCTTCTCGGAGGCGTCGACGTCCAGGGTGCCGGCGTCCACCATCGGCTGGTTGGCGACCACACCCACGGGCCGTCCCTCGAAGCAGGCGAAGCCGACGACGACGTTGGTGGCGAAGTCCTCCTGGACCTGGACGAGCTCGCCGTGGTCCACCAGGGCCGACACGACGTCGACGACGTCGTAGGCCTGGCGGGTGGAGGCGGGCACGAGGGCCCCGACGCCGGCGGCGGCCAGGCAGTCCTGGACCCGGTCGGTGTCGTCGTAGGCGTAGCGGGGGGCGTCCTGGTCGGCGCAGGAGGGCAGGTAGGCCAGCAGGGTGCGTACCTGCGCCAGGGCGTCGGCCTCGTCCTCGGCGACGTAGTGGACGACGCCGGAGACCGAGCCGTGGATGTCGGCCCCGCCCAGGTCCTCGGCGCTGATGCGCTCGCCGGTGACGGCGCGCACGACGTCGGGACCGGTGACGAACATGTGGGAGGCCTCGCGGGTGGCGATGACGAAGTCCGTCAGGGCCGGGCTGTAGACGGCGCCGCCCGCGCAGGGGCCGAGGATGACGCTGATCTGGGGCACGAGCCCGGAGGCGGCGCAGGTGCGGTTGAAGATGCGCCCGTACTGGCGCAGGGCGGCCACACCCTCCTGGATCTTGGCGCCGCCGGAGTCGATGAGGCCGATGACCGGGATCTGCAGGCGCAGGGCGTCGTCGAGCAGGCGCACGATCTTGTCGCCCTCGACCGCGCCGAGCGCGCCGCCGGAGACGGAGAAGTCCTGGGAGTAGACGGCCACCTGGCGGCCGTCGACCTGCCCGAAGCCGGTGACGACGCCGCTGGGGCGGGCCCGCTCCCCCGCCCCGGAGCCGGTGTAGCGGCCGATCTCGAGGAAGGTCGAGGGGTCGAGCAGGGCGTCGATGCGCTCGCGGGCGGTCTGCTTTCCCTTGGCGTGCTGGCGCTCGGCGGCCGTGTCCTCGGCGGCGCGGGCGATGCGCTCGGCGCTGCGGCGGAAGGACTCGGTGGCCGGGGCCCCGGCGATCGTCTGCGCCAGGGGCAGGGCGCCCGCCGCGGTGGACGGGGCCGGGGCGGCGGCGCCGGGGGCGCCCGGGGTGGCGGTGGTGGTCATGTCTCAGTCCTTCTGCACGCCGGCGGCCGGCCCGCCGGTTGGCTCGTCAGACGGCTGCCCGGCCAGGCGCACCAGCTCCTCGCCGGCGCTCACGGTCTGGCCGGCGCTGACGTCGACGGCCTCGACGACGCCGTCGTGGGGGGCGTGCACGTAGTTCTCCATCTTCATGGACTCCAGGACCACGAGGAGGTCGCCCTCGTGGACGCGGGCCCCGGGCTCGACGCAGATGCGGGTGACGATCGCCTGCATCGGGGCGGCGATGACGCCGTCGGGGGCGAGGGCCCCGCCGTCGACGGCGAGGGCGGCGCGGGCGCGTGAGCGCGAGCGCAGCGGCTGGGGGGCCCGGTGGGGCCGGGCCCCGATGTTGTGCCGGGCCCCGGGCCCGCCGAGGATGCCGTCGGGCAGGGTGAGGCTCAGGCGTCGGCCGTTGAGCTCGATGACGTAGCTCGAGCGGGTGCGCGGAGCGTGCCCGGCGCTGGTGTCCGCGGCCGGGACCTCGCCGATGACGGGGACCGCGGCGGCGGCCGGGGCGGTGAGCACGGGCAGGACGGAGCTCTCGATCCAGCGGGTGGTGACCCCCAGAGCGCCCTCGGCGTCGGGGCCGGTGAGCTCGGGGCGGGACAGGACGTGCTCGTGCAGGGCGGTGCAGACGGTGACGCCCTCGACGACGGTCTCGCGCAGGGCGCGGCGGGCCCGGGCGAGGGCCTGCTCACGGGTGGCCCCGGTGACGACGATCTTGGCGAGCATGGGGTCGAAGAGGGGGGTGACGACGTCGCCCTCGACGACGCCGGACTCGATGCGGATGCCGGGTCCGGCGGGCCAGCGCAGGCGGGTGATGGTGCCGGTGGAGGGGGCCATGGCGGCTGCGGGGTCCTCGCAGGTCAGGCGCAGCTCGACCGAGTGGCCGCGGACCTCGGGGACGGGACCGAGGGGTCCTCCGGCGGCGATGCGCAGCTGGGTCTCGACCAGGTCGGTGCCGGTGACCTCCTCGGAGACGCAGTGCTCGACCTGGAGACGGGGGTTGACCTCGAGGAACCACAGGTCGCCCTCGGGGGTGAGCAGGAACTCGCAGGTGGCGACGCCGACGTAGTCGACGGTCTCGAGCAGCCGCCGGGAGGCCTCGACGAGGCGGTCGTGGGTGCCCGGGGGCAGGTAGGGGGCGGGGGCCTCCTCGAGCAGCTTCTGGTTGCGGCGCTGGAGGGTGCAGTCGCGGGTGGAGACGACGGCGAAGGAGCCGTGGGCGTCGCGGGCGCACTGGGTCTCGACGTGGCGGGCGGCGGTGACGAACTTCTCGAGGATGAGGGTGGCGCCGCCGGCCGAGGCGGAGGCGAAGGCCGGGGTGCTGCGGGCCTCGTCGTCGTCGGTCAGGACGGTGATGCCGCGTCCGCCGCCGCCGTCGGTGCGCTTGAGGGCGACGGGGTAACCGTGCTCGGCGGCGAAGGCGATGACGGTGGCGGGCTGCGTGACCGAGCCCGTGATGCCGGGCACGGGGGCGACGCCGGCCCTCTCGGCGGTGGCCCGGGCGCTCATCTTGTCCCCCAGGGCCCGCATGGCGCCGGGGCTGGGGCCGACCCAGGCGATGCCGGCGTCGATGACGGCCTGGGCGAAGGCGTCGTCCTCGGACAGGAAGCCGTAGCCGGGGTGGATGGCCTGGGCCCCGGTCTCGCGGGCCAGGGCGAGGACGGCGCCGGCGTCGGTGTAGCCGCTGCCCTCGGGCAGGGCGTAGGCCTCGTCGGCGAGCTCGGCGGCCGGGGACATGAGGTCCTCGGGGGTGTAGGGCAGGATCGACGTGCCGCCGAGGTCGCGGACGGTCCGGATGACCCGCAGGGCGATCTCGCCGCGGTTGGCGATGAGGACGCGGTCAAGGACCCTGGTGGTCGCTCTCGTGGGCACGGTGCTCCTCTGTGTCTCGGCGCTCTGACGAAGATCGTGGTCCCCCACAAAGAGGGGTCCGGTCGGTCTTCCGGACCGGACGGCCGTGCCAGCGTGGTCGCGCTGACGGGCGTGCCCGTCCGGCGGTGCCGTCACAGCACGTTGCGCACAAGGGTCAGACGTGGCTGCGGCAGCAGCTCCACGTTAGAGGGGGATCCAAGCGAGGGTCACTTGTGGGCATCGCACAAAACGTGTCCCGCATGTTGTTCCCATGACGCCGTTCCGCGGAATCGCGGGGCGGATCGCCACCGCGAGCGGGAGTGAGGAGATCGCGGAGGAGTTTGAGAGGTTATCTACAAGACTGCTCAGTGGCAGTGCCGGGAGGCCAGCTCGCGCAGGTGCTCGACCTCCGCCAGGGCGTCCTCGGCCCCGTAGACCGCCGAGCCCGCCACGAAGACCGTGGCCCCCGCCTCGGCCGCGCGCTCGATCGTCGAGCGGTTGATGCCGCCGTCCACCTGGATGCGCAGCTCGAGGTTCTGCTCGCTGATGAGGCGGCGCGCCGCCGCGACCTTGGTGAGCATGAGGTCGATGAAGGACTGTCCGCCGAAGCCGGGCTCGACGGTCATGAGCAGCAGGAGGTCGATCTCGGCCAGGACCGGCTCGACCGCGCTCAGCGGCGTCGCCGGGCGCAGGGCGAGACCCGCGCCCGCACCCAGACGGTGCAGCTCGCGCGCCAGGACGAAGGGCGCCTTGGTGGCCTCGGCGTGGGCGGTGACGAGCGCGCAGCCCATCTCCGCGTACTGGGGGGCCCAGCGGTCCGCGTCCTCGATCATGAGGTGGGCGTCCACCGGCAGGCTCGTGTGCGCCAGCACCGCCTGGGCGAGGGAGGGGCCTCCGAAGTGGTTGTCGACGAAGTGGTTGTCCATGATGTCGAGGTGGAGGCCGTCCGCGCCCTCGACACGGGCGAGCTCGTCCGCCAGGTGCGCCTGGTCGGCGTTGAGGATCGAGGGGTGGATCGCGACGCGCGAGGTCATCGGGGCTCCTTCACATGCGGGACGGGGCAGGCGCTCATCGGTCAGGAGGTCCGCCGCAGGAGCGCGCAGAACATGGCGTCCGTGCCGTCCAGGTGCGGCCACAGCTGGAGCATCTCGTCGCGGGCCCCGGCCGGCGGCACGGGCGCCACACGGGTGGCGACGTCGCCGGCGTGCAGGAGCCCGACCTCATGACCCTGGCGGGCCAGGCGCCTCATGACGTCCTGGACCACCAGGCGGGTCTCCATCAGGTGCGGCGAGCAGGTGACGTAGGCGACGAGGCCCCCGGTGCGCACCGCCCCCAGGGCGCTGGTGAGCAGCTCGCGCTGCAGGCCGGCCAGCTCGGTGACGTCCGTCGCCTCGCGGCGCCAGCGGGCCTCGGGGCGGCGCCTCAGGGAGCCGAGCCCCGAGCAGGGGGCGTCGACGAGCACCCGGTCGTAGCGGCCCGGCTCGGCCGGGCCATAGTCGCGCCCGTCCTCGCAGCGGACCTCGACCACGCCCTCGGGCACGGCGCGCACGGCGGAGCGCACGAGAGCGGCGCGGTGAGGGCTGACCTCGTTGGTGACGAGTCGGGCGCCGCGCTGGGCGGCGCGGGCGGCCAGCAGCGCCGCCTTGCCGCCGGGGCCCGCGCACAGGTCGAGCCAGTTCTCGTCGCGTCCCTCCAGGGGGGCCTCGGACAGCAGGAGGGCGACGAGCTGGGAGCCCTCGTCCTCCACGCCCGCGCGTGAGCGGCGCACGGCCTCCACGCGGCCGGGGTCTCCCCCGTCCATGACGAGGGCGTAGGGGCTCAGGTCACCAGGACGGGGCTCGGTGCGGGTGGCGGCCTCGACCTGACGGGCCAGCTGCTCGGGGCTGATGAGCCCGGGGCGGGCGCACAGGACGACGGCCGGGTCGGTGTTGTCGGCGGCGAGCAGGGCGGCGAGCTCGTCCTCCTCGCGCCCGTGGGCCCTGAGGGCCTGACGCATGGCCCGGGTCACCCACAGGGGGTGGGACTCGGTGAGCGACAGGGCGGCCAGGGCGTCGGGGGCCTCGGCGGTGACCTCCTCGAGCCAGCTGGCCAGGTCCTTGTCCGCCACGCGCCGCAGCACGGCGTTGACAAGCCCGGCGGCTCCCCGCCCGGCGGCGTGGGCGGCAAGGCTGACGGTGGCGTCCACGGCGCCGTGGGTGGCCACGCGCATGCCGAGCAGCTGGTGGGCGCCCAGGCGCAGGACGTCGAGGACGACGCCGTCGAGCTTGTCCAGGGGCCGGTCCACGCAGCGGGAGATGATGGCGTCGTAGCGGCCCCGCAGGCGCAGGGTGCCGTAGGTCAGCGCCGTGGCGAAGCCGGCGTCGCGGCGGCCCAGACGGGCGTCGTCGAGCAGCGGGGGCAGCACGAGGTTGGCGTAGGCGCCGTCCTCGCGCACCCGCGTGAGGGCCTCGAGGCTCACGAGGCGCGCCGGGTCCGCCTCGTGGCGGCGCGTGCCCCCACCGGTGCGCCCGCCATCGGTGGCACGGGTCCCGGAGCGCTGCCCGGGGCCGTCGGCCCGGTGGTGGGCGGCGCGTGCGGGGTGGCGGCGCCCGGCCTGGTTGCCCTGACCGCGCTCGCGTCCCTGGCCGCGCCGCTGGGCGCCGGCGTGTGAGCGTCCGCCGCCTGGGCCCGCGCCGCGGCCTCCTCGTGCGCCGTTGTGGCCGCCCATCAGCGCACCTGCCCGTCGTCGGCGGCACCCAGCCGGGTGCCGGGCGCGGGGCGTGCGCCGCGGGCCCAGGCCTCGGCCTCCATCCAGCTCTTGCCCGCCGGTGCCACCCGCCCCAGTCTCAGGGCGGTGGTGCCGGTGCCCACGAGGACGTCACGCTTGGTCACGTGCAGCTCGCCGGGGGCCAGGGGCGCGGCGCCGTCGGCGGCGGGCACGAGCGGGCCCAGGCGCAGCGGGAGGCCGAGGTAGGTGGTGCGGGCGCCGGGGGCGGGGGTGACGCCACGGACCTGCCGGTCGATCTCCTCGGCCGGGCGCCTCCAGTCGACCTCGCCGTCGGCCGGTGAGAGCGTGGGGGCGAGGCTAACGCCCTGCTCCGCCTGCGCGGTGGCGACGGCGGTGCCGCGGGCCAGGGCGTCGAGCACGTCGAGGACGAGGGGGGCGCCGTCGGCGGCGAGCCGGTCCAGTAGGTCGCCGGCCGTGTCGCGCGCGCCCACGGGCTCAGTGCGTGCGGCGTAGACGGGCCCGGTGTCGAGGCCGGCCTCGAGGCGGAAGACGCTGGCCCCCGTCACCCGGTCCCCGGCCATGACGGCCCGCTGCACGGGGGCGGCGCCGCGCCAGGCGGGCAGGAGGGAGAAGTGGAGGTTGAGCCAGCCGTGCGCGGGCACGTCGAGCAGGCCGGGGGGCACGAGCCTGCCGTAGGCGACGACGACGGCGACGTCCGCGTCCAGGCCGCGCACCCAGGCCTGCGTGTCCTCGTCCTTGAGGGTGGTGGGGGTGCGCACGTCGAGGCCGGCCCCGCGGGCCAGGGCGGCGACGGGTGAGGGGTGCAGCGCGCGTCCACGGCCCCGGCGGGCGTCGGCCCGGGTGAGGACCCCGACGACGTCGTGCTCCTCGTGGTCCATGAGGGCGCGCAGCACGGGCAGGGCGACCTCGGGGGTGCCGGCGAAGAGAACACGCATGGGTCTCAGTCTACGGCGGTGGGCAGCAGGCCCCGTGCGGCCAGGTCCTCGTGCAGCGCGTCGGCGGTGGTGAAGTGGTGGGTGACCAGGCCGACGGCACCGGCCCCGGCGGTGTTGGCGGCGGAGTCGTCCACGAAGAGGGTGCGCCCGGCGGCCAGCCCGTAGCGGTCGAGCAGGCGGCGGTAGAGGCGGGCGTCGGGCTTGACCAGGCGCTCCTCGCCGGAGACGACGACGCCGTGGAAGCGGGCGAGCTCGGGCACGCGCTCGCGCCCGTGGTGCCACAGGAGGTGGTTGAAGTTCGTCAGGCAGTACAGGGGCGTGCCGGCGTCCAGAAGCGCCCGGACGAGGGGCACGGTGCCGGGGACGGGCTCGGTGAGGGTCTCGTCGAAGTGCTCCCAGTAGGTGCGCATGGCCTCGACCTTGTCGGTGCGCACCGGCTGCTCGGCTCCGACGGCGGCCAGGACCTCCTCGAGGGTGGCGCCCGCGTCCCACAGCCGGTTCCACCGGGTGAACTCGCCGGTGGTGGTCATCTCCTCCCACACGGCCGGCTCGACCCGGCCCTCGACGGCCCGGTGCGCCTCCCAGCGGTGCAGGACGTTGCCCCAGTCGAGGATGACGGCGTCGACGGGCGCGGTGCCGTGACCAGTATCGCGGGCCGGGCTGCTCTCGGCCATCACGTCCCGGGCAGGGTTGCTGGTGTGCTCCACGGCGTCTCCTCACGCTCGGTGCCGCTGGTCCCCCATGCTACCGGCGCGCTGCCCCGGGGTACCGGGCCCCGTCCGCTCAACCGCCTGGCGCGGGCTCACCACAGCACCGTGGGGTCGAGCTCGATGCGCACGGGGTCCTGGCGGTGCACGGAGCGCTCGCGCGACTGCAGGCGCAGCGCCTCGGCCAGCTCGCGGCCCTGGGTGAGCGGGACCCGGACGAGGGCGCGCACGTGCTCGGGGGCCGGCGCCCCTCCCCTGGTGGGCCGGGCCACCGGCTGCGGCGCGTGGACCGGCCCGAGGACGTCCCAGCCCCGGGCCCGTGCCGCCTCGAGGTATGCCTCGACCGCCGGCAGGGGGCCGTCGAGGCGGGCGCAGCGCACGGCGGGCGGCAGCTCGAGCTCGAGCCGCTCGCGCAGCTCCTCGGCGGCGAAGCCGGCGTGGCTCCAGCGCACGAGGGCCTGGGAGACGGCCAGGTCCGGGGAGCCCAGGAGGATGACCCGGGCGTCGTGGCGGGCCAGGACGACGGCGTTGGCCCACCGGCGCAGGGCCTCGCTCGAGGCCCCGAGCTCGGGACGCGAGGACAGCACGGCGCCGTCGAGCAGGAGGACGGCCGTGTAGCCGCCCTCGGCGACGGGCTCCGCACCGGGGGTGGCCACGACGATCCGGGCTCTGGCGTCCACGGTGGTGACGACGCCGTGGTCCGCGCGGGTGCCGGAGACGACGACGGGCACACCCGGGAAGGCGCGCCCGAGCTCGTCACCCGTGCGCACGGAGCCCGAGCCGGCCATGCGCAGGCGCTCACCGCCGCAGTGCGGGCAGGCCCAGCCGGCCCCGGGGCGCCCGCACCAGCGGCAGGCGGCCTCGCCGCGCCGGCTCATCGACAGCGGGCCGGAGCAGGCGCGGCAGCGGGCGACGGCGCGGCACGTGGCGCACACGACGACGGGGGCGTAGCCGGACCGGGCGACCTGGACGAGCACGGGGCCGTGGTCGAGGGCCTCGCGCAGCGCGCGGTGCGCGAGGGAGGGGATGCGGGCACGGCCGCTGGCGCCCTCACGGCCGAGCTCGCTGTCGCCGGGGACCTCGACCCGGGGCACGGTGGCACGGATGAGGGGGCGCGGGGCCTCGAGGTCGCGGGCCCAGCCCTGCAGGACGTAGGACTGGGCCTCGACGCTGCGCGTGCGCGAGGCGACGAGCAGGGCGCAGTGCTCGAGCCCGCTGCGCAGGGCCAGGACGGTGCGGGCGTGGACGTAGGGGGCGCGGGGCTCGTCGAGGCGGTCGTCGCCGTCGTCCCAGATGACGGCCAGGCCGAGGTCCGCCACGGGGGCGAGGGCGACGGCGCGGGTGCCGACGACGACGCGGGCGTGGCCCAGCAGGAGCCGGGTGAAGACGCGGTAGCGGCGGGCCGGCCCGTGCTCGGCGCTGAGGACGAGCACCTCCTCGCCGTCGAGGTCCTCACTGAGCCGCTCGGCGAGCGCCTCGGCCTGGGCCGTGGTGGCGACGGCGACGAGGGCGCCGCGGCCGCCGGACAGGCTGGCCCGCACGGCTTGGGCGAGCAGGCCCTCCCAGCTGTCGAGGACGCCCTCGCGCGCGGGCAGGGCGGTGAGGACGGCCCGGGGGGCGTGGCCGTCGCTGATGGCGTCCAGGAGCTCGGCGCCACCGGTGTAGGCGCCCCAGCCGGTGGGGCCGGCCTGGGGGCGGGAGGGCCGGCGCGGGTGGACTGCGTGCCCGGCGTGCTCTGCTCGCACGGCGCGCTCGGTGGTGGCGTGCCGGGTGGGCACGGCCAGGCGCAGCACGTCGGAGCGGGTGCCGGCGGTGCGGGCGGCGACGGCCTCGACGAGCCTGCGGGTGCGCTCGGGCACGACCGGCAGGTCGGAGACGACGCGGCGCACGGGGGCGAGTCGGCCGGTGTGCGTCGTCGTGCCGGCGCGCTCCCACACCCAGCCGTGGACCTCCTGGCCACCGAAGCGGACGACGACGCGCACGCCCTCGGCGGCGGCGACGTCGAGCTCGGGCGGGACGAGGTAGTCGAAGAGCCGGTCCAGGTGGGGCACGCCGGAGTCCAGCAGCACCCGGGCGACGGGGTTGAGGACGCCGTCACCGGTGACACGGCGGTGGGCCGGGGCGGGGGCCACGAGCAGCGCGTCCTGCTGGCCGAGCCCGCTCATCGTCCCTCCTTCCACTGCCTGCGGTGACGTGTCCCTGCCGTCCGGGTCCTGCGCGATCAGACCGCGGCGCGCAGGTCCGCTGCGCGGCTCGTGTCCTCCCAGGTGAAGCCGGGGCGGCCGAAGTGCCCGTAGGCGCTGGTCGTGCGGTAGATCGGCCGCAGCAGGTCGAGGTCGCGGATGATCGCGGCCGGGCGCAGGTCGAAGACCTCCTGCACGGCGGCCTGGATCCTCGCCACCGGGACCGTCTCGGTGCCGAAGGTCTCGACGTACAGGCCCACGGGGTGCGCGGAGCCGATGGCGTAGGCGACCTGGATCTCGCAGCGCCCGGCCAGGCCGGCGGCGACGACGTTCTTCGCGACCCAGCGCATCGCGTAGGCGCCGGAGCGGTCCACCTTCGAGGGGTCCTTGCCGGAGAAGGCGCCACCGCCGTGGCGGGCCGTGCCCCCGTAGGTGTCGACGATGATCTTGCGGCCGGTCAGGCCCGCGTCCCCGGCCGGGCCGCCGATGATGAACTGGCCCGAGGGGTTGACCAGGACCTTGGCGCCGGAGACGTTGAGGTCGAGGCCCTTGGCCTGCTCGAGAACGAGCACGGGGACGAGGACCTCCTCGGTCAGGGCGTCCGTCAGCCAGGCGCGGCTGCGGTCCTCGTCGTGCTGGGTGGAGATGACGACGTTGGTCAGGCTGACGGGGCGGTCGCCCTCGTAGCCGATGGTGACCTGGGTCTTGCCGTCGGGGCGCAGGCCCTCGATGACGCCCTGCTTGCGCACGGCGGTCAGGCGCTCGGCGAGGCGGTGGGCCAGGTGGATGGGCAGCGGCATGAGCTCGCTGGTCTCCGTGCAGGCGTAGCCGAACATGAGGCCCTGGTCCCCGGCGCCCTGGGCGTCGAGCGGGTCGAGGCCGACGCCCTCCCCACGGACCTCGAGGGCCTTGTCCACGCCGGCGGCGATGTCCGGGGACTGCTGGCCGATGGAGATGGACACGCCGCAGGAGCGGCCGTCGAAGCAGACGTCGGAGGAGTCGTAGCCGATGGCGACGATCTCGTCGCGCACGATCTGGGGGATCTCGACGTAGGCGCTCGTCGTCACCTCTCCGGCGACGTGGACGAGACCCGTGGTCATCATGGTCTCGACGGCGACGTGCGCAGCGGGGTCCTGCTCGAGGATCGCGTCGAGGACGGAGTCGGAGATCCGGTCGCAGATCTTGTCCGGGTGGCCCTCGGTGACGGACTCGGAGGTGAAGAGGCGGAGGGAGGAGTTCACCCGCCCAGACTACCGGCGGGCCAGGACACGGACCGGGCCCCGAGCGGCCTCGTCACTGTGCGTCGGCGCACGTCCGCCGGCCCCGGGCCTCAGGCACCGGCCAGGCGCCCGGCGACCAGCGCGACGAGGGCGCGGGCGACCTCGTCCTTCGAGCCCCGGGCGCGCGCCACCTCGGCGCCAGCCGCGTCGAGCACGACGACGGCGTTGGGCACGTCGCCGAAGCCCAGGCCCTGGCCGACCGCGTTGACGGCCAGCAGGTCGGCGCCCTTGCGCCGCGCCTTGGCGGCGCCGTGGGCGAGGACGTCGCCCTCGGCGTCACCGGTCTCCGCGGCGAAGCCGACGACGAGGGTGCGCCCTCCGTCGGTGCGCGGCGGGCGGCTGACAAGGCCGGCGAGGACGTCGGGGTTCTCCACCAGCTCGATGGGGGCCGGTCCGGCGGCCCCGCCCTCCTCGCCCGGCGCGAGGCCGTGCTTCTTGATCTTGGCACCGTGCACGCTGCGGGGGCGGTAGTCGGCGACGGCGGCCGCCATGACGACGGCGTCGGCGTCCGTGCAGGCCGCCCGCACCGCGTCCTGCAGCTCCAGGGCGGTGCCGACGCCGACGACGCTGACCGTCGGCGGCAGGTCGCGCAGGACGTCGGCGTCGAGGTTTGCGGCCACGAGGGTGACCCGGGCCCCCTGGGCGGCGGCGGCGCGGGCGACGGCGGTGCCCTGGCGCCCGGAGGAGCGGTTGCCGAGGTAGCGCACCGGGTCCAGCGGCTCGCGGGTGCCTCCGGCGGAGACGACGACGTGGCGCCCGGCCAGGCCGGGGCCCTCGGTCTCGCGCGCGTGGCGCCCGGCCAGGACGCGCAGGGCCTCGGCGGCGATGGCCTCGGGCTCGGGCAGGCGCCCGGTGCCGGAGTCCCGGCCGGTCAGGCGCCCGTCGGCGGGGTCGAGGACGCCCAGGCCGCGGCGGCGCAGGGTGGCCACGTTCTCGACGGTCGCCGGGTTGAGCCACATCTGGGTGTGCATGGCCGGGCAGAGCAGCACGGGGGCGGTCGTCGTGAGGATCGTGGCGGTGAGCAGGTCGTCCGCGCGCCCGGCGGCCACCCGGGCGAGCAGGTCCGCGGAGGCGGGGGCGACCAGGACGAGCTCGGCCCACTCCCCCACGGCCACGTGCTCGACCGCCGCCGGGTCGTCGAAGACACCGGTGGACACGGGGCCCCCGGCCACCGCGGCCAGGGCGGGGGCGCCGATGAAGCGCAGGGCCGCCTCGGTGGCGACCACCTTGACCTCGCAGCCGGCCTCGCGCAGGCGCCGTACCACCGTGGGCGCCTTGTAGGCGGCGATGGACCCGGAGACCCCGACGACGACGCGCCGCGTCCCGGTCGGGGACGCGGCGCGCGTGCTCACCTGCTGCTCCACGGGAGGCCCGGGCCTCAGAACTGGATGTCGTCCAGGCTGGTGGCCGGGCCCTCCTCGCCCAGCGACAGCGGGGTGTCGAGGGAGATGTCGGAGAACATGTCCGCCTCGGCGGCCCGGCGGGCCTCCTCGGCCTCGGCGCGGCGGGCGCGGGCGACCTCGCCCGGGATGACCTCGAGCTTGTCCTCGGCGATCTCGCGCAAGGCGATGCCCAGCGGCTTCTCCTCGGTCTCGGCATCGACGAGGGGGCCGAAGAACTCGAGGTGGTTGTCCTCGAGCTGCTGGGTGTAGCTGTTGATCTGGCGGGCGCGCTTGGCGGCCTCCACCACGAGCCCGTACTTGGAGTCGACCTTCTCCAGGAGGTCGTCGATCGGCGGGTTCGTGATGCCCTCGGGCTGGGGGGAGGTACCGAGCATGTGCGTGACCTGCTTTCTGAGCGCGTGACCGGCCCTGACAGGCCGTGCGGTAACCGGGACAGTCTAGCCCGCGAGGCCGAGCAGGCCCTCGAGCTCGTCCGTGGCACGCGCCACGGTGTCGTTGACGACGACGTGGTCGAACTCACCGACTGCCGCCATCTCCGTGCGGGCCGTGAGCAGGCGCCGCTCGCGCTCGGCCTCGTCCTCGGTGCCCCGGCCGACCAGCCGGTTGACGAGCTCGTCCCAGCTGGGCGGGGCCAGGAAGACGAGCAGGGCCTCGGGCAGCGTGCGGCGCACCTGCCGGGCGCCGTCGAGGTCGATCTCGAGCAGGACGGGGCGGTCGGCGTCGAGCTCGGCCTGCACCGGCCCGCGCGGGGTGCCGTAGCGGCAGCACCCGTGCACGAGGGCCCACTCGAGCATCTGGCCCTCGGCGACGAGCCGGTCGAACTGCTCGTCGGTGACGAAGTGGTAGTGGACGCCGTCGGCCTCCCCCGGCCGCGGGCGGCGGGTCGTGGCGGAGACGGAGACGTACAGGTCGGGGTGGCGCCGTCGCAGCTCCGCGACCACCGTGCCCTTGCCGACGGCGGTCGGGCCGGCCAGGACGACGGCGCGGGGGGACGTCGTGGACTCGCTCATGAGCCCATCATCCACCACGCGCCGCCGCCCCAGGAAACCAGCGCAGCCGCCCGCCGCCGGGCTGCGCGAGTTCTCCCTGCGGGTCGTGGACGCGCTGGGGGGCCGGGTGGCCGCCGTCAAACCGCAGTCGGCCTTCTACGAGCGTCACGGCTCCGCCGGCGTGGCGGTCCTGGAGGAG
>NZ_JACJVC010000013.1 GCF_023369555.1 Actinomyces sp. AC-20-1 | reverse complement strand
GCGCCCCACCGGCCCGTGAGCCGGTGCCCGGCCCGAGCCAGGGGCATCCGCGCCGAGCGCGCCCAGCGGGGCCGCGGGCGCCCCGGGCCCGGCGGTGAGCGCGAGGCCGAGCAGCGCCGTGGCCGCCGTGAGGAGGATGAGACGGGCCGGCAGGGGACGGGTGCGGGTCGGCGGTGGCGCCGTGGCCCAGGCGGACGAGCTCGAGGTGCTCGCGGACGGTGAGGGAGGGGAAGAAGGAGTCCTCGCCGAGGTCGCGGGCGACGTCGGTGCGGAAGGCGGCGGAGCGCGGGTCGGGCGTGTCCCCCAGGACGGTGAGCCGCCCGCCGAGAGGGGGCAGCAGGCCGCAGGCGGTGCGCAGCAGGGTGGACTTGCCCGCGCCGTTGACCCCGACGAGGAAGAGGGCCTGGCCGCGCTCGAGGGCGAAGGTGGCCGGCGAGCACACGGGCACCTGGTCGTAGCCGACGACGAGGTCGCGCGCGGTGATGACGGGCTCCATGCCCGCAGTGTTCCTCGCGCCCGGCCTCGGGGGATCGGCCGCCAGGATGATGCGCGGTGCTCATTGCCTCGTGCGCTGAGCCGTCGGTGTAGTGGGTACCGCGAGGCCCTATGTGGCAGGCAGGGTCACCCAGGGGGTCTCGCACCTCGCAGACCCTCGGCCTCTGGTCGGGGGTCTTTGCGTGGGTCAGCCCAGCCAGATGATGCCGTCATCGGCGCCCGGGACCCAGTGCTCACGCAGGCGCATGTAAGCGCGAATGGCCGCGGGCACAGGCCTGATGCGCGTCCCCCAGATCTCAGGGTGCTCTTGTGTGTGCGTGCTTGTGGAAGGCGCCGTAGGCAATGAGGTCAGCTGCCTGGATCAGCTGGTTGTCACGGCTGTCCTGCATGACCACGTCCTCGATGACTCTGCGAGTGGCGATCGGCAGGTCACGATGGACTGCGCGCAGTGGGGACGCGTCGCGCAGGGCCGTCTCCCACTCCACGAGGACCTGTTCCGCGCTGCCTGATGAGGAAGGGGGATAGCCCTGCCGGCCGTCGTAGAGGACCATGACGGTGGTGTCGTTGGTGCCGGCCCATGTGTCGAGCCAGGAGATGAGGTGTCTGTAGGCGCGCGGCTTGGACCGTCCGGACATCGCCAGGGTCACCACATGGAACCCGTCGGCCTGGGCGAGGTGAGAAAGCATGATGCGCCCAGTCGCCTCTCGCTGCACGGTGCTCAGGTGGTCGCCTGAGCCGGCGGGGAGAAAACTGCCCCGTCCCTTGTAGAGGTCGTTGGCGTGGAGCTCTTTGGACGTGTCCACCCCGAGCTCGCGGTGGATGGAGCGGCGTCCCTCGAGCCGTGCCCTGAGGACGGAGGTCCAGGCCCGGTCCTCGACCAGCACGGCGGTCGGGGTGACGCCGTGCCGTGAGTCGCCGGAGTCATCAACGTAGGCCAGATACATAGAAACAGTCTCGCGCGCCCCACTGACACGATGGCGTGACTGTGGTGCTGGCCTCGTGCGGGTCCTGGGAATATCCACGCCACCCCCAAAGTTGAGCCAGTCAGACTCAAGGTTGCGACGTCCGAAGTTGACAAGACTCGGCTCAAGAACAATCCTGAGCGCATACGACTCAACTCTCTTCACCTAGGAGCAGCACATGGCACGCGCCGTCGGTATCGACCTCGGAACCACCAACTCCGCCATCGCCGTCCTCGAGGGCGGCGAGCCCACGATCATCCCCAACGCCGAGGGCGGGCGCACCACCCCCTCCGTCGTCGCCTTCTCCAAGTCCGGCGAGGTCCTCGTCGGAGAGATCGCCAAGCGCCAGGCCGTCACCAACGTCGACCGCACCATCTCCTCCGTCAAGCGCCACATGGGCACCGACTGGTCCGTCGAGATCGACGACAAGAGGTACACCGCCCAGGAGATCAGCGCCCGCATCCTCGCCAAGCTCAAGGCCGACGCCGAGGCCTACCTCGGTGAGCCCGTCACCAACGCGGTCATCACCGTCCCCGCCTACTTCAACGACGCCGAGCGCCAGGCCACCAAGGAGGCCGGCACCATCGCGGGCCTGACCGTCGACCGCATCGTCAACGAGCCCACCGCCGCCGCCCTCGCCTACGGCCTCGACAAGGGCCAGGAGGACGAGCTCATCCTCGTCTTCGACCTCGGCGGCGGCACCTTCGACGTCTCCCTGCTCGAGGTCGGCAAGGACGAGGACGGCTTCTCCACCATCCAGGTCCGCTCCACCTCCGGCGACAACCGCCTCGGCGGCGACGACTGGGACGCCCGCATCGTCGACTGGCTCGTCAAGCAGGTCAAGGACAAGAGCGGCGTGGACCTGTCCAAGGACAAGATCGCCATGCAGCGCCTCAAGGACGCCTCCGAGCAGGCCAAGAAGGAGCTGTCCACCGCGACCAGCACCGACATCAACCTGCAGTACCTGTCCATGAGCGAGGCCGGCCCGATCCACCTCGACGAGCGCCTCACCCGCGCCCAGTTCCAGGAGATGACCGCCGACCTGCTCGAGCGCACCAAGATCCCCTTCCACAACGTCATCAAGGACGCCGGCGTCTCCCTGTCGGAGATCGACCACGTCGTCCTCGTCGGTGGTTCCACCCGCATGCCGGCCGTCTCCGACGTCGTGCGCGAGCTCACCGGCGGCAAGGAGCCCAACAAGGGCGTCAACCCGGACGAGGTCGTCGCGCTGGGCGCCTCCCTGCAGGCCGGCGTCATCCAGGGCGACCGCAAGGACGTCCTGCTCATCGACGTCACCCCCCTGAGCCTCGGCATCGAGACCAAGGGCGGCGTCATGACCAAGCTCATCGACCGCAACACGGCCATCCCGACCAAGCGCTCCGAGGTGTTCTCCACCGCCGAGGACAACCAGCCCTCCGTGCTCATCCAGGTCTACCAGGGTGAGCGCGAGTTCGCCCGCGACAACAAGCCGCTGGGCACCTTCGAGCTCACCGGCATCGCCCCGGCCCCCCGCGGCATCCCGCAGATCGAGGTCACCTTTGACATCGACGCCAACGGCATCGTGCACGTCTCCGCCAAGGACCGCGGCACCGGCAAGGAGCAGTCGATGACGATCTCCGGCGGCTCCGCGCTGCCCAAGGAGGATATCGACCGCATGGTCAAGGAGGCCGAGGCCCACGCCGAGGAGGACAAGCGGCGCCGCGAGGAGGCCGAGACCCGCAACGCCGCCGAGCAGCAGGCCTACTCCATCGACAAGCTCCTCAAGGACAACAAGGACAAGCTCCCCGAGGACGTCTCCAGCGAGGTCCAGGGCGCGGTCGACGAGCTCAAGAAGGCCCTCGAGGGCGACTCCATCGACGCCGTCCGCTCCGCCCAGGAGAAGCTGAGCTCGGTCGCCCAGAAGATCGGTGAGGCCCTCTACGCCCAGGAGCAGGCCGCGGCCGCCTCGGCCGGCTCCGAGGCCCCGGCCGAGGACGACGACATCGTCGACGCCGAGATCGTCGACGACGAGGGCACCGAGGGCGCCAAGTGAGCACCCAGCCGGCCCCCGGGCAGGACGAGCCCGTCGACCCGGCCCTCGCCGAGGCCGTGGAGTCCGCCTTCGACGGCGTCGTGCTGGACGAGTCCGGCGCCGTCGAGGCGGCCCCCGCCGGCGGCGACGACGGGGCCCCGACCGACCCGCTGGCCGAGGCCCAGGCCGAGGCCGCACGGCTGACGGACGACCTCGCCCGGGCCCGCGCGGACCTGTACAACCTCCAGCAGGAGTACCAGGGCTTCGTGCGCCGCTCGCGCGAGGCCGCCGCCGGCCACCGCGAGACCGGGCGCGCCAGCGTCGTCGAGGCGCTCATCCCGGTGCTCGACGAGATCGCGCTGGCCGACCAGCACGGCGACCTCACCGGCCCCTTCGCGACGACGGCCGCCAAGCTCGAGTCGATCCTCGGGGAGAAGTTCGGGCTCGTGCGCTTCGGCGAGGCCGGCGACGTCTTCGACCCGACGCTCCACGAGGCGCTCATGGCCACCGAGTCCGAGGAGGTGGACGAGCCGACCATCGCACTGGTCCTCCAGCCCGGCTACCGCCTGGGGGACAAGGTCGTGCGCGCCGCCCGCGTCCAGGTCACCAACCCGGCCTGAGCCCCGCGCGCCGGGGCCCGCTCACCCGAGCGGGCCCCGGCCCTCACCCCGCCCCACACGCACGCACGACGCACAGAGAGCCGGACCCACGAGCACATCACGCAGGAGGTGGTGACATGGCCAGCCAGGACTGGATGCACAAGGACTTCTACGCCGTCCTCGGCGTCGCCAAGGACGCCGACTCCGACACCATCAAGAAGGCGTACCGCACGCTCGCCAAGAAGTACCACCCGGACCGCAACCCCGACGACGCCGTCGCCGCGGAGAAGTTCAAGGAGGTCGGCGAGGCCTACGCGGTCCTGTCCGACGCCAAGGACCGCCAGCAGTACGACGCCATCCGCTCCATGGCGGGCGGCGGCCCCCGCTTCACCGCCGGGGGCGCCGGCGGGGGAGGATTCGAGGACATCTTCTCGATGTTCGGCGGCGGTGGCTCCGGTGCGCAGAGCATCGACATCGACGACCTGCTGCGCCAGTTCGGCGGCCAGGCCAGCCCCACCCGCCGCGCAGGCCAGCCCGGTCCCTTCGGCTTCGGCGGCTTCGGGGGCTTCGGCTCCCAGCCCGAGCCGCGCAAGGGCCCCGACGTCCTCACCGACGTGCGCCTGGGCTTCCGCCAGGCCGTCGAGGGCGACACGGTCGAGCTCACGGCCGACGGGCGCACCATCACCACCCGCATCCCGGCGGGCGTCCACGACCGCCAGAGGATCCGCCTGCGCGGCAAGGGCCGCCCCGGCCAGGCTGGCGGGGAGAACGGGGACATGGTCGTCACCGTCCACGTCGACAAGCACCCCGTCTACGCCATCGACGGCACCAACCTGCGCATGGACCTGCCCGTCACCCTCAAGGAGGCCGCCCTCGGCGCGACGGTCGAGGTCCCCCTGCTGGATGGCACGAGCACGCGCGTCAAGATCAAGGCCGGCACCCAGTCCGGCACGGTCATGCGCCTGCGCGGCAAGGGCGTCAAGCTGCGCAAGGGCACCTCCGACCTGCTCGTCACCGTCCAGGTCGCCGTGCCGCGCAAGCTCTCGGTCCAGGCGAAGGAGGCCCTGGAGGCCTTCGACACCGCCATGGGCGAGACCGACCCGCGTGCCGCGCTGCGCCAGGAGGCGGGCACGTGAGCCGCCGTCGTACCGGCCAGGGCCTGTCCTTCCTCGCGGAGGACGCCGAGGACAGGGCGGTCTACGTCATCTCCGTGGCCGCGGACCTCGCGGGCATGCACCCGCAGACCCTGCGCCAGTACGACCGCCTCGGCCTGGTCTCCCCGGCCCGCACCTCCGGCCACGGACGGCGCTACTCGCACCGCGACGTCGAGCGCCTGCGCCGCGTCCAGGCCCTGAGCCAGGAGGGCGTCAACCTCGAGGGCATCCGCCGTGTCCTCGACCTCGAGCGGCAGGTCGAGCTCCTGGAGCGCGAGAACCGGCTCCTGCGGCTGCGCGAGGCCGCGGTCCAGCGCGTCTTCGCCGCTGCCGCCGACGGCGAGGTCCAGGTCATCGCCTCGCGCCGCGGACGCCAGGGCTGAGGAGGCCGCCATGACACAGCACGACCCCGCCGGGGCGGACGAGCCCCGTTATGGGCAGCGGGTGAGCCCCGAGGAGCTCGAGGAGATCCTGCGAGAGCAGGGCATCGAGCCGCACCGCCCCGACGACGGGCAGGAGGGCACCGCCCCGACCGGAGCCGAGGCCGACCCCTACCTGCGCGGCTCCGCCCCGCGGGGCGGAGCCGGGGCGCTTGCCGGCCGGCGCCCCACGTCCCGCCCCGGGCGCCGCCGCGGCCTGCTGGTCACCGGCCTCGTGCTCCTGGTCGTGCTGCCCCTCGCCCTCAGCGCCGCCGCGCTCGGCGTCTCCCTGGACGGCTCCTCGACCTCGGGGGCCGCCCTCGGCGAGAACGGGCTCGTCTACCTCGAGGCCGGCCAGCCGCGCGCCCTGTACCGCGCCGGCCTCGCCGCCGGCTCCCTGGACTGCACGGTCACCGACCCGGCGGGGACCCCCGTCGAGACGCACGGACTCGAGGGCATGGAGGGCGCGGAGGTCTCCTATCTGTCCTTCGTGCCCTCCACGAGCGGGACCTACACGGTCACCTGTGCCGGGGGCACCTCCGACATCGTCGTCGGCCCCGCGCTCAAGGAGGAACGGGTCCTGGTCTCCGGCATGCTCCTGCTCACCGCCCTCGCCTCGGGGGCGGCGGGCCTGGTCCTCACGGTTCTCGGTCTGCTGCGGCGCTGACGGACCGCTGCCCGCCCCGCTCACCCACGGGAAGCTCGAGGGTGGCCACCACCCCTCCCGAGGGCTGTGGCACCAGGACGAGCTCGCCGGCGTGCGCGAGCGCCACGGCGGAGACGATGGCCAGGCCCAGCCCGTGCCCGCTGCCGCGTGTGCGGCCCCGGCCCGAGCCCCGCACGAAGGGCTCGCGCAGGGAGTCCAGGTCCTCCTCGGACACGAGCGGGCCGCTGTTGCGCACGGTGAGGCGCACCCGCCCGCCAGCCCCGTGGGCGCCCGCCGCCTGGTCCGGCCTCGTGTCGAGGGTGGTCTCCACGGTGCCGCCCGGGTGGTTGTGGCGCACCGCGTTGCGCAGGAGGTTGGACACGGCCTGGCGCAGCAGCACGGGGTCGCCCTCGACGACGGCGGTGGTGCGCGGCGGGGCGGGCAGGCTCACCTGGCGCTCACGGGCCTCCTGGGCCAGGTCGGCCAGCGCCGAGCGCAGGAGCCCCGCCAGGTCCACGCGCTCGTGGGCGAGCGTGCCGGACTGGGCCTGGGCCAGGTCGAGGAGGGCGTCCACGGTCTCCACGTTGGCCCGGTTGGTCTCGCGCACGCGCTCGGCCAGGGCCCGCAGCTGCGCCGTCGAGGCCTCGGGGTCGGCCAGGGTGACATCGATCATCGTCTGCGCCGTGGCCAGGGGCGTGCGCAGCTCGTGGGAGGCGTTGGCGGCGAAGCGCCGGTGGGCGGTGAAGGAGGCCTCCAAGGAGGCCAGCATGTGGTCGAAGGTGTCCGCCAGGTCGCGGATCTCGTCACGCGGCCCCTCCAAGGCCAGCCTCTGGCCGAGGTCGCCGCTGGCGGCACGGCGGGAGGCCTCACTCATGGCGGACAGCGGCGCCAGTACCCGTCCGGCCACGACCCACCCAGTGGCGGCCGACAGGATGGCCAGCAGCACAAGGGTCACAAGAGAGATGGACAACAGTGTTCTGAGGAACTCGGTCATGAGGGCCAGCTGCAGGCTGACCTGGACGTCGTCGGTCTCAGCCTCGGGAAAAGCCAGGCTGAAGCGGATTGACACGAATCGCATGTAGAGGTAGACGATCGCGACCAGGATGGCGCCGGAGCTTGTCACCAGGCCTGCGTAGGACAGGGTCAGCCGGGTGCGCAGCGTGAGACGGCGCCTGCGCGGGGACGTTCTCCTGGGCACCTCAGCTCCCGAAGCGGTAGCCGGCGCCCGGAACCGTCTGGATGACCCACGGCTGGCCCAGGCGCTTGCGCAGGTGGGAGATCGTCACCCGGATCGAGCTGGTGAAAGGGTCCGCGTTGGCGTCCCAGGCCTTCTCCAGGAGGGTCTCGGCGGACAGGACACCGCCGTTGGCCTCCATGAGGACCTGGAGGACCGCGAACTCCTTGGGGCTGAGCCGCACCTGCCGGCTGTCGCGCACGACCTCGCGGCGGAAGGGGTCCAGGCGGACCCCGTGCGACTCGAGCACCGGGCTGCGGGCGGGCTGGCTGCGCCGTCCCAGGGCGAGCAGGCGGGCAACGAGCTCGGGGAACTCAAAGGGCTTGGTGAGGTAGTCGTCGGCACCGAGGGCGAAGCCCTCGACGCGCTCGTCCAGGGAGCGTGCTGCGGTGAGCATGAGGACCCGGGTGCGGGGGGCGTCCGTCACCAGCCGGGCGCAGACCTCGTCCCCGTGCAGCCCCGGCAGGTCCCGGTCCAGGACGACGACGTCGTAGTCGGTCTCGCTGACGGCCTCCAGCGCCTGGAGGCCGTCGCCGCGCACGTCCACGGCCATGGACTCGCGGCGCAACCCTTGGGCGATGGCCTCCGCCAGGTAGGACTCGTCCTCGACGACCAAGACGCGCATACGCCCTCCTTGCTTGAGCCGGTCCCCAGCCGCATCCTACGCGGCATCTGCCCGGGCCTACCTCGGTCCTGCCCGCGTGCTCGCGCACCCGGCCGCAGACGTTTACGCCGTGACAACAACCGGCTCCGTACGATCGCGGCCATGTCAACTTCGTCAACGACCACAACAGCACCTGCCGCCTGCGCCGCGCGACGCATCGTCGGTCTCGACGTGGCCCGCGCACTAGCACTGATGGGGATGATCATCTCCCACCTCATGATGCCCGTGGGGCTGCGCGGTGAGGCCTTCAATGGGTTTCCGGCCGCCCTGTTCGCAGTGCTGGCCGGAGTCTCTCTGTCCATCATGTCCTCACGCGGGGTCCGGCAGGGTGGGGCGGCCTTGTCCTCCTCGCGCCACGGGCTCATGGTCCGGGGCGCGTTGCTCGTCGTCGCGCACCAGCTTGTTGTCCCCTTCTCAGGACCGATCGCCGTGGTACTTGAGACCTTTGGCTTTCTCTACATTGCTCTGGCCTGTGTGCCCAGGTGGAGCAACCGCGCTGTCACCGTCCTGCTGGTGTGGCTCGTCGGCCTGTCCGCGCTTGTGAGCGCTCTATCCCGCATCACCTGGGTTCCCGGTTACCTTGGTTCTCCGTACCCGCTTCTCGCCTGGGCGACGTACATGGTCATCGGCCTGCTGGCGCACCGGCTGCTGCTGCGCTCCACCCGGGTCCAGGTGCTCGCCGTGGCCTTTGGCCTGCCCCTGGCTGTGGCCGGGGCCGTCATGCGCCACGTGGTGGACATGGAGGCGGCACTGTCCGGCAGCAGGAACGTCCTTGTCGCCCTGGCTCTCATCGAGCCGACCAGCCACAGTGGTGGGCTCATCGACCTGCTGGCCACCAGCGCAGGTGCCCTGGCGGTGCTCAGCTTGTGCCTGCTTCTCGTCAGGGGTGGGCGATGGTGGTGTCTGCCGCTGCAGGCCATGGGCTCGATGTCGCTGACGGTGTATGTCGCCCATGTCCTGAGCGCAGGCCCGCAGCTCTCCGAGTTCTCTGTGAGGAGCATGCCGATCCTGGCGCTCACCACGATCCTGCTGAGCGCTGCTGTCGCCATGCTCATCCGTGCCCGCTTCCGCCACGGCCCCCTGGAGTGGGCGTTGCGGCGCAGCGTGGAGCTGGGCACCAGCACGTCCCTGCCCCCGCGCCCCGTCCTGGGGCGCGTCTGAACCATCCGTCCCACAGAGTGACCGGGCCTGACCTGGCCCGTCCAACAGGAAATGAAAGGAACAACAGGATGATTCTGCGTCACTTCCGTGCACGTGTGGCCACCTGTGCAGCGCTGGTGGCCCTGGCGCTGCCGACCGGTGCCGCCCACGCCATGGAGTCCTCCACCCTTGCCGAGGAGAACGACGAGTCCAACGCCGTCGTCTCCGAGAAGATCACCGACGACGGCAGCTTCGGTGACTGCACCGGCACCGCCATCGCCCCACACTGGGTACTCACCGCCCAGCACTGCATCCAGCAATTCCCGACCGCCTCCGGGCAGGTGCGCATCGGTCAGGGTGAGAACCAGCGCACGGTGACGGTCGACCGCTGGGAGGCCGCCCCCGCCGGCGACTTCGCCCTCCTGCACACCGCGGAGGACATGGGGTTGTCGAGCTACCCGAAGCTCGCGACCACGGTCCCCTCCTCCGGTGAGGCGACCATGTACGGCTGGTCCCCCGACGGCTCAGGCGGCGACACGAGGCTGCCCACGGCCCAGGCGACGATTGACAGGATCGACGACTTCGGTCTGTTCGGAGGTCAGCAGTCCATTGTCGTCACGCCGCATGACGGTGCCGAGGTCCAGTCAGGTGACTCCGGCGGTCCCGTCTTCGTCAACGGGGAGGTTGCCGGAGTGCTCTCTGCCAGTCTCCTCGACCCTGACACTGGTGAACCGGCCTCGAACACAGCGGCCTACGCCCCGGTGGCGGAGCAGCACGAGTGGATCATGAGCACGATCAACGGCGAGGAGACCGGCTCCGGCGGCTCCGCCCAGCAGGGCGACGCCATGGCGGCGCCGGGTGCGTCCTCCGGTGACCTCAGCCCGGTCTGGCTCGTCGCCGGCGCTCTGGTCCTGGTGGCTGCGGGTGGGGGCACCTACCTGGTGACACGCCGCCGCCCGGCGGGTGAGGCCGACAGCGGCAGGTGAGAGGCCTCAAGGCCCGCCCCTGCGCCCAGGGCGCGTGAGCGGCGCCGCCCGGACCGGTACCGGCCGGTCCGGGCGGCGCCGTCCTCGCGGCCCTCGTCAGTGGTCTGCGAGCCGCGCGCGCAAGAGCCCCCGCACCACGTGGTGCGGGGGCTCCCCTGCGATCTCAGGGCCGCGGCCGGGCGTGCGCCCGGAAGCAGGCTCAGTGGCTCACTTGCCGATCTTCTCGTCGGCGGCGGCGCGAGCGGCGTCGATCTGTCCGTCGAGCTTGCCGCCGGTGGCCGTCTTGGCGGCGTCGGCGACCTTGTCGAGGACGGTGTCGGACACGGACTCGAGCGCGTCGGAGCTCAGAGCCTCAGCGGCCTTGTTCTTCAGGTCATCAAGTCCCACGATGGCCTCCTTTCGTCGGGTGGCCGGCGTCGGACGACGACAGCCTCACAGGTATCGAAGCAGGTCTCGGGGCTTCGCGCCACGTGAGGGCGTCGTCGGCTCGCCCGCAGGACAGCTCCACAAAGTTGAGCGGAATAGACTCAACCCTGACGAGGTTGGAGTGACCAGAGACGCCCGGGCCCTCCGACGGCGTCGCACCCACGTCCGCAAGGAGGTCCACATGGACACGAGCTACACCACGCGCTCCCAGGAGGCGATCAGCGGCGCCATGCAGGCCGCCGCCGCAGCCGGCAACCCGCAGGTCGAGACCGCCCACCTTCTTCACGAGCTCCTCACCCAGGCCGACGGCGTCGCCCCGGCCCTGCTGACCGCCGCCGTCGGCGAGAACGGCCGCACCGCCGTCGGCGCCACCACCCGCCGCGCGCTGACCGCCCTGCCCGCCTCCTCCGGCGCCACCACTGGCCGCCCCCAGCCCTCGCGCGCCCTGCTCACCGCCCTCGAGACGGCCGCCACCGAGGCTCGCGCCCTCGACGACGAGTACGTCTCCACCGAGCACCTGCTCCTCGCCCTCGCCGCTGGAGACCCCGCCGACCCGGCCGCCCGGGCCCTGACGGAGGCCGGCGCCACCGCCGAGGCCCTGCGCACCGCCCTGCCCGAGGTCCGCGGCTCCGGCCGCGTCACCTCCCCCAACCCCGAGGGCACCTACAAGACCCTTGAGAAGTACGGCACCGACCTCACCGAGGCCGCCCGCCAGGGCCGCCTCGACCCGGTCATCGGCCGCGACGCCGAGATCCGCCGCGTCATCCAGGTCCTGTCGCGCCGCACGAAGAACAACCCGGTCCTCATCGGCGAGCCCGGCGTCGGCAAGACCGCCGTCGTCGAGGGCCTGGCCCAGCGCATCGTCGCCGGCGACGTCCCCGACTCCCTGCGAGGCAAGCGCCTGGTCTCCCTCGACCTGGCCGGCATGGTCGCGGGCGCCAAGTACCGCGGCGAGTTCGAGGAGCGCCTCAAGGCCGTCCTCAAGGAGATCAAGGACTCCGACGGCGAGGTCGTCACCTTCATCGACGAGCTGCACACCGTGGTGGGAGCAGGCTCGGGCTCCGAGTCCTCACTGGACGCCGGCAACATGCTCAAGCCCATGCTCGCGCGCGGCGAGCTGCGCCTGGTCGGCGCCACCACCCTCGACGAGTACCGCGAGAACGTCGAGAAGGACCCCGCCCTCGAGCGCCGCTTCCAGCAGGTCCTCGTCGGCGAGCCGAGCGTCGCCGACACCGTCGCCATCCTGCGCGGCATCGCCCCCAAGTACGAGGCCCACCACCACGTGACGATCTCCGACGGCGCCCTCGTGGCCGCCGCGCGCCTGTCCGACCGCTACATCACCGACCGCAACCTGCCCGACAAGGCCATCGACCTCATCGACGAGGCGGCCTCGCGCCTGCGCATGGAGCTGGACTCCAGCCCCGTCGAGATCGACGAGCTGCGCCGTCGCGTGGACCGCATGCGCATGGAGGAGGCCTACCTCCTCGAGTCCGAGGGCACCGACGCGCCCGGCGACTCCGTCGAGAAGGCCGCCGCCACCGAGCGCCTGGAGCGCCTGCGCGCCGAGCTCGCCGACGCCACGGAGGCCCTGACCGCCCTCAACGCCCGCTGGGAGGCGGAGAAGGCCGGCCACAACAAGGTCGGCGAGCTGCGCGCCGCCCTCGACGAGCTGCGCACCAAGGCAGACCTCGCCGAGCGCGAGTCCCGCTTCGAGGAGGCCGGACGCCTGCGCTACGGCGAGATGCCCGCCCTCGAGCGGCAGATCGCCGAGGCCGAGGCGGCCGACGCCGCCACCGGCGCGGCCGCCTCCGAGCCCATGATCGCGGAGAAGGTCGGCCCCGGGCAGATCGCGGAGGTCATCGCCGCCTGGACCGGCATCCCGGTCGGCCGCCTCCTGCAGGGCGAGACCGAGAAGCTGCTGCGCATGGAGCAGGTCATCGGCCAGCGCCTCGTCGGCCAGAGGGCCGCCGTCGCCGCCGTCTCCGACGCCGTGCGCCGCTCGCGCGCCGGCGTCTCCGACCCCGACCGCCCCACCGGCTCCTTCCTCTTCCTCGGCCCCACCGGCGTCGGCAAGACCGAGCTGGCCAAGGCGCTGGCGGACTTCCTCTTCGACGACGAGCGCGCCATCGTGCGCCTCGACATGAGCGAGTACTCCGAGAAGCACTCCGTGGCCCGCCTCGTCGGGGCCCCTCCGGGCTACGTCGGCTACGAGGAGGGCGGCCAGCTCACCGAGGCCGTGCGGCGCCGCCCCTACAGCGTCATCCTGCTCGACGAGGTGGAGAAGGCCCACCCCGAGGTCTTCGACATCCTCCTGCAGGTGCTCGACGACGGCCGCCTCACCGACGGCCAGGGCCGCACCGTCGACTTCCGCCAGGTGATCCTCGTCCTGACCTCCAACCTCGGCAGCCAGTTCCTCGGGGACCCCCTGCTGTCCCCCCAGGAGAGGCACGAGGCCGTCATGGGCGCGGTGCGCACCTCCTTCCGCCCCGAGTTCCTCAACCGGCTCGACGAGACACTCGTCTTCGACCCGTTGAGCAAGAGCGAGCTCGGCCAGATCGTGGACCTGCAGCTGGCGGGCATGGCCCGGCGCCTGGTGGACCGCCGCCTCACCCTCACGGTGACCCCGGCGGCCCGCCAGTGGCTCGCGGACGAGGGCTACGACCCGGTCTACGGCGCGCGCCCGCTGCGCCGGCTCGTGCAGCGCGAGATCGGTGACCGCCTGGCGCGCCTCATCCTGGCCGGCGAGGTCGCCGACGGCCAGGAGGTCGTCGCGGACGTGGCCGGGGACGTCCTGGCGGGCCTGGTCCTCACGGCCCGCCCTGGCCCGGCCCGCTCCGCGGCCTCAGCGCCCAGCGCCCCCAGCGCGGCCTGAGCCGGGTACGGGGCCCACGTGGGTCCCGCACCCGACGACGACGGCGGGGGTCCGGTCCTCGTCCCCGAGGGCCGGACCCCCGCCGGCCTCAGTTGTCCTGGCGCTGGTAGACCGTCACCGTCCAGGTGCCGTCGGCGCCCCGGGCCAGGAGGAACGCGCCCATCGTGTGGTCGGGCCAGACGCCGTCGGCGGACGGTGCCACCAGCCCAGGTGTGAGCGGGATCATGCGCAGCCGTGCGCCGTGCTCGCCGTCACCCCGTTGCCGGGGCCAACTGCTCGTCGGACATCTGACCGGATGTGAGAATGCGGGTCATGACAGCCGACGACCCCACCACCGCCGACACCGCTCCCACCGCACCCGCACGGCGCCGTGGCCCCGGCCGCCCCCGCGCCGGCAGCGAGGACAAGCACGAGCGCATCCTCAACGAGGCCGTCGCCCTCTTCGGCGCCCACGGCTTCGCCGCCACCTCCCTCGCGGACGTCGCCCAGGCCGCAGAGATCTCCAAGGCCGGCCTCCTGCACCACTTCTCCTCCAAGGAGCAGCTCTTCGCCAAGGTCCTTGAGCGCCGCGACCGCGACATGATCGCGACCATGCTCCAGGACCCGGGCCTCGACGAGGACCCCTGGAAGCTGCTCGACGTCTTCGTGCGCGTCGTCGAGCACAACGCCCGTCACCGCGACCTCGTCGCCATCTACACGGCCACCGCCGTCGCCGTCCTCGACGCCGGGCACCCCGCGCACGGCTGGGTCACGACCCACCTCACCCAGACCATCGAGCGCTTCACGCAGGCCCTTGAGCGCGGCAAGGCCAACGGCCTCGTGCGCGCGGACGCCCCCTCGGCCGTCATCGCCCGCACGGTCACCGCCCTCAGCGACGGGCTGCAGCTGCAGTGGCTGTGCTCGACGACGCCGGGCTCCGAGGCCCCCGAGGCTCTGCGCACCGGCATGGCCGAGGAGATGCGCGTCTACGTCGAGGGGCTCAAGCAGGTCTACCGCGCCTGAGGCTCCCCGCCGCGCCCCAGGTCGCCGAGCTCGTGGACCCGGTCCGTGAAGATGCCGGTCACCCCCCAGGAGAACAGCTCGGCCGCCCGCTCGCGCGAGTTCACCGTCCACACGTTGACCCCGTAGCCCAGTGAGCGGATCTCCTCCACGCGGGCGCGCTCCAGCGTCCGGTCCCCGGGGTTGACGGCCACGGCGCCGAGCTCCTCGACGTAGGAGCGCCAGTCGTCCAGCAGCAGGCCGTTCTCCGTGAGCAGGGCGCGCGGCGTGCCGGGACGACGCCGGGCCATCCGCTCCAGCAGCAGCGGGTTGAAGGAGGACAGCAGCACCGGCGAGGACGGTGAGCGCTCGGCGTGCGCCTCCAGCAGCGCGGCGACGCCGTCCACCAGGCGGCGGCAGGCGGCGGCGCCCGCCTCGCAGGACTTGAGCTCGATGTTGACGCCCATGCCGGCCGCACCGACCACCTCGAGCGCCGCCTCCAGGGTCGGCAGGCCCTCGCCCGCGTAGGGGCGGGTGCCGTCCGGCGCGGTGAACCAGGAGCCGGCGTCGATGGTGGCCAGGTCCGCGGCCGTGAGGTCGTAGTAGGAGCCGCGGTGGTCCGTCGTGCGGTCCAGGCTCGAGTCGTGGATGACGACGACGGTGCCGTCACCGATGACGTCGACGTCGAGCTCCACCCAGGCGGCGCCCTCCGCGGCGGCCCGGCGGAAGGCCGCCAGCGTGTTCTCGGGCGCCAGCGCGCTGGCACCGCGGTGCGCGAGGACCGTGCGGGTCCCGGGCGCGGCCGGCTGCGGGCAGGGGGCGGGCGGGCAGGCGGCGGGGGCGGGAGCACTCATGCGCCCATCCTCCCTCCCCGGCCGTGGTCCCGCTCACGGCCCGTGACCGTGTCGCAGCCCCGTGCCAGACTCGCCCCATGAGCACTGCAGCCGCCGACCGGCCGCCGATCGTCTTCCGCTCCGCCTACGACCAGGGATTCGCCCGCGTCGCCGCCGTCACCCTGCCGGTGCACCTGGCGGACCCGGCGGCCAACGCCGCTGCGGTCATCACCCAGGCCCGCGCCCTGAGCGAGCAGAGCGTGGCGCTGGCCGCCTTCCCCGAGCTCGGGCTCACCGGCTACTCCGTGGACGACCTCTTTCTCAGCGACGTCCTGCTGGACGAGGCCCTCGCCGCCCTCGAGACCATCCGCGCCGCCAGCACCGGGCTCCTCCCGGTCCTCGTCGTCGGCGCCCCCCTGCGCGTGGGCAACCGGCTGTACAACTGCGCCGTCGTCATCGCCGGGGGGGAGGTCCTGGGTGTCGTCCCCAAGGCCTACCTGCCCACCTACGGCGAGTTCTACGAGCAGCGCTACTTCGCCCCCGGGGACAGCGTCGAGACCAGCACGTGGATCAGCCTGGCCGGGGTCCAGGACCCGCCGGCGGACCGTTGCCCCGAGCCCGCCGACGGCGCCGGGGAGGCCGTCGTCCCCTTCGGCCCCGACCTGCTCTTCGAGGTCCGGAGCGTGCCGGGCCTCACCTTCCACGTCGAGGTCTGCGAGGACATGTGGGTGCCCGCCCCGCCCTCCACCTTCGCCGCGCTCGTGGGCGCCACCGTCCTGGTCAACATCTCCAGCTCCCCCGTGACGGTCGGGCGCGCCCAGGACCGCGAGCTGCTGGCCCGCGCCTCCAGCGCCCGCAACCTCGCCGCCTACCTCTACGCCTCAGCCGGAGAGGGAGAGTCCTCCACCGACCTCGCCTGGGACGGCCAGACCTTCGTCTACGAGAACGGCAGGCTCCTGGGCTCCACCGAGCGCTTCCCCCAGGGGCCGCGCGCCACGGTCGTCGACATCGACGTCGAGGGCCTGGTCGCCGAGCGCCTGCGCCGCAGCACCTTCGACGACAACCGCGAGACCTTCGCCCGCCCCGAGCAGCACCTCCACGCCACGGCGACCTTCGCCGGCACCAGCTCCTTCCGCACCGTCGCCGTCACCCCGGAGCGCCTGAGCGTGCCGCGCACGGACATCGGGCTGCTGCGAGACGTGGACCGCTTCCCCTTCGTCCCCGACGACCCGGACCGCCTCGCCCAGGACTGCTACGAGGCCTACAGCATCCAGGTCGCCGGCCTCGTCCAGCGCCTGCGCGCCATCGGCTGCCCCAAGATCGTCATCGGCGTCTCCGGCGGCCTCGACTCCACCCAGGCCCTCATCGTGGCGGCCCGCGCCGTGGACCGGCTCGGGCTGCCGCGCGAGCACATCCACGCCCTGACGATGCCGGGCTTCGCCACGAGCGAGGAGACCAAGGCCAACGCCCTGCGCCTGGCGACCGCGCTCGGCTGCCACGTCGAGACCCTCGACATCCGGCCCACCGCCACCCAGATGCTCACCGAGATGCGCCACCCCTACGGGCTCGGGGAGCGCGGCCGGGAGGTCTACGACGTCACCTTCGAGAACGTCCAGGCCGGCCTGCGCACGGACTTCCTCTTCCGCATCGCCAACCAGCGCGGCGGCATCGTGCTGGGCACCGGGGACCTGTCCGAGCTCGCCCTGGGCTGGTGCACCTTCGGCGTCGGCGACCACATGTCCCACTACGGTGTCAACGCCGGCGTGCCCAAGACCCTCATCCAGCACCTCATCCGCTGGGTCGCCTCCGAGGGGTTGTTCCCCGAGGAGGTGAGCCGGACCCTGCTGGCCGTGCTCGCCACCGAGATCAGCCCCGAGCTCGTGCCCGCAGGCGAGGGCGAGCCCATCCAGTCCACCCAGGCGACCATCGGCCCCTACGCCCTGCAGGACTTCACCCTGTGGCACGTCCTGCGCCAGGGCGCGCGCCCCTCCCGCATCGCCTTCCTGGCGGAGAAGGCCTGGGCCGACGCCTCCACCGGCACCTGGCCCGCGGGGATCCCCGAGGAGGAGAGGGTCTCCTACGACCTCGCCACCATCAGGAGGTGGGAGACGCTGTTCCTCACGCGCTTCTTCTCCCAGCAGTTCAAGCGCTCCACCCTGCCCAACGGACCCAAGGTGGTGGCCGGCGGCTCCCTGTCCCCGCGCGGGGACTGGCGCATGCCCTCGGACGCCTCCCCCGCCGCCTGGCTCGCCGAGCTCGAGCGCAACGTCCCCGAGTCCTGACATGAACCAGACCACGCCCCGGACCGGCCCCGACCGCCACCAGCCCGCCGCCGCGACCACCGGGGCAGCGCCGTCGGACCACCCCATCGGCACCCCGGCCCACCCCCGGCTCGTGCTGTCCACGGACATGGACGGCACCCTCCTCTTCGACGGCCGCATCAGCGACGCCGACGTCCGGGCCCTCGCCCGCTGGCGTGAGGCCGGGCACCTCGTCGTCATGAACACGGGCCGCTCCAACACCGCTCTCGCCAGCGCCCTGCATGGCACGGGCGTCGCCTACGACTACGCCGTCCTGTACACCGGGGCCGTCCTCCTCGACGCCACGGGCCGCGTCCTGGCGGCCCGCAGCCTGCCCGACGGGCTCGTCGACGAGGTCCTCGACGTGCTCAGCGCGGAGGACCCCATCACGATCTTCTGCACCACCACCTCCGGGGACCTGCGCCTGCGCCACACGCACCGCCAGGGCACCGCGCTGCTCACCGCCTTCGACGACGCCACCACCGCGGACCTCGACGGCCGCAGCGTCTTCGGCATCCCCCTGCACCTGGGCGACCCCTCGGCCGCGGACCGCGTCCAGGCGACCGTCGCCGAGCGCTGGGGTGACCTCCTCGAGGGCGCCCGCAACCAGGACTTCCTCGACCTCGTCCCGGCCGGCGTCTCCAAGGGCGCCGGGCTCACCGAGCTCGTCGCCGTGCTCACGGCCCCCGGCGGGGCGCACGAGGGCGAGACGCTGCGCACGATCGCTGTCGGGGACTCCTGGAACGACATGTCCATGCACGCCGCCGCGGACGTCGCCGTCGCCATGGGCGGCGCCCCGCAGGACGTCGTCGACGGCTGCGACGTCACCACGCCCTCGGTCGCCGCGCTCGTGGACTGGCACCTGGCCTACGAGGTCACCGGGGAGCCGCCCTACCGCGGCGACGACGGGCAGAGCACCTGGCCGCTGGGGGCCGTCTGAGCCGGGCGGCAGTCCCGGGTGGTCCGGCGCTCAGACGGCCCCCGCGCCCGCGCTCACCTGCCGGTGAAGCGGTAGACGTTCGTCTCGCGCAGCTCGAAGCCCGCGCGCTTGTACAGGCGGTTGGCGGCCTCGCGCGACGGGCGGGAGGTGAGGTCCACGGTCCGGGCCCCTATCTCGCCGGCGTGAGCGACCGCCGCCTCGACCAGGGCGCGCCCAGCCCCCTGACCGCGGGCGGAGGAGTCGACGACGACATCCTCCACCCAGGCGCGCAGGCCGGTGGGGATCGTGAAGGTCGCCAGCGTGAGCATGCCGAGGACCGGGTAGGTGCCGTCCTCGGCCCGCCGGGAGGAGCGGTAGACGAAGAGGAACACGCCCGGCTGGGACACGAGGGCCTCGCACTGCTCGGCCGTGAGGGCGGGGGCCGTGCGGGAGAGCTGGGGGATGAGCCGGCCCATCGCCTCGACGAGCTCGGGGTTGGACTGGCGGACGATCTCAACGGTCATGGCGTCTCCTGGGGCAGGGGTCGGCAGGGGTGCGGCACCACCGAGACTACGCGCGCAGCCCCACCGGCAGGGGCAGGCCGGGCCGTGCGGCCAGGCCGGGCCGTCCGGCACGGCCTGCCCCCCCCTCACCCGGCCGCCGGGTCGACGACGGCGGCCTCGATGACGCACACGCCGCTGGCCCGGTCCACCACACGCAGGACGAAGGGGTGGTCGCAGATGAACTCCGGCGGCGGCGCCGGAGCGATGGGCACCGCCACGGTCTCCACCTCGACCTCTGTCAGCGCCGCCCCGACGGTGCCATCCTCGTCGACGCGCAGCCGCACCTGCTGGGCGGCCTGGCCCACCCGCACCAGGTACCCGACGTGAGGCACGTTCCCGAGCTCGGTGCCGAGGTCCCCGAGCACGTCCAGGAGGTCGATCTCACCGGAGGCCAGGTCCAGGCGCGGCAGTCCCAGCCTCACCTCGGTCCCGTCGCTGCTGGACTCGAGCCGGGCGCTGGCCTCGGCCCAGGTCCCGGGAGGCAGCTGGGCCGGGTGCACGACGTCGTCGGGAAGGATGAGGTCCATGACGAGGTCACCGCCGGTGCTCGCGTAGAGCATCCGCAGAGCGCGCCAGCCCTTGCCGGAGACGAGTGGGAACTGCTCGGTCTGGTGCATGAGGGGGACGGTGGAGGTCGTGCCGTCGGCGCGGTGGAAGGTCCCGTCCTCCCAGGTGGACCCGGCGTCGAAGGGGTGGCGCCAGCGGGCGGCCAGGAGCACGGCGTTCTGCAGGACGAGGCGCGTGCGCTCGTTGACGCTCATCGCGCTGGTGGGCACGAGGCCACCGGTGTGCAGGCGGGCCCAGGTGTCGAGGGAGTCCTTGGCGTCCGCAGCGTCCGCCTCCGTGACCTCGGCGGCGTACCAGGTACGGGCGTCGTCGAGGTACTCCTGGTACACCTCGCCGATCCCGTCCGGCTTCTCAGGACGCACGAGGAGGGCGCGGTTCGCGACGTGGAGGAGGGGCCGCTCCGGCAGCTCGTCGGGATCGAAGCCCTCCAGCGCCGAGGCGTCGTCGACGTCGAGGCGCTGCATGCTCTGCCTCAGGGCGGACCACGCGGTGTCGCGCTCAGCGGGAAGCCCGCTGGGGTAGGAGGCGGTCGCCTCGAAGCCGAGCAGGCGGTCGAGCCCGTCGGGCAGCTCGGTGGCCCCGGCGTACAGCATCGCGAGCACGAGCCCGGTGCCGGCAGGGCAGACGACGGCGTTCCGGTCCCGGTCCTCGTCCAGGACGTGGGAGAGCATGGCGGCCCCGAGCCCGTCGCAGGCCGTCACGGCCGCGCCCACGTACGGGGCGTCCGACAGGGCGAGGACGCGGGGCTCGGCGTCGGAGGTGAGCGCGGTGGTGGGGTCGTCGGGCGCGCGGCCCCACCGGTCGAAGACGCCGCACCCGCAGGCGGCCAGGACGGCCAGCAGGGGTGGCAGGGTCAGCAGGGTGCGCCGGCGCATGAGACGAGGGGCCGAGGAGGTGCTCATGGCACCAGGCTGCGCCAGGCCCAGGAGCCGGACAAGGGGGAGCGCGTCCCGTCCGCGGCCGCCGGGACGGCGCCAGCGCCGTCGGGACTCGCCCTGCGGCAGCGGGCGGCGCCGGGTAACCTCGGGCCAGGTCCAACGTCCCACTGCGTCAAGGAAGGTCCTCATGGCCGACGCCGCCACAGGCCGCACCCCCGAGACCCCCGCTCCCCTGAACGAGCGCACCTACCGCGCCGACGAGATCTTCTTCTCCACGACGGACGCGCAGGGCCGCATCCGCCGTGCGAACTCCACCTTCATGCGCCTGTCCGGCTACCCCCGCGGCGCCCTCGTCGGCCGCCCGCACAACGTCGTGCGCCACGAGGTCATGCCCGCGGGCGTCTTCCGCTCGATCTGGGACAGCCTCGAGCAGGGCACGGCCGCCTCCGCCTACATCACCAACAAGGCCGCCGACGGTACCTGCTACCGGGTCTTCGGCACCATCGTCCCCTCCGGTGACGGCTACCTGTCCGTGCGGACCCTGCCGATGCTCACGGGGCTGCGAGACCAGGTCGAGGAGGTCTACGCGCGCGTGCGCGCCGTCGAGGCCGCCTCCGCCGAGGCCGGCTCCACGGCCCGCGAGGTCGCCGCCGCCGGGCACGCCGCGCTCCTGGCCGAGCTGCGGGCGCTGGGCTACCGCGACACCGTCGACTTCACCCGCCAGACGCTGGCCGCGGAGGTCTCCGCCCTCGTCGCCTCCGGCGTCGACATCCCCGAGCACCCCGACGCCGAGGGCCCGGTCGCCGAGATCCTGGCCGGCATGAACAGCATCGAGGTCTCCACCGGCGGGCTCGTCGCCCTGCTGGACGAGTGCACCCGCCTCGTGGACCTGCTGGGACGCCGAGCGGCCGACATCGCCACCCTCTCCGCGCGCCTGACCGGCCTGCGCGAGGCCCTGCGTGAGGCCACCGACGACGCCCTGCGGGCGCGCTACGAGCAGGTGGACACCCTCGTCCTCGAGGCGGCCGAGGAGCTGCACCCGCTCGCGGGCCAGGTGGAGGAGCTGCGGGCGGACACCGACTCCGTGCGCTTCGCCATCGCCCTGATGCGCCTGCACAACCTCGCGGCGGGCTTCTTCGCCAACCAGGTCCTCGGCGGGGACGACGTCCTGGAGGACAACGACGCCGTCGGCTCCCTGCGCGAGCTCGTCTCCGCACTCAGCGGCGGGTCCGTGTCCCTGTCGCAGCGCCTGGCCCTGTTCCGGGCGCGCGCCCAGCTCGTCGCCGGTGACCTCGAGCTCGTCGCCGAGGCCCTGACCGCCACCGAGGCCCCGCTGTCCGAGCTCGTCGAGGCCCTGGGACCGGACGAGGCCCCTGCCGCCCTGCCCGCCGTCACAGGGGACACCGCCCCGGGGAACGAGGACTCACCCCGGGTCCTGAGTCTCGTCGCGGCCGCGGACGCCGGCGCTGTCGGCTTCGCGGGTGGTCCCGCGGCGCCCGCCGCGGTGCTGCGGGCCGTGGCCGGGATGGCGCCGTCGGCACGTGCCCGCGCGCTCGCCGAGGGAGGCTTCCCCGAGGCCCGGGCCCTGGCGGAGGCGGCCGCGGCCGTGCGCGACCTCGAGGTCCCCGACGAGTCCGAGGCCATCGCGAAGGCCCTCGTCGGCGTGCGCGGGGCCCTCGCCTTCCTGCGCCGCTGAGGGGCCGGCGCCCCGTCCCGCCGGCGCTCTCGTTCTCAGCCGTGCACGAGGTCGACCAGCACCTCGGCGTGGTCGGTGTGCGGGAACATGTCGAAGACCTGCGCCCGGCGCACCCGCAGCGGCCCCATGAGCGCCAGGTCCCTGGCCAGGCTCGCGGGGTGGCAGGAGGAGTAGAGCAACCGCCGCACCCCGGAGGCCGCCACCCGGCCCGCCAGGTCCGCGCCGATGCCCCGCCGGGGAGGGTTGAGCACCAGCAGGTCCGGCACGCCGCCCAGGGCCCGGGCCCCGGTCGGGTCGAGGACCCGCGCGTCACCGGCCTCGAAGGACACGTCCTGCTCGTCCAGCCCCATGAGCGCGGCCGCGGCCCTGGCCCCCTCGATGGCCGGGGCGGAGACCTCGACGCCGTGGACCCGCCGCCCGGCGCCGGCCAGGGCGAGGGCGAAGCCGCCGACCCCGCAGAACAGGTCCCACACGCGCACCGGCTCGCCCGCCCGGGCGGGGGCGACGTCCTCGGCCCAGGCCGAGGCGGTGGCGTACAGGCGCTCGGCCACCGCCGTGTTCGTCTGGAAGAAGGAGCGGGTGGGCAGCAGCAGCGCCAGCTCGCGGCCGGCGCCGTCGGCGCCGGGCAGGCGCAGGCGCATGAGCACGCGGTCCGCGCCCGGCTCCCGGGTGAGCAGGACCTCCTCCTCGCCCTCGATGACGGCCTGGTGCACCGGCTGGATGTTGGCGCTCATGACGGCCAGCGTCTCCAGCTCGCGCCGCAGCCGCGGCAGGTCGGCGCGCAGCGCGGGCAGGTGGTGGTGCGAGCGCAGCACCCAGCGGACCATGAGGTCGCCGTCGGGGGAGGCCGTGACGAGCAGGTGCTTGAGCTCACCGCGACGGCGGGCGACGTCGTAGGGCTCCAGCCCGAGGCGGGTGATGGTCCGGGCGAGGACCGGCAGGGCCCGCTCGATCTCCTCCACGTGCAGCGGGCAGTCGCGCAGGTCGGTGCCCACGCCGTCGGGGCCGAGGACCCCGAGGACCGGGTGGGTGCTCGTGCCGGAGACGACCATCTTCGCCTTGTTGCGGAAGCGCGTGGGGGCGCTGGGCACCGGGGGCAGCCAGGCGTCGTCGGGCACGGCAGTGAGCAGGCGGGCGACGCGTGCCTGCTTGTCGGCCAGCTGCTCGGCCACCGGCAGGTCCTGGTGGGGGCAGGAGCGGCAGGCGCCACTGGCATGGTGCGGGCAGGCGGCGGTCACGGGCCCATTGTCGGTGATGCGGACGGTCCTCTGTC
This sequence comes from Actinomyces sp. AC-20-1, assembly GCF_023369555.1. Lineage (GTDB taxonomy): Bacteria > Actinomycetota > Actinomycetes > Actinomycetales > Actinomycetaceae > Actinomyces. The sequence continues at coordinate 52,696 of NZ_JACJVC010000013.1, read as the reverse complement.
ACGATCCAGGCCATCGGCGGCCCCTCACGGTGGGAGCGTCCGGCGCGTCGGCGTGATCACGTTGTTTCTCCGGGTGTGAGGCGGGTGCCGCCAGGGCAATGGCCTGGATCGTGACGCGTCCCGCCCGGCACGACGAAGCCCTCGGACCCGGTTGCCCGGGCCCGAGGGCCTTCGTCATCGAGGGGCTCACCAGCCGGGTTCCCAGCCCGGGGGAGCATCCCTCCGTCACAGGAACGGCTCAGCCGGGCTCCCTAGGACCCTGCTGGACCTCGGTCCGAGCCGGTCATCGGGTTCCCCAACCCTCGTGGCTCTTTCCGTCCTGCGGTGAGACATACGTAACCGGACGGACCTGGGCATTGCCCCTGAGACAACCTGGGAAAAGCATGGGAAGTGCGACCCCTTCCAGCCACTAGTCTGGGCCAGTGACTGACACCGCCCCCACCCTGCGCCTGTACGACTCGGCCGCCCGCGCCGTCGTGCCCCTGGCCCCCACCGTCACCCCCGGCCAGGTCGCGATCTACCTGTGCGGTGCCACTGTCCAGGGGTCCCCCCACATCGGCCACATGCGCTCCGGCATCGCCTTCGATGTCATGCGCCGCTGGCTCGAGCGCCAGGGCCAGCGCGTCCTCATGGTCCGCAACGTCACCGACATCGACGACAAGATCCTCGCCAAGTCCGCGGCCGCCGACCCCCCGGTCGAGTGGTGGGCCTGGGCCCAGCGCTTCGAGCGCGAGTTCGACGCCGCCTACCGCGCCCTCGGCGTCTCCGCCCCCACCTACGAGCCCCGTGCCACCGGCACCATCCCCGAGCAGGTCGAGCTCGTCCAGCGCCTGCTCGACGCCGGCCACGCCTACGTCGGCGAGGCCGGCAACGTCTACTTCGACGTCCGCTCCCTGCCGGGCTACGGCGCGCTCACCAACCAGCGTCTGGAGGACCTGGCCACCACCGAGGACGAGTCCCAGATCGACGCGCAGGTCGAGGCCGACAAGCGCGACCCGCGCGACTTCGCCCTGTGGAAGAGCGCCAAGCCCTCCGAGCCGGCCGACGCCGCCTGGGACGCCCCCTGGGGGCGGGGCCGGCCCGGCTGGCACCTGGAGTGCTCCGCCATGAGCCGGCGCTTCCTCGGCGAGGAGTTCGATGTCCACGGCGGCGGCATCGACCTGCGATTCCCGCACCACGAGAACGAGCAGGCCCAGTCCCACGGCGCCGGCTGGGGCTTCGCCCGCCACTGGGTCCACAACGCCTGGGTGACGGTCAAGGGCGAGAAGATGAGCAAGTCCCTCGGCAACTCCCTCGTGGTGGCCGAGCTGCTCAAGCGCTACGACCCCGCCGTCCTGCGCCTGGCCCTGGGCACCGTCCACCACCGCTCCACCGTCGAGTTCTCCGAGGAGGGCCTGGCCGAGGCCGCCGCCCTGTGGGAGCGCCTGAGCGGAGCGCTCGTCCGGGCGATGGAGGTGGTGGGGACCGACGTCGACCTCCCCTCCGAGCAGCTGCGTGCCCGCCCCCTGCCCGAGGACTTCAGCGCCGCCATGGACGAGGACCTCAACCTGGCCGGCGCCATGGCCGTCGTCCACGCCACCCTCAAGGCCCTCAACACCGCCCTGTCCGCCCCGCGGCCCGACGCCGCTGCCGTCGCCGGCACCGCCCTGGACCTGCGCTCCCAGCTCGACGTCCTCGGCCTCGACCCGCTCGCCGCACCCTGGCGCGAGCGCGTCCTGGGCGCGGGCGCCTCAGGCGGGCAGGACGCCGCCATGCAGGCCCTCGACCACCTCGTCACCGCCCTCGTCCAGGAGCGGACCGAGGCCCGGGCCGCCAAGGACTGGGCCCGGGCCGACGCCCTGCGCGACCGGCTCGCGCAGGCCGGCGTCGTCGTCGAGGACTCGCCCTCCGGGGCCCGCTGGCACCTGGCCTGACCAGCGCGCCGCACAGCACCACGCGGGGCCCTCCCGCCCACGACACGAGCACCGGCCCAGAAAGGACCGAGACCATGGCAGGAAACGAGCAGTACCCCGGCGCCAGGCGCCGCCCCGGAAGCAAGAAGGGACCGACCAAGGGCTCGGGCGGCAACCGCCGCCAGGGCCTCGAGGGCAAGGGCCCCACCCCGAAGGCGGAGGACCGCGTCGGCCACCCCAAGGCCAGGGCGAAGGCCCGCGCCGAGGCCCGCGCCGCCCAGCCCACGCGGTCCAAGCAGCTGGAGAGGATCCGCCGCCGCTTCGAGGTGCCCGCCGGCTACGAGATCGTCTGCGGGCGCAACGCCGTCGCCGAGGCCGCCCGCTCCGGCGCGCCGATCAGCCGCGTCTTCATGGCCGTGTCCGCCGAGTCCGACGACCGCCTCGGCGCCGTCATCCGCCGGGCGACCCTCCTGGGCGCCCCCGTCCTGGAGACGACCAAGCTCGACCTCGAGGCCCTGACGGAGGGCGCCGTCCACCAGGGGGTCGCCATCGAGGTGCCCGCCTACGAGTACGTCACCGCCCTCGACCTGCTCGAGCGCTCGCGCCAGCTCGGGCGCACGCCCCTGCTCGTCGCCCTCGACCAGGTGACGGACCCGCACAACCTCGGGGCGGTCCTGCGCTCCGCCGGCGCCTTCGGTGCCGACGGCGTCATCATTCCCGAGCGCCGCTCCGTCGGCGTCAACGCCACCGTCTGGAAGGTCTCCGCCGGGGCCGCCGCCCGCGTGCCGGTGGCGCGCGAGACCAACCTCGTGCGCGCCCTCGAGCGGCTGAAGAAGGAGGGCTGCTTCGTCGTCGGGCTCGACGGCGGCAGCGACACCCTCGTCGAGGACCTCACCTTCGCCGACGGGCCCCTCGTCGTCGTCACCGGCGCGGAGGGGGCGGGCCTGTCGCGCCTCGTGCGCGAGACCTGCGACGCCATCGCCTCGATCCCGATCTCGCGGACCGTCGAGTCCCTCAACGCCGCCGTCGCCACCGGCATCGCCCTGTACGAGGTGGACCGGCTGCGCCGCCGGGAGGCCGAGCGGGCCTGACCCGGCCACCGCCGGCGGGCAGTGAGTGGGCCGAGGTCCTGCCGCCGCGGGCCGGTTGCTGACAGAATGGCCCCAGAAGCCGCACCTGACTGACAGGAGGCCAGAGATGGCACAGGACGCTTCCCAGCGCTGGAACCGCACGGAGGGCGTGCTCATCGCCCCGGGGACCACCCCGGACGAGGTCGCCGCCTGCCTCAGCGGGCACGGCGTCGTCGCCCGCACCGAGTGGTACCCCTCGACCACGCACCTCGTGGGCCTGGCGCTGCTGACCGACGCCGAGGGGCGCGTGGCCGTGACGCCGCCGTCACGCGGCGGGGTCGTGCCGGGCACGGGCGTGTCCGAGCTGGCGGAGCAGGTGGCCCGCGAGCTGGGTGCCGACGTCACCATCGGCCCGGCCTCCTTCAACGCCCTTCCCGACGACGTGGCGCTGCCCGAGGTGCCCTCGGGGGCGTCGGAGTCCACCCGCACGGTGGTGGTCTCCCCGCTGAGCGCTTACACGGTGCCGCTGCAGGCGACGCTGCTCGAGCGGCCGCTGACCGTGGCCTCCGTGCCCGGCATCGACCGCCGCATCGTCATGTCCACGGGGGAGGGCCCCGGCCTGGGCGCCTTCGGCTGGGACGAGGAGTCGCTGCCGGCCCTCGTCCTCACCGCCGGCGACGGCGACATGACGGTGCGGGCGGTGACGACCGACGAGATCGAGGACGACGCCGTCTACTCGTGGGCCATGACCTCCCGCTACGTGTGGGGCTCGGTCTCCGAGCCGGGCCCGGCGCTGCGCCACCTCGTGGAGGAGCTGCTGACGGACTCCACGGACGCGACGGCCATCGCCGAGGCGGTGCCTGGCGCGGACCTGGAGGCGGCCACGGCCTCGCTGTCCACGGAGGGCGCGGCGGGCATGGCCGCGATGATCGGTGCGCTGGGGCTGCCCGAGTGGGTGGAGGCGGTGCTGACGGGCCGCCTGGCGCCGGCGGAGGTGCCGGGTGCGGTGGTGCACGAGCCGCGGGGCCTGTCGAACGCGGTGGGCCGCTCGGTGGGGCTCATGCTGCGCGACCCGCAGACCCCGGGATCGGCTCTGTGGCAGTCCTACGTCTACACGGTGACGGAGAGGCCGTGGCTGGTGCGCGGCCTCGTGGCCCTCGAGGCGGCCCTCGGCGGCATGGTCATCGGCAAGGGCGTGCAGCGGCGCCAGCGCACGGGGCACGTCTCCGTGGGCATGGTGACGCTCGGCGCGATGATCGTGGCCGACGCGGTGGTGGAGCTGTCGATGGCGTCCTGGGCGCGGCACAAGGAGCTGCGGCGCCGGGCGGACGAGGAGATGGCCCTGGTCGCCGAGGAGCTCGGAGCCTGAGCACTCTCAGAAGGTGCAGGGCCTGAGCACCCTCAGACAACGCCGGAGCCTGAGGACCCTCAGACGGCGCAGGGCCTGAGTGCCCTCAGAAGACGCTGGTGCTCAGGGCAGTGGCGTGACCCGGATCCGGTGTCGTAGCACCACTGGCCGCGCAGGAGAGATCGTGGCGGTGGTGGCGATCCCGTCCTGCGTGAGCGGGTTGTCGGCTCGGCTGATCGCGGTCCCGTAGTCGAATGCCGCGGTGACCGGTTCGACACCGAGGCAGGTGTTTCGTCCGTCCCAGGGGGCGAAGGGGCGTCCGCGGTTGGAGACCCAGAGCATGCAGGAACGCAGGTGCCTCGCGTCCCACTCGACGCTCACCTCGTAGCGCTCGGCCTCGTTGATGAGCCTGATGAGCGGCTCGGCGGGAGAATCGATCAGAATGATCTCCTCTCTCGCGCCGGCCAGGGGCAGGTGAGTGAGGTCGTCGGTTCCGCCGGCTGCGAGCGGGGCCGCGGCCAGGTCGTGGAAGACAGCCCCTGCTTTGAGCAGGGAGCTTGGCTCGGGTGGGACGGGCTGGGTCCGTAGCGAGCGGGCGCCCGGCAGGACGAGGCGGGCGGCACCCACCTCGGTGGGCAGCCGCAGGATCGGGTGCAGGCCGAGTGGGAGCCGTGCGGCACGCCGGACGGTGATGGTGTCGGTGACCTCGATGCCGTCCTCCAGGGCGACGACGAGGCACGTCACGGAGGCGACGTCGTCCTCCTGCGGGTACTTCAGGGCCAGGTGGGCCCGGCTGTCGGTGGCGGCGACGACCTGCCACTCGTGGGCGGCGGCGTAGCCGTGCGGCCAGGCGGTCGGGGAGCCGGCATGGGCCCGCCACGGCTCAGGCAGCCGTTGCGGGTCCGGCTGCATGCCGAAGGGGACGCACAGGAAGTCGCCGCGCATGTGCCCCAGCAGCGGGTCTCCGGGTGCCTGGGTCCAGTGGGGACGAAAAAGCGGGTCCATGACGCCGCCGTCCGCCCTGGTGACCGTGAAGGTGACCATGGCACCCGTGGTGGCGATGGTGACTGCGGTGGTGGCGCGGTGGATGACGAGGTCGGGTGGGGCCATGGCTCGTCAGCTCGTGCGCGCGGCCATCAGGCCGGTGGCGAAGGAGGGCGTGACGGGCAACGCGCCGATGAGCATGGCCTGCAGGGCGTGGTAGATGTCCGGTTTACCGGACCATGTGCCGCAGGCGGGCTGGTTGGTGGCGTCGAGCTCCTCGCGCCACTGGCCGGGCCGCTCGATGAGGTAGGTGCGGGCCCAGTCCCAGAACCCGTTGACATCGAGGTCGTAGGAGGGGTCCGCAGTGACATGACGCAGGGTCTCGGCGGCACCGATGGCCTCGCACAGCACCCAGTACATGCGCTGGTGCACCACGGGGCGCCCGTCGAAGTCGACGGTGTACACGAAGCCGGGCTCGCCGTCGGGGCCCCAGCCCTCCTGGAGCGCACGGCGGTACATGTGCTGCGGGATCACGGCCAGGGAGGCAGGGGTCTCGATGCCCTCGCTCTCGCAGGCCGTGCGCAGCTGGACCATGAGCCGCGACCACTCGAGCCAGTGGCCGATCGTTGAGCCGAAGGGCCTGAAGGCGTCCGCGGGGATGTCCCGGTTGTAGTCGAGCTGGGCGGTCCAGGACTCGTCGAAGTGCTCGGGCAGGCGGAAGCTGTGGCTGGTGAAGGCCTCCGCGATGCGACGGGTGATGCGTGCGGCCCGCTTGAGGTGCAGGGTCTCCCGGGTGGCGGCGTAGGCGGCCAGGAGGGCCTCGACCGTGTGCATGTTGGCGTTGGCGCCTCGGTAAGGGTCGGTCGTGAGGGTGTGAGGGTCGCGGGCGTCGACGACCATGCCGAGCCCCTCGTCCCACCACAGCCGCTCGAAGGTCGCCAGAGCGGCGTCGAGCAGCTCGTCGGCGCGCGGGACACCGGCCAGCAGCGCGGAGGCAGCAGCGAGGATGACAAAGCTGTGGTCGTAGGAGACGAGTGCCCCGTCAGCGGGTGTGCCGTCGATCTCGACGCGCGAGAACCAGGCGTCACGGTCGACCGCGTGCAGGGGGCCGTCGAGGAGGGCGGCGACACCGTGTGCGGCGAGGGGCAGGCCGTCCGCGTCGCCGAGCAGGTGCCCGAGCGCGAAGCAGTGGGTCATGCGCCCGGTGATCCACAGCTGGACGCCCTGGGAGGGGGTGAGCTCGCCGTCGTCATTGAGCCAGCCGAAGCCGGCCCCGGTGCGCGACTGCTTACCGAAATCGAGCAGGGCGCGGGCCTCGGCGTCGAACAGCGGCCGGATGGAGTCGGAGGTCATGGGGTCTCCCGTGTCAGTTCTGTTGGGTGGGCGCGAGGACCTCGACGCCAGCGTCGCTCAGAGCCTCGGCGAGCTCCCCGGAGGGGCGGTCGTTGGTGACGAGGTAGTTGACGTGGGACCAGTCGCACACCGAGGCGAAGAGCCTGCGGTTGTGCTTGGTGGTGTCAGCGAGGATCGCGACGCGCTGGGCGCGTCGCGCCATCTGGCTGAGCATGGCCGCCTCGTCGAGGTTGGAGGTGGACACGCCCTCGGTGTCGACGGCACCGACCCCGATGATGGCGAGGTCGACGTGGATCTCGTTCTCGGCGTCGGAGATCGGCGAGAAGAAGGAGACGGGGCCGACGGTCACGAGCCCGGAGATCCGCACGTGGCCGCCGATCACGTACAGGTCGCGGCAGATCTCGTCGTTGAGCAGGGGCGGCAGCGACAGGTTGTTCGTGGCGATGATGAGCTCGCGGCGCTCGGTGATGTGGGGGACGAGCGCGAGTGTGGTGGTGCCACCGTTGATGAACAGGACGTTGCCGTCGACGACGAGGTCCGAGGTGAGGCGGCCGATGACGTCCTTCTGGGCGGCCTGGAGGCGTGAGCGGTCGTCGAGACTGGTGTCGTGCCAGGGGACCGCGGAGGTGGACATGGCACCCCCGTGCGTGCGGATGAGCTGACCATCGGAGTCGAGCTGGTCGAGGTCGCGTCTGATGGTGTCCGCGGAGACGCCGAAGCGCTCGGCCAGTGCTGAGACGGTGACCTGTCCGAGGCGGTTGACGAAGGCCGCGACCTCCGCCTTGCGACTGGCGGGGAGGCGGGAGGCTGCGTCGTTCATGGCCTCAGCATAAGGGCGTCATGCGGCTGCAGTCGGGTCGTTACGGTTTCGTTACTTCTTTTGCCTCTAGACAAGACGCATAAAAGCGCATTATCCTTCGTGTCAGGCGTCAGAAACACGTAGGAAACGGCACGATGACGCAGCTCATATCAATGACGATGGAGTGAACCATGGAACTTCGCAGGCGTGAATTCGGGAAGATGGCGGCGGCCGCGTCCGCCCTGGCTGCACTCGGCCTGGCGGGCTGCGCGGGCGGCGGCTCCGAGGGAGAGGGAGACGGCGATGTCACCCTCGAGTTCACCCAGTGGTGGGAGCCCGAGCTGCCCGAGGGCACCTTCCGCGCCCTCATGGACCAGTTCGAGCGGGAGAACCCCGGCATCAAGGTCAAGCTGCTGTCAGGTCCCTACGCCTCCACCAAGGAGCAGCTCGTCGCAGGTGCCGCCGCCCGGACGATGCCAGACATCGTGGGCCTGGACGGCGCCTGGGTGAGCGACTTCGCCAAGCAGGGCGCCATCGCCGACCTCACGGCGCTCATGGCCGAGCAGGGCTACGACGACAGTGAGCTGGCCAGCCAGATCAAGATCGACGGCGCCACCTACATGATCCCCGTCGTCAACTTCGTCTACCCCATGTTCGCCAACATGGGCCTGCTGGAGAGCGCCGGAGTCACGCAGATGCCATCGACCCGCGAGGAGTTCGAGGAGGCGGCCAAGGCGGTCGCCGCCACCTCCTCCGACGTCTCCGGATGGGCGCTTCCCCTGTCCCTCGAGGCCCCCAATGGGGCCCAGAACGACATCATGTCCTGGGTCTGGGCCTCGGGCGGCTCCATGCTCACCGACGACGGCAAACCCAACCTCGTCGGCAACAACGACGTCAAGAGCGCCTGCGAGTTCATCAAGCGGCTGTGGGACGCAGACGTCGTCTCACCCGGTGCCTTCACCATGAAGGAGCAGGACAAGGTCGAGGACTTCACCAACGGACGCGTCGGACTCATGATCGACTCCCTTGCCCACGTCCACACGATCCGCGAGGGCAACCCCGACCTTGCTTTCGACATCTCGGCCCTGCCCGCCGTCGCAGGGTACAGCGGCGAACGAGGCATGCCCTACGCCTCCTGGGGGATCGGGGTCTCGGGCTCGACCGACCACCCTGCCGAGGCCTGGAAGCTCGTCCAGTTCCTCATGTCCGCCGAGGTCAACGCCTCACTGTCCAACGACGCCAAGGCCTTCCCCGGTAACACGGCCGCCACGCCCGACTATGTCAACAGCGATGAGGTCCTCAAGAAGGCCTTCGAGATCTGGTCCGCTGGCACACCCGCCAACGAGTTCGTCGGCCTGCCCGTCTCGGAGACGCTCATGCGCGACTTCGAGGAGCAGTTCCAGGCCTACCTCAGTGGCGACATCGACGTCGACACGATGCTGAGCAACACCCAGCAGGCCTGGGACGAGGCGTTCTGACACCCGTTACGCCGTCAACAACGGCTGTGGGCCCGGCCGCCCTCACCCGACGCCGGGCCCACAGCACCTCAGGAAGGTCAGTAGATGAGCGCCAGTGAAGCCGCTCCCGAGCAAGACAGCGGTGCAGGCACCCGCACCCTGCCCCTCGGCACCCGTGTCACCAGGGTCCTGGTGCCGTACGCGTACCTGTCGCCCACGGTGACCCTGCTCCTCGTCCTCATGGTCGTTCCGATCATCATCGTCATGGGCTACTCCCTCCAGGACGCTGTCATCATGACGAAGCAGTCCCACTTCGTCGGCCTGGAGAACTACATCGACATCCTCACCAGCGCGAAGTTCCGCACAGCGCTGGGAAACACGATCGTCTTCGTCGTTGTCAGCGTCGTCGCCCACATGCTCATCGGGCTCGGCTTCGCGCTGCTGCTCAACTCCGACGCCGTCTCCAACGTCACCAAAGCCGTCTTCCGCACGATCTTCGTCCTGCCCTGGCTGTTGACGGTCGCGATCATCGCGATCCTGTGGCGGCTGCTGCTCAACCCCAATGGAGTCGTCAACGCCGTCCTGTCCTCAGTCGGCCTGGTCTCGGGACAGCACGAGTATCTCGCCGACCCCGGCCTCGCCCTCGCCGTCGTCACCTTCATCAACATCTGGAGCGGCTACCCGTTCTTCATGATCTCCATCCTCGCCGGGCTGCAGGGCATCTCCCGCGACCTCTACGAGGCCGCGGAGGTCGACGGAGCCGGTGTCCTGCGACGCTTCTGGTCGATCACCATCCCGCAGCTGCGCCCCATCATCATCTCGATGGCCCTGCTCGACTTCATCTGGACCTCACAGCAGTTCGCCCTCATCTGGATGACCACGGGTGGCGGCCCACTCAACAAGACCGAGATGCTGTCGACTTTCACCTACAAGATGGCCTTCTCCGAGTACGACTTCGCCGGGGCCTCGGCCAGCGCCGTCATCATCCTCATCCTGTCGATGATCCTGGCGTTCTTCTATGTGCGCAGCCAGAGAGCGAGGGACTGACATGGGTGCCAAGCAGCGACGTCGGCTCCTGCACGTCACCGCGGTCTGGGTGGGGCTGATCCTCGGAGGCTGCTTCGCCGGTCTGCCTGTCTTCTGGATGCTCGTCTCCTCCTTCAAGCCGAACGCACGGATCTTCGCGACCCCACCCAGGATCATCGAGGAGGGCAGCTCCTTCGCCGCCTATCTGTCGATCTTCCACGACCCCGAGAAGATCCGGTTCTTCATCAACAGCTACCTCGTGGCGCTCACGGTGACGGCGTTGACCCTCGTCGTCGGCATCATGGCGGGATACGCCTTCAGCCGCTTCGAGTTCCCCGGGAAGCGCGTCCTCAACGTCGTCGTCATCTCGGTGCAGGCGGTCCCGCCGATCACCCTGCTCATCCCGTTCTTCGGGCTCATGGTGACGCTCAGGCTCTACAACACCTACCAGGGCCTCATTCTCACCTACATGGTGTTCACGCTGCCCTACGCGATCATCATGCTGACCGGTTACTTCAACACGCTGCCGCGCGAGCTGGACGAGGCCGCCAAGGTCGATGGCACCAGCACCTTCGGGGCCTTGTGGAAGGTGCTGGTGCCCATCTCGGTCCCCGGAATCGTGTCCGTCGGCATCTACACCTTCATGATCGCGTGGAACGAGTACCTCTTCGCCCTCACGCTCACACGCACGAATGACATGCGCACGGTGCCGATCGGGATCCAGCTCCTCATGGGACAGCACTCCTATGAGTGGAACGAGATGATGGCGATGTCTGTCCTGGGCTCGATCCCCGTCATCATCCTCTTCATTTTCTTCCAGCGGTACTTCATCGGAGGTATGACCGCTGGATCCGTCAAGAACTGAACTTGACGACCTCACACAGGAAGGTTCACACCAGATGCTGACCACAGGAAATGAGATCCTTGCCGTCGCTCATAAGCACGGATTCGCGGTCCCAGCGTTCAACATCTCCTCCTACTCCATGCTTCACGCCGTCGTGGACATCTGTGAGGAGAGGCGTTCTCCGCACATCATCGCGATCCATCCGGACGAGCTCGCGCACACCCGTGCGGACATGCTCAGCTCGATCATCCGTATCGCCCACGAGTCCTCAGTCCCGACGGCGATCCACCTGGACCACGGCGGCTCCTATGAGCAGGTCCTCTGGGCGATCCAGTGCGGTTTCACCTCCGTGATGATCGACAAGTCCTTCGTCTCCTTCGAGGAGAACGTCGCCGAGACCCGCCGAGTCGTCGATGCGGCCCATGCGGTCGGGCTGTCCGTGGAGGCCGAGCTGGGCACCATCGGGGTCTCGGACCAGTACGGAGAGACCGGCTCCGAGGAGATCCTCTACACCAACCCCGACGACGCGGTGCGCTTCATCGAGGCCACGGGGGCTGACTCGCTGGCGATCGCCATCGGGACGCGCCACGGCCTGTACCCGTCGGAGGTCAAGCCCGCTCTGCGGCTCGATCTCCTGGAGGAGATCAAGTCCCGGCTGCCGATCCCACTCGTGCTCCACGGCGGGTCCAACAACTCCGACACGGAGATCGCCGGCGCGGTGCGTGGCGGCATCAACAAGATCAACATCTCCTCAGACATCAAGTCCGCGTACTTCACCCGGATGCGCGAGGTCCTCGCGGACGTCCACCTGCGTGAGCCCAATGTCATCGAGCCGCCCTGCGAGGAGGCTCTGAAGATCTGCGCTGCGCAGAAGATCGACCTCTTCGAGTCCGCAGGCAAGGCCGACCTCTACTGATCGATCCCGGTAGATCGGCACAGACCCCTCACCCGCTCAAGGAGACTGGTATGTCGGGACGGATCGTCCTCGGACTTGGTGGCACGGTCGACCACGAGGTTGTCTGGGACGCGGTAGCGTTCCAGCGCCTCGTCGACGGCTACGACATCACTCTCGCCGAGCTCGAGGACGCTCCGTCCCCGGCTGCCCACAGCGAGCGGGAGATCGTGCTGGGCGTCCTGCGCTCGGTGCACCAGGCCGTCGGATGCGAGCTCTTCGTCAGGGACCGTGCCGACCTGCTCGCCTTCGACGCGCGCTTCGAGCACCGGGTCACACTGGGGGGCACCTGCGTACGGGCCGCGCTCGCACTGTCGCGCATCGGCGTTGGGTCCACCGTCCACCTGGTGTCCATCAGTGACGAGGTCCGCAGTCTGCTGCCCGACGACGTGGACTGGATCTGCTCGGCTGACGAGGACTCCCTCGACCCCCACATCATCGTGCAGTACCCGGCGGGTGTCAGCATCCGGCTGCAGGACGCCACCGTGGTCGCTTCCAGGCCCAACCGGGTCATTCTCGTCAACGACCCGCCCAACGAGCACATGAGGCTCAGCGCGCAGCTGCCGCATGTGCTGACCACCGCCTGCGTGGTCGCGGCCTCGGGCTTCAACACCATGAAGTCGGAGTCCGAGCTGCGTGTCCGGCTCGCCGAGCTGGAGCAGGCGCTGACCGCCGTTCCTGCCGGCACTCCCACCGTCTATGAGGACGCGGGGTTTCATGACGACACCCTGCGCGCCGTCGTCCTGGAGACGGTACGGCGGACCTTCGCACTGCACTCGCTCAACGAGGACGAGGCCCAGCGCTACCTGGGGCGGGAAGCTGACCTCACCGACCCCGTCGAGGTCGCGCGGATGATGACTGACCTGCTCGGCATACTCGGGGCTCCGACCATCATGGTCCACACGAGCCGGTACGCGGCCGTCATCGGCGCCGACGCCGAGCGTTTCCGCGAGGCCGGAGAGGCGGGGTGCCTCATGGCTTCGACCAGGTTCCTCCACGGAGACGGCTACACACGTGCTGAGTACGACGCCGTTGCCACGGCCCCACGAGAGGAGGTCGGCACCGCTCTCGCCCGGGATGCGGCGGTCCTGGCTGCTGGCGTGCTCATCGTGCCCGGCTTTGATGTACGCACTGAGCACCCGACGACGATCGGTCTGGGGGACGCGTTCATCGGCGGCGTCATGGGGGGATTGGCCGGGCTGCTCTGACGAGAGCGCGCTCCGCGCCCTCGGGCAGGGAGCGCGTCCTACTCGCCCTTGAACCTCATCCCGGCGGTGAAGCCGAAGGGGTTGAGGCTGTAGGCGGCGGCGGTCTCCTCGTCGCGGGCGGCGAACTCGGCGTCGTCCTCGGGCTCCGGCACGTCCTCGTCGTCGAAGATCGCGGCCATCTCCTGGGTGTCGCCCAGGGAGAGGTAGGCCTGCTCGTCCCAGTGCTGCGGCAGGACAGTCGCGACGTAGTCCGCGAGGGCCTCCTCGGTGCTCACCGCCCGCTGGGCCTGCTCGGACATGTACCAACGGTGCTCCAGGACCTCGTGGAAGATCTCGGCGGGCTCGAGCTTGCGGCGCAGCTCGACGGGGACGGCCTGGATGGTGGGCTCGAAGACCTCGGCGAGCCACGTGTGGGCGACGAGCTCGACGGGCTGGCCCTGAAGACCCCGGTAGACGCGGAAGGCCTCAAGGTCGTTGAGCATGCGCTGGCCCTGACGCTCCTCGACGTCGAGGCCCGTCAGGCGCATGACCTGACGGTGGTAGTGGCCGGCGTCGACCACCTTGGGCTGGATGGAGATCGTGGTGGAGCCGCCGTCGGCCGTCGTCTTCATGGACAGCTCGCCGACGTCGAAGCCGAGCTCGTTGAGGTGCTCGATGCGCTGGCGCACGCGCCAGCGCTCGTCCATCGGGAAGGTCTCCTCGCCGGTGAGGACGCTCCACAGCTCGGTGTAGCGGCTGACGATCCGGTCGCCGACCTCGATCGTGTCCACGGTGGGCTCCAGCAGGGCGCCCGCCTGGAGGTCCATGAGCTCGCCGATGATGTTGGTGCGCGCGACGTCGATGTCGTAGAGGCGCTTGCCCTCGGTCAGGCCCTCCGGGTAGAGCTCGCCGGTCTCGGCGTCGACGAGGTAGGCGGCGAAGGCCCCGGCGTCCCGGCGGAAGAGCGTGTTGGACAGGGAGACGTCGCCCCAGTAGAAGCCGAGCAGGTGCAGGCGCACGAGGAGCACGGCGAGGGCGTCGATGAGGCGCGAGGCGGTCTCCGGGCGCATGTACTGGCTGAAGAGGGCGCGGTAGGGCAGGGAGTAGGACAGGTGCTCCGTCACGAGGGCGGAGTTGAGGGCCTCGCCGTCCAGGTCGGTGCGTCCGGTGATGACGGCGGTGGGCACCACGCAGGGCGCGCCCAGGCGCCCGAGGTTGCGCAGGAGCTCGTACTCGCGGTGGGCGACGGACTCGCCGATCTCCTTGACGGCGATGACGCGCTCGGAGAGGTTGACGAATCGGACGATGTGCCGGGACAGGCCCCGGGGCAGCGCCGCCAGGACCTCGGCGGGCCAGTGCTCGAGCGGGGTCTCCCACGGCAGGTCGAGCAACGAGGGGTCGATGGTCGCTGCGGTGATCTGCATGGACTGGGGCATGACCGCATTCTCTCAGGTGGTGGGTTGTGCGTGCGAGCCGGGCGCAGACGGGGCGAGCCCCGCCCCTCGAGGAGAGGGACGGGGCTCGCGCTGGTGCTGGTGGCGGGTGCCGGCCTCAGCCTCAGGCGGGCAGACGCTCGCCGGTGGAGGCGGAGAACAGGTGCTCCTGGCCGGGGCGGATGCGCACGTGCACGGTCTCGCCCGGGTTCGGGGCGGTACGCGGGGGCACGCGGACGATGATCTGCGAGGAGTCCTCACCGGAGCCGAGCTTCTCTTCGGCGTTCTCGGCGCCGACGAGCTCGCCGTAGATGTAGGCGTCGGAGCCGAGCTCCTCGACGAAGGACAGGCGCACCGGGATGGAGAGCTCGTCCTGGGCGGCGACGACGTCGAGCGACTCGGGACGGAAGCCGATGACGATCTTGCCGTTGTCCTCGGGCTTGATGGCGTCGAGGGTGGCGCGCGACAGGCGGACGCGGGCGGAGCCCAGGACCGCGTCCTCGCCCTCGATCTTGAAGCGGCCGAGGTTCATGGCGGGGGAGCCGATGAAGCCGGCGACGAACTCGTTGGCGGGCTTGTCGTACATCTCGCGCGGGGTGCCGACCTGCTGCAGGAGGCCGTCCTTGAGGACCGCGATGCGGTCACCCATCGTCAGGGCCTCGGTCTGGTCGTGGGTGACGTAGACCGTGGTGACGCCCAGCGAGCGCTGGAGGGAGGCGATCTGGGTGCGGGTCTGGACACGGAGCTTGGCGTCCAGGTTGGACAGCGGCTCGTCCATGAGGAAGACCTTCGGCTTGCGCACGATGGCGCGACCCATGGCGACACGCTGGCGCTGACCACCGGAGAGGGCCTTCGGCTTGCGGTCGAGGTACTCGGTCAGGCCCAGGATCTTGGCGGCCTCCTTGACGCGCTGCTCGATCTCGGCCTTGGGGGTGCCGGCGATCTTGAGCGCGAAGCCCATGTTGTCCGCGACGGACATGTGGGGGTAGAGGGCGTAGTTCTGGAAGACCATGGCGATGTCGCGGTCCTTCGGCTGGACGTCCGTGACGTCCTTGTCGCCGATGAGGATGCGGCCGGAGTTGACGTCCTCCAGGCCGGCGAGCATGCGCAGGGAGGTGGACTTGCCGCAGCCGGAGGGGCCCACGAGGACGAGGAACTCGCCGTCGGCGATCTCGAGGTTGAGCTGGTCCACCGAGGGGCGGTCGTTGCCCGGGTAGACGCGAGTGGCGTGGTCAAAGGTCACCGTTGCCATAGGAAGCAATCCCTTCACCGGCAGGTACGTGCCGGACGATCCGTTGTGAAAGGTGCCGAATGCGTGTCCGCACTGACACATGCGTCCAGCAGGTGCCGGGCGCGGGCTCATCCTGTCACGTGCGGAGGCCGCTGGGCCACTGCCTGGTTGTCTGACTTCTCGCACTCATGGGTGACTCCGCTCACAGCGGGAGGTGGTGCGCGGCTGCCCGGTAGGGTGACGCCCATGACGCAGAACCCGGATGTGCGGGCGACCACCCCCACCTCCATCTCCGGCCTGCGCGCCGGGGCGGAGGTGGGCGGCTACCGGCTCGTCCGCCGGCTCGGGGCCGGGGGCATGGGCGTCGTGTGGGAGGTCTCCGACGGCGACTGCCACCACGTCGCCATGAAGATCCTCCACCCCCAGATCGCCGCGGACCCCATGGCCCGCAGGCGCCTGGACCGCGAGGCCTCCGTCCTCGCGCGCGTGCGCGACCCGCGCGTGGCCCGCATCCTCGACATCGAGACCGGTGACGGCGCCGACGGCACGGGCGTCACCTTCGTCATCACCGAGCTCGTCGACGGCCCCACCCTCCAGCACGAGGTGGACCACGAGGGCGCCTACGATCTCACCGAGGACGCCCGGGACCTGGCCGACCTCGCCCACGGGCTCGTGGACGCCCTCAAGGCCGTCCACGCCGCCGGGGTCATCCACCGCGACCTCAAGCCCTCCAACGTCATGCTGGGCGCGCAGGGACCCGTCCTCATCGACTTCGGCATCGCCCAGGTCGCCGACGACGTCCGCCTCACCCAGACCGGCCAGGTCACCGGCACCCCCGGCTTCATCCCGCCGGAGATGCTCGACGGCGGCGACCCCAGCCCCGGCGTCGACTGGTACGCCTGCGCCGGCGTCCTCCTCTTCGCCGTCACCGGCCGCGCCCCCTTCGGCTCCGGCCCGTGGCAGGCCGTCTTCCGCCGTGTCTACGCCGGGACCCCCGAGCTCGGGGACCTGGAGACGGCCAGCCCCGCCCTCGCCCGCGCCTTCACCGCCGCCCTGGCCCCCGAGGAGGGCGACCGCCTGAGCGTGGACGACCTGCTCGCGGTGCTGGACGAGGTCGCCGACGGCGGCAGCGGCGAGGCGGCCCTCGCGCGGACCCTCGGGGAGCGCGGAGCCCCCTCCTCCTACGGCTCCGTGCCGAGCGCGCCGGTGGCCGGCGCGAGCCCCGCCAACCCCGTGAGCCCGGTGAGCGCTGTGAGCCCAGTGGGTCCCGCGGGCCCGGGGCCCCGGCCCGTCCCCGTGCCGGGGGCGTCGCCGTCGGGAGGCTACGGCTACCTCAGCACCCCGGTCGGCGCGCGCGCCGCCGGCGTCCCGGACCCGCGCGTCTACGGGCCCCAGCCCGCGTCCCAGCCCGTCCCGGCCGGCCCCGTCGAGCAGCCCGGGCGGGAGCGGAGGCCCGAGGATGCCCTCCTCCTGCCCGAGTGGGCGCGCGAGCCTCGCCCGCACCGGCTCGTGGTGACCTCCGTCGCCCTCCTCCTGGCCGCTCTGGGCGTGTGGGTGCCCACGTGGTCCGTCCTCGTCGCCGCGGTGCTCATCGTCATCTCGGGCACCGTCGGCAGGGCCGACGACGCCCGGCGCGTCAGGCGCCTGGAGGCCGGTCGCGCCGGACGCGGGGACACCGCCCGCATGGTCGCCCTGTCCCCGGTGTACCTCCTGCGCTCGGTCGCCGCGTCCGCGGCCGCCGTCCTCGTCGGGGGTCTCGTGGCCGTCCTCATCGCCTACGGGGGCGCCGCCGTCGGGCTGGACCTCAGCGCGCTGCCCGGGGTGGTGCAGGGACTGAGCGAGTACCACCGCGCCGGAGCCTTCAGCGCCGCGCTCGTGGCCGTGTTCCTGTCCGTGGCCTGGTTCGTCCCGTGGGGAGCGCCCACGCGCCGGGGCGGGCGCAGGCTCATCGAGACGCTCACCCGCTCCACCTCCCCGCGCCTCATCCTCGTCATGGTGCTGCTCTCGGCGGTGCTCGGCGTGGCCGGGCTCTTCGCCCTGGGCGCCATGCCCCCGACGACCCTGGCGCCCCTGGCCCTCTGAGCCCCCGTGCGGGCCGTGAGGGACGACTCACCGCCCGCGGCTACGGCTCCCAGGGGCCCGACAGGCACAATGGCTAGCGTCAGCGACAGCAGCCGAGAACGAGGAGACCCATGGCGTCGAACGACAGGACCACCAAGGCCCAGCGCCGTGAGGCCGCGCGCGCCAAGGCCCGGGCCATGCGCGAGGAGCAGGAGCGCAAGGACAGGCGCGCGCGCCTGACCCGCCGCGCCCTCATCGGTGCCGCGGTCGTCGGCGTCGCCGGGGTCGGCGGCACCATGTACGTCCAGTCCCGCAACCGCCCCCAGCTCAGCGGCGGCACCATCGCCAGCAAGAAGGCGAGCACCGCCGGGGTGCCCGGTCCCGTGCTGTCCGACGCCTCCTGGACCTACGGGGGCTCCCTCGAGCCCGGGTCCACCGCGTCGGGCGCCACCATCGTCGAGATCTTCTTCGACTACTCCTGCCACTTCTGCGCCTACTTCGAGAACCTTCACCACGACGAGATCAAGAGCCTCGTGGAGAGCGGGGACGTCACGGTGGTGCTGCGGCCCAGCAAGCTCCTCAAGAGCGGCTGGACGGACATGGCGATGAACGCCATGGGCCTGGTGCTCGACGAGCAGCCCGAGGCGTCCTTCGCCTTCCACGCCGCCCTCATGACCCTCTTCGCCCGGATCTACGACGCCCAGGACACGTCGATGATGACGGTCGCCAACATCGTCACCGCCGCCGGTGAGGCCGGGGTCTCCGCGGACGTGTCGGCCCGGATCGATGCGGCCATCAAGGAGAACCGCTACGCCGCCTGGACCGCCCTGGGCGACCAGACCCTCAAGGAGTACGGCGTCAACGCCACCCCCACCGTCCTCGTCGCGGGCAAGACGGCGGACCTGACCAAGATCGCCACCGCCACGGGCCTGACCGACCTCATCCGCGCGGGTGGGGTCGCGGGCTGAGCCCGGAGGGCCGGGGCGCCCCGGGCGGGTCCTTGGCTGCGCACGCCTGCCTGTAGGCTGTCCCGCGACGCCGCGTTAGCTCAGTTGGTAGAGCAGCTGTCTTGTAAACAGCAGGTCATCGGTTCGAGTCCGATACGCGGCTCCACTCAGAGCGCCTGGCGCTGCTGGCCGGGGGCGAGCCCCAGGTGCACGCGGGTGCCGGCCCCGATGGTGCCGTCAGCCGGCAGGGACTGCGGCCGGTCGGGGCGGATACCGGCGTCCGGGACCCAGCCCGTCACCGTCTCCACACCCATCTCGAGCCACAGCGGGTGCAGGGGCGTGGACGGCCCCACCATGACCACGTGGGCGCCGCCGTCGGCCGCCAGCGCCACGAGCCTCGGCGCGGTCTTGTTGACCAGGGACGAGGAGGAGATGAAGACGTAGTCCGCCTCGGGCAGCAGGTACTTGCAGGCGGTGTCCGGGTAGTCGTCCGGGCGCAGGCTCCGCTCGAGGACCTGCACCTCGGCCGCCGTCGGCAGGGCGGTGCGGGCGAAGGGGAGGTGACCTGCATCGTCCAGGCGGTGCCCATGCCCGCTGCGGCGCCCGTGAGCGGGCAGGCGCTGGAGAACGCGCGCGTCCACCGCGGGTCGCGGTGCGAGGCGGTGACCGTGACGTCGGTCGGGAGGTCGTCGATGAGGGCGTCGTAGATCTCCCAGGGGCTGCTCATGGTCTCACTCCGTCAATTAGGCAAGGCTGACCTCACCATATGTGCTCAGGAGTGCCTGCACCACGGGCGTCTGACAGCCGGGACGACCCACCCGTCAGTGTCTACGCAGGGCGATGAGGGCGGCAGCCAGCCCACCATGTCGTCACGGCCGGGCGGGCCAGCTGCCCTCGCTCCTCCATCCGGTCCGCCGTCGCCGTCGACGCTCTCAGGGCAGGCGCCAGTCCACGGGGGCGGCCCCCTGCGCCACCAGCATCTCGTTCGCCCGGCTGAACGGACGCGACCCGAAGAACCCCCGCGACGCGCTCAGCGGCGAGGGGTGGGGCGAGGCGATGACGGGCGTCATCCCCAGCAGGGGGGTCAGCGACTGCGCCGGACGCCCCCACAGGATCGCCACCAGCGGCCCTCCCCGCTCCACCAGCGCCTCGATGGCGCGCTGCGTCACCGTCTCCCAGCCCCACCCGCGGTGCGAGGCCGGGGCCCCCGGGCGCACCGTGAGCACGCGGTTGAGGAGCATGACCCCCTGGCGCGACCACGGCGTGAGGTCGCCCGTCGTCGGACGCTCGACACCCAGGTCCGAGATCAGCTCGGTGTAGATGTTGACCAGGCTGCGCGGAGGCTGGACCCCCGGCTGGACGGAGAAGCTCAGCCCCATCGGGTGGCCCGGCGTCGGGTACGGGTCCTGCCCGACGATGAGGACCTTGACCTCCTCCATCGGGTAGGTGAAGGCCCGCAGGACGTCGGTGCCCGCCGGCAGGTAGCCGCGTCCCGCCGCGATCTCCTGGCGCAGGCGCGCGCCGATCTCGTGGACCGTGGGCTCGACGGGAGCCAGGGCCGCCGCCCAGGACGGGTCGACCAGCTCGGACAGGGGCTTGGCGTCACTCACGCGCCGAGCGTAGCCGCGGCCCACGCCGCGCCGCACGGCCGGATCCGCCCCGCTGCGGTTATTCTCGCCGTGTGAGCCAGTACCCGTACCCCGAGGACGAGTTCGACGCCCGGAGCGACGACGGGCCCGTACCCGTCGGAGTCCACCGCGCCCCCGTGCCGGCCTGGCGCGGCTGGCTGCCGCTGCTGCTGGTCATCGTCGTCGTCCCGCTGCTCGCCTGGGGGGCGGTCGCGCTGCTCGGATCCAGGTCCGCGCTGCCCGGCGGCGCCGTGACGGGTCCGACCCAGACCGAGACGGCCCAGGACACCGCCGCGACCGAGGCCCCGGCCGTCGCCGAGACCGAGGCCCCGGCCGAGCCGGAGCCGGCCGAGCCCACCGAGGAGCCCGCCACGGCCGACCTCACGACGGGCGTCACGGTCCACAACGGCACGGTCACCAACGGGCTGGCCGCCCGGACCTCGGACCGGCTCTCCAACGCCGGCTACACCGCGGTCACGGTCTCCCCGGGCTCCTACGAGGAGGCCGAGCCGGAGCTCACGACCGTCTACTACTCCGCCCCGGAGCACGCCGCCACCGCCCGGGCGGTCGCCGAGGCCCTGGGCATCACGAACGTCGTCGAGGACCCGCAGATGGCAGTGTCCAACCCGATCGTCCTGGTTCTGCGCGACGACTTCGTGGAGTGAGGCCCGCGCCGACGACGGTGCGCTCAGTTCGCCGCCAGCCGACCCAGACCTGAGCGTCTTGCACTCAAGGGGCGAGAGTGCCAGAGTTGCGGTTAGCACTCGGGGCTGTCGAGTGACAGCCGGACCCGCTCCGGCCACGACGCCGCCCCGGTGAGGCAACCAGACCAGCAGGTGAGGGCCAGTGCTCCGCGGGACAGGAACGCGGAGCGCCGACCCGTCCGTCGCGGGCGCCGGCCGGTCACCCAACCCCAGTGGAGGAATCACCACATGGCCAAGATCATCGCCTTCGACGAGGAGGCCCGCCGCGGAATGGAGCGAGGCCTCAACGTCCTCGCCGACACCGTCAAGGTCACCCTCGGCCCCAAGGGCCGCAACGTCGTCCTCGACAAGAAGTGGGGCGCCCCCACGATCACCAACGACGGCGTCACCATCGCCAAGGAGATCGAGCTCGAGGACCCCTACGAGAAGATCGGCGCCGAGCTCGTCAAGGAGGTCGCCAAGAAGACCGACGACGTCGCCGGTGACGGCACCACCACCGCGACCGTCCTCGCCCAGGCGCTCGTGCGCGAGGGCCTGCGCAACGTGGCCGCCGGCGCCAACCCCATCGCCGTGCGCCGCGGCATCGACAAGGCCGTGACCAAGGTCGTCGAGCGCCTGCTCGCCGACGCCAAGGACGTCGAGACCAAGGACGAGATCGCGGCCACCGCCTCGATCTCCGCCGCTGACGAGCAGATCGGCTCCTTCATCGCCGAGGCCCTGGAGAAGGTCGGCCACGACGGCGTCATCACCGTCGAGGAGTCCAACACCTTCGGCCTCGAGCTCGAGGTCACCGAGGGCATGCGCTTCGACAAGGGCTTCATCTCCCCCTACTTCGTCACCGACGCCGACCGCCAGGAGGCCGTCCTCGAGGACGCCTACGTCCTGCTCGTCGAGTCCAAGATCTCCAACGTCAAGGACCTGCTGCCCCTGCTGGAGAAGGTCATGCAGTCCGGCAAGCCGCTGGCCATCATCGCCGAGGACGTCGAGGCCGAGGCCCTGGCCACCCTCGTCGTCAACCGCATCCGCGGCACCTTCAAGTCCGTGGCCGTCAAGGCCCCCGGCTTCGGCGACCGCCGCAAGGCGATGCTGCAGGACATGGCGATCCTCACCGGCGGCACCGTCATCTCCGAGACCGTCGGCCTCAAGCTCGAGAACGCCACCCTCGAGGACCTGGGCCAGGCCCGCAAGGTCGTCGTCACCAAGGACGAGACCACCATCGTCGAGGGCGCCGGGGACAAGGACGCCATCGAGGCCCGCGTCTCCCAGATCCGTGGCGAGATCGAGAACTCCGACTCCGAGTACGACAAGGAGAAGCTCTCCGAGCGCCTGGCCAAGCTCGCCGGCGGTGTCGCCGTCCTCAAGTCCGGTGCCGCCACCGAGGTCGAGCTCAAGGAGCGCAAGCACCGCATCGAGGACGCCGTGCGCAACGCCAAGGCCGCCGTCGAGGAGGGCATCGTCGCCGGTGGTGGCGTCGCCCTCATCCAGGCCGCCGAGGTCCTCGACTCCCTCGAGCTCGAGGGTGACGAGGCCACCGGTGCCGCCATCGTCCGCGTCGCCGTCGAGGCCCCGCTCAAGCAGATCGCCGTCAACGCCGGCTACGAGGGCGGCGTCGTCGTCGACCGCGTGCGCCACCTGCCCGTCGGTGAGGGCCTCAACGCCGCCACCGGCGAGTACGTCAACCTCCTGGGCGCCGGCATCGCCGACCCGGTCAAGGTGACCCGCTCCGCCCTGCAGAACGCCGCCTCCATCGCGGGCCTGTTCCTCACCACCGAGGCCGTCGTCGCCGACAAGCCGGAGCCCCCGGCCGCCCCGGCCGCCGGCGGTGACGACATGGGTGGCATGTACTGAGCCCACGACCAGACGGCTGACCCCGCACGGTCATGACCCGGGCCGCCCCTGCAGCAGCAGGGGCGGCCCGGTCGCGTTCCGAGGTGCTCCGCCCGGGCGCCGGCCTGTGCGGCTCAGCGCGCCGGCGGGGTCGTGAACAGGGAGGTGGTCGTGCTCTCCGCCTCGTCGTAGGAGGTCGCCGCCTGGTCCAGGGCCAGGCTGATGGCGTCCAGGCTCGACTGCACCTGCAGCTGGGTCAGGTGCCAGTCGCTGGCGCAGGTGGCCATCGACGAGGCCGCGCCACCGGTCCAGGACTCCTGCAGCAGGCCGATGTCCGCGCTCATGGCGTCCACCTCCTCCTGGATCGTGGTGACGCGGGTGCGCGTGCGTGCGGCCGTGTCGGTGACGGCCTGGGTGTCGACGGAGAAGACGGGCATGGCGGGGTCCTTCCTCGGGCTCCTTGGGGGGCGGCGTCCGGTGCGGGCGCAGGACCACGCTAGGAGGGCGCTGCGTCGACGGCGAGGCCCCGCCACCCCGCCTGTGGACAAACCCGGTAGTCGGCTGACGCGGAAGGCGCCTGTGGAGCCCGGCAGCCTGACTCACGTAGCTCCGCCCCGACGGGGCCGTCGAGGGGAGGGGCGGTGGCCCTCAGAGCCCGGCGGCGCCGTCGTCGACGATCTCGGCGACCACCGGCGTGATCTCACCCGTGCGCGCCTCGCGCAGGCACTTGGCCTCCTCGGCCTTGAGCCGCAGGCGCTCCGCCATCTTGAGGCGCTCGGACTCGGCCTGGGCCTGACGGTCCGCCGGCGCCTCCTGCCCCAGCGGCTTGGAGGACAGGATCGCGTCAAGGTCCTCGATGCAGGACTCCATCGAGGTCGCGTGCTCCATCACCCGGGAGACCTCCTGCGGGCCCAGCGCCCTGGCGGCGGTCTCGGCGCGACGCACCGGCGGCGTGCTCGTGCGTGCGGTCGGCGGCGTGCTCACGCGCGGCAGGCCACCACTCGGGGTGGGGGCGCTGTGAGCCGACTGAGGCGACTGGGAGGGCTCGGCCGGCGCACCCGGCGCAGTGGACCCGGTGGCCCCAGTGGACCCGGTGGGCCCACCGGCCCCGGCCGGGGCAGCCGGCGTGTCCGTGGCCGAGACGGCCGGCTCGCCGGCGGCACCGCTCTGCACGGCCTCGTGCTCGTCCAGGCCGCCGGCAGGCACGACGACCTCATTGGGCAGGGCGGCCAGACCGTCCTCCAGGCGCTTGCGCTCCGCCTCAAGGTTCTCGCGCGCGGCGGCCTCCCAGCGCTGCCCCAGCGGCGAGCAGAACAGGCTCTCGCGCGCCAGGAGCCGGGAGACGATCGCCAGACGGGCGCGCAGGTAGTCGCCGTCGGGGATGTGGGCGTACTCCTGGCGCACGAGCTCGCGGTAGCGCTTGTACTCCTGGGGGTCCACGGCGAGCGTGCCCAGGTCCGCGTCATTGAGTGCGAGGGCGTCGATGTCGCCCTGCTCCAGGTTGTGACGCTTGAGGTTGATGATGAGCGCGCACACGCGCTCGGTGACCCTCTCCGGCACGCCCAGGGCCGTGAGGTCCTCACGGGCGTAGGCCGCCGAGGCCTCCTCGTCCTCCCCGCCGTTGCGACAGTAGGTCTGCTCCGACGCCGAGGAGAAGACGCAGCCGTGGTACCAGGCGGCCAGGCGCATGACGTCCGGGTTGTGCGACTCGTCCGCGAGCTCGTCCACGCGGGCCAGCATGTCGATGGCGTGCTTGAGGTTGTGGAAGCGGCGGTCGGGGCTCGCCCACATCTCGATGAGGCGCTCACCGGCCTGGTGCACCTGCTCGGTGGTCGCGGTCGAGCCCAGCGCCCGCACGGAGCGGACGTAGGCCGGCAGGAGCCACTGAGGTGCGTCGACGACGCCCATGGGAAGAGCCTCCGGGTCGGAACCTAGGACGCCCCATCGTAGGACCAGCGCACGGCCGGCAGGGGCCCTCCCGGTGTTCCGAAGGCCACCCCGGGGCAAGCGAGGTCACACCGTGGGCGTCCCGGGCCGCCCGGTGGGGGGACCCTCGTCCCGGCTCAGACGCCCGGGACCGTGCTGCCCGGTGAGCCCTGTGAGTCCATCGGGCCCGGTGGCGCCAGCGGGATCTCGATGCGCACGGTCGCACCGCCCCCCGGCGTCTGGAGCATGCGCACGCTGCCCCCGTGCCGGCCGACGATCGCGGACACGATCGCCAGCCCCAGGCCCGAGCCGCCCGTCTCCCGGTTGCGGGAGGTGTCCGCACGGTAGAAGCGCTGGAAGACCTTCTCCGCCTCCGAGGCCGGCACCCCCGGTCCGTGGTCGCGCACCTCGACGACGGCGCAGCGGCCGGCCTGCGTGCCCACGGCCCCCACCGCGATCTCCACCGGGGAGCCCGACGGCGTGTGCCGGGTGACGTTGCCCAGCAGGTTCGTCACCACCTGGCTCAGGCGGTCCCGGTCACCGGTGACGACGACGGGACCCGGCTCGGCGCCGTCGTCGAGCAGGTCCACGAGGGCGCAGTCCCGCTCAGGGGCCAGGACGGCCATGTCCGCCAGGGCCCCCGCGCACACGCCGGTGAGGTCCACCGGCTCGAGGACCATCTTGCGGCCCTCGTCCATCCGGGCCAGCTGCAGCAGGTCCTCCACCAGACGGCCCATGCGCGAGGCCTCGGTCTCGATACGGCCCATGACCTCGGCCTGACGCTCGGGTGGCACACCGCCCATGCGGTACAGCTCGCCGTAGCCGCGGATCGCCGCCAGCGGTGTGCGCAGCTCGTGGGAGGCGTCGGAGACGAAGCGCGTCATCCGCTCCTGGGCCACGACCTGGACGCTGAAGGCACGCTCGTTCTGCTGGAGCATCTGGTTGAGCGCGCGCTGGAGCGAGCCCACCTCCGTGTCGCGCGGCTCCGTCAGCGGCACGCGCGCAGACAGGTCGCCCGAGGCGATGCGCCCCGCCACCGTCTCGATCTGGCGCAGCGGCCTGAAGGAGCGGTGGACCAGGTAGGTTCCCGCGACGGCGCCGACGAGGATGATCGCCACGTCCGTCAGCGCCACGACGAGCCGTGAGCGCTCCACCGCCTCGAGCAGGTCCGTCAGCGGCAGGGCGATGGCCACGACCCCCAGGTACTCGCCCGTGCGCGAGTCCCGCAGCGGCAGGGAGATGACCCGCCAGGGGTGCCCGATGAGGTCGGAGGAGACCGTGTAGGGCTGGGGCCCGGTGACCTGGGCGAGGGCCTCCTCGAGGCTGAGCTCACCGACCTGGGGGACGCCGTACTCGCGGGCCGTGTCGTCGTTGATCATGAAGCCGGACTCGCCGTCGAGGTACTGGGCCTCCACGTAGTAGGTCGACGGCATGAGCGACTCGTTGCCCGTGCGGATCTGGGTCGCGCCCTGGGACCCAATGGCCGTCGCCGTCGTGCGCAGCTGGTCATCGACCTGGCTCAGCAGGTGCGTCTGCAGCAGCGAGGTCATCGCCAGGGAGGCGGAGAGCAGGCCGACGGTGAGCAGGGCCGTGGTGATGAGGACCAGGCGCGAGCGCAGCGGCTGGGCGTGCCACAGGCGGCTCGCCTTGACCACCGGGTGGAAGCGCCCCTTCTTCAGCGGCCGGTGCTGGCGGTGCGGGGGCCGGCAGGCCCACTGGTCGCGCGCCGCCGCGAGGGACGTGGTGGCCGGCCGGCGCGTGCCGCGCGGCCGGTGCTCACTCGCCCTTGGGCTCACGGAGCATGTAGCCGACGCCGCGGCGGGTCTGGATGAGCGGGGCGACCGGCTCGCCGGCGGCGGTCTCGACCTGGTCCACCTTGCGGCGCAGGTAGGAGATGTACGACTCGACGATGGCGGCGTCCCCGTTCCAGTCGTACTCCCAGACGTGGTCGAGGATCTGCGCCTTGGAGACCACGCGACCCTGGTTGAGCATGAGGTAGCGCAGCAGCTTGAACTCGGTGGGGGACAGGTCCACCTCGACGCCGGCGCGGTGGACCTCGTGCGCGTCCTCGTCCAGGACGAGGTCCGCCACCCGCAGGGTGCCGTCGTCGTCCCCGGCGAGCGCGTGGGTGCGCCGCAGGATCGCCCGGATGCGGGCCACGACCTCCTCCAGGCCGAAGGGCTTGGTGACGTAGTCGTCCCCGCCGACGGTCAGGCCCTGGACCTTGTCGGACATGTCGTCGCGGGCGGTGAGGAAGAGGATCGGCGTGGTGATGTCGCGCTCGCGCAGGCGGCGGGCAACGGTGAAGCCGTCCATGTCCGGCAGCATGACGTCCAGGACGATGAGGTCCGGCTCGCCCTCGTCGACGCCCCGCAGGGCGCCGTTGCCGTCCGCGGCCGTGGAGACCTCGAAGCCGGCGAATCGCAGGGAGGAGGCGAGCAGGTCGCGGATGTTCGGCTCGTCGTCGACGACGAGCAGGTGCGCCTCCCGCTTCTGGGAGTCCTGGGATCGGTCCATGGGAGGCACTGTGCCCGCCCCGGCTGAGTGTTTCCTGAACGACACCGGAGGGCGGCGGGCCGCTGCTCAGATGAAGGCGAAGGGGTCGAACTCCGCCAGCGGGATGATGCGGATGCGCGGCAGCGTCGTCTTGAAGGCGTCGACATCGTACTCCAGGTCGTGCACCCGCAGGCCCCGGTCCTGCAGGGAGGCCAGGTGCGTGCTGAGGAACTCGCGGAAGCACAGCACGCCCACGGTGGCGCCCGCGTCCAGCAGGCGCTCGATCTGCGGCACGTAGTCGCCGTCGTGCGAGCCCAGCAGCACCTGCACCGGCTGGCCGGACTCGGCCCGCTCGCTCAGCGCGTCCAGCGTGCGCTGGATACCGATGTCGACGACCTTCTCCTCGGGGCTGCCGGAGCCGGCCAGGGGCAGCGGCCGGTAGTCCATCGCCATGAGGGCCTGGACGAAGCCCATCGGCATGTGGCCGCTGGTGGCGTTGAGGAAGAACAGGGCGGTCGTGTCCGGCCCCTGGCCGCCGGCTGTGGAGTCGGACAGGTCGTCGCAGAAGGACAGGACCCGGTCCCAACGGGGACGCTCCTCCGGCTCGGGGCGGCGTCCGAGGACGCTCATGCCCAGGGTCGCGTCGATGTTCTCGCCGTCAACGAGCAGGTACGTGGGGGCCGCAGTCATGCGCCCATGCTAGCGGGGCGGGCCGGGACGGGGCCGGCGGCCGGTGCGGGGTCGCCGGCCGGGCGGGGTGCGGGAACGCGCGACGGCGGCCGTGCCTCACGCACGGCCGCCGTCACGGTGGTGCCACTGTGCTGCCGGGGACCGTCGGCTCCCGGCCCGGTCCCTCAGCGGGTGCCTCAGTAGGAGGACTCCTGCGCCTGCCCGGTCTCGTCCTTCAGGGCGGCGAAGGCGTCATCGACCTGTCCGTCGGTGATCTGGGCCGTGGGGGCGGGAGCCTCGATGGCGGCGCCCGACTTGAGGGCGGCCAGGCGCAGCTCGGCCTCGGTGGCGGTGGAGGAGGACTCTAGCTCGGCGAACTGGGCCTCGAGGGAGGCACCGGCGATCTCGGCCTGGCCCTCGGCCTGGGCCTCGATGCGACGCACCTGGTCCTCGTAGCGGGAGAGCTCGCTCGTGGGGTCCATGAGGTTGATCGAGCGGATGGCCCCCTGGACCTTGACCTGGGCCTGGGCGGACTTCTGGCGGGCGACGAGCGTGTCGCGCTTGGACTTGAGGTCGGAGAGCTTGGCCTCCATCTGCTGCAGGCCGGTCTTGAGCTGGTCGACGACCTGGCGCTGGGAGGCGATGATCGGCTCGGAGGCCTTGGCCTCGTTCTCGGCGGAGATCTGCTTGGTGAGGGCGATCTTGGCCAGGGAGTCCCACTTGTCGGCGCCGGCGGTGTCGCCCGCGGCGCGCAGCTGGTCCGCCTTGGTGGAGGCGGCGAGCGCCTTGGCGCCCCAGTCCTTGGCCTCGTTGAGGTCGGCCTCGTAGTCCTTCTCGGCCAGGCGGAGGTTGCCGATGGTCTGGGCGACGGCGTCACGGGCCTCGGCGATGGAGGCGGTGTAGTCGCGCACGAGCTGGTCGAGCATCTTCTCCGGGTCCTCGGCGCGGTCGAGGAGGGCGTTGACATTGGCTCGGGTCAGCTGGGCGATGCGCCCCAGGATCGACTGCTTCTCAACCATGGTGGTGGCCTTTCGTTCTCTCACGGTGGCGGGGTGCGCCTCGCGTCGTTGGGGAGCGGCGCGTGCGTGCCTCACGAGGATGGTCCCACGGACAGGGGCGTCGTGTCCGGCCGACCTCGGGGGATGACGCACTCGTATCGCTCACGGCGTGAGCCTGGGCGGGCGCGGGGCGCTGAGGCGAACGGCTCAGAAGCGGCCGCCCCCTCCTCCGAAACCGCCGCCGCCTCCTCCGAATCCTCCGCCGAAGCCGCCACCGTGACCGCCCCAGCCGCCGTAGCCGCCGCGGCGCCCGCCACCGCCCAGGAGGATGCCGCCCAGGACGAGCGAGCCCAGGTCGATGCCGGAGTCCCCCGAGGAGCCCGAGCCCCACGAGTCCCGGTGGTTGCGCACGTCGGTCTCCGCCAGGGCCTGGGCCTGAGCCACGAGCGGCTCCGCGGCCGCGACCTCCGTGAGGGCGGCTGCCGGGGCCGTCGGCTGCAGGCTCGTGGCCGCCGCCGCGTGGCGCGCCGCCTCGCTCAGGGCCGTGCGGGCCGAGGGACCGACGACCCCGCGGTGCGTGGTGACGTAGGACGTGACCGCGTCGACCTGGGCGCTCAGCCGCGCCAGGCGGGAGGTGAGCTGGGCGCGCGCACGCGAGTCGTTCTCCTCCTGGGCGCGCGCCGGCGCGAGGGCGGCGTCGAGCGCGCTCTCCGCACGCGCCAGGTGCTCAAGAGCAGCCAGGGGGTCCCCGCCCGTGCCGCCGGGGCCGCTGCCCGTGGAGGCCGTCCGTCCCTCGGCCACAGCCGCCTCGGCGTCCGCCACGAGCAGCGACAGGGAGGCTGCCGGAACCTGGGCGCTCAGCCGCGCCGCGTCCACCAGGTCGGAGGAGATCGAGGCGATGGCCGCGGCGAGGTCCGCCTCCGCCGTCGCCAGGCGCTCGCGGGCGCCCGAGACCTGCGCGGCCAGCTGGCCCGCCTGGGCGATGGAGCCCTGGGCGATGCGCACCTGCTCCACGGCCGTGGACTGCTCGCCGGCCTCAACCGAGGCGCGCGCCTGGTCCAGGGCCGTGCGCCCGGCCGCCAGCAGCCGGGCGGCCTCAGCCGGGGCCTCGGACACGCTCGTGAGCGCGGAGGCGGGGTAGGAGGCGTGCAGGGTCACCAGCAGCGTCTGGGCGGCCTTGAGGGAGCGCTCGGTCTCCTCCGCCCGCTGGGACGTCTCCGCGATCGAGGCCGGCAGGTTCGCCTCGAGCCCGCGCCGCTCGTTGAAGGCCGCCTCCTGCTCCTGGATCACCCGCACCGCCTCCTGGCAGCGCGAGAGGATCTCCTCGCTCATCTGCCGCTGCTGGGCCTCGGTCTCGGGGACCGCGTCGTCAAGCAGCCGGCGCAGCTCGAAGGAGCGGGCCACGTGCTCACGGGCCGTGGCCAGTGCCTGGGTGAAGGCGTCCGTTGCCGCCAGGCCGAACTGGGCCTGCGCGTAGGACAGCTCCTCGTCCGCGGCCCGCACGGCGTCGTCGGCCGTCACGAGCGCGTTGCCGGCCTGGACCGTGAGGGTCTCCAGGGAGACCTGCGGGGCGGGGCCCGAACCGGTCGGCGCACCGCTCGAGGACTTCTTGCGCCGTGAGCGCGAGTACGCCAGGGCGCCCCCGCCGATGGCGCCCGCCGCCCCCAGCGCGAGGACGAGGCCAGCGCTGCCACCACCGTCATCGGAGGCCGCGGTGGAGCCGGCAGCCGGGACCGCGTCGCCGGCTGTGTCGCCGTCCCCGGATCCGAGGCCGGTGAGGACCGCCCGCACAGCGCCGTCGTAGTCGTCCTCGCGCAGCTGGGTGTAGATCGCGGTGCGCACCTCGTCGACGGTCTCGTCACTCCACACGCCGCCCCTCGCCGAGCCCGCGAAGGCGTAGGTGCGTGCCGAGCTCGACGTGTTGATGACGAGGAGGAGGTCCTGCGTGCCCAGACGCGAGTCGTCCCACGCCTGCGTGGCGTAGGCCTCCGCCGTCACCGAGGCGTCGTCGAGGGTCACCACCCACAGCCCGACCCCCTCCTCAGCGAGCTGGTCGACGACCTCCTGGGCGTCGTCGTCGTCCAGCACCCCGGCGCCGTCGGTGACCGGCTGGGACAGGACGGTCGACGTCGCCGCCGGCAGCACCCGGGCGGGGGCCTCCCACGAGAGAGGGGCAGCGGCCGCCGTCGGGGGCAGCACCAGGGCCCCGGCGACGAGCAGGCCGCAGGCGGACAGGCGGACGAGTGCGCCCGGACGGGCAAGGCGTGTTGTCTCCATCACCCGTCATCGTCGTCCCGGCCCCCGCCTGCCGCAAGCAGTTTCACTGCAAGCGCGCGCCAGAACGGGGACGCCGGCTCCCCGCAGCGGGACTGGCGAGGACCGCCCGCCACGGCGGCGCGCACCGGTGCCGGCTTGCGCGGCCCGGGGCTCATGGCATGAATAGACCGCATGACTGACATAGCGGGAGCCCTCCGACAGGACCCGACAGGTGCTCGCACCCCCGTCCTCACGGTCATCGAGCCGGAGGCCTTCGCCCCCCTCGGCCGCCTGGGCGAGTGGCTCTTCGCCAGCGGCGCCCGGCTGAGCCTCGTACGCCTGTGGCAGGGCGACCCCGTCCCCGACCTCGCCGACGTCGGTGACGGCCTCGTCGTCATGGGCGGCGCCATGAGCGCCCACGACGACGGCGCCCACCCCTGGCTCGCGGACCTGCGCCACCTGCTGCGGCGCGTCGTCGAGGAGCGCGTGCCCGCCGTCGCCATCTGCCTGGGCGCCCAGGTCGCCGCGGAGGCGCTCGGCGGCGCCACCGCCGTCCCCTCGCCCCACGGGCCCGAGGGCGGCATCGTCGAGATCGAGCTCACCGAGGCGGCCACCGAGGACCCCTTCCTCGCACCGGTCATCGACGCCGCCGTGCGCACCGCGGTGCGCACCGGCGTCCCCACCCACGACGGCACCCGCCTGCCCGTCATCGTCTCCCACGACGACGGCGTCGTCCGCCTGCCCGAGGGGGCCACCCTGCTCGCCTCCTCCGCCGGCGCCCCCGTCCAGGCGTGGCGCGCCGGGCGCCTGCTCGCCCTGCAGCACCACCCCGAGTCCACCCCCGCCCGCATCGAGTACTGGCAGGCGCGCAGCGCGGCCCGCGAGATGGGCCTCGTCCAGGGCGGCGAGGCCGCCGAGGCGCTTGCCGACGCCGACCTGCCCGCCGCGGCCGTCGAGGCGGGCAGGTGGGCGCGCGCCGAGGCGGAGAGGGTGGACGCCGTCGTCCAGGCCTTCGGCCGTGAGCTCGCCCGGCAGCTGGTCCTCAGCGCCCGGGCCCACGCGGTCACCCGCCGCTGAGAGGGCCGAGAGGGCGGGCGGCCGGGAGCCGCCGGGTGGGCGGGCCCTCGGGGGCGCCGTGCCCGCGGGCCCCTGCCCGCCCCGGGCTCGCCCCCAGGGCCGTCCTCACAGGTCCGCGGCGTCCACGACGTCGTAGGCGTAGCCCTGCTCGGCCAGGAAGCGCTGACGGTGCGCCGCCATGTCCTGGTCCACCGTGTCGCGCGTGACCACCGTGTAGAAGTGGGCCTGTCGCCCGTCCTCCTTCGGTCGCACGATCCGGCCCAGGCGCTGAGCCTCCTCCTGACGGGACCCGAAGGACCCACTCACCTGCACCGCCACGGAGGCTCCCGGCAGGTCGATGGAGAAGTTGGCGACCTTGGACACCACGAGCGTGCCCACCTGGCCGGCACGGAAGGCGTCGTAGAGCCGCTGGCGCTCGCGGACCGTCGTCGCCCCGGTGATGAGCGGGGCCCCCAGGTGCTCCGCGATCTCCTCGAGCTGGTCGACGTACTGGCCGATGACGAGTGCGCTCTCGCCGGGGTGGCGCTCGAGCAGCCGGTCGACCACACCCGTCTTGCGCGGGGTCGTCGCGGCCAGCCGGTAGCGGTCCTCGGGCGAGGCGGTCGCGTAGGTCATGCGCTCGCCGGCGTCGAGGGCCA
Source organism: Actinomyces sp. AC-20-1 (assembly GCF_023369555.1). Taxonomy (GTDB): domain Bacteria; phylum Actinomycetota; class Actinomycetes; order Actinomycetales; family Actinomycetaceae; genus Actinomyces. The sequence goes on along the minus strand of NZ_JACJVC010000013.1, from coordinate 19,893 downwards.
GGCGCACCTCCGTGCAGACGGCGGGCGCGATCCACCCCTGGTTCTCCAGGTCCTTCCACGGGGCGTCGTAGCGCTTGGGCCCGATGAGGGAGAACACCTCGTCCTCACGGCCGTCCTCGCGCACGAGCGTCGCCGTCAGCCCGAGCCGACGGCGCGCCTGGAGCTCGGCGGTCATGCGGAAGACCGGGGCGGGCAGCAGGTGCACCTCGTCGTAGACGATGAGGCCCCAGTCGTGGGCGTCGAGCAGGTCGAGGTGCGGGTAGACGTCCTTCCGGCGGGTGGTGAGCACCTGGTACGTGGCGATGGTGACCGGCCGCACCTCCTTGCGCGAGCCCGAGTACTCGCCGACCTCGTCCTCGGTGAGGGAGGTGAAGCGGACCAGCTCCTCCTTCCACTGCCGGGCTGAGACCGCGTTCGTCACGAGGATGAGCGTCGTCGTCGAGCTCCGGGCCATGCAGGCGGCCCCCACGAGGGTCTTGCCGGCCCCGCAGGGCAGGACGACGACGCCGCTGCCGCCAGCCCAGAAGGCCTCGACCGCCTGGGACTGGTACGGGCGCAGCGCGAAGGCGCCGGGCACGCGGGCGGCGGCCCCCTCGGGGTCGTCGGCCAGGGCGATGGGGTGGCTCTCGCCGTCGACGTAGCCGGCGAGGTCCTCCGCGGGCCAGCCCAGCTTGATGAGCGCCTGCTTGAGGTTGCCGCGCTCGGAGGGGTGGACGACGACGTCCTCGGGGGACAGGCGCTCACCGAGCATCCCCGCGGTGCGCCGCGAGCGCGTGACCTCCTCGAGCACGGGCACGTCCGTGGCGTGCAGCACGAGCCCGTGCGCCGGGTCGGAGAGCAGCTGGAGGCGGCCGTAGCGGCCCATCGTCTCGGCGACCTCGGTCAACAGGGAGTGCGGGACGGGGAAGCGCGAGTAGGTGATGAGGACGTGGATGACGGTCTCGGGGTCGAGGCCGGCGGCACGGGCGTTCCACAGGGCCAGCGGGGTGACGCGGTAGGTGTGGACGTGCTCGGGGGCCCGCTCGAGCTCGGCGAAGGGCGCGATGGCGCGGCGGGCGTCGTCGGCGGCGGGGTGGGCGACCTCGAGCAGGACGGTCTTGTCGCTCTGGACGATGAGGGGGCCGTCGGGTGGGCCGGGCGTGGCGGGCATGGACGGAGTATCGCGCGCGGCCCTCGGTGGGCGCCGTGACGCAGGCGACGGCTCGGCTGTCGGCTGACGCGGGTCCGGGCCGCGGGCGTTCGGGACTGTCCGGTCCTGGCCGCGCAGCGCCACGGGGGCCGGGCCGCCGGTGCCGGCGCGGGGCGACGGCCCGGTCCTGACGCCGGCGCACGTGCTGCGTGGACAACCTGTTGCTCCTAGGACAACGTGTACGCCTCAGGACAACGTGGATGGCGCACATGGGTTGTCCTGGGAGCGACAGGTTGTCCTTGGCGCAAAAGGTGGCCCTTGGCGGGAGAGGCGGGAGCGGAGGGAGAGGTGGTCCGCAGCGCGCAGCGGTAGGTTGGTGCGGATGAGCATGACGCCCGCCACCGCGCACTCCGACGACGCGCACCCCGCGCGGGGTGCCGCGCACCGGCTCGACGCGCTCCTGGCCGGTCCTGCGGCCGCGGCCGTCAGCACCGAGACCCTGGCCGCGCACCTCACCGCCCTGCCCGACGCCGAGGTCGCGGCGCTGCTCGCCTGCCGCCCGGACCTGCTGTCCCCGCCGTCCTCCTCCTTCACCATGCTCGCCGCCCGCGCCGGCGCCCGCCCGAGCGTCGAGACCGCGCTCGCGGACCTCGACGCCGCCGTGCTCGCCGTCGCCGAGGCCGTCGTCGCCACCGGCACCCAGGACCCCGACCTCCTCGGCCCCGCCCTGCTCCTTCCGCACGACGACGTCGCCGCCCACCTGGCGACGCTGCGCCGCCTCGCGCTCGTCCTCGACCCGGGCCCCGTCCCCGGTCTCGCGGAGGCCTTCGGCCCCCACCCGCTCGGGCTCGCCCCGGCGGACCCGCTCGCCCTGGCCGTGGCACCGGGGGAGAACCGGCCCGAGGGGTCCCCGCCCCCCTCGCTGCGGGCGCTTCACGCCGCCGCCCAGCGAGCCGTCGCCCAGCCGGCTGACACCCAGCGAGCCCCCGCCCCCGAGGTGCCGCCGGCGGACCTAGCGGACCTGCCGGAGGAGGACGCCCCCGTCCTGCCCCCGGCCTCCCTCGCCATGCTCGACGCGCTCACCTGGGGCCCACCCGCCGGGACCCTGCGCGACGGTGGCCAGGCGCCCGGTGCCGCCCCGCTCATCGCACGCGGCTGGCTCGAGCGCACCCGGGACGCCTCCGGCACCACCCGCTTCCTCCTGCCGCGCCACGTCGCCCTCGCCCTGCGCGGCGGCCGCTTGCTGCGCCGGGCCCTCACCGCCCCGGACCCCGCCGCGCTGCCCGTCCAGGACCCGTCCACGACCGCCGACCAGGCCTCGCGCGCCGCCGAGGAGACCATCCGTCTCGTGACGGGCCTCCTGGAGGAGTGGGGCCGTGAGGGCGGGCCGATCCTGCGCACGGGTGGCGTGGGCGTGCGGGCCCTGGCCAGGACCGCCGACGCCCTCGGCCTGCAGAGCGCGCCCGCGGCCCGCGTCATCGAGCTCGCCGCGGGCGCCGGCCTGCTCGGCCTCGACGAGGCCGGCGCCACCTGGGTGCCCTCCACCGAGGCCCCGCACTGGCGGACCACCACCCTTCCGGAGCGCTGGGCCCCGCTGGCCGCCGCCTGGGCCGTCTCGGTGCGCGCCCCCTGGCTCGCCGGCACCCGTGGCGAGGACGGCGCCCTGCGCGCCGTCCTCGGCGACGGGGTCGAGGCGGCCTGGGCCGGCAGGCTGCGCCGCCGGGTGCTCCTGCTGCTCGAGCGCCTGCCGGAGGGCGCCATCGCCGACCCCGCCTGGGTGCGCGACGCTCTCACCTGGGCCCGCCCCCGCAGGCCCGTGCCCGACGGCGCCGTCACCGGCGTGCTCGATGAGGCCGAGTCCCTGGGGGTCACCGGGGGAGGGGCCCTGTCCCGCGCGGGCCGGGTCCTCGCCCGGGCCGTGCGTGAGGAGGCGCTGCTGACCTCCGACGGCGAGGCCGACCCCCGTGTGCTCGCCGCCCTGGAACGGGCCCTGGAGGAGGACCTGGCTGTCCCGGTCGGCGTCCTGCTCCTGCAGTCCGACCTCACGGCGATCGTCCCCGGCCGCCCCGAGCCCGACCTCGCGGCGCTGCTGGAGCGGGCCAGCACGGTCGAGTCCCGCGGCAGCGCCCTCACCGTGCGCTTCACCGCCGAGTCGGTGCGCGGCGCCCTCGACGCCGGCTGGTCCGCCGACGAGCTGCGCCAGGCCCTTGAGCGCTGGACCCCGGCGCCCCTGCCGAGCACCCTCACCGTCCTCATCGAGGACGTGGCCCGCCACCACGGTGCCGTGCGCGTGCGCGAGGTCGCCTGCGTGCTCAGGGTCCCCGACCCTGCGGCCGCGGCCGGCCTCCTGGCTGAGACGCGCCTGAGGGGGCTGGGGCTCGACGAGGTCGCCCCGGGCGTCCTGCTCGCCACGGCCCCGGCGGGCCAGGTGCTGCGAGAGCTGCGCACCGCGGGCCTGTCCCCGGTGCTGGAGGACGCGAGCGGGCGCCTGCTGCTGGCGGGCGGTGCCGTCGGGGCCCGACGCGGCGGCCCCGCTGCTGACCCCGTCCGGCCGGGCGCCGCGACCGCCACCCGCCGCCGTCGTCCCTCCTCCCGGGACCTGGCCGTGCTGGTGGGGCGCCTGCGTGCCGGGGAGCGGGCGCGCCGGGACTCGGCCGTGCCGGCCGGTGCTGCGACGGACCCGGTGCACGCCCTGGCGGTGATGCGCCAGGCCCAGGCCTCGCGCTCCCGGCTGCGTCTGCGTCTGGCGGGCCCCGACGGCGTGGTGCAGGAGCGGCGGGTGAGGGTGCTCGCCGTCGAGGCCGGGCGGGTGCGGCTGGCGGACCTGGACCGCGAGACCGAGCTGACGGTGGCCGTGCACCGTGTCGTCTCAGTCGAGGAGGGGTGAGGAGGGGTGAGGGCCGGGCACGGGGCACCCGTCGGTGCCCGCCTGCGCGCCGCCCCCTACACTGGCCGGGTGACTGATGTGATGACCGCGACGCCCGAACTCGAGTCCCCCGACTCGTCGGCGAGCGCCACGACCGCTGCGCACGTGGTCGAGCCCCTGGCTCCCGGCACGGCCGGAACCCTTGAGGACCCCGCGACCCGCGACCTGCCCCGGCCCGGCTCCATGCCCACGCTCGCGCAGGCGAGCGCCGCGGGCAAGGACAGGACCCTGACCTCTGACGACGCCATCGCGCTGGCCCGCGACTGCCTGGCCCAGGTCACGGAGCCCTTGAGCGTCGGCGAGCACATGGCGGCCCGCCCCGAGGGGGAGCGGGTCATCACCCACCTCTTCGAGTGCAACCTCGCGGGCTACCGGGGCTGGCGCTGGGCCGTGACGCTGACCCGCGTGCCGCGCTCGCGCACGGCGACGGTGAGCGAGATGGCGCTGCTGCCGGGCGAGGAGGCTCTCCTGTCGCCGGTGTGGGTGCCGTGGGCGGACCGGCTCCAGCCCGGTGACATCAGCCGCTCGGACCGCCTGCCGCGCCGGGAGACGGACGAGCGCCTGGAGCCGGGCTGGGAGGCGACGGCCGACGGCGAGGGGGACGCGACCCCGGACGGCCTGGTGCTGGCGGGGACCGACGCCGTCGACTTCGGCCGTGCCCGGGTCCTGAGCCCGCAGGGCGTCCAGCGTGCCGCCCAGCGCTGGTACGACGGCGACCACGGCCCGCAGGCTGATGGTGTGCGCAAGGCTCACGCGACCTGCTCGACCTGCGGCTTCTTCCTGCCGATGGCGGGCCCGATGCGCGCGGTCTTCGGCGTGTGCGCGAACGAGTGGGCGGCCGACGACGGCCGCGTGGTCTCCCTCGACCACGGCTGCGGCGCCCACTCGGAGACGGACCTGCCGGACCAGGGCCCGGAGTGGCCGGTGGCGCCCTCCCGCCTGGACGAGGCGGCGATGGAGCCGATCGGTACCGACGGCGTGTCGCTGCGTGACGGGGTCCCCCAGGCGCAGGCGGTCGCTGAGGCGGGCTCGCCCGCCCAGCCCGTCGAGGGCGTCGGGACGCCGTCCGGGCAGGAGCCCGCCGGCCCGGAGGCCGGGGCGCAGGACACTGAGGCGGGGGAGGCCGGGGCCCCGGCACCTGCCGACCCGGAGCCGGCCGGGACTGAGGCGCCGGAGCCCGCTGCGCGCGCCCCCCGGCGTCGGACCGCCCGACGCACGAGGAAGGACGAGCCCACCGGGTCCACCGGGGCCACTGGGGTCGCGGAGCCCGCACGTCCCGCCCGCCGTCGCAGCCGCAAGGCCGAGGCGGCCGCCGAGCCCGCCGGCCGGCCCGCCTCCCAGCCCTCGGCCGGGACCCCGGAACAGGACCGCCACGCCGCCGCCCTCACCGCGGCCCTGGCTGACACCGCTCCCGGGCGCAGGCCCGCCCCCGCGGCCCTCGCCGAGCTCGAGGCCGTCCTGCCCTTCCGCGACTGAGCCCGGCGCCCCGGCTGCGCACGGGACCCGCTCAGCACTGCTCTCAGCGCCGGACGAGGGCCTCCAGGCCCGTGACCGGCTCGCCCACGGGCGTGGCCTCGACCAGGGCCGCGTTCCTCAGCACGCGCTGCGCCGCGCCCACCGGGCGCCCACCGGCCGCGTGCGGGGTGATGACGACGTTCGGGGCGTCCCACAGCCCTGACCCGGCCGGCAGCGGCTCGGGGTCCGTCACGTCCAGCCCGGCGGCGCTCAACGCCCCCGCGCGCAGCGCCTCCTCCAGCGCCACCTGGTCCACGGTCGAGCCCCGGCCCACATTGACCACCACGGACCGCCGGGGAAGGAGCGCCAGGCGCTCACGCGACAGCGCCCCCGCCGTCGACGGCGTCGAGGGCAGCACCATGACGAGCAGGTCGGTCTCGGGCAGGACCGACTCGACATCGTCCACCGCGACCACCTCGAGGCCCGCACGCTCACCCGCGCTGCGGGCCACCCCGCGCACCGTGGCCCCGAAGGCCGTGAGCAGCCTCGCCGTCGCCTGCCCGATGGCCCCGAAGCCCCACACGAGCACGCGCGCACCCAGCAGGGTGGTCAGGCGCTGCGGGTCGTCGAGCGGCTGCGCGCCGCCGATGCCGGCGAGCCACTCGCGCCGGTCCGCCGCGCGCACCACCTGAGGGAGGCGGCGCACGCAGGCCAGGGCGAGGGCCGCGGCGTGCTCGGCCACGGTGAGGTCGTGGAAGTGGCGGCCCGAGGTGATGGCCACCGACTCGTCGAAGCCGGCCGCGAGGACGCCGTCGGGGCCGGCGGCGAGGGTCTGGATCCAGCGCAGGCGGGTGAGGTACCCGGCCATCTGGGCCAGGACCGTGGGGTCCCCGTTGCCGCCGCCTCCCCACAGCACCATCGCCTCGGCGTCGCGGTGCTCGACCGGCACGGGCTCGGACTCGTTGAAGAGGACGACGTCGTGCCCGGCCCGGCGCAGCGGGGCGGGGTCGAGGTGGCTGGTGTCGGACAGCAGGATCTTCATGGGCCCAGCCTCGCACGGGGCGCCCGCCGGTGTGACGAGCATCCCGGCGCGGGAGGTGGGCCACCTGAGGAAGAATCCGGTGCGTGAGTGCAACAACCACGTCCCCCAGCTCCCAGAGCGCGCAGGCACCCACCAGCGCCCTCGACCGTTTCTTCCACATCACCGAGCGCGGCTCCACCGTCGCCCGTGAGGTCCGTGGCGGCTTCGTCACGTTCTTCGCGATGGCGTACATCCTCGTGCTCAACCCGCTCATCCTGTCGGCGACGAGCGACGTCTCCCCGACGGCGATCGCCTCCGGCACCGCCGCCGTCGCCGGCGTCATGACGATCCTCATGGGCCTGGTCGCCAACTTCCCGATGGGCATGGCGGCCGGCCTGGGCATCAACGCCATGGTCGCCTACACGCTCGTCGGCATGAACGGCATGACCTACGCCGACGCCATGGGCCTCATCGTCATCGAGGGCGTCATCATCCTCGTCCTGGTGCTCACGGGCTTCCGTGAGGCGGTCTTCAAGGCCGTCCCCGCCTACCTCAAGACGGCCATCAGCGTCGGCATCGGCCTGTTCATCGCCCTCATCGGCCTCATCAACGCCAAGATCGTCGGCCCCGGCGGCACCCCGCTCGAGCTCGGCCTGGGCGGCAGCCTCCAGGGCTGGCCGGTCCTCGTCTTCCTCTTCGGCCTGTTCCTCATCGTGGTGCTCTACGTGCGCCAGGTGAAGGGCGCGATCCTCATCGGCATCCTGTGCTCCACCGTCATCGCCGTCGTCATCGAGGCCATCGCGCACCTGGGCGCCTACAACGCCGAGGACAACCCGACCGGATGGTCCCTGTCGGTGCCTGCCCTGAGCGGCTCGCCGGTGTCCCTGCCGGACTTCTCCACCTTCTTCCAGTTCAACATCCTGGGCTCCATCGAGAAGGTCGGCATCGTCTCCGTCGTCCTGCTCGTCTTCTCCCTCATGCTCGCGGACTTCTTCGACACGATGGGCACGATGGTCGCCGTCGGCTCCGAGGCCGGGCTCCTGGACGAGCAGGGCAACCCGCCGCGCATGCGCGAGATCCTCGTCATCGACTCCCTGTCCGCGGTCGCCGGTGGTGTCGGCGGCGTGTCCTCCAACACCTCCTACGTCGAGTCCGCCTCCGGTGTCGGTGAGGGCGCTCGGACGGGACTGGCGGCCGTGGTCACGGGCGTGCTCTTCCTCGCCTCGATGTTCCTGGCCCCGCTGGTGACGATGGTGCCCTACGAGGCGGCGACCCCCGCCCTGGTCATCGTCGGCTTCCTCATGATGATGCAGGTGACGGAGATCGACTGGAAGCGCCCGGAGATCGCCCTGCCGGCCTTCATCACGATCATCATGATGCCCTTCTCCTACTCGATCACGAACGGCATCGGCGCGGGCTTCATCGCCTTCCTCGTCGTGCAGCTCGCGCGCGGCAAGGCCAAGGAGGTCCACCCGCTCATGTGGCTCACCTCGATCCTGTTCGTCGTGTACTTCACGCTCGAGCCGATCAAGGCGATCCTCGGCGTCGGCTGACGCCCGCGCAGGCGGCCCCGTCGCGGCCGCCACGCACGTCCCGCTCATGAGCGCGAGGCGGCGGCCCCCACCGGGCCGCCGCCTCGTCGTCGGGCGTAGGATCATCACAACCGCCCGGACGGTCGTTTGCCGGGCGGTCACGCCGCACCGACCCACCGACCCGCACGCAACCAGAGGCATCCGTCACCCGTGTCCACGCCGTCCAGCACCTTCGACTCCCTGAGGTTCCACAACTACCGGATCTGGTTCCTCGCGGCCCTCGTCGCCAACACGGGCACCTGGATGCAGCGCGTCGCCCAGGACTGGCTGGTGCTGCGCGTGCTCACCGACGACTCCGCCTCCGCCACCGGCGCGACGACGGCGCTGCAGTTCCTGCCCGCCATGCTCTTCTCGGTCCACGCCGGCCTCATCGCGGACCGCGTCGACCAGCGCCGCTTCCTCATCGCCACCCAGACCTTCATGGGCGTGGTCTCCCTGCTGCTCGGGATCGACGTCGTCCTCGGCCACGCCGAGCTCTGGCACGTCTACCTCGCCGCCCTCCTGTCCGGTCTTGGGGCCGCCTACGACGCCCCGGCCCGCCAGGTCTTCGTCTCCCGGATGGTGCCCCCGAGCCACCTGTCCAACGCCGTCGGGCTCAACTCCGCCTCCTTCAACGCGGCCCGTCTGCTCGGGCCGGCGGCCAGCGGCGTCGCCATCGCCTGGGTGGGGCCCGGCTGGGTCTTCATCCTCAACGCCGCGAGCTTCCTCGTGCCCGCCGCCGTCCTGCTGCTCATGCGGGTGTCCGAGCTCTACGACGTGCCCCGCGTCGCACGCGCCAAGGGGCAGCTGCGCGAGGGGCTGGCCTACGTGCGCTCGCGCAGCGACATCGTCGTCATCATCGTCGTCATCTCCGTCGTCTCGATGCTCACCCTCAACTACCAGGTGACGATGGCGGCCATGGTGCGCAGCGCCTTCGACCTCGAGTCCGACGCCTACGGCAACGTCTCCTCCGTCTTCGCCGTCGGCTCCCTCGGCGGCGCCCTGTGGGCCGCGCGCCGCAGGGCGCCGCGGGTGCGCACGCTCGTGGTCGCCTCCTTCCTCCTGGGCGTCTTCACCCTCCTCATGGCGGCCGCACCCACCTACCCGCTCTTCGCCCTGTCCACCATCCCCGTGGGCCTGTGCGTGCTCACGGTCCTCACCAGCGCCAACCAGACCGTCCAGCTCTCCACGGAGCCCTCGATGCGGGGGCGCGTGATGAGCATCTACATGCTCTTCTTCCTGGGGACCACCCCGATCGGCTCGCCGCTCATCGGCTGGGTCTCGGACCAGTGGGGGCCCAGGAGCGCGATCGCCGTGGGCGGGGCGGCCGCCGTCGTCGTCTCCGTCCTGGCGGGGCTGTGGGCCGGCAGGCACTGGCAGGTCGGGCTCGCCTACTCCTCCTCGCGCCCCTTCCTGTCCACCGTGGGGCCGCGCGAGCGGGCCCTGGAGGCCGGGCGGGTGGGCGCGGCGGGCGCGGGGCTCCCGGCCGAGGAGGGGGCCGCTGAGGGGTCCGCGCCCCGGTCGGGCGGCGGTGGGGACGACGGCGACGACGCCCGTCCCGGGACCGTGTCCTGACCGGCCGATATCCTGCCGGGAGCGGTTGAAGCCCCCAAGGCCCGCCCGCCGTCCGCACCCGGGACGGCGCGGGCCGCAGCCCCGAGGAGGACCCGACTATGAGCGAGCTCATCGACACCACCGAGATGTACCTCAAGACGGTCTACGAGCTGGAGGAGGACGGCGTTCTTCCGCTGCGCGCGCGCATTGTCGAGCGCCTGGGGCACTCCGGCCCGACGGTCTCCCAGACGGTGGGGCGCATGGAGCGCGACGGGCTCATCCGGGTCGCTGAGGACCGCTCCCTCGAGCTGACCGACGAGGGCCGGCGCGTGGCCACCGAGGTGATCCGAAAGCACCGCCTTGCCGAAAGGCTGCTGCTGGACGTCATCGGGCTGGACCCGCGCCTCATCCACGAGGAGGCCTGCCGCTGGGAGCACGTCATGAGCGAGCAGGTCGAGGACCGGCTCACCGCGATCCTCGAGGACGTCACCACCGACCCCTTCGGCAACCCCGTGCCGGCGCGCGCCGTCGGCCACCCGCGCCCGGCCGCCGAGGACCTGTCAGCGGACCGCGCCGTGCGCGAGGGCGAGGCTGAGGGCCGCGTGCGTCGCATCGGCGAGCCCATCCAGGCGGACGCCGGGCTCATCGCCGAGCTCATCGACGCCGGCATCGTCCAGGGCGCCCGGGTGCGGCTGCGGCGGGTGAGCGGCGGCGTGCGCATTGTCTCCGACGCCGAGGACCCCGTCGTCCTGCCCAACGACGTCGCCCGGCACCTGTTCCTCGTGCGCTGACGTCTTGTGCGCTGAGCGCGCAATCCGTGTGCCGCCTGTGTCAGACGTAGGTCATACCGGTGGCCGGTCTCTCCCCAGGATCCCGGAGGAAGGCCGGTTCTCCTCGCAGATGCTGTGATCCTCCCGTGCGGCGTGAGGACGCATCTCACGTTGGCGGGGGCTCGGGATCCACGGCCGGGGCCGCTAGCGTCTAGCCCGCGCACGCCAGTGGGTGCGCCGTGTGAGGGGCGGAGCCAAAACCTGCCGGGGCCCCGGGGCGCGTAGCAGACCAGCAACCGGCAGGTCCGGGGGAACCAATCCTGGTCAGGGCGGCACGCGCCGCCAGGGCCTTGGGGTGAAGCCCACTTCGGTGGGCCGGGCGTCTCCAGCCCGAACCCGACAGCTCACCCCGTCGGCTCTCCAGGAGAACACCATGACCACCAGCACCAAAGCGCGTCATCGCGCGCAGACCCGCGCGATCACGCCGTTGACGGGCGCAGGCCCGGCCGCGCGCCGCAGCCTCGCCGTCGCCGCCACCTCCGGCCTGGCCCTGACGATGATCGCCTCCAGCGCGAGCGCGGACAGTGACGAGAACCAGGCCCTCGCCGCCTCCGCGGGCACCCTCAGGGTCGGCCCCGCCGCCCAGGCGGGGGCCCTCGCCACCACCAACGCCGCGATCACCGTGGGCGCGGGCTCGGCCCAGGCCGCCGCCGTCGACGTCGTCGAGGCCGCCTCCGTCCAGGTCGAGACCGCCGAGGAGGCCGCTGCCCGCGAGGCGGCCGAGATCGCTGCCGCCGAGGCCGCTGCTGCTGAGGCCGCCGCTGCGGCGCGGGCCGCCCTGGGGCAGAACGTCACCGACCTCGCCATGGGCTTCGTCGGCTCCCCCTACGTGTGGGGCGCGGCGGGCCCCTACGCCTTCGACTGCTCCGGGCTCGTGTCCTACGTCTACGGGCAGATGGGCGTGTCCGTCCCGCACTCCTCGGCCTCGATCCGCTCGATGTCCGGCGCGACCGTGGTCTCCGCCTCTGAGGCCCAGCCCGGGGACATCATGTGGTGGTCCGGCCACGTGGCGATCTACGCCGGCGACGGCATGATGATCTCGGCCGAGTCGGAGTCCGTCGGCGTCAGCTACATGGCGGTGCGCTCCGGTGCCGTCTACCTGCGCGTGAGCGCCTGAGGGGCGTGCCGGCGCCCGAGGGGCGCTGACGCGCTGCGTGGTGCGGGGCCACTCCCCGCGGGCCCCGCGCCGGTCGGCCCCGCACCACGCCCAGCCCTCTCAGAGTCGCCTTAAGGACTGTGTGAGGGAGGCTTCCAGGATCGGCACAGGTGTAACGTGCCTCACGGAGATGGGTGCGATCTCTCCGTGACGCCGCCAGCCCGCTCCGGTAGCGTCTGCGGTGGACGTCCCCTAGGGGAGGTCCCCCAGCCCGAGGCTCAATCCTGCCGCTCGGTCCGGGGCCAGAAGCACAGGCAGGAACGGGGGACCCAATCGTGGTTCCGGAGCCGTCCGGGACCTTGGGGTGAAGCCCACTTCGGTGGGCCGGGCGTCTCCAGCCCGAACCCGACAGCTCACCCCGTCGGCACCACAGGAGAAGAACCGTCACATGACCACCCGTCCCGCGGCCCGTCACCGCCAGGCCTCCCGCCCGCTGACGCCGCTGTCGAGCATCGCCCCCTCCACCCGTCGTGGCCTTGCCGTCGCCGCCTCCTCCGGTCTGGCCCTGACGATGATCGCCTCCGGTGCCAACGCCGCCTCCGGCACCGAGGTCGCCGAGTCCGCCGGCTCGCTGGACGCCTCCCTGGGCACCCTCACCGCCGAGGTGCGCACCGCCGTCACCACCAACGCCCCCATCGCCGTCGCGGCCTCCGCGCAGGAGGTCGCCTCCGACGCTGCCGTCGAGGTCGAGACCGCGGACCAGGCCGTTGCCCGTGCCGCCGAGGAGCAGGCCGCCGCTGAGGCAGGGGCTGCCGCTGAGACCGAGCAGACTGAGGCTGCGGCCCGGGAGGACTCCGCCCCGGCCTCCACCGTGACGGCGGCCCCAGCCGCCAGTGCCTCCGGCATCGCCGCCACCGCCATGCAGTACGTCGGCTCCGCCTACGTCTACGGAGGCTCCGGCCCCTACTCCTTCGACTGCTCCGGCCTCGTGTCCTACGTCTACAGCCTGCACGGCATCTCCCTGCCGCGCACCTCGAGCGGCATCGGCAGCGCTGGCACCGCCGTCTCCGCCGCCGAGGCCCAGCCCGGCGACGTCATGTGGTGGCCCGGCCACGTCGCCATCTACGTCGGCGACGGCATGATGGTCTCCGCCGAGACCGAGGCCGTCGGCGTCGCCTACATGCCGGCCCGTGGCGGTGCGACCTACCTCCGCTTCTGACCCCACCTCACGCGTCCCACGCGGCGCCCCCTCCGAGCGGAGGGGGCGCCGTCGCGTTCCGGGCGACCCGCGGACCCGCCGGGCGCGGGTGTGGCGGGCGTCACCGCCTGTTGTGTGGGGTCCATAACGAAAGCGTGACGCGGTGGTGCACTCTCGGGTAGCGTCCTCGGTGGCGCCGACCTCGGCCGGCGCTGTCGTCGGAGCGGGGCTCAGTCCTGCCGCTCGCTCCGGTGGCTCCCAGAACACGGCAGGAACGGGGGAACCAATCTCGGTTCCGGAGCCATCCGGGACCTTGGGGTGAAGCCCACTTCGGTGGGCCGGGCGTCTCCAGCCCGAACCCGACAGCTCACCCCGTCGGCACCCCCAGGAGAACATCCCGCTTATGACCACCCGTCACCGCAAGGCCTCGCGACCGCTGACGCCGCTGTCGAGCATGACCCCCGCTACCCGTCGTGGCCTTGCCGTCGCCGCCTCCTCGGGACTGGCGCTCACCATGATCGCCTCCGGCGCCAACGCCGCCTCGAGCGCAGCCGTCGCCGAGTCCGCCGGCTCGCTGGACGCCTCCCTGGGCACTATCACGCTCGAGGCCCGCACGGCAGTCACCACCAACGCCGCCATCTCGGTCAGCGCCGCCGCGCAGGAGGTCTCCTCCGACGCCGCCGTCGAGGTCGAGACCGCGGAGCAGGCCGCTGCCAGTGCCGCCGAGGAGCAGGCCGAGTCCGCCCAGGACGCCGAGGGCCCGGCTGCTGACGACTCCACTGAGGCCGGCTCCGGCTCGGCCGCGGTCGCCGTCGCCAACCCGAGCGGCTCGTCCATCGTCGGCATCGCCCTGCAGTACCAGGGCGTCCCCTATGTCTCCGGCGGAGCCGACCCCTCCGGGTGGGACTGCTCCGGCTTCGTCCAGTACGTCTACGCCCAGGCCGGCATCTCCCTGCCGCGCACCACCTACGCGCAGGCCGCCGCGGGCACGCTCGTCTCCGCCGCCGAGGCCCAGCCCGGCGACATCGTCTACTACGGCTACCACGTCGGCATCTACGTCGGTGACGGCATGATGATCGACGCCGGCACCCCGTCCACCGGCACCGTCTACCGCGAGATCTGGGGCGCCCCGAGCGGCTACGTCCGCATCGGCTGACGCCGTTCCTGAGCACGCCTGGCGAGGGCCCCGACCGAGCGCGGTCGGGGCCCTCGACGTTGCGCGCCCACGGTCGCCGGGGCGGACGCACCGCCCGGGTGAGCGCCTCGCTCCCGAGCAGGCGGCCCCGGGCACCGCTCTCGAGGACGGCGCGCACGCCCGGGCGCCGGAGCGGAATCTGAGAAAGTGGTTTGGAGCACAGTGCCCCTTCGATACAGAATGGGGGTGTCGGACACCCGACGCCCGAAGAAAGGGGCAGAACCCATGAACGAAGACAAAGTCGTCCTCGTCGGCGTGGACGGATCACCGGAGTCGCTGGGAGCGGTGGACTGGGCGGTCGCCCGCGCTGCTCGCAACGGCTGGCGCGTCCACATCCTGTGTGCCTACTCCCTCCCCTCGTTCACCACCGCCTCCCTCGACGGCGGCTACGCGGCCCTGGATGACAGCACCATCCGCGCCGGGGCCCAGGCCGTCGTCGACGAGGCCGTGGCCCGGGCCCAGGGCCAGGGCGTGAAGGTCACCAGCTCGCTCGAGACGGGCGACCCGGCCGGCGTGCTCGTGGACCTCAGTGACGAGGCCGCCCTCACCGCCGTCGGCACCCGCGGCGGCGGAGGATTCGCCGACCGCCTCCTCGGCACCGTCTCCTCGGCCCTGCCCGCGCACTCCCACTGCCCGACCGTCGTCGTCCCGCGCCACACGGAGGGTGCCGACTACACGCCGGTCAAGCGCATCGTCGTCGGCGTGGACGGCTCGGAGTCCGCGCGCAAGGCCCTGCGCCACGCCGTGCGGGAGGCGGAGGCCTGGGGCGCCGAGCTCACCGCCGTCGCCGCCGTGCCCATGGCCACCGGGGCCGGGGCCCTGGCCTGGCTGCCCGCCGCCGTGGACCGCGACCAGGTCCTCGCCGACGTGAGGGCGGGCCTCGACCGCACCATCGCGGAGGCGTTGGAGGGCCACCCGGGGGTCACCGTGCGCCGTCACGCGCTCGACGGCAACGCCGCCCAGCTCATGAGCGAGTTCTCCACGGCCGTTGACCTCGTCATCGTCGGCTCGCGCGGGCGCGGAGGCTTCTCCGGCCTGCTGCTGGGCTCCACGAGCCAGGGCGTGCTCTCGCACGCCGCCTGCCCCGTCATGGTGGTGCCGTGGCGCGTCAAGGAGGGCGACACCGCGCCCGAGCGCAACTCCGGCACCCCGTGGGGCCGCGCCTGAGCCGGCGGACGGGTGACTGCCCCGACCGGCCGCCCCGGCCCGCCGCGTGCGGACCGGGGCGGTTGCGCACGGGCGGGGCGCGGGTGCGGGGCACGCGCCCGACGCTGGTAGTCTTGCCACCAGGCCCTCGTAGCTCAGGGGATAGAGCACCGCTCTCCTAAAGCGGGTGTCGGACGTTCGAATCGTCTCGGGGGCACGTACATGGAGCCCCGGCCGGCCGGCCGGGGCTCCACGCGTGTCCACTCCCGCCGGGTCCGGCCAGGAGGCCAGGCTCCGGCGGGACCGTTCCGCATCACCCAGGTGTGCTCCCGCCCCTGCCCCGGTGCGCCGCCGCGGCGTGCCACCGACCGCCCGATATGTTGTGGGATATGACGCCCTCACTCTTCTCATTCGGCCGCAACCGCCGCGAGACCGCCGCGTCCCAGGACGTGCCGGAGGGCACCACCGCCTCCGCGCCGGCGCACGACGCCCCGGCCGAGGCCACCGCGCCGCCCGTCCCGGCACCGCTCAGCGCCCGCTCCCAGGCGGTGGAGGAGGCCCTGGCCACCTGGCGCCAGGAGCTCGTCGACCTCGGTGGCGTCGCCAGCCTCGACGACATCACCCTGCTCGACGGCGTCGTCGACCTCACGGCGGCCCACCCCTCGGGGATCGCCCAGCTGTACGCCGGCCGCGCCACCCTCCTGTCCAGCCTCGTGCGTGAGCGCAGCGCCCTCGGCGTCGCCCGCCAGTCCCTGCGCGAGGTCGCCGGGCGCACGGACCTGCTCGCCCGGCAGTTCGGCGTCGCCCCCGTCTACCTGGCCATCGGCGTCGCCTCCTGGACCCAGGTGGTGGAGCCCGACGGCGAGGGGCCCGTCGCGCTGGGGCCCTCCGACGGCGACCGTGCGGCTCAGGCGCCCGGGCCCGCCGGTGACGGTGACGAGCCCGCGGCCGGGTCCGAGGACGCCCCTGCCGACGACGCCGACGCGGAGCCGGCCCCCGGCCCCCTCACCCGCAGCATCAACGCCCCGGTCCTCCTGCGCCCCGTGCGCCTGGCCGCCACCAGCACGGACACCGCCATCACCCTCGACCCCTCCGTCGAGCTCAACCCGGTCCTCACCCGGGCGCTGCGCGAGGCCGGCTCCAGCGCCGACGTCGAGGCCCTGGCCCGCGCCTCCCTGTCCGCCGAGGGCTTCACCCCCCGAGCCGCCCTCACCCGCATCGGCGCGCTCGGACGCGAGCTCCTCACCGACTTCGTCGTCCACGAGCGCCTGGTCATCGGCGCCTTCGTCCACCCTGGCCAGGCCCTGGTCGAGGACTTCGACGCCACCCTCGAGCGCTCGCGGGCCTCCGCCCTCGTCGCCGCCCTCGCCGGTGACGAGCCCGCCCGCCAGGCCCTCGACGTCGTCCTGCCGCCCGCCCGGCTCACGGACCGCGCCCCCGAGCGGGAGCGGGGCGCCGGGGACCTCGACGTCGCCCAGCTGGCCGCCGTCGAGGCTGTCTCCTCCGGTGCCTCCATCCTCCTGGACGCGCCCCCGGGCTCCGACGTCGCCGCGACCCTGGCCGCCGTCGTCGCGGACGCCGCCGCCTCCGGCCGCACGGTCCTGCACGTGCCCGCCACGAGCGCGGACGGGCACGCCGTCGCCGACGCCCTGGGCGAGCTGGGGCTGGGCGGCCTGGTCCTGGACCTCACCGAGGACCCGGCCTGGCGCCGCCACGCCGCCGAGGCCATCAAGGAGTCCCTGGGCGCCCAGCCGCCGGAGCTGGACGTCGCCGCCATCGTCGACCTGCGTGAGCGCCTGACCGCCCTGCGTGAGCGCCTGACCGGCAGCGTCGACGCCCTCCACGAGGTCCGCCAGCCCTGGGACGTGTCCGCCTACGAGGCGCTTCAGCAGCTCGCCGAGCTCACCAGCGGCCGTGCCCGCACCCGCACGACCGCTCGCGTCGCCGGGCACGGCCTGCCGCGTCTGGACGAGGCGGGGCGCGAGCGCGCCCGCACCCTCCTGCACCGCGCCCACAGCCTGGGCGTCCTGAGCCGGCAGAGCGCGTCGTCGGCCTGGAACGGCCTGACGGTCACGGACATCGACGAGGCCACGGACGCCCTCACCCGGCTCAGCCGCCTGGCCGACGACCTCCTGCCCTCGGTGCTCGGGGACGTCGTCGACGCCGCCTCCACCACGGGCATGACCCGCGCCACCACCCTTGCCGAGTGGATGGAGCAGCTGGAGGTGCTGGACAGCATCCGCGACAGCCTCGACGTCTTCGTGCCGGAGGTCTTCGAGCGCTCCGCCGCCGACATGGTCATCGCCACCGCCACCAAGCAGTGGCGCGAGGAGCGCTCCCTGCAGATGACCGCCTCGGACCGACGTCGCTTCTCCAAGCAGGCGAAGGACCTCGTGCGTCCCGGCCGCGCCGTGGGCGACCTGCACGCCGAGCTCGTCAAGGTCCAGCACTCCCGTGAGAGGTGGCGCAGCCACCACCCCGACGGCGGCTGGCCCCGGCTCCCGCAGCACCTGGACGTCATGGAGGACTGCGCCGCCCAGGCCCGCCAGGCCCTCGAGGAGCTGCAGCCCCTGTTCGGGACCGCCGCTGACGCCCCGGTCCTCATCGACCTCGACCTGGACGAGCTCCTGACCCGGGTGCGGGCCCTGGCCGACGACGACGTCACGGCCCAGAAGCTGCCCGAGGTCAACCGGGTCGTCGGCGAGCTGGGAGAGCTCGGGCTCGCGCCCCTGCTCGCGGACCTGGCCGAGCGCGGGGTGCCGGACGAGGAACTGGACGCCGAGCTCACCTACTGCTGGTGGGCGTCCCTGCTCAGCCGCCTCCTGCGCGAGGACCCGCGCCTGGCGGGCCTGGACACCGGGGCGCTGGCCGAGCGGGCCGAGGCGCTGCGCGACCTGGACACCATGCAGGTGGACACCCTGCCGGGGCCGGTCGGCCAGGCCTGGGCGGACCGCGTGCACGCCGCCGTCGAGGCGGACAAGGAGCAGGCCCGCTCCCTGTACGTGGCGCTGTCGCGCGAGGACGGCGTGCCGCTGCGGGAGATCCTGGCGCACCACCCGGTGGCGATGGTCGCCAAGCCCGTGTGGATCGTGCCGCCGACCCTGGTGCCGCAGGTCCTCGACCCCCAGGCCGTCGTCGACCTCGCCGTCCTGGACGCGAGCGCCCCGATCCCGGTCTCGCAGGTGCTGCCGGCCTTCGTGCGCGCCGAGCAGGTGCTCGTCGTGGGCGACCCGCGCCGGGCCACGAGCGGGCTGGCCTCGGAGCTCGGCCCGCTGCTGCCCTCCGTGACGCTGCCGACGACGCGCAACACCCTGGACGCTGAGATCGCGGCCTTCCTGGCCCGCAACGGCTACGAGGACGTGGTGGAGGCAGTGCCCGCACCGCCGGGGGCCTCAGGTCTGAGCCTCGACCTCGTGGACGGCAGGGGCATGCCCGCCCCGGGGCAGACGGCTGTGGAGTCGGTGCCGGCGGAGGTCGAGCGCGTGGTGGACCTCGTCATCGAGCACGCCCTCACGCGCCCGGAGGAGTCCCTGGGGGTCGTGGCCCTCAACCCCCGCCACGCGGAGGAGCTGCGCAGGGCGACGACGGCGGCCGCCGCCGGGTCGCCGGCGTTGGAGGGCTTCTTCGCGGGGGGTGTCGCGGAGCCCTTCGTCGTCGTCGACCTCAGTGAGGCCCGTTCCCTGCGCCGCGACCACGTGATCATCTCGGTCGGCTACGCCAAGACCCCGCACGGGCGCACGATCCACTCCTTCGGCGCGGTCTCGGGCGCCGGCGGGATGGTGGGCCTGGTGGAGGCCCTGTGCGCCTCGCGCGGCACCACCCAGGTGGTCTCGAGCCTGGGGGCTGAGGACATCGACCCGGACCGCCTGCACTCGCCGGGCTCCCGCCTGCTGCGCGAGGTCCTCGTGCGGGCCGCGGGTCAGGGCGTCGAGGAGGCGCAGGCCCAGGAGCAGTCCCCGGACCGTCTCCTCGTGGACCTGGCGGAGCAGCTGTGGCGCAAGGGCCTGACGGTCGTGCCGCGCTACGGCCTGGAGGGCGGTGTGCGCATCCCGCTGGCCATCGGGCACCCGGACTACCCGGGTGAGCTGTTCGTGGCCGTGCTCACCGACGACGCCGACTACGTGGCCGAGCGCAGCCTGCGCCGCCGTGACCGGCACTGGGTGGAGCGCCTGCGCCGGCGCGGGTGGCGGGTGCACATGGCCTTCTCCGTGTCCCTCTTCGTCGACGCCGAGGCGGAGGCGGCCGCGATCGAGGAGCAGGTGCTGGCGGTGCTCAGCGCCCGCGCGGAGGCCGCGGCCCCGGTGGTCGCCGCGGTCCCGGCGCGTGTCGAGGACGCGGATGCCCTGCCCGGTGAGGACGGCGTCGGGGGGCAGGACGGCGGCGAGGCCGGGGAGCCGGTGCGCGGCCTGCGCCCGCCGATCGCCCAGGGCCTGCCCCTGCAGGCCTACTCCGACGACCAGCTGGACGACCTGGTGGCCTGGATCCGTTCCGACGGCGTCGAGCGGGAGGAGGCCGAGGAGGTCGAGGAGCTGCGCGCGACGCTCGGACTGCTGCGGCGCGGCTCCGGTATCGACGCGGTGCTCGCGAACGCGGTGCGCCGCTCGCGGGCGTGAGCGGCGTGGGGCGCGAGCGCCGTCGGGTCGTCGCGCTGTCGGCGGCGGACCGCGAGCGCGTGGCCCGGGGTGAGCTGCCGGAGGCGCAGGCCGAGGTGGAGCGGCGCCGGGGCGTGGACGCGCTGACGCAGGCGCGCGCGCGGCAGGACGGTGCGGGTG
>NZ_JACJVC010000012.1 GCF_023369555.1 Actinomyces sp. AC-20-1 | reverse complement strand
CGCCTGGGCGGACCCGACCCTGCACCTGGCGCGCGCCACGGCCCTGGCGGCCGTGGCGTTGGCGGCCGCCGTGCTGGTCGCGGCCGCCGTCGACGGCGCGCCGCGCCTGTCCCGGCTCCACGACGCGCTCAGCGGCGGAGGGCTCGTCGCCGTCCTCGGCCTGCTGCTGCTCCAGGCGGCCTGGCTGCCCGACGCCCTCGTCTGGGCCCTGTCCTGGCTGGCCGGGCCGGGCTTCAGCGTGGGGGAGGGGAGCCTCTTCTCCCCCGACGCCGTCATCGCCGGCCCCGTGCCGACACTGCCCGTGCTCGGGCTCCTGCCCACCGCCGCGCTGGGCGGTGAGGGCTCGAGCGCTGGCCTCTACGCGCCGCTCCTGCTCACCCTGGCGGCCCTGGCGGTCACGTGGCGCAGCCGCCACGAGCTCGCCGGGCTGGCGCTGGGGCAGTCGGTGCTCGCCGGAGCCGCGGCCGCCGTCGTCGTCGCCGCCGGGACCTGGCTCGCCTGCCTGGCGGCCTCCGGACCCGTCGGGCCCGGGCGGCTGGCCGATGTCGGGCCCGCCACGACGATGACGGTCCTGCTCGTGGCCGTCGAGACGGGCGTCGGCCTCGTCGCGGGCTGCGTGCTCGTCCACCCCCGGGCCCGGGCGCTCACTGAGCGCGGGGTCCGCTCGACGGCGGACGCGGCCGCGAGCGCCGCGAGCGGGGCGCGCTCGCGCGTCGAGGCCGGGATCTCAGCCACCCGCGAGGCGGCGCGCGAGCGCACGGCCCGCCCGGACTCTGACAGCGCTGACAGCGCCGGCACCGACGCCGGCACCGACGACAGCACGGAGACCGCATGAGCACCCCCGCACGCCTCGTCGTCCTCGTCTCGGGCACCGGCTCCAACCTCGCCGCCCTCCTGGCCGCCTGCGAGGAGGACTCCTACGGGGCGCGCGTCGTCGGCGTCGTCACCGACAAGGAGTGCCCCGCCGCGGACCTGGCCCGGGCCGCCGCCGTGCCCGTCGCCGTCGTGCCCCTGAGCACGGGCCGCGACCCGGCCGTGCGCGCCGCCTGGGACCTCGACCTCGCCGCGGCCGTCGGCGCCCACCGGCCCGACCTCGTCGTCTGCGCCGGCTTCATGCGCCTGCTCGGGACCGGCTTCCTCAACCGCTTCGAGGGGCGGGTGCTCAACACCCACCCCTCCCTCCTGCCGGCCTTCCACGGCGCCCACGCCGTGCGCGACGCCCTGGCCGCCGGGGCCCGGCGCACCGGGGCCACCCTCTTCTGGGTGGACGAGGGCGTCGACACCGGCGCCCACGTGGCCCAGGTGGAGGTCCCCGTGCTGGCCGACGACGACGAGGCCGCCCTCACCGCCCGCGTCAAGGCCGTGGAGACGCCCCAGCTCGTCGAGCACGTGGGCCGCCTCGCGCGCCAGGCGGCCGCCCGGCCCCGCTGAGCCGTCGGGGCACGGCCGTCGCGAGGCTCACGGCCGGCCGCCCGGCGCGCCGGGGGACCGCGGCGCTAGGCTGGGCCCGGCCGCGACTGGCGAGGGTGGGCCACCACCGGGGAGCGGCCGCACGATGGATGAGCAGGGGCGTCGCCCGCCTGGGCGCCCTGGCCGACCGATCGCACCAGGAGCGCGTATGAGCACGCCCGTCCCCACCACCCACGTCCCCACCGAGGGCCTGATCGACCCCGAGCAGGTGCCCGTGCGCCGGGCCCTCGTCTCCGTCTACGACAAGACCGGGCTCGTCGAGCTCGCCACCGCGCTGGCCGGCGCCGGCGTCGAGATCCTGTCCACCGGCTCCACCGCCGCCACCATCGCCGCCGCCGGGCTGAGTGTCACCCCCGTCGAGGACGTCACCGGCTTCCCCGAGTGCCTCGAGGGCAGGGTCAAGACCCTGCACCCGCGCATCCACGCCGGCATCCTCGCCGACCGCCGCAAGAGCGAGCACATGGCCCAGCTCGACGAGCTCGGGGTCGCCCCCATCGACCTCGTCGTCGTCAACCTCTACCCCTTCACCGGTACCGTCGCCTCCGGCGCCCCCTTCAACGCCTGCGTCGAGCAGATCGACATCGGCGGGCCCTCGATGGTGCGCGCCGCAGCCAAGAACCACCCCGCCGTCGCCGTCGTCACCGACCCGGCCGACTACCCCGCCGTCGCCGCCGCGGTCGCCTCCGGGGGCTTCCAGCTCGCCGAGCGCCGCCGGCTCGCCGCCAGGGCCTACGCCCACACCGCCGCCTACGACGCCGCCGTCGCCACCTGGTTCGCCCAGCAGGTCGAGGCCGGCGAGCCGCAGGCGGCTCCCGTCCCTCCCGCCTACGTCGGCCTGGGGCTCGAGCGCCTGGAGACCCTGCGCTACGGCGAGAACCCCCACCAGGCGGCCGCCGTCTACACCCAGCCCGGCACCACCGGCGGCGTCGCCCGCGCCACCCAGCTGCACGGCAAGGCCATGAGCTTCAACAACTACACGGACACCGACGCCGCCCTGCGGGCCGCCTACGACCACGGCGACGACGTCACCGTCGCCGTCATCAAGCACGCCAACCCCTGCGGCATCGCCGTGTCCGCCAGCGGCGACGTCGCCGAGGCCCACCGCAAGGCCCACGGCTGCGACCCCGTCTCCGCCTACGGCGGCGTCATCGCCACCAACGCGACCGTCACCGCCGAGATGGCCCGCCAGGTCGCCCCCGTCTTCACCGAGGTCGTCGCCGCCCCCGCCTTCGAGGACGAGGCCGTGGCGATCCTGTCCGCCAAGAGGAACCTGCGCCTGCTGCTCGTCGAGCCCCCGGCCCGCGAGGGCTACGAGATCAAGCCCGTCTCCGGCGGCGCGGTGGTCCAGCAGCGCGACACCTACCAGACCCACGACGACGATCCCTCCACCTGGCGGCTCGTCTCCGGCGAACCCGCCGACGAGACCACCCTGGCGGACCTGCGCTTCGCCTGGCGCGCGGTGCGCGCGGTGCGCTCCAACGCGGTCCTCCTCGCCCGTGACGGCGCCACCGTCGGCGTGGGCATGGGCCAGGTCAACCGCGTCGACTCCTGCCGGCTCGCCGTCGAGCGCGCCAACACCCTGGGCCTGCGCTCGACCGGGGACGCGGCCGCGGACGCCGGGCCCCAGAAGGAGACGGGCGCCGTCGGCGGCGCCGACGCCTCCGAGGTCCTCACCGCCGACGCGCCCGAGCGGGCCCGCGGCGCGGTGGCCGCCTCCGACGCCTTCTTCCCCTTCGCGGACGGCCTCCAGGTGCTCATCGACGCCGGTGTGAGGGCCGTCGTCCAGCCCGGCGGCTCCATCCGCGACGAGGAGGTCATCGCCGCCGCCCAGGCCGCCGGCGTCACCATGTACCTCACGGGCAGCCGCCACTTCGCCCACTGAGCGGCGGGGGGGGCGGACGCGGCCCGTCCCGGCACCCGCGTGGGGCTCCGGGACGGGCCGGGGCGGCCTCGCTACGATGCGCCTGTGAGCCAGGAGGACCAGGAGGCGCCCGCCGCCCCGACGCGCAGCGGGCGGCGCCCCGGGTGGGGCGAGTCCCACCGCGAGCCGTACTCGACGCTGAGCGTCGTGGCCACCGCCGTCGCGCTCGCGGGCGTGCCGGCGCTGGCGCTCACCCACCACCACCGGCTCGCGGTGCTGTGGCTCGCCTGCCTCGTCCTGGCGCTGTCGGTGGTGCGGGTGCTGCGCCCCGACGG
This sequence comes from Actinomyces sp. AC-20-1, assembly GCF_023369555.1. Taxonomy (GTDB): domain Bacteria; phylum Actinomycetota; class Actinomycetes; order Actinomycetales; family Actinomycetaceae; genus Actinomyces. The sequence goes on along the minus strand of NZ_JACJVC010000012.1, from coordinate 78,067 downwards.
CACGTGGATCGCGGCCCGGGGGCGCCTGTTCGACGCCGTCCTCGGCCTCCTGCTCGCGCTCGGCCTGCTCCTGCTGAGCTCCTACATCGAGCTGCCCCGCACGCTGTGACCGACGGGTGACGTGCCCCGGCCCGCCCCGCCGAGCCCCGGGGGAGCGGGTGCCACGGGCCGGGTGGGCGCGCCCGGCACCCGCCATGCGTGCTCGAGTCGGCGCGACAGCGGCGCGTGTGGCATGCTGCCGACGCACCGGGCAGCACCCCCGCTCCCGGGACCCCATCCCTCGGAAGGCCGGTCATGTCCACCGCGACCACGAACAGCCCCGCGGACCAGCGCGGGATCCTCGCCAAGGGTGGGATCCTCGTCTGGGTCCTCACCGCGATCGTCCTCGCCCTGCTCCTCGGCAGCCTCAAGGTCGGCGGCACCCACCTCGTCCCCATGGGCGTGGGCCGCGTCTTCGCGACCTTCTCCGACCTCTTCAGCCAGTTCCTCAGCTTCTCCATCCCGCTCATCATCATCGGCCTGGTGACGCCCGCCATCGCGGACCTGGGCCGTGGGGCGGGCAAGTGGCTCGGCATCACCGCCGCCATCGCCTACGGCTCGACCCTCTTCTCGGGCTTCCTCACCTACCTGGTGTGCGCGAGCGTCTTCCCCCGCCTGCTGGGCAGCGGCTCCCTGTCCGACGTCGCCGAGCCCGGCAGCGCCCTGACGAGCCTCTTCACCGTCGAGATGCCCGCCGCCGTCGGCGTCATGACCGCCCTGCTGCTCAGCTTCGTCGTCGGCATCGGCCTGGCGATGGTGCCGCGCGGCGTCCTGCGCAAGGGCTTCATCGAGTTCCGCGCGATCATCACCTCCCTCATCGAGAAGATCATCATCCCGCTGCTGCCGCTGCACATCTTCGGCATCTTCCTCAACCTCACCTACACGGGTGAGGCCTGGGCGATCATGCTCACGCTCGTGCGGGTGGTCGTCGTCGTCCTCCTGCTCGAGGTCGTCATCCTCGGGGCCCAGTACCTCGTCGCCGGCGCCATCGGCCGCCGCAACCCGCTCAAGGCCCTGGTCACCATGCTGCCGGCCTACCTCACGGCCCTGGGCACCTCCTCCTCCGCGGCCACGATCCCGGTGACCCTGGCCCAGACGAGGAGGAACGGCGTGTCCGGCGCCGTCGCCTCCTTCACCGTGCCGCTGTGCGCCACCATCCACCTGGCCGGCTCCACCTCGAAGATCTTCGCCTTCGCCTTCGCGATCGTCCTGACCCAGGGCATCACGGTCTCCGCCGCCCAGTGGGTCGGCTTCATCTTCATGCTCGGCATCACGATGGTCGCCGCCCCGGGCGTGCCCGGAGGCGCCATCATGGCCGCCACCGGCCTGCTGTCCTCGATGCTCGGCTTCGACGACGCCCAGGTGGCGCTCATGATCGCCACCTACATCGCCCTGGACTCCTTCGGCACCGCCACGAACGTCACGGGTGACGGCGCCATCGCCATCGTCGTCGACGCGATGGCCGGAGGCTCCTTCCACGACGACGGCGACGTCGAGAACGCCCGCGAGCTGTCCTTCGACGGCATGAAGTACCTCGACCGCGTGAGCGTCGAGGGCGTGGTCTCCCCGGAGGACCTGGCCGCCTCCGCCGCCGCTGCCGGCCCGAACGCCGTGAGCTGAGCCGCCTCCTCGGCTCCTCAGGACCCCGCCCCGCCCTCGAGAGCACGCCCCTGAGCGTCGCTCTCGAGGGCGGGACGCGTCCCGGCGCCTGCCGCCGTCCCCCGGTGTGACCCGGATGACGCCAGGGGTGAACACGGCCCGCGGCCATCGTCCTGGGCGCACGGCGGCCGCGGGCCGTAGGCTCGCCCCAGCGGCTGCAGGCACCTGCGGCCCGAGCCAACGTCCTAGAAGGAGTCCTTCATGGCCAACGCCCCCGTCAACGTCACCATCACCGGTGCCGCCGGCAACATCGGTTACGCCCTGCTGTTCCGCATCGCCTCCGGCGCCCTCCTCGGCCCCGACCAGCGCGTCAACCTGCGGCTGCTGGAGATCCCGCCGGCCATCAAGGCCGCCGAGGGCACCGCCATGGAGCTCTTCGACTCCGCCTTCCCGACGCTGGGCTCCATCGACATCTTTGACGACCCCAAGCAGGCCTTCGAGGGCGCCAACATCGCCTTCCTCGTCGGCTCGATGCCCCGCAAGGCCGGCATGGAGCGCGCCGACCTGCTCTCCGCCAACGGCGGCATCTTCGGCCCCCAGGGCGAGGCCCTCAACGCCGGCGCCGCCGAGGACATCAAGGTGCTCGTCGTCGGTAACCCCGCCAACACCAACGCCCTCATCGCCGCCTCCCACGCCAAGGACATCCCGGCCTCCCGCTTCACCGCGATGACCCGACTGGACCACAACCGCGCCCTGGCCCAGCTGGCCGCCAGGACCGGCGCCCACGTCTCCGAGCTCGACAAGGTCACCGTCTGGGGCAACCACTCCACCACCCAGTACCCGGACCTTACCCACGCCACCGTCAGGGGCCAGGCCATCCCGGAGGTCCTGGCCGACCGTGCCTGGGTCGAGGACGACTTCATCCCGACCGTCGCCAAGCGCGGCGCCGCCATCATCGAGGCCCGTGGCGCCTCCTCGGCCGCCTCGGCTGCCTCGGCCGCCATCGACCACGTGCGCGACTGGTGCCTGGGCGTCAAGGACTACTCCTGGACCTCCTCCTCCATCATGAGCGAGGGCCAGTACGGCGTCCCCGAGGGCATCATCTCCTCCTTCCCCTGCACCTCCGAGAACGGTGAGTGGAAGGTCGTCGAGGGCCTGGAGATCGACGACTTCTCCCGCGCGAGGATCGACGCCTCCGCCGCCGAGCTCCTGGACGAGAAGAACACCGTCGCCTCGATGGGCCTCATCTGAGCCCTGAGCCCGCCACGGCCCACCCGCTGAGCCCTGGGCTCTCGCACTGGGACCTGACCGGAGGGGTCGGGCGCCGGCGTGAGGGCCCAGGGCTCAGTGCCGGGCGACAGGGTCCGGCCGGGCGATAGGGTCTGGCCATGGCACGGCGCAGCTCGAAGCGGCCCTACGGGGCCGCACACGTCCCCCTGGACATGAACCGCCTCGCCTCGCTGCCGCGCACCCAGACCGGCCCCGGCGGCGCCAGCTTCACCGTCCGGCACCTGCGCGGGGGAGACAAGCCCTACACCTGCCCCGCCTGCCACCGCCAGATCCCTCCGGGCACGCCCCACGTCGTCGCCTGGAGCAACGACCACCTCTTCGGGGCCGACCGCGGCCTTCAGGAGCGCCGCCACTGGCACACCTCCTGCTGGCAGCGCAACCTGTGGTGACGCGCCGGCGCGCGGCACGGGCCCGTTGCGGGCCGCTCCCGGCCCGGGGCGGTCAGGCCAGTGGCTCGGGGGACAGGGCCTCCCAGCCCGGCAGCAGGCGCTCCAGCGCGAAGCGCAGCGGCACGATGTCACCGTCGCGCCCGCCCTCCCCGATGGTCATCGGCACCGGCTCCGCCACCGGCACGGTCCCCAGGAGCCGCTCCCGCAGGCTCAGCGACTTCGACAGGACGTAGAAGCGGCCCTCGTCGTCAATGGCCACCGTCCGGTCCCCACGCAGGTACCAGCCCCGCAGCGGGGTGCGCGCCGTGCCCCCGCCGTAGCCCTGCACCACGAGCGGCTGGGCCACCAGGCCCTGCTCGCGCGCCACCCGGACGAAGAGGGACACGATCCTGGCGGCGCGGGCGTGCTCGGCGTCCGCGCGCGCCCGCATCATCCGGGCCCGCTCGGCCGCGGCCTCGCGCCGCTGCGTCGCCCAGTCGGCCTCCGGGGCGAGGGGGCTGGAGCCGGAGGGCGGGGGGAGCGGGGTCTCGTCGGCACTGGTCGGCATGGGGCCAGCCTACGTCCAGGTGCCGGCACGGCCCGCGGGGCGCACACTAGTGGCATGAGCACCAGCCAGGACCTGGGCATCGTCCTCGACACCGGGTCGACGGTCCCCGTCTTCACCCAGATCTGCGACGGCGTGCGCCAGCACGTCGAGGACGGCACCCTGGGCGCCGGGACCCGGATGCCGACCACCCGCGCACTGGCGCAGGCGCTCGGCGTCGCCGTCAACACCGTCGCCAAGGCATACCGGACCCTCGAGGAGGAGGGCGTCGTCGAGGGCAGGGGGCGCCTGGGGACCTTCGTCGTCGAGCCCGGGGCCGGGCAGCGCGAGGCCCTGCGCTTCGCACGCGCCATGAAGGACGCGGGCCTGACGCTCACGCAGGCGCAGGCCCTCCTCCGTGCCGCCTGGGGCCCAGCAGGACCCCGCTGAGCGAGGCTCCCGCAGGGCCCTGGGCTCAGTCCTCCGGCGAGGGCGCAGGAGCCTCGGAGGCCGGCTCCTCAGCCTCCTCCTGGGCCTGCTCGGCGCCGTCGAGGGCCTCGGTGATGACGCCGGAGTACACCGGTCCCTGGGCCCCGGCAGCGCCCAGGACCCCGCGCATCTCCTCCAGGTAGCCGGCCACCGAGTCGCGCTGGCGCTCGAGCTCCTCGACCTGGCGGGTCGCCGCACCGATACGGGCCTCCGCGCTCAGCCGCGCGTCCTCCACCATCGCCTCGGCCTCCGCACGGGCCTGACGCAGCAGCTCCTCCGCCTGGCGCTCGGCCTCCTCCTGACGCGCCCGGGCGGCCGCGTCCGTCTGCGTGCGCACGGACTCCGCGCGGTCGACGGCCTCCTGCAGGCGGGCCTCGGCCTCAGCGGCCTGCGACCTGGCCTCCTCGCTCATCTCGCGCACGCGGGCGGCGGCCTCGTCGTGGGCGCGCGAGTCCTCCGCGGCGGCCGCCTCGTGGGCGGCGGCGATCTCGAGGGAGGCCTGGTGACGCAGCTCCGTGGCCTCCGCGCGGGCGGCGGCGGCCTCGTCCTGGGCCTGGCGGCGCAGGGTCTCGGCCTCGGTGCGGGCCCCGTCCAGCAGCGTGCCCGCCTCGGCGCGGGCGCGCTCGAGCAGGGCCGTGGCCTCGGCGGTGCTCGAGGAGCGCAGGGCCTCGGCCTCGGCCGCGGCCTCCTCCCGGGTCCGGGTGGCCTCGCGCTCGGAGGACACCCGGATCTCCGCGGCGCTCTTGCGGGCCTGGGCGAGCAGGAGCTCGGCCTCGCGCTCGGCCCCGGCGGTCGTCGTCGTCGCCTGGGAGGCGGCGTCGGAGGCCACCTGGGCGGCCCGGCGCTCGGCCGAGCCGACAAGCTCGTCCGCGCGGGAGCGGGCGTTGGACAGGACGGTGGAGGCCTCGGCCTCGGCGTTCGAGCGCAGCTCGGCCGCCTCCCGGCGGGCGTCGGCCAGGAGCGTCGCCGCCTCGCCCGAGGCCCGCTCGGTCACCCGGCTGGCGTTGGCGGAGGCGCGCGCCGCCAGGGCGTCGGCCTCGGAGGTCGCCTTGGACAGGACGGAGGCCGACTGCTCCTCGGCGCTGCGCAGCAGCTGCTCGATGCGCGAGCCGAGGCCCGAGTAGGTGGGCTTGTCCGTCTCCCGCAGGCGCCGCTGCGCCTCGGCGAGCTCGCCGGCGAGTGTGAGGGCGCGCTGGTCGAGGCTGACGACCTCGCGGCGCGCCTCGGCCAGGCTGCGGCTCAGGGACTCGATGCGCTGGTCGACCTGCGCGCGGTCGTAGCCGCGCATGGTGATGGCGAAGTCCTCGGTCCCCTCGGCCATGGTGGTGCCTCCAGTCAGTGGTGCTCTGTGGTGCTCAGCGGCGCTCAGTGCTGTTGAGCCGGGACGGCGTCGGGCCGTCTGGGCCCAGGGTAGCGACGGAAGGGCGGAACGACGAGGGGGCAGCCGGCCGCGTCATGAAACCCTAGGCGGTGGGCCCGGCCGGATCCTGCGGCTCCCGGGCCGGTTCCTGTGAGGGGCCTGTCCGCCCGTCCGCTCAGGGCGCAGGCCGCTGTGAGATTGCCCAGGAGCACTGCGCCGAGCGCCCCGGCCGTGGGATTCTGGGGTGTCAGGCCCGCGTGCCGGGCTCGGGCGCGTGCCTGGGCCGGTCGCCCGGCCGGCCCGTCCTGTCATCGACAGCAAGGAGTCCACGTCGTGAACCGACGTATCGTGAGCGCGGTCGCCGCCGTCCTCGGCCTCGTCGTCATCGTGCTCGCCGTCTGCTCGGCCACCGTGTGGCGGCCCAGCGCGACGGCGACGGCGTCCCTCGCCCAGGAGCCCGACCAGCCCTACGCGCTCGTCGAGCCCGGTGTCCTGGGACTCGTCGGCTCCGACGTGACGGTCACGGCCACGGCCGAGGGGCAGAACGTGCTCATCGCCGTCGCCTACTCCGCCGACGCTCGCGCCTGGCTCACCGACGACCCCTACGTCTCCGTCACCGGCCTGTCGGACTGGACCGTCCTGTCCTCCCAGAGCGTGACCGAGCGCTGCACGGCCGACGCCACCCCGTCAGCGGCCACGGCTCCCGCCACCCAGGCCACCGCCTCGGCCGCGCCCCAGGACAGCGCCTCCGCGCAGGCCACCGCGGACGCCACCGGGACGGCGGCCGCGACGGCGATCGCCTCCCCGACCGCCGCGGGCTGCACGCCCCTGACGGCCTCGGGCGCCAACCCGGCCGGCTCGGTCCTGTGGCAGAGCACCGTCACCGGCAGGGGCAGCGCCACCCTCGACCTGGACGCCACGGACTCCGACCTCGTCGTCCTGGTCGCCACCGACGGCTCCTCCGCCGCCCCCACGCTCACCCTGTCCTGGCTGCGCCCGGTGGCCACGCCCTTCTTCATCCCGGGGCTCGTCCTGGGGGCCCTGCTCATCCTCGCGGGTGTCGGGGGTCTCCTGTTCGACCTGCAGATGCGTCGCGCCGACGAGGAGCGCCGCCGCCGCGCCGCCGAGCGCGCCGCCCGGCTTGCCGCCGCCGACTCCGTGCAGACCGTCACCATCCCGCGTGTCGGCGACCCCGACCGCCCGCTCACCCGCCGCGAGAAGCGCGACAAGGAGCGTGCCGAGGCCGCCGGCGAGGAGTGGGTCGACCCGCGCACCGGCGCCGTGTACCTCGACGGCGTCGCCGCCCCGCCCGTGCCCCCGGCGGACACGGCCGGCCAGGACGCCGGCGCCCCCCGGGGCTCGGCCGTGCTGCCGGGGCTGGACGCCCAGGCCACCGCCGCCCACCGCAGCGCTCGCGCGCTCGAGGGCGACACCGCCTTCGCCGTCACCGACGAGGACGCCAGCCAGGACACCGCCGAGCCCGCCGGCTCCCTCACGGACCGCCACGACGAGGAGGACAACCGATGACGAGCACCCGCCGCACCTTCATCACCGGTGCCGCGGCCGCCGCCGCGGCCGCGGCCCTGACCGCCTGCTCCCAGGGCCTGCCGACCGCCACCGGGCCCACCGCCACCCCCTCGCACCCCGTCCTGGACGCCACGCGCCTGGGCACCGTCCTCGAGCGCATCCGGAAGGGCCTGGACGCCGCGGACGAGGCCAAGGACGCCACGCTCCTGACCGGCTGCCTCACGGGCCCCGCCGAGCGCGTGCGCACCGAGGAGTACGCCCTGGCCACCCTCGCCGGGGACGACACCCACGTCCACCGCTTCACCACCGAGGTGCAGGCCGGCGTCGTCGGGCTCACCAGCGGCTTCCCGCGCACGGCCGTCGTCATCACCGAGCCCGCCGACGGCGAGCCCACCTACTACCTCACCCTCACCCAGGACGCGGCCCGCGAGGACTACACGCTGTGGTCCTGGACCAGGCTCGGCGACGTCGAGGTCCCCGCGACCCCCAGCTCCTCGGTCGGCGCCCTCGAGGTCGCCCCGGAGGGCAACCCCGAGGCGGGGGAGCCGTCCTCCGCGCTCCTCGCCCAGCCCCGCGCCGTCGTCGAGGCCTACCTCGACGCCCTCAACAACCCCGACGGGGACAACGCCGCCGCCTTCGCCGACGACGCCCTGCGCCAGCGCATCGCCTCCGAGCGGGCCATCGACCTGTCCGGCATGGGCACCGTCACCGTCACCGCCGCCGCCCACGAGGACGGCCTGCGCGGCCTGCGCACCGCCGACGGCGGCGCCGTCTTCACCACGGCCCTGACCTTCACCACCGAGTACCGCAAGACGGTCGCCGGCTCCACCCTCAGGCTGGGGGGCAACGTCGGGCGCATGCTCGGCGACAGCACGGAGATCGTCGGCGTCGTCCTCGCCCGCTACGACGCCATGGTGTCCTTCGCCGTCCCCTCGGCCGCAACCGGCGGCCACAGCACCGTCCTGGGCACGGACCTCGTGCTCGCCGCGGTCGAGCGGGACGACTCCCAGGCCCCCGCCTAGCCGCAGGACGCCAGGAGCACCCGCCGGGAGCACCAAGGACACCAGGGCGGCAGCACGGGGCGCCCGCCCCGCTGACGCCAGCAGACCACGTCGGGCCACTGCGCCCGGGAAGGACCCACAGATGAGCATGTTCGGAGCCGTCGACCTGTCTGCCCTCGCGCAGCGCCAGGAGCCCGCCGCCACCGCGCCCGGGGCACCAGGGGCCGACGGCGAGGCCCCGGTCTACCCGGCACCGCTCGTCGTCGACCTCACCGCCGAGAACCTGCGCGACGTCGCCCAGGTCTCCACCGAGGTGCCGGTCGTCGTCGTCGCCCTCTCACCCCGCTCCCAGGTCTCCGTCGACGTCGCCGCCCAGCTCGCACGCCTCGCTGTCGACATGGGCGGGCGCTTCGAGCTCGCGCGCCTGGACGCCGACGCCGCCCCACAGGTCGCCCAGGCCCTGCAGGTCACCGCCGTGCCCACGGTCCTGGCGCTGCTCGCGGGCCAGCCGGTGCCCATGTTCCAGGGCGCGGCCGCCGACGAGCAGCTGCGCCAGCTCCTCGACCAGCTCCTCGAGCTCGCCGCCGCCAACGGCGTGCGCGGACGCGTCGCCGTCGACGCGGACCAGGCTCCCGCCGAGCCCGAGGAGACGGAGGTCGAGCGCGCCGCCCGCGAGGCCATGGAGCGCGGGGACTACGCGGCCGCCATCGAGGTCTACGACCACGCCGTGGCCCAGAACCCGGGTGACGAGACCCTGAAGGTGGCGCGCAGCCAGGTCCGGGTGCTCGCCCGCATGGACGGCAAGGACCCGCGGGCGCTGCTGGCGGCCGCGGACGCCGCGCCCGAGGACGTCGAGGCCGCGCTCGCGGGCGCCGACGCCGCCCTGGCCCTGGGGGACATCGACGCCGCCCTGGGGCGCGCCCTGGAGGTCGTGCGCAGCCACACGGGCGAGGAGCGCGAGAGGGCGCGCCTGCGCCTGCTCGAGCTCTTCGACGTCATCGGCGCCAGTGCCCCAGAGGTCGCCCGCGCCCGCCGCCAGCTGGCGACGCTCCTGTTCTGACCCCGGGCACGGCAGCACAGCAGCACGACGCAGGAGGCCCTGCCCGGCACGTACCGGGCAGGGCCTCCTGCTGTCCGCCTGCGCGGGCGCAGGGCGCTGCGTCACACGGACTCGGGCTCGATCCTCCACACCTCGCGGGCGTAGTCGCTGATCGTGCGGTCGGAGGAGAAGCGGCCGGAGCCGGTGATGTTGACCCACACCTTGCGCTGCCAGGCGCGCTGGTCGGCGTAGTCGGCGGCCATGCGGTCCTTGGCCTCGCGGTAGGCGGCGAAGTCGCCCAGGACGTAGTAGACGTCGGCGCTCTCGTAGCCCGCCTCGAGCAGGGAGCGGCGGATGTCGGCGAAGCCGCCCGTGCCGCGGTCGTCGAGGGTGCCGTCGATGAGGGCGTCGAGCACGCGCTTGAGGCCGGGGACGCTCTCGTAGGCCTGGCGCGGGTCGTAGGACTCGCGCAGCGCGGGCAGCTCGTCCTCGGTGGCGCCGAAGATGTAGGCGTTGTCGTCGCCGACCTGGTCGAGGATCTCGACGTTGGCGCCGTCGAGGGTGCCCAGGGTGAGGGCGCCGTTCATCATGAACTTCATGTTCGAGGTGCCCGAGGCCTCCTTGCCGGCCATCGAGATCTGCTCGGAGACGTCGGCGGCCGGGATGATGTGCTCGGCGGGCGAGACGTTGTAGTTGTGGATGAAGACGACCTTGAGGGTGCGCGAGACGAGAGGGTCATTGTTGACCAGCTCGGCGATGGTGTTGATGAGCTTGATGATCGCCTTGGCGCGCACGTAGCCCGGGGCGGCCTTCGCGCCGAAGACGAAGACGCGCTTGGGCACCACCAGGGACGGGTCCTCCTTCATGCGGAAGTACAGGTCCAGGATGTACAGGGCGTTGAGCAGCTGGCGCTTGTACTCGTGCAGGCGCTTGATCTGGACGTCGAAGACGGCCTCGGGGTCGATCTCGACGCCCTCGCGCTCGAGGACCCAGGCGGCGAAGTCCACCTTGTTGGCGCGCTTGACCTCGGCGAGACGGTCCAGGACCTCGTCGCTGACGCCCTCGGTGTGCCGGGACAGGACGGACAGGTCGCGCACCCAGGAGTCGTCGCCGACGACGTCGTCCAGGACGGCGGACAGGCGCGGGTTGCACTGGCGCAGCCAGCGGCGCGGGGTCACGCCGTTGGTCTTGTTGTTGAAGCGCTCGGGCCAGACGGCGTGCCACTCCTTGAGGGTGTCGCGCTTGATGATCTCCGTGTGGATGGCGGCGACGCCGTTGATGGAGTAGGCGGCGTAGCAGGCGATCCAGGCCATGCGCACGACGCCGTCCTGGACGGGCGCCATGTAGGCGATGGTGGCCTCGTCGAGGCCGCGCTCGCGCATGTCCTCGCGGAAGCGGCGGTCGATCTCGTAGACGATCTCGAGCACGCGCGGGAACAGCCGCTCGAAGATGGAGACCTCCCAGGTCTCCAGGGCCTCGGCGAGCACCGTGTGGTTGGTGTAGGCGAAGGTCCTGGTGACCTCGGCCCAGGCCTCGTCCCAGCCCAGGTGGTGCTCGTCCATGAGCAGGCGCATGAGCTCGGGGATGGCGAGGACGGGGTGGGTGTCGTTGAGCTGGACGGCGTTGTAGGTGGAGAAGCCGCGCAGGTCCTCGCCGTGGTGGGCGACGTAGGTGTCGACGATCTCCTGCAGGGAGGCCGAGCAGAAGAAGTACTGCTGGCGCACGCGCAGGACCTTGCCCTCGTAGGTCGTGTCGTTGGGGTAGAGGACCCGGGAGATGTCAGCGGTGCGCTCGCGCTCGACGATGGCGTCGGTGAAGCGCTGGGAGTTGAAGGCCTCGTAGTCGAACTCCTCCATCGGCTCGGCCTTCCACAGGCGCAGCGTGTTGACGTTGCGCGTGCCGTAGCCGGTGATGGGCATGTCGTGGGGGACGGCGCGCACGGTGAGGTCCTGGTAACGGACGATGCGCTGGGCCTCCTCACGGCGGATGACGAAGGGGTAACCCTCCTCCATCCAGGCGTCGGGGTGCTCGGTCTGGAAGCCGTCGTCGAAGAGCTGCTTGAACAGGCCGTAGCGGTAGAGGATGCCGTACCCGTTGACCGGCAGGTCGAGGGTGGCGCAGGAGTCGAGGAAGCAGGCGGCCAGGCGTCCCAGGCCGCCGTTGCCCAGGGCGGCGTCGGGCTCCTGCTCGAGGACGTCGGTGAGGTCCTGCCCGAAGGCGCCCACGGCCCGCTGCGCCTCCTCGACGAGGCCGAGGTTGGTGAGGTTGTTGAGCAGGGCGCGGCCCATGAGGAACTCGGCGGAGAAGTAGTGCTCCATGCGTCCGGCGCGGTAGCGCTCGTCCGTGGCGTGCCAGCTGTCGGCGATGGCGTCGACGACAGCGGCGGACAGGCCCTGCCAGACCTCCATCTGGGTGGAGGCCTCGGCGGGACGGCCGGAGACCGCACGCACCTGCGAGGGCACGGTGCTAGCCAGGTTCTGCGTCATTAGTTCTTCCCTTGTCAGACGACGGGTCCGCTGCTGCCTGGTGGGGCAGCGGCGTGCAGAGCGCGCGGGGCAAGGGCGGTGACACGCGGATGGCGTCCCCGTCCACCCCGACGCGTCCAGCGACAGGGTACCGAATACGTCGGACGACCGGGTGGCGAGCGGCGGGCAGGGCGTCTGCGAGGCGTCGGCCCCGCGAGCAACGGGGACGATGCCCGGGCCCAGGGGCGTAGTCTGTGACCGTCCTCACCTCGCGTGCCGCATGGAGGTCCGTGGTGCGCCCTCGCTGCTCTCCTTCCGCCCCGCGCCCCGTCGTCGTGGTCCTATGAGCATCCGGCTGGACGACGTCGGCTTCGCCTACACCCGCGCGGGATCCACCCGCGTCATCTTCGACCACGCCTCGGCGGTGCTCTCCGCCGGCCGGATGACGGCCGTCAGGCCCGTCGGGCTGCGGCAAGAGCACGCTCTTCGGGCTCATGGACGCCAGCCTCGCACCCGCCTCCGGCTCCGTCGAGACCGAGGATGGGGGGCGCGGCCTGGGACGGGTCTTCCAGGACTACCGCCTGGTGCCCTTCCTCTCCGCCCACGACAACGTCGAGCTCGACAAGGAGCTCACCGGCCCCGGTCCGGCCACGGCTCCCACGGGCGACCTGCTCCGCGACCTCGGTCTCGCCGGGCACGGCGACACACCGGTCTCCTCCATGTCCGGCGGTGAGCAGCAGCGCGTGGCGATCGCGCGCGCCCTCGCCCCGGCCATCCTCCTGGCCGACGAGCCGACGGGGGCGCTCGACGAGGAGGCCACCCACGCCATCTTCGCACTGCTCAGGGACCTCGCCCACGAGCACGCCATGACGGTCGTCGTCGCCACCCACGACCCGGCCGTGACGGACTACGCCGACACCGTGCTGCGCATCCGCGGGCACCGTCTGCACGTGGCGCACGAGCGGTGACACATGGGACGCCACCAGCGCCGGCTCATCCTGCAAGGCCTTCGCGCCCGTCCCGCCCGGACGGTGCTCACGCTCCTCACCGCGCTCCTCATCGCCGCCGCCTCGACGGCGCTCGTCGTGACCTCCTCAACGGTCCTCGCTGTGGTCGAGCGCGGCGCGATCGCCTCCAGCGGAGGCCGTGCCTACGTCGTCGGCACCGCGAACGACGACGTCGTCAGCCACCTCGACGCACAGGTGGCCGAGGGGACGGCTCTCGCCCAGGCCCGCGGTGCGGGACAGGTGGGTGCGGGCACCGGCACGTCCAGCGGGACCATCCTCCTGCTGAGCGGTCCCAGCGCCTACGGCGAGGTCCTCGACGGGCGCCACCCTGCCTCGCCCGGTGAGGTCTCGGTGAGCGCCGAGCTCGCACGCCGCCTCGGCCTGGGGCCCGGGGACGGCGTCGACGCCTCCTCATCCGACCTCGACCTCGCAGGCACTTCCCTGACCGTGGTGGGCGTGGTGCTCGACCCGGCCTCACCCGGGAGCACCGAGCTGGTCGCCGTCATGGAGCCGGACCTGGTCGCCGCCCAGGCCACGACGTGGCTCACGGACACCGACCCGTGCCTGCAGCAGAGCCTCGCGGCCAGCTGCGGCTCCGGTGCGATCAGCATCAGCACGCGCGACCTCATCGTCGAGCGCGCGCTCGAGGACGCCGGCTCCAGGCTCCTGTCCGGCGTCAAGCCCTTCGCGGGACTCCTCCTCCTGGTCGCCGTCATCGCCCTGGGCGCCTCGATGAGCGCCGACCGGCGTGCCGCCGTCCCCCTGGCCCGGGCGCTCGAGGCCGCGGGGGCCTCGGCCCGCCGCGCCCGCCACCTCTCTCGCGCGGGTGGCCGCGGGGTCCTGCTGCTCGGCACGCCGGCCGGGGCGGGGCTGGCCCACCTCGTGCTCACGCTCCTGTGCTCGCAGATCGGCACCCTCCTGTCACAGCGGTGGGACCACCTGGAGACCAGCGTGCTGCGCGTGGCCGGGTTCATCGGCGCCTACCTCCTGCTCGCCGCCGGCATCGACGTGGCTGCCGGCCAGCGGCACCGGTGGGCCAGCCGGCCGACGAGCGCCGCCGTCCCGCGCCGCCGCCTCCTGCTGGCCTCGGCCGGCTGCGGCACGGCCCTGTCCGTCGTGCTGGTCTACCTGCGGCTCGAGGAGCACCACTGGCTGCCCGAGGGCAACGCCCTCGGGGCCCTCGTCCTCTCCCTCAGCCTGCCGGTGCTCCTGTGGCTCCTGCCCTGGCTGCGGCGCACGCCGGTCCAGGCGCTGGCCGCGCGCTACGGCCTCGCCGCCCTGGTACCGGTGCTCATGGCCACCATGATGCTCCAGGGCTTCGCCTCATTCTACTCCGCCTCCCTGTGGTCCTCCCTCGCGGGCGGAGGGGCCCTGCACGAGGACCGGTCCCTCACCGCTCAGGGGCTCACGGTGCAGGACGTCAGCGCCCTGACCCAGGCCTACCCCCAGGTCATGCAGGACGCGGTCGTCCTCACCACCGTCGCTGAGGCTCCCGAGCAGCCGCGCGTCAGCCGGGCGCAGGAGGCCTCCTGCACCACCTCGGCGTGCTTCACCTTCCTGGGGGCCGTCGCCCTCGCACCTGCCAGCGGTCCGGGCGCCGTGCTCGCGGGGACCCTGAACGCCGAGCTCGACAACGCGGCGGGGGAGGTCGGGCTCGTCCGGTTCGTGCCCGCCACCGGCCACGTGGCCTCGACGTCGACGATCTCGGTCAGCACCCGCTCCGACCTCCTCACCGACTACCCGGTGCTGCCCGACGTCGTCCTCGCGCCCGACGACCCTCAGGTCGCGGCCCTGGGGCTGCGACCCACCGAGGGGCGCGTGCTCTTCGTCGAGGACTTCCAGTCCCTGCCCGACGGTGTGCGGGACGGCTTCCGCAGCAACGTCACCACCCGCAGCGGCTACGCCTGGGTCACCGAGGCGGACAGCACCGAGCTGCGCCAGCTGCGCTCCCAGGCGGTCACCGTCCCACTCGTGGCGGCGGTGCTGTCACTGGCGGCGCTCGGACTCGGGCTCCTCTCCCTGCTGGAGCGTCTCAGGCCCCTCCTGGTGGTGCTCGACGACCGTGGCAGCGGGACGGGCGCCTACCTGCGGCTGGTCCTGCCCGCCCTCGTGACGCTCGTCGTGTGCTCCGGCGCCCCGGTGCTGCTGTCCCGGTGGGCGGCCCAGCCCGCGGTCCTCATGTCGATGACGCCGCTCCACTTCGACTTCGGGGCCTGGTGGTGGGCTCCTGCCCTGGCCGGCCCCGGCGCCGGCGTGGCGCTCGCCGGCGTGCTCGCCCGCTGCCGGGCGCCGTTGGGCGCCCGGCCTCCCGCTCAGTCCCTGCTCGGGCGCAGGAACACGGCACCCAGCGGGGGCACGCGCAGGCGCACCGAGGCGGGACGGCCGTTCCACGGCAGCTCCTCGGCCTCGACGTGGCCCAGGTTGCCCACACCGGACCCGCCGTACTCGGGGGCGTCGGTGTTGATGACCTCGTCCCAGCCGCCCGCGAAGGGCAGGCCCACCCGGTAGCCCTCGTGCGGGGTCCCGGCGAAGTTGACGACGACGACGATGAGGTCGTTGCGCCCGTCGGGCCCCACGCCCTTGCGCAGGTAGGACAGGACGTTGTGGTCGCCGTCGCCCGCCTCGATCCACTCGAAGCCGCGGTGGGAGAAGTCGTCCGCCCACAGGGAGGGCGAGGACGTGTACACGGCGTTGAGGTCGCTCACCAGGCGCAGCAGGCCCTGGTGGCCCGGGTCGTCCAGGATCCACCAGTCCAGGGAGGTGTCCGCGTTCCACTCCGAGCCCTGGCCGAACTCCTGGCCCATGAACAGCAGCTGCTTGCCCGGGTGGGACCACTGGTAGGCGTACAGGGCGCGCAGGTTCGCCAGCTCCTGCCAGGGGTCTCCCGGCATCTTGGACAGCAGGGACCCCTTGCCGTGCACGACCTCGTCGTGGCTCAGCGGCAGGGCGAACTGCTCGGAGAAGGCGTACACGAGCGAGAAGGTGAGCTCGCCGTGGTGGTAGCGCCGGTTGATCGGCTCCTCCTGCATGTAGCGCAGGGTGTCGTTCATCCAGCCCATGTTCCACTTGAGCCCGAAGCCGAGGCCGCCGTACTCGGTGGGGGTGGTCACCCCCGGCCACGCCGTCGACTCCTCCGCCATCATGACGATGCCCGGGTTCTTGCGGTAGGAGGTCGCCGTCGCCTCCTGCAGGAAGCTGATGGCCTCGAGGTTCTCACGCCCGCCGAACTGGTTGGGGTGCCACTGGTTCTCCTCGCGCGAGTAGTCGAGGTAGAGCATGGAGGCCACCGCGTCCACGCGCAGGCCGTCGGCGTGGAACTCCTCGAGCCAGTACAGGGCGTTGGCGACGAGGAAGTTGCGCACCTCGTTGCGCCCGAAGTTGAAGATGTACGTGCCCCAGTCGGGGTGCTCGCCGCGCTGCGGGTCCGGGTCCTCGTACAGGGCGGTGCCGTCGAAGCGGGCCAGGGCCCACTCGTCCTTGGGGAAGTGGGCGGGCACCCAGTCGAGGATGACACCGATGCCGGCCTGGTGGAGCCGGTCGACGAGGTAGCGGAAGTCGTCTGGGGTGCCGAAGCGCGCGGTGGGGGCGTAGTAGCCGGTCACCTGGTAGCCCCAGGAGCCGCCGAAGGGGTGCTCGGCCACCGGCAGCAGCTCGACGTGCGTGAAGCCGGTCTCCTTGAGGTAGGGGACGAGCTCGTCGGCCAGGCCGCGGTAACCCAGGCCCTGGCGCCAGGAGCCCACGTGCAGCTCGTAGATGCTCATCGGGCCCGAGTGCGGGTCCGTGGTGGCCCGGCGCTCCATCCACTCCTGGTCGCCCCACTTGTGGAACTGGTCGGTGACGACGGAGGCGGTGGCGGGCGGCACCTCGGTGGCGCGCGCCATGGGGTCCGCCTTCTGGTGCCAGGAGCCGTCTGCGAAGCAGATCTCGAACTTGTAGCGGGCGCCGACGCCCACCCCGGGCACGAACAGCTCCCACACGCCCGACACGCCCAGGGAGCGCATGGCGGTGGCGGTGCCGTCCCAGTAGTTGAAGTCGCCGACCACGCGCACGGCGCGCGCGTTGGGCGCCCACACGGCGAAGGCCGTGCCGCTCACCTCGCCCATGGTGCCGTCGTAGGTCTTGACGTGCGCGCCCAGGACCTCCCACAGGGCCTCGTGGCGGCCCTCGGAGATGAGGTAGGTGTCCATCTCGCCCAGGGTCGGCATGAAGCGGTAGGGGTCGTCCACCCGGCTCGTCTCGTTGCCGTAGGTCACGTCGAGGCGGTAGTCGGGGATGACGTCACCGGGCAGCAGGGCCACCCACACGCCGTCCTGCTCGTGCTCGGCCGGGAAGGTGCCCTCGGCGGTGACGACGGCGACGGCGTCGGCCAGGTGGCGCACCGTGCGGATCGTGATCCCGTGCTCGCCCGGGTGGGCGCCGAGGACCTCATGGGGGTTGTGGTAGCGCGCGTAGGCGACGTCGGCCAGCACCCAGGGCTCGACCGGCACGGGGCCGACGGGGGTGCGAGGGGCGGGCGTGCTGCCGGTCGCGGCGGGTGTGGGGTCGGGGGCGGTGACGTCGCTCATACGTTCCACTCTTCCATGCGTGTCGGGGACGGAGGGGGACTTTGTACCGAGGACCCGGTGGATCCCGGCCAGGGGGACGGGCAGCCAGCCCGGGCGGTGGCGGGCCTCGTAGACGGCCTCGTAGAAGGCCTTGTCGAGCTCGAGGGCGGCGATGACGGCGGCGTCGCGCCCGGCCTCCCCGACCGTGGCCGGAAGGACCCGGCGGTAGCCGTCGAGGAAGGACTGGCGCACCTGGGCGGACCACGTGCCGTCCGAGGCGCCGCCGACGGCCGCCGCGTAGTCGAAGGAGCGCAGCATCCCGGCCACGTCGCGCAGCGGCTGGTCGTGCACGCGCCGCTCCGCCAGCGGGCGCAGCGGCTCTCCCTCGAAGTCGAGGACGTACCAGTGCCCGCCGGCCCCGAGGAGCGTCTGGCCCAGGTGGTAGTCGCCGTGGACCCGCGAGGCGGCGGGCAGCCCCGGCAGGGCGGCCAGGGCGCCGAGCACGTCCTCCACCCGCTGGGCGAGGCCGGGCACCTCCTCGGCCAGGGCGGGCACCTCCCGCATGGCCCAGGCGGCGCGTGCGCGCAGGGCCTGGGCGAGGGCCGCGGCGGGCACGGGGGCGCTCGTGCCCAGGGCGGCGGCCAGGTGCTCGTGCATCTGGGCGGTCGTCTCGCCGAGGGCATCAGCCAGGGCGAGCGCGCGCAGGCGGGTGGGCGCGCCCGGGCCGTCGTCGTCCCCGGCCAGGGCGCAGAACAGGGCGAAGCCGTCCTCGGCCCCGGGCACGAAGGTGGTGGCGACGGCGGCGTCCGCGCTCACGGGGGCGGACGAGCCGGGCACGAGCAGGTCCAGCGAGGACCAGGCCACCGGCGCGGGCACCCGGTCCCAGCCGCCGCGGGCCAGGGCCACGGGGACCTCGACGTCGGGGTTGCGGCCCGGCTCGAGCACGCGCAGGAGCTTGACGATGAGGTCGGGCGTCTCAGCGTCCTCCGCCCCCGCCGGGGCGCAGGAGCCCGTGGGGGCGGGCAGGATGACGCTCGTGTTCGACTGCTCACCGGTGCTCACGCGCAGGCGCTCAGCCCGCTGGACCACCGCCCGCGCCGCCGTGGGGCTCAGCGCGGTGCCGGCCTCGAGGACGCCGGCGGCCCAGGCTTGCCAGAAGGCCGGGTGGTGGGCTCCGTCCACGAGGGCCGTGCCGTCCTCGAGCAGGAGGCCCGCGGCCCCCTCGGCCTCCTTCGGGCCGGTCAGGCGCGCCAGGTCGGCGGCCTCGCCCAGGACGAGCGGCACGTGCAGCAGCACCCGGGCGGCGTCCTGCGCACCGCCCGTGGGCAGGGCGATCACGAGGTCGCGCACCCCGGGTGCCAGGGCGACGTCGGCGACGACGGCGCAGCGCCCGGCCGGCGGGACGGCCCCCTTGAGGGGGAACCAGCGCCGCTCGCGCGCCCAGTCCAGGACCGCGCTCAGCAGCTCGCCGTCGGCGGGCCAGACGAGTTCCGGGGACATGGCTCAGGACCCCCTCACGGGCCGCGACAGGCTCAGCCAGCGGTAGCCGCGAGGCGGCAGGGCGACGGCCAGGCGGCCGTCCTCGCCCACCGCCGCGTCCTCACGGGCCCCCTCGGGGCCGTCCAGGACGACGCCGGTGCGGGCCCCGGCCAGGTCCGGCAGGTCGATGACGGCCTCGCGCCCCTCATCGGCGACGTTCGCCAGGCACAGCAGGACCTGACTGTCGCCGGGGGCCGTGTCCCGGCGCGTGTGGGCCAGGACGGCGGCGCTCGAGGAGGCGCGCATGAGGAAGGAGCCGCGGCCCAGGGCCGGGTGCCGGCGGCGCACCGCCAGCAGGTCGCGCAGCGCGTGCAGCAGCGAGCCGGGGTCCGCCAGGGCGTCGGCGACGTTGCGCTCGGCCCAGCCCGGGGCGCTGATGAGCGGCAGCGTGAGCGCGGCCGGGTCCTTCGCCGTCGAGAAGCCCATGTGGTCGCTGCGGTCCCACTGCATGGGGGTGCGCACGGCGTCACGGTCCTCGAGCCAGATGTCCTCGCCCATGCCGATCTCGTCGCCGTAGTACAGGCACGGCGAGCCCGGCAGGGACAGCAGAAGGGCGTGGGCCAGCATGATCTCGTCGCGGCTGTCGCCCAGCAGGGGCGCCAGCCGCCGTCGGATCCCCACGTTGGCGCGCATGCGCGCCTCGGGGGCGTACCAGCCGTACATGAGGGCGCGCTCGTCGTCCGTGACCATCTCGAGGGTGAGCTCGTCGTGGTTGCGCAGGAAGGTGCCCCACTGCCCGTGGGCCGGGATCTCGGGCGTCTCGGTGAGCACCTGGCGGATCGAGTCCGCGCTGCCCTCCCGCAGGGAGCGGAAGATGCGCGGCATGACCGGGAAGTGGAAGCACATGGTGCACTCGGGGGCCTCGGCGGTCCCGAAGTAGGCGACGACCTCGCTGGGCATCTGGTTGGCCTCGGCGATGGTGATGGTGCCGGGGAACTCCTCGGCCAGCACCGCCGCCAGGCGGGCGACGACCGCGTGCGTGCCGGGCAGGTTCTCGCTGCTCGTGCCCTCGCGCTCCACGAGGTAGGGGATCGCGTCCAGGCGGAAGCCGTCCACGCCGGTGCGCGCCCAGAAGCGCACGACGTCGGTGACGGCCTCGACCACGGCCGGGTTGTCGTAGTTGAGGTCCGGCTGGTGGGAGAAGAAGCGGTGCCAGAAGAACTGGCCGCGCTGCTCGTCCCAGGTCCAGTTCGAGGACTCGGTGTCGACGAAGATGACGCGCGTGCCGGCGTAGGCCTCGTCGGAGTCGGACCACACGTAGAAGTCGCCGTAGGGGCCCGTCGGGTCCGAGCGCGAGGCCTGGAACCAGGGGTGGGCGTCCGAGGTGTGGTTGAGGACCATGTCGATGACGACGCGGATGCCGCGGGCGTGGGCCTCGCGGACCATCTCCTCGAAGTCCTCGACCGTGCCGTAGTGCGGGTCGATGCCCGTGTAGTCGCTGATGTCGTAGCCGCCGTCGCGCATGGGCGAGGGGTAGAAGGGCGGCAC
The DNA here is from genome assembly GCF_023369555.1 of Actinomyces sp. AC-20-1. Classification (GTDB taxonomy): domain Bacteria; phylum Actinomycetota; class Actinomycetes; order Actinomycetales; family Actinomycetaceae; genus Actinomyces. The sequence continues at coordinate 57,768 of NZ_JACJVC010000012.1, read as the reverse complement.
CCAGATGGCGTCGACGCCCAGCCAGGCCAGGTAGTCCAGGCGGGAGGTCAGGCCCCTGAAGTCGCCGACGCCGTCGGCGTCGGAGTCGGCGAAGGAGCGCAGCAGCGCCTCGTAGAAGACGGCGGTGCGGAACCACTGGGGGTCCTCGCTCAGGCCGGTGCGGGGGGCGGCGGGGACCGCCGGGACACCGGTCAGGCTCGTGGTGCGGGTGGTGCTCGTCATGCGGGTGCTCACAGGGCCTCGACGTGGAAGACGTGCGCGACGCGCCCCTCGAAGGGGTCCAGTCGCACGTAGTTCTGGGCACCCCACTCGAAGACCCAGCCGGTGAGCTCGTCGGTGACCCGGATGACCGGGCGGGAGCCGTCGGTGCCCTCGGGCAGGCCGAGCTGGGCCAGGTTGAGGTACACCTGCCCCTCGTGGGCGCCGTGCGGGTCCAGGTTGACGACCGTGAGCACGACGTCCTGCCTGCCGGTGGGGCTGTGCTCGGCGTCGACGCGCTTGGAGTAGGCGATGAGGCTCTCGTCACTGGTGCCGTGGAACCACACGTCGCGCAGCTGGCGCAGGGCCGGGTGGGCGGCGCGCGAGGAGTTGAGGGCAGTGAGCAGGTCCTCGATGCCGTTGGCGCGGGCGGCGGCGAAGTCGCGGGGCTTGAGCTCGTACTTCTCGTTGTCGATCTGCTCCTCGTAGCCCGGGCGGGGCACGGACTCGGCCAGCTCGTAGCCGGAGTAGATGCCCCAGGTGGGGCTCATGGTCGCCGCCAGCACGGCCCGCAGCTTGAAGGCCGGGACCCCGCCGTGCGTCATGAAGGGCGTGAGGATGTCGTGGGTCGTCGGCCAGAAGGTCGGGCGCAGGACGTGGGCGGTCTCCTGCGACAGCTCCACGAGGTAGTCGGTCAGCTCCTGCCTCGTGTTGCGCCACGCGAAGTACGTGTAGGACTGGTGGAAGCCGATCTTGCCGAGGGTGCGCATCATCGCCGGCCGCGTGAAGGCCTCGGCGAGGAAGAGGACCTCGGGGTTGGTGGAGCGGACCTCGCGCAGCAGGCGCTGCCAGAGCACGAGCGGCTTGGTGTGGGGGTTGTCGACGCGGAAGATCGTCACACCGTGCCCGATCCACGTGTAGACGACGTCGCGCACGGCCCGGTAGATGCCCTCGGGGTCGTTGTCGAAGTTGAGCGGGTAGATGTCCTGGTACTTCTTGGGCGGGTTCTCGGCGTAGGCGATGGAGCCGTCGGCCAGGACGGTGAACCACTCGGGGTGCTCGGTGACCCACGGGTGGTCCGGGGAGCACTGCAGGGCCAGGTCGAGGGCGACCTCCATGCCGAGCTCGCCGGCGCGCGCGACGAGGGCGTCGAAGTCCTCGAAGGTGCCCAGGTCCGGGTGGATGGCGTCGTGGCCGCCGTCGGGCGAGCCGATGCCGTAGGGCGATCCCGGGTCGCCGGGGCGGGCGGTGAGGGTGTTGTTGCGGCCCTTGCGGTTGGTGGTGCCGATGGGGGAGATCGGGGTGAGGTAGAGCACGTCGAAGCCCATGGCGGCGATGCGGTCCAGGTGCGCGGCGGCCGTGCGCAGCGTGCCCGAGTGCCAGACGCCGTGCTCGTCGACGCCGGAGCCGAGCGAGCGCGGGAAGATCTCGTACCAGGAGCCGGCCAGGGCGCGCTCGCGGTCCACCTGGAGCGGGTAGGTGGCGCTGGGCGAGACGTGGTCGCGCAGCGGCAGGCGCTCGAGCGCGCCGGTGACCTCGGGGCTGTGGCCGGCGGCCAGGCGCTGGGCGGGCTGCAGGGAGGTGTCGCGCAGGACGGCGGCGGCCTGGGTGAGGACGTCGGCGTCGGCCGGCTCGCGGCCGCTCACGCCCGCGGCACGCTCGAGGACGCGGGCGCCCTCCTCGAGCATGAGCTCGACGTCGATGCCGACGGGCACCTTGATGCTGGCGTCGTGGCTCCAGGTGGCGTAGGGGTCGGACCAGCCCTCCACGCGCAGGCCCCAGTCCCCGGGGGCGTCGGCGGCCAGACGGGCCTCGTAGCGGTCCAGGCCCATGCCGACCTCGTGCATGCGGGCGCTGGGCCCGTCGGTGCCGTCGGGGCGCACGAGGACGGCGGTGGCGCCGTAGCGGTCGTGGCCCTCGCGGAAGACGGTGGCGCGCACGGGCAGGACCTCGCCGGGCACGGCCTTGGCGGGCCAGCGCCCGTCCTCGACGACGGGGAAGACCTCGGTGACGGGGATACGGCCCACGGGGGAGTAGGCGGCGGGCCGGGGGGCGCTGGGGGCCGGGGGAGCGGGGGTCGTCGGCTCCCCCGAGGTCGCAGAGGCGCTGGACGCCCTCGGCTTGCGGGACGTCGCGGGGGCGGGGGAGGGCTTCGGCGTGTTCGCGGTCACAGTCGAAGGGTACGGGCTGCGCGGGCGCGAGTCACATCGCCGCGGGCTCGCCCGCGCGTCACGCGCCCACCTCCTCGGTTTGCGCGCGAGCGTACGGCGAACCCCCGGGGCGCTCGAGAGCGAACCGAGGAGCTGGAGGTGGGTTGGACTGGCCCGCGGTCACTCGCCGTCGCTGCGGCGCGCCCAGGTGCGGGCCGCAGCGCTGAGCAGGCCGAGGACGGGGGCTGCCAGGAGGATGAGCGGGATGTTGTCGTCGCGGCCGAGTGCCGCCGCGACGACGCACACGACAGCCGCGACCGCGCAGGTGGCGAGGACATGGCGCACCGCGGTGCTCCGGGCCCGCCGCCCCGGGCTCGTCATGCTCATCATGACCTCCTCGTCTCCTTCCGGCACGTGCCCATCTCCTCGCTTTGCGCGCGAGCTCCCTGGGGTTTTGGCGTACGTTCGAGCGCAAACCGAGGAGGTCGAGGCGGGTCAGGGGCGTGGTCGCCAGCAGCCAGCAGCCCCAGGGTAGCCAGTAGTCAGCAGTCAGTAGTCCATGTGCATGGCCCGGCGCACGTCCTCGAGGGTGGCGGTGGCGACCTCGCAGGCGCGCGCGTTGCCCGCGTGCAGGACCTCGCGCAGGTAGTCCTCGTTCGCGGCCAGCTCGGCGCGGCGGGCGCGGACCGGGGCGAAGAACTCGTTGACCGCCTCCGCCGTCAGCCTCTTGAGGGCTCCCGCCCCGCCGTCGCCGATCCGCTCGGCGACCTCCTCGGGCGCGCCCGCCCCGCACAGGCTGGCCAGCATGAGCAGGTTGGACACCTCAGGGCGGCCCACCGGGTCGTAGGTGATGACCCGGTCCGAGTCCGTCTTGGCCTTCCTCAGGGCCTTGGCCGTCTCGTCCGCGCTCATGCGCAGCTCGATCGTGTTGTGACGGGACTTGCTCATCTTCTCCCCGTCGAGCCCCAGCAGCAGCGGCGTCTCGGACAGCAGCGCCTCCGGGCGGCGGAAGACCGGGTGCTTCCTGTCCGCCCGCCCGTAGCGCTTGTCGAAGCGCTGGGCGATGAGCCGGGCCTGCTCCAGGTGCGGCAGCTGGTCCTTGCCCACGGGCACGAGGTTCGCCTGGCAGAAGAGGATGTCCGCCGCCTGGTGCACCGGGTAGGTGAGCATGAGGCCGGTCATGGCGCGCCCGTCGGTGGCCTCGAGCTCGGCCTTGACCGTCGGGTTGCGGTGCAGCTCGGACTCGGTGACGAGCGACAGGAAGGGCAGCATGAGCTGGTTGGCCGCCGGGACGGCCGAGTGGGCGAAGACGGTCGAGCGCTCGGGGTCCACCCCGACGGCGAGCGTGTCCGCCACGAGGGACAGCACGCGCTCGCGGATCGGGCCGACGCCGTCACGGTCGGTGATGACCTGGTAGTCGGCCACGAGGATCCACGTGTCCACCCCCAGGTCCTGGATGCGCCTCCAGGAGTGCATCGTGCCGAAGTAGTGACCCAGGTGCATGTTGCCGGTGGGGCGCACGCCCGTGAGCATCCGGTAGCGGCCCGGGTTGACGTCGAGGTCCGCGCGGATCTCCTCGCTGCGCGCCAGGGACCGCGTCAGGGAGGCGTCGTTCGTGGCGTTGGCCAGAGCCTCCTCGGCGGAGGTGGGCGTGGTCGTCTCGTGCTCGGGCGTCTGCGTCATGGCGCCCATCCTAGGGGCCGACGGCGACCACCCCGCTCCGCCCGGTCCCTCGGCACCCGCGGCTCAGGGGTGAGCCAGGACCTCCCCGGAGAAGTACACGCGCATGCTCAACGCCTCCAGCGTCGTCGTGTCCCCCGGACGGTCCTGGCGGCAGTCGGTCGCCCCCGGCCGCGAGGCGCGGGCGCGCTCGGGGTTGACGGCCCGGGCCCGCGCCGCCTCGCCCCGCGAGACCCGGCGCGCCAGGGAGAAGGAGGAGGTGTGCGGGCGCGGCACCGGCCAGGTCGAGTCCCACGCCAGGTGCCAGTCGGTGCCGTGCCCGTCGGCCAGCACCACCTCGCACTGGTCGAGGGTGCCGTTGATGACGACGAGCAGGTCGTCGTCGCCCACAGGCCGCCCGGAGCGCAGCATCTGCACGACCCGCGTGTGCGGGTCGTGCCAGGCGTCGTTGCTCAGCGCCTCGCCGTCGGCCCCGATCCACGACAGGTCCGCGATGGTGTCCCCCGGGCGGACCGCGCCCGAGGCGAAGGAGGTGGGGCGCATGACCGGGTGCTCGTGGCGGGTGCGCACGAGGAACTGGGTGGTGGCCAGCAGGTCGCGCTGCCACGGCTCCAGGTCCCAGCTGTACCAGGAGACCGGGGAGTCCTGGCAGTAGGAGTTGTTGTTGCCCTGCTGGGTGCGGCCGATCTCGTCCCCGCCCAGGAGCATCGGCGTGCCCGCGGACACGAGCAGGGTCGCCAGGACGTTGCGCATGGAGCGTCGGCGCATGAGCTCGTGCGGGCCCATGTCCACGCCCTCGGGGATCGGTCCCTCGAAGCCGTGGTTCCAGGAGCGGTTGTCGTCCGTGCCGTCCCGGTTGCCCTCGCCGTTGTCCTCGTTGTGCTTGTGGTCGTAGCAGACGAGGTCGCGCAGGGTGAAGCCGTCGTGGGCGGTGACGAAGTTGACGCTCGCGAGGGGCCCGCGCCCGCCCGGGTACTCGCCGTGGCCGAAGGTGTCCACGCTGCCCGACAGGCGCGTGGCGAGGTCGCGCAGGTCCGAGCCCGTGCGCCCCTTGGACATCTCCGAGGCGTCGCGCAGCCAGAAGGAGCGCACCGTCCCGCGGTAGCGGTCGTTCCAGTCGTGGAAGGGCTCGGGGAACTCGCCGGTGCGCCAGCCGCCGGGGCCCACGTCCCAGGGCTCGGCGATGAGCCGGGCGCCGCTGAGCACGGGGTCGGTCGCCATGGCGACGAGCAGCGGGTGGCGCGGGCTGAACTCGGTGGCGTGGCGCCCCAGCGTCGCCGCCAGGTCGAAGCGGAAGCCGTCCACCCCCATCTCGCTCACCCAGTAGCGCAGGGAGTCCAGGGTGAGCTGGACGGCGCGCGCGTAGCGCATGTCCGTGCTCGCGCCCGTGCCCGTGACGTCGTAGTAGTGGCCGGTCTGGCCGGGCGCGTGAAGGTAGTAGCGGCGGTCGTCCAGGCCGCGCAGGCTCAGGCTCGGGCCGCCGAAGCCGGACTCGCAGGTGTGGTTGTAGACGACGTCCATCACCACCTCCAGGCCCGCCTCGTGCAGCAGCGAGATCATGCCGCGCACCTCGTCGAGGACCGCCTGGGGGCCGGCCTCCTGGGAGGAGCGCATGGCGTATGACGGCTCGGGCGCGAAGTAGGACAGTGTCGAGTAGCCCCAGTAGTTCGTGCGCCCGCGCGCCAGCAGGAAGGTCTCGGAGAAGGCCGCCTGGATCGGCAGCAGCTCGACCGTCGTCACGCCCAGGGACCTCAGGTGCTCGATGGTGGCCGGGTGGGCGAGCCCCGCGTAGGTGCCCCGCAGCTCGGCGGGCACCTCCGGCAGGGTGAGGGTCAGGCCCTTGACGTGCGTCTCGTAGACGACCACGCGCTCGTTGCCCACGCGCGGGCCGGGGGCCACCGGGAAGGACGGGGCGGCGGTGACGACGCCGAGGGCCACGTGCCCGGCCGAGTCCAGGCGGGAGGGGGTGAAGGGCACGTAGGTGGGGTTGTAGTCCTCGTCGACCTCGTGGGCGAAGATCTCCGGGCCTAGGCGGGGCGCGCCCTCCAGGGCCCGGGCGTAGGGGTCGAGCAGGAGCTTGTGCGGGTTGAGCAGGAGGCCCGTCGAGGGGTTCCACTCGCCGTGGACGCGGTAGCCGTAGCGCTGGCCGGGGCCGACGCCGGGCACGTGCGCCCCCCAGGCCCCGCGCACGGGGCCGTGCATGCCGACGCGGCGCTCGGACAGGACCCGGCCGCTGCCGTCCGTCTCGAGCAGGCACAGGTCGACGGCCGTGGCGTCGGGGGCGACGACGACGAAGCTCGTGCCGTCCTCGGCCGGCACCGCGCCCAGGCGGCTGCGGTCACGTGCGTCCAGGCTCGCCAGGGCGGCGGGTCTGAGGAGGTCGGCGGCCGGGGGCGCAGCGGGCTGCGTCGTGGTCGTGTCAGGCATGGGGGCATTCTTGCCAGGTCGAGGGGGAGCGGCAATCTGAATGGGGCTTTCGGTGCGACGGAGTCGCCTCCCGGGCCGTCCCGGGAGGGGCGGGTGGCGCGCGTCTCACGCCCCCGGGGGCCGGTGATGAGCAGGGCCGTGAGTGTCTGCGTCCCGGAGGCGCGTCTCACGCCCCCGGGGGCCGGTGACCGCGGCACGCGCCGTGTGGCAGCCTGGGCCGCATGAAGATCGTGGTCTGTGTCAAGCACGTCCCCGACGTGCAGTCCGAGCGGCGGCTGGAGGACGGGCGTCTCGTACGAGGTGAGGATGACGTCCTCAACGAGCTCGACGAGAACGCCGTCGAGGCCGCCGTCAGCCTCGTCGAGGAGCACGGGGGTGAGGTCATCGCGCTGACGATGGGCCCCGAGGGCGCCGAGGACGCCCTGCGTCGCGCCCTGCAGATGGGGGCGGACTCCGCCGTCCTCGTGAGCGACGAGGCGCTGGCCGGCTCCGACGTCGTCGCCACGGCCCGCACCCTCGCCGCCGCCATCAGGCGCGTCGGCGGGGCCGGCGAGGGCACGGGCGACGTCGACCTCGTCGTCACCGGCATGGCCTCCCTCGACGCCCTGACCTCGCTGCTGCCCGGCGCGCTCGCCGCCGAGCTGCGCGTGCCCGCCCTCACGCTCGCCACCGGCCTGGAGGTCCACGACTCCGACCTCGTCGTCACCCGGACCGTGGGGGCCGTGCGCGAGGTGCTCAGCGCCCCCCTGCCCGCCCTCGTCTCCGTCACCGACCAGGCCAACGAGCCGCGCTACCCCAACTTCGCGGCCATGCGCGCCGCTCGCCGCAAGCCCCTGGAGACCTGGGACCTGGCGGCGCTCGGCCTCGAGGCCCCGAGCCCCGCGGTGTCCGTGCTGTGCGACCGGCAGCGCCCGGCGCGCGGCGCCGGCACCATCCGCACCGACGCCGGGCAGGCCGGCCGCGAGCTGGCCGCCTGGCTCGTCGAGAACCAGCTCGTCTGAGAGGAACGCACATGACTGACACCCCCGCCGGGACCGCGGGCGGGACCTTCGACGCCCCCGTCCTCGTCCTCGTCGACCTCGAGACGCCCACGACGAGCGCTGCCGAGGCCGTCTCCCAGGTCGCCCCCTCCGGTGCCGGGCTCGCGCTCGTCGCCGGGGCCGCGGCCCTCACCCGCGCTGACGTGGTCTCCCTCGTCCTCGGGCCCGTGGGGGCGGACGCCAGCGCGGCGCTGGCCGGGGCGGGCGCCACGCGGGTGCTCGCAGCCGACCTCGGGGACGCCGGCACGCAGGCCGGCGCCGTGGCGGACGCCCTCGTGAGCGCCGTGCGCGCCGTCGAGCCGGCCGTCGCGCTCGTGCCCTCCGACCACCACGGCAAGGAGGTCGCCGCCCGCGCGGCCGTCCTCCTCGGCTCGGCCTGCACCGCCGACGCCAGTGACCTGCGGGTCCAGGACGGTGCCCTCACCGCCTCCAAGACCGTCCTGTCCGGCTCCTGGGCCACGACCCTGAGGGTCGGCGGTACCGGCACGACGCCGGTCGTGGCCGTGCGGACCTCCGAGGTCGAGGTCCCCGGGCCCGGCGCCCCCCTGGCGGTCGAGGCCCTGGACGTCGTCCTCAGCCCCGAGTCGCTGGCCGTGCGGGTCGTCTCGCGCGAGCCGGCCCCCACGACCTCCGGCCCGGACCTGGTGGGGGCCCGCACCGTCGTCGTCGCCGGGCGCGGTGTCGACGGCGACATCGACCTCGTGCGCTCGCTGGCGGACCCGCTGGGGGCCGCCGTCGGCGCGACCCGCGTCGCCTGTGACGAGGGCTGGGTGGAGCGCAGCGCCCAGGTGGGCCAGACGGGGGTGAGCATCGCCCCGCGCCTGTACATCGGCCTGGGCGTCTCGGGGGCCGTGCACCACACGAGCGGCATCCAGGGGGCGGGCACGATCGTCGCGGTCTGCGACGACGCCGAGGCCCCGATCCTCCAGATGGCGGACTTCGGCGTCGTCGGGGACGTCAGGACGGTGGTGCCGCAGCTGGTCGAGGAGCTGGGCCGCCTGCGGGGCTGAGCGGTGCCCGTGCGGGTGCGGCCTGTGCGGGCGGTCCTGAGGGGTGGAACACATGGTGCCCGACAGGCCCTCAGGCTAGCCTTACCTGCGACCGGGGTCTGATGAAGGAGGACGTGTGAGCGAGCAGGGCAGCGCGGCGGGCACCGCACCCGTCTCCTCGCGCCGGATGGCGCGACGGCTCCTGGCCGGGGCCGGAGCCGCCGAGGTCACCGCCTACCGCCACGCCGGGGCCCAGCCGCTGGCCGTCATGCACGCCCTGGACGAGGACGGGCGCGTCATCGTCGCCGCCTGCCCCGGCGTCGACCACCCCCTGGCCGACGCTCTCGACGGCGAGGTCGTCGAGGTCCGTCTCGACGTCACCCTCGAGGCCGCTGAGCCCAGCCTGCGCGTGACCTCGGCGACCGCCCACCTCCTGGGCCTGCTCACCTGGCTGGACGCGGACGAGACCGCCCTCGTCCTCGCCGGCGAGACCGCCGGCTGCCACTGCCCGATCACGGGCGAGGACCCGCTCGACGGTCTCGGCTCCCTCGCCGGGGCGCCGGGGGGCCGCCTGGGCGTCGTCACCGCCGACCGCGTCATGGTCCACGACGCCATGGGCGTGTCCGGCCACACGCTCGAGGAGGTCGTGGAGGCCGACCTCGCCCCCTCCCTGCTGTGGAACGACCTCGACTCCGTCAGCGCCCAGGAGGAGGTGCGCGAGCTCGGCGACGCTGCGCTCACCCTGCTGTGCGAGAGCGTGGTCCAGGGGCGCCTGCCCGGGGTGCTGTGCTCCCACCGCCCGGCCGACGGCCTGTGCCCGTCCCTGCACGGGCGGGTCCTGTGCGCCGACGTCGCCCCGGACGGCGTGACGCTCATGCACGTGTCACCCACCTGCGTCGAGACGGTGCAGGTCTGGCTGCCCAGCGGCACCCGCCGGGCCTGCGAGGTGGGGCCCTTCCTGCGCGGCTGCGTCCAGGAGGCCCTGCTCGAGGACCTGCTGCGCGGCTGAGCCCCGCACCGTCCGGCGGGTGTTGGTGGCGCACGCGCAGGACCGGCCCCGCCGTCCTTGGTGGGGCCGGTCCCGTTCAGCCTCCGGTGTCCGGGCCTCGTGCGTGCGAGGCCCGCTGCGTGGTACCAGGTGTCAGCGGGCCTCGTAGGTGAGGCAGGCCGCGGTGTCGGGGCCGAGGGTGACGCCCTCGGCGGAGCACATGAGGTCCTTGTTGTGGACGCACTCGAGGCGCTGGCAGGCCCCGACGTGGGCCTCGGCGACGGGCAGGCCGCCGCGGGCGTCGAGGTTGATGAGGGTGCTGCAGGTGCCCGTGCCGCCGATGGTGACGGCGAAGGCGGTGCAGCCCTCGTGGTTGAAGGCGCAGGTGGTGGTGTAGCAGGCGGTGATGGGGGCGACGGTCGGCATGGTCGGTTCCTCTCGTGAGACGTGCGGTGGCCGGAGCGGCTGACGTAAATCACCGTAGGAGGGGTGTGCGGCGTCGGCAAGGCGGGATCCGCGAGAGTGGTCGGCGTCCGAGCGAATCGTTGGTATCGCATCGGAAAACGATGGTTCTGCCTTCCGTGACGCCGTGCTGACGCATATCGCTGAGGTCCTGTCTTGCGTGTGTGCCCTATTTCCAAATGAGTGGAGCCCTGCCTTGCTGAGGGTGTCCTTGCCCGGTGGGTCCGTGTGTGCCGGGGGTGGTGCTGGGAGACGGGTTGACGCCACCGGACCTCTGTGTCACTGTATTAGTGCAGTGACACAGGCGCTCCGGCCGGGCGCCCGGTCACCCGCTCATGAGCACACGTCCGCATCCGAGCCCCAGGAGGTCACGTGCCCGTCGACGACACCAGACCGATCTGGGTCCAGCTGGTCGAGACCTTCCGCCTGCGCATCGTCTCCGGCCACTGGCCGCCCGGAACCCGCATCCCCTCCGTCCGCGAGCTCGCCTCCGACGCCGGGGTCAACCCCAACACCGTCCAGAGAGCCCTCGCCGAGCTCGACCGCAGCGGCCTCACCGGCGCCGAGCGCACCTCGGGCCGCTTCGTCACCGCCGACCCCCACGTCCTCGACAGGGTCCGGCGCGAGCTCGCCACCGGCTCCACCGACACCTACATCACCGCCCTCACCGGCCTCGGCCTCAGCCTCGAGAGCGCCACCGCCCTCCTGGCCGAGCGCTGGAGGGTGCAGGGCGGCCGAGGAGACACACCATGAGCACCCCCGCACCAGCACCGGGCACCGTCCGGACCACAGGACCGGCCCCCGGCACCGACCCGGCTGGCCCCGCCCACCGCGAGCCCGGCCTCATCGAGCGCTTCCGCACCATCGCGCCCGCCTGGGGCGCCGACCCCACCGCGCCGCCCGCCGTCGCCGTCCACCACCTCACCCGCGGCTACCGGGGCACCCCCGTCCTCACCGACCTCACCCTCGAGCTGCCCGCCGGACGCGTCGTCGGCCTCATGGGCGCCAACGGCTGCGGCAAGACCACCCTGCTCAAGGTCCTCGCCGGCCTCCTCGCCGACTACGACGGCGAGGTGCGCGTGGCCGGGCACGTCCCCGGCCCCGAGTCCAAGGCGCTCGTCTCCTTCCTGCCCGACGCCGCCCTCCTCGCCCAGGACCTCACCGCCGAGCGCGCCGTCGCCCAGTTCTCCCGCCTCTTCGCCGACTTCGACGCCGCCAAGGCCCGCGAGCTCCTGCGCTTCTTCGCCCTGCCCACTGACCGCACCCTCAAGGCCATGAGCAAGGGCATGGGCGACAAGCTGCGCATCACCCTCGCCATGAGCCGACGCGCCCGCGTCTACCTCCTCGACGAGCCCCTGTCCGGCGTCGACCCGGCCGCCCGCGACGTCATCCTCGACGGCGTCCTGCACGACTTCGACCCCGGCGCCCTCATGCTCATCTCCACCCACCTCATCGCCGACGTCGAGAGCGTCGTCGACTCCGTCGTCTTCCTCAAGGACGGCCGCCTCCTGCTGGCCGCCGACGCCGACGACCTCCGTGAGGTCTCAGGCATGAGCCTCGACGCCCTGTTCAGGAAGGAGTACCGCTCATGATGCGCACCCTGCTCGCCGAGGAGCTGCGCACCCTCGGCACCGTCCACGCCAAGACCGTCGGCGTCCTGCTCGTCGCCGGAGCCGGCGCCCTCGCCGTCGGGCTCGTCCCCAACGCCATGGGGGCGGACGTCCCCACCCTGATGGCCATTGCCGGTGCTGCCGTCGCCTTCGCCCTTCCCGCCCCCATCATCCTCGTCCACGGGCTCACCGAGTACTGGCAGAGCGTGCACGGCCAGCGCGGCTACCTCACCATGAGCCTGCCCGCCCGGGGCCGTGAGGTCTTCGCAGCCAAGGTCCTCTACCTGCTCGCCGCGGCCGTGACCGCGCTGGCCATCACGGTCGCCGGGCTCACCCTCGTCGTGCTCGTCCGCTCCTGGATGGACGGCACCAGCCCGGCACAGGTGCGCGACCAGGCACTGGCCCTGCTCGACCTCGTCGGCCCCGCCATGACCTGGACCGTCCTCGGCGCCGCCGTCCTGCAGGTCCTGTGCTGGGTGGTGATGTGGGCCGGCGTCATGAGCATCGCCGCACAGACGCGATGGAACCACCTCGGGGTGACCGGCGTCGTCATCGGCATGGTCCTGGTCTACCTCGTGTGCCAGGTGCTCTACGCCGCCGCGATGGTCCTGCTGCCCCTCGGGATCGACCTCAGCACCGGCGAGCTCGTGGCCCGCTCCATGCTGCCCGACCTGCTCCGGGACGCCAGCGACCCGACCGTCCTCGGGCTCGGCTTCGTGCCGGTCGCCGTCCTCATCAGCGCGGTCCTGGCCTGGTGGGCCATCCACTGCCTCGAGCACCACGCCTCACTGCGCTGAGCCGCACCAGCGACGGCCCGGGCCCGCGCCCCTGGGAGGGCGGGCCCGGACCGTGCGGGCGCCGGGAGTCGGCCGGGGCCGTCAGGAGACGGTCGCCTGGGCCAGCACCCGCTCGCCGCCGGCCCCGCCGTACACGACGACGGACTGGCCGGCCGCCAGGCCCCGCAGTCCCTCGCGCAGCTCGGCGCGCAGCGCGCCCGCCACCGGGTCCACCACCACGTCGGCCGGCACCGGCCGCCCGTGGGCCCGCACCTGGACACTCACGCCCCGCCAGCCGAGGGCCGGGGCCTCGCCGTCGGGCATCCGGCCAGTGGGCTGCGCGCCCTCGGCGCTGACCGGCTCGGGGGAGGCCAGCAGGACGAGGCCGTCAGCCTCCACAGAGCGGCGGGTGAGCAGCTCCTCCGGGCCGACGACGACCTCATTCGTCTCTGGCCGCGTCTCGACGACGTAGCGGGGCCGGCCGTCGGGAGCCGGGCGCGTGAGCCCCAGGCCCCGGCGCTGGCCCACCGTGAAGCCGAAGTAGCCGCCGTGCGAGCCCAGCACCTCGCCGTCGGGGGAGACCAGCGCCCCCTGCCGGGTGCCCAGTGAGCGCTGCAGGAAGCCCCGGGTGTCGCCGTCGGCGACGAAGCAGATGTCGTAGGAGTCCGGCTTGTCCGCCACCGGCAGGCCCCGCTCGGCCGCCTCCGCGCGCACCCGCGCCTTGCTTGGGGCGTCCCCCAGGGGGAACAGGGCCCGGCTCAGGCCTTCTCGGCCCGAGACCGCCAGCACGTAGGACTGGTCCTTCGCGGCGTCCGCGGCCCGGGCCAGGACCAGGCCCTCGGTGTCCCCGGGACGGCCGTCCGCCGCGCCCCCGGACAGGCGCGCGTAGTGGCCCGTGACCACCGCGTCGAAGCCCATCGCCAGGCCCCGCTCCAGCAGGGCGTCGAACTTCACCCGCTCGTTGCAGCGCACGCACGGGTTGGGGGTGCGCCCCGCCCGGTACTCGCTGAGGAAGTCCGCGACCACCCGCTCCTCGAACTCCTGCGACAGGTCCCACACGTAGAAGGGGATCCCCAGGACCTGCGCCGCCCAACGGGCGTCCGCCGCGTCCTCGATGGAGCAGCAGCCGCGCGAGCCCGGGCGCGTCTGGGCCCGCTGACGGGTGAGGGCCATGTGCACGCCCACGACCTCGTGGCCCGCGTCCAGGGCGCGCGCCGCCGCGACCGCGGAGTCGACTCCGCCGGACAGGGCCGCGAGGACGCGCACAGGACCTCCAGGTGCGAGAGGATGGGGACGAGGTGCGGGGGCAGCCTAGCGAGGTGGGGGCCTTCGGGCTGGGTTGTCCACAGGGGGTGGGTGGGGTGTGGTGGTCTCCGTGGTGGCGTGGTTAGGCTCGGGGTGCTCCTCATTCCTGACACCGGGGGGCCTGGGGGCGAGGGCGCCCCCCTTCTGTCCCCGGGTGTTCCTGACTGACCCTTGGTGGTGATCCCCATGAGCCTTCACACACCTCAGCCCGAGCCTGCTGACGGCGCCCAGCAACGGCATGAGAGCGCCGACGGCGTCGGGTCTGGTGGGCGGTGGCGTGAGCCGGTGGTGCTGGGCCCGGGTGCCCAGGTGCTGGCGGCACTGGCAGCGGTCGTGGTCCTGGGAGCCCTGATAGGCACAGGACTGCACCACCTGGCCGACCAAGCCGACGATCCCCAGCCCCGGCACACCCCCATCACCTCCGGCCACAGCCCCCAACCCACACCCACACCCAGCCCGAGCGTGCAACCATCCTTGTCGGCCGAGGACCAGGCCCTCAAAGACGCCGCCCTGACCACCCCCGCGCCCGAACGCCCCACCGGCATGGACCAGTTCACCCCCGAAGGCGCCATCGCCACCGCCGAGTACCTGTTGTCGCTCTACCCCTACGTCTACGCCACCGGGGACCTAGAGGCCTGGCACGAGTACTGCCCAGAATCAGCCGCCTTGTGCGGCTCCGTGGCGACGCTAGTAACAGATCTGCATTCCTCTGGCGGATGGGCAGATCCCTGGACCCAGGAGGTCCTCATCCGTGAGTACTCGGTTCCGACCGGCGAAAACCCTAGCACAGGAGTACGCCTGACACTGCAGTCGGAGCCCGTCACACTGCACAGCGCTGATGGCACAGTGCTATCGCACGAGGCTCCTGGGCAGGAGACCTTCACCGCGCTGTACGTCTGGAACGGAACGCGCTGGACACTCAGCGAAGGTGAGTTCACCTCATGACGCCAAGCACGCTCGTGATCCCACTTGCCCTGTCCCTGCTGGCAACCTCGTTGCCATGCACAACCGTCACTGATGACAAGGACTCCTCGTTGTCGGTCCGCGGCAGCGGTAATCAGATCACCCTCCAATCCACAACTACCTGGATCGAGCACTCTGGGGCCAGCGCTCCCGCGGTGGCTCGTCCTCTTCCTGTTGCGCCTGAGTCGACGGTGGTGTGCGGGCTGACCGGCCAGATGGTCGCCGGCGCCAGCGGCGAGCGCTCAGTCAGCCGCTTGTGCCTACCCACCCGGCCCACCGAGGGCGTGCCGCTGGTGGTGACTGCGTCGGACGTGTCCACCCTGCTGGTGGGCGGCTCGGGCCTGGTGCGCCAGCCGCCCGGGGACCAGGTCATCGTCACCAAGGACCTCATCGTCCACACCGACCCCTCACCCAGGACCCTTGCCACCACCCTGGCCGGCACACCCGTCACCGTCACCGCCACACCCACCTCCTACACCTGGAGCTGGGGCGACGCCACCAGCACCACCACCACCGACCCCGGCCAGCCCTACCCCCACCAGACAGTGACCCACCGCTACCAGAAGCGCGACAAGGACGTCATCGTGTCCCTGACCACCACCTGGAGCGCCACCTACACCCTCGCCGACGACACCACCGCCCACCCCGTGACCGGCACCATCACCACCACCGAGACCTCCACCCCCTTCAACCTCATCCGCCTGACCTCCGTCCTGACCGACGACGCCGAACACGCCCAAGGCCACTAACACCCACCACCCCACCACCCCCGAACCACACCACCCCCCGAACCCCTCACCACGCGCGCCAAACCACCCCACAACCCCAAGAACCTCGAACACAAACCAAGAAGATCGAGAGGGCAAGAGCGAGCCGGGCCGCCAGGCTCCCCTCAACCGCGCACAGCCCGGGCCCGACGCGAGACCTCCACCGCGCCCGGCAGCGCGGCGAGCAGCCGCTCGACGTCCTGAGCCGTCGTCGTGCCGCCCATCGACACCCGCAACGTCGCCCGTGCCGCCTCCTCGCTCAGACCCATCGCGAGCACCACCTCGCTGGGTTGGAGGACGCCCGCGTGGCAGGCCGACCCCGCCGACGCCTCCACCCCCGCCAGGTCCAGCGCCATGAGCAGGGACTCGGCCTCCGCCTCCTCCACCCACAGGTGGACCGTGCTCGGCAGGTGGGCGACGCCGTCGGGCAGCGTCGCGCGCACACCCGGGACCACAGTCGCCCCGGCCAGCAGACGCGAGCGCAGCACCTCCAGCCGAGCCGCCTCCGCCTCGCGCTCGGCCACCGCCAGCTCCACCGCCAGGGCCAGGGCCCGGGCCGCCACCACGTCCTGGGTGCCCGAGCGGAGCCCGCGCTCCTGCCCGCCCCCGCCGGTCACCGGCCGGAGCACAAGGTCGCGGCGGGCCACCAGGGCCCCCACCCCGACCGGCGCCCCCAGCTTGTGCCCGCTCAGGCTCATCGCGTCCAGGCCCCAGCCGTGGAAGTCCACCTCAACCCTCCCCAGCGCCGCGACGACGTCGGAGTGGACCGGCACGTACCCCTCCCGGCCCGGTCGGGACTCGCCGGTGGCCTCGCGCACGCAGGCCACCAGCGCCGCCATGTCCTGGACGACACCGGTCTCGTTGTTGGCCGCCATCACCGAGACCAGGCTGACCGGGCCGCCCGAGGACGGCCCCACCGCGCGGGCCAGCGACCCGGGATCCACGCGCCCGGCGTCATCGACCTCGAGCAGGTCCAGCCCCGCCCCCAGGTCGGATACCGCCCTGCGCGCCGAGTCCAGGACCCCCGGGTGCTCGATCGGCGAGACCACCAGCCGCCCGCCCGGTACCGCGCGCGCCCGGCCGGAGACCACCAGAGCGTCGGCCTCGGTGCCGCCGGAGGTGAGCAGGACCTCATGGGGGTCCACGCCCAGGGCGTGCGCCAGGCGCGAGCGGGCCTCGGCGAGCCGGGCGCTGGCACGGCGTCCCGCGGCGTGCTGCGAGGAGGGGTTGGCCCAGGTGGCGGACAGGTCCCGCGCCACCTGCTCGGCGACGGCCGGGCGCAGCGGGGTGGTGGCCGCGTGATCGAGGTAGGGCATGGGCCGAGCCTGCCACGATCCAGGCCATTGGCCGTCCCTCCCGGTGCGGGCGCGTGGCGCGCCGGCGTCATGACGCCGTTTCCTCACGCGCGAGGCGGCTGCTGCCAGGGCAATGGCCTGGATCGTGACACCTAGGCTGTCACCCATGACCACCGCGCGCCCCGACCGCGACGCCGCCAGGCGCACCCGCCCCGGACTGCTCGAGGCGCTGGCCGCCGATCCCGCCACCCGCCTCGTCCTCGTCGACGCCCGCGGGCGCGTGAGCCTGGACGCCCCCGCCCAGCACACGGACCTGCCCCTGGACGGGCTCACACCGGCCCGGGACCGGCCCGCAGGAGAGGCGCTCGAGCTCGCCCCCGTCACCGCCGCGGACCTGGACCTGGCCGGCCTCGAGACCTACTACCTCGGGCGCGAGGCGCTGGACGGCGCCTCCTGGCTCGCCGTCGTCGTCCCCGACGGGACCACGGACCTGGCGGACGCCGAGGGCGCCGCCCGCCCCCACGCGGACCTCGACGCGCTGCTCGCCCGCTTCCCCCTGTCCGCCCTGCGCGCGGTGGGCGCCCACCTCAGCGCCCTCGCCGCCTGCCTCGCCACGCCCGCGGTCGCCCTGGCCGCCTGGCACGCCTCGCACCGCTACTGCCCCGCCTGCGGCGCGCGCACCGAGCGGGCCGAGGCCGGCTGGGCGCAGCGCTGCACGGGCTGCGGGCGCGTGTCCTTCCCCCGCACGGACCCGGCCGTCATCATGTCCGTGACGGACGAGCGGGACAGGATCGTCCTCGTCCACGGCTCGACCTGGCAGGCGGGGCGCTTCTCGACCATCGCGGGCTTCGTCGAGGCGGGGGAGTCCGCCGAGGCGGCCGTGGCGCGCGAGGTCGCCGAGGAGACGGGGCTCAGGGTCGCCTCAGTGGAGCAGGTCGCCACCCAGCCGTGGCCCTTCCCGCGCTCGCTCATGCTGGGCTACCGGGCCCGGCTCGAGCCCGGGGAGGAGCCGGCGCGGCCCGACGGCGAGGAGGTCACTGACGTCCGCGTGCTCTCGCGCGAGGAGCTGGCGGCGGCGGTGGACAGCGGCCGGATCGTCCTGCCGGGGACGACCTCCATCGCCCGCATGCTCATCGAGGACTGGTTCGGCGGCCCCCTCGGGCGGTGAGAGCGTCCCGCTCGCCGACCGCGGCCGGGCCGGCTGTGAGAACGTGTCACAGCAGCGTGGCAGGCTGGCCCCGATGAGCCACGACACCCCCTCCGCCCCGCGCAGCCCCCAGGAGCTGCTGGCCGCCCTCGACCCGGACCAGCGCCAGGTCGCCGAGCACCTTGAGGGCCCCATGTGCGTGCTCGCCGGCGCGGGCACGGGCAAGACCCGGGCCATCACCTACCGCATCGCCCACGGGGTCGCCTCAGGCGCCTACGAGCCCACCCAGGTCCTCGCCGTCACCTTCACGGCGCGCGCCGCCGGGGAGATGCGCTCGCGCCTGCGCGACCTGGGGGTGAGTGGGGCGCAGGCCCGCACCTTCCACTCCGCGGCCCTGCGCCAGCTCGACTACTTCTACCCGGTGGCCGTCGGCGGCCGGCGCCCCGAGCTCGTCGAGCACAAGGCCGGTCTCGTCGCCACCGCCGCCCGGCGCGTGGGCCTGCCCTCGGACCGCGCGCTCGTGCGCGACCTGTCCGCCGAGGTCGAGTGGGCCAAGGTCCAGATGCTCCGGCCGGAGGACTACCCCGAGCGCGTGCGCGAGCTGCGCCGCGAGACCCCCGGCGGGATCAGCGCGGAGGAGGCCGCCCGCCTCTACGAGGCCTACGAGGCGGCCAAGACCGAGCGCGGCGTCATGGACTTCGAGGACGTCCTGCTGTCCATGGTCGGGATCCTGCGCTCGCGCCCCGACGTCGCCGCCCAGGTGCGCGGGCAGTACAAGCACTTCGTCGTCGACGAGTACCAGGACGTCTCGCCGCTGCAGCACCGCCTGCTGCAGCTGTGGCTGGGCCCGCAGCGGCGCCAGCTGTGCGTCGTCGGGGACGTGTCCCAGACGATCTACTCCTTCACCGGCGCCAGCCCCGCCTACCTCACGGGCTTCGCCCAGGAGTTCCCCGGCGCCCGCACGGTGCGTCTGAGCCGCGACTACCGCTCGACCCCGCAGGTCGTGTCCCTGGCGAACACGGTCCTCGCCGGCAGGGGCAGGAGGGGTCTGCCGGCGGGGGCGGTCGAGCTCGTCGCCCAGCGGCCGAGCGGCCCCGCCGTGCGCTTCGACGCCTACGACGACGACGAGGCCGAGGCCGCGGGCGTCGTCGCCCGCGTCCAGCGCCTGGCCGCGGCCGGGGTTCCGCTGAGTGAGATCGCCGTCCTCTACCGCACGACGGCGCAGTCGGAGGTGCTCGAGCAGGCGCTCGCCCAGGCGGGCATCGGCGTGCTCGTGCGCGGGGGCACGCGCTTCTTCCAGCGGCCGGAGGTCAGGCGCGCGATGGTCCTGCTGCGCGGGGCCGCCCGCACCGAGACCACGAGCCTGAGCGGGGACCTGGGCGCGGACGTGCGCACGGTGCTGGCACGCGAGGGATGGTCCGAGACGCCGCCGGCCCAGCGGGGCGCCGTGCGCGAGCGCTGGGACTCCCTCAACGCCATCGTCGAGCTGGGCGACCAGCTCGCCCAGGTGCGCGGAGCCGGCCTGGCCGGGCTCGCCCGCGAGCTGGAGGAGAGGGCCGAGGCGCAGAACGCCCCCACCTACGACGGCGTCACCCTGTCCACCATCCACGCGGCCAAGGGCCTGGAGTGGGACGCCGTCCTCGTCATCGGCGCCAGCGACGGGCTGCTGCCCATCAGCCTCGCCGAGGGCCCCGAGGCGGTCGAGGAGGAGAAGAGGCTGCTGTACGTGGCCGTCACCCGGGCCCGCGAGCACCTGCTCCTGTCCTACGCGCGCGCCCGCCACGCCGGTGGCCGGGCCTTGCGCCGGCCCACCCGCTTCCTCGCCTCCTCCTGGCCCTCGCCCGAGGACGCGCAGGACCCGGGCCGCAGGCGGGCCTCCTCGCCGAAGGCCTCGCGCCGCCAGGCGATGGAGGAGTTCCTCGAGGACAACGACGCCTCCACGGTCGCGCTCTTCGAGGCCCTGCGCGAGTGGCGTGCCGGCGTCGCCAAGGAGCGCAGCCACCCGGCCTACACCGTCTTCCCGGACGTCACCCTGCAGTCGATCGCCATCATCAAGCCGACGACGCTGCCCCAGCTGTCCGCGGTGCACGGGGTCGGGGCCGTCAAGCTCAAGGAGTACGGCGCGGAGGTCCTCAGGCTCGTGGCCGCCCATGAGGCCGCCCACGGGGCGGCCGGCTCGGGGGCCTGAGCCGGCCGGACGTGCGGACGTCCGTCCCGTCATCCTCCTCACCCGCGAGGACCTGGCCGCACAGGCACTGCGGGTGGGGCTCCCACCGGCGCACCAGGCCCAACGGCTCGTCCACGCCGAGCTCGACACTCGTCTGCCGCCAGCGCCACGGCGCGTCCCCCAGGCAGTCGAGCACCGCGCGGGCCGCCAGGACGGCGGCCTGCTCCACCAGCAGGCCCTCCACCGGCGCGGCGGGCAGCAGCAGGTACTGCAGGGCGAGCAGGGGCCAGGCGGGGTCCGCGTCCGTCTCGTGCAGTGCCAGGCAGGTCGCGCACAGCAACCGGTCCGCCTCGAGCACCGGCCCGACGCGCACCGACAGGGGCCGCACGACCACCGGCAGGTGCCCCAGCCCCGACTGGGCGACCGCCCGCGCCGAGAGCGGGTGGATGGTGTAGTCGTCCACGCTCACCGCCAGGGCCGGCTCCACGCCCGCGGGGAGCCCACCGACGTCACCCGCCTGCCCGAAGGACCGCACCGCACCGAGCCCCGCCGCGGCCAGCAGCGCTGTCAGACGCGAGGCGACGGGGCCCTGACCGCGCACGAGGACGGCGCAGCGCGACAGGCGCTGCGCGCGCTCGCGGGCATCGACGCCGTGCGCCTCCCAGTGCAGCAGGTCCGGCTCCGTGGGCGCGACGTCGTCGGCCAGGACCCCGTGGCGCGAGAGCTCGGCGTAGAGCTCGCGGGTCCGTGCGGGCCCCACCCGGCTGCGGCGGGCCCGGCGCAGGCCCCTGGGGCCGTGGGCCTGCTCGCCGAGCTGGACCAGCAGGGCGCTCTCCTCCTCGCTCAGCCCGCTGAGCACGGGCGCGCGGCCGGGCTCAGCACCCACCTGGACCTCGCCGTCGGCGCGCCGCAGCACGCTCGCTCCACCTCGCAACCTCATGGCGCCTCCTGTGGCCGGGCCCGTCGTCGGGCCGTGCGCCAGGAGCCTCCCACCCGGGGACCGGGCCCGGCCAGAGCAGGAGAGCGCCTGTGGATAACAGACGGGGGAGGGGCCGACGGCGTGCCGCCGCGGGCCGGCCTCACGCCCCCTTGTCAGCCGCCGGCCGCCTGGCAGGAGGGCAGGGAGGAGGTCCGCCCGGAGGCGATGGCCTCCACGGCCTCGACGGCCTCGTGCAGGCTGGAGACGGCCACCACCGTCATGCCCTCGGGCTCATGGCCGACGACCTCACTGCAGTTGCCCACCGGGGCCAGGAACCAGGAGGAGCCGGCCTGCGCTGCCCCCACCATCTTCTGCCGGATCCCGCCGATCGCCCCGATGCTGCCGTCCATCGAGATCGTGCCCGTGCCGGCGACGTCCTGCCCGCCGGTGAGGCTGCCGGGCGTGAGCGCGTCGATGATGCCCAGGGCGAACATCGAGCCCGCGCTCGGGCCCCCCACCGACTCCAGGCCGAACTGGGCGTCGACCTCGGAGTCCACCCGCATGACCAGCGTGATGCCGAGCACGGAGCCCTCCATGTCCTCGGGCGCCCCGACCTCCTGCGGTGAGAGCGTCGTGAGGGCGACGTCGGTCGGCGTGCCGTCGCGCTCGACGGTGACGGTGACACGGGTTCCGGGGGAGAGCGTCGTCATGAGCCGGCGCAGCTGGGGGTAGTCGGTGATCTCGGTGCGCTCGCCGTCGACGGTCAGGGCCGTCAGGACGTCGCCCGCGACGAGCCCCGCCCCCGACTGGGCGTCGGCCAGGCCCTGGACCTCGAGGATGACGGCGCCGGCCAGGCCCGCCTCGAGCAGCGCGGCGACGACGGCGGTGGACTGGGAGGAGAGCATCTGCGACTGGGTGGCCTCCTCGACCTCCTCGGCGCTCATCGTCGCCGGGCACACGAGGTCGCGGTCGATGACGCTCTCGTCCGCGTCGAGCCACGCCCCCAGCACGTCGAGGAGCGTGACGCGGTGGCCGGGGCAGCCGCGCACCGCGACGGTCGTCATGCGCAGGGCCCCTTCGGCGGGGTAGGTCTGAGCGCCGGTGACGGTGATGACCTGTGCGCCGTCCCCCTGGCCGGAGCCGGCCTGGTCGACGGCGCCCAGGACGTTCCAGGTGGGTCCGGGGCTCTCGATAACGTAGCCGACCGGGACGGTCGCCGCCGCCACGAGGGCGGTGACCGCCAGCAGCACGGGCAGGGTGACGCGGAGCGCCCGCCTGAGGCGGTGGCGCCGGGAGCCGGCACCGGTCGCGGGCGGCAGGGCGCTGCGCGAGGGCCCGTCGGGGCTGGTGGGGCTGTCGGGGCCGTGGGGGCCGTCTGGGCAGTCTGGGGTCGGCAGGTCGGTCACGGCCCCATCATGGGGCACCCTGCTGGGAACGACCCGCACCAGCGTGCCGGCCCCAGCGTGCTCACGGCCCATGTCCAGAAACCTCCAGGATCGCGTGGCAGGCTGTCGTCATGACCCGGACGCGCCCCGCCGGCCCGGCCAGGAAGGACCCTGATGAGCAGCGACTCCGCACCCGACCCCTTCGACCAGATCGAGCAGGTGCTCGCCTCCCTGTTCGGCGCAGAGGTCGCCGGTGACGCCGTCGGCGCCCTGCGTGCCTCGGGAGTCAGCCCCGAGGACCTCGTGCGGGCGGGCGCCATGCCGGACCTGTCGCAGGTGAGCCCTGGCCAGATGATGGCCCTGCAGGCGCAGATGCAGCAGATGATGGCCTCCTCCGCCGGCCAGGCCGTCAACTGGACGATGGGCAAGGACCTCGCCCTGCGCACCGCCCGCGCCCAGGGCGACCCGGTCGTGACGGCCACCGTCGCCGAGACGACCCGGGGCGCGCTCAGCGTGGCGGACCTGTGGCTCGACACCGCCACCGACCTCATGCCCGCACCGGGGCCCCGCGAGGCCTGGACACGCGAGCAGTGGGTCGAGCGGACCCTGGCCACCTGGCAGGAGGTCTGCGCCCCGGTCGCCGAGGCCGCCACCAGCGCGCTGTCCTCAGCTCTCCAGCGCCAGGCCGAGCAGCTGGGCGGGGCGGGCGAGGACGAGTCCGTCGCCCGCCAGGTCGGTGCGCTCGGCGGTGTCATGCGCTCGATGGCGGGCACGGCCTTCGGCATGCAGCTCGGCCACGCCGTCGGCAAGCTCGCCACCGAGGCGCTGTCCGCGACGGACGTCGGCCTGCCCCTGACCACGGAGCCGGGCACCGCCCTCGTGCCCGCGGGCGTGGCGGACTTCGCCGACGGCCTGGTGGCGGACGAGGAGCAGGTCAGGCTCTTCCTGGCGGTGCGTGAGGCCGCCACCGCGCGCCTGTACGCCCACGTGCCCTGGCTGCGCGGCCAGGTCCTGGGGGCGCTCGAGGCCTACGCGAGGGAGATCCGCATCGACACCGAGGCCGTCGAGGCGGCCGTCGCGCAGGTGGACCCCTCCGACCCGGAGGCGATCCGCAAGGCCCTCGAGTCCGGCATGTTCGCGCCCCAGGAGACCCCGGCCCAGAAGGCCGCGCTGGAGAGCCTGGAGACGCTGCTCGCCCTCGTGGAGGGCTGGGTGGAGGTCGTCACCGCGCGCGCCACCGCCCCGCACCTGCCTCGGGCCGTGGCGCTGCAGGAGATGCTGCGCCGTCGCCGCCTGGCCGGGGGCGCGGCCGAGCAGGTCTTCGCGCGCCTCATCGGCCTGCAGTTCCGGCCGCGGCTCGTGCGCGAGGCCGCCCGCCTGTGGGAGAGGCTGGGGGCCCAGGCCGGTGACGCCGAGCGCGACGCCTTCTGGCTCCACCCCGACGTCATGCCGACGGCGGCCGAGCTGGCCAGCCCCGACGACTTCCTCACCATGCGCCGGGCGGCCGCGGACATGGACTCCGAGATCGACGCGGACCTGGCCTCGCTGCTCGACGGCACGCTCGGCTACGCCGAGGGCGTGCGTGAGGCGGACGCGCCCTCGGGCCAGGACGCGCCCTCGGACGAGGACGGTCCCGCGGGCGGGTGACGGCCCGGCGGACCGGGGGAGGTGCGGGACAGCGGCGAGGGAGGCCGGGCCGGCTCAGTCCAGGGTGGAGCGCAGCGCCTCGATGAGCCCCGGGACGACCGCCTCGCCCTGGGTGACGTTGGCGTCCTCGTCCTGACGCCGCCCGCGCACCGCGCACCAGGACTCGCCCGAGCGCAGGACCCCCACGACCAGGCGCACGTCGTTCGTGCCGGGGTCCTGACGCATGGCGGCCAGGCGCTGCTCGGCGTCCGCGATCGCCGCCGCCCGCTCCTGCACCTCAAGGGGCACGGTCATCTGCTCCACGCTCAGCACGACGCCGTCGACCGTCTCGGGCCAGGCCAGCTGGCCCAGGAGCTCCTCCAGGTTCGCCGACGCCGGCAGGTCCTCCTGCTCGATGACGGTCAGCGCCGTCGGGTCCGTCCGGGCCTCGGCGAGGGCGGCGGCGTCGAGCAGGGACGCCAGGGACGGGTCCTGCGCGAGCGCCGCGGTGGTGCGCACGAGCGCGAAGACGCCGACCGGGGCGTCCCAGCCCCTCTGCGCGACGTGGGACTCGACCTCGACGACGGTGCGCGCGAGGGAGGCCTGCTGGGGGCTCATGCGGGTGCTGGGGGAGGGCATGGGCGCAGCCTAGACGTGCTCGGTCGAGGGCGCTTCCGGGACGCTTCCGGGGAGACGGGGCCCGGTAGAGCGGTGTGTGCGCCAGGGGCGGACGCCTTTGGCCACGGCGACGGCGCCATGGGACGATGGGCGGACCCAGACCCCTGGCGCGCCAGGGGCCCACGCGCCGCTGCGCGGCGCCGATGCTGCCGAGACGACGGAGTGTTCCTGTGAGCATGAGGCCCGACGACGAGTCCCCCGACAAGCCCGACGCCGAGTCCGGACCCTCCGGGTCCGAGTCCCTGAGCCGCGAGGACCGCGTCCGCGGCGGCTTCTTCCAACCCGACGGCGCCGGCCGCCCCGGTCGTGGGGCCGCCTCCTCGGACCGCGCCTCCGCCTCCCGGGGCGAGGGCGGGCGCGAGGACGACGACGGGCCCGAGGAGGAGGCCGCCGACCCCGACGACGAGGGCTTCTCCCCGGCGTCGGTCCTCGGCTTCGACCCGGCCGCCGTCTTCGGCCTCGGTGCCGCGGGCGCAGGGGCCTCAGGCGGACGCGCCGCCCGACAGGCGGGCTCGGGCTCATCCGGCGGTGGTGGGCGTCCCACCCGCCCCGTGCAGGCCGCCCCCTACCGCCCCGGCCCCCTGGCCTGGACCGTCATCATCCTGGCGGTGGCCGCCCTGGCCATCGGCTTCCTCTCACGCACCTGGACCGAGGTCCTGTGGTTCAGCCAGCTCGGCTTCGCCCGGGTCCTGTGGACCCAGTGGATCGCGGCGGGCGCGCTCTTCGTCGTCGGCTTCCTGCTGATGCTCGGCGCCGTGAGCGGGGCGATGCGCTCGGCCTACCGCGCCCGGGAGATCGACCTGCCCCGCGACGAGGCCGCCCGCAACCTCGAGGCCTACCGCACGGCGGTCGAGCCGCTGCGCCGGCCGCTCATGTGGGTGGTGCCCGCCGTGCTCGCCCTCTTCGCCTCCGCCTGGGAGCTCGCCCCCCGCTGGCAGGAGGTGCTGCTCGCGGTCAGCTCGCAGTCCTTCGGCGTGAGCGACCCCGAGTTCGGCCACGACGTCTCCTTCTACGTCTTCATCCTGCCGGTGCTCACCACCGCGGTCGCCTACCTCAGCCGGATCGTCCTCTTCTCGGCGATCGCCAGCGTCGCGGTCCACTACCTCTACGGCGGCATCTCGGTGGCCCGCAGCCCGCACTTCACCCGGCCTGCCCGCATCCACCTGGCCGTCTTCCTGGCCCTGTACTCCCTGCTGCGCGGCGCCGGCTACTGGCTCAGCCGCTACGAGGCCCTGTACGCCTCCGGCACGAAGTTCGACGGCGCCGGCTACACGGCCGTGCACGCCTCGATCCCGGCCGACGCGATCCTCGCGGCCATCAGCGCGGTCATCGCCGTGATGTTCCTGCTGTCGGTGCGCTCGAGCTCGTGGCGCCTGCCGGTGACGGGCGTCGTCGTCATGGTCGTCTCCGCCCTGCTCATCGGCACCGGCTACCCGCTCGTCATCCAGCGCTTCGTCGTCGACCCCAACGCCCAGCGCCAGGAGGCCGAGTACATCGACCGCAACATCCAGGCGACCCTGGCCGCCTACGGTCTGGAGGGCATCGAGGTCACCCCCTACGACGCGGCCACCACCGCGCAGGCGGGCCAGCTCAAGGAGGACGCCGAGTCGACGACGTCGATCCGCCTGCTGGACCCCAACCTCGTCTCCCCGACCTTCCGTCAGCTGCAGCAGAACAAGCAGTACTACTCCTTCGCCGGCTCGCTCAACGTCGACCGCTACGAGATCGACGGCGCCAGCCGGGACACGGTCATCGCGGTGCGCGAGCTCAACCTCGACGGCCTCGACGCCGGCCAGCGCACCTGGATCAACGAGCACACCGTGTACACGCACGGCTACGGCGTCGTCACCGCCTACGGCAACACGGTCGCCTCCGGCGGCTACCCCTCCTTCTGGGAGGGCGGCATCCCCTCGACCGGGGACCTGGGCGAGTACGAGCCGCGCATCTACTTCGGCCAGGCCTCGCCGTCGTACTCCATCGTCGGCGGTGACGACGGCGGCAACCCCCGCGAGCTCGACTACCCCGACGACGCCTCCGCCTCCGGCCAGGTCAACACGACCTTCGCCGGCAACGGCGGGCCCGACGTCTCCAACCCCTGGAACCGTCTGCTGTACGCGGTGAGGTTCCAGGAGATGAACATCCTGTTCTCCACCGAGGTGCGTGACGGCTCGCAGATCCTCTACGACCGCGACCCCGCCGAGCGCGTGCGCAAGGTGGCCCCCTGGCTCACCCTCGACGGCAACCCCTACCCGGCCGTCGTCGACCACGACGACGACCCCGCCACCCCCAAGCGGGTCGTGTGGGTCCTGGACGGGTACACGACGACGAACAGCTACCCGTACTCGCAGCACGAGTCCCTCGAGACCGTCATGGCCTCGGCCGACGGACAGCCCTACCTGCTGGGCGCGCCCGCCGAGTCCAACTACGTGCGCAACTCCGTCAAGGCCGTCGTCGACGCCTACGACGGCTCCGTCACCCTCTACGAGTGGGACGAGACCGACCCGGTGCTCTCCGCCTGGGAGGCCGTCTTCCCGGGCTCGGTGACGCCCATGAGCGAGATGAGTGCCGACCTCATGTCGCACATGCGCTACCCGGAGGACCTGTTCAAGGTCCAGCGCACCATCATGGCGAGCTACCACGTGACCGACGCCGACGAGTTCTACTCCGGCGGTGACTTCTGGAAGGTCCCGGACGACCCGACGACCTCCCATGAGGACACGCAGGACCCGTACTACCTCACCCTGCAGATGCCGGACCAGGACTCGGCCTCCTTCTCCCTGTCCAGCGTCTACATTATCGGCGGCAACACGGACCGCAACGTGCTCACGGGCTTCATCGCCGTCGACTCCGAGACCTCCTCGGGGCAGTCGGGCGTGCGCAACCCGGACTACGGGCGGATCCGCCTGCTGGAGCTGCCGCGCTCCTCGAACGTCGCCGGCCCCGGCCAGGTGCAGAACAACTTCGACTCCAACGCGGCCGTCTCCCAGGTCCTCAACCTGCTGAGCCAGCAGGGCTCCGAGGTCATCAAGGGCAACCTGCTCACCCTGCCCGTGGGCGGGGGCCTGCTGTACGTGCAGCCCGTGTACGTCCAGTCCTCCTCGGACACGAAGTACCCGCTGCTGCGCAAGGTCCTGGTCTACTTCGGCAACCAGGTCGGCTTCGCGGACACGCTCTCCGAGGCGCTGGACCAGGTCTTCGGCGGCGACTCGGGCGCCACGACCGGTGAGGAGGCGGTCGACGGCGACGCCGGGGCCGCCAACGGCACCTCCGAGGCCGTGGAGGAGGGCGACGGTGCGAGCGCCGCCCCAACCGGGGAGGCCACTGCCCCGGCGCCCGCCCCCTCGGTCACGGCGGCCCCGGCCGTCCCCGGCTCGGGGAACCCGCAGGCGGACCTCAGCACGGCGCTGGCCGACGCCCAGGCGGCGATGGCGGACGCGGACACGGCGCTCACCGCCGGTGACTGGGCGGCCTACGGCGAGGCCCAGAAGCGGTTGAACGAGGCCATCAACCGGGCGGTCGCGGCCCAGGAGCAGATCAACAACCAGGGCTGAGGGCGCGGGCTGCCGGGCGGGGAGCCCCGCCCGGCAGCCCCCTGGCTGAGAGGCGGGCTGGCTCAGGCCGAGGGGCCGGAGCCTCCTTGCTCACACGCGGGTGAGCAAGGGCACGGCCCATCGGTTTGAGTTCGCGTGCTGGGGCGGCCTAGAGTAGGTCTCACCGACGCGGGGTGGAGCAGTTCGGTAGCTCGCCGGGCTCATAACCCGGAGGTCGCAGGTTCGAATCCTGTCCCCGCTACCATGTACCGCGAGGTAGCAGGTCCCCCGGTCTCTGTCGAGACCGGGGGACTTTGTCATGTCGGCGGGACGGGTGACGGTGCAGGACGCCTCAGAGCGCCACCCCGGCTCGCACCAGCACCCGCAAACCCGCCGGGCACCAACGGGCACCGGGACTCACACCAGCAGGACCTGACGTATGAGCCACTCGTGCCAGAGCGTCAGAACGTCAGCCCGAAGACCGGCACCCCGATCGTCAGCACGGCCAGCGTGATGAGGACGATGCCTACCAGGTTCAGCCAGATGCCGGTGCGGACCATGTCCCCCATCGTGATGTAGCCGGAGCCGTAGGCCACGGCGTTCGGGGGAGTGGCCACGGGCAGCATGAACGCGAAGGTGGCGGCCAGGGCCACGGGGACCACCAGCAGCAGGACGTTCATCGGGTTGTCTGAGGTGATGCCGATACCGGTGGCCACGCCGCCCATGATGGGGAGGAACGCGGCGGCCGTGGCCGTGTTGGAGGTCAGCTCGGTCAGGAAGATGATGAGCGTGGCGACCGTTGCCACGATCACCACGATCGGCAGCGTGCCCAACCCCTTGGCCTGCTCGCCGATCCACACGGACAGGCCGAGCTTGTCGAACATGGAGGACAGGGACAGGCCACCGCCGAACAGGAGCAGCACGTCCCACGGCAGCTCGTTGGCTGACTTCCAGTCCAGCAGGCGCCGGCCTTCGCTGTCCGCCGGGATCAGGAACAGCAGAGCGGCGCAGACCATAGCGATCAGGGCGTCCGGGATCCTCAGCTCCGAGCCGGTCTTGTCCAGCAGGATGGGGATGAGCACCCAGGAGGACGCGGTCAGGACGAAGATGGTGCCCATCAGTGCCTCCCCGCGCGAGACGCCGCCCAGCTCCTTCCACTGCTGGGAGATGAACTCGCGGCCGCCCGGGATCTCCTTGACCTCGGGCTTGAACAGCACGAAGGCCATGAGCCACCAGGCGAAAGCCATCAGCGTCACCGCCAGCGGGGCGCCCAGGATCATCCACTGGCCGAATCCGATGTGGATTCCGTGGCTCTCCGAGAGGTAGGCGACCAGGAGGGCGTTCGGGGGTGTGCCGATGACCGTGGCCACCGAGCCGATGGAGGCGGCGTAGGCGATGCCGAGCATCAACGCGGTGGCGAACCTCTTGACCTTGTCAATGCCGCCCACCAGGTCGGAGACCAGGGTGAGCACGGACATGCCGATGGGGAGCATGACCACGGCCGTTGCGGTGTTGGACACCCACATGGACAGGAACCCGGTGGCGATCATGAAACCCAGGATCAGCTGGCGGGGCTTGGTGCCGACCATCAGCACGACGGCCAGCGCGATGCGCCGGTGCAGGTTCCACCTCTGCATGGCCAGGGCCAGCATGAAGCCGCCCATGAACAACCAGATCGTCTCAGAGGCGTAGGGGGCAGCCGTCTCCTTGAACGTCGCCACCTGCATGGCCGGGAACAGCACCAGCGGCAGGAGCGCGGTGGCGGCGAGCGGGATCGCCTCGGTCATCCACCACGCGCCCATGAGGATCGCAGCGGCTGCGACGGTGCGCAGTCCGGTGTCCGTGACGTCGGTGTAGGTCTTTCCCGCTGCCTCGGCTGCGGACCGGCCCACCTCGTTGACCTGCTCCGCACCGCTTGCCGGGAACAGGTAGTAGGCCAGCGCGGCCAGGGCCAGGCCGACGAGCACGCCGATCAACCGCCGGCGGACTGTGGTCCTGTCTGCGAGACCCTCGCTGACGGCCGGAGCCTTGGAGGAGGACGTCAGGGTGTGCGGGACGCTCATGCTCATCTCCTGTGGTACTCGGGAAGGGGCGCAGCCGGGTTGGCCCGGCTGCTCAAGCGCTCACCATAGGGGTATTTGGTCCCATATGTGTTGGAATGCACAAATTCATAGGTCCGGTTTTGTGTGACTGAGAGGTTGGCGCCTTGTCGGTGTGTGTGATCGGCGAGATTGCGGCCGTTTGCTCACCTCGGGTCAGTTGTGCGACGCGCTGCCTGCCATCACGTGGGCGGGGCCGCCGCCTCGCTCGGGGCAACTGCGGGGACGAAGGGCCCAGCGGTCGGGGTGCGAGTCAGCGGGGTTGTCGCCTGGTGGTGGTCGTCCTGGTCGGCTAGTGCGGATGAGCGGCTGCTGGGCCGGCGGGCCGCGATCGAGCGGGCTGGGCTGGAATGACTCCACGCGGATATGTGTGCGCTGCTGGGCGTGTGCAGGTCGGGACGCCGCACATGGGGTCAACGGCAGGGTGTCCGCGCTGAGGGCGTGCGATCCGGAGGAGCGCTCGTTGCGGCAGGCGCCGAGACCTGGTCGGCCTCGGCACCGATGAGATCCTGGAAGCCCACGCACAGCAGACGGCGGACCATCTCGTCGCGTCCGGCCAGGGTCTGCTGGGAGCTCCCCGACCAAGACGGGCGGGGCAGGCTGACGGTGGGTCGTCGCGGGTCCCTTCAGATGGTTCTTGGCGGAGTCACAACCGAGATGCCCTCAGCCGCCTCGACCAGCACCCCCTCGCGGGAACCGTCACCATGCAAAGGAACGCACCTCAGTCGTTGACTGGGTGCGTGACATCCGTTGTGCGTGCGAGGACAACCATCCGTGTGGCTGGACAACGTGAAAGGCGCAACCAGGTTGTCCTGGGGCGGGTGACGTTGTCCAAAGCAGGGTTATGCGATCCACGTCTATGGCGGGACTTGCTGCTTCCGGGCCCGGCCTGCGAACCGGCTGGTTATTCGTGGTGAAGGAGCGTGCGCACCCGTGCTCGCAGCGCTCTCGTGCTGTTAGTCGAGTCCGAGCACCGTTCCTGTGAGGTCCACCTGCGCCTGTGCGTAGGCATCCGGTTGGATGACGACGTTGGCTCCGTTGCGGACCTGATAAATCAGCTGCGCCTGCGCAAGTGAGCCGTCGAGGCTCTCGTGAGGGTAGCTCAGTGGTGCCTGGCCGGCGCGTGCCAGCCAATAGCTCCCGTTGACGCCCCTGTAGGGAGTGTCCCTCATCTGTGCGATGACATCGGCGTAGTTTCGCGGATGAGCGGCTTCGAGCCACGATCGGATGAGCATGTTGACCGCGTCGTACTGGACGCCTGCTTGCGAGTAGCCCGGGGAGCGCCCGTTACTCCTGAGGAACTCCTGGCGAAACCTCTTCCCGAAAGCGTCACCGTAGATACCTGTTTGTGTTGACCAAACGATGCCCTCGGCAAGGTCCGCGTTCTCCTCAAGAAATCCTGCCAGTGACGGGGTGAAGAAGGAGAAGACGAGCGGCTTCACGGGGCGGTCGACAAGTGACCTCATGACGTCGACGAGCAGCAGATGGTCGAGAAACGAGGCGCAGACGATGATGTCCGGGTCGCAGCTCTTCATGCTCTCGACGATTCTTGCCCTGTCCTCCGCGTTGCACAACGGGTCGGAACGGGGAATCGTCGACAGCTGGATCCCGAGGTCCTCGATCCTCTCCTGGGAGTAGGGGTGGATGACGTTCATCCCGGTCGGCGCCTCAATGAACGCGAGTCGCCTTCCCCGTAGGCGCGAGCCCTGGGCCGAGACGAGGTGCCGAAGAAAGTCGTCAACGCCGTGCCCGTACAGCTCGTCTCCACCGCAGATGTGAAAGATGTTTCCCAGCCTGTCCTGATTGTCGGCAACAGTGGCTATCGCCAGCTGGGACGTCGAGGCGTGAATAACAGGAACCTCGGCGTCGCCGGCAGCCCTCAAGAAGCTCTCGGTGTTCGGGTAGTCAAGGTTGTAGCCGAGAAGAACGGCATCAGCACCGGAGTTGGTTGCTCTACGGAGCGCCTCACTCATGCTTGAGGTGTCGAATACGTCGCACTCAATAACACAGTGCTCAATGGGGGTCCCATGGATGCCGTTGCGCTCATTGCGGCGTTCGATCGCCATTGTCGCGGCTTGAATCATGTCCGAGGACTCTCCCGGAAACTGCGCCGGGACTATCGAGGCGATCCGCAGAGAGGCCGTGCTGATCCGGCTTGCTCCGCGTGTGCTCGGTGTGGTTGATGAAGGAGGGGTGGGAGGGCGGCGGGCTGTTGAGTTCGAGCTGTGCTCCCACGCCCCTTTGAGGCGGGACAAGCGAAAACTGGAAAAGGCGGTGCCGGTGGGGACGGCCCCCCAGAAGAGGAGGTTCTGCTCCAACGCCACGGCCGCGGCCAGTGCACGAGTGCCGACTCCGAGGCGGTTGAAGACGTCCTCAACATGGGCGCCGACCGTTTTTGGTCTGATACCGAGTCTCTCGGAGACCTCATGATTGGTGCAACCGAAAGCGATGAGGGTAAGCACCTCCAACTGCCTGATGGTCAGCCCGGATCTGGGTTTGGCGTCATGCGCCTTTACCTCACGAACATGAGGGCTGCACTGCGGGCGCGTGATCGTCACGAGCAGGGTGCCCGACCGGCCTCCGTACATCACGAAGGAGACTGACCCCTCATCCGTCATCAGCGATGTGCGAGCCAGATCTATGACGGGTTGTGTGATGAGGTCGAGCGGGTCATTCAACACGTGGACTGAGTCAAGAAAGACGACCGCTTCCGCGGGGCGCTGCTGTACCGCGCCCCGCGGAAGGTCCGCGTGCTCATGAGGAAGAGCCTGGTTCACGTCATACCTGCCTGCCCCATGAGCGCAGCCGGGCCTCGGCGTCGTCATCGACTGCTGACGCACCCGAGGATACCTAAGGCGTGGCGGGTGCGGAACTGTCGACTCTGTCGTCAATCCAGTCGGTGTACCACTTTCTCCCGAAGACGGTCATCCACCCAAAAACGAGGCCGAGCACCGCGTAGAGGAGCACTCCGGCGAGCAAATGGGTCCGAGGGGCATTGGCGTACGATCCGAGCAGCCCGAAGTAGGCCCCGGCACCGATGAAGACGGGGGCGACAGCCGAGCTGATATCGGGTCCGCGTTCCAGCATGATCGTCAGAGGGACCAGGCACGCGATCGCCACCGGGCCGGACCACATTCCAAGGAAGTCGATGAAGCCGCTGAGCCCGAGTATCCCCAGGGCCAGGAGGCATCCGATCGTCATGCCAATGAATGCCTTCACTCCTCCTCGGGCAGTGCCTCCCGACATGAAATAGGTCGCCCATGCCAGGAAGGCGATCCAGGCCATTCCGGTGTTTCCGTCCGGTGGAATCCACGAATGGACGATGATGTCGATCACCTGGACTGTTGCCCCGAGAACCCCCGTGAAGACAGCGATAGGTATGAACTGGCGTGATGACATCATCATCGGGTTCCCTCGGCCCACTCGGGGAAGGAGGAGCGGTACTCCGCGAGGTCATGACGGCAAGGGGTCCCAAGGCAGATGTAGGCCGTGAGTGTCGTCAGGTCGTAGATCGACGAGGTGATGGTGGCAAGACGGGTGATCGGCTCCTGGGTCTCATCGGGGTGTCGACATATCCCGTTCGGGAACAGGTCCCCGTGGCTCTGGGAGATCCGGTGGAGCGCAGCAACGGTGATACTGCCGGACGCCTCCTCCAGGGCGGCCTTCAGCTCCTTGACGCGTGCGGGGCCGTCGGGAATCTCGATGGCGCCGATATCGTCGAACGGCACGTCGCAGACGAAGCAGTTCGAATGGCCGATGACACCCTTTGAGGGTGTGACGTGAGCGACGTTCGATCCACTGCCGGGCCATGTCTCCACGGAGAACCCTCGCCCCGACGACGAGGCCACCAGGTAGTTCGCTGAGGCTGACCGACAAGAGGACGTCAGGATCTTCTCGACCTGGTCCAGACTGGTGCAGTTGAGGACCGCACGAAGGAAGACGTGGTAGGGCACGGCCGGTTTTCCCTTGTCCTCGGGCGAGATAAGGGTGTTGGTCGTCAAGCCGATGCCTGCCGAGTTGAATCCCGTCTTGGCTACGAGCCCCGCCTCGACGATGGTGATGTAGGCGGGGGCGTCCGGTCCCTGCCTGATGTCCATCACGATGGTCGTGTCGAGGCAATCGGGCTTCCAGTCCCAGTTCTGTCCGAGGAGGACGTGTCCATCGAACGTCGAGCTGGGGCCGGCGAAGAAAGACGTGCACTCGCCGGCAGGATCGACCTTGAGCCCGAACATGATCTCGGAGCGGACATTCAGGGCCAGGATGTCCCCCCGTCCGACTCCTGCGCCGTCGGCGATCCCGTCGATCTCCGCGAGGATGTCGGGTGAGTAGTCCTTGATCACCCCACGAAAGTCCTGTGCGTGCTCAACGACCTCAGGCCAGTCGAGAAGGGCGTAATGATGGAAGATGCGGGCGTACAGGTCCAGAGAACGATCGATGTACGTCTTCGCCTGCTGTCCGATCGAGCGTCCCCGCTCATAGGGGTCCGCCTCGTCAACGGTGATGATCGGTGGAAGTGCCATTGTTGTTCCTCACGATGAGGGGCGGGCGGCGACAAGGGCCGTCCCGCGAAGCAGTCCCGCGGAAGAGATGGACCGGAGCCGCCCGCCCTGTCCCATATCAAGCCTCGGGGAAGGGGTTCGCGGCCTTCCACTGCTGAGCGGCGTCCAGGCAGGTGGTGAACTCGAACCCGAGCTCGCGGCCCTTCCTGATCATGTTCTCAACGACCCTGATGCGCGCCCCACGGCCGATGACCTGCGGGTGGAAGCACATGACGAAGACGCCGTCGGGAACCTCCTTGCTCATGAAGTCCATGTCCTCGAGCCACATGCGCTCACACACCTTCGGGTCGCGGTTGCCCTCCAGCGTCAGGCTGCTGCTGAGGACCAGCTCCATCTGGGGGAAGTCATCAAGGGTCCACGAGAAGGGGAGGCTGACAAGCGGAACCGTCTGTCCGAAGGTGATCGACCCGTCGGTGCCGAGTTTGTCTCCCTCTCGGCACCAGTAGGGGGAGAAGTCATTGGCGCACATCGTCGCGTCGTACACGAAGCCCTCCTCCCGGAGGAGGCGGATGGAGTTCGGTGACAGGTCCGAGGCCGGTGAGCAGTACCCGTACGGGCGGTAGCCATCGAGATGCCTCTCCATGGCATCGATCCCCCGGAGCAGCTCCTCGCGCTCCTCCTGCTCCGTCATCGGGACCGGGCTGACGTGACGGTAGCCATGGTGCGCGAACTCATGCCCTTGGTCGCGGATCGCCTTGCAGACCTCCGGGAAGGTGTCGACGGTCAGCCCGGGGACGAAGAAGGTCGCCGGGATGTCCTCGCGGCGCAGGAGATCGAGAATGCGGGGGACTCCGACGCGGGCACCGAATTCTCCTCGGGACGCCGTGGACGGTGAGGTCACCCCGAACATCCCAGGATACAGGCTCACTGCGTCGAAATGGAAAGTCAAGCAAATGGTGCCAGCCATGATAATCAACTCCTTTGTCACTATTCATCGTGGCAACTTCAATGCTAGGAGGCATGACCGTGCCTGCCACCGGGCAAATGCCCGATAGCGTGTGGGCTTCCGAGCCGAGCGGACGTGGTCGGTGCGCACAGGTCGTCTCACACGACGAGGGCTGCGTGAGGAGCTCAGTGGCCGTCCCAGTAAGCCAGTAGGACACCCGTCCTCGCCTGCGACCGGCCCCGGCCCGATAGCCTGGGCCCATGGCATCTGAGACCAGCGCGACCACGCGCACCGAGACCGACTCCATGGGCGCCGTCGAGGTCGCCTCCGACCGTTACTGGGGCGCCCAGACGCAGCGCTCCCTGACGAACTTCGACATCGGCCGCGAGACCTTCGTGCTCACCCGCCCGCTCATCAAGGCCATGGGCGTGCTCAAGAAGTCGGCCGCCCTCGCCAACGGCGAGCTCGGCGAGCTGCCCAGTGAGATTGCCCAGTACATCGCCTCCGCAGCCGACGAGGTCATCTCCGGCGAGCTCGACTCCCACTTCCCGCTCGTCGTCTTCCAGACCGGCTCGGGCACGCAGTCGAACATGAACTCCAACGAGGTCATCTCCAACCGCGCCATCGAGCTCGCGGGCGGCGAGATGGGCTCCAAGACGCCCGTCCACCCCAACGACCACGTCAACCGCGGCCAGTCCTCCAACGACACCTTCCCGACGGCCATGCACATCGCCGTCGTCGACGAGCTCCAGCGCATGTACCCGCGTGTCCTTCAGCTGCGCAACACCCTGGACGCCAAGGCCAAGGAGTACGCCGAGGTCGTCATGGTGGGCCGCACCCACCTGCAGGACGCCACCCCTATCACACTCGGCCAGGTCATCTCCGGCTGGGTCGCCCAGATCGACTTCGCCCTCGACGGCATCCGCTACGCCGACTCCCGCGCCCGCGAGCTCGCCATCGGCGGCACCGCCGTGGGCACCGGACTCAACGCGCACCCGGACTTCGGTGCCCTGACCGCCGCGAAGATCTCCGAGGAGATCGGCGTCGAGTTCCGCCAGGCCGACAACCTCTTCGCCGCCCTCGGCGCCCACGACGCCCTGGTCCTGGTCTCCGGCGCGCTGCGCGTGCTCGCCGACGCCCTCATGAAGATCGCCAACGACGTGCGCTGGTACGCCTCCGGCCCCCGCAACGGCATCGGCGAGCTCATCATCCCGGAGAACGAGCCCGGCTCGTCCATCATGCCCGGCAAGGTCAACCCCACCCAGTGCGAGGCCATGACGATGGTCGCCACGAAGGTCTTCGGCAATGACGCGACGGTCGGCTTCGCCGGCTCCCAGGGCAACTTCCAGCTCAACGTCTTCAAGCCGGTCATGGCCTGGTGCGTGCTCGAGTCCATCCAGCTGCTGGGCGACACCTGCGTCTCCTTCGACACGAACTGCGCCTACGGCATCGAGCCGAACTACGACAGGATCCAGGCGAACCTCGAGTCCAACCTCATGCAGGTCACGGCCCTCAACCGCCACATCGGCTACGACAAGGCCTCCAAGATCGCCAAGAACGCGCACAAGAAGGGCCTGTCCCTGCGCGAGTCCGCCCTCGAGCTCGGCTACGTCACCGACGAGGAGTTCGACGTCTGGGTCGTCCCGATGGACATGACCCACCCCTCCGCCGCCAAGTGAGGCACCCGCTCGGCACGCCGAGCGGTCTTGCCTGACGACGACGCCCGCCCGCCCCGGCAACCACCTGGGGCGGGCGGGCGTCCTGCGCACTACGGCGAGCCGGGCCGTGAGGCACCGCGGCGGACGAGCTGCCCCTCTGTTGCGAGGACGCGAACAGCCGGGTGCGACCATGTCACCGTGACTGCCGACCTCACCCAGGTCCCCGGCCTCAGCGCCGAGACCCTTGCCACCCTGCCTGCCCCGCTGACCTCCGCCGCCTCCATCGTCGCGGACCTGCGTGCAGGGCGCACGAGCGCCCGCGCCGTCGTCGACGGCGCCCTCGCCCGTGCCGACGCCCTCAACCCCGTCCTGCACGCCTTCACCGAGCTGCGTCACGCGGCCGCCCGGGCCCAGGCCGACGCCATCGACGACGCCCTCGCCGCCGGGCAGGCCGTCGGGCCCCTCGCCGGCGTGCCGGTGGCCGTCAAGGAGGAGTACCCCGAGGCCGGCCACGTCATGAGCCTCGGCGGGCGGGGCAACTCCTCACCCGAGACCGGCGACGCCGAGGTCATCGCCCGCCTGCGCCGTGCCGGGGCGGTCGTCATCGGCCGCACCCTCATGCCGGAGTTCGGGCAGTGGCCCGTCGGCGAGTCCGAGCACCACGGCACCGCCCTCAACCCCTGGGACACCACCCGCTCACCCGGAGGCTCCTCCTCCGGCTCCGCCATCGCCGTCGCCACCGGCATCGTCCCCGTCGGCATGGGCTCCGACGGCGGGGGATCGGTGAGGATCCCCGCCTCGGCCTGCGGCGTCGTCGGGCTCAAGCCGAGCCGTGGCCGGGTCTCCCAGGCCCCGCTGGCGCAGGCGTGGCAAGGCATGGTGACCTTTGGGGCGATCACCCGTGACGCCGTCGACGCCGCCCTCGTCCTGGACGTCATCCGCGGCAACGTCGAGGGCGACCTGTGGACCCTGGACGCTCCCGAGCGGGCCTACACCGAGGTCGTCGCCGAGGCCACCACCGGGGCGAGCCGCCCGCTGCGCGTCCTGCACGCCAGCAACCAGGTCCTGGGGGCGCCACCGGACCCGGAGGTCGAGGCGGCCGTCGCCGCTCTCGCTGAGCGGCTGGCGGCCCTGGGCCACGACGTGCGGGCCGGTCGCGTGCGCTGGCCCAACCCGACCCCCACCTTCCTCACGCTGTACGCAGCCGGCATGCACGAGGAGTCCACCCAGGTCCAGCACCCCGACCGGCTCACAGCGCGCACCCGCCGCACCGCCAGCCTGGGCTCCCTGCTGCCCGGGCGCGCGGTCCGCGCCGCGCGCCGCCACCAGCTCGACCTCGCCTGGCGGCTCGAGGAGGCCTTCGGCAGCGCCGACCTCATCCTCCTGCCCACGCTCACGCAGCTGCCCTGCGGCGCCCACGACTTCGCGGGCCGGGGGTGGCTGGCCTCGCTGCTGGCCTCCGCGGACATCATCGGCAACACGGCGCTGCTCAACGTCACCGGCCACCCCTGCGTCTCGGTGCCCGCGGGCCTGTCGCTCACGGGCGTGCCGGTCGGCGCTCAGCTGGTGGCGCGCATGGGGCGCGAGGACCTGCTCCTGGCCGCCGTCGCCCAGCTGGAGGCCGCCGAGCGCTGAGGGCCTCACGCCTCGTGGAGCTCGACGGCGAGGCCCGCTTGACGCAGCTGCGCCACGACGTCGCCGTCGACGTCGCTGGTCGTCAGCAGGGTGTCGAGGTCGCTCAGCCCGCCGAAGCGGTAGGTGGAGGAGCGGGTGAGCTTGCGCGCGGTGGCGGGCATGAGGCACCGCGCGCTGGAGGCGATGATGGCGGCCTTGAGGGCGGCGTCGTCGTCCTCCACGCAGGTCAGGCCGCCGGACGGTGAGGCGGCGCAGGCGCCCAGCACGCCGACGTCGGCCCTGAAGCGCCGCACCGCGTCGACGGCGGTGGACGTCAGCATGGCCAGGGTGTCCGTCTGGACGACGCCCCCGGGCACGGTGACCACGGGTCCCGGGCTGGAGGCCAGGACGGCGGCGGCAGCCACCGACAGGCACAGGACCCGGATCCTGCGGCCCACGAGCTCATGGGCCACCAGCTCGCAGGTGGTGCCGTTGTCGATGATGAGGCTCTGGCCCTCCTCGATCATGTCCGCCGTGGCTCGCGCCAGCACGCGCTTGGCCTCCAGGTCCTCGCCGCGGCGCAGGCTGATCGGCTGGGGCGATCCGCGCAGTGGCGCCCTCAGGGCGCCCCCGTGCACGCGGGTCACCAGCCCGTCCGCCGCCAGCGCCGCCAGGTCCCGACGGATGGTGACACCTGAGACGCCCGTCAGGCGCGTCAGGGCGTGGACGCTCAGCGGCGTCGTCGGGGACAGGGCTCGCAGGATCTGCCGCTCTCGGTCGGTGCGGGTGGGCACGGCACCTCCTCATGGTGGATGGCCAGGATGATCATCTTTCTCCGACATGATCCTATCTGATGATCATATGCTCACTACTGTTGAGTCATCGCCCGTGAATGCACCCATGAAAAGCCTTGAACTCAACGAATTCAGGAGATGATCACCGTGTTCGCTCGCGCCACCACCTCCCTGGCCCTTCTCTCGGCCGCCTGCGACGCCTGGCTCGTCAGGACGTCCCGTGCGGTGCTCAGCGTCAGGGACGGCGAGCGCGGCGACTACCTGCGCCGCGTGCTCGCCGGAGCCTCGATGACTGAGATGACGGAGATGACCGGAGCCCCGCCCACGGTCGGCGCCCCCGGCCCCGCCGCACCGCGCATCGACCACGTCGCGCTGTGGGTGGCCGACCTCGCGGCGTCCCGCGACTTCTACCGCCACTGGTTCGACGGCCGCCCCAACGGCGAGTACCACAACCCGCGCACCGGCCTGCGCACCTGCATCCTGAGGTTCGGGGACCTGCCACGTGCCGGGGGCGGGCCCCGGGGTGCGCGTCTGGAGCTCATGACCCGTCCCGACGTCACGACCGCGACGGCCGTCGAGCTGCTGGGCTGGGCCCACCTGTCCTTCGCCCTGCCCTCGCGGCCCCGGGTCGACGCCCTCGTCCGGCACCTGGCTGAGGCCGGCGTGCCCGTGGTCGACGGGCCGAGGGTGACGGGGGACGGCTACTACGAGGCCGTCCTCCTGGACCCCGACGGCAACCGCGTCGAGGTCGTCGCCGGGGACTACCCCGAGGAGGTGGCGCTGCGGGGTGCCGCCTCCTGACGCGGTGGTCCGCAGCGCCACCTCCTCGGCCTCAGAAGGTCGAGGTGTCGATGACGTAGCGGTAGCGCACCCGTGAGCCCACGACGTCGTCGTAGGCGCGGGTGATCTCCTCGCCGCCGATGACCTCCACCTGGGGCGCCAGGCCGTGCTCGGCGCAGAAGTCCAGCATCTCCTGGGTCTCGGCGATGCCGCCGATCTGGGAGCCGGCCAGGGCCTTGTTGCCGTCGCACAGCGCCGCCAGGTGGACGCTCGAGGGGTGCTCGGGCAGGCCGACGTCCACGAGGGTGCCGAAGGGCCGCAGCGTGCGGATGAGCCCCGTGTAGTCGAGGTCGCTGGCGCTGACCGTGCAGATGATGAGGTCGAAGGACCCGTGCAGTGACTCGAGCGCGCCCTCCTCGCTCGTCGCGTAGAAGGCCGTGGCCCCGAACCTGCGCGCGTCGGCCTCCTTGGAGCGCCCGTGCGAGATGACGGTGGTCTCGGCGCCCATGGCGGCGGAGATCTGCACCGCCATGTGCCCCAGGCCTCCCATGCCGACGACGGCCACGCGCCTGCCCGGTCCCGCGCCGTAGCGCTTGAGGGGCGAGTAGGTGGTGATGCCCGCGCACAGCAGCGGCGCCGCGGCCTCGAAGGGGATGGACTCGGGGATGCGGCAGGCGAAGTCCTCGCTCACGGTGAAGCCCTGGGCGTAGCCGCCCGCGGTGGGCTCGCCCTCGGCGTCGGGGCCGTAGGTCCACAGGGTGCCCGGCAGGCCCTCTCCGTCGGGGTCGCCGGCGCAGAACTGCTCGTAGCCCGTGGTGCAGTACCCGCAGCGCCCGCAGGCGTTGACCATGCAGCCGACGCCGACCCTGTCCCCGACCTTGTACCTGGTGACCTCGGCGCCGACGCGGGTCACGACGCCGGCGATCTCGTGCCCGGGGACGATGGGGTAGGAGGTCGGGCCCCACTCGCCGCGGGCGGTGTGGATGTCGGAGTGGCAGATGCCGGCGTAGCGGACCTCGAAGTAGATGTCCTTGGGCCCCGGCTCGGGGACCATGATGGTGGTGCGGTGGAACTGGGTGGTGGCGTCGTCGGCGGCGTAGGCGAGGACATCGGGCATGGGGTGCTCCTGGGGCTCACGAGGCGGTGCGGTGGTGCGGCCCATTGTCCCAGCGGAGGGCGGGCGACGTCACGGCCACGTGGGGATCTCGCCCGGGATCTGCGGCGACATCGCATGTGACCGCGCGCCTACCGGGTTGAGCCAGGACCGCGCTGCCTCGTGTGAAAAGGCGTGTGCGTGTAGGGGTCCGTGGTTAGGGTTGCTTGCGGTGCCTCTGGGCGGACCGCACCGAGACGACATGTCATGACCAGGAGCCATCTATGAGTCACCCTGCCGACACACTCAGGCAAGCACTCCGGACCGACAAGGTTGATGAGTACCTGCGGTGGCGTCGCCGGCGCCACGACCTGCACACCAACGAGACCTACGCCGCCATCGCCTTGGCTGTGTCCACCCTGGCGGCACTGGTGTGGGCGAACGTGGGGGAGGGCTACCACGCCTTCTGGGACACGCCCGCCGCCATCGCGCTGGGGTCGTTCACGGTCGAGCTCAGCCTTCACGGCTGGGTTGATGAGGGCCTCATGACCGTCTTCTTCTTCATGGTCGGCCTCGACGTGCGTCGCGACCTCGCGCTGGGGGAGATGCGGCTTCCGGGACGCGCCCTGCTGCCGGCAGCCGCTGCGGTCGGTGGGCTCGTCGTCCCGAGCCTGCTGTACCTGCTGCTGATCGGCGGTGCCGATGGTGCCCATGCCTGGGGCACCGTGATCTCCACCGACACGGCCTTCGCCATCGGCATGCTCGCACTCATCGGCCCCCGTCGCGCTCCACGCCTCAAGGCGTTCCTGCTGGCCTTCGCGGTCATTGACGATATCGGCGCGCTGCTGGTGATCGCCGTCTTCTACTCCTCGGAGCTCAACCTCGTGG
This sequence comes from Actinomyces sp. AC-20-1, assembly GCF_023369555.1. Taxonomy (GTDB): domain Bacteria; phylum Actinomycetota; class Actinomycetes; order Actinomycetales; family Actinomycetaceae; genus Actinomyces. Next base: position 15,295 of record NZ_JACJVC010000012.1, on the reverse strand, counting down.
CCCTGTCCCTGGCGCTGGTCGGGCTTACCGGGGTCTGGCTGATGGCCCGTCGGGGTGTGTGGAGGGTACCTCCCTACCTGCTGCTCGGCATCGCGATCTGGTACGCCCTCTACCGTGCCGGTGTGCACGCGACCCTGGCCGGTGTGCTGATCGCCCTGCTCATGCCTGTCTACAGCGTGCGCCCCCGCGACGTCGACGCCGCGGTGGAGGTCGCCAGCCTGTTCCGCCAGGCCCCCGCCCCGGGCACCGCGGCCGTCCTGCGTGAGGCGCTGTCCTACTCGATGCCGCTCAACCAACGCCTGTCCTTCCTGCTGCCGCCGTACGTCAACTACGCGGTGGTGCCGCTGTTCGCCCTGGCCAACGCCGGCGTGGTCCTGTCCGGTCAGGCCCTCAACGCGGCGGCGTCCTCGCGCATCATGTGGGCGGTCATCGGCGGCCTGGTGGTGGGCAAGCTCGTCGGGGTCTCTCTTGCCGCCGGACTGGTCTGGCGCCTGGTGCCCGGATCGCGAGTGGCCGGGCTGGACATGCCGCGGATGCTCGGGCTGGGCGCGCTGTCTGGAATGGGCTTCACCATTTCGCTGCTGGTGGCGGGGCTTGCCCTTGACGATGAGGTGGCCCGAGACCAGGCGCGCATCGGGGTGCTCTGCGCCTCTCTCCTCGCGCTGGGACTGGCTACGATCATCTTCCGCCTGGGCGACCGCTTCTGGCCCCTGCCCGAGGACCGGGGCGAGACCCTGGCCAGAGCCATGGACGTCGAGACGGATCTCATCTACGGGGCCCCGGACGCTCCTAATGTGCTCGTCAACTACGCGGACATGACCTACGAGGGGCGCTGGCGCCTCGTCGAGGCCCTGTGGGGCATCCAGCCCCTGGTGTCCTCCGGGCAGCTGGTGATGGTCCTGCGGCACAAGGTGACAGGGCCCGACTCCCTGCTGGCGGCCCTGGCTCTGGAGGCGGCATGGCACCAGGAGCAGGAGGCCACAGACGGGCAGGTGCTCCTGTTCCCGCTTCACGACGCGATCGCGAGCCTGCGCGGCCGGGTGACCGAGAAGTCGCTCACCCGTGCCTCCCGTGAGGTCGGGCTGGACGCCCACGCCATGTGGGAGCGTCTGAGCAGCGCTGTTGACGAGCCCAAGGTCCTGCGCGACAGCCTGGAGGTGGACGGATTGACCGAGGAGCCGGGGGAGCCCGTGCTCTATCTCAACGGACGACGCCTGCACGGCTTGTTCAACCGCTGGACCCTCTCGGAGGCTGTTGCGAGGGCCGAGCAGGAGCGCGCGTCCCGGCCGCCTCACGGTGACGGTCCGGGCGAGGCGGTCACCGGGGTGCGCGCCGTCGGCAGTGGAGCCTCCGCCTAGGCGGTCGGCTGACCGGGATGAGGATCAGGCCCAGGGCAGGCCGACCAGCTTGCCGCTGTGGGCCCCCGAGGCCATGTCCCGGTGGGCCTGGACGATCTCGTCCAGCGGGTAGGCGCGTACCGGCAGGAGGTCGAGCGCGCCGGCTCCGACGCGGTCCAGGACCCGCTGCAGCTCGGTGGCCGGCAGGTCGCTCGACTGCCCGGAGTAGGCGGTCAGCCTCACCCCGTTGGGCAGCCAGTCCATCGGGTAGAACTCCGGGATCGTCCACGAGTCGGACAGCATCCCGCTGAAGCAGACGACGCCGTGGACCGCCGTGGACGCGATCGTGTCGCGCAGCGTGGGCACCCCCACCAGCTCCAGGGCGCCGACGACGCCCTCCGGGACGATCTCACGCACCCGCGCGGCGACCTCGCCGTCGTCGAGCAGGGCCCTCACGCCCCGCGAGGTGAGCAGGTCGAGACCCGCCTGCCGCCGTGAGGTGGCGATGACGTCGTAGCCCCAGTCGCGGGCCAGCGCCGAGGCCGCGAGCCCCAGGGCGCTCGTGCCGCCGCGCACCAGGACGGTGCCGCTGCCCCCGGGGCCGGCCAGGCCCAGGCCGGTGGTGAGCGAGCCGTAGGCGGTCTGGAGCGTCTCGGGGACCGAGCCGATGACCTCCCACGGCAGGGTGGAGGCGAAGGCGAGGACCTGCTCGCGCGGCACGACGGTGTACTGGGCGTAGCCGCCGTCGAAGGCCCGCCCCATCCCGCCCATCATCGTGGCGACCTGCTGCCCGGGGGCCCACACGCCCTCGGGGTCGAGGTCGATGACGCCGCTCGCCTCGATGCCCAGCACGCGCGGGTGGCTCATGCCACCGGCCTGCCCGGTCACCGAGTGGTACTCGGAGCGGTTGAGGCCGAAGGCCATGACCTTGATGCGGACCTGTCCGGGCCCGGGCTCGGGCAGGGGCAGGTCGGTGACGGTGAGGTTGTCGAGGCCGGGGGCCGTGAGGACCGCGGCCCTCATCGTCCGGGGCGTCGTCTCGGGCGCGGTGCTCATGGGAAGGGCTCCTGGTGGTGTGTGGGGTGGGTGCTGCGGTGGTCGGCCGCCGATGGCGCGGCCTCAGGCGGCTGGGCGGCCCTGGTCGGGGTGCTGGGCCCCTTCCAGCTGCTCGCGCAGCCAGGCGAGCTCGGCCTGGCGGGCGGCGCGGGCGGTGAGGAGCATGCCCCGCCGGTAGGGGTCTTTCTCCTGGGCCAGCCGCCGGGGGACGCCGTCGTCGGTGAAGAAGGCGGGGGCCCTCTCCATGGCGGCCAGTCGCCGCCTGAGGACGGCCTCGCGCTCACTGGCGTCCGGCAGGTGGGAGAGGAAGGCGAGCACCGTCATGAAGCGGGGCATGGACTCGACGTCCGCGCCGCTGACGTCGCGCAGGAGGGTGTGCAGGCGCTCGCGGCCCACGTCCGTGAGGGTGAGGACCTGCCGGGACCGGCCGCGGGCTCCGGCGTCCTGGCTGCGGGTCACCAGGCCCCCGCGCTCGAGCCGTGCGAGCGCGGGGTAGAGGGTGCCGTCGGACAGCCGGGTGCCGGGGCCGGAGAGGTCGAGGAGGCGTCGGCGGATCTCGTAGCCGTGGAGGGGGCCGTCGTCGAGCAGACCGAGGATCTGGAGGTCGAGCACGGCCTCATGCTACCCCACATTTACATCGAATCGACATAAAAGATATGGGTGCACTATGGTGGAGGTCGTCACCGATAGGAAGGTCCCCCCATGACCACTCCGACGGAGCACTCCTCCGCGCGCCCCGGCACCAGCAGCACGAGCCCCCGCCGCGCCCCGGAGCTCACCTTCGAGGCCGTCACCAAGCGCTACCGTGGCACCGCCGCCCCCGCCGTGGACGGCTTCACCGCCACCCTCGCAGCCGGTCACGTCACCGTCCTGCTCGGCTCCTCCGGGTGCGGCAAGACCACCCTCCTGCGCATGGTCAACCACATGGTCGCCCCCACCTCGGGACGGGTCCTGCTCGACGGCGCGGACGTCGCCGAGCGCAACGCCGTCACCCTGCGCCGCTCCATCGGCTACGTCATGCAGAACGCCGGCCTCCTGCCGCACCGCAGCGTCATCGACAACATCACCCTCGTCCCCCGGCTCGACGGCGTCCCCCGCGCCACCGCCCGCCAGCGCGCCGCCGAGCTCATGGACATGCTCGGCCTGGCCAGCACGCTCGCCGACCGCTACCCCCACGAGCTCTCCGGAGGCCAGGCCCAGCGCGTCGGAGTCGCCCGCGCCCTCGCCTCCGACCCCGGCGTCCTGCTCATGGACGAGCCCTTCGGGGCCGTCGACCCCCTCGTGCGCCGTGAGCTCCAGCGCGAGCTGTGGCGCATCCAGGCCGGGCTGGCCAAGACCATCGTCTTCGTCACCCACGACGTCGACGAGGCCCTGGCCCTCGGCGACGACATCATCCTCCTGCGCGAGGGTGCCCAGGTCTCCCAGCGCGGCACCGGCACCGACCTGCTCCAGGCCCCCGCCGACGACTTCGTCGTGCGCTTCCTCGGTCTCGACGACGACGCCCGTGCCCACCGGCTGCGCCAGGTCGCCGACGCCACCGACGCCCGGTGCGGCCGCACGGGACCGGCCGCCGCCGGCGGCACGGGCGCCGCCCAGGACCCCGGGACCGGAGCGCGCTCATGACCTGGGTCCTCGCGAACCTGCCGCTGCTCGGCCAGTACACGCTCGCGCACCTGACCCAGGCCGTTCCCGCCATCATCGCCACCTTCCTCCTCGCCGTCCCGGCAGCCCGGCTGGCCCGCCTGTCGCGTCCCGTGCGCCGCCTGCTCGTCACCGGCTCCTCACTGCTCTACGCCGTCCCCTCCCTCGCCCTGTTCATCGTCCTGCCCCTGCTCATCGGCACCGGCGTGCGCGACACCCTCAACGTCATCGTCGCCCTCACCCTCTACGGCCTCGCCCTCATGGTCCCCGCCGCCGTCGAGGCCCTCGAGTCCGTCGACCGTGGCCCGCTCGACGCCGCCACCGCCATGGGCATGGGCTTCGAGAGGCGCTTCCTCACCGTCGAGCTGCCCCTCGCGGGCCCGGCCCTCCTGGCCGGCCTGCGCGTCGTGACCGTCTCGACGATCTCGCTCACCACCGTCGGCGCGGTGCTGGGCGTGCGCAGCCTCGGCTTCCTCTTCACCGACGGCTTCCAGCGCGGCCTCTGGAGCGAGGTCCTCAGCGGCCTGGTCCTCACCGTCGCCCTCGCCCTCGTCCTCGACCTGCTCGCCGTCGCCGTCGGCCGCCTCCTCATGCCGTGGACCCGGCGCCGGCCCAGCCGCGCCCCCAGCGGCGCCGAGACCGAGGAGGCCACCGCATGAGGCACCTGCTCGCCGCTCTCGCCTACATCGCGGACCCCGCCAGCTGGTCCGGCCCGCTCGGCATCGCCCACCTGCTCACCGAGCACGTCACCTACTCCCTCCTGGGCGTGCTCCTCGCCGCCGCCGTCGGCGTGCCGCTCGGCTGGGCCGTCGGGCACAGCGGCCGGGGCCGCGACGCCGTCGCCGCCTTCTCGGGAGCGGCCCGCGCCCTGCCGACCCTGGGCCTGGTCACCGCCCTCGGCCTCTGGCTGGGCATCGGACTGACCGCACCCCTGCTCGCCTTCGCCGTCCTCGCCCTGCCCAGCGTCCTGGCCGGCGCCTACGCGGGCGTCGAGTCCGCCGACCGCCGCGCCGTGGACGCCGCCCGCGCCGCGGGCATGACCGAGCTGCAGGTCCTGGCCCGAGTGGAGGTCCCGCTCGGCGCCCCGCTGCTCGTCGGCGGGCTGCGAGCAGCCGTCCTGCAGGTCATCGCCACCGCCACGCTCGCCGCCTACACGGGTGCGGGCGGGTTGGGACGGCTCATGTTCCTCGGCCTCAAGACGCAGGACTACCCGATGATGCTCGCCTCCGCGCTGCTCGTCATCGCCCTGGCCCTGGTCAGCGAGATCGTCTTCGCCCCCCTCCACAGGCTCGCCGTGCCGGCGGGCTCCCGTCCCCGAAAGGACGCCCGATGAACCTCACACGCCGCTCACTGCTCACCGGCGCGGGCACGCTCGCCGCCGCCACCGTCCTGGCCGCCTGCTCCTCCTCCGACCCGCTGTCCGGGGCCCCGGCCGAGGGAGGTGACAACAGCACCCTCACGACGATCGTCATCGGCTCGCAGCAGTACTACTCCAACGAGATCATCGCCGAGGTCTACGCCCAGGCCATCGAGCACGCGGGCCTGGGCGTGGACCGCCAGTTCCAGATCGGCCAGCGCGAGATCTACATGCCCGAGCTGGCCTCCGGCGCCCTCCACGTCATCCCCGAGTACACCGGCAACCTCCTGCAGCACCTCGACGGCGACGCCTCCGCCACCGACGCCGACGCCCTCCACGCCGCCCTCGAGGAGGCGCTGCCCGAGGGCCTGACCGTCTACCGCTACGCCGAGGCCACCGACCAGGACTCCTACACGGTCACCGCCGCCCTCGCCCAGGAGCACGGCCTGGTCACCGTCGCGGACCTGGCGAGCCTGGGCCGCACCGTCAAGGTGGCCGCCAACTCCGAGTTCGCGACCCGCCCCTACGGCCCGCAGGGCCTCAAACGGGTGTACGGCGTCGACGCCGAGGTGACACCGGTCGAGGACTCCGGCGGCCCGCTCACCGTCAAGGCCCTGCTCGACGGCGACGTCGATGTCGCGGACATCTACACCTCGGACCCCGCTATCGAGGACAACGGCCTCGTCGTCCTGGAGGACCCCAAGGGCCTCATCCTGCCGCAGCACGTCGTTCCCGTCGCCGCCGAGGGCCTGCCCCCCGTGGTGCGCACGACGATCGAGCTGGTCCAGGCATCCCTCACCACCTCCGAGCTGCGGGCGCTCAACAAGCGCTCGACCTCCGAGGGGCTGGACGCGGCGAGGATCGCGGCCGACTGGCTCAGCGCCCAGGACATGGTCGGCTGAGACTCTGAGCCCGCAGGTCCGCCCCGGCCTCAGGCGCGCAGCGCCCGGGCCGTCCACGCCGTCACAGCGCTGACCGCAAGGACCGCCAGGGCCAGGACGAAGGGCGCGGCCGGGTGCCAGCCGTACAGGGCCGTCGCCGTCACCGGCGCGAAGATCCAGGTGAGCGACGCCGACGCGTTGAGCACGCCCGCGACCGCGCCCTGCTCCTCGTCCCTCACCGCCAGCGAGCCGCCCGCGCTGTAACCCGGCGCGACCAGCCCGTTGGCCAGGCCGATGCAGAAGGTCGCCGCCGCCATGAGCCACAGCGTGGGCGCGAGCGACAGGACCGCGAGGCAGACGAGGGCCCCGCTCACACCCACCCGCATCAGGCGCCGGGGCGGCCAGCCCAGCCGCGGCACGATGAGAAGCTGGGAGAGCATGGCCCCGGCCGCGTTGGCCAGCAGCATGACCGCCGTCAGCGGCACCGCTCTCTGCGGTGGGACGCCCAGCCGGTCCTGCACGACGAAGCCGATGATGATCTGGACGACGCCCGCGGCGAAGAACATGCCGAAGGCGGAGCCGATCCAGGGCAGCACCCGCCGGTCGCCCCAGGACAGCCGCGGCGGCAGCACCGCGCGCGGGCCCCGGTCCGGGCCCTCCTCGGCCGTCAGGGGCGCGGCCCCTCCCTCCACCTGCCGGACCCCGGCCCCCACGCGGGCCTCCCCGGCCGGCTCACCGGCCTGGCCGGGACGACGGGGACGGTCGCGCGGGATCCCCGCCCAGCCGATGACGAAGGCGAGGGCGACGCAGACGGGGGTGGCCCACACGGGGGCCAGGATCGACCAGCTTCCCAACAGGCTCGACAGCAGCGAGCCGACGACGATGGACAGCTGGATGGACCCCGAGAAGGCGCTCATGCCCGCGACCCGGCTCCTCTCGTCCGGGGTGATCTTGGCGATGAGGGTCTGACCGGTCGGCGGGATCGCGGAGACCGCGGCGCCGAAGAAGGGGCCGCGGGCGACGACGATGACTGCGGCCGCCGCCCCCACGCCCAGCACCCCCGCCGAGCGCAGCGCGACGGCGAGGGCGAACAGCGTGCCGGCGACCAGCGCCAGGCTCAGGGCCGTGAGCATGACGCGGCGCCTGCCCCAGGCGACGGACCTGCGCCCCCAGAACTGCGACAGGGTCGTGACGAACAGGGCGGCGGAGGAGATCGCCAGGCCCACGATCCACTCGGCCAGACCGAGGGCGCGCGCCAGGGGCGCGATCGACGCGTTGAGCATGTTCTGCGCGACGTAGACGAACAGGCACGCGGCGAGCAGGGCCCTGAGCGTGGGGTGGGAGATGATGGGGGAGCGGCCGGGGGCGGGGCCGCCGGGGCGGGAGGTCGGGGGCACCGGGGGATCCTACCGACGCCGGTAGTGGTCCACGCGCCAGGCGGCGTCCCCGGAGACGGGCCGCCAGGCGCCGGGGACGTCCGTCAGGGGACCGTCCGCGGTCCACCGCCCCGGCCCGGCGCCGGCCGTGAGGTCGGGGACACGGACCAGGTGGTCCCGGCCGAGGCCCCGCGCGCGGGCCGTCTCGGCGGCGTCGACGTCGATGATGGAGACGAGGACCTCGTCCAGCACACCGGCCTCCAGGGCCTGGTGGTAGACACAGCCGCCGCCGATGACCCACAGGCGCGGCAGCACGCGGTAGAGGCCCTGGCGGGGGTCCTCGCCCAGCCCGGCAGCGAGCTCACGGCCGCGCCGGAGACCCTCGGCGAGCGTCGGCACGGCGCAGGACACGCCCTCGGCCCCCCAGCGCTCGCGGCGCGTGAGGACCACGCTCACACGCCCCGGCAGGCAGGTGCCCAGGGAGTCCCAGGTGGTGCGGCCCATGAGGACGACGCCGCCTGTGGTCGCCGCCTTGAAGTGGCGGAAGTCGGCGGGCACGCGCCAGAGCATGGCGCCGTCCGCGCCGATGACACCGGCACGGTCCTGCGCCCAGACCGCTGCCACGCGCACCGGTGCCGGTGGCGGAGGCGGCGAGCTCATACGGCCACCGGCGCCTTGATCGCCGGGTGGTGCCGGTAGCCGTCGGAGGCGTCGATGTCCTCCATCGTGTAGGCGTCGATGGAGCCGGCCGGCGCCAGGCGCAGGGTCGGGAAGGGGTGGGCCCGGGGCACGCGTGAGAGCTGCTCGCGGACCTGCTCGACGTGGTTGTCGTAGATGTGGCAGTCCCCGCCGGTCCACACGAGCTCGCCGGGCTCCAGGCCGGCCTGCTGGGCGAGCATGTGCGTGAGCAGGGCGTAGGAGGCGATGTTGAAGGGCACGCCGAGGAAGAGGTCGGCGCTGCGCTGGTAGACCTGCAGGCTCAGGCGCCCGTCGGCGACGTAGCACTGGAAGAAGGCGTGGCAGGGGGCCAGCGCCATGCGGTCGAGCTCGGAGACGTTCCAGGCGGAGACGAGCATGCGTCGCGAGTCCGGGTCCCGCCGCAGCGTCTCGACGAGCGCGGTGACCTGGTCGATGGCGCCGTCGTCGCGTGCCGGCCAGGAGCGCCACTGCGAGCCGTAGACGGGACCGAGCTCGCCGTCGTCGTCGGCCCACTCGTCCCAGATGGTGATGCCCCGCTCCTGCAGCCAGCGCACGTTCGTCGCGCCCTGGAGGAACCACAGCAGCTCGCCCTTGACGGCCCTCATCGCCACGAACTTCGTCGTCACGCGGGGGAAGCCCCGGCTCAGGTCGTAGCGCAGCTGGCGGGCGAAGAGCGAGCGGGTCCCGGTCCCGGTGCGGTCGCCCTTGGCGGCGCCGTGCAGGAGGACCTCGGCCAGCAGCTCCTCGTAGGCGACGTCGACGCCCTCGGGAGCGGCCAGCCCCATCTCGGCCAGGCTGGGGTGACGGTCAACGGTCATGGTCCTGTCCCCTCAGGCCTCGATGACCTCGTGCACCACGACCTCGTCGGGCGCGGGGCCGAGGGCGGCACGGGCGCCCTCAATGACCTGGTTGGCCAGGGCCCGCCCACCGCTCCAGCCGATGGCGGCACCGATGCCGAAGGGGATGAGCCGGCCCAGGGCGAGGGCCCCTCCCTTGACGGCGCTCCTCCTGGCCAGGCGCTTGACGAGCTGCGCGTTGAGGGAGCGCACCGTCGGCAGCGGCATCTGCGCCAGCGACTGCGCCGCCCAGTACAGGGTGGACAGCCCGAGCGAGCCCTGGATCGCCTCGGAGCCGTCACGCCCCATGAGGGCGGACAGGACCAGGGCGCGACGCCTCTCGGGCGTCACCAGGCGCAGGCCCTGCAGCTCGGCGACGGTGAGGACGTACTTGACGGCACTGGCGAGGAAGACGGTGGTCTGCCCCACGGTGAGGGCGGCGGCCGTGCCCGTGCCGACCGCGGGCAGGGCCGCGCTGGCCCCCACCGTGGCCGAGGTCAGGCCGGACTCGGTGCGGAAGCGCTCGGCCGCGAGCTCGACGAGCTCGGCCGTGTCCGCTCCGGGACGGTCGCGCCGCATCCGGGCGACGTTGTCATCGATGCTGCGCGCGGGCACGGCGATCGCCTTGTCGAGGGCGCGCTCGAGGGCGGAGGCTCGCGTCTGGCTCATACTCACTCCTGGTCCGTGCGTCTACGGGTGCTGGTGCGTGGTGGGGAGGAGCGGCGGACGCCTCAGTCCACGTCCTCGGGGCGGTCGTCCAGCAGGTGCAGGCGGACCTCGGCCCCCTTGTCGAGGGTGTGGCCCACGGTGCAGCCGCGCTCGATGGCGGCCTCGACCCGCTGGGTGAGCGTGGCGAGCTGGTCGCCGGTGAGCCCGGACAGGTCGGTGACGACCTGGACGTCCAGGGCCGAGTAGCGCTCCTCCTCCTCGTTCTTCAGGGTCGCGCAGATGACGTTGGCCTCGAAGTCCTCACCCAGGGCATTGGCCAGGCGGTGGTCCGCGGAGAGCGTGTTGCAGGTCGCCAGGGCGATCTTGAGCAGCTCGCCGGGGGAGAACTCGCCGGGGCCCATGCCCACGCGCACCTCGGCTCCGCGCGCGTTGTGCCCGAGGTACTGGCGGGTGCCTGTGCGCTCGGCCCAGGCGGAGTTGGACTCGGTGGGGGTGATGATGGCGTCGTCACTCATGGGCTGATCGTGGCACGAGCCGCTGACGGGAATCCAGGCGCGAGCCCGCCCGGGCGCGGGGCGTGCGCGCACGGCGCAACGTCGCGGTGGGCCCGCGCCGGCCCCGGCCGGGTCAGTGAGCCGCCAGCCAGGCGGCGGCACGCTCCTGCTCATCCGTGACGACGGTGTCCACGTAGCCCATCGCCCTGTCCTCCAGGGCCCGCCCCACGAGAGGGACCGTGACGTCGAGGCTGAGGTCGAGCACGACGGTGGTGCGGGCGCCGTCGTCGGAGCGCATCGACCCGGTGGCCGCCAGGCGCACCGGGGCTCCGCCGACCTCGGCGCTCACGCGCCCCTCCCGACGGCCCCCCGCCCCCGGCTCACCCCAGGACTCGGTCAGGGTCAGCGACAGGGGTCCGCGCACGAGGCGGCGGGCCGCCGAGGGCAGCCTGTCGGCGGGCACCGTGCCGGACACGGTGACGACCAGGCCCTCACCGCGTGCGGCGACGTCGACCCCCAGGCCGTCCAGGCCCAGCCGGGCCACGCGGCCGCGCTGGAAGGCGGGGTCGGCGAGCATGGTCGCCACGGTGGCGGGGTCGGTGGGGTAGGTGATGGTGACGGTCTTCCTCATGCGGCGATCCTGCCACGCGTCAGTACGATCAGACGGTGCCCTCCTCCGCCGCCGCCTCGCACCGCGTCCTGTCCCTGCTGCCGGACGCGGACCGCGACTGGACCCACCAGCTCATCGCCGACTGGCAGGTCATCGCCGACATGTCCGTCTCCGACCTCGTCCTGTGGGTGCGCTCCGAGACAGGCCGCTTCGTCGCGGTCGCCCACCAGCGCCCCTCGACGGGCTCGACCGTCCACCTCGAGGAGGTCATCGGCCACCGCATGCCGGCCTCCCGCGAGGTCATGGCCATCGAGGCCCTCGCCTCCGGCCAGACGCTCGTGGCCGCCACGCCCCTGTGGACCGGCTCCTTCGCCGTGCGCGAGGAGTACGTGCCGGTCGTCCGTGACGGGTCGGCCATCGCCGTCATGACGCGCGAGACCTCGGTGGGCCTCATGCGGGGCGGGCGCCACAGGGACACGGTCCTGGGGGAGATGGCGGACCGGCTGTGCCAGATGGTCGCCGAGGGCGCCTTCCCGATCCGGGGCGCCGGGACGGTCCTGCGTCACGGCACCCCGCGGGTGGCCGACGGCGTCGTGAGCCTGGACACCGACGGCGTCGTCCTCTTCGCCACCCCGAACGCCCACTCCTGCTTCCGGCACCTGGGCATCGCCGACGAGCTCGACGGCGTCCAGCTCGTCGAGGCGGTCACCTCGATCATCCCGGAGAGGACGCCGGTCGACGAGGCGATGGCCGTGGTGCTCATGGGGCGCCAGGCCTGGCTCACCGAGGTCGAGGTCGCCGGCGTCTTCCTCGCCATCCGCTCCATCCCCCTGACGGACGCGGGCGAGAGGGCCGGCGCGGTGCTCCTCGTGCGCGACGTGACGGAGATCCGACGACGCGAGCAGGTGCTCCTCAACAAGGACGCGACGATCCGCGAGGTGCACCACCGGGTGAAGAACAACCTCCAGACGGTCTCGGCCCTGCTGCGCATGCAGGCGCGCCGGGCGACGAACGACGAGACGCGCGAGGCCCTGGCCGAGGCCGAGCGCCGCGTGGCGACGATCGCGACGGTGCACGAGGCCCTGAGCCACAACGTCGACGAGAGGGTCGACTTCGACGAGGTCTTCGAGTCGATCCTGCGGGCCGCCGCGACCGTGGCCCGCGCCCGCGGCGACGTGGCCACACGCCTGGAGGGCACCTTCGGCACGGTGGACGCGGACACGGCCCAGGCGCTGGCGACGGTGCTGGCCGAGCTGGTGACCAACGCGGTCGAGCACGGCCTGGAGGACCGTGACGGGCTGGTGACGGTGCGGGCCCACCGGGAGGGCGAGGACCTGGAGGTGCGGGTGATCGACGACGGCCAGGGCCTCGAGGAGGGCACGATCCTCACGGGGCTGGGCACGCAGATCGTGCGCACGCTCGTGCGCGGTGAGCTGCGCGGGTCGATCGACTGGCGCCCCGGCGAGTCGGGGCGCGGCACGGAGGTCATCGTCCGTGCGCGCCTGAAGGAGTCCTGAGGAGGAGCCCCTCAGGCGGACGGTGCCGACGGCGCCCGCCGGCACGGCGGCGCGGGCCGGTGCCGGCCCGCAGCGGGCCGCTCAGGAGGAGCGGCGGGCGCGCGCGGCGCGGCGCTTGAGGGAGCGGCGCTCGTCCTCGCTCATACCGCCCCAGACGCCGGCGTCCTGGCCGTTCTCGAGGGCCCACTTGAGACAGGTGTCCACGACGTCGCAGCGCGCGCACACCTGCTTGGCCTCTGCGATCTGGGCGATGGCGGGACCCGTGTTGCCGACCGGGAAGAAGAGCTCGGGGTCGACCGTGAGACATGCTGCCTGGCTGCGCCAGTCCATGAGGGCTCCCTTCCAAGGGTGGTGATGCGTGCGGTCCCTCCCGGTGCTCCTCGACGGCGACCGGCCGAGCCGGTGCGGAGGTGGACATCAGTCAACCGCGTCCTGGGCCAACCCTCACACGCTGCCTGGGGAGGGGCAAGGGCTGCGGCATGAGACCTGCGCCGAGCCCGTATCGCGATCCTCACAGGCCCGGATCCTTGACGTTGCCGCCCCTGACCGTGTGCGCCCCCGGAGGTCAGACCTTCCGGTGGGAGCCGGCGCCCGCTCACGGCCCCGCAGCGACCTGCAGCGCCGTCACCTCACCCCGCGAGACCAGGACCCCGCGCCCCGGCGTCGTCGGGTGCCTGGGGTCGCAGGCCGCCCGCACGCTCATCCCCGCCGCCTGCGCCGCGGGCCCGAGGCAGGGCCACAGGACCACCACCGCGGCCCGCGCCCGCAGGTCCGCCAGGGCTCCGCGGTAGGCGCCCGCCGCCCGCTCCGTCGTCGCCGAGGCCAGCACCCGAGCCCCCTGCGCCAGCGCCTCGCAGACGGGGGCGAGCCCGGGCGGACCCGCCAGGTCGAGGTCGTCGACGACGAGCGCCTCCTCGCCCGTGGACTCGAGCAGCGCCCGCGACAGGGAGCGCAGCGCCGTCGTCCGCCCCGAGCCGTGGGGCCCGACGACGAGCACCGGCCCGTCGGGCACCGCCAGGGGCGCCGCGTCGTCACCGCCGATGGCCCACACCCCGGGACGCGGGGCCGCCGACAGCGGCAGGGGCGCCAGACGCAACGGCGCCGGGCGCGACCCCGCCGTCACGCCCGGGCCCGCCTCGCCCTCCTCCGCCAGGACCACCTGGCAGTCGAGCACCGCCCGCCCACCCAGCAGCAGTCCGCGCCCCGGCCCCCGCCCGCACAGGCGCCCCCGCTCCAGCCCCGCCACCGCCGCACGGGCGGCATCATCGGCCCCCAGGACGATGCGCGTGCGCAGGGGCAGCGCCCACCGCGCCCCCGAGGCGCCGAGCGAGGCCGAGACCACCAGACCCGTGCCGGACAGGGCGCAGCCGCGCCGCACCGCGTCGAGCAGCGCGGTGCCCTCAGCCGGGCCGAGCACCTCCTCCACCGCTGCGACGAGCTCCTCCACCCCGTCCAGGACGAGCACCCCGCCCAGCGCCCCCGCCGCCGCGAGGGACCACAGGCGCACCAGCCGACGAGGGTCCTCCGTGCTGACGACGGTGCCCAGGCCCGCCGAGGCATCCAACCGCCTCACCCAGGAGCCGGGCAGTCCGCACACGTGCACGTCGCGGCCGGCCGCCAGCGCCCCGACGGCGGCGCTCGCCACCGCGGTGCTGCGCCCGGAGCCCGCCGCCCCCAGGACGAGCAGGGCCTCGCCGGGGTCCCAGGACCAGGTGCCCCGCGCCTGCTCCTCCGGCAGGTCCGTGACGGCCAGCAGCACCCCCGGCCCGGCCTGCGCGCACGCACGGGCCTCAGCACGCGTCACCCGTGCCGGCAGCGGCGGTGCCCAGGGGCGCCAGGCCCCCGGGAACCCTGCGGCGGCGGCGCGCAGCTCCTCCACGAGCCCGGCCACCTGCCCGCCCTCACCCGCGTACAGGGCCTGGAGGGGCCCCTCGCGACGGGAGCCGGCCACGAGCAGGCGCCCGGGCGCGGGGTCCAGGCGGGCGGCCTCCTCGTGCCCGAGCACGTCGCGCGAGTCCGCGCCGTCGAGCACCCGCAGGCACACCCTCAGCGCCGTGTTCGCCCGCACGGCCGCGCTCACGACCCCCGCCGGCCGCTGTGTGGCGAGCACCAGGTGGATGCCCAGGCTGCGCCCCTGGGAGGCCACCCGGATGAGCGTGTCAAGGACTTCCGGGTGGCTGGTGGCCAGCGCCGCGAACTCGTCGACGACGATGAGCAGCCGGGCCGGGCGCTCGTCCTCGGCCACCGCCTCGAGGTCCGCCGCGCCATGGCGGGCCAGGACCCTCTCACGGCGGCGCACCTCGGCGCCGAGCGAGGACAGCGCACGCGAGGTCATTGCGTGGTCGAGGTCGGTGAGGACACCGGCCGTGTGAGGCAGCCGGGTCAGGCGCCCGAAGGCGGCACCCCCCTTGTAGTCGATGAGGACGAGTGAGAGCCGGTGCGGCGGGTGCCCGGCCGCCAGCTGCAGGAGCCACGAGGTCAGCAGCTCCGACTTGCCCGCGCCCGTCGTGCCCGCCAGGAGGGCGTGGGGACCGTCGGCCACGAGGTCGGCGCGGACCGGGCCGTCGGCACCGACCCCGAGCACCGCCTCCAGCCCCGGTGCGGGCCGGCGCCAGGTCCTGCGCACGCGCTCGCGGTCGATCTCACCCAGGACCTCCTCCAGGCCCGCGCGACGGGGCAGGGCCCGCCCGTCGTCCGCCCGGCTGCCGCTCATCCCGACCGACCGGCCCGTACCGGCCATCCGGGCCACCGCCTGCCACCACGTGGGCGACAGCCGGCGGGCGTCACGCCCCCACCCGTGCGCGCCCGGGACGGCGCGCACG
>NZ_JACJVC010000011.1 GCF_023369555.1 Actinomyces sp. AC-20-1 | reverse complement strand
CCCGTGAGCTGCGCCGACGCGGCGTGCCCCTGGCCTCCACGACCCCCGCCGTGCTGCTGCGCGCCGAGCCCGCTGCCGCGGCCCTGCTCGCCGCCGCCCGCGCCGCCCTCGAGGGGCGCCTCGGAGACGCCGGCACCCCGCCCGAGCGGGCCAGCGCCCTCGACCTGCTCACCAGCCCGCTCATCGGGCTCAGCGTCCTCGACCTGCGCCGCCTGCGCCGCCACCTGCGCGCCGGGCGCCCCACTGAGCAGGCCCCGGACGAGAACCTTCTCTCCGTCCTGACCAGCCCCACCAGCGCTCAGGCCCTGGCGAGCGCCCTGCACGACGACGGCGACCCCCTGGCCGAGCAGGCGGGCCGGCTCGCCCGCGCCGCCGCCGTCATCGCCGCGCTCCGACAGGTCGTGGAGGCCCGCCGGGACCAGGACGGCCGGCTCGGGCACGTCGATGTCGAGCACCTGCTGTGGCGGGCCTGGGACGCCTCCGGCCGTGCCGAGGCCTGGCGCGCGCGGGCCCTCGACCCCGCCGCACGCACCTCGCACGGGGCCGCCCTGCTCGCCGAGGCCGCCGAGCACGACCTCGACGTCGTCACCGCCCTGTTCAAGCGCGCCGAGGTGTGGGCAGAGCGCCACCCGGGCGCTGGGGCCGCCGGCTTCCTCGCCGAGCTCGCCGCCGAGGTCCTGCCCTCCGACTCCGTCGCCCCCCAGGGCCTGCGCCCCGCGGGCGTCAGCGTGCTCACGCCCGCGGCCGCCGCCGGCCGCGAGTGGGAGGTCGTCGCCGTCATGGGCCTGGGCCGGGACGCCTGGCCCGACCTGCGCCTGCGCGACACGCTCACCCGCTCCGGGCTGCTCGTCGACGCCGTCACCGGCCGCCTCCCCCTGGACGCCGACGGCCGCCCCACCGCCTCCCTCGACCCCGTCGGCGCCCGCACCGAGGTCCGCGCCGACGAGCGCCGCATGCTCTTGGCCGCCCTCACCCGCGCCCGCAGGCGTCTGCTCGTCACCGCCGTGAGCGACGAGGAGCACGCGCCCTCGTCCTTCCTCCTGGAGGTCGCGCGCGCCGCCGGCGCCGTCGTCACCGACGCCGACGGGCACGTGCTCACCGCCCCCGAGACCGGGGACCTCACCCTGCGCGGCCTCGTCGGCGAGCTGCGCCAGGCCCTCGTCACCGGCCACCTGCCCGGTGCGGGCCCGGTGCAGCGCGAGCGCGCCCGCGCCGCCGCCACGATGCTCGCCCGCCTGGCCGCCGAGCACGTGCCGGGCGCCTCGCCCTCCTCCTGGCTCGGCGTGGCCGGGCCCTCGAGCAGCGCCCGGCTCGTGCCCGAGGGCGAGAGAGTGAGGGTCAGCCCCTCCGACGTCGAGGCCCTGAGCACCTGCCCGCTCAGGTGGTTCCTCCAGCGCAACGGCGCCGGCAGGGGCCCCTCGAAGGCGCAGGAGCTCGGCACCCTCGTCCACGGCCTCGCCGAGGAGGCCCAGAGGACCGGGCTGCGCGCCGACGCCCTCATGGCGCGCTTCGAGGAGCTCCTGCCCACCCTGGGCTACCCGGACACGTGGATGGGGGCCGTCGAGACCACGCGGGCCCGCCACATCGTCGAGCGGCTGGGACGCTACCTCGAGTCCGTCCCCGGCCCGGTCGACGTCGAGCAGGCGGTCCAGGTGGACCTCGACCTGCCCGCTCCCCCCGACGACGGCGCCGCGGACGTCACGGACAGCACGCTGTGCCTCACCCTCGCCGGGCGCATCGACCGGCTCGAGCACCTCGGGGCGCCGGCGCCCGGGCGCAGAAGGGTCCGCCTCATCGACCTCAAGACCGGCACGCACGTGAGCGCCGACCCCGCCCGCCACCCCCAGCTCGCGGCCTACCGCCTCGCCCTGGAGGCTACCGGCTACGAGGTCACCGGCGCCGCCCTCGTCCTGCTCGGCAAGGAGCCGCCGAAGAAGGACAACGGCATGCCCGTCCTGGCCCCCGCGGGCGCCGCCCTCGCCCTCAGCCCGGACCCGGAGACCGGCGAGGACTGGGCCCGCACGCTGCTGGTCAGGGCCGCGAGGGCCGCCAGCGCCGGCGAGCTGGCCGCGCGCACCGGCGAGCACTGCCGCACCTGCCCGGTCAAGGACTCCTGCCCCGTGCAGAGCGAAGGAAGAAGGACCGTCTCGTGAACGCGCAGCCCACCCCCGAGGACCTCGCCCGGGCGCTCGGCATGCCGCAGCCCACCGCCGAGCAGTCGGAGGTCATCGCCCACCCGCTGAGCCCGCTGCTCGTCGTCGCCGGCGCCGGCTCGGGCAAGACCGCCACCATGAGCCAGCGCGTGGTCCACCTCGCCGCCACCGGGCGCGCCCGCCCCGACCAGGTCCTCGGCCTCACCTTCACCCGCAAGGCCACCGCCGAGCTCGACCAGCGCGTGAGCGCCCGGCTGGCCCAGCTCGCCGCCTCCGGCCTGTGCGACCTGCGTGAGGACGAGCCTGGCCCCACCATCGCCACCTACAACGCCTTCGCCGGCTCCCTCGTGCGCGAGCACGGCCTGCGCATCGGCGTCGACCCGGACTCCGTGCTCATCACCGAGGCCCGCGCCTGGCAGGTCGTCAGCCGCCTCGTCGAGGACACCACCCTGGCCCTGCCCGTGGACTCCGTCGGCAGCGCCACCGCCCTCGTGCTGCGCCTGGACGGTGCCCTGTCGGAGAACCTCCTGACCGTCGAGGAGGCCCACGACGGCCTGGACGACCTCGCCGGTCTGTTCAACGGCCTGGCCCAGGTGCGTGGGCTCAAGAGCGTCGTGGGCCCCGCCCCCAAGACCATGGCGACGCAGCGCGACATGCTCGCCCTCGTCGCCCAGTACCGCGACCACAAGCGCCGGCACGGCCTGCTCGACTTCGGTGAGCAGATCGCCCTGGCCTGCCGGGTGGCCGAGGAGGCCCCCGAGGTCGCCCAGGCCGTGCGCGAGCAGTACCCGGCCGTCCTCCTCGACGAGTTCCAGGACACCTCCGTGGCCCAGACCCGGCTGCTCAGCGCCCTGTTCGCCGACGGCGGCGTCACCGCGGTGGGGGACCCCCACCAGGCGATCTACGGCTGGCGCGGGGCCAGCGCCGGCGCCCTCGACACCTTCCACGCCATGTTCAACCCCACGGGCGCGGCCGCCGTGGCCGCCGGTGCCGACCCGCAGCAGGCGACCCCCGTGCGCCCCCTGTCGACGGCCTGGCGCAGCGACCGCCGTATCCTCGCCGTCGCCAACACCACCTCCCGGCCCCTGCGCGAGCACACGCCCCAGCCCGGCGACGCCCAGGTCGAGCACATCCCGGTCACACGCCTCACCGAGCGCCCCGCCGGCACCGGTCTCGAGGACGGCACCGTCATGGCGGCCTTCGTCCAGGACCCGCTCGAGGAGGCGCGCACCATCGCCGACTTTCTCCAGGAGCGGTGGAGCCCCAGCGCCTCCATGGCCGTCCTGTGCCGCACGCGCGGCCAGTTCGCCGCCGTGGCCGAGGCGCTGGAGGAGCGCGGGCTGCCCTGTGAGGTCATCGGCCTGGGGGGCATGCTCGCCGTCCCCGAGGTCGCGGACGTGCGCTCGCTGCTCACCGTCGCGGCCGACCCCGAGCGGGGGGACCGGCTGGTGCGCCTGCTCACCGGGCACGGCGTCGGCGCCTCCGACCTCCGAGCCCTGGCGCGACTGGCCCGCCACCAGGTCGCCTCCGTCGAGCGGGGGCCCGACGGGCCCACCGAGATGCCGTTCCTGGCCGAGTCCATCGACGCCCTCACCCGGTGGGACGAGGAGCACGCTACGGAGCGCCACAAGGCCGGGGCCGCGGGCCTGACCGAGCGCGGACGGCGCACCGCCGTGCGCCTGGGGCGGGCCATGGCCCGTGTCCGCGCCGGGCTGTCCCTGCCCCTGCCCGAGCTCGTCGTGCTCGCCGAGCAGGCCCTCGACCTCGACATCGAGATCGCCGCCCGCGTGGACGACCGCCTGGGACGCCGGGCCCTGGACAGCCTGCGCTCCGTCGCCGAGCGCTTCACCGCGGAGATGGAGGCGCCGACCCTCGCGGACTTCCTCACCTGGCTCGACACCGCCGAGGAGCGTGAGGCGGGCCTGTCCGCCCCCGAGGTCGAGCCCGAGCCCGGTGCCGTGCAGGTCCTCACCGTCCACGCCTCCAAGGGCCTGGAGTGGGACGTCGTCGTCGTGTGCGGCCTCAACGAGGAGGTCTTCCCCTCCTACCGCTCCCGCGCCACCGAGGACCTGACGGTCTCGGCCGGCGGGTGGATGACCTCAGCCCAGGAGCTGCCCCACCCGCTGCGCGCCGACGCCGCGACCCTGCCCCCCTTCGAGCTCGCTCTCCTCGAGCCGCCGGCCGTTGACAAGGACCAGGTCAAGGAGATGGTCAGCGACTACCGCCTCGCCCTGGGACGCCACGCGCTGGCCGAGGAGCGGCGCCTGGCCTACGTCGCCTTCACCCGGGCCCGCCACGACCTGCTCCTGACCGGCTCGCACCTGACCAAGCAGGCGGCCCGGCCCCGGCCCATGTCCCGCTTGCTCGCCGAGCTCGTGCGCCGGGGGCTCGTCGAGCCCTACGGCCAGGGCCTCACCCCCCTGGACCCCGAGGCCGGCAACCCGCTGATCACCCGCGTGAGAGAGGGGACCTGGCCCTTCGACGCGGCCGAGGGCGACAGCGCGACGGCCCCGGGCGGGACGGCGCAGCGACGCCCGGGCGAGCGTTGCGCTGCCCGGCGCGCGGCGGCCCTCGCCGTCGCCGCGGCCGGAGCTGGGAACCGCGCAGACCCCGGGGCTGGGAACCGCGCAGACCCCGCCACCGGGGCCGGTGCCGTGGTCGGCACCGCGGCCGTTACCGGGGGCAGCGCCGGGCCCTGCCCCGGCAACGGGAGCGCCGGGGGGCGGCCGGTGAGCGACAACGCCCTCGTGGCGCGCTGGGAGCAGGACCTCGAGCTCCTGCTCGCGGAGCGGCGCGCGAGCCAGAGCCACCGGCCCGCCGTGCACCTTCCCGCGCACCTGGCCGCCACCAGCCTCGACCGCCTGCGCGCGGACCCCGCCGCCTTCGCCACCGACCTGCGCCGTCCACTGCCTCGCGAGCCCCAGGCCGCGGCGCGCCTGGGCACGCTCTTCCACGACGCCGTCGCCCAGCGGCTCTCCGCCCAGGGCAGCCTGCTGACCCTGGCGGAGGCCGGCGCGCCCGACGCCCTCGACGCCGAGGACCGCGCCCAGCTCGAGCGGTGGCTCGCCACCGCCGAGACCCTGCCCCTGCTGCGGGGGTGGAGCCTGGCCGAGACCGAGGTCGAGCGCGAGCTCACCGTCGGGGCCACGACCCTGCGCTGCCGCATCGACGCGGTCTTCCGCCGTGACGGCGCCCGCGAGGACGAGGAGGGGGCGTGGCTCGTCGTCGACTGGAAGACGGGGCGCCTGCACGTGCCGGTGGACCAGCTGAGCGTCTACGTGCACGCCTGGGCCTCCTCGCTGGGGGTGCCCACGGGCGCGGTGCGCGCGGCCTACGTCTACGTCGCCCCCGAGGGCGGTGAGGTCGACGAGCTCTCGGCTGCGGACCTGCTGGGCCTGGAGGAGATCGCGCGCGTGCTCACCCCGTCCTGAGCCCGGTCCCGTGGGCGGACTGCCCGGGGAACGAGCCCCGCCTCCGCGGGCGGCGGTCCCGGGCGCCGGGGTGCAGGGACGGCCGCGGCCCCGGGCCGGCGCTCAGTCCCCAGCGGGGTCCGGCACCGTGTCCGGCGTCGTGCCCTGCACGGTGTCCTGACGGTCCGCCAGCGCGACCACCGCGGCGTCCCCGCCGACGGCGCCGTCGCCGGCAGCGCTCCTGCCAGCGTCGGCCCCGTCGGCGTCATCGGCCCTGTCAGCGTCGTCAGCCTCGTCGGTGCCGTCGGCCTCGGCGCCGTGCCAGGCGTCGTCGACGCTCACCATCTCGATCTCACTCGTCGTGGCCGAGGGGGAGGAGACCTCCCTCTCACCCGGGACCGGCGCCAGGCGCGGCTCACGCACCTCGACCAGAGGCTCCTGACCCACCTGAGCGGCCAGGTCCAGGAGCATCGACACCGCGTCCTCGGTCACGGCCGCCGAGCCCGAGCGCACCCCGTGCAGCAGCCAGCGCGCCAGGCTCATCTCCGAGACGAGCTCGGCACGGTCGCGCAGGTGCCGGTCCACGCCCTCGGTGCGGGCGACGTCGTAGGCGTCCTCCACCGAGTCCAGGCAGTCCACCGGCACGTTGGCGTAGACCCAGGCCATGTCCTCCGCCGGGTCGCCCACGTGCGCCTGGTCGAGGCCGCGCACCCCGACCACCGCGCCACCGGCGACGAGGACGTTCTCCTCGGCCAGGTCCCCGTGGACCACGCTCGGGCGGAAGCGCCACAGGGCGGTGTCCTGGAGCACCTGCTCCCAGCGTCGCAGCAGCGACGGGGGTACCTTGCCCGTCGCCGCGGCCTCGTCGAGGACCGTCACCCACCGCTCGCGCACGTCCTCGGCGTCGTAGACGGGCAGGCCCGCCTCGGAGACGACCTCGGTCGGCAGCTCGTGCAGCTCACCCAGCGCCTTGCCCAGGCCGGCGGACAGCCCGGGGCCCGGGTGGAGATCGGCCACCTCCACCGGTCGTCCGCTCACGTGGGAGCGGACCTGGACGTGCACGCCCTCACGGCGAAGGGAGCCGGCCGGCCGGGAGACGTCGAAGGACAGGCGCCCGTCGTCGTGCACCCGCCCGATGCGGCGCAGCACCTCCGCCTCCGCGTCGAGGGCGGCGCCCGCGGCGTCGGTGCGCGCCTGGAGGACCTCCCAGTGTCGCCCCTGGGAGTCGATGACGCCGACGACGCGCAGCGTCGCCGACTCCTGCTGCGGCAGGGCCAGGCGCGCCGGGTCGAGGCCGGGCACGGCGACGGCGGCCATCGCGGCCAGCGCCAGCGGTGAGGGCTCGCGCACCCGGCCGCTGGCGGGCGGCACGGCGGGCACCGTGCTCGCGTCGGTGGGCTGGGTCGGACCGTGGGTCGTGCTCGACATGCCCCAACCGTAAGCGAGGCGCGTGCGGCCGCGGCAGTGGCGCACCGGCTGCCGGCAGGGAGGGGGAGACGTGTTGTCCACAGGGGCGCGGACCGAGGTGGTCCCGCGCCGGCGCCGTGACCTACTGTCGTGCCCGTGACCCCGCTCACCGCCGCGCGGGTCCGCACCCCGCCCCCACAGGCGGCTGCTGCTCCCCGGCCGCAGACCGCCCCGATCCGTGAGAGCACATGGACGCCTCCTCCCTCCTGCACACCGAGATCCGCGAGCTCGTGCGCCGGCGCGGCATCGACCCCCTGAGCCAGGTCGACGCCCTCGAGGCCCTCGTCGCCGAGGCGGGCGCCGACTACCTCAGCCGTGCCGACGCCGGCCTCGTGCCGCCACTGGCCGACCCCGAGCGGGCCCAGGCCGCCGCCGTCGACGCGCTCGCCGGCCTGGGGCCCCTGCAGCCCTACCTCGAGGACGAGACCGTCGAGGAGATCTGGGTCAACGCCCCCGGCCGCGTCTTCATCGCCCGCCACGGGCGCAGCGAGCTCACCACGACCATCCTCGAGGACGAGGAGATCCGGGTCCTGGTGGAGCGGATGCTGCGCGTGTCCGGGCGCCGCCTGGACCTGTCCAGTCCCTTCGTCGACGCCCAGCTGCCCGGCGGGGAGCGCCTGCACGTCGTCATCCCGCCGATCACCGCCGCCCACTGGGCCCTTAACATCCGCAAGCACACCGCGCGCGCCACCCGCACCGCCGACCTCGTGCGCCTGGGCTCCCTCACCGAGCAGGCGGCCGCCTTCCTCGACGCCTGCGTGCAGTCGGGCCTTAACGTGCTCGTCTCCGGCGCCACGCAGGCCGGCAAGACGACGATGGTGCGGGCCCTGGCCGGGGCGATCCCGGCCTGGCAGCGGGTCGTCACCTGCGAGGAGGTCTTCGAGCTGGACCTGCGCCACCGCGACTGCGTGGCCATGCAGACCCGCGACGACAACCTCGAGGGCGTCGGCGGCATCAACCTGCGCCGCCTGGTCAAGGAGGCCCTGCGCATGCGCCCCGACCGCCTGCTCATCGGCGAGGTCCGGGAGGCCGAGGCCCTCGACCTGCTCATCGCCATGAACTCGGGCCTGCCCGCCATGTCCACCATCCACGCCAACTCCGCCCGCGAAGCCGTCGTCAAGCTGTGCACCCTGCCCCTGCTCGCGGGCGAGAACGTCGGCTCCCAGTTCGTCGTCCCCACCGTGGCCAGCGCCGTCGACCTCGTCGTCCACCTCGACGTCGACCCGCACGGGCACCGGCAGGTGCGTGAGGTCGCCGCCCTGTCCGGGCGCGTCGAGGCCGACGTCATCGAGCTCGCGGACGTCTTCCACCGCGACGCGCACGGCCGGCTCGTGCGCGGCCCCGGAGCCCCCGCGCACTCCGAGCGCTTCCGCAGGGCGGGCCACGACCTGTCCGTGCTGCTGGGCTCCGGCCCGCGCCCCGGCGACGCGGCCCCGTCCGACGGCGGCACCCCGGGCGGGTGGCGCTGATGGGGGCCCTGGCGGGGCTCCTGGGCGGCCTCGGCGCGGTCCTCGTGTGGCTGGCACGGACCACCGAGCCGCCCCAGTGGCGCTCGGAGCGCTCGCGCCGCCTGGCCGACCTGCTCGTCCAGGCCGGTGCGGGCGGCACGAGCCCGACGGTCTTCGTCGCCGGGAGCGCGGGCACCGGCGTCGTCGTCGGCCTGCTGTTCCTTGGCGTGTCCCGGGCCTGGCCGATCGCCCTCGCCTTCGGGGCCATCGCCGCGGGCCTGCCCTTCCTCGTCCTGTCCTCACGGGCCCGCGCCCGGCGCACCCGTCTGAGGGAGGTGTGGCCGGAGGCCGTCGACGCCCTCGTCTCGGGCGTGCGCGCGGGCATGAGCCTGCCCGAGGCGGTCGCCGCCCTCGGCGAGCGCGGCCCGGAGGCGGTGCGCGAGCAGTTCCGCGCCTTCGCCTCCGACTACGCGGCCACGGCCCGTTTCGGCCAGTGCCTGGACCGGCTCAAGGACCGCTTCGCCGACCCCGTCGCCGACCGCATCGTCGAGGCCCTCAGGCTCGCGCACGAGGTCGGGGGCACCGACCTGGGGGTCCTGCTGCGCTCGCTGTCGCACATGCTCCGCGAGGACATGCGCACGCGCGGCGAGCTCGAGGCGCGCCAGTCCTGGACGGTCAACGGCGCGAAGGTCGCCGTCGCGGCCCCCTGGCTCGTCCTGGCGCTGCTGTCCACCCGCCCGCAGGCCGCGCAGGCCTACGCCAGCGCCGCCGGGGCCCTGGTGCTCGCCGCCGGGGCCGTGGCCTCCGTCGTCGCCTACCGGCTCATGCTCATGCTCGGGCGCCTGCCCGAGGAGGGGAGGGTCCTCAGGTGAGCCCCGTGGTCTGCGGCGCCCTGGCGGGCCTTGCCCTGTCCTGCGGCCTGCTCGTGCTGGCCTCGGCGCGGCGCCGCGCCCGCCCGGGCCTGGTCGAGCGGCTCGCCCCCTACGTGCGCGAGCGCCCGCGGACCTCCGGGCTCCTGGGCGCGACCGGGACCTGGGACGAGAACCGGACGGTGTCCGCGGGCATCCTGGCCGCCATCGCCTCGGTGGGCACGCTCCTGGACCGCCTGGGCTCCTCCTCCGAGACGGTCCGACGTCGCCTGGAGGCGGCCGGCGCGGGCCGCACGCTCGAGCAGCTGCGCCTGGAGCAGATGGTCTGGGCCGGGGCGGGGCTCGCGGCGGGGGCGGGGCTCGGCCTGGCGACGGCGCTCCTGCGGCCCGTCTCCGTGCCCGTGCTCGTCCTGGCCTCGCTGCTGGCCGCCGTCACCGGGGCGGCCGCCCGTGACTGGTGGCTCACCCGCGAGGTCGAGCGGCGCCGGGCCCGCATCGAGGAGCAGCTGCCGGACGTCGTCGAGCTGCTGGCGCTCGTCGTCGGCGCCGGTCAGGGGCCCGTGGCGGCGATCGAGAGGATCGTGTCGCTGGGACGCGGCGAGCTCATCGACGAGCTGGCGCTGACGCTGGCCGAGGTGCGCTCGGGCACGGTGCTCACGACGGCGCTCACCCACCTGGAGGACCGGGTCCGCTCCCTGCCGGTGACCCGCCTGTGCGAGGCGGTCGCCGTGGCGCTCGAGCGAGGCACGCCGCTGGCCGAGGTGCTGCGGGCCCAGGCCTCGGACGCCCGCGAGGCCTCACGCCGCGCGCTCATGGAGGAGGGCGGGCGCCGCGAGATCGCCCAGATGGTTCCCGTGGTCTTCCTCGTCCTGCCGATCACCGTCGTCTTCGCCCTGTTCCCGGGCCTGTTCGTCCTGCGGCTGGGTCTGTGAGGCCCCGGGCGGACGACGGCGCGCGGGCCGTGCGACGGGACGCGGGCGCGGGTGTCCACAGGACGGGCGTGACCGCTTCCTCAGGGCAGGGCCGTGACCTAGGGTGAGGGGGCGGGCCCGTTCACCGGCGAGCGGGTCTGTCTTCCCCCTGGGACCTCCCCGTCCCTCCGCCCGAACCTGTGAGGTGCCCCGTGCTCACGACCACCCTGCTGCCCCGGACCCGTCTCGCCCTGTCCGGTGCCGCCACCCGCCTGCGCCGCTGCACCTCCCTCGCCGCCCAGGAGCGCGGTGACGTCCCCGGCTGGGTCCTGGTGACGCTCATGACCGCCGGCCTCGTCGTCGCCCTGTGGGCGGTGGCCGGGCCCGCCCTCACCGAGGTGTTCAGCAACGCCATCGGCAAGGTCACCGGTGCCATCTGAGCGTCCCCGCAGGCCCGTCGCGCCCGCGGGCCGTCCGAGGCCGGGGGCACCGGTCGCGCGCCACCCGGAGGAGGGCTCCGCCGTCGTCGACTTCGTCCTCGTCGGCGTGCTCGTCATCGCCGTCACCGTCGCCGTCCTCCAGCTCGCGCTCGGCCTGTACGTGCGCAACGTCCTCGTGGACGCGGCCGGCGAGGGCGCACGGCGCGCCGCGCTCGTGGGCGGCACCGAGGCCGAGGCGACCGCGCGCGTCGAGGCCCTGGTGGGGGCCGCCCTGGCCGACGGCTACGTCGAGCAGGTGAGCGTCACGCGCGGCGAGACCGGGGGAGTGGGGGTGGTGACGGCGACCGTCTCCGCGCCGCTGCCGGTCCTCGGGCTCCTGGGACCTGCGGGCTCTCTCACCGTCAGCGGCCGCGCCGTCGACGAGGCCTCCCTGGCGGGTACCGGGGCGGCGCCGTGAGGCGGCACGGCCGGGGGTGCGGTCTGCCGCTGGCCCGCCTACAGCAGGAGGAGGGCAACGCCCCCGTGGAGTTCATCGGCTGGACGGTCGTCATCGTCGTGCCGGTCGTGTACCTCCTCATCGCCCTGGCCCAGGTCCAGGCCGCCTCCTTCGCCGTCGTCTCCGCCGCCGACGCCGCCACCCGGGTCCTGGAGGTGGAGGCCGGTGACAACGCCCTCGACCACGCCCGCCTCGCCGCCGGGCTGGCTCTGTCCGACCAGGGGGTCGAGACCCCGGCCCGGGAGGCCATGAGCCTCACCTGCGCCCCGGCGGGCTGCGCCTCAGGCGCCGTGGTGCGCGTCGAGGTGGGGGTGGGGCTGCCGCTGCTGCGGGGCGTGGGCGAGGACGTCGTCCGGATCAGCGCCGAGCGCTTCGTCCTGCCCGCCGGCCAGGAGGAGCCATGACCGGCCGGGTCCCCGCTGGCGCCGGGCGCCCTCGGGCCGGCTCCGGGAGCCCCGGACCCCGCCCTGCCCGGGGTGGGTGGCTGCGGCGCTGCTCGCCGGCCTCGGAGGAGGGACAGACCCTCCTGCTGGGCATCGGCCTCATGGCCGTGGTCGCCGCGCTGCTGCTCACCGTCGCCTCCGTCACGGCGGTCTACCTCGACGTCAAGCGGCTCACCTCGCTCGCGGACTCCGCGGCCGCCGCCGCGGCCCGCAGCGTGGGTCCGGACACGTACTACCAGGGCGCTGTCAGCGCGGCCGGCTCCGTCACCGGTGCCGTTCCCGGAGCACTCACCGACGCCGCCGTGAGCGACGCGGCGGCGCAGGACCTGGCCTCTCAGAGCGCCCTCGTGGGGCTCGAGGGCGTCGAGCTGGTGCAGGCCCACGCCTCAGGAGGAGACACCGCCGTCGTCACGCTGACGGCGCGCTCGCGCCCGCCCTTCCTCCCGTGGGGCGTCATCCCCTCGGAGGGCTTCGAGATCACCGCGACGAGCACTGCCCGGGTGACCGTGGGACAGGAGTAGGTCCTCCGCCCACCTCCTCGGTTTGCGTCCGAGCTCCCTGGGGTTTTGCCGCACGTTCGAGCGCAAACCGAGGAGGTGGGGGGTGGGAGAGGACGGCTAGGGCACCAGGGCACCACGCTGGCGCGGGCGCAGGCGGGCGCCCAGCTGGTCGCGGTGGCGCCGCGCGAGCTGGCCGAGGTAGGCGCGCTTGACCGTCACCAGCATCCACAGGCCCACGAGCAGGTAGAAGACGTTCGCGAGCGCCGACGGCCACGCCCCCGTGTAGGCGCAGTTGACCATGAGCAGCACCGAGCCGGTGATGTTGAGGGCCTGGTAGCGCAAGGAGTCCCCGGTGATGCGCCCGCGCGAGACGAGGGCGTAGGCGAGCAGCAGCTCGGCGGCACCGATCCATCCGCCGACGGCGATGAGGGTGGGCAGCACGTCGTTCACGGCCCTGATCGTGGTCCACCGGGGGCTCCAGATCAATCGCAGGAAAATGCATACAGGTATTCAGATGATCTAAAGCCCAGGGCGATACTCGGGACATGGACCTGTCCGCCCACCGTCTCGCCCTCCTCCTGGCCGTCCACCGCTCCGGCGGCATCGTCGCCGCCGCCCAGGCCCAGCACCTGACCCCCTCCGCAGTCAGCCAGCAGATCAAGCAGCTCGAGAAGGAGGCTGGCACGCGCCTGCTCGACCGCACGCCCCGCGGAGCCGTCCTCACCGAGGCGGGACGGCTGCTGGCGGAGACCGCCGAGCGCATCGAGGTCGAGCTCGTCGCCGCCCGCAGGTCCCTGGCCGAGATGGACCCGGACGCCCCCAGCGGGCACGTGCGCGTGGGCACCGTCGCCACCGTCATCCGGGCCCTGCTCGTCCCGCTCCTCGTGCGCGCCGAGCAGGACCTGCCGGGCCTGACGGTCACCGTGGAGGAGACCGAGGGGGCCAGCGCCCTCGCCCGCCTGCGCAACGGGGCGCTCGACCTCGTCCTGCTCGAGCGCGACGCCACCGCCCCCACCCGTCCGGCCCGGGGCACCGCGGACGTGCCCGTCCTGGACGAGGCCTGGCTCGTCGTCTCCCCGCCCGGCCAGGCGGCGCCGAGCGCCCTGGGCGACCTCGTGAGGCCTGCCTGGATCGACCTGGCCCCGGGCACCGCCGGCGCCGACGCCCTCGAGCGCCTGTCACGCCAGCTCGCCACCTCGCTGACCCGCAGGCACATCGCCTACGACTACGACGTCGTCCTGGCCATGGTGGCCGCCGGGCTCGGCTGGGCCCTGCTGCCCGAGCTCGCCGTCCTGTCGGCCACGCTGCCCGACGGTGTGAGTGCCACCCGTCTGCCCGGGCTGGGCGCGCGCCAGCTCATCGCCCGCCACCGCGCCTCGCGCACGGACCCGAGCCCCGCTGTGCGGGCCCTGGTCGACCTCGTGCACGCCGAGGCGGCTGCTCTCGAGCTCGGCTGAGGGGTCCTGACGGGCCCTCGGGGACCTGCGGGCTACTGCGGGCGGCGGCCCATCACAGGTCCCGTCGGCTGTAGAGCGCGCACGAGACTATGGCGGAGAGCGCCATGGCGGCCAGGCTGGCCCCGACGGCCGCGGCCCCGGCCCAGGAGGTGGAGGCCAGCCTGCCCAGCCCGGCGACCAGCCCCGGCGCCCGGTTGGCCACCGCCATGGAGCCCAGGAGCACGGTCATCGTGGCGAGCTGTGAGTACATTCCGGTGCGGGACGAGCCCAGGGCGAAGAACAGGGGCATCTGCACGGCGGCCACCGCGTAGGCGGCGCACACGCCCATGCCGGTGACGCTCAGGGACAGCTGCAGCTGCCACAGCCCGGAGCCGTCCGGGAGCGCGTGCGCCCCCAGGGTGAGGACCAGGCCCAGCAGGGCGGACGCGAGCACCAGCGCGACCACCTCGAGGTAGCGGCTGACGACCACCTGCGCGCGCGAGACGGGCAGGACCGAGTACAGCGTGCTGAGGTGGGACTGCTCGTCCTCGCCGAAGAGGTTGGCGGCCAGGAGCATCCCGGTGAGGGAGGCGACGGCGCCGGCCGCGGACAGCGCGAGGTCGCGCTCCATGGCGATGTTGCCCGCGACGAGGAGCGCGGCGATGAGGGCGAAGGTGCGCAGCGTCCGGGCCTGGGCGGAGGCGTCCGCGCGCATGTGGGTGACAAGGGTCTGCATGATCGTGCCCCTATCGGCTGAAGGAGGGGATGGACGGGGTGGCGGGGTGCTGCTCGTCCCCGCCGCGGGCACGGGTGAGGGCGGCGACGGCCTCGTCGAGCGCCGGGGGCTCCAGGACGACCCGGGGCCCGAGCACGGCGGTGTCCGAGGTGCGGATGAGCCCCTCGAAGGTCCCGCCCGGCGTGAGCCGCCGGCCGACGAGCCGTGCACAGGCCTCGGGGGTCAGGCTGTCGAGGGGGCCGCGGGCCACCGCCCAGGCCTCGGTCAAGCTCGCTGAGCGGCCCGGCGAAGCGGGTGCGTCCGCCCGCCAGCACGTGCAGGTGGTCGGCGATGCGCTCCAGGTCGGCGGTGATGTGGGTGGACAGCAGGATGCTGCGCCCCTCCTGGACGAGGAACTCGCGCAGGATGTCGAGGACCTCGAGCCGTGCGACCGGGTCCAGGCCCGAGGTCGGCTCGTCCAGGACGAGGAGGTCGGGCTGGTGGGCGAGGGCCAGGGACAGCTGGAGCTTGACGCCCTCGCCGCGTGAGAGGGAGCGGACCCTGACGTCGCCGGGCACGTCCAGGCGGCGCAGGAGGGTGGTGTACAGCGTCTCGTCCCAGGAGGGGTAGAAGCCCCTGAGGGCGCGCGCCGCCGCTGCTGCGGTCCACTCCCTGGCCAGGGGGACGCGGTCCAGGACCACGCCCACGCGCTGGTGGCTGCCGCCCGGGGCGCCGTCGAGGACCCGGATGGTGCCGGCGTCGGTCCCGACCATGCCCAGGAGGGCCTTGATGGTGGTGGTCTTGCCGGCCCCGTTGGGGCCGACGAAGCCGGTGACGAGCCCGGTGGGGACGTGCAGGTCCAGGGGCCCGAGGGTGAAGGAGCCCTGGGTGCGCACGACGCCCTCGAGGCTGATGGCGTTCCGGGTCACTGCTGGTGCGCTGCGGTCCAGCGGCGCGCGGTCCTCTCGGTGAGGTCGTCCAGGCTGAGCCCGGCCAGGACGGCGGTGGCGACGGCGTCGTCGAGCTGGGCGTCGAGGCGGGCCTGCAGGCGCCGGCGGGTCTCCTCGGCGTCCTGGGCCAGGACGAAGGTGCCGCGGCCGGCCTGCTGCCCGATGAGCCCGGCGGCGGCGAGCTCGTTGTAGGCGCGGGTGGTCGTGATGAGGGAGACCTCGAGGTCCTTGGCCAGCTGGCGCAGCGAGGGCAGGGGTGTGCCGGGAGGCAGGTCGCCGCTCCAGACCGCATCGCGCACCTGGCTCACGATCTGCTCGTACAGGGGGGTCCCGGAGGTCCGGGACAGGATGATGTGCACCTACTATTTATATCGTGCATGTACACCATGTGCAAGGGGTGCGGTGATGCGAAGGTCTGCCCGCACCGGGCACGGGCACGCAGCCCCGGGCCGCCGAGACCGCCCGCACCGGACAGTGGTCTCAGCAACCCGGGGCCGCACCCGGCCCGGGTCCGCTCAGCCCAGCCGCAGCACGTGCGGGCCGGGCAGCCGCCGCACCGGAAACACCACCCGCAGGCCGCCGTCCACGAGCCCCGCCTCCACCGGAGCGCCGGCCCCACCGGTCTCGAGCAGCACCGGGCCGCCTGAGCCCAGCGCCGCCCGCACCCGCTCAGTCGCCGGAAGCACCACCTCGCCGTCGTCATCCACCGCCGCGTACAGGACCCCGGACCCCTCGATCCAACGCACCCAGGGACCGTCGTCGTCGGCACCACCCCCGCAGGCCGCCGTGCCCTCGGCCCGGCGCGCCCCGTGCACCACCTCCGATCCCACCGTCATCCACTGCGCCATGCCCTCCAGGCACCGGCGCTGCGGCTCCGGGATGCGTCCGGCCTCGTCCGGCCCCACGTTGAGCAGCAGGTTCCCACCGCGCGAGACGACGTCGACGAGCTCGCGCACCGCCTCATGCGCCGACATGCAGGCCGAGTCGTCCTCCAGCTGGTTGTACCCGAAGGAGTAGCCGATGCCGCGCGTGTGCTGCCAGAACCCGTCCTGCTGCACCTCGGTGCCCTGCTCGTACTCGCTCGTGCGGAGGTCCCAGTGGGTGCCGCCCCACCGGTCGTTGACGACCCCCTCGGGCACCAGGTCGTAGAAGCGCTCGAGCACCCTCACCAGGCTGAAGTCCGAGTCCTCCTGGCGCCCCGCGCGCGGGTAGTCGATGTCCGCCCACAGGACCTCCGGCCGGTAACGCTCGATGAGGTCCGTCAGGTGCGCGTGGACGTAGCGGGCGTAGACCTCGTCGTGCGGCAACCGGTCGAAGCCGTCGCCGTCCGTGATCGGGGGTGTCGGCGCCGCGTGCCAGTCGATGCCCGTCGAGTAGTAGGTGCCGAAGCGCATGCCGGCGCCTCGCACCGCCCGGGCGATCTCCCCCACGAGGTCCCGGTGCGGCCCCCGGACCACCGTGTTGCGCCCCTGCGTGCCGACGGCGTCCCACAAGGTGATCCCGTCGTGGTGCTTCGTCGTCGGCACCACGTAGCGGGCCCCCGCCCGGGCGAAGAGGGCGGCCCAGTCCTCGGGGTCGAAGGCGCTCGCGCTCCACTCGTCGAGGAAGTCGTCGTAGGGGCGCGAGCCGTGCACGCGCAGGTGGTGCTCGGCCGCGGGTGAGCCCTCGATGCGGATCGTGTTGAGGTACCACTCGGCATAGGGGTTGTGCTCGAACCAGTAGGACAGGTCGAAGGTGCCCAGGGCGCCGATGGGCTCCGCCCAGGCCGGCACCGAGTAGGCGCCCCAGTGGATGAAGATCCCCAGGCCGGAGTCGAGGAACCACTGCGGTACGGGTCGCTCGAAGCGCTCGTACAGGGCCGGACGACGGGGTGCGTTCGGGTCGGTCATCGCGGGGCCTCTCCGCCGGCGCCCAGGGCGACCTCGTCGTCGCGGGGCGGTGGTGCGCCGGCCACCGGCCCAGGATCACGGCTCGCCGTCGGCGGGTCAACGTCCGCCGCTCCGGGGACGCCGGCTGCCGTGGCCCGTGACCAGGGTCCCTGCCCGGGCCGCCAAGGGCGTCGGCCCGCTGCCGTAGACTCCGGGGGTGGCCACTGACTTCCCCGTAGAGATCGACCGACTCCGTCACACGCACGCCTCCATCGCGGCGGTGACGGACCCCGAGGTGCTGCGAGAGCGCATCGCCGAGCTGAGCGAGCAGGCGGCCGCCCCCGACCTGTGGGACGACCCCGACGCCGCCCAGGTGGTCACCTCGGCCCTGTCCCACGCGCAGGCGGACCTCAAGCGCGTCGAGGACCTGGCCAGCCGCATCGACGACCTCGAGGCCATGGTCGAGATGGCGGGGGAGGAGTCCGGCGACGACGCCGTCGAGCTCCTGGCCGAGGCGGAGGCGGACCTCACGGCCATCTCCAAGGACCTGGCCGAGCTCGAGATCCGCACGCTCCTGTCCGGCGAGTACGACCAGCGCGACGCCGTCGTCACCATCCGCTCCGGCGCGGGCGGCGTGGACGCCGCAGACTTCGCCGAGATGCTGCTGCGCATGTACCTGCGCTGGGCCGAGCGCCACGGCTACGCCGCCAAGGTGCTCGACACCTCCTACGCCGAGGAGGCTGGCCTGAAGTCCGTCACCTTCGAGGTCCACGCCCCCTACGCCTACGGCACGCTCAGCGTCGAGGGCGGCACCCACCGCCTCGTGCGCATCAGCCCCTTCGACAACCAGGGCAGGCGCCAGACCTCCTTCGCCGCCGTCGAGGTCATCCCGCTCATCGAGTCCACCGACCACATCGAGGTCCCCGAGACCGACATCCGCATCGACGTGTTCCGCTCCTCGGGCCCCGGCGGCCAGAGCGTCAACACGACCGACTCCGCCGTGCGGATCACGCACCTGCCCACGGGCCTGGTGGTGTCGATGCAGGACGAGAAGTCGCAGATCCAGAACCGTGCCGCCGCCATGCGCGTGCTCCAGTCGCGCCTGCTCCTGCTCAAGCAGCAGGAGGAGGACGCGAAGAAGAAGGAGCTCGCGGGAGACATCAAGGCCTCCTGGGGCGACCAGATGCGCTCCTACGTCCTCAACCCGTACCAGATGGTCAAGGACCTGCGGACATCCCACGAGGTCGGCAACCCCGAGGCCGTGTTCGACGGCGACATCGACGGCTTCATCGACGCCGGCATCCGCTGGCGCAAGCAGCAGGAGCAGGCCGAGGACTGAGCCGTGCTGCCGTCCGCGCCGGCGGTGCGGACAGCGCTGGTGGTGCGGACGGCGCCGGCAGCGCGGGCGGGCTGGCCGGGCTGACGCGGGGACACCGCCGGGCCGGTGCGCAAGGACAACCTGCTGGCGCAAGGACAACGCAGACGCTCAAGGACAACCTGGAAGGCCCACCCAGGTTGTCCTTGCGCGTTCTGGTTGTCCTACGGCACGGACGTTGTCCTGCCGCGTAGAAACGTAGAAGCTGTCCTGCCGTGCGGGGGGGGTGTCCTACGGCGGAGCCGTGCCGGCGGCACGGACGGCGCCGGCAGCGCGGGCGGGCTGGCCGGGCTGACGCGGGGATGGTGTCGGGTCGGGTCTCCCAGGGTGTTGAGAGCCTGCCCGGTGACGCAAGTGATATCGTAGTGGCGATGTGATATCACTTGAGGAGGGGTCATGGTCAGTGTGGTGGTCCGCGGGATCCCGGAGGAGACGCATGCGGCCCTCAAGGCACGTGCTCGCCGGCACAAGCGCAGCACGGAGGCCGAGATCCGGCAGATCCTCACGGATGCGGTCGCTCCGGTTCCCGAGCGGGGACTGGGGACCCTGCTGCAACGCATCGGCCGCGAGGTGGGCGGAGCCGAGATCGTCAGTGCACGCGACCACGCACCCTACGAGCCGCTGGACCTGCTGTGATCGTCCTGGACACGAACGTCATCTCCGAGCCTCTGCGGCCCAGTCCCGATCTGAGGGTGGTTCGCTGGCTGGACGCACAGCCTCCGACCATCCTGTACACCACGGCACTGACGGTCGCGGAGCTGCGCACAGGAGTCGCCGTCATGGCCGACGGGCGGCGCCGAGATCACCTGCGCGAGCGTCTTGAGGACACCGTGCTGCCCTACTTCGAGGGGCGGGTGCTTCCCTTCGACCTCTCTGCGGCAACGTCCTGGGCGACGATGGTCAGTCGAGCGAGGGCCGCAGGGCGCCCGCTGCCGGTCATGGACTCGCTCATCGCCGCCGTCGCGCGCTCACGCGGCTATGCTCTGGCCACCCGCAACACTGGTGACTTCGTGGACACGGGTGTCGATCTCGTCAACCCGTGGGAGGACTGACCCCGTCGTCGACGGTGCGGACGGCGCCGGCAGCGCGGGCGGGCTGGCCGGGCTGACGCGGGGACACCGTCGGGCCGGCGCGCAAGGACAACCTGCTGACGCAAGGACAACCTGGAAGGCTCCCCCAGCTTGTCCTTGCGCGTTCTGGTTGTCCTACGGCACGGACGTTGTCCTGCCGCGTAGCAGCGTAGAAGCTGTCCTGCCGTGCGCGCTGTGGCGCGCCGCGCGCGGGCTCAGTCCCTCGTCAGCTTCCTGTAGGTCACGCGGTGCGGACGGGCCGCCTCCGCGCCCAGGCGCTTGACCTTGTTCTCCTCGTAGGAGGCGAAGTTGCCCTCGAACCAGTACCACTGGGCGGGGTTGTCCTCCGTGCCCTCCCAGGCCAGGATGTGCGTGGCCACGCGGTCGAGGAACCAGCGGTCGTGGGTGATGACCACGGAGCAGCCGGCGAAGTTGAGCAGCGCGTTCTCCAGGGAGCCGAGCGTCTCGGTGTCGAGGTCGTTGGTCGGCTCGTCCAGGAGGATGAGGTTGCCGCCCTGCTTGAGCGTGAGCGCCAGGTTGAGGCGGTTGCGCTCGCCGCCGGACAGGACCCCTGCGGGCTTCTGCTGGTCCGGGCCCTTGAAGCCGAAGGCGGCCACGTAGGCGCGCGAGGGCATCTCCACGTTGCCGACCTGGATGTAGTCCAGGCCGTCGGAGACGACCTCCCACAGGGTCTTGTCCGGGTCGATGCCGGCGCGGGTCTGGTCCACGTAGGACAGCTTGACGGTCTGGCCGATCTTGAGCTCGCCGCTGTCGAGCGGCTCGAGGCCGACGATCGTCTTGAACAGGGTGGTCTTGCCGACGCCGTTGGGGCCCACGATGCCGACGATGCCGTTGCGCGGCAGCGTGAAGGACAGGTCGTCGATGAGCGTGCGACCGTCGAACCCCTTGGACAGGTGGCTGGCCTCGAGCACGACGTTGCCCAGGCGCGGGCCCGGCGGGATCTGGATCTCCTCGAAGTCGAGCTTGCGCGTGCGCTCGGCCTCCGCGGCCATCTCCTCGTAGCGGGCGAGGCGGGCCTTGGACTTGGTCTGACGGCCCTTGGCGGAGGAGCGGACCCACTCGAGCTCCTCCTTGAGGCGCTTGGCGAGCTTGGCGTCCTTCTTGCCCTGGACCTCCAGGCGCTTCTCCTTGGTCTCCAGGTAGGTGGAGTAGTTGCCCTCGTAGGGGTAGAGGTGGCCTCGGTCGACCTCGGCGATCCACTGGGCGACGTGGTCGAGGAAGTAGCGGTCGTGGGTGACGGCGATGACGGCGCCCGCGTAGCTCTTGAGGTGCTGCTCGAGCCACAGGACGGACTCGGCGTCCAGGTGGTTGGTGGGCTCGTCGAGCAGCAGCAGGTCGGGGGCCTCGAGCAGGAGCTTGCACAGGGCGACACGACGGCGCTCACCTCCGGAGAGGTGCTTGACCTCGGCGTCGGGCGGCGGGCAGCGCAGGGCGTCCATGGCCTGCTCGAGCTGGGAGTCGAGGTCCCAGGCGCCCGCGGCGTCGATCTCCGTCTGGAGCTTGCCCATCTCCTCCATGAGGGCGTCGAAGTCGGCGTCCGGGTCCGCCATCTCGGCGGAGATCTCGTTGAAGCGGTCGAGCTTGCCCTTGATCTCGGCGACGCCCTCCTCGACGTTGCCCAGGACGGTCTTGTCCTCGTTGAGCGGGGGCTCCTGCAGGAGGATGCCGACGCTGTAGCCGGGGGTCAGGCGCGCCTCGCCGTTGGAGGGCTGGTCGATGCCCGCCATGATCTTGAGGATGGAGGACTTGCCGGCGCCGTTGGGGCCGACCATGCCGATCTTCGCGCCGGGGAAGAAGGACATGGTGACGTCGTCGAGGATGACCTTGTCACCGTGCGCCTTGCGCGCCTTGATCATCGAGTAGATGTACTCAGCCACAGGTTCACTGCGCCTTTCGTGGGGGTGCGGGTGTCCAGGGCACAGCCTACGGGAGAGGGACGACGACGGCGCCGCAGCAACCGGTTGACCGCCTCACCCTCGTGGGGCCGGGATGGGCGAGCCGTCCTCGCCCTCGGCGGTGCGGATCGCCCAGCGGCCGTCGCCGGAGCGGGTGGCGGTGGGCATGCGCACCATGCCCTCCTGGGCGATGGTGGACACGAGCCGTCCCGAGGAGTCGAAGACCTCTGCACGGGCCATGGAGCGGCCGCCCTGCGAGGTGGGGGAGTCCTGGACGAAGAGCAGCCAGTCGCTCGCGTCGACGTCCCGGTGGAACCACTGTGCGTGGTCGAGCGTGGCCAGGCTCATCCCCTCGCTGCGCCAGGACAGGCCCTGGCTGCGCAGCGCCGGCTCGAGCATCACCTGGTCGCACATGTAGGCCAGCAGGGCCCGGTGGACGACCTGCGTGGCGTCCTGGGGAATTCGTCCCCGGGACCGCACCCACAGGTGCTGGCGCCCCTCAGCGGTCTCAGCGGGACGCAGGAAGATGTTGCCCTCCACGTGACGCTGGTCGAAGGCGGCCGTGCGGCCCAGGAACCTCGCCACCGGGTGGTCGATGGTCCGGAAGATCTCGAGCGCGCTCGTCAGCTCCTCGGGCCGGGGCACCTGCGGCGCCGGGAGCTGGACCTCCGCCCCCTCCTGGGTCTCCTGGAAGGAGGAGACCATCGTGAGGATGACGGAGCCCTCCTGGGAGGCGGTGGTGCGCCGCTGTGAGAAGGAGCGGCCGTCGTGCATGCGCTCGACGTCGAAGCGGATAGGGGTCTCCGGCCGGCCTCCGCGCATGAAGTAGGCGTGCACCGAGTGGGGCAGGCGCGGGCCGTCCCCGTCGTCGACGAGGGTGGCCGCTGCGGCCAGCAGCCCCTGGGCGACCACCTGGCCCCCGTAGACGCGGCCCGAGAGCTGGGGCAGGGAGCCACCGGTGAACGTGTCCTCCCCGTCGCCCGCCTTGAGCGCGAGGACGCGCGTGACGGAGCCCAGCGGCTCGTCGCTCGCGGCGGGGACGGGGTAGGGCAGGGTCACAGACCGAGCTCCTCGAGGACCGGCAGCTCGGCGCGCACGGCGGTGCGCGCCTCCTCCGCGGTCGGGGAGGCGACGGCAAGGGCGGCGATGCGCCGGCAGTCCTCCAGGGTGACGGACTTCAGGACGGCGTCGACGTCGGGCAGGGCCCGGGCGGTCATGGACAGGCTGGCCACACCCAGGCCCACGAGGACGACGGCGAGGGCCGGGTCCGCGGCGGCCTCGCCGCACACGCCCACGGGGCGCCCGTGGGGGGCGGCGCCGTCGCAGGCGGTCTTGATGAGCCGCAGGACGGCAGGCTGCCAGGCGGTGGACAGGTCCGCCAGCGTCGACAGCAGGCGGTCGGCCGCCATGACGTACTGGGTGAGGTCGTTCGTGCCGACGGAGGCGAAGTCCGCGTGCTCGAACATGGCGTCGGCCATGAGGGCCGCCGAGGGGACCTCGATCATCATGCCGGCGGTGCTCAGGCCGTAGGAGCGCGCCTTGTCCGTGAAGGCCCGGGCCTCCTCGACGGTGGAGATCATGGGGGCCATGACCCACACCTTGGCCTCGGTGGCGGCCTCCGCACGGGCCAGGGCCTCGAGCTGGTGGTCGAGGACCTCGGGGTCGCGGCGGGTCGTGCGGTAGGCGCGCACGCCCAGCGCCGGGTTCTCCTCGGTCGCGTCGGTGAGGAAGGGCAGGGGCTTGTCCGCGCCGGCGTCGAGGGTGCGCACGACGACCTTCTTGCCGGGGAAGGCGGCGAGCACCTGCGTGTAGGCCTCGACCTGCTGCTCGACGGTGGGCTCGGTCGGCTGGTCGAGGAAGCAGAACTCTGTGCGGAACAGGCCGATGCCCATGGCGCCCGCCTCGGCGGCGGAGCGGGCTGCGGCGCCGTCGCCGACGTTGGCGAGCAGCTGGACCTCGTGGCCGTCCTTGGTGGCGCCGTCGCCGTTGAAGACGCGCACGCGCTGGGCCAGCTCGCGGGCGCGGCGCAGGGCGTCCTCGCTGGGGTCGCGGGTGATGGTGCCCTTGGTGCCGTCGATGAGGACGATGTCGCCGTCGGACAGGGTGTCGGTGACCGCGGCGCCGGTGCCGACGATGGCGGGGATGCCCAGGGCGCGCGCGAGGATCGCCGTGTGTGAGGTGGGCCCGCCCTCGGAGGTGACGAAGGCGACGACCTTCTCCGGGTCGAGCAGGGCGGTGTCCGCGGGGGCGAGGTCCTGGGCGACGAGCACGAAGGGCTCGGGCAGGTGCGGGATGCCGGGCATGGGGGAGCCGGTGAGGACGGCGACGATGCGGTCGCGCACGTCCTGCACGTCGCGGGTGCGCTCGGCCATGTAGCCGCCCAGCGACTCCAGCATCGCGCACAGGGTCCCGGCGGCCTCCCACACGGCGCGCTCGGGCACGAGGCGGCGCTCGCGGACCATGGCCTGGGCGGAGGAGGTGAGGGTGGGGTCGGCGGCCATCTGGGCGGTGGTCTCGAGCAGGGTGCGGCCCTCGCCCTTGGCCTCGGCGGCGGAGAGCTCGAGGCCCTTCTTGACGGTCTGGGCGGCCAGGGCGATGCGCTCGCACTCCTTGTCGAGGTCGCGGGCCTGGTCGAGGGTCTCGATGGGGGGCTCGGGGATGCCGGGGGCCATGCGGGCGACGGGGCCGGCGACGAGGCCCGGGCTCACGCCGATCCCCGACAGCGGCTCGGGGGCGGGGGCGGGCGCGGTGGAGGTGGTCATGGGCTGCTCCTCGACGGTGACGGAGTCCGGTCGCGCCCATTGTGCACCGGTCCCGGGCTGCCGGTGAGCATTCCGCCGCAGGGTGAAAGACGATTGACACAAGGGGGAGGCGGCAGTTCCGGGGCCGACGGGGCCGGGGCGGCGGGACTGGGCGGAGGATCTGGGATAAAGTGACGGGCGACACGCACTGACCGGGAGGGACATGGAATGAGCACCGCCGCTGACATCGTCAAGGGACTGGGTGGCCGCGAGAACATTACGGACCTCGAGCCCTGCATCACACGCCTGCGCGTGGAGGTCGTCGACCAGGACAAGGTGGACGAGGAGGCCCTACGGGCCACCGGTGCCTTCGGCGTCGTCCGCTCCGGCCGCGTCGTCCAGGTCGTCGTCGGACCGACCGCTGACGACCTGGCCGCCGCCATCGCCGCCCTCGACTGACCCGCGCGCTCCGCACCGCGCAGCACGAGGGCCCACGTAACTCTGCGCCGCGCCGCACTTGCTGTTGGCGCGGCGCAGACGTGTGTGAAACCCTTGCAGCAAGACGAGCAGCCGTCCCCGTCCCCGCACCGTCGCGGCAGGACGGCGACCCGCCCGGCCCTCAACCACTTAGCCACCGCGCGCCCAGCGCCCAACCCCTGAGGCCCTGCCATGACCGACCCCCGCCCCGGCTCCGCATCCGAGCGACTGATCCAGCTCGCCCAGGCCAACGGAGTCCTCGTCGACTACTGGGACTACCACGGGCGACCCGCCTCCCCGTCCCGCGAGACCCTCGTCGCCGTCCTTGCCGCCCTCGGCGTGGCCGCCTCCACGGAGGAGGAGATCGAGCGCTCCCTGTGGGAGACGGAGACGGCCCCGTGGCGCCAGGTCCTGCCGCCCACCGTCGTCGCGCGCCAGGGGACGGCCGCACCCGTCGCCGTCCACGTGCCTGATGGCGCACCGGTCTGGGTCGAGGCGGTGCTCGACGACGGTACCCACCGCCCCCTGACCCAGGTCGAGGACTGGACCCCCGCCCGCGACGTCGACGGTGTGCTCACCGGCCAGGCCACCTTCGTCCTGCCCACCGACCTGCCGCTGGGCTGGCACGAGCTCGTCGCCCGGGTCGGTGACGGCTCCACCGAGGCCCGTGCCGCCCTCGCCATCGCCCCGGACCACCTCGACATGCCCTCCGCGCTGGGCGAGCGGGGCTGGGGCGTCATGGCCCAGCTCTACTCGGTCCGCTCCGCCGGCTCCTGGGGCATCGGCGACGCCGACGACCTGGCCGAGCTCGCCAGCCTCCTCGGTGACGAGGGGGCGGACTTCCTGCTCATCAACCCGCTGCACGCCGCCGAGCCCGCGGGGCCCATGACGGCCTCGCCCTACCTGCCGGTCACCAGGCGCTTCGTCAACCCGGTCTACATCCGCCCCGAGAACATCCTCGAGGTCTCCCGCCTGGCGGGCCCGCGCCGCTCACTGGTGCAGTGGGCCCTGGAGGAGGTCGAGGCGGCCAACCACAGCGCCGAGCCGATCGACCGCGACGCCGCCTGGAAGGCCAAGAGCGAGGCCCTGGAGGTCATCTTCGCCGCAGGCCGCTCGCGCGCCCGCCAGCGCGACTTCGAGCGCTTCCGCGCCGAGCAGGGCGAGGGCCTGGAGCGCTTCGCCCTGTGGTGCGCCCTGACGGAGAAGTACGGGCCGCTCGCCCAGTGGCCCGCGACCCTGCGCGACGCGGGCTCCGCCTACGTGGCCAACGAGGCCAGGACCCTGAGCGAGCGCATCGACTACTACGCCTGGCTGCAGTGGGTCGTGGACGAGCAGCTCGAGCGGGCGCAGGCGGTGGCCAAGGCCTCCGGCATGGCGCTGGGCATCATGGACGACCTCGCCGTCGGGGTCCACCCGCGCGGTGCCGACGTGTGGAGCGACCCCGAGTCCTTCGCGCCGGGCGTGTGCGTCGGCGCGCCCCCGGACATGTACAACCAGCTCGGCCAGAACTGGTCCCAGCCGCCGTGGAGCCCGGTGCGCCTGGCCGCAGACGCCTACCGGCCCCTGCGCGAGATGGCCCGCACGGTCCTGCGGCACGCGGGCGCCCTGAGGGTCGACCACGTCATCGGCCTGTTCCGCCTGTGGTGGATCCCCGAGGGCATGCGTGCGGACGCGGGCGCCTACGTGCGCTACGACCACGAGGCGATGGTCAGCGTCCTGCTGCTCGAGGCCCACCTGGCCGGGGCCGTCGTCATCGGCGAGGACCTGGGGACCGTCGAGCCGTGGGCGCGCGACTACCTCGCCAGCCGCGGGGTGCTCGGCACCGGGGTCCTGTGGTTCGAGAAGCAGGACGACGGCTGGCCGAAGCAGCCGGAGGCCTACCGCTCGCTCCAGCTCGCGACCGTCAACACCCACGACCTGCCGCCGACCGCCGGGTACCTGGCTGAGGAGCACGTGAGCCTGCGCGAGCGCCTGGGCCTGCTCACCGAGCCGGTCGAGCAGGTGCGCGCCGAGGCCCGCCTCGAGCGCGACCGGATGCTCACCCGGCTGCGCGAGCACGGCCTGCTGGGGGACAACCCGTCCGAGCGGGAGGTCGTCGAGGCCCTGCACCGCTACGTCGCCCGCACGCCCGCCCGCCTGGTGGGCGTCTCCCTGGTGGACGGCGTCGGTGAGCGCCGGGCCCAGAACCAGCCCGGCACGGACCAGGAGTACCCGAACTGGCGCCAGCCGCTCGCTGACGGCTCCGGTGAGGTGGTGCTGGTCGAGGACCTGCCCGGCAACGCCCGGCTGGCGAGCCTGCTCGCGGTGGTGCGCGAGGCCCTGGGCCGGGCCTGAGCGCCCGGCCGGCGCCGGCCGGCTGCGGCAGTGGGGCGGTCACCCTCCCGGGGTGACCGCCCCACTGCGTCGCGCTGGGCTCAGTGGCGTCAGTGGCAGGTGAGCAGCACGTCCCCCGCGGCCAGGTGGGTGCCGGGCGCAGTGAGCCCCAGAGACTCCTCGTCGCCCTCGAGGACGATGACGGGCACGACCGGGCTGAGCCCGCCCTCCTCGATGCCGGCGGGGTTCCAGGTGACCACGGGGTCCCCGGCGGCGACGGCGTCGCCCTCGCGGACGTGGACGTCGAAGCCCCGGCCCGCCAGCCCCACGGTGTCCAGGCCCAGGTGGACGAGGATGGCGGGACCGCCCTCGGTCGTGACGATGAAGGCGTGGGGGTGGGCCTTGGCGATGGTGCCGCTGACGGGCGCCACGGCGGTGACATCGGTGCGCTCGGTCCGGTCGGGGTCGACGGCGAGGCCCGGGCCGACGAACCTGCCGGCGAAGACGGGGTCCGGGACGTCGTCGAGGGCCAGGACGCGGCCGGCCAGCGGGGCGGCGACGTCGAGGGTCATCGAAGGTCCTCGATGTCCTCCGCGATGGTGTCGGCGTTGGGGCCGACGATCACCTGGACGGCGTCGCCGGCCTTGAGGACCCCGTGGGCGCCGGCGGCCTTGAGGGCGGCCTCGTCCACGAGGGAGGAGTCCTCCAGCTCGCAGCGCAGGCGGGTGATGCAGGGCTCGATCTCGATGATGTTGTCGAAGCCGCCGAGGGCGTCGACGATGCTCTGGGCCTGGGACATGCGGGTTCTCCTAGGGTCTGGCCGGCGCGGGGCCGGCGGATGGGGCGGACCGGGGGTCCTGCGGGCGTCGTCGCTCCTCAGGGAGGTGGTCCATACCAGCGCGATGGTAGCGCGGTACTCGGCCGATGGCGAGGTCCTGTCGGCCGAGTCCCGCCATGTCCCGTCGCGGGCCGCCCCGGAGAGTCACGGTGCGCCGGGTGGCAGGGCCGCGTGGCCGGGGCTCAGGCGCCCGTCGGCAGGTCCTCGGGGCGCCGGCGGCGCGGTCCCGGCGCCGAGACCGGGACCCACAGCGTGTAGCGGTCCGCCCGGTAGAGGGAGCGCGAGTAGATCACCGCGGTGTGCTCGTGGAAGGTCCGCCGCACGATGTCCAGGGCGGGGGCCCGCTCCGGCACGCCGAGCAGGGCCGCCTCCTCGGAGGTCACGGCCCGGGCCTCGAGCACGTCCTCGCCCCACTGGGGCGTGAGCCCTGCGCGGGTGAGCTCCTCGTACACGGAGGAGGGCAGAGCGCCGTCGAGCAGGTCCGGCGCGAGGTGCTGCGGGATCCAGGTCTCCTCCAGGGCCATGGGCACGCTGTCGGCCGTCAGCAGGCGGCGCAGGTGGTGGGCCCGCCCGTCCGTGGCGAGCTCGAGCTGGGCCGTGACCGTGGGCGGGGCGGCGACGGTCTCGGCGACGAGGAAGACCGCGCCGGGCTCCATGCCGCGGCGCCGCATCTCGTCGCTGAAGGAGGTCAGGCGCAGCTGGAGGTCGAGCTTGGGCGGGGCGACGAAGGTCCCCCGGCCCTGGTGACGCTCGACGGCGCCGTCGGCGACGAGGGTGTCGACCGCCTGGCGCACGGTCATGCGCGAGACGCCGAAGCGCTCGCACAGCTCGCGCTCGGAGGGCAGCGGGTCCCCGGCCGACAGGCCGTCGGAGATGAGGGCGAGCAGGTGCTCGCGCACGATGACGTACTTGGCGCGCGCGCCGGTCCGCTCGCGCGCGCCTGACGGGTGTTTCTGAGGCACGGCGGTCTCCTTCCGGTCGGACAGGTGGGTGTGCCCATTGTGCCCGTCCGGGGCGGCCGCCGTGCCGACTGGGCTGGGGCGCGGCGGGGGAGACCGGGGGAACCTCCTGAGATCCTGCCGATTGGAAGGTGGAAGCAGGCGCTTGACAACGTCTGTTGTCTGGTCTTTGCTGATGCCGCTGGTCCAGACGAGTGCAGTGGCGCCCGTCGGGCCGGAGCCGCCCTCCCCGGGCGGCGTCCCCCGCGTGGCACTGCCGCCACGCGCTCCCGGATCTGGAGGACCTCGTGTCAGAGAAGAAGAAGTCGGGCGGCATGTTCGCCCTGGCGCAGCGCCTCGGGCGCTCACTCATGCTCCCCATCGCCACACTTCCCGCAGCGGGTCTGCTGCTGCGTCTGGGCCAGGGCGACATGCTGGGCGCCGACGGCGTGTCCAAGTCCCTGCCGTGGATGCAGCCCGTCGCCGACGTCATGGCCGCCGCCGGCAACGCGGTCTTCGCCAACCTGGCGCTCATCTTCGCCGTCGGCGTCGCCATCGGCTTCGCCAAGAAGGCGGACGGCTCCACCGGCGTCGCCGGCCTCTTTGGCTACCTCGTCCTGCAGGGCGTGCTCTCCGCCCTCGCCCCCTACTGGGGCGCCGGCGGCGAGACCCCGGCTGAGAACACCATCAACTACGGTGTCCTCGGCGGCATCATCATCGGTGTCGTGGCCGCGAAGCTGTGGGAGAGGTTCTACCGCGTCAAGCTGCCGGACTGGCTCGCCTTCTTCGGCGGCCGCCGCTTCGTTCCGATCGTCACCTCCTGCGCGGCCGTGCTGGTCGG
The DNA here is from genome assembly GCF_023369555.1 of Actinomyces sp. AC-20-1. Lineage (GTDB taxonomy): Bacteria > Actinomycetota > Actinomycetes > Actinomycetales > Actinomycetaceae > Actinomyces. The sequence continues at coordinate 57,876 of NZ_JACJVC010000011.1, read as the reverse complement.
CGTCGTCATGGGCGCGATCTACCCCGCCTTCAACTGGCTCATCAACGGCCAGCTCGGTGGCTGGCTCATCGAGGCTGGCACCCACGGAGGCATCGGCGGCTCCATCGCCTACTTCGTCTACGGCGTCATCAACCGTCTGCTCATCCCCTTCGGCCTGCACCACCTGTGGAACTCCCTGCCCTGGTTCCAGCTCGGCTCCTGCACCAACTCCGCCGGTGAGACCATCCACGGCGACCTCAACTGCTTCTTCCAGGGCGTCGACGGCACCAACGCCTGGTCCGGCAGCTTCATGACCGGATTCTTCCCGATCATGATGTTCGCACTGCCCGCCGCCGCCCTGGCCATGTGGCACACCGCCAAGCCCTCCAAGCGCAAGGTCACCGGCGCCCTCATGGTCTCCGTGGCCCTGACGGCCTTCCTCACCGGTGTCACCGAGCCCCTCGAGTACGCCTTCGCCTACGTCGCCTTCCCGCTGTACGCCGTCCACGCCGTCCTCACCGGTCTCGCGCTGGTCATCGTCAACGCCCTGGGCATCAAGACCGGCTTCACCTTCTCCGCCGGCCTCTTCGACTACCTCATCAACATGGGCAAGTCCTCCGAGCTGTCCGGCGGCTTCTTCCAGGGCCCGGTCATGCTCGTCATCATCGGCCTGGTCTACGCCGTCATCTACTACTTCCTCTTCCGCTTCCTCATCACGAAGTTCAACTTCCGCACCCCGGGACGCGAGGAGGACGAGGCCGACGCCTTCTCCGAGGCGCAGGCCGTCGCCGCCGAGGCCGCGCGCAAGAAGCGCTAGCCCAGCTCCCACTGCGCCAGGACCACGACAACCGGTCCTGAGGCGCGCGAACAGGGGTGGGGCCCAGCAGCACAGGTGCTGGGCCCCACCCCGTCTCCTCGTCCGAGAGGCCTCAGCCCCGCAGCCGGTTTCTCCCTATGCCGGCGATGAGAGCACAAGCCTTCGGTTGCCGAAAGTGGCGGTGACCTCGACGGTGCCGCCGAGAGCCTCGACGTAAGCCTTGACCGTGGCTAGACCGGAGCGGTCAAGACTGCCGGACTCGAGCGCTGAGATGGTCGGCTGCGTGAGCGACAACCGGTCGGCGAGCTCCTTCTGGGTCACGCCCTGCTCCTCGCGGATCTCGCGGAGCCTGTAGGCGCGCTCCTCGGTCTCCATCCGAGCGACATGCGTGGCTACGGCGACGGGGTCAGCGGGACGCTTGGCGCGCACGTCGCTCCAGGACACGGTCTTGGCCTTGCTCATCTCACTCCACCTCACTGTCAAGCCATGCATCGAATCGGTCGTCGGCTACCGGGATGTTCTGCATGTACCACTTCTGCCAGTTGTTGGCCTTGTCCCCGGCGACGAGAAGGATGGCCCTTCGCTCTGGATCGAAGGCGAACAGGATCCGGATCTTGCTGCGTCCCGCTGAACCAGGACGCAGCTCCTTCATATGGTGATGGCGAGAGCCCTTGACCCGGTCTGCGGTGGGACGTCCGAGCGCAGGTCCTTCAGACTCCAGCCGGCTGATCGCAGCCGCGACCAGGTGATAGGTGTCATCGTCGAGATCCAGGACCCACGACTCCACATCCTCCCAGAGGCGAATGTCCCAGCGCACGTCCACATAATAGGTGCTGAACGATATTGACTCAAGTCGATGTGAGTGGGATGGGGACCGCCCTAGGGTTCTCGGGGATGTTGACCACGGACTGGAGCGACGAGGTGGCTCGGCGGTCGTCGGACAGCGGCCGGAGTGGTGGAGTGTGCGTCGCCGCTGAGGCCACCGGCAAGAACGCCGAGGCCGCGCGCAAGAAGCGCTAGCCCGGCTTCCGACGTCCCAGGACCACGACAGCCGGTCCTGAGGCGCGCGAACGGGGGTGGGGCCCAGCACCACAGGCGCTGGGCCCCACCCCTGTCTCCTCGTCCGAAGGACCTCAGCCCCGCAGCTCGCGCTCCTGCACGCGCGCCACACGGCGCGTCGTGTCCAGGTTCTCCGCGACGATGCGGCGGAAGGCCGCCGGGGCCTCCTCGTGCGAGGCGAGCCAGCTCTCGAGCGCTCCCACCGGGTCGCAGCCCTCCAGGCCCACCGTCGCCGGCGACCACAGGCCGTCCAGCAGGTTCTCCGCCATGTGGAAGGTGCGCGAGGACCAGATCTCGTCCGCCCGGGCCACGTACTCCTCGATGAAGGGCACCAGCAACTGCGGCGCGCGGTCGACGTCGGTGAAGCCGCGCAGGGTCTTGACCAGCGTCTCGTTGGGCATCGTGGCGTCCCCGACGAGCGCGTCCCAGGCCGCCCGCTTCGCCTCGGGCGTGGGGATGGCGGCACGGGCCTGAGCCGCACGCTCCGTGCCCGTCGTCGTGCGGTCGCGCTCGGCCTCCGCCTCGATGTCGTCCTCACCGGCCACGCCCGCGGCGACGAGCCCGATGAGCAGCTCCCAGCGCAGGTCCTGGTCCACGACCAGCCCCTCGAGCGGCGCGGAGCCGCTGATCCAACCGGTCACGGCCGCGGTCTGCTCGGGCGTCACGGCGTGGGCGGCGACGGCCCGCACGAGCTGCAGCTGAGTGTCGGAGCCGGCCTCGGCGGCGCGCGCCAGCCTCAGCAGCGCGTCGGCAGTACCCGGGGCCGCCTGCGCACGGTGCGCCGGCAGCAGGTAGTAGCCCAGGCACGTGCCCACCTGGGACAGGAGCACCTGGACCACCGAGGAGTGCCGCTCGACCTCCAGGGCCTCCAGCGCCGCCGCCAGGAAGCGGGAGGCGGGCAGCTCGCCGTCGCGCACCATGTCCCAGGCGGAGGCCAGGAGGATCGAGCGGGGCAGGGAGGCCTCGAAGGCCGCCACGTGCTCCAGCCCCGCGGCCAGCGAGGCCTCGTCCAGGCGAGCCTTGGCGTAGGTGAGGTCGTCGTCGTTGACCAGCAGGACGTCCGGACGCACGGACCCCACAAGCTCGGGCACCTCGGCGCGCGCGCCGTCGACATCGATCTCGACGCGCCCGGTGCGCACGAGGCGGCCCTCGACGAGGGTGTAGGAGCCCAGGGCGAGGCGGTGCGGGCGCAGGGAGGCGGGTGAGCCCTCCGGGACCTCCTGGAGGACGGCCGCGGAGGTGATGACGCCCTCGGCGTCCGTGGCGAGCTCGGTGCGCAGGACGGTGACACCGGCCTCCTGGAGCCACAGGCGGGTCCACTCGGTCAGGTCGCGGCCACTGGTGGCCTCGAGCTCGCGCAGCAGGTCCGCGAGGGTGGCGTTGGCGTAGGCGTGCCCGGCCAGGTAGGAGGCGATGCCCGTGAAGAAGTTCTCCCGGCCCACGTAGGCGACGAGCGCGGACAGGACCGAGGCGCCCTTGGCATAGGTGATGCCGTCGAAGTTGACCTCGACGTCGTGCAGGTCGTTGATCTCGGCGGCGACGGGGTGGGTGGAGGAGAGCTGGTCCTGGTTGTAGGCCCAGGTCTTCTCCGAGGCCTGGAAGGTGGTCCAGGCGTCGGAGAAGCGGGTGGCCTCGGCGACGGCGAGCGTGGAGGTGAACTCGGCGAAGGACTCGTTGAGCCACAGGTCGTTCCACCACTTCATCGTCACCATGTCGCCGAACCACATGTGCGCGAGCTCGTGCAGGATCGTCACGGCGCGGCGCTCGACGCGGGCCTCGACGGGGCGCGAGCGGAAGACGTAGTCGTCGCGGTGGGTGACGATCCCGGCGTTCTCCATGGCGCCCGCGTTGAACTCGGGGACGAAGACCTGGTCGTACTTGCTGAAGGCGTAGGGGGTGGCGAACAGGTCCTCGTAGTAGGCGAAGCCCCTGCGCGTGAGGTCCAGGACCTCCTCGGCGTCGAGGAACTCGCGCAGGGAGGCCCGGCAGTACACGCCCAGCGGGATGACGCGGCCGTCGGCGGCCCGGTACTCGCTGGTGACGCCCTCGTAGGGGCCTGCGACGATCGCGGTGATGTAGGAACTCATCCGCTCGGTGGGGGCGAAGGAGAAGACACTGGCGGCCTCGCCGTCGGCACCGGTGGCGGTGACGGGCTCGGGGGTGGGGGAGTTGGAGAAGACGGTCCAGCCCTCGGGGGCGGTGACGGTGAGGACGAAGGAGGCCTTGAGGTCGGGCTGCTCGAAGACGGTGAAGACGCGGCGCGAGTCCGGGACCTCGAACTGGCTGTAGAGGTAGGTGCGTCCGTCGGCCGGGTCCGTGAAGCGGTGCAGGCCCTCGCCCGTGTGCATGTAGGCGCAGTCGGCGACGACGGTGAGCTCGTTGTCCTCGGCCAGGTCCGCCAGCGCGATGCGCGAGTCCGCGTAGACCCGGGCCGGGTCGAGCGCGGTGCCGTTGAGGGTGACGGAGCGGACCGTGGGGGCGATGAGGTCGATGAAGGTGGCGGCGCCGGGGGTGGCACTGAAGCGGACGGTCGTCGTCGAGCCGAAGACCTCCTTCCCGCGGGTGAGGTCGAGGTCGATCGTGTAGGTGTCGACGGCCACGAGGCCCGCGCGCTCGGCGGCCTCCTCGCGGGTCAGGTTCTGACCGGGCATATGGGCTCCTTCTGGGACGGTCTGCCGGCGGGCTTGTGGCCGCTGCCGGTCTGCGCCGGGTCTCGGCGCGTGCAGGGGGCCATCGTCTCACCCGGTGCGCCGGCAGGGGAATCGGGGCCGACGGCGGGGGCCGGGCCGGGAGCAGGACGCGCGCTGCTCAGGGGCTGCTCAGGGGTCCTCCCGGTCCCCTTGCCCGGCGGCCGGCACGCAGCCGCCGCGGAGGTAGCCGTGGGCGGCGAGGACGGCGTAGGTCTCCTGGGTGGGGAAGGCGACGAAGGAGCCCTCCGGCTCATCGACGGGGATCTCGACCAGGGTGACCGAGGCACCGTCCCCGGTGGCGACGGTGCGTGCGAGGCCGAGCAGGTCGGTCAGGCCGGTGCCCGGGTCCACGGTGAGGTTGCCGGCGAGGGTGTGGGCCAGGTTGCGTGCGGCCAGCGGGTTGCGGGCCTCGTGACGCGCCTGGGCGAGGACGGCGGCGAGGACGACGCCCGCGTAGTGGCTTCGGCGCTGAGCCCCCTCCGTCTGGCTCAGGGCGGTCCACTGCCCGTCGTGCAGGACCTCGGGGTGGCGGGACCGGACGAGCGAGAGGGCCTCGACACCGGTGAGGGTGTGCTCACCGGCATGCGACAGGTCGAGCCCGGAGCCGGCGTCGCGCACGGGCTCGTCGATGGCGACGCTCACGCCGCCGAGGGCGTCGACGACCGCGGCGAACTGGGCCATGTCAACGGCCACGACGTGGGTGGGGGCCACCCCGAGCTGCGTGCACAGGAGGTCAACGGTCCTCCCGGGCCCGGCGAGGCGGCTCGTCGCCAGGCGCTCGGCGCCGGCGTCGGTGAGGAGGGCGAGGTCGCGGGGGACGGAGACAATGGTGGTGCCGGAGGCGGAGGGCTGGACGAGGAGGAGGACGTCGGCGCGCGAGCCCTGCCCGGCCTGGGCGACGGTGCCGTAGTAGTCAGGGCCCTCGGGGACGGTCTCGCGCGAGTCGGTGCCCAGGACGAGCCAGGTCTCCTCCGGGGCGGCGGGGGAGATGGTGGTGGGCAGGGCGACGTCCATGGTGCCGGGGCGCTGCGCCAGGGTGAGGACATCGGCTCCGAGAAGTGCGGCGGCGGTTGCCGTCACGAGTGTGACGGCAACCGCCGTGCGTCGGGCTCTCATGGTTCAATCGTTGTGTCTGTGCGTGAGGCCTGGTGCGTGGCGCCCGGGGCGCCACGGGTGGGGTGTCAGTCGTTGGCGCGTCGGCGTGCGGCGAGGGCGCTGCCGCCCAGGACGGCGCCGCCGGCCAGCAGCAGGGGCAGGACGGTGACGCCAGTGGCGGCCAGGCGCGAGCCTGTGGAGGGCTTCTTCGTGGCGGTGGTGGCCGCCGTGGTGCTGGTGGGGCGTTGACGGTGATCGCCTGGCGCAGGCTGACCCCGCTGCGCTGGCCGGTGAGGACGAGGTGGTGGGCGCCGGGGTCCGTGCCTGCGGGGATGGTGACCTTGACGACGACCTTGCCGGAGGCGTCGGCTGTGGTGGTGGTCAGGTGCACGGGGGTGGAGCGCAGGTAGACGTCGACGTTCTCGCCGGCCGTGAAGCCGGTGGCTGTGACCGTCACCTCGCCACCGGGGGACACCGAGGTCACGTCCGCCGAGATCGACGAGGAGCCGGTCGGCGCGACAGTGGGCGCAGCGGTCGACGTCGGAGCAGCAGTGGGCGTCGGAGCAGCGGTGGCGCCGGTGATACGCAGCGGGATCTTCACAACAGGCGCATGAGCCTCCTCGTTGTAGAGGCCGCAGAACAACGCGACTGTGGTGGGAGCGTCCCCGGACCACTCGACACTGCGGGTGGTCACGGACCAGCTGCCTTGTCCCTGACGTACCTCGGTGTACCCGGCAGAGAACCCGTTGATGCCGTCGGCCTGGAGAAGAGCGACGGAGACGATGCCGATGCTGGTGTCATCGTGCGACCGCGCGCAGCGGTAGCACGAGTGAGAGCAGCTCCTCGTGGTGGATCTCAATCAGCCACACCCTCATCGCCGTGAGCTCCATGCCCACGGCCTCACCAGATGGACACGCGCTCCTCGGGGGCCAGCCACAGGGCGTCGCCCTCGGTGACGCCGAAGGCCTCGTGGAAGGCGTCCATGTTGCGCACGATCCCGTTGCAGCGGAACTCGTTGGGCGAGTGCGGGTCCACCGTCAGCAGCAGCTCGCTGCGCTCCACCCGGTTCTTGCCCCGCCAGATGCGCGCCCACGAGTAGAAGAAGCGCTCCATCGCCGTCAGGCCGTCGATGACCGGCGCCTCGGCGAAGGAGACGGCTCCCGCACGCTCCAGGGCCAGGCCGTAGGCCTTGAGAGCGATGCCCAGCCCGCCCAGGTCGCCGATGTTCTCCCCGATGGTGAGCGAGCCGTTGACGTGCGGGACCTCCTCAGGCGCGGTGCCCTCGGCCGCGGCGCGCTCGGCCAGCTCGGCGGGCACGTAGGCGTCGTACTGGGCGATGAGCGCGCTCGTGCGCTCGGTGAAGGCCGCACGGTCCTCCTCGGTCCACCAGTCCGTCACCCTGCCCGTGCCGTCGAAGGTCGAGCCCTGGTCGTCGAAGCCGTGGCCGATCTCGTGGCCGATGACCGCGCCGATGCCCGCGTAGTTGACGGCCTCGTCCGCCCGCGGGTCGAAGAAGGGCGGCTGGAGGATCGCGGCCGGGAAGACGATCTCGTTCATCGTCGGGTTGTAGTAGGCGTTGACCGTCTGCGGCGTCATGTGCCACTCGTCACGGTCCACCGGGCCGGCGAGCTTGCGCAGCGAGCGGGCCAGGTCGAAGGCCTCCACCGAGCGCACGCTGGACATGAGGTCCCCGGGGGTGATGACGATGTCGGAGTAGTCGCGCCAGCGCACCGGGTAGCCGATCTTCGGGGTGAACAGCGCCAGCTTGTCCAGCGCCCGCTGACGGGTCTGCTCGCCCATCCAGGTCAGCTCGCCGATGGAGCGGCGGTAGGCCTCGATGAGGTCCGCGACCAGGGCCTCCATCGCCTCCTTGTGGGCCGGCGGGAAGTGCCGCTCGACGTAGACCTCGCCCAGGGCCTCGCCCAGGCAGGCCTCGACCAGGCCGACCCCGCGCTTCCACCGCGGGCGCAGCTCGTCCACGCCCTGCAGGCGCCGGGAGTAGAAGGAGAAGGTCTCGGCCACGAAGCTGCTCGACAGCAACGAGGTGCGCCCGTGGACCGTGTGCCACACGGCCCAGGCGCGCAGGTCCTCCAGGGACGTCGACTGCCACACCTCGGCCACGTGGGGCAGGTAGTCCGGCTGCTCGACGATGACCTCCTGCAGGAAGGAGCCCAGCGGGGCGCCCGCGGCCGCGGCGGCGTCGGCGATGCCCGCGCGCCAGGCCTCCCAGGGGAAGCCGGGGGCGCTCGCCACCAGCTCCTCCCAGCGGCGCGGGTTGTTGATCCGCTCGATGTCACGGCAGGACACGCGGTCCCAGTGGCCGCGGGCGAGCGCCGTCTCCAGGGCCATGACACGCCCGGCGAGCTCCGTGGCCCCGGCCCCCAGGAGCGCGGGGGCGCCGGCGAGGTCGAGCACGCGCGCCACGTGCGCCACGTAGTCCGTGCGCACTCCCTCCTGGGCCTCCTCGCGGTAGTAGGACTCATCCGGCAGGGCCAGGCCAGACTGGCTGAGGAAGGTGGTGTAGCGCGCGGGGTCGTTGAGGTCGTTCTCGACGTAGGCGGCAAAGGGGCCCGAGAAGCCCGCGGCTGAGCCCGCGCCCACGGCGCGGGCCAGGGCCTCCTTGTCCCCGGCCGCCAGCAGCGGGGCCAGCTCGCCCTCGAGCGGGGCGGCCCCCAGCGCCTCGACGCGCTCCTCGTCCATGAAGGCCGCGTACAGGGCGGCGACCTTGCCGGCCGGCGTCGTCGGCACCGCGGCGGAGCCGTCCGGGGCGACCTGGCCGGCCAGCTCGGTGAGGATCTCGTGGCAGGCCTCCTCCGCCGCGTCGCGCAGCAGGGTGAAGGATCCCGTGCCGGGCTTGTCCGCGGGGATGACGGCCTGCCTGAGCCAGGTGCCGTTGACGTGGCGGAAGAGGTCGTCCTGGACGCGGACGGCGGGGTCGACGGCGGCGGTCTCGAGGACGCCGGCGAGCACGTCGCGGCCCTCAGCGGTCACGGGGGTCTCAGTCATGGGGCCAAGGTAGCGCCTGGGCCCGGTACCCACCGGCGCCCGCAGCGCCCTGCCGCGCCTCTGACGCGACGTGTTCGCGTGAGGCACAATCCCACCCATGCGCATCCACATCGCCTCCGACCACGCCGGCTTCGAGCTCAAGACCGCCCTCGTCACGCACCTGGGCGAGCAGGGCCACGAGGTCATCGACCACGGCGCCCGCACCTACGACCCGCTCGACGACTACCCCTCCTTCTGCATCGAGGCCGCGGAGGCCGTCGTCGCGGACCCGGGCAGCCTCGGCGTCGTCATCGGCGGCTCCGGCAACGGCGAGCAGATCGCCGCCAACTGCGTGGACGGCGTGCGCGCGGCCCTGGCCTGGAACGAGGACACGGCCCGCCTGGCCCGCCAGCACAACGACGCCAACGTCATCGCCGTCGGCGGCCGCATGCACAGCCTCGAGGAGGCCCTGCACCTGGTGGACCTCTACATCGCCGAGCCCTTCAGCGGCGACGAGCGCCACCAGCGCCGCATCGACCAGCTCGCCGAGTACGAGAGGCGCGCCCACCAGGGCGCCTGAGAACCCGGCCAGGGCCCGGAGGCCGCCGGAGCGGGACGGGCCGCCGGCGGACCGTGGGACCTCGGGCCCAGGCCCTCGGGTACGGTCCTCACATGCCCGAAGGCCACACCATCCACCGGCTCAGCGCCGCCCTCAGCGAGCTCTACGGCGGCCAGCGCCTGGCTGCCACCTCCCCCCAGGGGCGCTTCGCCGCCGGGGCCGAGCGCCTCGACGGCCAGGTGCTCCTCGGCGCCCAGGCCCACGGCAAGCACCTCTTCCTGCCCTTCGCACCCGAGGCGGACGTGCCCGCCGACGACACCGCGGTCACCTGGCTGCGCATCCACCTGGGCCTGTACGGCTCGTGGACCTTCGACGGCGACGCCTCCTTCACCGCCCCGCACGCCATCGGCGCCCCGCGCAGGCGCGTCGGTGAGCGCGGCGAGCACGCCCTGGCGCACGGCGGCGGCTCCGCCCTGTCCGGCCTGGCCGGTGGGCCCGACGACGCGCCCACCGCACCCGCCCCGGGCCAGTGGCGTGCGCCCGAGCCGCGCGGGGCGGTGCGCCTGCGGCTGCTGGGCGAGCACGGCGTCGCCGACCTCACCGGACCCGCCGCCTGCGAGCTGCTCGACGCCGACGGCGTCGCGGCCGTGCGCCGCCGCCTGGGCCCCGACCCCCTGCGCGCCGACGGCGACCGCGAGCTCTTCGTGGCCAACGTCCGCCGCCGCCGCAAGGCCGTGGGCGAGCTGCTCATGGACCAGTCGGTCATCTCCGGCGTCGGCAACATCTACCGGGCCGAGACCCTGCTGCGCTGCGGCATCAGCCCCTTCCGCTCCGGCCAGCACGTGAGCGAGGCGCGCCTGCGCGCCGTGTGGGACGACCTCGTGCCGCTCATGGAGCACGGTGTCGCCACGGGCTTCATCACGACCGTCGAGCCCGACGACGTCCCCGTCCCCCTGCCCGAGGACGACGAGGAGGCCGGCCGCTGGTACGTCTACCACCGCGCCGACCGGCCCTGCCTGCGCTGCGGCGCACCAGTGAGGAGCAAGGACGTGGCCGGGCGGCGCCTGTTCTGGTGCCCGGCCTGCCAGGCCCGCTGCCCCGCCGGCCCCGCGCCGGTGGGTAGCGTGGCGCCATGACACCGACCCAGACGTCCCCACCGGCCTCCCCGCGCCTGGTCTCCGGCCCCTGGTCCACGGCCAACGCCGGGCTCCTGACCCGCGAGCACCACCTCACCGTCGCCCTGGACCGCTCCGGGGGCGGGGACACCTGGCCGGACGGCACACCCACGCTCACGGTCTACGCGCGCGAGGTCGCCCGCGCCGGGACCGGGGCGACGCCGTCGGACCCCCTGGCCCGCCCGCCCCTGGTCTTCCTCCAGGGCGGCCCCGGCTGCGAGGCCCCGCGCCCCAGCCCCGACGCCGGCCTCGGCTGGCTCGGCACCGTCCTCGAGCACTACCGCGTCATCCTCCTCGACCAGCGCGGCACCGGCCGCTCCACCCCCGTCGACCACCCCGGTGCCGGGGGCGACGACGCCGGCACCGCCCGCCTGCTCACCCACTTCAGGGCCGACGAGATCGTCGAGGACTGCGAGGACCTGCGCCGGGCGCTGGGCATCGAGCGCTGGAGCCTGCTGGGCCAGTCCTTCGGGGGCTTCTGCTGCGTGCGCTACCTCAGCGCCCACGCGGACTCGCTCGACCGGGTCCACCTCACCGGCGGACTGCCCGCCGTCGGCCGGACCATCGACGAGGTCTACGCCCTGACCTACGAGTCGATGCGCGTCAGGAGCGAGGAGCACTACGCCCGCTACCCCGGCGACCGCGACCGCGTGGCCGCCCTCGTCCAGGCGGCCCGCCGCGGCGAGCTCCTGGACCCCCACGGCGCGCCCGTGGGGCCGCAGCGGGTGCGCTCGCTCGGCTCCCTGCTGGGCGCCAGCGGCGGCATGGACGCCATGCACCACCTGCTCGAGCGCGACCCGGCCTCCTGGGCCCTGCGCTGTGACCTCGTGGACTCACTCGCCTTCACGGCCCGCAACCCGCTGTACGCCGTCATCCACGAGTCCTGCTGGGCCGACGGCGGCCGCACCGCCTGGGCCGCCGAGCGCGTGCGCCCCACCGCCTTCGACGCCGACCCGACCCTGCTCACCGGCGAGCACGTCACGCCCCGGATGATCGAGGACGACCCGCTCCTGCGCCCCTGGGCGGGGGTCGCCGAGGCCCTGGCCGACGTCGAGTGGCCGCGCCTGTACGACGAGCGGGCCCTCGGCGCCAGCGCCGCGGCCGGGGTGAGCGGGGCTGCCGCCGTCTACGCCCGTGACGTCTACGTGCCGGTTCAGACCTCACTGGCCACCGCCGCCCTCGTCCCGGGCCTGCGCACCTGGGTGACGAGCGAGTACGAGCACAACGGCTCGCGCGCCAGCGGGGGAGAGGTCTTCCGCCGGCTCGTCGACCTCGCCGGGGGCACCGTCCTGCGCTGAGCGGGGCGGGCCGGCTCCCGGCGGGGCCCGGGCTCAGATGTAGATCGTCGGGTCCATCATGAGCTCGGGGTCCGTGCGCGGGTCGCGCACCCGGGCCGGCACCCCCACACCCACGTGGTCGGCCGGCAGGTTCTTCACCAGGACCGCGTTCGCACCGATCTTCGCGTTGTCCTCCACGGTCACCGGGCCCAGGACCTTCGCCCCCGCCCCGATCTGCACACCGTTGCCGATCGTGGGGTGGCGCTTGCCCGGCCGGGTCGAGACCCCGCCGAGCGTGACCCCGTGGTAGATGAGGACGTCGTCGCCCACCTGCGCGGTCTCACCGATGACGACACCCATGCCGTGGTCGATGAACAGGCGCCGCCCGAGGACCGCCGCCGGGTGGATCTCGATGCCGGTGAGGTTGCGGGCCGTCTGGGAGACGGCCCGGGCCGTGAACTTGTGCCCCCGCGCCCACAGGCGGTGGGCGAGGCGGTATGCCCACACGGCGTGGACCCCGGGGTACAGGAGGGCGACCTCGGCGCTGGAGCGGGCGGCCGGGTCCTGCCTGCGCGCGGTGGCCAGGTCCTCCTTGGCCAGGTCGATGAGGGTGTGGGCACGTGCCGAGCCCGTGCGGCCGCGCCGGGTCTTGCCGGGGGCCTGTGAGGTGGAGTTCATGGTGCTCCTGGGTGGGGGTGCGCTCTCTCAGCCGACCCAACGCCGACGGCGGCCCTCCTGTTCCCGGTGGGGCCGCCGTCGGCGGGTCTCAGTTGAGGTACTCGCTGTACAGCGGGGTGGACAGGTAGCGCTCACCCGTGTCCGGCAGGACGGTGACGATCGTCTTGCCGGCGAGCTCGGGCCGCTGCGAGAGCAGGTCGGCGGCCGCCAGGGCCGCACCGGAGGAGATGCCGACGAGCAGCCCCTCCTCACGGGCCGCGCGACGGGCGTAGGTCAGGGCGTCCTCGGAGCTGATGTGCAGCAGCTCGTCCCAGATGCCCTGGTCAAGGACCTCGGGGACGATGTTGGGCCCGATGCCCTGGATCTTGTGGGGCGCGGCGCTGCCCTCGCTCAGCAGCGGGGACTCGGTGGGCTCGACGCCGTAGACGCGCACGCCCGGGACCCTCTCGCGCAGGACGGTGCCCACACCGGTGAGGGTGCCGCCCGTGCCGATGCCGGCCACGAAGGCGTCCACCTGCCCGGCCTGCTCCAGGATCTCCAGGACGGTGGTCTCGCGGTGGACCCTCGGGTTGGCCGGGTTGGTGAACTGGGAGGCCAGGATCGAGTTGGGGGTGGCGGCCTGGACCTCCTCGGCGCGCTTGACGGCCCCGGCGACGCCGCCCTCGCTGGTGAGGACCAGCTCGGCGCCGAAGGCGCGCATGAGGGCGCGGCGCTCCTTGGACATGGTCTCGGGCATCGTGATGATGACCTTGTAGCCCAGGGCAGCGCCGACCATCGCCAGGCCGACCCCGGTGTTGCCGCTGGTGGCCTCGACGATGGTGCCGCCGGGCCTGAGGGCGCCGGAGGCCTCGGCGTCGCGGACGATGGACAGGGCAATGCGGTCCTTGACGCTGCTGGCGGGCTCGAAGGCCTCGACCTTGGCCAGGACGGTGGCCGGGCCGGAGGCCACGCGGTTGATGCGCACGAGCGGGGTGCCGCCGACGGCCTCGGTGATGTTGGACAGGTAGGCCATGATGCTTCTCCTCAGGTGGGGTCCGGCGGGTGCCGGGTGGGGGCTGCCGGGGGTGGTGTCCCGACGGCGGGGCCACCGTCGCGGTGTGCCGTGGGCACGGTGGCGGGGGACGGGGCGGCTCCTGGGAGCCCGAGCGCCGGGCATGCGCGCAGCGACGCGCGCACGGTGTCGAGGCCTGGCGCCCTACAGACACCGGCCACAGGAGGCGGACATCACGCGCATGACGCTGGCGGCGGTCATGGGGTCCTCCCTTCCTGTGCGTGGCCGGCCGGGCGTGGAGCCGACGGCCTGCTGGTCTGGGGGGACCATAGACCCCGGCCCGGGGAGGGCGTCAAGAAGACCGCATCCTGGTCCGCTGACGGTGGAACGCCGGCCTGTCCGGGACCCGGCCGCCGTCGGGCCCCGGACACCGGGACCGGTGCGGCGGCCCGCTGAGGGCCGGCCGGAGCCGGAGCGTGAGCCTCAGCAGGGCTGCTCGACGACCCGGCTGCCCGCCGCCTGAGGCACCGCGGAGCCCTGGCTCACGGAGGCGAGCAGGGCGGAGAGCCCGTCGGCGTCGGGGGAGTCGGTGGACAGCATGAGGACGGCGTGGGTGGCGCCCCAGACCGTCTCCTCCACGGACAGCGCCCCGTCCCGGGGGCCGGCGAGGGCGCGCAGGTCGGCCTCGAGCCGTCCGGCCTCGCCCACGGGCACGCGCACGTCCCACAGGTGCCGGGTGACCAGGCGTGCGCGCCGCGCCGCGTCCAGCGCCTGGGCGGCGGCCTGGGAGTAGGCCCGCACGAGTCCGCCCGTGCCCAGCAGCGTGCCGCCGAAGTAACGAGTGACGACGACGCTCACCCCCACCAGGCCCGTGCCCCGCAGCACCTCGAGGATCGGCTGGCCGGCCGTGCCCGAGGGCTCGCCGTCGTCGTTGGAGCGCTCGACGGGCAGGGCACTGGGGACGCCGATGACGAAGGCCGAGCAGTGGTGGCGCGCCGTGGGGTGCTCGGCGCGGACCTCGGCGATGAGGGCGCGAGCCTCGGCCTCGGTGTCCGTGCGCGCGGCGCGGGCCAGGAAGTGCGAGCGCCTGACCTCGAGGTCCGTCTCCGGCTGGCGCCCGCGGGCCAGGGTGAGGACGGGGGCGTCGGGGGTTGCTGGCATGGTGGCATCGTCGCAGACCGGAGCGGGTGGCGGGTGCGCCCGGGCGCTGTGCACGGGAGCGATCTCACACGGCGGCGCCGTCGCCGGAGTGGAACCGGGTTGCTCGGAGTCGTTATGGTGTCCCTCGGTCCAGTTTCCGTTGGATCGAAGGATCCCCAGACTTTGAGAGGAGCGGGCTCATGGCAGTGCCGAAGCGGAAGATGTCCCGCAGCAACACCCGTAACCGCCGTTCGCAGTGGAAGGCCGAGCTCACCGAGCTCAACACCATCCGCGTCGCCGGTCGCGAGATCACCGTGCCCCGCCGCCTGGCGAAGGCCTACAAGACCGGTCTCATCGAGCACTGAGACCTGGGCGGGCCGGTCCTCCGGCTCACGTCCTCGCGGGTGTAGCTCAATGGTAGAGCCTCTGCCTTCCAAGCAGATTGCGCGGGTTCGATTCCCGTCACCCGCTCGGTTGACGAGTGAGGCCGTCGTCGGTAGCCCGGCGGCGGCCTCACTCGCACCCACGGGGTGTAGCGCAGCTTGGTAGCGCGCCTGCTTTGGGGGCAGGAGACCGCGGGTTCAAATCCCGCCACCCCGACCATGCCCTCCTACCGCAGTGTCCTGAGCATCGGCGACCTCGCACCGGGTCGCTCACCCCACGACGTCGAGCACGCCGTGCGTGGGGCCGTCGAGGCCACCACCGTCCTCGAGGCCCTCCAGGTCGACGTCGTGCGGGGCGAGCCGCGCGTCACCGCCCGCTTCACCGGTACCGACGACGCCGAGGCCCGCGAGGTCCACGCCCGCACGACCGCTGCGGTCCGGGCCGTCGCCCAGGTCCCGCGCTCGCGCCTGGCCGTGGTGGTCTCCGGCCGCAGCGCCTACCTCGGCTGACGCCGATGACGGGGCGGGGCCCGGGCTCCGGGCCGTTTTTCGCGGCGACGCGCCCTTGCCATAAGATGGCACGGATTGACGCCTCCCGACGGCGTCCGCCGGCTCCGCAGCAGGAGCCGTGCGACTCACCGCACCATGACTTCGGAGCAGAACCCCGTGAAGAGCACTGTCGAGAACCTTGACCCCGCGCGCCTCAAGCTGACCGTGGAGGTCCCCTACGAGGAGCTCAAGCCCAGCCTCGACGCCGCCTACAAGTCGATCGGCTCCCAGATCCAGGTCCCCGGCTTCCGCCGCGGCCACGTCCCCAACCAGGTCATCGACCAGCGCGTGGGGCGCGCCTCCGTCATCCAGGAGGCCGTCAACGGCAAGCTCAACGACTTCTACCGCGAGGCCCTGAACGAGACCGGCCGCGTGCCCATGGCCCAGCCCGAGGTCGAGGTCACCGAGCTGCCCAACCTCACCGGCGCCCAGGGCGGACAGCTCGTCTTCACCGCCGAGGTCATCGTCCGCCCCGAGATCGAGCTGCCCGAGCTCGACGGCCTCGAGATCACGGTCGACCCCGTCACGGTCACCGACGAGGACGTCGAGACCGAGCTCGAGAACCTGCGCGCCCGCTTCGGCTCCCTCAAGGCCGTCAAGCGCAAGGCCAAGACCGGCGACTTCGTCACCATCGACCTCAAGGCCGTCATCGACGGCGAGGAGGTCGACTCCGCCTCCGGCGTCTCCTACGAGATCGGCAAGGGCAACATGCTCAAGGGCCTCGACACCGCCCTGCGCGGCCTCAAGGCCGAGGAGTCCGCCACCTTCACCACCACCCTGGCCGGCGGCGAGCACGAGGGCGAGGAGGCCGAGGTCACCGTCACCGCCTCCGCCGTCAAGCAGCGCGAGCTGCCCGAGGCCGACGACGACTTCGCCCAGATGGCCTCCGAGTTCGACACCATCGACGAGCTGCGCGAGGACCTGCGCACGCAGGCTGCCCAGCGCAAGGCCGGCGACCAGGCCATCGCCGCCCGCGACGGCCTGCTCGACGTCCTGCGCGAGAAGGTCGTCCTCGACGTCCCCGAGGCCCTGGTCGACCAGGAGGTCAGCGCCCACCTCAAGGCCGAGGGCAAGAAGGACGACGACCCGCACGCCGCCGAGATCCGTGAGGACATCTCCACCGGCGTGCGCGACCAGATCATCCTCGACGTCCTCGCCGAGCAGATCGACGCCAACGTCTCCCAGGACGAGCTCATCGACTTCCTCGTCCAGACGGCCCAGCAGTACGGCATGGAGCCCGCCCAGTTCATGCAGGGCGCCCAGCAGGCCGGCCAGATCCCGGCCTTCGTCTCCGAGATCGCCCGCAACAAGTCCCTCGCCCTGGCCCTGCGCCAGGTGAGCGTCAAGGACACCGACGGCGCCGACGTCGACCTCACGGAGTTCATCGGCTCCGACGAGCGCGACGCCCAGAAGATCGTCTCCGAGGTCGAGCGCCTCGCCTCCCCGACCGACACCGACTCGGCGGGCTCCGCCTCCTCCGCGAGCGCGGCCTCCAGCGCCTCCTCCGCCTCCGCGGCCAGCGCCGAGTGACCTGATCCCAGGAGGCTCCCGTGAGGGCCCCGCGCCTGCCGGCGCGGGGCCCTCACGTGCGTCTGAGCCGGGGCCGTGCCCGGGTCCCGCCTCCTGGTCGCCCGCAGTCCCGGGTGCGTGGAGGAGGTGGCGGCAGGAGGGTGCTCGTCAGCGGCCGCCGACCTCGACCATGACGAGCTGCATCCGGCAGGCGGTCACGGCCGTCAGGGCGTGGCGCTCGCCCGGGGCCAGGTAGACGACGTCGCCGGCGGCCAGCCGCTCGGTGCGCTCCCCGACGGAGAAGTCCATCTCGCCCTCCAGGAGCGTGACGACGACGGCCTTGGGGGAGGCGTGCTCGGTGAGCATCTGGCCCGCGTCGAAGGTGAAGACGACGGTGCGCAGGACCTCGTTGTTGACGACGACGCGCGAGGTCGTCGCCTCCTCGGAGACCGGCAGGGCCTCGTTCAGTCCCAGGCGGAACAGGGACTCGGTGACAGGGGTGGTGGGCATGTCGGTTTCCTCTCGGGTGGTGGGTCTCGGTGTGCTGGGGGAGGGGACTGGCCCGGGTGCCCGGGTGTTCGACGGCGACGGCGTGGTCCGCGGAGCCAGCCGGGCTCCGTGTGAGGGGGCTCAGCCCTCGGTGGGCTCAGTGGTCTCAGTAGTGGTCTCAGTGGGCTCGCTGGCCTCGGCCGGCTTGCGCGCCACGAGGGCGACGGCGGTCAGCGCCCTGGCCCGCAGGCGGAACAGCCAGCGCATGCTCCTCACCCGCTCCCGCGCCCCCGGCGTGCGGACCATGCGCACCACGAAACGGGCGGCCCCGATCAGGCCCTCGTCCTGGACCAGGCGGCGGGGCTCGAGCAGGTGCATGGGGGCGGTGCCGCTCCACTCGACGACCAGGCCGGCCTCCGTGAGCAGCCGGCTCCAGCCGGCCACGGTCAGGGGACGCGCCCCGACCCTGATGGCGCGGGAGATCTCCTTGCGGGTGGCCTCGACCTCGCTGTCCGTCAGGTCCCCTCGCAGCGCCAGCTCGTGGATGGCGTAACGCCCGCCGGGGGCGAGCAGGCGCGTCGCCTCGGCGACGATCTCGCGCTTGTGGGCATCCGGCTGCATGGTGAGCATCGCCTCGCCCACGACGAGGTCGGCGCTGGCGCCCGGCAGCCCCGTCCGCGAGGCATCGGCGACCACGTAGGCCGCCTCGGGGTGTCCGTCGAGGACGGCGGCGACCTGCTCACGGCCCTCGGGGTGGGGATCCACACCCCGGTAGGAGGAGGGGCGCGTGGCCAGCAGCAGCTCGGCGGTCCGGCCCACTCCGGGCCCCAGCTCGACCAGGCGCTGGCCGGGCTGCAGCGCGCAGGCGTCCAGCATGCGGCGGGTCAGCGCGATGCCGCCCGGCCGCAGGACCCGCTTGCCGAGCACGGCCAGGAGCCAGTGACCCTGCATCCGGGTGGCCTCGGGCGCCTGGCGGCTGCCGCGCGGTGCCGGGGCACCGGGGTCCTGGGCGGGGTCCTGGGCAGCGCCGTCGGGACTGGCGGAGGCTGTCGACCCCGTCTCCATTTGTTCTCCTTAGCCCGTGAATAATCTGCGCTCAGGCTACCCTTCCGCCCCGTCCCGCTCCTGTGATCCTCGTCCCCGGCACCCGCACAGCCCCCGGCGGTGAGGCCGTGAGCGAAAACGGCCCGGAGGCGGGCATGGGGGAGGGCGGCAGGGCGTTAGCGTTGGCGTCAACGAACACGAGAGGACTGACGTGAGCGAGCACTTCACGCCCAGCGCCGCCGACGGCCCCGGTGCCGGACTCGGCCTGACCGACTCCATCTACAACCGCCTCCTCAAGGAGCGGATCATCTGGCTCGGCTCCGAGGTGCGCGACGACAACGCGAACGCCATCTGCGCCCAGATGCTGCTGCTGGCCGCCGAGGACCCCGAGCGCGACATCTACCTCTACATCAACAGCCCCGGCGGCTCCGTCACCGCCGGCATGGCCATCTACGACACGATGCAGTACGTCGAGCCCGACGTCGCCACCGTCGCCACAGGCCTGGCCGCCTCCATGGGCCAGCACCTGCTCTCGGCCGGCGCCAAGGGCAAGCGCTACCTCACCCCGCACGCCCGCGTGCTCATGCACCAGCCCTCCGGCGGCGCGGGCGGCTCCGCCACCGACATCCGCATCAACGCCGACCTCATCATCAAGATGAAGCAGGAGCTCGCCGAGATCACGGCCGCCAACACCGGCCACACGGTCGAGGAGATCCTGCGCGACTCCGACCGCGACCACTGGTTCAGCGCCCAGGAGGCCCTGGAGTACGGCTTCGTCGACCACATCGTGCGCTCCAGCCGGGAGATCGGCCAGCAGAACGGAGAGAACTGACATGACCGGCTCCCGCCCCTACTTCGACGCCCTGGGCCGCCAGCTCGAGGCCGCCGCCCCCGCGCACCTGCCGACGGCGCGCTACATCATGCCGCAGTTCGAGGAGCGCACCGCCTACGGCTTCAAGCGCCAGGACGCCTACTCCAAGCTCTTCGAGGACCGCATCGTCTTCCTCGGGGTGCAGGTCGACGACGCCTCCGCCGACGACGTCATGGCCCAGCTCCTCGTCCTGGAGTCCCAGGACCCCGACGGCCTCATCACGATGTACATCAACAGCCCCGGCGGCTCCTTCACCGCCCTGACGGCCATCTACGACACGATGCAGTACATCAAGCCGCAGGTGCAGACCGTCTGCCTGGGCCAGGCCGCCTCGGCCGCCGCCGTCCTGCTCGCCGCGGGCAGCCCGGGCAAGCGCCTGGCGCTGCCCAACGCCCGCATCCTCATCCACCAGCCCGCCATGGAGGGGGTGCAGGGCCAGGCCTCCGACATCGAGATCGTCGCCGACGAGATCGACCGGATGCGCTCCTGGCTCGAGCAGACGCTCGCGGCCCACACCGGCCAGAGCATCGAGAAGGTCCACCAGGACCTCGAGCGCGACAAGATCCTCACCGCCGCGGCGGCCCAGGAGTACGGCCTGGTCGACCAGGTCCTCGTCTCGCGCAAGACCCCGCCCTCGCCCCACTCGGCCTGAGCGGCAGCGGGCACCCGGCCCGCCGCTGACGTGAGGGAGCCCGACGACGCAGCCCGCGCCGTCGGGCTCCACCACAGGGGCCCGCAGCGCCCCGGCGCCAACGAGGACCGGCGTGCCCCGGGCGCGCCGGAGCCACCGCCCCGTAGGCTGAGACAGTCCCCGCGCAGGGCGGGGCGGAACCGGAGGAAACGTGGCACGCAGCGCTGAGAGCGTCGACCTTCTCAAGTGCTCCTTCTGCGGCAAGAGCCAGAAGCAGGTCAAGAAGCTCATCGCCGGGCCCGGCGTCTACATCTGCGACGAGTGCATCGAGCTGTGCAACGAGATCGTCGACGAGGAGCTGGGCGAGTCCGGCGCGGGCGTGCCCCTCGAGCTGCCCAAGCCGCAGGAGATCTTCAGCTTCCTCAACCAGTACGTCATCGGCCAGGAGAGCGCCAAGCGCGCCATGAGCGTGGCCGTCTACAACCACTACAAGCGCGTCCAGGTGCGTGAGCGCGCCGTCGCCGAGGGCGACGGCCTCGAGCTCGGCAAGTCCAACATCCTCCTGCTCGGCCCCACCGGCACCGGCAAGACCCACCTGGCCCGCACCCTCGCCCGCTACCTCGACGTGCCCTTCGCCATCGTCGACGCCACGGCCCTGACCGAGGCCGGCTACGTGGGTGAGGACGTGGAGAACATCCTCCTCAAGCTCATCCAGGCCGCCGACGGCGACGTCAAGCGGGCCGAGAAGGGCATCATCTACATCGACGAGATCGACAAGATCGGGCGCAAGAGCGAGAACGCCTCGATCACCCGCGACGTCTCCGGTGAGGGCGTCCAGCAGGCCCTGCTCAAGATCATCGAGGGCACCACCGCCTCCGTCCCGCCCGGGGGAGGGCGCAAGCACCCCCACCAGGAGTTCCTGGAGATCGACACGACGAACATCCTGTTCATCGCGGCCGGCGCCTTCGCCGGCATCGAGGACATCGTCCGCCAGCGCCAGCGCAAGGAGTCCGGCGCCTCCTCCCTCGGCTTCGGCGGGGTCCTCGCCCAGAGCGGCACGGAGGGCCTGACCTCCCAGGTGCGCCCCGAGGACCTGCACAAGTTCGGCCTCATCCCCGAGTTCATCGGCCGCCTGCCCGTCATCGCCACCGTCCAGGACCTCGGGGTGCCCGAGCTCGTGCGCGTCATGACCGAGCCGAAGAACGCCCTCGTCTCGCAGTACCAGTACCTCTTCAGCCTCGACGGCGTCGAGCTCGAGATGACGCCCGAGGCCATCGAGGCCGTCGCCCGCCTGGCCCTGGCGCGCAAGACGGGCGCCCGCGGGCTGACGAGCATCGTGGAGGAGGTGCTCGGCGACGCCATGTTCGAGGTGCCCTCCATGCCGGAGGTCGGTCGCGTCGTCGTCGACGCCGACGCGGTCGCCGGGCGCTCGCGACCGCGCTACGAGGCGGGCTCCGGCACCCTGACCTCCACGAGCAAGGGCGAGCGGAGCCGCACCGCATGAGCGCGGAGCGTCACACCGACCCGCAGGACCCCCGCCCCGCACGGGGCGCGGAGCGCGTCGAGGCGCCCGCCGCGGGGGTGCCGCCCCAGCTGGCCGCCTACCGCGCCACCATCGACAACCTCGACGCCGCCCTCGTGCACCTGCTCGCGGAGCGCTTCCGCTGCACCCAGCAGGTCGGCCTGCTCAAGGCCGAGCTCGACCTGCCGCCGTCGGACCCGGCGCGTGAGGAGCGCCAGGTCAGGCGCCTGCGCGCCCTGGCCGAGGACTCCGGGCTGGACCCGGTCTTCGCGGAGAAGTTCTTCGCCTTCATCGTCGCGGAGGTCATCCGCCACCACGAGGCGATCCGCGACGCCCGCACACCCGCCTGACACGGGGCAGGGACCCGGCCGAGCCCGAGAAGGGGGCGGGACCGCTCGCGGCTGCCCCTGCAAGGGCCGCAGCCTCCCGGCCGGGCAGCGAGCGGGCCCCGGGCGCGCCGTCCCGAGGCCCGGTGCCTGTGTCAGCCGCGCGCGGCGGGGGCTGAGGGCACCTTGGTGTAGAGCTCGTCGATCTCCTGGGCGAAGCGGGAGACCGCCTCGGCCCGGCGCACCTTGAGCGAGGGCGTCAGCAGCCCGTTCTCCACCGTGAAGTCCGTCGGCAGCACCGTGAAGGTGCGGATCGACTCAGCGCGCGAGACCGCCTCGTTGGCGCGGGCGACCGCCTTCTCCAGGGCGGCGAGCACACGCGGGTCCGTGGCGGCGGCCACCGGGTCCATCGCCTCCAGGCCGTGGGAGGACAGCCACAGGGGCAGCATCTCCGCGTCCAGGGTCACCAGGGCCCCAATGCAGGGACGGTTGTCGCCGACGACGAGCACCTGGCTCACCAGGGGGTGCGCCCGCAGGCGGTCCTCCAGGAGGGCCGGGGCGACGTTCTTGCCGCCGGCGGTGACGATGAGCTCCTTCTTGCGGCCCGTGATGCGCAGGTGCCCGCCAGGTGCGAAGGAGCCGATGTCTCCGGAGCGGAACCATCCGTCCTCGGTGAAGGCCTCGGCGGTGGCCTCCTCGTTGCGGTGGTAGCCGCGGAACAGGCCGATGCCCTGGATGAGGATCTCACCGTCCTCGTCCAGACGGATCCGGGTGCCCGGCAGCGGCAGGCCGACGGAGCCGATGAGGATGTCGTCCGGCGGGTTGACCGTACAGGGGGCGGTGGTCTCGGTCAGGCCGTAGCCCTCGAGGACGACGACGCCGGCGCCCCGGTAGAAGTGGCCCAGGCGCTCGCCCAGCGGGCCGCCGCCGGAGACGACGTGGCGCACACGGCCGCCCATGAGGCCCCGCAGCGTGCGGTAGACGAGGCGGTCGAAGGCGGCGTGCTGGGCGCGCAGGGCCCGGCTGGGGCCCTCGTGGGTGTCGAGGGCGCGCGAGTAGGCGATGGCGGTCTTGGCGGCCATGCGGAAGACCTTCTGCTTGGCGCCCTGGGCGCGGGCGTCGGCCGCGTTGTAGATCTTCTCGAAGACGCGGGGCACGGCCACGACGAAGGTGGGGCGCAGGGTCGCCAGGTCCGTCACGAGGTTCTTGACGTCGGGGGAGTGACCCAGGACGCCGTGGTCGGAGCAGACCACCGTGATCTCGATGAAGCGGCCCAGCACGTGCGCCAGGGGCAGGAAGAGCAGCAGGCGCACGTCCGTGCCGCCCAGGACCTCGGGCACGTGCGCGCAGGTGTTGTAGCCGATGCCCACGAGGTTGCCGTGGGTGAGCTCGGTGCCCTTGGGGCGGCCCGTGGTGCCGGAGGTGTAGACGATGGTGGCCAGGTCCTCGCTCGTCAGGCGCGCGGTGCGCGCGTCGAGCTCGGCGTGGTCCACGCCCTTGCCCTCGGCCATGAGGTCCGTGACCGCGTTCTTCGACAGGGTGACGACGTCGATCTCGTGCAGGCTCGTGCCGGGCTGGGCCGTCGAGGCCAGGGCCCGCAGCATCGTCTCCATGGCCTCGTTCTCGACGACGGCCAGGCGCACGCGCGCGTCGGACAGGATCCACTCCGCCTGCTCGGCGGAGGAGGTCTCGTAGACGGGCACGACGACGAGGCCGGCCTCCCAGGCGGCGAAGTCCACGAGCGTCCACTCGAAGCAGGTGTGCGCCATGATGGCGATGGTGTCGCCCGGCCTCAGGCCGCGCGCGACGAGCCCTGCGGCCACCTCGCGCACCTGGGCGCGGAAGGCGGTGGCGCTCATGTCGCGCCAGCTCCTGCCCAGGGAGGACTTGCGGGCGAAGAGGGTGCCCCGGGGGTTGCGGCGCACGCGGTCCGCCAGCGCCCAGGGGGCGGTCATGCCAGCGTGGACGGGGATGAGCAGCTCGGTGGAGTACTCCCGGGCCGTGGTGGGACGACGCCCCGGCGTCTCGGGGGTGGCGGCGACAGCGGATTCGGTCATAACGACAAGTGTGGGCCCGTGTCCTCGGTTTGGGGGCCGGTGAACCCGCCAGGTCTGGGGCCCGAGTCCTGTGGAATCCACGGACTCCACGGGAAGTGGTGCGCCGGTGTGCGCCGGGAGACGCGCTCCCGGCGCACACCGGCACAGGCTCAGCCGTCCTGCGGGCCCTTGCGGGTGGAGGCGTAGATGTCCGCCACGGCGTCGGCGTGCACACGCATGACGGCGGCGCGCTTGACCTTGAGCGAGGGCGTGAGCAGCCCGTTGGCCTCGGTGAAGTCCGTGGTGAGCACCCGGTAGGCGCGGATCGACTCCGCGCGGGAGACGGCGCGGTTGGCGCGCGCCACGGCCCGGTCGAGGGCGGCGAGCACCTGGGGGTGGCGCGAGGCCTCGACGACGTCCATCTCCGCGAGCCCGTGGTTGACCAGCCACTGCGGCAGCATCTCCTTGTCGAGGGTGACGAGCGCGGCGATGAAGGGCTCGCCGTCGCCGACGACGACGACCTGGCTCACGAGCGGGTGGCCGCGCAGGCGGTCCTCGAGGATCGCCGGGGCGACGTTCTTGCCGCCGGCGGTGACGATGAGCTCCTTCTTGCGGCCGGTGATGCGGATCCAGCCGTCCTCGTCGATGGAGCCGATGTCGCCGGTGCGGAACCATCCGTCCTCGGTGAAGGCCTCGGCGTTGGCGGCCGGGTTGTTGTGGTAGCCGGAGAAGACGCCCACCCCCGTGACCTCGATCTCGCCGTCGGCGCTCACGCGCACCTTGTTGCCGCACACGGGCGGGCCGACGGTGCCGATCTTGTTGCGGATGTCGAGGTTGACGCTGGTGGGGCCGATGGTCTCGGTCAGCCCGTAGCCCTCGAGGATGATGAGGCCCAGGCCCCGGTAGAAGTGCCCCAGGCGCTCGCCCAGGGGCCCGCCGCCGGAGATCGCGTAGCGGGCGTTGGGGCCCAGGAGCGCACGGATCGTGCGGAAGACGAGACGGTCCGCCGCGGCGTGCTGCGCCTTGAGGGCGGCCGAGGGGCCCTGGGGGGTGTCGAGGGCCCGCGAGTAGGCGATGGCCGTCTTGGCCGCCCAGCGGAAGATCTTGAGCCTGGCGCCCGAGCCGGCCTTGGCGTCGGCCGCGTTGTAGATCTTCTCCAGGACGCGGGGCACGGCCAGGACGTAGGTGGGGCCGAAGGCCTTGAGGTCCGGCAGGAGGGTCTTGGGGTCGGAGTGGCCCAGGACCCCGTTGCCCGCCAGGGCCAGGGTCTGCAGGAAGCGGGCGTAGGAGTGGGCCAGGGGCAGGAAGAGCAGCAGGCGGGTGTCCTCGGAGAACAGGACGTCCGGGATCCACCTCACCCCGTTCCACGCCAGTCCCGCCACGGTGCGGTGGGTGAGCTCGACGCCCTTGGGGCGTCCGGTCGTGCCGGAGGTGTAGATGATGGAGTACACGTCCGAGGCGCTGATGGCGGCGGTGCGGGCGTCCAGGACGGCGCGGCTGATCTCCGCGCCGGCGGTGACCAGGTCCGTGAGGGCGTCGCGGTCGAGGGACAGGACGTCGACGCTGTGGGCGTCCTCGTGGGCGGCGGAGTAGGCGGCGACCGCCTGGCGGACGATCTCGGCCAGGGCGGTGGACTCGGTGATGACCAGGCGCAGGGCCGCGTCCTCGAGGATCCACTCGATCTGCTCGGCGGAGTCCGTCTCGTAGATGGGCACGGAGACGAGGCCGGCGCGGGCGATGGCCATGTCGAGCAGGGTCCACTCGTAGGAGGTGTGCGCCATGAGGCCGACGGTCTGCCCGGCCTCGAGGCCCAGGCCGATGAGGCCGGAGGCCATCCGGGCCACCTCCTCGCCGAAGGAGCGGGCGGTGACGGGGACCCACGTGTTGCCGAGGGGGGACTTGCGCTCGATGACCGTGCGCTCGGGGGCGCGCTCGATGCGGTCGGCCAGCAGCCATGGGATCGTCCAGGTGTCGTCGGGCTCCGCGATGAGGGGGCTGACGGCGACGCCGTCGATGACCCGGGGTAAGCCGGCCACTGACGGGGTTCCGGTGGACATAGGGGCGCGCAGCGCGGGGGAGTCGGTCATCCGCGCATTGTCTCAGCCGCCGCGGTGGCTGTGTGAGGGGCGCTCCGAGGAAATGCACGCCATGGTCTTGGAGGATTCCACGGGGTCGTGGCGCCTGGGTGCCAGTGCGTGGAGGGCAAGGTCACATCTTATTACCATACCGGATGTCCGGTACTGTTTGGGTCATGAGCAACACCCTCACCGTCGCACCGCCCCAGCAGGGCGCCCCGGCCGCGAGCCCGACCACCCGCGGGCAGCGGTGGACCTTCTTCACCATCATCTCCCTGGGCCTGCTCATGATCGGCCTGGACAACTCCATCCTCTACACCGCCCTGCCCCAGCTCAACGAGCAGCTGCACGCCACCGAGACCCAGCAGCTGTGGGTCGTCAACGCCTACCCCCTCGTCCTGGCGGGCCTGCTGCTGGGCACCGGCACCCTCGGCGACAGGATCGGCCACCGCCGCATGTTCGTCCTCGGCCTGGGCGCCTTCGGGCTCGCCTCCCTCGCCGCGGCCCTCGCCCCCACCGCCTGGGCGCTGGTCGCCGCCCGCGCCCTCCTGGGACTCGGCGCCGCCATCATGATGCCCGCCACCCTGGCCCTCATCCGCCTCACTTTCGACGACGAGATCGAGCGCAACACCGCCATCGGCATCTGGGGCTCGGTCGCCGTCGTCGGAGCCGCCGCCGGCCCCACCGTCGGCGGTCTCCTCCTCGAGCACTTCTGGTGGGGGTCCGTCTTCCTCATCAACGTGCCCATCGTCGCCGCCGCCCTCGCCCTCACGCTGCGGCTCGCGCCGCCCAACGTCGCCAACCCCGCCAAGAGCTGGGACGCCCTGTCCAGCCTCTACGCGCTGGCCGCCCTGTCCAGCCTCGTCCTGGCCATCAAGTCCTCCGCCCGTGCCGACTGGGGGCTCGTGGCGGTCGCCGCAGCTGTCGCGGCCACCGCCGCAGGGCTCTTCGTGCGCCGCCAGCAGCACCTGGACGAGCCTCTGCTCACCTTCGACGTCTTCCGCTCGCGCGTCTTCACCGGAGGCGTCATCACCGCCGGCGGCGCCATGCTCGCCCTCGCCGGCACGGAGATGCTCACCACACAGAAGCTCCAGCTCGTCAACGGGCTCAGCCCCCTCCAGGCCGGCCTGACCATCTCCGCCATGGCCATCGCCGCCCTGCCGACCTCCGCCCTGGGAGGAGCGAACCTGCACCGGGTCGGGTTCCTGCCCCTCATCAGCGGAGGCTTCACCCTCATCGCCGCCGGACTGGGCGGGATGTGGTGGTCCGGCCACAACGGCGCCTCCGGGCTCTTCACCGCCGCCATGGTCCTCGTCGGCCTCGGTGCCGGACTGACCATGTCCGTGTCCTCCACCGCCATCATCGGCGCCGCACCGGCCCACCGCGCAGGCATGGCCGCGGGCGTGGAGGAGGTCTCCTACGAGCTCGGGACCCTGCTGTCCATCGCCCTCACCGGGTCCCTGGTCTCCGTGCTCATGGAGAGCCGGCTGCCCGCCGGGCTCAGGGAGAAGGGGATGGAGGCCCTCTACTCTCCCAGCACGCACGAGGCCGCGGCCGCCGCGTACGATTCCGGGTACCTCACCACGGTGGGCCTGCTCGCCGTCGTCGTCATCACCCTGGCGGCGGCCACCGCCTGGTGCTTCCGCGACAACCCGAGGTCAGGGGGACACGGTGCCTCGCACGAGTAAGAAGACCCAGGTCCTCGAGGCGGCCCTGGGCATCATCGAGGCCGACGGCGTCCAGGCGCTCACCTACGAGTCCCTGGCCGCCGCCACCGGCATGTCGAGGTCCGGGCTCCTCTACCACTTCCCCTCCCGCCACGAGATGCTGGTGGACTGCCACCGCTACGGCGCCGCCAGGTGGGAGGCCGAGCTCGAGTCGCTCGCCGGCGGACGCAGGGCCGAGGAGCTCACGAGCGCTGAGCGACGGCGCGCCCTCGTGCTCTCCCTGGGCAAGACCGACCCGCTCATCGAGCTGCTCATGACCCTCCACGCCCAGCAGCACCCGGACTACGCCGCCTGCTGGGACGAGGTGGAGTCGCGCTGGATGCACCCGCAGCCGGGAGCCGACGACGGCCAGGACCTCAGCGAGGTGCTCCTGGTGCTCCTCACCACCGGCCTGTGGGTCCACGACCACCTCAGCTCGCAACGGCTGGACCCCACCACCCGCCAGAAGGTCGTCGACGCGCTCCTGGCGAGGATCGACGCCGGCGAGCCCATCCGCCTCTGAGCCGCCGCCCAGCTCCTCGGTTTGCGCTCGAACGTACGGCGAGCACCCAGGGTGCTCGGACGCAAACCGAGGAGCTCGAGGAGGGCCCGACGGCGGTGGTGGCGACGGCTCAGCGCGCCGGCTTGGCCGGGGGCTCGCCCAGGACGTGCTCCGTGACGACGACGGCGCCCCCCGCCTCGCCGTCGGCCGGGGCGGCCGTGGTGAGGGTGAGCGGCCCGGTGACCTTCGCGGCCTCGACCAGGTCCGCGCGCACGGCCTCGACCGCCGCCGCCAGGTCCTGGGCCACCGCCAGGGTGACGGACTCCAGCGGCGTCTTCTGCGAGACCTTCGCCTCCGACTTGACCTTGCGCAGCGCGGCCAGCGCCAGGCCCGCGTGGCCCACCAGCGCGGCCTCGGCCTCGCCGGCGGCCTCGCGCAGGGGCGCGGAGGCCGGCCACGCCGAGCGGTGCACGGAGCCGGTGCGGTACCAGGACCACACCTCCTCGGTGACGAAGGGCAGGAAGGGGGCCAGCAGGCGCACGAAGGTGTCCACGGCGATCGCCAGCGTCGTGCGCGCCGAGCGCACCGCCGCGGCCCCGTGCGTGGAGCCGGCGTCGTTGGCGCGCTCCTTGACGAGCTCGATGTAGTCGTCGCAGAAGGTCCAGAACAGGGACTCCGTGGCCTCGAGGGCCCGGGCGTGCTCATAGCCCTCGAAGGCGGCCGTCGCCGTGTCCACCACGTCCGCCAGGGCGGCCAGCAGCGCCCGGTCGATCTCCTCGGTCACCTCGGAGCCGTCCAGGCTCGGGGCCGGCACCGCCGCCAGCGCGGCCTCGTCCGCGTCCCAGGGCACCCCCATGGACAGGGCGAACTTCGAGGCGTTGAGCACCTTGATGGCCAGGCGCCGGCCGATCTTGATCTGCGTCTCCTCGAAGGCCGGGTCCAGGCCCAGGCGGGCCGAGGCCGCCCAGTAGCGCACGGCGTCGGAGCCGTAGGTGTCCAGCAGGCCCTTGGGGGTGACGACGTTGCCCTTGGACTTGCTCATCTTCTTGTGGTCCTTGTCGAGGATCCACCCGGAGATGCCCGCGTGCCTCCACGGCAGGGCGCCGAACTCGAGGTTGGCGCGCACGACGGAGGAGAAGAGCCAGGTGCGGATGATGTCCTGGCCCTGGGGGCGCAGGTCCATGGGGTAGACGCGCGAGAAGAGGTCCTCGTCGTCGAGCCAGCCGGAGACCAGCTGGGGCGAGAGCGAGGAGGTCGCCCAGGTGTCCATGATGTCGAGCTCTCCGACGAAGCCGCCGGGCACACCGCGCTGGTCCTCCGTGTAGCCGGGGGCCGTGTCCGAGGAGGGGTCCACGGGCAGGGCCGACTCGTCGGGGACGATGACCTCGTCGTACATGGGCTGGCCCTCGTCGTCGAGCCTGTACCACAGGGGGAAGGGCACGCCGAAGAAGCGCTGGCGCGAGATGAGCCAGTCGTTGTTCAGGCCCTTGACCCAGTTCTCGTAGCGCACGCGCATGAAGTCCGGGTGCCACTGCAGGTCCTGGCCGCGCCCGAGCAGCTCGGTGCGAAGGTCCGCGCCGGAGGCCGGGTTGGTCCACGCGGTGCCGCCGTTGCGGATGTACCACTGGCGGGAGGTGACGATCTCCAGGGGCTTGTCGCCCTTCTCGAAGAAGTTCGTCTGGCGCACGGTCCTGGTCGGCTCACCGCGCATCTCGCCGGTGGCCGCCAGGCGCTCGACGAGCACGGCGCGGGCGGAGAAGGTGGTCCTCCCGGCCATCTCGGCGTACATGGCGCGCCCGGCCTCGTCGGTGACCCACTCGGGGGTCTCGGCCTCGAGGCGGCCGTCCTTGCGCAGGATCGCGCGCAGCGGCAGGCCCAGGTCGCGCCACCAGTCGATGTCGGTGGTGTCGCCGAAGGTGCAGCACATGGCGATGCCCGCACCCTTGTCCTTCTCCGCCGCCGGGTGCGCCAGGACGGGCACCTCGACACCGAAGACGGGGGAGGCGACCGTCTGGCCGAACAGCGGATGGAAGCGCTCGTCGTCGGGGTGGGCCACCAGGGCCACGCAGGCCGGCAGGAGCTCGGGGCGGGTCGTCTCGATGCAGATGTCGGCGGTGCCCCCCGGGCCCTCCTCGACAGGCGCCCCGGCAGCCCTGGCGGCCGCCGCGGCCTCGGCGTCGACGATGTGGAAGGCGAGGCGGTGGTAGTGGCCGGGGTACTCGCGCGACTCGAGCTCGGCCTGGGCGACGGCCGTCTGGAAGGTGACGTCCCACAGGCCGGGGGCGGCCGCCTGGTAGGCCTCGCCGCGCTCAAGGTTGCGCAGGAAGGCCGCCTGGGCGACCTTGCGGGCGCGCGGGCCGATGGTCTGGTAGTTCTGCCGCCAGTCGACCGAGAGGCCGAGGTGGCGCCACAGGGCCTCGAACTGGGCCTCGTCCTCGATGGTCAGGCGCTCGCACAGCTCGACGAAGTTGCGTCGCGACACGGGCACCTGGTCGGCGGCCTTGATGGACTTGCCCTCGCCGCCGGCGTGCGGGGGCTCGAAGTCCGGGTTGTAGGGCAGCGTCGGGTCGCAGCGCACACCGAAGTAGTTCTGGACGCGGCGCTCGGTGGGCAGGCCGTTGTCGTCCCAGCCCATCGGGTAGAAGACGGACTTGCCGCGCATGCGCTGGTAGCGGGCGACGGTGTCCGTGTGCGTGTAGGAGAAGACGTGGCCCACGTGCAGGGAGCCGGAGACCGTCGGCGGGGGCGTGTCGATGGAGTAGACCTCCGCGCGCTCGGCGGTGCGGTCGAAGGCGTAGGTGCCCTGCTGCTCCCAGCGCTCGCCCCAGGTGGCCTCCAGGCCGTCGGCGCTGACCCTCGCGGGCACGCGGGGGCTGTGGAGCTCGGAGGGCAGGATCCGGGGGTGCTCAGGTGCAGACATGGGCCTGATTCTGTCACGGGCCGGTGGCTGAGCCCCCGGGCGGGCCCGGCCACCGGCCTGTGAGGTGGGCTACGGGGGTGGAGGCCGGGGCTGGTGTCACGGATTCCTGGTAAGAGCGCTTCTCAATTGAGAGGATCCGCGGAGCTCCGGTGTTCTCGTCACTGCCTGCGAGGGCGGGACACGCTCTGACTAGGGATGAGTGACAGGCTGCCGTCCTCCCCCGGCGCGGGCAGCGCCAGCAGAAAGGGCGGTCCAAGGACCGCCCTTTCACTCACACCGTATCGGTGCTTCGGCTATAGGCCACCAAGGCCCACGCGTCAAAGCGGATCATAGTCCACTGGCTTCTTGGGTCTCAAGTGCGGCGCCGGTCCCCGGCGGGGACGTCTGCGCCTCCTTGTGCTGGTACACCGCGAGCGAGAAGCGGCCGTCAGATGACCTAAACCCGTTGAGGACGGACGAGGCTCCCATACGTGTGCGTATGTAGTCGGATAGTCGAGCCTTGTGGTTGCTCGTCGAAGCGAGTCCGACGCTCGCACGGAACTCGAAGGCAGTGGCCGAGGTGAGCAGGTCCACCGCCTGGATACCGTCAGAGGACCGAGAGTCAAGACGCGCGACGTTCGCGACTGCGAGACGACGCAGTCGGTGGTTGACGTTGTACTTGAGTTGTTCCTCGAACAACACGTGATCAGGGGTCGTGTAGTTGTCAGCGAGAACCGTGGCGATCTCATGTGGACGGATGAGAGCGACGATGAGTTGCTCCGCCATCTTGAGATAGGCGTCCCACTGGTTCCCGAAGCGCTCGACAGGATCGTGCACCTTGCGATCGGCGACGAACATGTAGAACGAGCACTGTCCCTTGCTGAGGACGATGTCCGCAAGGCCTCGATACAGGTCCTGGTCCATGCGACGCATCCCTCCGAAATGGAACTCGTCGAAGAAGCGCTTCTGGGAGCGGTACTTCGTGACAGCGCGCAGCATCTCGGAGGGCACGACGAGCTTGAGCGCGCCGATGGCGAAGAAGCGGTCGCCAGAGGCCGATCCCGTCTCGTCGAGGAAGATGAGAGAGCACGGGTGGTTGGGCGGCAGGCTCTTCTTGGAGGACAACGCAGTTCCTGGGGGTGGCGGAAGACCGGGTAGAGGAGGACCCTCGCCGGACGAGGGTACCTGGTGCCGAGGGTCGTACGCTGCGGGCGACCGCTGTCAGGTCGTGGAACGCGTACCCACCCTAGGCTCGGGCACCGGCAGCAGGCCGCCACCGTGCATGGAGCGGCGCGCCAGGACCCCGGCGGCCACGACGTCGCGGGCCGTGCGCGCGCTCGTGCGCGGCGCCGTGCCGTCCAGCACCGCGGCGGCGAAGTCCGCGAGCATGGCGGCGTCGGCCGCGTCGTGCGCGCCCGACCGGCCCTCGCAGACCGGGGCCGTCGCCCCCCGGCCCTCGACGAGCGGCAGGCGCAGGTCCGGCTCGGCGTCGAAGCCGTGGCGCCGCCGGTTCCACACGAGGACCTCTCCCTCGCCCGCCGAGTCCCCCACGTTCTCCATCCGGCCAGCGTCCCCGATGACCGTGTAGGAGCGCCAGTAGTCCGGGGTGAAGCAGCACTGCTGGTAGGCGCCGAGCACGCCGTGCGAGCACACGAGGTTGACCAGGGACAGGTCCTCCACGTCCATCGCCGGGTTGACGTCCGTCAGCGCCGACGGCGGCCAGTGCGTGACGTCGTTGACCACCTCGGGCACGGCCCGCCCCTCGGGCCGTGGCTCGCAGCCGTGGTAGACGGCGTTCGTGCCGATGGCCTGGACCGCCTGGATGCTCGTGCCCAGCACGTGGCTCATGGCGTCCAGGTCGTGGCAGGCCTTGTGCACCAGCAGCCCGCCCGAGAGCGCCGACTCGGCGTGCCAGTCGCGGAAGAAGTAGTCGCCGCCGCGCCCCACGAAGTGACGCACCCAGAAGGCGCGTGGCGTGCCGATGAGGCCGTCCTCGACCACCTGGCGCATGACCTCGACCACGGGCATGAAGCGCATGTTGTGCCCCGCGTACAGCAGCCGCCCCGAGGCCTCGGCGGCGGCCAGCAGCGCGTCCGCACCCTCGATGGTCGTCGCCAGCGGCTTGTCCACAAGGACGTGCAGGCCGGAGCGGAGCAGGGCCGTGCCGACCTCGGCGTGCGTCCAGTCCGGGGTCAGGACGAGCGCCGCCTCGGCGCCCGCACCGGGCACGTCCCCGGCCAGCAGGGAGTCCAGGTCCGCGTGCAGGCGCGCCGCGGGCAGCAGGGCGGCGGCGCGCTCACGGGCCGCGGGGGAGGGGTCGACGACGGCGACGACCTCGAGCCGCCCGGCAGCGGCGGCTGCCGGGACGACCTCGGTGAAGCGCTGTCCGGCTCCGACGACGGCGGTGCGCAGGCGGGTCACGGGGCATCCTCCTTCGGTGAGTGGTCAGCGGGCCCGGGCGCGCCGATGACGGCGGCCGTGCCCGCCAGCGTGACGGCGACGGCGAGCCACTGCAGCAGCGAGGGCCAGGCCCCCAGCCCCAGGCCGGCGGTCTCGACGGCGACGAGCGGGCTGACGGCCAGGCCGAGCAGGCTCACGGGGTGGGCGCCGACCTCGGCCAGCAGACGGTGCTGGATGAGATAGAGGGGAAGGTAGACGAGCAGGCCGAGCGCGGCGAGCACGGCCAGCGCCGACGGCGTGAGCCGGGCTCCGCGGAGCAGGTCGATGACCGCCCACGCGGCCAGGGGCACCAGGCCCCACGCGTAGACCGGGGTGATGACCGGAGCCATGGGCCCGCGGTAGCCGCGGGTGAGGGCCGCGAAGGCCACGGTGTAGACGCTCATGAGGAGCACGGCCCCCACGGCCAGCAGCACGCCGAGGGCGCTGACAGTGCTGACAGTGCTGACAGGGCTGGCAGTGCCGGCAGCGCTGGCGCCGCCCGGCCCCTGGGAGCCGGCGAGCAGGAAGAGCGCGCCGCCGGCCACGGCGGTGAGCGTGCCCAGGGTCCTGATCCGGCCCGGGCCGCTGCGCCGGCGCAGGCAGACCAGCGCGAGCACCCACAGGGGCCCGGTGGACACGATGAGGGAGGGCAGGAGCGTGCCGGACACCCGCACGGCCACGGTGGACAGGGCCGTGTAGCCGCTCACGCCGGCCACCGACAGCACCGCGGCCTGCCAGGGGCGCAGCGGGCCGGCAGCCCGCGGGGCGCTCGCCCCGGCCGGGGCTCCGGCACCGCGGCGGGCGCTGCGCGCGTGGTGCGCGCTCAGCAGCCATAGCGCCACCACCGTGAAGCCCACCCGCCCGGCGGACACGACGGCGGTGCTCGTGCCGTCCAGGGCCACGCGCACCGCCAGCCACGTGAGCGAGAGGAGGATGACGAGGGCCACCGCGAGCACGACAAGCCGTGCGCGGGCGCCGCCGGGGGCCCGCACACGGCTCGTGGACGTCGTCGTCACCCCTCTCAGCCCTTGACGCCCGAGGAGGCCAGGCCCTCGATGACGCGCTTCTGCATGGTGAAGAACAGCAGGAAGATCGGCGCCATGGCCATGGTCGAGGCCGCCATCATGAGCGTGTAGTCGGTCGAGTGCTGGCCCGCCAGGGTCGCGATGCCCACGCTCAGCGGCATGTTCTCCTCGCGGCTGGTGACGATGAGCGGCCACAGCAGGTCGTTCCAGGACCACAGGACCGTCGTGATCATGACGGCGAAGAGGCTGGGGCGCACGAGCGGCAGCATGATCCGCCAGAAGATCTGCCACTGGTTCGCACCGTCCAGGCGCGCCGCCTCCTCCATCTCGTTGGGCAGGCCCATGAAGGCCTGGCGCATGAGGAAGGTGGCGAAGGCGGAGAACAGGCCCGGGGCGACGATGCCCCACGGCGTCTCGAGCAGGCCCAGGTCGCGCACGATGCGGTACTGGCCGATGAGGTAGGACTGGCCGGGCACCATGAGGATGAGCAGCAGCGCCCCGAACAGGATCCCGCGGCCCCGGAAGGGCATCCGGGCGAAGGCGTAGCCGGCCATCGAGGCCAGCACCACCTGCCCGGCGGTGCGCGCCACCGTGATGAGCACGGAGGTGCCGAACTGCTTGAGGAACGGCAGCTTGGTGAAGACCTCCGCGTAGTTCTCCCAGTGCAGGGTGTCCGGGACGAGGGTCGGGGGCACGCTGCGCACCTGGGCGTCCGTGGCCACGCTCATGAGGAGCTGGTACACGAAGGGGAAGACCATGACGAGCCCACCGGCCAGCAGCACGAGGTGCACGAGCCAGTAGCGCCGCTGGGTGCGCAGCACGCGCCCCAGGGACAGGCGGGAGGCCCTGCTGCGCTCAGACATAGTGGACCCACCTCTTCTGGCCGATGAACTGGATGAGGGTCACGACGGCGACGAACAGGAGGATGACGACGGCGATGGCCGCGCCCTCGCCCTGCGCCGAGTTCTGGAAGGCCTGCCGGTAGAACAGGGCGACCAGGGAGCGCGTGTGCGGCTCGGCGGGGTTGCCGCGGTCGATCATCGCGTACAGGGCGTCGAAGAGCTGGAAGCCGCCGATCGTCGTCATGATCGTGAGGAAGAAGATCTGCGGGCTCAGCAGCGGCACCGTGATGGAGCGGAACTGGCGCCACCCGGAGGCGCCGTCGATGGAGGCGGCCTCGTAGAGCTCGCGCGGGATCGCCTTGAGCCCGGAGGACAGGATGATGACGTTGAAGCCGATGGAGGCCCACACCCCGAAGATGGCCACGGCCACCAGCGCCCAGCCGGGGGTGACGAGCCAGTAGGGCGGGTTGGCGACCCCCACGCTCTTGAGCAGCTGGTTGAGCAGGCCGAAGTCGCCGTTGAGGACGATCTTCCACACCTGCGCCACCGCCATGGGCATGGCCAGGTACGGCATGAAGTACATGGTGCGGTACAGGCTCTTGAGCCGCAGGCCCGGCAGCTCGATCATCGCGGCGATGCCGAGGGACAGCGGGATGCCCAGGAGCACCAGCGCGGTGTA
This sequence comes from Actinomyces sp. AC-20-1, assembly GCF_023369555.1. Taxonomy (GTDB): domain Bacteria; phylum Actinomycetota; class Actinomycetes; order Actinomycetales; family Actinomycetaceae; genus Actinomyces. Next base: position 21,904 of record NZ_JACJVC010000011.1, on the reverse strand, counting down.
GATGAGCGTGTTGCGGATCGCCGAGGGCAGGTCGCCCGAGCTGAGCAGGTCGGTGTAGTTGTCCAGGCCGACGAAGGTGGCGTTGCCGCCGAAGGCGTTGGTCCGCTGGGTGGAGACGATGAGGTTGGTGAGGATCGGCCAGTAGTAGAAGACCGTCACGCCGAGCATGAGCGGGCCGATGAAGAGCACCGGCCACGCCCCGACCCGGGAGGGGCCGCGACCGGCGTGCGTCCCCTCCCGGCGGGCCCGGGCACCCCCACCGGCCGAGGCGGCCGTGATGGAGGCGGCGGTCATCACTCCTCCTCGGCCAGGGCCTCGTTCATGAAGGCGGCGAGCTCGGTGGCCGCCGTCGTCACGTCGGTCTCACCGGCGAAGGCGGGGTTGAGGTACTCGACCTCCTTGTCGGCCCACACGCTCGTGTTCTTCGAGACGGGGTAGGCGACCGAGTACTTCTCGGCGGCGTCGACGAAGACCTGGCAGTTCCAGTCCGGGTAGGCGTCGACCCACGGCTGCTGCGTGCCCGTGAAGGCGGGGATCGCCGTGCCGTTCCTGCCCTCGACCTCCTGTGAGGCCTTCGAGGCCATGTGGGTGGTCAGGGCCTTGGCGGCCGCCAGGTTCTTCGACTGGGCGGAGGCGGTCCAGGCCAGGCCGTGGATGACGGTGGCCTGCTTCTCCTTGGAGGGCATGTCGATGACGTCGACGTCGGTGGTCTCGCCGGAGAAGGACTCGACGACCTCCGGGCAGGTCCAGTCACCGGCCCAGAACATGGCGGACTTGCCGTTGTTGAACATGTCCAGCGGCTTGGTGTCGGTGACGACGGCGGGCGGGGCGACGGAGCCGTCGGCGATCCACTCGGCCCAGCACCTGAGGCCCTCGATGGACTTGGGGTCGTCGAAGCCGGACTTGCCGTCCCTGATGACGAAGCCGCCGGCCTGGAGCATCGTGTTGTAGTAGGTGCCCTGGCCGTCGCCGTTGACCGTCGTGGCGCAGCCCCAGATGCCCTGGTCCTTGCCCCAGTCGCTGATGGCCTTGGCCTTGGCGTGGAAGTCGTCCCAGGTCCAGCCGGACTGCGGCAGCTCGACGCCGGCGGCCTCGAAGATCTTCTTGTTGAGGAAGACGCCGATGGTGTCGTAGTCCTTCGGGATGCCGTAGTGGGTGCCGTCGTAGGTGTAGAGGTCCACGAGGGAGGCCGGGTAGCTGTGCCACGGGACGTCGCCGTCGACGGGGGCGAGCATGCCGTTGGAGGCGTAGAGCTGGATGTTGGGGCCGTTCATCCACAGGACGTCGGGCATGGTCCCGCCCTCGGCCTGGGTGCGCAGCTTGGTCCAGTAGTCCTTGTAGACGGTGAGGTTGGTCGTCACCGTGATGTTGGGGTACATCTCCTTGAAGGAGGCGATGTTGGCCTCGACGGTGGGCGTCTGGTTCTTGTCCCAGTAGGCGAGGGTGAGCTCGGCGGTGGTGTCCGCGGTGAGCTCGCCGCCGTCGGAGGAGCCGGATCCCGACGAGGAGCCGGAGCCGCAGGCGGCCAGGGTGGTGGCGACGGCGACCAGCGCCGAGCCGGTGAGGAAGTGCCTCCGGTTGAGGGTCATGGTGTCTCTCCTTGGGTGGGGTGGGCTGGGCCGTCCTTGGCTCAGACCCGGTTCTGGTTGTGGGTGAAGTAGGCGACGAGCTCGGGGTCGAGCTCGGGGACGCTGCGCGGGGTGGAGCCGTCGCGCAGGGAGCCGGCGGCCTGGATGCCGGCGGCCACCGCGTACCAGGCGCCCAGCGGGGAGGTGTCGGTGGCGGCCCCCTCGCGCACGAAGCGGATGAACTCGGTGATGGTCAGGACGTCGGCGTCGCCGTGGCCACCGGCGTCGCCCAGGATCGGGAAGGTCTCGTCGCCCTCGGCCCGGTAGTCGGAGCGGCGGTTCCACAGGCGGATGACGCCGCCCTCGCCGTCGCCGAAGTTCTCGATGCGGCCCTCGGTGCCGATGACGGTGTAGTTGCGCCAGTAGTCGGGCGTGTAGTGGCACTGCTCGTAGGAGGCGTAGACGCCCGAGCTCATGCGCATGAGGACCATGGACAGGTCCTCGACGTCGATGACGGGGTTGAGCTCCTTCTGCGCCAGCGGGGGCCAGTGCTCCTCGCTGAACCAGTCGCTCATGAGGCGGTCGGAGTTGTCTGCCCGGTCGGTGACCCGGTCGTAGACGGTGAGCCCGCCCATGGCGACGACCTCGGTGGTGTGGGCGTCGGCGAGCCAGTGCATGACGTCGATGTCGTGGGCGGCCTTCTGCAGCAGCAGGGTGTTGGAGCGGGAGCGGTCGGCGTGCCAGTCCTTGAAGTAGAAGTCGCCGCCGTGGCCGACGAAGTGGCGGCACCAGATGGCCTTGACCTCGCCGATGCGCCCGGAGCGGATGATGTCGCGCATGGTGCGCACGACGTTCATGTGGCGCATGTTGTGTCCGACGTAGAGCCGCGTGCCGGTGCGGTGGGCGGTGGTGAGCACGCGGGTGGCGTCATCCAGGTCGGTGGCGAGCGGCTTCTCGAGGTAGACGGGCACGCCGGCCTCGAGCAGGGCGCAGGTGACCGCGGCGTGGGTGTCGTCGGGGGAGGTGACGAAGGCGACGTCGATGCCGGTGGCGATGAGCTCGTCAACGGTGGAGGTGATGACGACGTCCTCGGGCTCACGGCGCAGGCGTGCGCGCACGCGCTCGGCGACGAGCGGGTGGGGGTCGCAGACGGCGACGATGCGCCCGTTGTTCTGCTCCAGCTCGGCGGCCAGCGTGAAGGTGGACCGGGCTCCGACTCCCACCACGCCGACGTGCAGCGTGCGGGTGGGGGTCTGGTGGGTGGTGGTCATGGTGGAGTGCCGGCCTTTCTCGAGCGTGGACTGGATGAGTGAGGTGCCCGTGAGGGCCACGGGGCGGGGGAGGGCGGCGCCGGTCAGGGCCCGGTCGGCGGTGGCGAGGGCCCGGTGGAGGGCTCCGACGACGCCGGCCGCCCAGCCGAGCTCGCTGACCTCCGCGGCGAAGGAGGGCGAGGAGGGGGTCCTCAGGGCGCTGAGCGCCTGCAGGACCCGGGTGACGGTGGCGCGGGAGGACTCGGAGGGTGAGGACAGGACGATGGCGTCGGGGTCGACGACAGCGCCGACGCTGGCGACGGTGAGGGCGACGCGCGTGATCCAGGTGTCGGTCACGAGGGTCTGCTCGTCCAGGCGCAGGTCGAGGAAGTCGGCGATCTCGCCGGCGTTGAACTCGTGCCCGCGGTGGATGGCGCCGCCCAGGACGAGGCCGGTGTGCAGCCCCCGGGCGAGCTGGACGAAGAGCAGGTCCCCGTTGGGGCGGATGCGCCCCTCCTGACGGCGGGCGTGGAACTCGCCGAGGGCGGCGGCGTTGATGTCGTTGTCGACGACGGCGGGCACGCCCAGCTCCTCGCCCAGGCGCTGGGCGAGGGGGAAGCCGGTCCAGGCGGGGGCTAGGTCGGCCTGCAGGACGGTGCCGTCGTCGCTGACCCGGCCGGTGGCGGAGGCGGCGACGGCGCGCAGGGGCCCGTGGCCGCTCAGTCCGGCGGTGAGGTGGCGGACGGTGGTGGTGACGGCCTCCAGGCGCTCCTCCGCGGAGGCCGTGGGCAGGGCGATGTGCCGTGCGGCGAGGACGTGGCAGCGCATGTCGGCGGCGGCGACGAGGGCGGAGGCCGGCAGGAGGTCGAGGCCGACGACGGTGCCGGCGTCCTGGCGCAGGTCCCAGGTGCTGGCGGGACGGCCGACGCCCTGCTCCTCGGGCTCGGACTCGGTGGTGACGCCGGCGGAGGCGAACTCGGAGAGGATCTCGGTGACCGTGGGGCGGGAGTAGCCGGTGGCGGTGGCCAGCGCGCTGACGGTGACGGGCGCGCTCGTGCGCAGGGCGGCGAGGACGGCGTCGGACTTGTCCGACCGGTCCTTGGGGCGGCGGCGCAGGGGGCCGCTGTGCTGTGTGCTCATCCTTGAGCCCTCCTCGTGGTCGCGTGGGGTGGCGCAGGTCACGAACTCGAGACGCAAGGGAGTTTAGCAATATTCCTTCGTAATGCAATGAGGGTCGGTGGTTGAGATCACGTCCCCGCTGCCGGCCCCCATGAGAAGGGGCCCTGCGTCAGGCCCCCAGCTCCCGGTCGCGCGCCACCGTCGCCCTGAAGCCCTCGATGACCGCGCTGGAGAACCCCGCCCGCTCCATCGCCACCAGCCCGGCGACCGTCGTGCCCCCCGGTGAGCACACCGCGTCCACCAGGTCCGCCGGCGTGCGCCCGCCCCCGGCCCGTGAGGCCGCCTCCGCCTGCACGGTCAGCGCCGAGCCGAGCACCGCCTGGGCCACGATGTCCACCGCCTGCGCCTTCGGGACGCCCGCCAGGACCCCCGCCCGCGCCAGGGCCTCGATGAAGGTGAGGACGAAGGCGGGGGAGGAGCCCGCCAGCCCCACGAAGGCCGGGAAGTCCCGCTCGGCGATCCGGGTGGTGCGCCCCACCGCCCCCATGAGCCCCTCGACGAGGGCCAGGTCCTCCTCACCCGCCCCCGAGCCCGCCGCCAGCGCCGTCATCGACGCCCCCACGGCCGCCGCCATGTTCGGCATCGCCCGCACCGCGCGCGAGCCCTCGGGCAGCATCGCCTCCAGGCGGGCCAGGGGCAGGCCCGCGGCCAGGGACACCACCAGCGGGCGCCCGGCCAGCGCCTCGCGCAGCTGCTCGAGCACCACCGCCACGACGTGCGGCTTGACCCCCAGGACCACGACGTCGCTGGCGCGCACGAGGTCCGGGGCCTGCGCCACGTGCTCGACGCCCTGCCCGGCCAGCTCGGCCGCGAGGGCTGCCGCCGAGCCGTGCGGGCTCGTCACCAGCAGGCGGGCGGCTCCCGGGCCCCGGGTCAGGCCCGCGGCCACCGCCCCGCGCACGATCGCGCCCGCCATGCTGCCCGCACCGAGGAAGCCGAAGGTCGTGCCGGGCGGCACCGCCGCGGAGGACCGCCCCTCCGGGAAGGGCCGTGGCTCCTGCGCCGCCTGGGCGTCCTGGGCTGTCGCTGCTTCCTGAGCCGCCTGCGCGTCCTGAGAGGTCATGAGAGCCAGGCTACCGGCCGCTATCCTCCCCGCGTGAGCAGCCCCCGCACCGGGCCCCGGCCCGAGCGCCCCGTCCTCGTCGTCGGCTCCGCCCTGGAGGACGTCCTCGTCACGGTCCTCGGCCTGCCGGCCCACGGCGGGCACACCTGGGCCCAGCCCGTCGCCCAGGGCAACGGCGGCACCGGCCTCAACGTCCTACGGGCCACGGCCGCCCTGGGCTGCACCCCTCTGAGCGCCCTCGCCGTCGGCTCCGGGCCCAGGGGCGCGCGGATCGCCCACGAGCTCCACGCGCTCGGGACCGCCCTGCCCGACGGCGCCCCCACCCTCCTGCCCCTCCACCCGGCCGACAACGGCACCTGCCTGACCCTGCTCACCCCCGACGGCGAGCGCACCTTCGTCACCACCCCCGGCTGCGAGATGGACTGGTCCGCACCCAGGCTCACCGCCCTCGACGCCGCCCTGGCGCGCGCCCTGGCCGGGCGGTCCGGTGAGCGCCCCGTCGTCTACGCCTCCGGCTTCCAGCTCCTCGCCGACGGCCACCACCTCCTGACCTGGCTCGAGGGCCTGGACGCCACCGTCGTCATCGACCCCGGAGGGCGCGTGGCCGACCTCGCCGCTGACGCCCGCCTGCGCCAGCGGGTCCTCGCCCGCGCCGACGTCCTGGCCGCCAACGAGGAGGAGGCCGACGCGCTCCTCGCCCGCGACCCGGCCACCGTCCGCCTGGACGCGCTCGCGGCCCTGGCCACCGCCACCGGCACCGATGTCGTCCTGCGCCAAGGGGCCGGCGGCGCCGCCTGGGTCCCCTCCGACGGCACCCGGGTGCTCACGGCACCGGCCGTGCCCGTGGAGGTCGTCGACACCGACGGGGCCGGGGACGCCCACACCGCAGGCGTCGTCGTGGGCCTGGCCCGGCACCTGCCGCCCGAGCGTGTGCTCGCCCTGGCCAACCGGTCGGCGGCCCGCGTTGTGGCCGGGCGGGGGCCTCAGGGCCTGCCGGTGAGCCACCGGCCCGGAGCCAGGGCCTCAGTCGGCAGCGCCGGGCGCGTGCCCCAGGCGCGCACCCGCGCTGAGGAGGACGCTCAGAGCGCTGAGACCACGAGGTAGAGCGCGGAGACCACCGTGAGCACGGTGACGATCCTGCCGAACAGGTCCGGGTCCATGCGCGCCGCCAGCCAGCGCCCGCCGAAGGCCGAGACCAGGACCACCGGGACGAGCACGACGTCGACCCACAGGGTCTCGGGCTCGATGACGCCCAGGGCGATGGAGAAGGGCAGCTTGACCACGTTGACGATGAAGAAGAACCAGGCCGAGGTCCCCAGGAAGGACGTCACCGCGAACTGGGAGGCCAGCAGGTACATGCTCATCACCGGCCCGCCGGCGTTGGCCGACATCGTCGTGAAGCCCGCCAGCGTGCCGTAGACCGCCCGCCCCACCCGGCCCTGGACCCGGGCGGGCTCCGGGCGCCGCATGAGCACCAGCGTCACCGCGATGAGCACCAGCAGGAGCAGGCCGATGAACACCTTCGTCAGCCGGTCGCTGGCCACCGCGAGGAAGGCGGCGCCGGACACCACCCCGACGAGGACCCCGGGCACGAGCCGGCGCAGGGTGCCCCAGTCCGCGTCGCGCCGGTAGGTGGTGATCGCCACCATGTCCGCCACGAGCAGCAGCACGAGGATCGTGCCCGTCGAGGCCCGGGCGGGCAGCACCGCGGCGAAGAGCGCCACGGACAGGGTCGTCGCCCCGGGCAGGGCCGTCTTCGACACGCCGATCGCCACCGCGCCGACGACGAGCAGGGCCCAGGCGTCCAGGGACAGGGAGGACAGCACCGCACCAGCCTAGAGGCACTGGGCCCCGCGCCCTGCCGTGCTGCCCGAGGTTCCGCCCGGTCCGCCCAGAAGGGGGACGGGCGCAGCGCGTGCTGAGGCTCAGCCCAGGACGGCCCAGCCCATCGGCGGCAGCGCCACACCGTCGTCCACCGGACGCGCCGGCTCCAGGCCGTGAGCACCGGCCAGCACCCGGCCCCGGCCACCGGTCGGCAGCCACGCCGGCTCCTGCTCCAGGCTCAGCGCCAGCACGACGCCCTCGGCCTGAGCGCCCTCGCCGGCGACGCCTGCCTCACGCGGGCGCAGCGCCACCGACAGCAGGCGGTTGTCCAGGTGCAGGCGCTCGAGCACGGCGTCGTGCAGCCACGGCAGGCGCCGGCGCAGGGCGATGAGCTCGGCGTGCAGGTGGCGCGTGGGCGCACCGGGGCTCTCCTCGCCCCACGGCGCCGGCGGCAGGGGCGCACGGATCGCGTCGTCACCACCCAGGCGCTCCTCCTTGACCGCCTCCAGGCCCTCCTCGTCCCCGTAGTACACCGCCGGCGTCCCCGGCAGCAGGAGCAGCAGCGCCAGGGCGTGGCCCAGCAGGCGCCGGTCGCCCAGCGCGGAGGCGATGCGGGTGGTGTCGTGGTTGCCGACGAAGGTCCACGGCACGAAGCGCCCCAGCATCTCGGCGTGGCGCGTGAGCGTCCAGTCCAGCTCGAAGAGGTTCGCGTCCGCCAGCGAGTGCCACACCGCCTGACGCAGCTCGTACTGCGTCACCGCGTCCATCCCCGAGGCCTCCACCACGCCCGCGTAGTCGCCGTGGATCACCTCCCCGTAGACGTACACCTGCGGGAAGCGGTCGCGCACCCGCGGCAGCACCGAGCGCCAGAACACCGGGTCCACCGCGTAGGCGGCGTCCAGGCGCCAGCCGTCCACCCCGCGCTCGCACCAGTGCTCCATCACCCCGGCCACGAGCCCGGCCACCTCGGGTGAGGCGTGGTTGAGGGCCGGCAGCCAGTCCTGGCCCTCGAAGCGCTCATAGCCGGGGGCCGTGCCCGGCACCCACGCCTCCTCGCCGCCCGGCCAGGTGAGCCGGTACATCCCGGCGCTCGCGCAGGACGGCCCCTCCTGCGCCAGCCGGGCGAAGGCCGGGTGGGCCAGACCCGTGTGGTTGAAGACGCCGTCGAGCATGACCTTGACGCCGCGCGCGTGCGCCTCGGCGATGAGCGTGACCAGGTCCTCCTCCGTGCCCAGCCGCGGGTCCACGCGCAGGTAGTCCACCGTGTCGTAGCCGTGGGACATCGAGTCCAGCACCGGCCCCAGCTGGAGCACGTTCGCCCCCAGCCCCACGAGGTGGTCCAGCCACGGCACCAGCCGCAGCAGACGGTGCTCGGCGGCCACCGCGCCGGCGGGCGACGACGGGCCAGCGGGGTCGCCGTCGGGACGCAGGGGCTCAGCCCCCACCGCCCCCAACGGGAACACGTGCCAGGCGATCGCGTGCCGCACCCAGGCGGGCTCGCGCGGACCGGGGGAGACAGCCTCGTCACTCATCGGGCAAGAATACGACCATGACCCCCAGCGCCACCGCCCCTGCCGCCCGCCGCGCCCTCGTCACCGGAGCCTCCACCGGCATCGGCGCCGCCACCGTCCGCCTCCTGCGCGCCCACGGCTGGGACGTCGTCGCCACCGCCCGCCGCACCGAGCGCCTGGAGGCACTGGCCTCCGAGACCGGCTGCCAGTGGGTGGGCGCCGACCTCCAGGACCAGGACGACGTCGACCGCCTCGCCGCCCGGGTCCTCGACGGCGGCCGGCTCGACGCCGTCGTCAACAACGCCGGAGGGGCCCTGGGCACCGACCCCGTCGCCCACGGCAAGGTCCAGGAGTGGCTCACCATGTACGAGCGCAACGCCCTCGCCGCCCTGCGCGTGAGCCAGGCCTTCCTGCCCACCCTGCGCGAGCACGGCGGAGACCTGCTCTTCCTCACCTCCACCGCCGCCCACGACACCTACCCCGGCGGGGGCGGCTACGTCGCCGCCAAGCACGCCGAGAGGGTCATCGCCACCACCCTGCGCCAGGAGCTCGTCGGCGAGCCGGTGCGCGTCATCGAGATCGCCCCCGGCATGGTCGCCACCGAGGAGTTCTCCCTCAACCGCTTCCACGGGGACCGGGCCCGCGCCGACGCCGTCTACGCCGGGGTCGAGGCGCCCCTCGTCGCCGAGGACGTCGCCGAGTGCGTCGCCTGGACCCTCGAGCGCCCCGCCCACGTCAACATCGACAGCCTCGTCGTGCGCCCGCGCGCCCAGGCCACCAACACCCTCGTCGCCCGCCACTGACGCGGCCACTGACACGGCCTCCGACACGGGCACTGACGCGGCCCGGAGCCCCCGGCGCCCTGCAGGCACGGCCGTCGGCACGGCCGCCGTCGAGGGCGCGCCGGGACAGCCGCCCGCGGCGCTGCCGGTCTCCCCACCGGTGGGCCGGTGTGTCCAGGACGACTCCCCACCGCGGCGCCCGCGGCTGGCCCGCGCTCGCGGGCCCTGGCTAGACTCGCCGCAACCAGGCACTGACCCGGCCGGGCGCCCACGCACCCGGGCATCACCGGCGAGCCTCCCGGAAGAACAGGCCGTCCCCGGACGCGCCCCACTAGACCCGGGCGGGAGGGGCCCGCACAGCCCCCAACGAAGCGGTCCCGGAACGCCGCGCCAGCGGCGCCCGGGGCAAGCGAGGTGGTACCGCGGTACCGCCGCCCCACCTGAGGGACGGGGCGGTCGGCGTCGTCCTCGTGACACACGGACGTTCACGAGAGAGACACACCGATGGCCCAGCCCACACCGGCCGCCCCCGCCGGCGACTCCTTCCACCCCCAGGGCTACCCCCTGCACCGCGACGGCCAGGGCGTGAACCCCTCGCCCTCCTTCCCCGCCCTGGAGGAGGAGGTCCTGGCCTACTGGAAGCAGGACCGCACCTTCGCCGAGTCCATCGCCCACCGTCCCGCCTACGACGCCGACGGCAACCCCAACGAGTTCGTCTTCTACGACGGCCCGCCCTTCGCCAACGGCCTACCCCACTACGGCCACCTCCTGACCGGCTACGTCAAGGACGCCGTCGGCCGCTTCCAGACCCAGATGGGCCGGCGCGTCGAGCGCCGCTTCGGCTGGGACACCCACGGGCTGCCCGCCGAGCTCGAGGCCCAGCGCGAGCTCGGCATCGACGACGTCGGCGAGATCACCCGCCCCGGGGGCCTGGGCATCCAGGCCTTCAACGACGCCTGCCGCACCAGCGTGCTGCGCTACACCCGCGAGTGGGAGGACTACGTCACCCGCCAGGCCCGCTGGGTCGACTTCGACAACGACTACAAGACCCTCAACCCCGACTACATGGAGTCGGTCATCTGGGCCTTCAAGAGCCTCTACGACAAGGGCCTGGCCTACCAGGGCTGGCGCGTCCTGCCCTACTGCTGGAACGACCGCACGCCCCTGAGCAACCACGAGCTCAAGATGGACGACGACGTCTACCAGGACCGCCAGGACAACACCGTCACCGTCGGCCTGCGCCTGGTGACGCGTCTGAGCGAGACCCCCGCCGCCGACGGCAGCGACCGTCCCGAGCTCGCCCTCATCTGGACCACCACCCCCTGGACCCTGCCGTCGAACTCCGCCGTCGCCGTCGGCCCCGAGGTCGAGTACAGCGTCGTGCGCGTCGCCGCCGACCTCGACTCCCCGCTCGCAGGCGAGGACGTCATCATCGCCAGCGACCTCGTGGCCGCCTACGCCCGCGAGCTCGGTGAGGACCCCGAGGTCATCGCCACCCGCACCGGCGCCGAGCTCGAGGGCACCGCCTACCACCCGGTCTACGACTACTACGACGACGACGCCCACCGGGCCGAGGGCGCCGCCCCCGGCCCCGCCGCCTGGACGATCCTGCTCGCCGACTACGTCACCACCACCGACGGCACCGGGCTCGTCCACCAGGCCCCCGCCTTCGGTGAGGACGACATGCTCATCTGCCAGGCCTACGGCATCGGCACCGTCATCCCCGTCGACGACGGCGGCGTCTTCACCTCCGAGGTCCCCGACTACGCCGGCACCCAGATCCTCGACGCCAACAAGCAGATCACCATCGACCTGCGCGACGGCACCGGCCCCCTGGCCCGCCGTGACGCGGCCGTGCGCGCCGTCCTCGTGCGCCAGCAGTCCTACGTGCACAGCTACCCGCACTGCTGGCGCTGCCGCCAGCCGCTGATGTACAAGGCCGTCTCCTCCTGGTTCGTGCGCGTCACCGCCATCCGCGACCGCATGGTCGAGCTCAACCAGCGGATCACCTGGGCGCCCGAGCACATCAAGGACGGCATCTTCGGCAACTGGCTCGCCGGCGCCCGCGACTGGTCCATCTCGCGCAACCGCTTCTGGGGCGCGCCCATCCCCGTGTGGGTCAGTGACAACCCCGAGTACCCGCGCACCGACGTCTACGGCTCCTTCGCCGAGCTCGAGGCCGACTTCGGCGTCAAGGTCGAGGACCTGCACCGCCCCTTCATCGACACCCTCGTGCGCCCCAACCCGGACGACCCCACGGGCCAGTCGATGATGCGCCGCATCCCCGACGTCCTCGACTGCTGGTTCGAGTCCGGCTCCATGCCCTTCGCCCAGGTCCACTACCCCTTCGAGAACGTCGACTGGTTCGAGTCCCACAACCCCGGCGACTTCATCGTCGAGTACATCGGCCAGACCCGCGGCTGGTTCTACACCCTGCACGTGCTGGCCACCGCCCTGTTCGACCGGCCCGCCTTCACCTCCGTCATCTCCCACGGCATCCTCCTGGGAGAGGACGGGCAGAAGATGAGCAAGTCCCTGCGCAACTACCCGGACGTCAACATGGTCTTCGACCGTGACGGCGCCGACGCCATGCGCTGGTTCCTGCTCGCCTCGCCGGTCGTGCGCGGAGGCAACCTCGCCGTCACCGACCAGGCGATCCGCGACACCGTCCGCCAGGTCCTCCTGCCCCTGTGGAACACCTGGTACTTCTTCGCGCTCTACGCCGGCCGGGCCGAGGGCGGCACGGGCCACACCACGCCGGGCGTGGACCTCGACGACGCCTCCCTGTTCGGGGCGCGAGGGCGCCTGGCCGTCATGGACCGCTACGTCCTGGCCCGCGTCAAGGACCTGGCGGAGACGGTCGGCGCCCAGATGAGCGCCTACGACATCACCGGCGCGACCGCCACCGTCCGCGAGTTCATCGACGTGCTCACCAACTGGTACCTGCGCACCTCCCGCACGCGCTTCACCAGCGACGACGCCGGAGTGGCCCGACCGGCCTTCGACACGCTGGCCACCGTGCTGCGCGTGCTCACCGAGGTCATGGCCCCGCTCGCCCCGCTCGTGAGCGAGGAGATCTGGCGCGGCCTGACCGGCGGGCGCTCCGTGCACCTGACCGACTGGCCGGTGCTGCCCGCCCACGTCGCCGACGCCGCCCTCGTGGCCGCGATGGACGAGGCCCGCGACGCCGTCTCCGCGACGCTCAGCCTGCGCAAGGCCGAGAGGCTGCGCGTGCGCCAGCCGCTGCGCACCCTCACGGTCGCCACCGCCGACCCGGCCGGCCTGGCCCCCTTCCGCGCCCTCATCGGCGAGGAGGTCAACGTCAAGGAGGTGCGCGTCCTGGACGCCGCGACCGCCGGCTACGAGGTCCACGAGGAGCTCACCCTCAACCCGCGCGCCCTCGCCCCCGAGGTCCGCAGGATGACGAGCCGGCTCTTCGCCGCCGTCAAGGCGGGGGAGTGGACCCTCACCGAGGACGGCGACGTGCGCTTCGACGCCCTGCTGATCGACGGCGTGCCCGTGGTCCTCGAGGCCGAGGAGGGCGCCTTCACCCTCACCAGCCGCATCGACGTCCACGACGACTCCCTGTCCGCCGCGATGCTGCCCTCAGGCGCCTTCGTCGTGCTCGACACGGCGCTGGACGAGGCGCTCGAGGCCGAGGGCTGGGCCCGCGACCTCATCCGCCTCATCCAGGACGAGCGCAAGGCCTCCGGCCTGACGATCGGTGAGCCGGGCGCCGTGACCCTCACGGTCCCGGCGGAGCGACAGGCCTGGACCGGGGCGCACCTGAGCCTCATCGCCTCCGAGACGCTCTGCTCCGTGCAGGTCGTCGTGGGGCCGGGCGAGGCCAGCGCGGTGGTGACCCGGGCCTGAGTGTCACGATCCAGGCCATTGCGTGAACCCCATTCTCCGGGCGGGGCCCCCGCGCCGCGTCATCACGCGGCCGGCGGCGCGCCACCGGAGGGCGGGGCGGGGCAGTGGCCTGGATCGTGACAACCGACGACAGCAAAGGATGAGCATGCACAAGCACGAGGGCGCCGCGTTCGGCATCCCTGAGGGAGCCACCGGCGAGGAGGTCGTCGACGCCGTCTTCGGCGACGGCCTGCACGAGGGCGGCCTGGCGGCGCTGCACCGCCAGGCCACGGGCACCGAGGGCGTGGACCCCGAGCTCCTGCCCTACATCCAGGCCGCTCACGCCCCCGGCCTGTCCGTCACCGACGTGCGCGAGGCCGGTGCCGGGGACGCCGAGCGCGAGGCCGCCCAGGAGGCCGAGGACCTGCAGGCCCTGCGCGAGCTCGTGGCCCGCAACATGATCGGCGCTGACAGCCTCGACGAGCTCGACGCCCTGCTCGCCGAGGTCGACGAGGACGACTCCGACGACTGGGAGCAGTGGGAGAGCGTCCTGCCGGACTCCCCCGACGAGCTTGAGGCGCACCGGGCCTCGCTGCTGGCCGCCGCCCGCGCCGTGGAGGTCTCCGAGCGCATGCGCCAGGTCGAGGCCGAGATCCTGGCGCGCGCGCCCGAGCACAAGGTCCAGCCCTCCCTGTCGCGGGTCGAGGCCGTCCTCGACATCCTCGGCCACCCCGAGCGCAGCTACCGGGTCGTCCACGTCACCGGCACCAACGGCAAGACCTCCACCGCCCGCATGACCGAGCGCCTCCTGGCCGCCACGGGCATGCGCACCGGTCGCTTCACCAGCCCCCACCTGGCCACGGTCCGTGAGCGCATCAGCCTCGACGGTGAGCCCGTCAGCGAGGAGGGCTTCATCGCCGCCTGGGAGGACGTCGAGCCCTACGTGCGCATGGTCGACGAGCGCTCGGTGGCCGAGGGAGGGCCGCGCCTGAGCTTCTTCGAGGTCCTCACCGTCATGGCCCTGGCCGTCTTCGCCGACCACCCGGTGGACGTCGCCGTCATCGAGGTCGGCATGGGGGGCACCTGGGACTCGACGAACGTCGTCGACTCCGAGGTCGAGGTCATCACGCCCATCGGGCTGGACCACGGTGCCTGGCTGGGCAGCACCCTGCGCCAGGTCGCCCAGAACAAGGCCGGCATCATCAAGGACGGCGCCACGCTCGTCACCGCCCTGCAGCCGGCCGAGGCCCAGGAGGTCATCGCCGCCGCGGCCGGGGAGCACGGCGTCGTGTGGCGCCGCGAGCTCGACCCGGAGGAGGACCCCGAGGCCCCGGGCGCGGGCACGCTGCGCGTGCTCGACCGCACCCTCGCCGTCGGCGGGCAGATGGTGAGCCTGGCGACCCCCGCCGCCGTCTACGAGGACGTCTTCGTCCCCCTGCACGGGAGCTACCAGGCGCGTAACGCGCTGCTGGCCCTGGCGGCCGCCGAGGCCGTCTTCGCCGGGAGGGCCCTGCCCGCCAAGGTGGTCGAGGACGGCTTCGCCTCGGTCACGAGCCCGGGGCGGCTCGAGGTGCTGCGCTCCTCCCCGACGGTCCTGGTCGACGCCGCCCACAACCCGCACGGCGTGAGCGCGCTCGTGCCCGCGGTCGAGGAGGCCTTCGGCTTCCAGCACCTCGTGGCCGTCATGGGCATCATGGCGGACAAGGACGCCGAGGGCGTGCTGTCCGTGCTCGAGCCGGCCACGGACGCGGTGGTGGTCGTCCCGGTCGACTCCCCGCGGGCGATGGAGGTCGAGGACCTGGCGGCGGTGGCGCGGGAGGTCTACGGCGAGGACCGGGTGGTCGTCGCCGACGACCTGGCCTCCGGCATCGAGCAGGCCGCCAGGCTCTCGGAGGGCTCCGGGGCGCCCCTGACGGCCTCCGGGGTGCTCGTCCTGGGCTCGGTGGTGCTCGCCGCCGAGGCACGCGCGCTCTTCGGCCGGTCCTGAGCCGGCCCCGCTCCTGTCTCGGTGCGGGTCGGAGTCCGGTCCGGTTCAGTGCGGGCCGCGCCCCGGCCGGGGAGGGCGTGGAACAATGGGCCCAGCCATGCGCGCGAGCGCCACGCCGTCCCCTCGAAGGAAGCACGATGCCTCTTGACGCCTCCTGGGCCGAGTCCTGGATCCGCCTGTCCGCACAGGTCGTCGCCGAGCACCGCGAGGAGCTCACCGCCCTCGACACGGCCATCGGCGACGGCGACCACGGCACCAACCTTGAGCGCGGCATGCGCGCCGCCGTCGCCGCCCTGGAGGACGCGGGTGAGCTGCCCACGCCGGGGGCTGTCCTCAAGCTCACCGCCACGATCCTCATCTCGACGGTCGGCGGTGCCGCCGGCCCCCTCATCGGCACGGCCTTCCTGCGCGCCGCCCGGGAGGCCGACGCGCCCGTGCTCGACGCACCGGGCGCCGCCCGGATGGTGTCCGCCGCCTGCGAGGGCGTCCTCGCCCGCGGGCACGCCGAGGCGGGGGACAAGACCATGGTGGACGCCTGGGCCGCTGCCGCCCGCGCCGCCCAGGAGGCCGTGACCCGGGTGGGGCAGTGCGAGGACGCTCCGGCCGCGGTCCTCGAGGCGGCCGCGGAGGCCGCCGCCGCAGGGGCCAGCGCCACCGAGCCCATGCGGGCGCGCCGGGGACGCGCCTCCTACCTGGGTGAGCGCTCGCGCGGGCACCGGGACCCGGGCGCTGAGTCCACCTCCCTCATCCTGGCGGCCGCGGCCCTCAGCGCCCGGCGGGCCTGCGAGGTGAGGGACTGAGACGGTGAGCGCCCTGCCCTCCTGCGCCGAGCGGCCCGGCACGGCCCCAGCTGGCGGTAGGGCCGTCGTGCCGCCGGCACCGCCGCCCGGTGACGGCCGGCCCCTGACGGCGGTCCTCGTCGTCTCCCACTCGAGCCGGCTGGCCGAGGGCGTGGTGGAGATCGTCGCCCAGATGACCCCGCAGGTCCTCGTCCGGGGTGTGGGAGGCGGCCCCGACGGCGGCGTCGGGACCGACCCCGTGGCCGTCGAGGCCGCGGTGCGCGACCTGCTCGCCGCAGGGCACCAGGTGCTCGTCACCACGGACCTCGGCAGCGCCCTCATGGTCGCCCAGATGGCGGTCGAGACGGTCCTGGGGGAGGACGGGGCGACGGGGCCCGGTGGAGCACCGGGCAGCGACGCGACGGGGCTCGCGCTCGTCGTCGACGTCCCGGTGGCGCAGGGCACCCTGGCGGCCGCGGTGGAGGCCGCCTGCGGCGCGGACGTCAGGGCCTGCGCGCGGGCGGCCCGCACGGTGGTGTCGATGTGGAGCGACGAGGTCCGGCCGGGCGCACCCGCCGCGCAGGAGGAGCCGGCCGCCTCACGCCCCCTGTACGTGAGCGACCCCGCCGGCCTGCACGCCCGGCCCGCGGCCACGTTGGCGGTGCTCCTGGAGACCGAGCGCTCACACCTGTGGGTCGAGGGCCGACCCGCCACGACGATGTCGCAGCTCCTGGTCCTCGGCGTCACGCGCGCGGGATGGGTCGAGGCGACGGTCGTCGGTCCAGACCCCGGTACGACCCTCGACCGCGTCCAGAGCCTCCTGGACGCCCATGAGCACGCGGGTGCCGCCCAGGTCCCTGAGCCGGCCCGCAGCCGCTGAGGGACGGGGCCCAGCCCTCGCCACAGCCCCGACCATGTCCGACGACGACGTCCACCACACGCACTCTTGGAGAGCCATGAGCACCACCGCACCCCAGTCCACCACCCCGGCCGCCGACGGCGCGGCCCCGAGCACGCCCCGCAGCAGGGTCCTGGTCCTGCTCAAGCCCGACGCCGTCGAACGGCACCTGACCGGCGAGGTCCTGCGCCGGATCGAGGCCAAGGGCTACGAGGTCACCGCCCTGCGGATGCTCCAGGCCGGCCCCCGGACGCTGGCGGAGCACTACTGCGAGCACGTGAGCAAGCCCTTCTACCCGGGCATCGTGCAGTACATGACCCGCGGGCCGGTCGTCGCCGCCGTCGTGGAGGGGGACCGCGTGGTCGAGGGCGTGCGCTCCCTCATGGGGGCGACGGACCCGACGACCGCGGCACCGGGGACGATCCGCGGGGACCTGGGACGCGACTGGGCGGGACCCGCCATCGAGAACCTCGTCCACGGCTCCGACTCCCCGGCCTCGGCCGAGCGGGAGATCGCCATCTGGTTCCCCGAGCTCGCCGCCCCGGCCTCCTGAGCCGGTCCGCGGGCCTCGGACGGGACCGCCCGGGGCCGCCGGGGCCGGTCCGCAGGCAGGGTCCCGCTCACACATGAGCCGGTGGCGAGGACTGTGGTGTCCTCGCCACCGGCTCATGTCGTCACCCGGGGCAGGGCCGGTGTCAGGCCTGCCGACGGCGTGCGGCCAGGAAGGCGGATCCCCCGGCGAAGGTCGCCAGGCTCATGCCGACCAGGGTCATCGTCCCCGCGCCGGTGCGGGCCAGGCCCGAGCCGCCGCCCGTGCCGGAGCCTCCGCCGAGGCCCGAGCCCGCTGCGCCGCCACCCGCTGCCAGGGGGGCGCCTCCCGGGGTGCTGGCCGTGGCGCTCGCGCTGGGCGTGGCGCTCGCGCTGCCGGTGGGGCTGGGGCCGGTGCTGGCCGTGCTGCTGGGCGTGGCGCTCGGGTCACCGCCGGGCGCCGAGGTGGCGGGGGCGCTGGTGCTGGGGGCGCTGGTGGGCTCGGTGCCGGCCGTGCTGCTGGCGGTGGCGGTCGGCTCCGGGGTCGGGGCGCTCTCGCCCACGACCCACGTGTACGTGGCCGGCTGGGAGGTCACGGTGTCGCCGCTCTCCAAGGACTCGCCCTTGGCCCGCACCGTCATGGTGTACGTGCCCGGCTTCTCGAAGAGCCAGTTGGTGTGCACGTGTCCGGGGTCCTCCATGTGGATGACCTCGCCGTCGTTGAGCTCGTACTTTCCTGAGACCAGCTGAGAGCTCAGAGCGCTACGGGCGGTGGTGAAGAGGAAGACGCGGCCGGGGCCGGTGACGTCCACGAACTCGATGTCGACGGTGGGGAAGTCCGGCTCGGCCGAGAAGGTGTCCCAGCCGGGGAAGGGGGCCTCCTGCTGGTTCTGTCCGCTCTCGGGCAGGAAGTAGCCCGAGGGCACGAGAGCCGAGGCCAGATCCCCCTTGAGCTCGCGACGCGTGCTCTCGCCGACGACGACGGTGACGTCCTCCGGCTGGCGCACGACCATCTTGCCGGTGGACTCGTCCTTGGCGGCCATGACGAGCCTGCCGTCCTTGGCGATGACGCTGAAGAGGTCGACGTGGCCGTGGGTGAGGCGGTAGGGCTCGTGGGTGTCGAAGACGCTCGAGGAGGGCGTCGTCGGCTCAGTGGTGGGCTCGGTACCCGGCTGGGTGCTGGGCTGGGCGGTCGGAGCGGGGGCCGTGGTCGGCTCCGTGCCCGGGGCCGTGGTCGGCTGGGAGGGTGCCTCGGCGCGCGTGTCCTGCGCGTTGCGCTCGACGCGGAAGGCCACGGTGAAGGGCTCGGAGGCGACCTCCGTGCCGTCGGCGCGCGTGCCGACGGCCATTCCGGTGAGCTGGTACTCGCCGGCGTGGGTGAAGAACCAGTGCGCGTGCTCGTGACCGGTGATGGGCAGACTGGCGCCCGTCACGACATCGTAGGAGCCGTCGGCAAGGTAGGCCTGCCTTGGGTCAGTCTCGTCATCGATCGAGGAGTTGCCGGCGAGAAGCACTCGGCCCGGGCCGGTGACCTTCGTGAAGTCGATGCGCATCGACGCGAAGTGTCTCCTGAACCCGGGGGCGTTCCACCCGGGCTCGAACCACCCGCTGGCCAGGGCGCCACTGAAGTACCCCTCCACGGGCCCGTCGAACGGGCCGGTGAGCTCGTGCTCGGTGCTGTAGGTGGAGGCCTGGATGCGGAAGATGGTGTCGCCCGGGGTGTAGCGGTCGCCCCTGTTGTCGACCACGACTTCTGGGACGCCGCCCTCCGTGAGGATGTAGAAGGCGTCGGTGTGTCCGCTCTCCAGAAGGATCCTGTTGTCCGCCTGGGCCGCGGGCGCCATCGCGCAGACGATGAGCGCCAGCAGGGCGGTGAGTACGGCCAGTGGCCGTGTGGTGGTTGCTGCTCGCATGTCGGTCTTTCCAGCCGGGAACGGCGCGGGCCGTGCGGGGCCTGCGCAGCCTGGAGCGGGGTGCTCCGGTCCACCCGTATAGTATCGATAATGAGAAGCACTACCAAACAAGTGTCGTGATGCTGACGCATGGTGCCGACCCGCCGCGCACCTGCGGATCACGCGATCGCTCAAGGACAACGTGTGTGTCGTTGGACAACGTGTGTGTCGCCTGTAGGTGGTCCTTGGGGGAGCAGGTTGTCCTTGGGCGGAGAGGTTGTCCTGGGAGCGGCAGGTTGTCCACGCGTGGGCGCTAGGCTGCGGCGCGTGAGTGAGAGACCCGGGCTCCAGCAGCTGAGCGAGCGGCCCGACCCTCGGCGGCGCAGCCCGAGGCGCCCCGGTGCCAGGCGAGCCGGTGCCCGGCCGCGCGGGCCCCGCCGTCGGCCCCTGCTGGGACGCACCGCCCTCGCCCTGGCCGCCTTCCTCGCGCTCGCGGCCCTGGCCGAGCTCGTTGAGGTCCCCGGCCTGTCCTACTCGCTCATGCTCGGCACCTGGGGCCTCGGCATCCTCGTCGCTCTCCTCCTGCTCACCCTCCTCGCCCTCGCCGCAGCCCTCCGCTCCCACCGCCCCGACAGCGCCCACCACGCTGACCCTGCCGTCCGTGCCGGTAGCGCCCACCGTGCCGGCCGCGTGCGCATGGCCCCCGGCACCCGGCTGCGCGCCGCCACCGCAGCCCTGCTCGCGCTGGCCACCGCCGTCACCGGGGGCGTCGGCACCGCCCAGCTCTCCTACGTCACCGCCCAGGGCACCGACGTCGACCTCCTCGCCCTGACCGGCATCGGTCAGGCCGGCTCCGCCCCCGACCTCGAGCCCCTCGTCCTCGACGACGCCGAGACCGGCCAGCTCCTGCGCGCCGGCGTCTGGTACCCCCGCAGCGCCGACGGCACCCCCCTCACCCCGGACCAGGTGCGCGCCGCCCACCCCGAGGGCGTGCCCGTCGTCGTCCTCGTCCACGGCGGCGGCTGGTCCAACGGCAACCGCCTCAACCCCATGACCCGGGGCCAGGCCGACTGGCTCGCCCGCCAGGGCTACCTCGCCGTCGCCGTCGACTACCCCCTGTCCACCACCGCCCAGCCCACCTGGCAGCTCGCCGAGTCCCGCACCGCCTGCGGCCTGGCCTGGGTCGCGGCGCACGCCGCCGACTACGGGGGCGACGCCCAGCGCCTCGCCCTCGTCGGCGACTCCGCCGGAGGCCACCTCGCCCTCAACCTCACCTACCGCCAGGCCCTGGGGACCCTGCCCGACTACCCCGCCGCCTGCGGGGGCCGGGTCCCCGGCATCGACGCCGTCCTCACCGAGTACCCCATCGCGGACCCCGTCGGCTTCCACGACAACCCCGACCTCGTCATGGGGCCCTTCGTGTCCGAACGGGCCCAGCGCTACACCGGCGGCACCCCCGCCGAGGTCCCCGAGCGCTACGAGGCCATCGACCCCGTCCGGCTCCTGCGGCAGGTGGCCGGTGCCGGGCTCGCAGCGGGCCTGCCGCCCACCCTCGTCGTCGCCGGGGAGCGCGACCACGTCGTCCCCGTCGCCGGGGCGCTCGCGCTCGACGCCGTGCTGACCGAGGTCGGTGCCGCGCACGAGACCCACGTCGTGCCCTGCACGGACCACGTCTTCGACCTCAACCCCGGCTCGGCCGTCTCCCAGATGTGGCGCCACCGGGCCCTGGCCGTCCTGAGGGAGGCCGGGCTGGGGGTGTGAGCCACGTGCGCCGGGGCGGGCCCACCCGTCCCGGCGGGCGCCCGGCCGCGCGCGACGGCTATCGTGAGCCCGTGCACCTCAAGACGTTGACGATCAAGGGCTTCAAGTCCTTCGCCTCGTCCACGACCCTGCGCCTGGAGCCCGGCATCACCGCCGTCGTCGGCCCGAACGGCTCGGGCAAGTCCAACGTCGTCGACGCCCTCACCTGGGTCATGGGCGAGCAGGGCGCCAAGAGCCTGCGCGGCGGCACCATGGCGGACGTCATCTTCGCCGGCGCCGGCTCGCGCCCCGCCCTCGGCCGCGCCGAGGTCTCCCTCACCATCGACAACACCGACGGCGCCCTGCCCATCGACTACAGCGAGGTCACCCTCACCCGCACCCTCTTCCGGGGCGGCGGCTCCGAGTACCGGATCAACGGCAGCCCCTGCCGCCTCCTCGACGTCCAGGAGCTGCTGAGCGACACCGGCCTGGGCCGCCAGATGCACGTCATCGTCGGCCAGGGCCAGCTCGACGCCGTCCTGACCGCCACCCCCGAGGAGCGCCGCGGCTTCATCGAGGAGGCCGCCGGCGTCCTCAAGCACCGGCGCCGCAAGGAGCGCGCCCTGCGCAAGCTCGACGCCATGGCCGCCGACCTCACGCGCCTGACCGACCTCACCACCGAGCTGCGCCGCCAGCTCGGTCCCCTGGCCCGCCAGGCCGCCGTCGCCCGCCGGGCGCGCACCATCCAGGCCGAGGTCCGCGACGCCACCGCCCGCCTCCTGGCCGACGACGTCGTCCAGACCCAGTCCCTGCTCGAGGCCGGGCACGAGGACCAGGCCCTCCTCAGACGCCGCAGGGAGGCCGCCGAGGAGCGCGAGCGCGTCGCCCGCGCCCGCCTGGCCGGGCTCGCCGCGGCCGAGGCCACCAGTGGCCAGCGCCTGGCCCGCGCCACCGGCGTGTGGGAGGAGCTGACCGGCGCCGCCCAGTCCTTCTCCGCCCTCGCCGACGTCGCCGCCGAGCGCGTGCGCGGCCTGGCCGGCATGCCCCGCCC
>NZ_JACJVC010000010.1 GCF_023369555.1 Actinomyces sp. AC-20-1 | reverse complement strand
GGCACGCGGGGCGGCGCGGCCGCGGCGCAGGCGAGAGGCCTCTCGGGAGCCGGCCCGGCCGGCGGCCCGGGACACGAGCCGGGAGGCGGTCCGGCTGGCGGGTCGGGGGGCGGTGGTCTCGGCTGCGCTCATGCCTCATGCTCGCCGCGGGCAGGGCCCCGGCGCCAGCGTCCCCGGCCGCCCTGTGGACAACCTCGGGACCGCTCGCCCGTCGAGCAGCTCGCGTCCCGGTCAGGACCCTGTGCACGCCCCTGCGCGCGGCCCCGGCCCGGGAGCGCGGGCGTGCCGCCTAAGGTGGGGGCGTGCAGCGCATCGACGTCGGCCTCGGCTCCCGCCTGGTCCCCTACGAGGAGGGCCGGGCCCTGCAGCGCCAGGTCCACGCGGACGTCGTCGCGGGCGAGCGGCCGTCCTGCGTCATCGTCCTGGAGCACGAGGACGTCTACACCGTCGGCCGGCGCGCCCACTCCTGGGAGCGTCCCGCGGGCGCCTTCGTCGAGCCCGGTCACGTCCCCGTCGTCGACGTCGACCGGGGCGGCAAGACCACCTGGCACGGTCCCGGCCAGCTCACCGTCTACCCGGTGGTCCGGCTGGTCAGCCCCATTGACGTCATCCGCTACGTCCGCGCCCTCGAGCAGGCCGTTATCGAGGTCTGCGCGGGCCACGGGGTGGACGCGGTGCGGGTCGAGAGGCGCTCGGGCGTGTGGGTGCCGGGTGAGCGCGGGGCGGTGGACCCGCGCCGGCGCACCGAGCGCAAGGTCTGCGCCCTGGGGGTGCGCGTGGCCCGTGGGGTGACGACGCACGGCATCGGCCTCAACGTCAGCCCGGACCTGGCGGTCTTCGACCTGGACCGGATCCTGCCCTGCGGGATCGACGACGCCGGGGTCACCTCCCTCGAGGCGGAGACGGGCACCCGCCTGCGCGCCGCGGACCTGGCGGACGAGGTGGTGGCGGCGCTCGAGCGCTGCCTGTCCCCGCTCGTGGCGGACGCCACGTGAGCCCACGCCCAGAGCATAGGCCTTCAGTCCTACATGCCCGGCTGTGAGGCATAGGATCGGGGCAGCCGACCAAGACGAGGAGAGCACCGTGACGAGCACGATCGCGCCCGAGGGCCGCCGGCTCCTGCGCGTGGAGGCGCGCAACGCGCAGACCCCCATCGAGCGCAAGCCCAAGTGGCTGCGCACCAAGGCCATCGTCTCCGAGACCTACCAGGAGGTCCGGAGCATGGTGAGGGACAAGAAGCTCCACACCGTGTGCGCGGAGGCGAACTGCCCCAACGTCTACGAGTGCTGGAACGACCGCGAGGCCTCCTTCCTCATCGGCGGCGAGATGTGCACGCGCCGCTGCGACTTCTGCGATATCGCCACCGGTCGCCCCACCGCCTACGACGAGGACGAGCCGCGCCGCGTGGCCGCCTCAGTCGCCGAGATGCAGCTGCGCTACGCCACGGTCACGGGCGTCGCCCGCGACGACCGCCCCGACGGCAGCGCCTGGCTCTACGCCGAGGTCGCCCGGCAGATCCACGCCCAGCTGCCCGGCTGCGGCGTCGAGCTGCTGGTGCCGGACTTCAGGGGCAACCGCGACGCGCTGGAGGAGGTCTTCTCCTCCAGCCCCGAGGTCTTCGCCCACAACCTCGAGACGGTGCCCCGCATCTTCCACCGCATCCGGCCCGCCTTCTCCTACGAGCGCTCCCTGTCCGTCCTCGAGCAGGCCTCCGACGCCGGCCTGCTGACGAAGTCGAACCTCATCCTCGGCATGGGCGAGACCCGCCAGGAGACCGAGGACGCGATCCGCGCCCTCGTCGAGCACAAGGTCGACATCCTCACCATCACCCAGTACATGCGCCCCTCCAAGCTCCACCACCCCATTGACCGGTGGGTCAAGCCGCAGGAGTTCCTCGAGCTCGCGGACTTCGCGGAGCAGGCCGGGATCCCGGCCGTCATGAGCGGGCCGATGGTGCGCTCCTCCTACCGCTCCGGCCTGCTGTGGAGCCGCGCCATGAGGGCCAAGGGCCGCCCCATCCCGGCCCAGATGGCCGCCCTGGCCCAGGGGAGCACCGCCCGCCAGGAGGCGGCCTCCCTCGTGGCGCGGGGCCTGACCGGCGACGAGCCCGAGACGGTCGCGGCGAGCGCCTGAGGCGCGTCCCCAGGTGCGCCGCAGGTAGTGGCTGCGTGCCGCGTGTCGGCTATGGTGGACCACCGTGAGCAGCACCCAGAGCCCCACCCCCAAGAAGAAGCGCCGCTTCGGGCAGTACTTCCAGAACCTCAAGGACGCCTACACGGTCTCCCGCCGCACCTTCCCCTGGATCGGCTGGGCCCTGGGCGGTGTGCTCGTCGGCGTCCTGGGCCTGTCGGCGCTGCTGGCCGTCCTCACGAGCCAGTCCTTCGTCTACTGGCTCGTCATGGGGCTGCTGCTCGCCTTCATGGTGGACATGCTCCTGCTCAACCTGCTCACCCGGCGCGCCTCCTACACCCAGATCGAGGGCATGCCCGGAGCCGCCAAGGCCGTCCTCGACCAGGTGGGGCGCGGCTGGTACATCGAGTCCGAGCCCGCCGCGATCAACCCTCGCACGCAGGACGTCGTGTGGCGCATGGTCGGCCGTCCCGGCATCGTCCTCGTCGTCGAGGGGCCCAAGGGCCGCACCCAGAAGATGGTGGCCGATGAGACGAGGAAGATGCAGCGCTTCCTGTCCACGGTGCCGCTGCACGTCGTCAACGTCGGCACCCAGGAGGGGCAGACCCGCCTGCTGCACCTGCAGCGCACGCTGCGGCGCCTGCCCACCAAGCCGGTCAAGCTCACCGACGCCGAGATCACCCAGGTCGCCAAGCGGCTGACCTCGCTGGGCTCGAAGGCACTGCCGATCCCCAAGGGCGTGGACCCGCTGCGCGCGCGCCCGGACCGGCGCGCGATGCGCGGGCGCTGAGCGCCCCGGTCCCGCACGTGAGGAGGGCCGCCCACCCCGAGGGGGGGGGCGGCCCTCCTCACGCGTGCCGGGCGGCGCGCCGGTGGGCTCACGCGCGAAACACCCAGGACACACGCGCGGCACCTCGGCGACACCACCCTCCCCTACGGTTGCGCCATGCGGCGCCGAGCCCGAGAGGCTTTCCCGGCCCGCCGAGCACCCGACACGGAGGACCCATGTTCCAGGACGCAGCAGAGGCTCAGGCGTACATCGAGAAGGAGGACGTGCGGATCATCGACGTCCGCTTCTGCGACCTGCCCGGGGTCATGCAGCACTTCACGATCCCGGCCGAGGCCTTCAACCCCGAGGCGCTGACCGAGGGCCTCATGTTCGACGGGTCCTCCATCCGGGGCTTCACCGAGATCCACGAGTCCGACATGAAGCTCATCCCGGACGTCACCACGGCCTTCATCGACCCCTTCCGCTCGATGAGGACCCTGGTGCTCACAGCCTCCATCGTCGACCCCTTCACGGACGAGGTCTTCTCGCGCGACCCGCGCTCCATCGCCGCCAAGGCGGAGGCCTACCTGCGCTCGACCGGGATCGCGGACACCTGCTACATCGGGGCGGAGGCGGAGTTCTACCTCATGGACTCGGTGCGCTTCGCCTCCAGCCCGCGCGGCTCCTTCTACGAGATCGACTCAGACGAGGCCTCCTGGAACACGGACCGCGTCGAGGAGGGCGGCAACAAGGGGTACAAGACCGCCTTCCAGGGCGGCTACTTCCCCGTCGGCCCCACGGACCAGAACGCGGACCTGCGTGACGAGATGGTGCGCGTGTGCCAGGAGGTCGGGCTGGAGGTCGAGCGCGCCCACCACGAGGTCGGCGCCGCGGGCCAGCAGGAGATCAACTACCGCTTCAGCTCCCTGATGGCGGCCGGTGACGACATGATGAAGTTCAAGTACGTCATCAAGAACGTCGCCTACCGGGCGGGCAAGACGGCGACCTTCATGCCCAAGCCCGTCTTCGGCGAGGCGGGCTCGGGCATGCACACCCACCACTCGCTGTGGAAGGACGGGGCGCCGCTGTTCTTCGACGAGCGCGGCTACGGCCAGCTCTCCGACCTGGCGCGCTGGTACATCGGCGGCATCCTCAGGCACGCCCCGAGCCTGCTGGCCTTCACCAACCCGTCGGTCAACTCCTACCGCCGTCTGGTGCCCGGGTTCGAGGCACCGGTCAACCTCGTCTACTCGGCCCGCAACCGCTCGGCGTGCATCCGCATCCCGGTCACCGGCTCCTCCGCCAGGGCCAAGCGGGTCGAGTACCGGGTGCCGGACCCCTCGAGCAACCCCTACCTGGCCTTCGCCGCGGTGCTCATGGCGGGCATCGACGGGATCCGCAACCGGATCGAGCCCCACGAGCCCATTGACAAGGACCTCTACGAGCTCGCGCCCGAGGAGTACCACGACATCGAGAAGCTGCCCGGCAGCCTCGACGAGGCCCTGGAGGCCCTGGAGGCGGACAACGACTACCTCACCGAGGGCGACGTGTTCACGCCGGACCTCCTCGAGACCTGGGTCCGCTACAAGCGCGAGAACGAGCTGGCGCCGCTGCGTCAGCGCCCGCACCCCTACGAGTTCGAGCTGTACTACGACCTGTGAGCCCGGGCCGGTCCGGGTCCTCGGGGCCCGGACCGGCACCCGGCTCAGCGCAGCGCCGCGTGAGAGCCCTCACATCGGGGCCCGGAGCCCCACCCGAATGCATACATATGACTTCGGGCGGATAGTATGTGGGCGTTCCCAACCCAAGGAGCACCCATGCGGACCTCCCACCTCAGGCGCGCCGTCGCCGTCGGACTGTGCCTGTCACTGCCCGCCGCCGTGACCGCCTGCACCCACGCCGAGGACTGGAGCGCCCAGTCCGGCACCGGCACCTCCACCCAGGCGCAGGGCTACGACGTCTCCGGCATCCAGCCCCAGGCGGACATCATCGCCATGCTGCCCGAGGGGGCCCTGGCCGACGGCGTCTTCGACGTCGGCGCCTCCACCGACTACGCCCCCGCGGAGTTCCTCAGCCCCACCGGCGAGGCCATCGGCTACGAGGTCGACCTCGACCACGCCATCGCCGCCGTGCTCGGAGTGACGGCCAAGGTCCACACCGCCGAGTTCGACTCGATCATCGCCTCCATCGGCTCGCGCTACGACGCCGGCGTCTCCGCCTTCACCGTCACCCGCGAGCGCACCGCCTCCATGGACATGATCTCGATCTCCAACGTCGGCTCCCGCTTCAACGTCGCCGCCGGCAACCCCGAGGGCGTCGACCCCAGCGACCACCTCAACCTGTGCGGGCTGTCCATCGGCGTCCAGACCGGCACCTACCAGGAGGAGGTCCTCAAGGACGACTCCGCCGCCTGCACCGAGGCGGGCCTGGAGGCCATCAAGATCCGCTCCTACTCCACCAACTCCGAGGCCACCACCGCCCTCATCGGCCGCACCATCGACGCCGTCTACTCCGACTCCACGGTCGCGGGCTACGCCGTCGAGCTCACCGGCGGCCAGGTCGACACCGTCGGCGAGGTGGAGGACGCCCTGCCCCAGGGCATCGTCCTGACCAAGGACGACCCCCAGTTCAACGCGGCCGTGCTCGCCGCCGTCCAGTACCTCATGGACGAGGGCATCTGGGCCGGTATCCTCGCTGCCTGGGGCGTCGAGGACGCGGCCCTGAGCACCGCCGTCCTCAACCCCGTCGTGGAGGAGTGACATGAGCACCGTCACCGCGCCCGAGCAGCAGGACGCCCCCGTCCAGCTCAACCACCTCAAGCCCGTCCCCCGGCCGGGCACCTGGCTCAGCGCCGCCGTCGTCCTCGTCCTGGGCGCCATGCTCGTCAACGCGCTGCTGACCAACGACAAGTTCCACTGGGGGACCGTCTGGTTCTTCTTCCGCGAGGTCCGCGTCGTCCAGGCCGTCGGCATCACGCTGCTGCTGACCTTCATCGCCATGGCCATCGGCATCGTCCTGGCGGTGACGACGGCGATCATGCGCCAGTCCTCCAACCCGGTGCTGCGCTGGGTCGCCCTGACCTACCTGTGGCTCTTCCGCGGCACCCCGATCTACACCCAGCTCGTCTTCTGGGGCGCCCTGTCCTCCCTCTACCAGTACCTCAGCCTCGGCGTCCCCTTCGGCCCCGAGCTGCTGACCTTCAAGACGACGACGGTGTTCACGCCCTTCGTCGCCGCGATCCTGGGGCTGGGTATCAACGAGGGCGCCTACCTGTCGGAGATCGTGCGCTCGGGCCTGGCCAGCGTCGACGCCGGGCAGAGCGAGGCCGCCGGGGCGCTGGGCATGAGCAAGGGCCAGATCCTCAGGCGCATCGTCCTTCCCCAGGCCATGCGCGTCATCGTCCCGCCCACGGGCAACGAGACGATCTCCATGCTCAAGACGACCTCCCTGGTCCTGGCCGTGCCCTACACCCTGGACCTCACCTTCGTCACCAACGCCTACGCCTCGACCACCTACCAGACGATCCCCCTGCTCATCGTCGCCGCCCTGTGGTACATCATCATCACCTCGGTCCTCATGGTCGGTCAGCACTACATCGAGCGCTACTACGGCAAGGGCTTCGACGGCCCCGCGGGCCCGGGCGGCAAGAAGGCCCGCAGCCTGTCCGCACGCCAGCAGGCGATCCTCGACTCCGGCACCACCACATCCGATCCCTTCCTGGAGGTCACCCCGTGAGCACCCGTCCCTCAGAGGCCGTGACCCCCAAGGTGGAGATCACGGGCCTGCACAAGTTCTTCGGCGAGCTCCACGTCCTCAAGGGCATCGACCTCACCGTCCGGCCCGGCTCCGTCACCGTCCTCATCGGCCCCTCGGGCTCCGGCAAGTCGACGCTGCTGCGCTGCGTCAACGAGCTCGAGCCCATCGACGCCGGGCGCGTGCGCGTCGACGGCGAGCTCATCGGCATGCGCGAGGAGGTCAAGGCGGACGGCAGCATCGTCCTGCACGCCCTCACCGACCGCCAGCGCGCCGCCCAGAGGGCGAGGATCGGCATGGTCTTCCAGCGCTTCAACCTCTTCCCGCACATGACCGCCCTGGAGAACGTCACCGAGGCGCCGGTCCAGGTCAAGGGCATGGGCAGGGCAGAGGCCAGGCGCCTGGGCCTGGAGCTGCTCGAGCGGGTGGGCCTCGCCGACCGCGTCGGCCACTACCCCTCCCAGCTCTCCGGCGGCCAGCAGCAGCGCGTGGCCATCGCCCGCGCGCTCGCCATGGACCCCGAGCTCATGCTCTTCGACGAGCCCACCAGCGCCCTGGACCCCGAGCTCGTCGGAGAGGTGCTGCAGGTGATGAAGGACCTGGCGGCGGACGGCATGACGATGGTCGTCGTCACCCACGAGATGGGCTTCGCCCGCGAGGTCGGCGACCAGCTGGTCTTCATGGACGGCGGCGTCATCTGCGAGTCCGGCGACCCCGTGACCGTGCTCGACGACCCGCAGCAGGAGCGCACCCGCGCCTTCCTCGCCTCCGTCCTGTAGGGACGCGGCGAGGCCTCCGGCCCCTCCCCGGGCCCTCCCTCACGGACCGCCCCGGCCGCCTCGACCCGGCCGGGGCGGTCCGTCCTGCTCAGGGGCTGCTCGGGGACGTCTCAGGCACGGCCCGGGCAGCGGCAGGGTCAGGCGCTCCAGGCGCCGTCGGCCCAGGAGCGCAGTGCCCACCCCCGCTCGGGGTCCCCCTCGACGAGGGTGACGCCCGCGTTCGCCATGGGGTGGTCCGCGACCCAGGCGGGATCCACACCCGCGCCGGGGGCCGCGGCCAGCGCCGTCCACAGGCGCAGGACGGTGCCGTGCGCGACCAGCAGGGCGTCGGGGCGCTCCCCCGCCCGCCCGGCGGCGGCCTCGCGCACCACGGCGTCGAAGCGCTCGAAGGTGTCCTGCCCGTTCTCCGGCGACCCCGGCAGGCGGGCGTGCAGCCGTCCCACCATCCAGGCGCGCGTGGTGTCCGTGTAGCACAGGACCGACTCCCGGTCCGTGCGCATCTCCAGGTCGCCGGCCAGGACCTCGCGCAGGCCGGAGCGGATGCGGGCCTCGAGGCCCGTGACCCGCTCGACGGGGGCGATGGTCTGGCGGGCCCGCTCGATGGGCGAGACCCACAGGGAGCCCACGGTGCCGAGCAGCCCGGCGGGCAGCCGCCCGGGAAGGGACTCGGCCTGGGCCCGGCCCACGTCGTCCAGGGCGTTGCCGGGGAAGGCGGTGTCCAGCGCCCCCATGACGTTGGCGATGGTGCGGCCGTGACGCACGAGGATGAGCTTCACGGCCCCATCCTGCCAGGCCCCGGCGTCCCTGCCCCCACCTCCTCGGTTTGCGCTCGAGCGCCCTGGGGTTTTGGCGTACGTTCGAGCGCAAACCGAGGATCTCGAGGAGGGGATGAGCGCAGGGGCCGTGTCAAGGCAGTCAGGCCCCGTCAGGACCAGGGGTAGGGGCCGCTGCGGCGGCGCGCGCGCCCCGGCGCGGGTGGCAGCCGTGTGCCGCCCGGGGCCGGCGCCGCGCCACTGGCCCGACCCGCCTGGCGCGAGCGCGGCGCGGTGGTCGGCAGGGTCCTGGACGGGTCCGCCGAGCCCACAAGCGTCGAGGTCGCCATGGTCGGCGAGGCGGGGTCGTCGGGAGGCGCCTGGCGGGCCCCGAAGACCAGGCGCTCGACCACAGGCCGGGCGTGGCGGGCGGCGCGCCGGTACAGGTCCTCCAGCTCGCGCTCGCGCCCGGGCTCCAGGCCCAGCAGGCGCCCGACGACGCGCACGTCGCGCGGGTCGGAGGGCAGGACGTCCGCCCTGGCCGCCTGGGTCCTGCCCGTGCCCACGACGTTCGCGGCCCGCACCCGCGTGGCCAGCAGCCAGGCCTCGCTCAGGACACCGGCCTCGGCGCTGGTGAGCAGCCCGGCCGTCCGCGCCGCCTCGAGCGCCTCGAGCGTGGAGGTGGTGCGCAGCGCGGCCACGCGCCCGGCGTGGGTGAGCTGGAGGACCTGGACGGCCCACTCGACGTCGGACAGGCCGCCGGGCCCGAGCTTGAGGTGGCGGCGCGGGTCAGTGCCGCGGGGCATGCGCTCGGACTCCATGCGGGCCTTGAGACGGCGCACCTCGCGCAGGCAGGACTCGTCCGCCCCCTCCTCCGCCCAGCGCAGGGGGGCGATGAGGGAGAGGAAGGCCTGCCCCAGCGCCCGGTCGCCCGCGCAGGGCCGGGCGCGCAGCAGCGCCTGGCGCTCCCAGGCGCTCATCCAGCGCGCGTAGTAGCCGGCGTAGGAGGCCAGCGAACGGCTCATCGGCCCCTGCCGGCCCTCGGGGCGCAGGCCCGCGTCCGCCTCGAGCGGGTGGGGGCGGGCGTCGGCGAGCAGCCTGAGGACCGTGCGGGCGACCGCCTCCGCCTCCTGGGCGGCCTCGTGCTCGTCGGCCCCCGGCACGGCCTCGTGCACGAAGAGCAGGTCGGCGTCGGAGGAGTAGGTGGTCTCCCGACCGCCGAGACGGCCCATGGCGATGACGGCGTGCCGGGCCCGGGCCGCGGGCCACCGGCCCTCGTCGTCGGGCCCCTCGAGCCCGCCGCCCTCGCGGTCGGCGAGCACGAGGGCCAGGGCGGTCTGCAGGACCCCCGCGATGGCGGCGTCGGTGGCGTCGGTGAGCACGCGCGCAGTGCGGCGCGGGTCCAGGCCGTCGAGGGAGTCGGCCAGCGCCGCCCGCAGGAGCTCGCGCGAGCGCAGCGACATGACGGCGTGCACGGCCTCATGGGCCTGCCGCTCACGGTCCTGCTCGTCCTCGGCGTGGCGCACGCGTCGGTGCAGCAGCCGCGAGACCTCCTCCTCCAGGGCGCCGGGCTCGCGCGGGACCAGGTCGGCGTCGTCGTCGAGCCAGGCGATGGCCTCGGGGCGCTCGGCCAGCAGGTCCGTGGTCCAGCGGGCCCCGGAGAGCACGTGGCACAGGCGCCGCGCGGCCGAGGGCGAGTCGCGCAGGGTGGCCAGGTACCAGTGCGAGCCCCCGATGGCCTCGGACAGGCGCCGGAAGGACAGCAGCCCCGAGTCCGGGTCGGGGCCGTCGGCCAGCCAGCCGATGATGACGGGCAGCAGCTGGCGCTGGATGGCGGCCCGGCGGCTGACGCCCTCGGTGAGGGCCTGGATGTGGTGCAGGGCGCCGTCGGGGTCGAGGTAGCCTCCGGCGGTCAGGCGCTCGCACGCCGCCTGGGCGGTCATGGTCATCTCGTCGGCGGTCAGGCGCGCGGCGGCCCCCAGCAGGGGCCGGTAGTAGATCTGCTCGTGGATGTCGCGCACACGCCTGCGGGTGGCCTCGAACAGGGCCCGCAGGGTGGCGGGCTCGGCGAGGCTGCTGTGCTCGAGCGCGCGGTGGACGGCCGGGTCGCTGCCCGCCACGGTGCCCTCGCCGGGAGGGGGCAGGACCCTGCCGATGCGCCGCAGGTCCTCGTCGCGGGTGGGCAGCTCGTGGGTGCGGCTCAGGCGCAGGAGCTGGCTGCGGTGCTCCAGCAGGCGCAGGACCCGGTAGTCGGCCGCCAGGGCCGCCGAGTCCTGCCGGGAGACGTAGCCGCCCGCGGTCAGGGCGTCGAGGGCGTCCAGGGTCCCGGGCACGCGCAGGGACTCGTCCCCGCGGCCGTGGACGAGCTGGAGCAGCTGGACGGTGAACTCGACGTCCCTCAGTCCCCCGGGGCCCAGCTTGATGCGACGGTCGGGGGTACCGGGGCGGTAGGACTCGCGCTCGACCCTGCGGCGCATCGCCCGGGCGTCGTCGACAAAGTTCTCGCGCAGGCTGGCGCCCCACACGAAGGGGGCGACGGCCTGCTCGTAGGCGCGGCCGAGAGCCCGGTCCCCGGCGCAGGCGCGGGCCTTGAGCAGGGCCTGGAACTCCCAGGAGGAGGCCCAGCGCTCGTAGTAGGCCACGTGGGAGGCCAGGGTGCGCACCAGGACGCCGTCCTTGCCCTCGGGGCGCAGACCCGTGTCGAGCGGCCACAGCGCCGGCTCACCACCGGGGGCCGAGACCACGCGGGCGAGCTCGAGGGCGAGTGCCGTGCCGGCCTCGAGCAGGTGCGCCTCGTCCGGGGCACCACCCGACGGCCCGGTCCCCGCGCCCTCGGAGACGGGGCCGACGACGTAGACGACGTCGACGTCGGAGACGTAGTTGAGCTCGCGCGCCCCGGTCTTGCCCATCGCGATGACGGCCAGGGCGACGTCCTCGCAGGCGGGCCCGACGGCGGCTCGGGCGACGGCGAGGGCGGCGTCGAGGGCGGCGTCGGCCAGGGCGCTCAGGCGGGTGGCGGCCGTGCTCACGTGCGCGACGGGGTCCGTGCTCGTCAGGTCGTCCGCGGCAACGCCGAGCAGCTCGCTGTAGTAGGCCGCGCGCAGCGCGCCCTTCGCCGCGGCCACGGGCCGGTCCCGGCTCTCCAGGGCCCGGGCAGTGACGGTGGCGAGCCGCTCGTGGACGGCGGCGGCGAAGGCGTCGTCGTCGGCCTCGGGGGCGCGGGCCGGGCTCAGCGCCCGGGTGCTCCCGGGGTGGGAGACGAGGAAGTCGCCCAGGGCGCGTGAGGAGCCCAGGACGGCCAGGAGCCGGTCCAGGTGCACGACGCCGGGGGCCGCCTCCTGCTGGGGCGCCGCCGCGCTGCGCAGGAGGGCCTGCAGGCCGCCCCGGGTGCTCCCGTCGCAGGCCGCGAGCAGCCGCAGGAGGGTCAGGAGCGCGAGGTCCGGGTCCGCGGTGCGTCCCAGCGCCTCGACGAGGGCGTCGGTGTCGCCGTCGAGGCCGAGACCCGGCTCCTCGAGGCAGGCCTGGGCCCTGGTGGTGTCCGTGAAGCCCGCGGCGAGCAGCCGTGAGCGCGCGCTCCTCGTGCGCGGGCCGCCCAGGGAGCCCGCCGGGGGACCCGGTGCGCGCGTGCCTGCGGCCTCCACCGTGCCTCCCGGGTCAGATCCGGGGGAAGAACTGGGAGAGCTCGAAGTCGGTGACCTGCGCGTCGTAGGCGCGGTACTCGCGGCGCTTGTTGCGCATGAAGAACTCGAAGGCGTCCTCGCCCAGCGTGTCGGCCACGAGGTCGGACTCGCTCATGGCGCCGACGGCGCGCTTGAGGGAGGTCGGCAGGGCGCCGATGCCCAGCGCGGCGCGCTCGGACTCGGACAGCTGCCAGACGTCGTCCTCGGCCTCCGGGGGCAGCTCGTAGCCCTCCTCGATGCCCTTGAGGCCGGCGGCGAGGATGACGGCGAAGGCGAGGTAGGGGTTGGCGGCGGAGTCGATGCCGCGGTACTCGATGCGGGCCGACTGGGCCTTGCCCGGCTTGTGGTTGGGCACGCGCACGAGGGCGGAGCGGTTGGCGTGGCCCCAGCAGACGTAGCTGGGGGCCTCGTCGCCGCCCCACAGGCGCTTGTAGGAGTTGACGTGCTGGTTGGTGACGGCGGAGATCTCACTGGCGTGGTGCAGGAGCCCGGCGACGAAGGCGCGGCCGGTGGCGGAGAGCTGGTACTGGGCGGTGGGGTCGTAGAAGGCGTTGCGGTCGCCCTCGAAGAGGGAGAAGTGCGTGTGCATGCCGGAGCCGGGCTGGCCGACGAAGGGCTTGGGCATGAAGGTGGCGACGCAGCCGGACTGGATGGCGACCTCCTCGACGACGGCGCGGAAGGTCATGATGTTGTCGGCGGTCGACAGGGCGTCGGCGAAGCGCAGGTCGATCTCGTTCTGACCGGGCCCGCCCTCGTGGTGGGAGAACTCGACGCTGATGCCCATCTGCTCGAGCATGAGGATGGCGTGGCGGCGGAAGTCGTGGGCGGTGCCGCCGGAGACGTGGTCGAAGTAGCCGGCGTGGTCGGTGGGGGTGATGCGTCCGTCGGCCTCGCGGTTGACGAGGTAGAACTCGATCTCGGGGTGGACGTAGCAGGTGAAGCCGGCCTCGGCGACGCGGGCGATCTGCCTCTCGAGGACAGCGCGGGGGTCCGTGCGCACGCTCTCGCCGTCGGGGGTGAGCACGTCGCAGAACATGCGGGCGACGCCGTTCTCCCCCTCGCGCCAGGGCAGCATCTGGAAGGTGGAGGGGTCGGGGGCGAGCAGCATGTCGGACTCGTAGACCCGGGTCAGGCCCTCGATGGCGGAGCCGTCGAAGCCGATGCCCTCCTCGAAGGCGCTCTCGACCTCGGCGGGGGCGATGGCCACGGACTTGAGCTGGCCGAGGACGTCGGTGAACCACAGGCGCACGAAGCGGATGTCGCGCTCCTCGATGGCGCGGAGGACGTACTCCTGCTGCTTGTCCATGGTGGGCCTTCCTGGCGGGGACGCTGGTACCTGTCCCTATCATGCCGTGCGCGCGCGTGTCGGTGGCGTTGCGCGCGGCATAAGGTGAGAGCCATGACGTCACCGGCAGGATCCTCCCCTGAGCCCCTCCCCCCCTCCTCCGCTGCCGCTGAGGAGTCCGTCCCCTACGGCTCCGCCGTGCCGGGCGCCCCGACGGCGCCTCCCTCCCCCGCCCCGGTGGCGGGGGCCGCGTCGGGCTCGGGGGGCACGGGGACGGCGCCCCGCCGGGTGCGGGTGCACCACCTGGCCCAGTGGCGCCAGGAGGGCCGCAAGCAGGTGTGGCTCACCGCCTACGACGCGCTCACCGCGCGTGTCCTGGACGAGGCCGGCACGGACGTGCTGCTCGTGGGCGACTCGGTGGGCAACGTGGTGCTCGGCTACGACTCGACCCTGCCGGTCGAGCTGGAAGAGATGGTCGCGGCGACCCGCTCGGTGGCGCGGGCGGTCAGGCGCGCGCTGGTGGTCGCGGACCTGCCCTTCGGCTCCTACGAGGCGGGTCCCGAGCAGGCGCTGGCCTCGGCGGTGCGCCTGGTCAAGGTCGGGGCGAACGCCGTCAAGCTCGAGGGCGGGCGCCAGCGGGCGGCGACGGTGCGGGCGCTCACTCAGGCCGGGATCCCGGTGGTCGCCCACGTGGGCTTCACCCCCCAGTCGGTCAACGCGCTCGGCGGCTTCCGGGTCCAGGGCCGGGGCGAGGCGGCCGCCGAGGCGATGGTCGAGGACGTGCGCCTGCTCGCCGAGGCGGGTGCCGTCGCCGTCGTGCTGGAGATGGTGCCGGAGCCGGTGGCGGCGCGTGTGACCGAGGCGTCCCCGGTGCCGACCATCGGCATCGGCGCGGGGGCGCGCTGCGACGGCCAGGTGCTCGTGTGGTCGGACATGGCGGGGATGACAGACTGGACGCCGCGCTTCGCCCGGCGCTTCGGCGAGGTGGGCCAGGCCCTGCGTGAGGCCGCGCAGGACTACGGCGCGGCGGTGCGCTCCGCCTCCTTCCCGGACGCGGAGCACTGGTTCGCCTCCTGAGCACCGCTCCTGGGGGCACGGCCCCGGCGCAGGCTCAGGATCTCGCCGGCCCCTGAGGGCCGAGGGCCTGCTCGACGGGCCCGGGGCGGCTGAGGTCCACGGGCACGAGCTCCACGCCCTGGAAGGCGCCGTCGAGGTCCAGGCTGGGGAAGGTGACGCCCTGGCCCGCGGGGTCCAGGGCCCAGGCCAGCAGGTGGGGGTCGCCGTCGGTCGCCGTCGGGTCCACCTCGATGGTGGTGACCGAGCAGTTGGCCATGGGCGCCAGTGAGAAGACGCGGGTGCCGAGCCAGCGGGCGGCCAGGGACATGATGGTCATGCCGTGGGAGACGACGAGGACGTCCTCGTCCACGCGGCCCGAGGCGCGCATGTCGGCCAGGACCCGGGCCAGGCCCGCGTCGATGTCGGCGAGGTAGTCGGTGGCGGCGATGCCCCCGGGGGCGCCGGGGTGGGTACCGGACAGGACGGCCGGCAGGTGGTGGACGGGGTCGAGGGCCTGGCGCATCTGCTCGTCAGGGCCGCCGTCGTAGACGCCGTAGTCGTACTCGCGCAGGCCGGTGACTGTCAGGAGCGGGGTGCCGCGGTGGCGCTCGAGGAGGATCCTGGCGGTCTCGACGGCGCGGCCCTGGGGGCTGGTGTAGGCGCGCCTGAGGGGCACGTCGGCGAGGTAGTCGCGCACGGCGGCGGCCCCGTCACGGCCCTCTGGGGTCAGCGGCGAGTCGCAGCGGCCCTGGGTCCTGCGGGCCTCGTTGAGGACGGTGCGTCCGTGTCGGACGAGGTGGATGACGCTCACGGCCTCATCGTAGGGGCGGACGGCCCGCGTCCCGGGAGGAGGTGGCGGGGCGGACGCCGCGACGTGGCGTCCCGCCCCGGCCCTGACCGGTACGGTCCGGCACGGTCCGGGCGCGCTCCTATGCTGGGGCCATGACGACCTCCCCCACCCCTGTCCCCGCGCTGGCGGACCGCGCCCCGCGAGGGACCCTCACCAAGGGCGTGCTCACGCCCGAGCGGCACGTGCCCCGCTCGATCGCCCGTCCCGAGTACATGTTCCACGACGGGCCCGAGCGCGTGGACGCGCCGGACGTCAAGGACGCCGAGACCGTCGAGCGCATCCGGGCGGCCGGCAGGATCGCGGCGCGCGCCCTGGCCGAGGCGGCCGCCGCCATCGCGCCGGGGGTGACGACCGACGAGCTCGACCGCGTCGCCCACGAGTACCTGTGCGACCACAGCGCCTACCCCTCCTGCCTGGGGTACATGGGCTTCCCGAAGTCGATCTGCACCTCGGTCAACGAGGTCATCTGCCACGGCATCCCGGACTCGACCGTCCTCAAGGAGGGCGACCTCATCAACCTCGACGTCACGGCCTACGTGGACGGCGTGCACGGGGACACGAACGCCACCTTCGGGGTGGGCGAGGTGGACCCCGAGACCCGTCTGCTCATCGAGCGCACCCGCGAGGCCATGAACCGCGGGATCAAGGCGGTGCGCCCGGGACGTGAGGTCAACGTCATCGGCCGGGTCATCGAGCGCTACGCCAGGCGCTTCGACTACGGCGTCGTGCGCGACTACACGGGCCACGGCGTCGGCGAGGCCTTCCACTCGGGCCTCATCATCCCGCACTACGACGCCGCGCCCCTGCACGCCGAGGTGATGGAGGTCGGCATGGTCTTCACCATCGAGCCGATGCTCACCCTCGGCTCCCAGGACTGGGAGCAGTGGGACGACGGCTGGACCGTGGTGACCCGGGACCGCTCGCGCACCGCCCAGTTCGAGCACACGCTCGTCGTCACCGAGACCGGTGCGGAGGTCCTCACGCTGCCCTGACAGGCGCGAGGGGGCCGGCCTCGGGGAGCGCTCCCCGTGCCCGCACGGCGGTGTCACTCCCGCTGCCGCCCGGCTCCGATGTAGATTCCGTCCCAGCACGATGTCTTGTCATCCCCATCCACACACCCCGGAGGATTCCCATGGCCTTGCGCTTCAACCCCCCGCCGAACTGGCCCGCGCCCCCCGAGGGCTTCGTGCCCCCGGCCGGATGGCAGCCCGACCCCGCCTGGGGTCCCGCACCCGAGGGCTGGCAGCTGTGGGTCGATGACGCCTCTGTCCCCTCGGCACCGGTGGCCTCCTCGGCCTCCGACCCCGCCTGGGCCCCGACCCAGG
Organism: Actinomyces sp. AC-20-1; assembly: GCF_023369555.1. GTDB lineage: Bacteria > Actinomycetota > Actinomycetes > Actinomycetales > Actinomycetaceae > Actinomyces. The sequence goes on along the minus strand of NZ_JACJVC010000010.1, from coordinate 71,453 downwards.
CCGTGTCCACGGGCAGCGCCCCGGTGGCGGACCCGACCGGCCAGCCGGTCTCGGCCCCCTCGGCCGACTACTCCGCCCCGGTGGCCGCCTCCGGCCCCGACCAGGCGACCTACCAGCAGACGGCGGCGACGGCACCCCTGGGCATGGCGGGCCAGCCGGGCTTCCAGCCGCCGGCGTCGGGCGGCTCCGCCCCGATGGCGGCCTCCGCGCCGACGTCGAGCCCCTACGCGGCGAGCATGGACTACGCGCAGTCCCCCACGCCCTACCAGCCGGGCGCGGCCCCGCAGGGCTTCGGCGCCCAGCCGCAGGCCGCGGGCTGGCAGCCTCTGGACGTCAACAGCCCGCAGGGTCCCGGCTCGACGCCGGTGACGAGGAAGTGGTGGTTCTGGGCGATCATCGTCGTGGCCGTCCTCGCCCTCGTCGGCGGCCTCGTCGCCGCGCTGATGGGCGGCAAGGACAAGGACGACCCCGAGCCGGCCCCCGCTCCGACGAGCCAGCAGGCCGACCCCACGTCCGAGCCCTCCGACGAGCCCGAGCCCGTGGCCTCCGCCACGACCGGCGCCTCGGGCGGCGCGACCGGCAGCACGGGCGGCTGCCAGCAGGGGACCTCGCAGAAGTGCCCCGGTGACCTGGGCTCACAGTCCCTCACGCTCAAGGCCTCCGAGTACTCCGACGACCCGAACGCGACGGTCGACCTCACCTTCGGTGACGTCGTGTGGGACGGCACCGAGCAGGCGCGCACCGGCTGGGAGTACGGCTTCGAGGAGCCGGGTCAGGGCAATGTCTACATGCGTCTGCCCGTGACGGTCACCTACCACGGTGAGGGCCAGCTCAACCTGTACTCGCTGGACTTCAAGTACGTGCGTGACGGCAACACCTTCACCGATGAGTTCATCTTCTCCTCCGACGAGCTGACCAACCAGACGGCGCCCTACGACGGCGGCTCCGTGACCGGTTACGTCACCTTCAAGATCCCGGCCGAGTACGCCCACTCCGGCGCCTTCGCCATCTCGTTCAACTACAAGGACGAGTACTGGATGGCCGAGATGTGACAGCGCGCCTGCGCGCGCACCAGCAGCGGGCGGCGGCCCCCACCCTGAGGGTGGGGGCCGCCGCCCGCTGTCTGCTGTGCCGCCGCTCAGCGCCGCCGGTGCCCTGCGGCCCGGCGCGCCTGCGGGGCGTTCCGGCACCGCGGGGACGCGGCGCGAGGTCGGGGCGGAACGAGCCGACCTGTACGCCGGGTTCTGTTGCCGCCGCCCGTTGCCGGTGCGGCGGTGGCGACCATCCATCTTGGCCCACCGTTGCCGGTGGGCTCACGCGACCTACCCGCTGGCTCGGGCGAGCAGCCCTCAGGCGTCAGCTGTGCGGTCTTGCTCCGGGCGGGGTTTGCCTAGCCGCCCCAGTCACCTGGGGCGCTGGTGGGCTCTTACCCCACCCTTTCACCATCACCGGCGGGCGATCCCGCCGGCTGTCTGCTCTCTGTGGCACTGTTCCCGCGGGTCACCCCGGGTGGCCGTTAGCCACCACCCTGCTCTGTGGAGCCCGGACGTTCCTCGATCCGGGGCGGGCCCCGGTACCGCGGCCGCCCGGTCGGCTCGTCCGCGTGAGGAACTGTACCCGACGACGGGCCCGCGGCCCGTAGAGTGCGCTCGTGCTCATCCTCCTGCCGCCCTCGGAGGGCAAGACCCCGCCCGCCTCCGGCCCCGTCCTCGACCTGGGCTCCCTGCTGGCCGGTGAGGCGCTCAGCGCCCCCAGGCGTGAGGTGATGGACGCGCTCGCACGGGTCAGCGCCCTTCCCGAGGCGGCCTCGCTGCTGGGGCTGGGGCCGCGCAGCGCCGGTGACGCGGCGCTCAACCTCGTGCTCGAGCAGGCGGCCTGCGCCCCGGCCCACACGCTGTTCACCGGCGTGCTCTACGACGCGGCGGGCATGGCGCTGCTGGGGGCGGACCCCGCCACCCGCCGGGTGCTGGGCAGCAACGTCGTCGTCATGTCCGGGCTGTGGGGCGCGCTGCGCGCGACGGACCCGGTGCCCGAACACCGCCTGTCCATGTCCACGTCGTTGGAGGGCCCGGGCAGGCTGGGACCCTTCTGGCAGCCGTGGCTCACCCCGGTGCTCGGGGAGCTGGCGGGGGACGGCGTCGTCGTCGACTGCCGCTCGGGGGCCTACTCCCCCGCCTGGCAGCCGACGCCCGCGCACGCGGCGGCGCTGCTGCGGGTCAAGGTGGTGGTCGAGCGCGCGGACGGCTCCCGCTCGGTGGTCTCCCACCACGCCAAGCACACGCGCGGGCTGCTCACGGGCACGCTCGTGCGGGCACTGGCTGCGGGCACGCTCTCACCGGCCGACGACGCCGAGGCGGTCGTGGGAGTGGCGCAGGGCCTTGAGACGGTGCGCGGCGCGGAGCTGGGGGCGGCGGACCGGGCTGGCCGCCGTGACCTCGTGCTCGTGCTGGACGGGCCCTCGCGCTGAGCCCGGGGGCAGGCAGGCGCGTCCTCTCCGCAGGCGCTAGCGCCGTGGCGGTGCGTCCCGGCTGGGCCCGGCCTGTCGAGAGGCGGTTCAGTCCTCCATGCGCACGAGGATGACGTCGTTGTCCTCGGCGTGGATCACCTGGTCCTGGGGCGCGGCGGCGATGCGGGCGTGCTCCTGGGGGCTGATCTCGACGTTGCCGTCCACGCGGCGCCCGTAGAGCGCGACGGCGCCTAGGCCCCCGGTGGCGCGGCGCACGTCGTCGTACTCGGCCAGGAGCGCCGCCGGGATGGTGGCCGCCAGGGCGTCGCGGCGGCTCTGGGTGTCCTTGAGGGCGGCGTCGATGCGGGCGAACTCCGCGTCGCGCTCGGCGGTGAGCCCGCGCCCGGCGGCACGCACCTCCTGCTCGGCTCGGGCGAGCCGGTCGACCTCGGCCTGGGCGCTCTCCAGGGCCTCCATGGCGGAGAGCTGGGCCTCCTCGAGGACGCCCTGGCGGCGTCCGAGCTGGTCGATCTCACCCTGGATGGCGGTGAGGTCCCGGGCGCCGGCGGCGCCGGAGGACAGGCGCTCGCGCAGGGCGGCGGCCCGGCGCACGACCTGGGCGACCTCGTCGTCGGCCCGGGCGGCCTCGCGCCGGGCCTCGGCGAGGGTGGCGGCGGCGACGACGGCGTCGCGCTTGTTGGTCCTCAGCTCGCCCACGGTGGCCTCGATGCGTGCGAGGACCGGCAGGCCACGGCGCTCGTGGACGAGCCTGGCGAGCTGGGAGTCCAGCCGCTGGAGGTCGATGAGCAGTCGCTGGTCGCTGAGGGGGGCGCTCGTCACGGGGTGTCCTTCGTCGACGGGTAGGGAGGTCTCGGCGGGCCGGCGTCCTAGGAGCCGGTGCTCAGGCGCAGGGTCCAGGGGTCGGTGACGACCTGCGAGACCCGCGTGGTGAGTGTACGTCCCCGCCGGGCGGCTCCGGCCTCGAGCCGGGCGGCCAGGGGGGCCAGACCCACCCACTCGGTGGCCCAGTGGGTGCCGCACAGCAGGTAGGGGCGTCCGTCGGCCAGGTGGTCGGTGGCGGGGTGGTGGCGCAGGTCGGCGGTGAGGAAGACGTCGGCTCCCGCCTGGCGGGCGGCGCCGAGGAGGGAGTCGCCGGAGCCGCCGGAGACGGCGACGAGGCTGACCTCGGCGTCCGGGTCGCCGCCGACGAGCAGGCCGGGGGCCGAGTCGGGCAGGGCCGCGGCGACTCGCTCGGCCAGGGCGCGCAGGGTGGTGGACTGCGGCAGGCGCCCGACGCGGCCGATGCCGAGGGCGGGGTCGGCGCTGGACGGGGACAGGACGGTGGTGCTGGTCAGGCCGACGGCGGTGGCCAGGGCGTCGGCGTTGCCGCCCGCGGCGCAGTCCCAGGTGGTGTGGGCGTTGGCCAGCGCGATGCCGGCGCGGATGAGGCGGTGGATGCTGCGGCCCTTGGCGGTGGTGGCGCTGACGTGGTCGGTGCCGCGCAGGAAGAGGGGGTGGTGGGTGATGACCATGTCGACACCGGTCTCGATGGCCTCGTCGACGACGGGCGGCAGCGGGTCGACGGCGAGCAGGACGGTGCGCACGGTCTCGGCGGGGTCTCCGCAGATGAGCTGGTTGGAGTCCCAGGGCTCGGCGAGCTCGGGCGGGGCGGCCCGGCGGAGGATGTCGACGACGTCGGCGACGGTGAGGGGTGCCTGCTCGCTGGGGGCGGTGGTGCTCATGGGATCAGGCTATCGGTGCGGTCGGGGCCGGTTGGGCGTGCGGCGCCGCAGGCGGTGCCCCCAACGGGGCTCGAACCCGTACACCCGAAGGTCTCGGCTTTTAAGGCCGCTGCGTCTACCAATTCCGCCATGGGGGCTGGGTGCTCCCAGAAGTCCTGGGGCTGGGCGCTCCCAGAGGACCTGGGGGCTGGGCGCCCCGGGCCACCGGGTGCTCGTACCCCCACTGGGACTCGAACCCAGGACCATGTGCTTATCAGGCACGGACGAGGTATAAGCTCGCTGCTCTAACCACTGAGCTATGGGGGCGTCGCGGCGGCGGTCGCCGTCGGTGCGGCACAGACTACCGCGTGGTCGCAGCACCCCGGTCCGGCAGACGGCCCCGGCGGACGGGGGCCGGGTGCGAGGCCTACCCTGCGCGCTATGAAGCTTGCCCGGCGCGCCGTGACCGCCCAGCCCTTTCACGCGATGAGCATCGGCGCCCGCGCGCAGGCCCTTGAGGCGGCGGGCCGGGACGTGGCGAAGCTGAGCCTGGGCGAGCCCTCCTTCGGCGCGCCCCCGGGGGTGCACGCGGCCATGTGCGAGGTGATGGACGGCCGGGCGCTGCCCTACACACCCGCGGCAGGCCTGCCGGCCCTGAGGGAGGCGCTCGCGGGCTGGTACCGGCAGCGCCACGGGGTGGACCTGGACCCGCGGCGGGTGCTCGTGACGGCGGGCGGCTCAGCGGCCCTGGTCCTGGCGACGGCGCTGACGGTGGAGGCGGGCGACGACGTCGTCATGGCGGACCCGTGCTACCCGTGCAACCGGCAGCTGGTCGAGGCCTTCGGCGGCCGGGTGGTGCTCGCGCCCTCGAGCCCGGCCTCGCGCTACCAGCTCAGTCGCTCACTCATGGAGGCGGTGTGGACGCCCGAGACCTCTGCCGTGCAGGTGGCGACGCCGTCGAACCCCACGGGCACGTCGATCCCCTTCGCCGAGCTGGCGGCGATCTGCGCCTCGGCGCGTGAGCGCGGGGCGTGGCGGGTGGTGGACGAGATCTACCTGGGGCTGGCGGACCCGGATGAGGACGGGCGGGTGGCGCGCACGGTCCTGGAGACGGACCCCGGAGCGCTGGTCGTGTCCTCCTTCTCGAAGTTCTTCTCGATGACGGGCTGGCGGCTGGGATGGCTGGTGGTGCCCGAGGCCCTGGCGGAGGCGGCGGAGAACCTGGCGGTGAACTTCTTCCTGTGCGCGGCGGCGCACACGCAGCGGGCGGCGCTGGCCTGCTTCGCACCCGAGGCCCTGGCGGCCTGTGAGGATCGGCGGGTGGAACTGCTCGAGCGCCGGCGGCTCGCGCTTGAGGGGCTGAGCCGTCTGGGGCTCGAGGTCCCGGTGGCGCCCGACGGCGCCTTCTACGTGTACTTCGACGTGTCGGCCACGGGGCTGGGCTCCTGGAACTTCTGCGTGCGGGCCCTGGAGGAGGCTCACGTGGCCCTGACCCCGGGGCGCGACTTCGGGCTGGCGACGGCGGACACCCATGTGCGCCTGTCCTACGCGGCCAGCCGCGAGGAGATCGTCCTGGGCCTGGAGCGCCTGGCGGGCTTCATGGACTCTCTGGGCTGAGGACGCGCGACGTCCTCCGGTATGCCGGGATGTCACGATCCAGGCCATTGCCCCAATGGTCCTCGTGACACCCGTGAGGAAACGGCGTCGTCAAGCCACCTGCCGACGCCGTCGGGCCCGGGCGCCTGACCATTGGCCTGGATCGTGACAGCCCCTGTTCTCGCGAAGGCCTCCGCAGCCTCACGGGTACCTCCGGCTCCCCGCAGCGGCACCCGCCGCTATGCTCGCCACGTCCCAGCCTCGTCCAGCAAGGGAAGCCCACCATGCGCGCCTTCGTGCTCGACCGCTACCGGCAGCCCGTCCATGAGGCAGACGTCCCCGAGCCCGTCGCCGGGCCCCGCGACGTCCTCATCCAGGTGGAGGCCGCCGGCCTCAACCACCTCGACGAGCGTCTGAGAGCGGGTGAGCTCAAGGCGCTCCTGCCGTACCGTCCGCCGGTGGTGCTCGGGCACGACCTGGCCGGCACCGTCATCGGCACCGGCAGCGCCGTCACCTCCTTCAGGACCGGCGACCGGGTGTACTCGCGTCCCCGGGACTTCCGTATCGGGACCTTCGCCGAGCGGATCGCGGTCGATGAGGCCGATACCGCCCTGGCGCCGACCTCGGTCAGCACCGTGGAGGTGGCCTCGCTGCCGCTGGTGGCGCTGACGGCGTGGCAGGCCCTGGTGGACAGGGGCGGGGTGCGGCCCGGGCAGAAGGTCCTCATCCACGCCGGGGCCGGTGGCGTGGGAAGTATCGCGGTCCAGCTCGCCAAGCACCTCGGCGCCGCCGTCGCCACCACCCTCGGGCAGGAACGCGGACTTCGTCCGCGGGCTGGGTGCCGACGTCGTCATCGACTACCGCGCCCGGGACTTCGCCGCCGAGCTCTCCGGCTACGACCTCGTCCTCGATCCCCTTGGCGGGGACAACCTCCTGAGGTCCCTGCGCGTCCTGCGGCGCGGCGGCAAGGCGGTCGGGATCTCCGGGCCCCCCACGCCCGAGTACGCCAGGCAGGCGGGGCTGAACCCGCTGCTGCGCCTGGCGGTCAGGGCCCTGAGCCACAGGACCCACGCGCTGGCGCGCAGCCTCGGCGTGTCCTACGACTTCCTGCTCATGCGGGCCAGCGGCGAGCAGCTGCGGCGGGTGGCCGAGCTCGTCGACTCCGGCGCCATCCGCCCCGTGGTCGGCGCGACCTTCCGCTTCGACCAGACCGCAGAGGCGCTGGCCAGCCTGAGCGCGAACGGCATCCGCGGCAAGGCGGTCATCGACATGGGCGGCCGGCCCTCCTAGCCGCCGGGCATGACGGTGGCACGCTCACGGTGTTCGGGCTTGATTGGTGAGCCGGGGCTTTCGTTGGTATTCCGCGGTTCACGCACAAGCGTCAACATCGATTGACGTGCTCCCACGTGCATGTGCGTCGCGCACGCACGTAGGAGCCACCAAGACACGAGAAGACCACACCGTAAAACCGCGGAATCACGCGGATTGTGCGCTCTGCCGTGTGACATGAGCGTGCAACGCTGCTGGTGAGCCTGGCGACACGGTGGTGGACCCGGCCGGGCTCGAACCGACGACCGACGCGGTGTAAGCGCGTTGCTCTACCAGCTGAGCTACAGGTCCTGGGCGCGGGGCCGGCGCACCGGCTTCCGCGGGAAGGTAGGCGTATGGCGCCGGGCTGCCTCAGCGCCTGCGGCTGGAGACCCGGATGCCGCTCCAGCGCTCACCCATGGCGGCGGCGCTGGTGGCGTGCATGCCCGCGGTGCGGGCCGCCTCCTCCACGTCCCCGGCCCGGACGGCGCCGGTGGTGCGGGCCTTGGGGGTGAGGACCCAGATGACGCCGTCGCCGTCGAGGTTCGACTGGGCGTCCACGAGGAGGTCGGTGAGGTCGTCGACGTCGCCGTCGTCGTCACGCCACCAGACGATGGCGGAGTCAGCGACGTCCTCGTAGTCCTCGTCCACGAGTCCGGTGCCGGTCTCGGTCTCGGCGGCCTGGCGCAGGGCCGGGTCGACGTCGTCGTCGTACCCGAACTCCTGGATGATGAGGCCGGAGGCGAAGCCGAAGGCCGCGCCTGCTCTGGTCGTCACTGTGTCTCTCCGTTTCCTGGACCAGCGGTCCCTGGTGCGTGGTTGGCGCGCGTCGCGGTCGCGGCGCACGCCCTTAGTCCACGGCACAAGGGTGCCGCTGTGCAAGTGAGGGCGAGGGGGCGGGCGCCTGCCACGGGTCCCTCGGGGATCACCTAGGATTGTCCGCGTGCCTGACCTCACAGGCCACGTGGGACTTTCTTCCCTGACTCGACGTCTTTCACCCTCCGGAAGGCCGTAGATTAGTAGGCACAGTCAATCGCGGCCGCGCCCGGTCGCGCCCTGAGCCACCAGGGACGACCGACAACCGACCACCACCCGATCCGCTCAGCACCGACGCGAGGAAAGAGGGAACACGTGAGCCCGACCAGCGACTCCACGCCGCTCATCGACGGCCTCCTGACCAAGGTCACCGACAACGACCCCGAGGAGACCAGGGAGTGGCGCGACTCCCTCGACGCGCTCATCGAGGAGAAGGGCGCCCCCCGCGCCCGCTTCATCCTCCTGTCGATGCTCGCCGAGGCGCGCAAGAAGAACGTCAACCTGCCCACGCAGACGACGACCCCCTACGTCAACACGATCAACGTCGTCGACGAGCCCTACTTCCCCGGCGACGAGGACACCGAGCGCACCTACCGCCGGTGGCTGCGCTGGAACGCCGCCGTCATGGTCACGCGCGCCCAGCGCCCCGGCGTCGGTGTCGGCGGCCACATCTCCTCCTACGCCTCCACCGCGACGCTGTACGAGGTGGGCATGAACCACTTCTTCCGCGGCAAGGACCACCCGGGCGGCGGCGACCACGTCTTCTTCCAGGGCCACGCCTCCCCCGGCAACTACGCCCGCGCCTTCCTCGAGGGCCGTCTGAGCGAGGAGGACCTCGACGGCTTCCGCCAGGAGTACTCGCACCCGGCGGCCTCCGAGGGCCGCGGCATGCCCTCCTACCCGCACCCGCGCCGCATGGAGGACTTCTGGGAGTTCCCCACCGTCTCCATGGGCCTGGGCCCCGCCGAGGCGATCTACCACGCCTGGTTCGACAAGTACCTGCACGGCGCCGGCATCAAGGACACCTCCCAGCAGCACACCTGGGCCTTCCTCGGCGACGGCGAGATGGACGAGCCCGAGTCACGCGGCATGCTCCAGCTCGCGGCCAACCAGCAGCTCGACAACCTCACCTTCGTCGTCAACTGCAACCTCCAGCGCCTCGACGGCCCGGTGCGCGGCAACGGCAAGATCGTCCAGGAGCTCGAGGCCTTCTTCCGGGGCGCCGGCTGGAACGTCATCAAGGTGATGTGGGGCCGCGGCTGGGACCAGCTCTTCGCCGCCGACAAGGACCACGCCCTCGAGCACCTCATGATGGAGACCCTCGACGGCGACTTCCAGGCCTTCAAGGCCAACGACGGCGCCTACGTGCGCGAGCACTTCTTCAACCGCGACCCGCGCACCGCCGAGCTCGTCAAGGACTGGACCGACGACGAGATCTGGGCCCTGCAGCGCGGCGGCAACGACTTCCGCAAGGTCTACGCCGCCTACAAGGCCGCCACCGAGCACAAGGGCCAGCCGACGGTCATCCTCGCGCACACGGTCAAGGGCTACCTGCTCGGCTCCCACTTCGCCGGCCGCAACGCCACCCACCAGATGAAGAAGCTCACCCTGGAGGACCTCAAGGGCCTGCGCGACCGCCTCCACATCCCGGTCACGGACGAGCAGCTCGAGGCCAACCCGAAGATGCCGCCCTACTACCGTCCGGCCGACGACGACCCGGCGCTGCTGTACATGCTCGAGCGCCGCCGCCAGCTCGGCGGCTTCGTCCCCGAGCGCCGCGACAACGGCAGGCTCCTCGAGCTGCCGGGCGACAAGGCCTACGACGTCCTCAAGGGCGGCTCGGGCAAGCGCGAGGTCGCCTCGACGATGGCCTTCGTCCAGCTGCTCAAGGAGCTCGTCAAGGACAAGGGCATCGGCCGGCGCATCGTGCCGATCGTCCCGGACGAGTCGCGCACCTTCGGCCTGGAGTCCCTGTTCCCGACGAAGAAGATCTACAACACGCTCGGCCAGAACTACACGCCGGTGGACGCCGAGATGATGCTGTCCTACCGCGAGTCCACCTCCGGCCAGATCATGCACACCGGCATCAACGAGGCCGGCTCCGCCGCCGTCTTCCAGGTCGCGGGCACCAGCTACGCCACCCACGGCGAGCCGATGATCCCCGTCTACATCCTGTACTCGATGTTCGGCTTCCAGCGCACGGCGGACCAGTTCTGGGCCGCGGGCGACCAGCTCGCGCGCGGCTTCCTCATCGGCGCCACAGCCGGACGCACGACCCTCCAGGGCGAGGGCACCCAGCACATGGACGGCCACTCGCCGCTCATCGCCTGGACCAACGAGGCCTTCGCCTCCTACGACCCGGCCTACGCCTACGAGATCCGCCACATCGTGCGCGACGGGCTCCAGCGCTGGTACGGCCCCGACGAGACCCGCGACCGCGACATCATGTACTACCTCACGGTGTACAACGAGCCCATCCACCAGCCGGCCGAGCCCGAGGACGTGGACGTCGAGGGCATCATCAAGGGCATCCACAAGATCGCCGACGCCCCCGCCGGTGACGGCCCCGAGGTCCAGCTCCTGGCCTCGGGCATCGCGGTGCCGTGGATCATGGAGGCCCGCGACATGCTCGCCCACGACTGGGGCGTGCGCGCCAGCGTCTGGTCCGTCACCTCCTGGGGCGAGCTGCGCCGTGAGGCCCTGGAGGTCGAGCGGCACAACTTCCTCAACCCCGACGACCAGCGGGTGCCCTACCTCACTCAGAGGCTCTCCGGCGCCCAGGGACCCTTCGTCGCCACGAGCGACTACGACCACGCCGTGCAGGACCTCATCCGCCCCTGGGTGCCCGGCTCCTACCACGTGCTGGGCGCGGACGGCTTCGGATTCTCCGACACCCGCAAGGCGGCCCGGCGCCACTACCTCATCGACTCGGCCTCCGTCGTCACCAAGGCGCTGCAGGCCCTGGCGAGGGACGGCAAGGTCGACGCCTCCGCGGTCGCCCAGGCGATCTCGCGCTACGACCTCACCAACGTCAACGCCGGCACCTCCGGCTCCGACGGCGGCGACGCCTGACAGCAGGTCGTCGCACGACGACGTGGGGCGGGGCCCGGACCAGCGCGCGCTGGTCCGGGCCCCGCCCCCGTCATCCGCCCGTGAGCCTCACCGGCTCCGGCCCGGCTCCTCCTCGGCCCTGCCCTCGGTGGCGGGCACCGACGGGTCGGAGCCCGAGTAGTAGCGGGCGTCGCGGTAGTGGGGGTGCAGCAAGTTCTCCGGGCTGAGCAGGTCGTCCAGCGTCCGCTCGTCCAGCAGTCCCATCTCGAGGACCACCTCGCGCACGTCACGGCCGCTACGGACGCACTCGCGTCCCACGAGGTCGCCGTTGCGGTGGCCGATGACTTCGTTGAGGTAGGTGACGATCCCGATGGAGGACAGCACGTGGCGCCGGCAGACCTCCTCGTTGGCCTCGATCCCGATGACGCACAGCTCGCGCAGGGTGCGCATGGCGTTGGTCAGCAGCCGGATGGACTCCAGGCTCGTCTGCCCGATGACGGGCTCCATGACGTTGAGCTGGAGCTGACCGGCCTCGGCGGCGAAGGTGAGGGCGACGTCGTTGCCGATGACCTTGAAGCACACCTGGTTGACGACCTCGGGGATGACCGGGTTGACCTTGGCCGGCATGATCGAGGAGCCCGCCGCCCGCTCGGGCAGGCGGATCTCGCCGAGCCCCGCGCGCGGGCCCGAGGACAGCAGCCGCAGGTCGTTGCAGATCTTCGAGAGCTTGACGGCCAGGCGCTTGAGCGCGGCGTGCATGGACACATAGGCGCCCGTGTCGCTCGTGGCCTCCATGAGGTTGGCGGCGCCCTGCACGGGCAGGCCGGTGATCTGCCGGAGGTGGCGCACCGCGGTCTGCGGGTAGGCGGGAGGGGTGTTGAGCCCGGTGCCGATGGCCGTGGCCCCGAGGTTGACCTCCAGCAGCAGCGCGGAGTTGTTGCGCAGGCGGGGCACCTCCTCCCCCAGCAGGACGCTGAAGGCCTCGAGCTCCTGGCCCAGGCTCATGGGCACGGCGTCCTGGAGCTGGGTGCGGCCCATCTTGAGCACGTCCTTGAGCTGCAGCCCCTTGGAGTGGAAGGCGTCGATGAGCCTGTCGAGCTCGGCGACCAGCTCCTCGACGCGCGAGTAGAGCCCCAGCCGGAAGCCGGAGGGGTAGGCGTCGTTGGTGGACTGGGACTTGTTGACGTGGTCGTTGGGGTTGACGACGTCGTAACGGCCCTTGGCGTAGCCCAGGTGCTCCAGGGCGAGGTTGGCGATGACCTCGTTGGTGTTCATGTTGACGCTGGTGCCGGCGCCGCCCTGGAACACGTCGATGGGGAACTGGTCCATGCAGCGGCCGGCCTCGAGCACCTGGTCGCAGGCCCACACGATCGCCTCGGCGATCTCGTCGCTGAGGGTGCCGAGCTCCTGGTTGGCCAGTGCCGCGGCCTTCTTGACCTGGACCATGCCGCGCACGAAGGCGGGCTCCTCACCCACCGTGCTGCCGGAGATCCGGTAGTTCTCGCAGGCGCGCAGCGTGTGGATCCCCCAGTAGGCCTCCAGCGGGACCTGCCGCTGGCCGAGCAGGTCCTCCTCGGTACGAGTGGCCTGAGACATCGTCGTCCCTCCCGTCCGCGCTCGCGGCGCGTGTCATCGACTCGGCGCCGCCCGGGCACGGGCGGCGCCAGCAAGCCTAACCGGATCCGGCTGACCGGACAGAGTTGTGGCATTCCTACAAGGCGCCGCCTACGATGAGAGGCATGAACGAGCTGAGCCCTCCCGCGGTGGCGGCCCTGCGCCGGGCGCAGGACACGATCATCGAGCACTGCATCGACCGCATCAGCTCCGCCCACCCCTGGTACCGCACCCTGCCGGAGGCCCCGCGCCGCCAGATCGAGAAGGTCGCGCGCCTGGGCGTGACGATGTTCGTCGACATGGTCGAGAACCCACAGACCGCCGTGGCCCCCTCCCAGATCTTCTCCGTCGCCCCCGCCGCCCTGACGGGCACGATCACGCTGGAGCAGACGCTCGCCCTCGTGCGCAGCGTGCTCGACGTCGTCGTCGAGGAGGCCCCGCAGACCGTGCCCGAGGACATGCGGGACCGGGTGACGATCCTCGTGCTCACCTTCGGGCGCGACGTCGGCTTCGCCGCCGCGGAGGTCTACGCGCGCGCGGCAGAGGCCCGTGGCGCCTGGGACGCGCGCCTGGAGTCGGTGGCGGTGGACGCCATGCTCCACGACTCCCCCGAGGACGCCGCCACCCGCGCCGGCTCCGCCGGGTGGTCCGGCTCCGGGCCCGTCGTCGCCGTCGCCGCCAGGGCGGTGCTCGACGCGCTGGCGGTCTCCCGCCTGCGCCACCACTGCCGCCAGGTGGCCTCCGACTGCCTCGTGTCCGTGCGCGGCGAGTCCGTCATCATCATCCTCGGCGGCTCGGTCTCCTCCCAGGGCCCCGGGGAGGCGCCCGAGCGGGCCATCGACCGCGTCGCCGGCCAGGTGGCCGAGCGCCTGGGCGGCCCGGCTGTCATCGGTCCTGTCGTGCCGGGCGTGGCCCAGGCGGGGCGCTCACTGCGCTCGGCGCTGGCGGGGCTGCACGCCCGGGCGGGCTGGGCCCAGGCGCCCAACCCCGTCCACGCCGACGACCTCCTGCCCGAGCGGCTGCTCAACGGCGACGCGCTCGCCGTCGAGCAGATCTCCGCCCTCGTCGGCGCTCCCCTGCACGCCATGGGCGAGCCCTTCGAGGAGACGGTCGCCACCTACCTCGCCCTGGGCGGCAGCCTCGAGGCGACGGCGAGGGCCTTGTTCGTGCACGCCAACACGGTGCGCTACCGCCTGGGCCGGGTCGCTGAGCAGGTCGGGTGGGACGCCACCGACGCCCGCGACGGCCTCATGCTCCACATGGCGGTCATCGTCGCCCGGCTGGCGGCTGGGCGGGAGGACTGAGGGTGCGCGCCGTCCTGTGCCCGGGGCAGGGCTCACGGCCGCAGGCACTGCTGCCCGGCACCGAGACGGATTTCCCGGGGCGGGAGCCCACCCGGTCGGATGAGGTCTCCCGGGCCGTCGGGCGGCTCGTGGCGCAGGCGAGCGGGGTCTGCGGCCTCGACCTGCCGGAGCTGGTGAGGCAGTCCGCCGAGAGCCCCGACGGCGACCCGCTCGGCACGCACGCGGCCCAGCCGCTCACGGTGCTCGTCTCGTTGCTGAGCGCGCTGCGCGCGGAGCTGCTCGTCCCGGCCGAGGACGCGCAGGTGGCCGTGGCCGGCCCGCAGCCGGGCACCGTCGTCGCCGGCCACTCGCTGGGCTCCGTCACCGCGCTGGCCCTCGCGGGCGCGCTCACCCCGCTCGAGGCGGTGCGGCTGGCAGCGGTGCGCGGCCGGGCCATGGAGCCCTGCTGCACGGCCGACGACGGAACCCGCCTGGGAGGGATGACCGCCGTCGTCGGCGGGGACCGTGAGGCCGTGCTCGCGGGGATCAGGGCCGCGGGGCTGACCGTGGCGAACGTCAACGGCGCGCAGCAGGTCGTGGCCTCCGGGACCTTCGAGGCCATGGCACGACTGGTTCCTCCCACCCGGGCCCGGCTCGTGCCCCTCGAGGTCGCCGGCCCCTTCCACTGCCCCGCGATGGCGGGGGCGGCCCCGGCGCTGGCGCAGGAGGTCAGCACCCTGCCCGAGCGGCCCCTGATGCGCCCCGTGGTCGATGACGCGACCGGTGGTCTCCACCCGGTCGGCGCCTCGTCGCGGGTGCTTCTCGAGGCACTGGCGGGCAAGCTGACGGCGCCGGTGCGCTGGGACCTCGCCCAGGAGCGGCTGCTCGCCCTGGGCACCGTGGAGGCCGTGGTGCTGGCTCCCTCCCGGGCACTGGCGGGCCTGGCCCGGCGCGGCCTGCCGGGGGTCGGGCTCACTGCCCTGGGCTGAGGGCGTAGCCGGTCACGCGCACCACCGCCGATGAGGGACAATCGTCCCGGACCGGGCGGACCGCCCGACGCGCCGAGCCCCCGGGCACGGCGTCCAGCCCCTGCCGGGCCCTCGCGGGCCCGTCCCAGCCGAAGGAGCCACCATGGCCGATGAGACCAGCACCGACGTCCTCACCGCCGTCCTCGAGATCACCGCGGAGGAGGCCGGCGTGGACGTGAGCGCGGTGAGCGAGGCCTCCCGCTTCGCCGACGACCTCGACATCGACTCGCTGGGCCTGCTCACCATCGCCACCCAGGTGGAGGAGCGCTTCGGCGTCGCGCTGGACGACTCCCTCATCCCGACACTGCCGACGGTCGGCTCCCTCGTCGCGCTCGTGTCCTCCCAGAAGGGCTGAGGCCGGCGTGCTCGACGCCGCCTCGCTGCCACCGCGCGCCGCGGTCGTCACCGGCCTGGGGACCACGAACCCGCTCGCGGGCGACGTCGCCGGGACCTGGCAGGCGCTGCGCGCCTCGCGCACGGCTGTGCGCGCCATCGACGCGGGCTGGGCCGAGGAGCTCGGCCTGCCCGTGAGGATCGCGGCGCCGCTCGCCGTCGCCCCGTCCGCGCTGCTCACGCCCCGCGAGCTGCGCCGTCTGGACCGCGCCAGCCAGTGCGCGCTGCTGGCCGCCCGTGAGGCCTGGGCCCAGGCCGGTGGCGAGGCCCTGGCCTCGCGGGTGAGCGGTGAGCGCCTGGCGGTGTCCCTCTCCCCCGGCATGGGGCCGGTGCTCTCCGTCATCCAGGCCTGGGACGCCTTGAGGGAGCGGGGCCCGCGGCGGGTCCTGCCGACGGCGGTGCCCGCCCTCATGCCCAACGCCCCCGCGGCCACGGTCGGCATCGAGCTGGGGGCCAGGGCCGGCGTCCACGCGCCCGTCTCGGCCTGCGCCTCGGGCGCGGAGGCGATCGCCCACGCGGCGGACCTCATCGCCCTGGACCGGGCCGACGTCGTCGTCGCCGGCGGCACGGACGCGGCCCTGCACCCGATGACGGTGGCGGCCTTCGCGGCGATGAGGGCCCTGTCCACCCGCAACGAGGAGCCGGCAACGGCCTCGCGGCCCTTCGCGCCGGACCGTGACGGCTTCGTCCTGGGTGAGGGCGCGGGCGTGCTCGTCCTCGAGGCGGCCGAGCACGCGGCGGCGCGCGGCGCCGCGGTCCTGGCGGTGCTGGCGGGCGCCGGGGTGACGGCTGACGGCTACGACGTGGCCCGGCCGGAGCCCAGTGGCGCCGAGCAGGAGCGGGCCCTGCGCCTGGCCCTGGGGCGCGGGGGGATCGACCCGGCCGAGGTGGGGCACGTCAACGCCCACGCGACCTCGACGCCGGCCGGCGACGTCGTCGAGGCGCGGGTCCTGGCACGCACGGTCCCGGTCGCCGCGGTCTCGGCGACGAAGTCCTCCACCGGCCACCTTCTGGGCGGCGCGGGCGGTCTTGAGGCGGTGCTGGCCGTCATGGCGCTCGTCGAGGGGTGGCTGCCGCCGACGCTGCTGCCGGCTGGGATCGACACGGAGGTCTCGGCGACGGGCCTGGACGTCGTGGGCCCCGGGGGGCGCCGGGCACCCGGGCTGCGGGTGGCGGTGAGCACGTCCTTCGGCTTCGGCGGGCACGACGTGGCCCTGGCCTTCACGGCCTGAGAGAGCCGGCCCGCTGGGCGGTGGGGCCGGGAGGCTCAGCCGACCCGGTGGAGCCAGCGCACGGGGGCCCCGGCCCCGGCGTAGCGGAAGGGCTCGAGCTCGTCGTCCCAGGCCTGGCCGAGGGCGAGGTCGAGCTCGCGGCGCATGACCGCGGGCTCGTCGGCGTGCAGGAGCGCGGCCCGCACACGGTCCTCGGGGACGACGACGTTGCCGTGCGCGTCCGTCTGGGCGTGGAAGATGCCGAGGTCGGGCGTGTGGGACCAGCGTCCGCCGTCGGTGCCGGGCGAGGCCTCCTCGGTCACCTCGTAGCGCAGGTTCGCCCAGCCGCGCAGGGCGCTGGTGAGACGGGCGCCGGTGCCGACCGGGCCGACCCAGCTGGTCTCGGCCCGCATCATGCCGGGGGCCGCGGGCTGCTCGGTCCAGTCCAGGTGCGCGCGGGCGCCCAGGGCCTCGGCGGCGGCCCACTCGATGTGCGGGCACAGCGCGCGGGGCGCAGAGTGCACGAAAAGTACACCGCGGGTGTAAGCACCGTTCACGACGGATCGCCTCCTGTGGTTCGAGAGTCGTCTTCCCCAACGTTCTCGAGCCGGAACCAGCGGTCCTCATGACGCACGCGGCGTGCCCCACCAGTATGACGTGGGCGGGCGCGCCGGTCCACCCGGCGCGCCCGCCCACGCGCCCGCCAGCCGACGGGCTTCGAGCAGCGACTCGTCCGCAGCCCCTCAGAGCCCCTTGGCCCGCAGGTCCCTCATCGCCTTGGCGCGGGTGCGGCGGTCCAGGCGGTCGAGGTAGAGGTGCCCGTCCAGGTGGTCGCACTCGTGCTGGATGCAGCGGCCCATGAGCTCCTCCCCCTCGACGACGACCTCCTTGCCGTCCAGGTCCATGCCGACGGCGCGCGCGTACCAGGCCCGCTTGGTGGGGTACCACAGGTCCGGCACGGACAGGCAGCCCTCATCGCCGTCCTGGTACTCGTCGAAGTCGAGCTCCTGGATCCGGGGGTTGAGGATGTAGCCGATCTCGCCGTCGATGTTCCAGGAGAAGGCGCGCAGGCCGACGCCGATCTGGTTGGCGGCCAGGCCCGCACGACCCTCGGCGTCGACGTTCTCGAGCAGGTCCTCGACGAGCTGCTTGACGGAGTCGTCGATGTCGGTGATCCAGTCGCACTCCGTGCGCAGGACGGGGTCGCCGATGATGCGGATGTCGCGATGTGCCATGGGGACATCCTCGCACGTGCGCGCTGGGCACGCGGCGGGGCGCCGGTAGCCTGCGCGTATGCCGCTGCCCCGCCTGCCCCGTCTGCGCCCCTCCCGCAGGGCCCGCGCCACCGCCGTCCCACCGCAGGCCCTCCTGCGCGACCTCGGCCGGGGCACGCGTGTGCTGGGGGCGGTGCCCGTCGGCTCGGAGGGGGCCTGCTGGCTCGTGTCCACCCCGGCCGCGCTGCTGGCGCTCAGCACTGCGGGCGACGCGATGGCGCTGCCGCTGCCCGAGCGCCTGAGCTGGGACCGCCTGACCCGGGCGTCCTGGGACGCCGAGGAGCGCGTGCTCACGCTCCGGCTGCTCGGCGAGAGCGCCGAGAGGCGGGTGCACGTGCCGCCGGTGCTGCGCTACGAGGTGGGCGCGGACGCGCGGGGGCCCCTCGAGGAGGTTCGCGAGGTGGACGAGGCACCCTTCCTGCGCTGCCTGCGCGAGCGGGTGGAGGCCATGATCGTCCACCACGTCTCGACCACCCTGCCCAGCGGGGTGCGGTTGACCGCCTCGGTGCGCCGGGCGGAGGACGGCGGGCTGTACACCGTCCTGGAGCCCGGGGCGCGCTCCGAGGGCGTGGCGGGCTTCCCGGATGAGGTCCAGGCGCTCCTGCGCCGGGTCCACGACGGTGTGGGGCTGCCCACACGCACCGATTCTCCCGGGATTCCGCCGATCCCCTGAATGAGGCCGATTCGACGCCCTCGGGCGCGGTTGCTAGAGTTCTACCCGCGCCCAGCGCGATTCCCGCGTAGCTCAATGGCAGAGCACTCGACTGTTAATCGAACGGTTGCTGGTTCGAGTCCAGCCGCGGGAGCCACCCGGAGGCCCGGTCCTGAGGACCGGGCCTCCGTCGTCCCCGGGCGTCCCCGGCACCGGCTGCCGGCTCCGGCCCGCAGGCACCGTCCGCCCCCTGGGCGGCGGGCTCAGACCGGCTGGCTCAGCTGGATGCGCCGGTTCTCCAGGCCGATGATCTCCTCGAAGACCTCCCGGTAGCCCTCGTCCTCGGGCGACATGCGCCGCTGGCGCCCCCTCAGCTCGGTCAGGCGCCGGTTGACGCCCATACGGGCCAGGGAGGTGATGACCTCGCGCGCGTAGCGCTCGACGGAGGCCTCGTCCACCACGCCGTTGGCGTCACGGCGCAGCGCCAGGGGCAGCTCGACGACGGCCAGCGCGGTCAGGGCGTTGTCCACCTCGGGGGCCGCCCCCAGCCGCACCTGCTCGACCCAGCGGCCGACGGCCGTGCGCTCGACGGCCTCGCGGCCGGCCCCGCCCGCGGTCAGCGACTGGACCTCCTGCTCGGCGCGGTCGACGCCCCCGGCGGCCTCAAGGGCCTCGAAGGCCGCGCGGTGGACCGGGTCGACGAAGGCCGCGGGCTCGATGGCGTCTGCGCCGGCGCGCGAGGCGACCAGCGGCATCTGGACCATGACGGCCAGGACCTGCCGCTCGAGGGCCGTGACCCTGTCCTGGGCGGGCGAGAGGGCGGGGCGCGCCCCACCGCCGGGCAGGGCCTCGTCCTGGGGCGCGAGGTCGCCGCCGCCGCGCCGCTCGGCGGCCTGGACGGCGCCCAGGACCTCCCGCTCGGGCAGGGCGAGCCAGCCGGCGAGCCTGCGCGTGTACTCGCGGCGCAGCGCCCGGTCGCGGATGCCGGCGACCACCGGGGCCGCGGTGCGCAGGCCCCGCACGCGCCCCTCGGCCGTGTCGAGGTCGAAGGAGGCCAGCGAGGTGCGGATGACGAACTCGAAGAGGGGCTTGCGGCGCTCGAGCAGGCGCGGGATGCCGTCGGCCCCCTCCTGCAGGCGCAGGTCGCAGGGGTCCAGGCCGTTGGGGTCGACGGCGACGAAGGTCTGGGCGGCGAAGTGCTGGTCCTCGCCGTAGGCGCGCAGGGCGGCCTTGCGCCCGGCGGCGTCGCCGTCGAAGGTGAAGACGACCTCCCCGCCGCGCACCCGGTTGCCCATGAGGACCCCGGCGGAGGGGTCGGCGGCGTCGCCCAGCAGTCGCCTCACGATGCGCACGTGGTCCTCGCCGAAGGCGGTGCCGCAGGTGGCGACGGCGCACTCGACTCCGGACAGGTGGGCGGCCATGACGTCGGTGTAGCCCTCGACGACGACGACGCGCCGGTCCCGGGCGATGCTCCTCTTGGCCAGGTCGAGGCCGTAGAGGACCTGGCCCTTGTGGTAGATGGCGGTCTCGGGGGTGTTGAGGTACTTGGGCACGCTCGGGTCCTCATCGGACAGGCGCCGGCCGCCGAAGCCGACGGTGGCGCCGGTGACGTCGCGGATGGGCCACATGACGCGGTCGCGGAAGCGGTCGTAGACGCGGCCGCCGCCGGCACCCCCCTGGCCGCACAGGCCGGAGTCGACGAGCTCCTTCTCGGTGAAGCCCTTGGAGCGCAGGTGCTGGGCGAGGTTGTCCCAGCCGGCCGGGGCGTAGCCGACCCCGAAGTGCGCCAGGGCGGCGGCGTCGAAGCCGCGCCCGAACAGGAACCTGCCGGCGCCGGCGGCCGCGGGGTTGGTGGGGCTGAGCTGGGCGCGGAACCACTCCTCGGCGACGCGGTTGGCCTCGAGCAGGCGCTGGCGGGTGCCGGGCTCGACGCCGCGGCGCACCTGGCCGCCGCCGTCCTCGTAGCGCAGCTGGACGCCGACGCGCCCGGCCAGGTACTCGACGGCCTCGGTGAAGCCGAGGTGGTTGACCTTCTGGACGAAGGCGATGACGTCGCCGCCCTCGCCGCAGCCGAAGCAGTGCCACAGTCCCAGCTGCGGGCGGACGTTGAAGGAGGGGGTGCGCTCGTCGTGGAAGGGGCACAGCCCCTTCATGGAGCCGACGCCGCCGCTCTTGAGGGTGACGTGCTCTCCGACGACGTCCTCGATCCTGGCGCGCTCGCGCACGGCCTCGATGTCCTCGCGCTTGATGAGTCCCGCCATGGCCTCATCCTAGACGGGCGGGCGCGGGCGACGACGTCGGGCCCCGGGGGCTGTGGACAGCGCTCAGACCTCGGAGAGCATCCCGCACAGGCGGGCGTGCCACTGGCGCGCGGAGGTGTCGGTGAGGGAGGCGAGCTGGTCGACGACGGCGCGCAGGCGCCCGGCCTCGTCACCGGCCTCGCGCCAGGCGTGGGCGAAGACGGGCTCGAGGTGGCGGTCGCCCGACTCGGTGAGGACGTCGGCGAGGTCGAAGAGCTCGGTGCGCTGGCGCAGGTAGACGGGCTCGTGCTCGCGCGGCGCCATGACGTAGCGCACGGCCGCGCCCTTGAGCACCAGGATCTCGTCGGCCGTGTCCTCGGGGATGACGAGGTCCGCCTCGTAGCGCGACAGGGGCCCGTCGCCGAAGACCTCACGTGTGGCGGCGGCGACGGCGGACACGAAGCGGCCGATGAGCTGGCTCGTGAGGTTCTTCAGGCCCGCCGCGTCCCGGGGCGAGCCGGTGTAGCCGTGGATCCAGAAGCCGGCGCCGGTCAGGCGCTGCCAGGCCGCGCCGAGGCGGTCGGCGCTGGTGCCCGGCCCGTACCAGTCCCGGGTGGCGTCGACGATGGCCTGGGCCTCGGCGTCGGCCGTGACGGCGGCGGGGTCCATGCGCCCCAGGGCGATGGCGTCCTCGACGTCGTGGACGGAGTAGCCGACGTCGTCGGACAGGTCCATCACCTGCGCCTCGAGGCAGCGGCGGTGGACGGGGGCGCCCTGGCGCATCCAGGTGAAGACGGCCAGGTCGTCGTCGTAGCAGCCGTACTTGCGCGCGCTCCTGCCCTCGGGCCCGCCGGGGCCCTCGCCCCTGGCCCACGGGTACTTCGCGATGGCGTCCAGGCTCGCCCGGGTGAGGTTGAGGCCGACGCTACGGCCGGCGGCGTCGAGGCTCTTGGGCTCGAGGCGGGTGACCAGCCGCATGGTCTGGGCGTTGCCCTCGAAGCCGCCGATGGAGGCGGCGACGACGTCCAGGGCCTTCTCCCCGTTGTGCCCGTAGGGCGGGTGGCCCAGGTCGTGGGCGAGGCAGGCGGTGTCGACGACGTCGGGGTCGCAGCCCAGCGCCTGGCCGATCGAGCGGCCCACCTGGGCCACCTCGAGGGAGTGGGTCAGGCGGGTGCGCACGAAGTCGTCGCTGGAGGGGCCCAGCACCTGGGTCTTGGCGCCCAGGCGGCGCAGGCCCGAGGAGTGCAGCACGCGGGCGCGGTCGCGCTCGAAGGGGGTGCGCTGCGGGTTCTTGGCGGGCTCGGGGACGTAGCGCTCGACGTCGTGGCCCCGGTAGCCGATGAGGTCGCCGGTGTCCTCGCTGCTGGCGGCAGCACCTGCGTGCTCGGGTCTTGACATGGGCCAAGCCTACGCAGGGGCACGCTACTATGACCGCAGGGTTCCCCGGGGCCGTCAGGCACCCGGTCCCGTCGGTGTCCGGGCTGGCGGCTAGGGGACCCGGCTGCGGGCTACGGCCCGGAGAGAAGGGAGCGGCTCGCGTGACGACCACGACGACTCTCGTGCACCGAGTGCAGAACAGTCCGCTGGAGTGGTGGCGCAAGGCCCTCGTGTACGAGATCGCCTCCTCCGAGCTCGGTGCCGAGGACCTGGCGCAGATGCACGGCGTGCTCGACCACGTGCGCTCCCTCGGCCTCAACACCGTCCTCATGCGCCCTGGCCTGGTCGACGTGCCCGCCGAGTCAGCGGCGGTCGCGGCCCTGGCCGAGGCGGCGCACGAGCGCGGGCTGCGCCTGCTGCTGCGCATCTCGGGGGCGCTGGGGCCGGTGACGGGCCCGCACGCGGGCGAGGACCGGCGCATCGTCGTCGGTCGTGAGCGTGAGGGCGACGGCCTGCTCGAGCGTGCGGAGGCTTTCCTCGCGGCGGGGGCGGACGGGATCGACCTGGGCACCATCATCCCCCCGGAGGTCACCGAGGCCACGGACCTGGCCCAGCTGACCGAGTACCTCAACCTCCTGCACGGCCTACTGGCCTCCTACGCGGAGGACGGGGTGCTGGGGGCGGACGTCTCCGCGGACTACCCCGAGACGTGGCGGCGCCACTTCCAGGAGGACTGGCTGCACCACCTGCGCGACGACGCTCTCATGCTCGTGCGCTGGGACGCCGGCTCGATGACGCGCCACCTCACCCGCTCACTGGCCGAGCACGACCGTTACGGCGCCCCTCCCGTGTGGCGCTGCCTGCCCAGCCACGTCCTTGACGCCACCACGGACCCCGGGGACGGCCGGCGCTGGTTCACCCAGCCGGAGGTGCGCGAGCAGCGGGCCCTGGCCCTCCAGGCGCTCATGCTGGCGCTGCCGGGCTCGGTGTACCTGCGTCAGGGCGACGAGGTCTCGCTGCCGGACGTGCTCAGGCCCTCCTCGCCCCGGGAGGTCCAGGACCTCGTCAACGAGCACGCGGCCGAGCAGGGGGCCCTGTTCGGCTCGCCGTTGGCGACGGTGCGTCACGCGACGTGGCTTCGCGAGGAGCGCCGCCTGGCCTCGGCCCCCCTCGCCTTCGTCACGGGCCTGGACTGGTGCGCCCGGGAGGTCCTCACGCTGCTCGTGCGTGACGTGCTCGTGCTGGTCAACACGACGGCGGAGCCGGTGTCCCTGCCGGAGCACGCCGAGGTGCTGCTGTCCTCCCAGCTGCTCGGCCAGGCGGACGGCAGGGTCGTGGTGCCGCCGACGACGACGGTGTGGCTGCACGCGGCGACCGTCGCCTGATCCGGGGCGAGCCAAGCGTGTGACAGCCGCCACTCTTGGCTGTAGGCTGTCCACACGCTTGCAAGGCTTGCACGGGGACGTTACATTGTTTTCACTGCAGGGCCTTCCCCTACTCTGATTCGAAGGAGAATCACGGTGTCTCTTAACCGCAGGTCTTTCCTGTCCCTCACGGCCATCGCCGCCACCCTCACCGCCGCAGCCGCCTGCTCCGGCGGCTCCGACAGCCCCACCCCCTCCGGAGGGGCCGACTCCGCCGAGGCCGCCCCCTCCGACGACGCCCTCGTGCGCGACCCCAACGCCGACCTGGTCATCTGGGCCGACGAGAAGAAGGCGAACTCCCTGAGGGAGGCCGCCACCAAGTGGGGCGAGGCGCAGGGCATCACCGTGGCCGTGCAGACCGTGGCCAACGAGATCCAGTCGACCTTCGTCACGGCCAACCAGGCCGGCAACGGCCCCGACGTCGTGCTGGGCGCCCACGACTGGATCGGCAACCTCGTCCAGAACAGCTCCATCTCCCCGGTCACGCTGTCCGAGGCGGCCAAGTCCAACATCGCCGAGGTCGGCCTCAACGCCGTCACCTACGACGGCCAGACCTACGCGGTCCCCTACGCCGTCGAGACCCTGGCCCTGTTCGTCAACAAGGCCCTGACCTCCGTGACCGCCCCCACCACGATCGAGGAGCTCGTGGCCGCCGGTCAGGCCGCGGGCACCGACGCGGTCCTGTCGCTGCCCGTCGGCGAGGCCGGCGACGCCTACCACATGCAGCCCCTCTACACCTCCGGTGGCGGCTACCTGTTCGGCAAGAACGCCGACGGCTCCCTCAACCCGCAGGACCTGGGTGTCGGCGGCGAGGGCTCCCTGGCGGCCGCCGCCAAGATCGGCGAGCTCGGCGCCGCGGGCGTCCTGAGGACCTCCATCACCGGCGACAACGCGATCTCGCTGTTCACCGAGGGCAAGGCCCCGTACCTGGTGTCCGGCCCCTGGGCCCTGGCCGACGTCGTCAACGCCGGCATCGACTACGCGGTCACCCAGATCCCCGGCTTCGAGGGGATGAACGAGGCCCGCCCCTTCGCCGGCGTCAACGCCTTCTACGTCGCCTCCAAGGGCAAGAACGCCGCCTTCGCCCAGACCTTCGTCACCGATGTCGTCAAGGACACCACCATCACCCGCGCGATGTTCGACCTCAACCAGCTCCCGCCGGTCCAGAAGGACCTGGCCGAGGAGCTCAAGGCCGAGTACCCGGACATGGTCACCTTCGCCACCCTGGCCAGTGACAACGCCGACCCGATGCCCTCCATCCCCGAGATGTCGGAGATCTGGTCCCCGCTGGGCAAGGCGCAGGCCAACATCATCGGCGGCTCCGACCCCGCGAGCACCATGACGAGCGCCGGCGAGGAGATCAAGTCGGCCATCGCGGGCTGAGTCCCGCACCGTCGGGGGCCGGCGCAGACACGCGCCGGCCCCCGACGCCCCCTTCACCCCAACCGAGCCGTACCAGTGGTCCGGTCTCTCCCCCGTGCCCGTGAGCGGGCACCCCTCCCTGCCCATCGATGCCGCTGCGTGCCCGCGCCGACGGCACGGAAAGGAACAGACAATGTCGTCCGCCCTCACCAACGCGAGCGGCCCGAAGGAGAGGACCTCGACGATTCGGTCGCTGCTCGGTCGTGTCCTCCTCCTCGGGGCCGCCCTCTCCGTGGCGATCTACCTCGTCCCCCTGCTCATCCAGTTCCAGATGTGGATGTGGCTCACGGTCGTCGTCCTGGCCACCCTGGCGATCTTCGCCCTGTACTCCACCAAGCGCTTCGTCCCCGCCAAGTACGTCTTCCCGGGCACGTTCTTCCTGGCCGTCTTCCTCATCATCCCGATCGTGCTCACGGTGCAGACCGCCTTCACGAACTTCGGTGACGGCTTCCGGGGGACCAAGGAGGAGGCGATCACCGCGATCACCAACAACTCGGTCCAGCAGACGGCCGACTCCCCCATCTACAACCTCACCGTGGCCACCACCGGCAGCGCCGACGAGGGCCCCTACTCACTCTTCCTGGTCGACCCGGACACCAACGAGGTCCTCTTCGGGGCCGACGGCGAGACCGTGCGCCAGGCCAAGGCCGGTGACGTCACCGTCACGGACGGCTTCGTCACCGAGGCCGAGGGCTACAGCGTCCTGACCCCCCAGGAGATCAACGACAACTACGAGGCGATCAGCGCCCTGACCCTGTCCGTCTCCGAGGACTCGGCCATCAAGGTCCAGGGCGTGCGCAACGCCTTCGAGGGCACCAAGACGATGGTCTACGACGAGGCCACCGACACCATCACCGACATGCTCTCGGGAAGCACCTACAGCGTCCAGAAGGTCGGCAAGTCCGAGTACTTCGTGGACGCCAACGGCAACCGGCTCGCCCAGTCCTGGCTGCAGAACGTCGGCCTGGCCAACTTCAGGGACCTGTTCACCAACACCTCCCTCATCAAGCAGCTCGGCGGCGCCTTCGTGTGGACCCTGGTCTTCGCCGGCGGCTCGATGCTCCTGACCTTCCTCGTCGGCTACTTCCTGGCCCTGACCCTCAACGACGACCGCGTGCGCGGCAAGAAGCTCTACCGCTCCTTCCTCCTGCTGCCCTACGCGGTGCCCGGCTTCATCTCCCTGCTCATCTGGTCGAACTTCTACAACAAGGACTTCGGCCTCATCAACGACGCCCTGCACCTGAGCATCAACTGGCTGGGCGACCCGACCTGGGCGAAGGTGGCCGTGCTGCTGACCAACACCTGGATGGGCTTCCCCTACATGTTCATCGTGTGCACCGGCGCCCTGCAGTCGATCTCCGGGGACCTGAAGGAGGCCGCCAGGATCGACGGCGCCAACGGCTGGCAGACCACCACGCGGATCACCACCCCCCTGCTGCTGGTCTCCGTCGCCCCGCTGCTGGTGAGCACCTTCGCCTTCAACTTCAACAACTTCAACGCCATCCAGCTGCTCACGCGCGGTGGCCCCTTCGGCGAGGGCGAGTACATCCGCGGCGGCACGGACATCCTCATCTCCGTGGTCTACCGCATCGCCTTCGGCGGTGCCGGCGCCGACTACGGCTTCGCCTCTGCGGTCTCCGTCATCCTGTTCGTCATCACCGGCGTGCTCGCCGCCATCCAGTTCCGGGCGACCCGCGCGCTCGAGGACGTCAACTGAGGCCCGGAAGGAAGTACGACCATGACCACTCAGAACACGACATCGGCCTCATCCAAGGCAGACAAGCCCCAGCAGAACCACATGTCCTTCGGACGGTGGTTCGCCGAGGTCGGATGGCGCCACCTGGTGGGCGTCCTCGCCCTGGCCTTCGCCGCCTTCCCGGTGCTGTACGTCATCAGCGCCTCGCTCAACCCCGTGGGCACCGTCGCCTCGACGAGCCTCATCCCCACGCAGGTGTCCTTCGTGCACTACGAGACGCTGCTGTCCGGCGGCAAGGGCCCCTTCGTCCGCTGGTACGCCAACACCCTCGTGGTGTGCGCCGTCGTGGCCGCCGTGCAGATCTTCCTGTCGGTGCTGGCCGCCTACGCCTTCAGCCGCTTCCGCTTCAAGGGCCGTCGCGGCGGCCTGCTGGCCCTGCTGCTCATCATGATGTTCCCGGCGACACTGTCGATGATCGCCATCTACAACATGATCTCCGACATCGGCACGATCATCCCGGGCATCGGCCTCAACACCCTCACCGGCTACTGCCTGGCCCTCATGGGCGGGGCGCTGGGCCAGGTGTGGCTCATCAAGGGGACCTTCGACACCATCCCGAAGTCCCTGGACGAGGCGGCCATCCTCGACGGCTGCACCCACTGGCAGGTCTTCTCCAAGATCCTGCTGCCCTCACTCAAGCCGATCCTGGCCACCACCTTCCTGCTGGCCTTCGTCGGCATCATCTCCGAGTTCCTCCTGGGCTCGATCTTCCTGACCGACGACTCCAAGAAGACCCTCGCCGTGGGTCTGTACGGCATGCTCTCGGGCGACCGCTCCAACAACCTGGGCCTGTTCGCCGCCGGCGCCGTCATGACGATGATCCCGGTCATCGCCCTGTTCCAGTACCTGCAGAAGTACATTGTCGGCGGCGCCACCGCCGGCGCTGTCAAGGGCTGAGCCCCGTGGCCAGCAGGCTCGGCCAGGCACGTCCCGGCGCCGCCCCTTCGGGGGTGGTGGCCGGGTCCTGCCTGGCCGAGCCGCACCACGACACCGGACCCTCCTACCTGGTGGGCCACCGCGAGCCCGGTGCCGTGCTCACCGCCCGCCTGTGGGTGCCGGCCGGGCTGGACCCCGAGCAGGTGGTGCTGCGCCAGGTCGTCGACGGCGAGCCCGCCATCACCCTCATGGAGCGGGTCGCCGACGATGGTGCCGGCACCTGGTGGCACGGTCCGGTCCGCCTGGTCAACCCGCTCAACCGCTACCGCTTCCTGCTGCTGGAGCCGGGGGCCGCCGAGCCCTACCTGTGGGTCACGGCCGCGGGCACGGTCGACCACGACCCCGCCGACGCCACCGACTTCGCCGTCCTGTCGCAGGACACCGGCCCCGACTGGGTGCTCGACGCCGTCGTGTACCAGGTCTTCCCCGACCGCTTCGCCCGGCACACCGACCCTCGCTCACGCCGGGCCCCTGCCTGGGCGGAGCCCCGCGGCTGGCTCGACGAGCCGCCCGTCGCCGGCGACGCGACCGGCACCGCCTGGTACGGCGGGGACCTGGACGGGGTGGTCGACCACCTCGACTACCTCCAGGGGCTCGGCGTCGACACCGTCTACCTCACCCCCGTCTTCCAGGCCCGCTCCGTGCACCGCTACGACTCGGTGAGCTTCGCGCACGTCGACCCGCTGCTGGGCGGCGACGAGGCCCTGGAGCGCCTGTCCCGCGCCCTTCACACGCGCGGCATGCGCCTGCTGCTGGACCTGACCACCAACCACACCGGTGACGCCCACGAGTGGTTCCGCAGCGCCGTCGCCGACCCCCACGCCCCCGAGGCCTCCTTCTACTCCTTCCGTCACCACCCCGACGACTACGCCGCCTGGCTGGACGTGCCCAGCCTGCCCAAGCTCGACCACCGCTCCGGGCTGCTGCGCGACCGGCTCCTGCGCGGCCCGGGCTCCGTGACCGCGCACTGGCTCACCGAGCCCTTCAACGCCGACGGCTGGCGCACCGACGTGGCCAACATGACCGGCCGCCACGGCCCGGTCGACCTCAACCACCAGGTGGCGGCCGACATGCGCGCCACCATGGCCGAGGTCGAGGCGGACACAGGGCGCCCGCTGTGGCTCGTCGCCGAGCACGGGCACGACGCCAGCCGCGACCTGGAGGGCACCGGCTGGCACGGCACCATGAGCTACGTCGGCTTCACCCGCCCCCTGTGGTCCTGGCTGTCCGACCCCGACCCCGCCGACGCCCTCACCTGGCTCGGCATCCCCACCGCGATCCCCCACCGGCCCGGCAACGCGGTGGTCCGCGGGGTGCGCTCCTACCACGCGCACATGCCCGCCACCTCGGTGGCCCGCTCCATGAACCTGCTGTCCTCCCACGACACCCCGCGCGTGCGCACCGTCGTCGGCTCCCGCGACGCCCACCTGGTGGCGGCCACGGCCCTGTTCACCGCCCCGGGCGTGCCCACCGTCTTCGCCGGGGACGAGCTAGGCGCCACCGGGCGCACCGGTGAGCACTCGCGCACCACCATCCCGTGGTCGCCGGCGCCCACGGGCAGCCACCACCCCACCGAGCTGGCCGACCACGGCTCATGGGGCCCGGTGGACCGCGTCGTCCTCGAGCGCTACCGGCAGCTGTCGGCCCTGCGCCGGTCGCTGCCGGCCCTGCGACGGGGCGGGCTGCGCTGGGTCCACGCCGGCGACGACGTCGTCGCCTGGGTGCGCACCCACCCGGCCGGTGACGTCCTCGTCGTCCTGGCCCGCTGCGCCACCGCGCCCCTGCGGCTGCCCCTGGCAGCGCTGCACGCCCGCGGCACGGGCGCGGCGACGGCCTTCGACGGGGTCGCTATCGTCTACGGTGAGAGTGGAGCGCTCGACCTGTCCGTCCGGGGCCCCGGCTCCGCGGTCGTCGTGCTCGAGCCGGCCGTGCCAGCGCGCCCGGCCCCACCCACCGAGAACGGAGACTCACGTGCCTCAGCGCATCACCCTGACTGACATCGCCGAGCAGGCCGGTGTCTCGACGGCGACCGTCTCCCGGGTCCTCAACGGCAAGGCCAACGTCGCCGACGTCACCCGCAGGCAGGTGCTCGTGGCCCTCGACCTTCTCGGCTATGAGCGTCCCGAGACCCTTCACCAGGCCTCCCGCGGCCTGGTCGGCCTCGTCGTGCCGGAGCTGAGCAACCCGATCTTCCCCATGTACGCCCAGGAGATCGAGCAGCTGCTCGCCGCCAGCGGGCACATCCCCCTGCTGTGCACGCAGACGCCGGGCGGCACCAGTGAGGACGAGTACATCGAGATGCTGGTGGACCGTGGCGTGGCCGGGATCGTCTTCGTGTCCGGGCGGCACTCCGACACCACCGGTGACGTCACCCGCTACCAGCGGCTGCGTGAGCGCGGCGTGCCCCTGGTGACGATCAACGGCAACGCCCCGACCATCAAGGCGCCGGGCTTCACCACCGACGACCGCGTGTCCTCGCGCATCGCCGTGGAGCACCTCGTGAGCCTGGGGCACCGGCGCATCGGGCTGGCGACGGGCCCCACCCGCATGGTGCCCGCCCAGCGCAAGCGCGCCGGCTACCAGGACGCCATGCGCGCCCACCTGCCCGAGGAGCCGCTGCGGGTCGTCGAGCGCCTCTACACCTACGAGGGCGGGGCGAGCGCGGTCCGGGCGCTGCTGGAGCAGGGGTGCACGGCCGTGGTCTGCGGCTCGGACCTCATGGCACTGGGGGCCATCCAGGGGGCGCGCGCCGCGGGCCTTGAGGTTCCGCAGGACCTGTCGGTCATCGGCTACGACGACTCCCCGCTCATCCCCATGACGGACCCGCCGCTGACCACCGTGCGCCAGCCGGTGACGGCCATCAGCCGGGCGGCGGTCACCAGCCTGCTCAACGCCATCGCAGGCGAGGAGGTGCCGGACGCGGAGATGCTCTTCCTCCCCGACCTCATCGTGCGCGGCTCGGCCGCGCCCGCCCCGGCCGGGCGCTGAGGCTCCTCGGGACCCTGCGGACCCTGGTCTCAGGGGCAGGGCACGCGGCCGGGCGCTGTCAGCGCGACCAGGTGCGGGCCAGCCGCTCCCCCATCGCCTCCAGCCGTCCGACGAGGGCCTGCGGCCCGCCCTCGTCCCAGGCGGGGTCCGCCGCGGCCGCCTGCAGCGGCGCGAGGGAGACGATTCCGGCCTCGGCCAGCTCGCCGCGCGGGACGAGGGACCGGCCGGTGACGAGCACGGCGGGCAGCGCGCTGCGCACGGCGGCCTGCCCGACGACGACCGGCACGCTGTCCGCCAGCACGTCGTAGGCCTCCCCCTGGGCGGTCACCAGCAGGTCCTGGGCACCGGCCTCAGCCTCGACCCCCAGGAGACGGGCCATGACCCGGGCACCGGGCAGGGCGCGGGCACCCAGGGCCCGCAGCACCATCGCCGCTCCGCCGCCGGCGCCAGTCCCCCAGGAGGAGACGGCGAGCCTGCGCTCCCGCGGCTGCTGCCCGGCCAGGAGGGCAGGCGCCCCCGGACGCGGCCCGTCGAGCCCGGTCACCAGCCGGGAGGCGGTGGCGCAGACGGCGCGGTCGGTCTCCTGGGCCTGCTCGGGGGCCAGGCCCGTGAGCCCGCTCAGGGCCTGCCCGGCACCGGACATGCCACCCAGGGAGACCCCGTCGGCGAGGGCAAGGACGACGTCGCGCCCCTCCATGAGACCGCGTGCGGCCGATGCACCGCCGAGGGCGTCGAGGAGCCCGGCACCGCCGTCGTGGACGGCGCTGCGGGCCAGCCCGATGACGAGGCTGTCCCCCGGCCGCGTGAGCCGCAGCGCCTGGGCGGTGGCGAGGCCGAGCCCGCCGGTGGTGCCCTCCAGCACCTCACGGGCGGCCACGGCCCGGTCCTCGGGCAGGCCCGCGAGCCGGGCGGCGTCGAGGAACCAGGCGCGGGCGGCGGGCCGGCGCTCAGGAGCGCCCGGGCCCGCTGCGGGCTCCAGGCGGATGAGGTCGGCCTCGCGGGGGTCCCCGAGGGGACCGGGCGCAGCGAGGACCCGGTGCGAGCGCACCCGCGCCGGCGCCACGGCCCGGGCGCTGCCGGGTCCGCCGTCGGGCAGTGGCAGGAGGGTGAGCAGGTCGTCCGGGCGCGCGCGGGCCCACCCGGTGGCCAGGGCCCGGGCGACGGCTCCGGCACCGAGCCCGAGGGCGGGCAGGGGCACGCCCCGGGGCTCGGGGTGCATGGGCCCGCAGGCGAGCAGGACCCGCACCGCTCAGGCCCCCAGGCCGTCCTGGCCCTCGAGGGCGCCGCCCAGGCGCGCCAGCAGCAGGGCCTCGGCGGTGACGACGCGCTCGAGGTCGCCCAGGTGCATGGACTCGTCCTCGCTGTGGGCGCGGGTGTCGGGGTCCTCGATACCGGTGACGAGGACCTGCGCCTGGGGGAAGGTCTCCTTCAGGGTGGCGATGAAGGGGATGGAGCCACCCTGGCCGATGTCCACGCAGTCCTCACCGAAGGCCTCGGTGAGCGCCCAGCGGGCGGCCCGGCCCGCGGGGCTGTCGGAGGAGCCGTCGAAGGCCGGTCCGGCCTCACCCGAGGACAGGGTCAGGCGGGCGCCGAAGGGCACGTGCGCCTCGAGGTGCGCGGCCAGGGCCGCCAGGGCGGCCTGCGGGTCCTGTCCGGGGGCGATGCGCATGGACAGGCGGGCGGTGCAGGAGGGGGCCAGGACGTTGCCGGCCACGCTCAGGGGGGTGACGTCCATGCCGGTGACGCTCAGGGCGGGCTTGGTCCACAGGCAGGCGGTGAGGTCCCCGGTGCCCGCCAGCCGCACGCCGTCGAGCACGCCGGCGTCCGCGCGGAAGTCCTCCTCCGGGTAGCCGGGGAAGTCGGCTCCGGCGCGGGGGCGCGAGACGAGGCCCGCGACAGCGACGTCGCCGGCCTCGTCGTGCAGGGTGGCGACCAGGCGGCACATGCTGGTGACGGCGTCGAGGACGGGGCCGCCGTACTGGCCGGAGTGCAGGGCGTGGTCGAGCACGTCCAGGCGCACGTCCACACCCACGACGCCGCGCAGGGAGGTGGTGAGCGCGGGCACGCCGACCTTCCAGTTGGAGGAGTCGGCGACGACGATGACGTCGGCCTCGAGCCGCTCGCGGTGGGTGCGCAGGAAGCTCTCGAAGGACGGTGAGCCGATCTCCTCCTCACCCTCGATGAAGACGGTGACGGTGCAGGGCAGCTCGCCGTCGCCCAGCTCGTCCAGCAGGCGCAGGGCGTGGACGTGGGCGATGACGCCGGCGCCGTCGTCGGCGGTGCCGCGACCGAAGAGGCGCTGCCCGCGGCGCTCGGCGGTGAAGGGGTCCGCCTGCTGCCACAGAGCGGGGTCGCCGACGGGCTGGACGTCGTGGTGGGCGTAGAGCAGGACGCGGGGGGCGCCGTCGGGGCCCTCGCGGTGGGCCAGGACGGCCGGGCGGCCGGGCACGCCGTCGGGGCCGGTGACGCTGAGGACCTCGGCGTCCAGGCCGGCACCGCGCAGCAGGCCGGCCACGTGCTCGGCGCTGCGGCGGACCTGGTCCTGGTCGTGGGTGGGGGCGGACACCGAGGGGATGGCGACGAGCTCGGTGAGGTCGTGGACGATGTCCTCGAAGGAGGAGCGGACGAGGGAGCGCACGGTGTCGACGGTCAGCATGGTGTGCAGGGTAGCGCTCCCGAGCCGGTAGCCTGTGCGGGTGAACCTGTTCAAGAAGGACAAGGGCCAGGCGCCCGCCCCGTCGTCCGCAGCCGTCGAGAGCACGAGGAGCGTCGGCAAGGGACGCCCGACGCCCAAGCGCAAGGAGGCGCAGGCGCGTGGCCTGCACCCGGTGGTGCCCGCGGACCGCAAGGCCGCCAAGCGCGAGCAGCGCGCCCGGGAGGACGCCGCCTGGGAGCGCCAGCGCATCGCGATGATCACCGGCGACGACCGCTACCTGCCCGTGCGGGACAAAGGACCGGTGCGTCGCTACGTCCGTGACTACATCGACGCGCGCTGGTCCCTGGGCGAGCTGTTCCTGCCGGCCTCGCTGCTCATGCTGCTCGTCATCGTGGGCCTGTCGATCCGCTCGACGACGATGATGGCGACGATCTCCTTCTGGGTGCTCACCGCGATCTACGGGCTGCTGGCCCTGGCGCTGGTGGACGCCGTGTGGTGCTGGTACCGCGTGCGCGGCCAGCTGTACAAGAAGTTCGGGCGTGAGGAGGTGCGCGCCAAGGGCATGATCGCCTGGTACGTGTTCGGCCGCTGCTTCACGACCCGCCGCTGGCGCCAGCCCAAGCCGCAGGTCGGGCGGGGGCAGTTCCCGTCCTGAGCGGCAGGTCCGCCCGTGTCACGGGCCCGTCCACCCCGGTGGGCGGGCCCGTCGTCGTACCGGTGCCCTCGAGGGGCTCCTCACCGCACGGAAACCCTCGTGGCCCGACGCGCGCACCGTCTAGGGTGGCCGTATGGTCGCTTACCGCAATCTCGGCAGCTCCGGCCTGCGCGTCACGGAGATCACCTACGGCAACTGGCTCACCCACGGCTCCCAGGTGGAGGCCGACACCGCCATCGAGTGCGTGCGCACGGCCCTGGACCTGGGCATCACGAGCTTCGACACGGCGGACACCTACGCCAACACCAAGGCGGAGGAGGTCCTGGGGCGGGCGCTCAAGGGGCAGCGGCGCGACGGCCTGGAGATCTTCACCAAGGTGTACTTCCCGATCGACGCCAAGGGCGCCAACGACTCGGGGCTCTCGCGCAAGCACATCCTGCGGGGCCTGGAGGGCTCGCTGCGCCGTCTGGGCACGGACTACGTGGACCTGCTCCAGGCGCACCGCTTCGACGACTCCACCCCGCTGGAGGAGACGATCAGCGCCTTCGCGGACGTGGTGCGCTCGGGCAAGGCCCTGTACGTGGGGGTCTCGGAGTGGACGGCGCAGCAGATCCGTGCGGGCCAGGAGCTGGCGACGCAGATGGGCTTCCGCCTCGTGTCGAACCAGCCGCAGTACTCGATGCTGTGGCGCGTCATCGAGGCCGAGGTGGTGCCGGCCTGCGCCGAGCTGGGGATGGGCCAGGTCGTGTGGTCGCCGATGGCGGAGGGCGTGCTCTCCGGCAAGTACCTTCCGGGTGCGCAGCCGCCGGCCGGCTCGCGCGCGACGGATGACAAGGGCGGCAGGCGGATGATCGCCCACTGGCTCCAGGAGCGTGTGCTCACCGCGGTGCAGGGCCTGCGTCCGGTGGCCCAGGAGGCGGGCCTCACCATGGCGCAGCTGGCGGTGGCGTGGGTGCTGCAGAACCCGAACGTCTCGGCAGCGCTCGTGGGAGCCTCGCGCCCGGAGCAGCTGGTGGAGAACGTCAAGGCCTCGGGCGCCGTGCTGGGTCAGGACGTCATGGACGCCATTGACACGGTGCTCGGCGAGGTCGTCGAGCGGGACCCGGCCCTCACGCGCTCGCCGTCGCGCAGGGCGGAGCAGGAGGCCGCGAGCCGCGCCTGAGCGGCAGGGCCCGGGCGCCGACGACGACGAGCACGAGCCCGGCGGCCACGGCCGGGGCGTTGCCCGCGTGGAGGTTGTGCCCGAGCAGCCCGGTGACGACGCTGGCGGCGGAGACGCCGAGGATGTTGGCGGTCGCCCCGAGGGTCATGAGGCTGGTGACCCGCCCGCCCGCCGCCTGCGCCTCGAGGAGGGTGTAGGCGGTCACCAGCGTGGTGCCGACGCCGGCGCCCATGAGGAGGATGACCGCGACGGTGGCCGCTGTTGCGGGGACCGTCATGAGGGCGGCGGAGCCGACGGCGACGAGCAGGCCGCCGGTGACCATCTTCGTCGCGGGGCTGCGGGGCCATGACGGGGTGAGCAGTCCGGCCAGGGCGCTGGTCAGTCCCATGCTGCCGTAGACGGGGCCGGTGAGCCCGGGGGTGCCGTGGGCGGTGTGGACGGCGGTGAGCGCGGTCTGCGTGGTGCCGAAGACGACGCCGACGGCGGTGATGGCCAGCAGCACGGGGGCCAGCGACCGCCAGGGCGTGCCGGTGGTGGCGGCCCCATCAGGGCTGGCAGGGCTGACAGTGCTGCCAGGGCCCCTGCCGTCGGCGGGTCCGCCACCCGGGCCGGTGGGAGGGGTGCGCCGTGCAGGGCCGAGCAGGCCGGGGCGGCTCAGCAGCCAGGCGATGAGCAGCCCCTCGCCCACCGCGGTGCTCACCATGAGGCCCGCCATCGCCCCCTGGGCACCGAGCAGGGCGACCAGGGCGCCCACGCTCACGGGCCCGACGACGAAGCTCACCTCGTCAGCGGCCGACTCGAGGCCGAGGCCGGAGCGGATGATCCCGAGGGAGCGGGAGGGGTCCTCCTCACGCCGTGAGAGGGCGGACCACGTGGCCCGGGTGATGGACCCGGCCTGCGGGTTGGCGAGCCCGACGAGCCCCGCGCAGGCGAGCACCACCGTGCCGGGAAGAGGCCGATCGAGGCACACGAGCACCCCCGCCAGCCCCGCCACCTGCAGGAGCACGGCGCCGGCCAGGACGGGCACGGGCCCGTAGCGGTCGACGAGACGACCGATGACGGGGGCGGACAGGGCGGTGCCGAGCCCGACGGCGGCCACCGTCGCCCCGGCGAGGGCGAGCCCCCGGCCCGAGGCGGAGACGATGAGCAGCAGCCCGAGCTGGTTCATGGCCGCGGGCAGCCTGCCGAGGAAACCGGCCAGGAGGAAGGAGGCTCCCGCGGCCGTCACCAGGGTGCGCAGCCCGGTGGCCGTCCCCCGGGCGCTCACCGGGCGCGGCGGGTGGTGGCCAGCGCCCGGTTGAGGCGGCCCGGCCAGGCGGGGCCGTTGTAGATGAAGGCCGTGTAGGCCTGGAGCAGGTCCGCCCCGGCGTCGAGCATGAGCTCGGCGTCCATGACGGAGGAGATGCCGCCGACACCGATGATGGCCGGCTCCTCCCCCAGCCGGGCGCGCAGGCGGCGCACGACCTCCAGGGAGCGTGGCAGCAGCGGGGCGCCGGACAGACCCCCTTCACCGAGGTCGTGGTCGATGGTCGTGTTCGTGGCGACCACGCCGTCGAGCCCCATGTCGAGCACGAGGTCGGCGACGGCGTCGACGTCCTCGTCGGCGAGGTCCGGGGCGATCTTGACCAGGAGCGGCACGTGGCGGTGCGCGGCGGCGTCCGCCGCCTCGCGCACGGCGGCGAGGATGGGGCGCAGCGTCTCGACGTCCTGCAGGGTGCGCAGTCCCGGGGTGTTGGGGCTGGAGACGTTGACCACGAGGTAGTCCACCCAGCGGGCCACGCGGGAGGCGGAGTAGCGGTAGTCCTCCACCGCGTCGGCGAGGGCGACGGCCTTGGTCTTGCCGATATTGGCCCCGACGACGATGCTGCGCCCGCGCACGCTCGAGCGCAGCTCGCGCAGGCGGCGGGCGGCGGCGTCCGCACCGTGGTTGTTGAAGCCCATGCGGTTGCGGATGGCGCGCATGTGCGGGTAGCGCCACATGCGGGGCTTGTCGTTGCCGGGCTGCGGCTGGGCGGTGAAGGTACCGACCTCGACGAAGCCGAAGCCGAGCATGTCCATGGCCTCGACGACCTCGCCCTCCTTGTCCATGCCCGCGGCCAGGCCGAGGACCCCGGGCACGGGCCGGGCGAGGGGGCCGCCCTGGTTGCTGCTGGGGACGGGGAAGGCCGGGCGGCGCCCGAAGGCCTGGCGGATGACGTCGCGGGCGAAGGGGACCCGCTGGGCGACGCCGAGGCCGCGCACGACGACGTCGTGGATGACCTCGGGGTCGATGCGAGTGAGCACGGTCGAGTACAGCAGGTGGTAGAGCACGGCACCAGGGTACCCGCGCCTATGCTGGGCGGGACCGACGGCCCAGGTGCCGCCCCTCTCCCCGACGCGAGGCCCCATGTGCACCTCCGGCCAGGCGGCCAACGACCACACCCAGTGCCGAATGGTCTCGACCGCCGAGTCGCTGGACGCGGTGTGGGGCGAGCAGCTGGCCGCCCAGACGGGCACCGCCTACGCCGCCCCCGACTTCCACCTGTGGGACGGCACCCGGATCAGCTCGGCCTGCGGGACGGCCTCCTCCGCCGTCGGGCCCGGCCCTTCTACTGCCCGGGCGACTCCACCGTCTACCTCGACATGAGCTTCTTCAGCCAGATGGAGTCCGTGCTCGGGGCCGCTGACACCCCGCTGGCACAGGAGTACATCGTCGCCCACGAGTTCGGGCACCACATCCAGAACCTGCTGGGCACGATGCGCGCCGCCGACCGCTCCGGCACCGGAGCCACCAGCGACTCGGTGCGCCTGGAGCTGCAGGCGGACTGCTACGCCGGCGTGTGGGTGCACTACGCGGCCTCCACCGTCGACCCGGACACGGGGGTGCCCTTCCTGGTCGAGCCCACCCGGGAGGAGGTGCGCACCGCGCTCGACGCCGCCGAGGCGGTCGGTGACGACCACATCCAGGAGCGCTCGGGCAGCCAGGTCGACGCGGACTCGTGGACCCACGGCTCCTCCGAGCAGCGCGTGCGCTGGTTCACCGTCGGCATGGAGCAGGGCTCGGTGCAAGCCTGCGACACCTTCGCGGTGGCCGGCTCCGGGCTGTGAGCCGGAGCGCAGCGGGGCGCCGTCACCGCGGACGGCGCCCCGCGTCACTCAGACGTTGAAGCCCAGGGCGCGCAGCTGCTCGCGGCCCTCGGGGGTGATCTTGTCCGGGCCCCACGGCGGCAGCCACACCCACTGGATGCGCACGTTGTCCGCGATGAGGGCCAGGGCCTGGGAGGCCTGCTCCTCGATGACGTCCGTGAGCGGGCAGGCCGCCGTCGTCAGCGTCATGTCGAGGACGACGGTGCCGTCCGGCTCGATGTTGACTCCGTAGAGCAGGCCGAGGTCGACGACGTTGATGCCGAGCTCGGGGTCGATGACGTCGCGCAGGGCCTCCTCGACCGCGGCGACGTCGACGTCAGCGGGGGCGGCGGGCACGTGCTGGGCGGCCATCGGGTTGTCGGTCCCGGCGGGGTCCGGGGCGGTGGTCTCGCTCATGGGTTCTCCTCACGGTGGTGGTCTGTGCACAGTATGGCGCAGGCCGGCCGCCCAGGGTCAGGGTCGCTCACAGGCCGTCGGGCTCCGGCAGGGCGGCGCCGGCCTGCGCGAGCGCGTCCTTGAGGGCCATCCAGCCCAGCAGGGCGCACTTGACGCGGTTGGGGTACTTCGAGGTGCCCTCGAAGGCGGCGGCGTCCTCCAGGTCGTCCAGGACCGCCTCGTCCACGCCCTTGCCGCGCGAGTGCATGAGCGCGTCGAACTCCCGCTCCAGGCGTGCGACCGTGGCCAGGTCGGCGCCGTCGACGAGGTCGTGCATGATGGAGATCGAGGCCTGGGAGATGGAGCAGCCCTCGCCCTCCCAGCCGACGGCCTCGACGCGCCCGTCCACGACCCGCACACCGAGGGTGACCTCGTCCCCGCAGGTCGGGTTGACCTGGTGGGACTGGGCGTGCGGGTCGGTGAGCGCTCCGGCGCCGTGGCGCTCGCGCGAGTGGTCGAGGATGACCTGCTGGTAGAGCTGGTCGAGGTCGTTCATGCTCACCTTCCGAAGTAGGGGCGGACGGAGTCGACGGCCCGCAGGAAGCGGTCAACCTCCTGGGGGGTCGTCGTCGGGCCGAAGGATACGCGCGAGGAGGAGTGGACCCCGAAGGCGGCGTGGATCGGCTGGGCGCAGTGGTGCCCGGTGCGCACGGCCACGCCGGCGGCGTCGAGCACCTGCCCGACGTCGTGCGGGTGGACGCCCTCGACGCTGAAGGCAATGACGCCCAGCCGGTCGGTGGTGGCCGTGGGGCCCAGGACCCGCACCCCCTCCACGATGGAGAGCCCGTCCAGGGCCCGCTGCGTGAGCACCCTCTCCCCCGCGTGCAGGCGGTCCAGCCCCAGCGAGGCGAGGTAGCCGGCGGCGGTGGCCCAGCCGGCGGCCTGGGCCAGGGGCTGGGAGCCGGCCTCGAAGCGGGCGGGGCCGGGCATGTAGGTGGAGGACTCCATGGTGACGACCTCGATCATGGAGCCTCCGGTGAGGACCGGGGGCATGGCCTCGATCAGCTCCTCAGTGGCCACGAGGGCGCCGATGCCGGTGGGGCCCAGCATCTTGTGGCTGGACAGGACCATGGCGTCGACCCCGGCAGCGGCCAGCGCGGCGAAGTCGAGGGGGACGTGCGCGCCGGACTGGCAGGTGTCGAGCAGGACGAGGGCGCCGACGGCGCGCGCGGCCGCGAGGACGGCCCCCAGCGGGGTGAGCGCGCCGGTGACGTTGGAGGCGTGGGTGAGGGCGATGACGCGGGTGCGCTCGGTGACCACGCGGGCCACCGCCTCGGCGCCGGCGTCGACGCGGCCGTCCTCGGTGAGGTCGAGCCAGCGCAGGCGCGCGCCGGTGCGCGCGCACAGCTCCTGCCAGGGCACGAGGTTGGCGTGGTGCTCAGCGCGGGAGACGAGCACCTCGTCGCCCTCGGCCAGGACCAGGCGGCGCGAGGGGTCCCCGTCACCGGCGCCGGCGCCTCCGCGGGCGGCGGGGCGCCCCGCGCTGGCGTGGCCGATGGCCAGTGCCACGAGGTTGACGGCCTCGGTGGCGTTCTTGGTGAAGACGACCTGGCTCGCACGCGCTCCCACGAGGGCGGCGACGTCCTCGTGGGCGTCGTCCCAGGCGGCCGTCGCCTCGTCGGCGATCTGGTAGGTGGAGCGGCCCGCGGCCCCGTTGCTCATCCGGTAGAACTCGGCCTCGCGCTCGATGACGCAGGCCGGCTTCTGGCTGGTGGCGCCCCAGTCGAGGTAGGCGAGCTCGAGCCCACCGCGCGCGGGGCGGTCGAGGTAGGGGAAGTCGGCGCGCACGGCGGCGACCTCGTCCTCGGTGAGGGGCTGGGCTGCGCTCTGCTGGCTCATGGGCGTGGTGCCTTCACTGGTGGTGGGGCCGAGGGTGTGCGGGGCCGGTGGCGGCCCCGCACGGGGAGGGCCTGGCGGGCTGGCTCGGGTGGGACCGGGCCGGGAGGACGGTCGTCTGCCGGCCCGGGCCTCACTTGAGGAAGCGGTCGTAGCCCTCCTCCTCCAGGCGGTCGGCGAGCTCGGGGCCGCCCTGCTCGGCGACACGGCCGTCAACGAAGACGTGCACGTGGCTGGGCTTGATGTAGCGCAGGATGCGCGTGTAGTGGGTGATGAGGAGGAAGCCGGCGTCGGAGGCCTCGTGCAGGCGGTTGACACCCTCGGCGACGATGCGCAGGGCGTCGACGTCGAGACCCGAGTCGGTCTCGTCCAGCACGGCGAAGCGGGGTGCCAGCAGCTCCATCTGGAGGATCTCGAAGCGCTTCTTCTCACCGCCGGAGAAGCCGGCGTTGACGTCGCGCTGGGAGAAGGACTCGTCCATGCGCAGGCGCTCCATGGCGCCCTTGACCTCGCCGACCCAGGAGCGGACCTTGGGGGCCTGGCCGTCGATGGCCGTCTTGGCGGTGCGCAGGAAGCTGGAGACGGTGACGCCCGGGACCTCGACGGGGTACTGCATGGCGAGGAAGAGGCCGGCGCGGGCGCGCTCGTCGACGCTCATCTCGAGCAGGTCGACGCCGTCGAGCAGGACCTGGCCGTCGGTGACCTCGTAGTCGGGGTGGCCGGCGATGGAGTAGGCCAGGGTGGACTTGCCGGAGCCGTTGGGGCCCATGATGGCGTGGACCTCACGGGAGTCGACGGTGAGGTCCACGCCCTTGAGGATCGGCTTGGGGCCGTCGTTGGTGGCGACCTGGACGTGGAGGTTCTTGATCTCGAGGGTGCTCATTGTTCGCTTTCGGTGCTAAGGGTGACGTCTGGTGGGGCGGGCTCAGGCCTGCTCACGGGCCTCGATGAGGCCGGAGAGCTCGAGCTCCTTCTCGATGGCGGCCATGAGGGTCTCCTCGACCTCGGGCACGCCGATCTCGGTGACGATCTCGTTGAAGAAGCCCAGGACGACGAGGCGGCGGGCCTCGACCTCGGGGATGCCGCGGGCGCACAGGTAGAACAGCTGCTCGTCGTCGAAGCGGCCGGTGGCGCTGGCGTGGCCGGCCCCCTCGATCTGGCCGTTCTCGATCTCGAGGTTGGGGATGGAGTCGGCCTTCGCGCCCTCGGTGAGGACGAGGTTGCGGTTGAGCTCGTAGGTGTCCGTCCCCCGGGCGGCGGCGCCGATGAGGCAGTCGCCGACCCACACGGCGTGGGCGTTGTCCCCCTGGAGGGCGCCCTTGTAGGTCACGCGCGAGTAGCAGTGGGGCTCGGTGTGGGCGACGTAGGGGCGGTGCTCCTGGTGCTGGCCGGCGTCGGTGAAGTAGACGCCGAAGGCCTCGATGCGCCCGCCCTCGCCGGAGAAGCCGAGGTCAGAGCTGATGCGCACGTCGCCGCCCAGGGAGACGACGACGTGCTTGAGGCTGCCGCCGCCGTGGACGCGCACGCGGTGGTTGGAGGCGTGGACGGCGTCGTCCTGCCAGTCCTGCACGGTCACGAGGGTGAGCTCGGCCGTGGGCTCGACGACGACCTCGACGGTCTGGGTCAGGGCGGCGGTGCCGGTGTGGGACAGCACGACGGTGCCGCGCGAGCCCTTGCGGGCGCTGACGAGCAGGTGGGAGGCGGCGGGGCGGGCCAGGCCCTCGTCACCGGGCTCCTCGTGGCCGGTGGTGGTCACGCGCACGGCGCGCTCGAGCTCGGCACCCTCGTCGAGGCTGACGCAGGTCGCCGTCTGGAAGGCGGCCCAGGCGACGACGCCGGCGCGGTCGGAGGGGGCCCCGACGGTGCCCAGCCGGGCGTCGTCGCGGGCGACCTGCTCGACGGTGACGCCGACGGGGGCATCGACGTCGACGCTCACGGAGCCGGTGGTGGTGCCGGCGGTGACGGCCTCGAGGTCGAACAGGGGCCTGAAGCGCCGCATGGGGGTGAAGCGCCACTCCTCCTCGCGCCCGCGCGGGACCGGGATCTCGGCCGGGTCGAAGGAGGTGGGGCGCTCAGCCCGGGAGGAGACGTAGCGGGCCTGCGGGGCGCCGTGGGAGTGGGCTCCGTCGAGGGCCGCCCGGGAGTGGTCGGTGGACAGTGGCATGGAGTGTGCTCCTTGGCCAGGGTGGCTGGCAGGTCGGTGGGGTGAGACTGTGGGAGGGCCGGTGGCGTCAGCCGACCGAGTTCTCCATCTGGAGCTCGATGAGCCGGTTGAGCTCGAGGGCGTACTCCATGGGCAGCTCCCGGGCGATCGGCTCGACGAAGCCGCGCACGATGGTGGCCATGGCCTCGGTCTCGGTCAGCCCGCGCTGCATGAGGTAGAAAAGCTGGTCCGCGCTCACCTTCGACACGGTGGCCTCGTGGCCCATCTCGACGTCGTCGGTGCGCACGTCGACGTAGGGGTAGGTGTCGGAGCGGGAGATCTCGTCCACGAGCAGGGCGTCGCACAGGACGTTGGACTTGGAGTGGCGGGCGT
This sequence comes from Actinomyces sp. AC-20-1, assembly GCF_023369555.1. GTDB lineage: Bacteria > Actinomycetota > Actinomycetes > Actinomycetales > Actinomycetaceae > Actinomyces. Next base: position 28,511 of record NZ_JACJVC010000010.1, on the reverse strand, counting down.
TCCTCATCACCTGGACGAGGCCGCGGTAGCCGGAGCGCCCTCCGTGGCGGGCCACGGACTTCGAGACGATGTGGCTCGAGGTGTGGGGGGCCATGTGGACCATCTTGGCTCCGGTGTCCTGGTGCTGGCCGGCGCCGGCGAAGGCGATGGACAGGGCCTCGCCGCGCGAGTGGGGTCCCATGAGGTAGACGGCCGGGTACTTCATGTTGCGCTTGGAGCCCATGTTGCCGTCGATCCACTCCATGGTGGCGCCCTCGGCGCAGGTGGCGCGCTGGGTGACGAGGTTCCACACGTTGGTGGACCAGTTCTGGATCGTCGTGTAGCGCACGCGGGCGTTCTTCTTGACGATGATCTCGACGATGGCCGAGTGCAGGGAGTCCGTGGAGTAGATCGGCGCGGTGCAGCCCTCGACGTAGTGCACGTAGGAGTCCTCGTCGGCGATGATGAGGGTGCGCTCGAACTGGCCCATGTTCTCCGTGTTGATGCGGAAGTAGGCCTGCAGCGGGATCTCGACGTGGACGCCCTTGGGGACGTAGATGAAGGAGCCGCCGGACCACACGGCCGTGTTGAGGGCGGCGAACTTGTTGTCGCCGGCGGGGATGACGGTGCCGAAGTACTCCTGGACGAGCTCGGGGTACTCCTTCACCGCGGTGTCGGTGTCGACGAAGATGACGCCCTGCTTCTCCAGGTCCTCGCGGATCTGGTGGTAGACGACCTCGGACTCGTACTGGGCGGCGACGCCTGCGACCAGGCGCTCGCGCTCGGCCTCGGGGATGCCGATGCGGTCGTAGGTGTTCTTGATGTCCTCGGGCAGGTCGTCCCAGGAGGTGGCGGGGCGGTCCGTGGCGCGCACGTAGTACTTGACCGAGTCCATGTCGAGGTCGGACAGGTCCACGCCCCAGGTGGGCATGGGCTTGCGCTCGAAGATCTCGTAGGCCTTGAGGCGCTTGGCGAGCATCCACTCGGGCTCACCCTTGATGGCGGAGATCTCCCTCACAACCTGCTCGTCGAGCCCGCGCCTGGCGTTGGCGCCGGCCTCGTCGGAGTCGTGCCAGCCGAAGTCGTACTGCGTCGAGATCGAGTCGATGATCTCGTCGTCAGTGGGACGCGGCTTGTCGGTCGTGGGTGCGGTCATCGGGTTCCTTCCGTTCGCTGGGGCCGGTGGCCCCGCGTGTCAGATGCGGCTGCCCTCACGGCGCGCTTGCGCAGTGCGGGCATGGCGATGGGGACGTGGGTGGTGCACACGTGCGCGCCGCCGGCGAGGGTGGCCAGGCGCTGGACGGGCACGCCGAGCAGGCGGGCGAAGGCCTGGGTCTCGGCGTCGCACAGGGCGGTGAACTGGCCGGCGACCTCTCGCACGGGGCAGTGTCCCTGGCAGAGCTGGACGGCGAAGGAGCCGTCGCCGACGTCGCGGATGGAGGCGGCGTAGCCGTCGAGGGTGAGGGCGTCGGCCAGCGCCTTGGCGCGGTCGGAGGGGTCCTTGCCCGCGGCCTCGACGACGGGCATGTAGCGGCGCTCGAGGTCGCGTCCGCGCACGGCGGCGAAGGAGTCGACGGCCTTCTCCCCGGCGACCTGCTCGAGGTAGGACAGGGCGCGGTTGGCGATGTCGGAGTAGCCCTCGGCGAAGGAGGCGTGGGCGCCCGGGGTGGCGACGTAGTGGCGTGCGGGCCGGCCGCGGCCGCGCTTGCCGAGGGCGGCGGGGGCGCGGACCTGGATGTCGCCGGTCTCCTCGAGGGCGGTGATGTGCCGGCGCACGGCAGCGGGCGTGAGGGAGAGGACCTTGGCGAGCTGGGCGGCGGAGACCGGCCCCTTCTCGACGATGAGGTCGAGGACCTTGGCCCGGGTGGACTCGTCGTCGGTCTGCCTCATGGCCGCTCCTCCCTGGTGTCGTGCTGCGGTGGCGGGACGGCCGGTTGCGGACGTCCCTTAGCGAATCCCACTTTAGCCAAGAAGAGCCTGCCGATATTCACACCAGGCGGAATCCGCCCCGGGAAGTGACGTGGTGTCCAGCACGCTTACCAATGAGAAGGTCGACTTATGCAGGTTTGCCTTACCAATAGGGGTGTGGCGCACCCGTCCGCCCCCTCACACGTGCGAGCGGGTCCGACACCGACCTGTCGGACCCGCCCGTGTCACCCGAGGTGCTCGCCCGCGAGCGCGGGCGTCACCTGGGGTCCTTCCACACGATGTTGCTGAATCGTGCGGTGCCCCCGTACGCGTACAGGCGCACGTGCTCATCGCCCTGACGGAAGTACACCTGCTGCGACAGCACGGTGAAGCCCGCGTTGACGAAGACCTCCACGCTCTGACGGTCGACCAGGATCCTCAGCCGCACGTGCCTGGCCGCCGGGTCGATCGGAGCCTCGGCCTGGCGGTAGGGCAGGAAGGAGCACTCCGGGATGTCGCTGGGACCGCGGTCCACGTACACCCGCCCGTTGAACACGCCGACATTCGTGTGCCGGGAGTCGTCGGCGTTGCTGCCGACCGCCACCCCGACATTCGTCGCCTCGTCCCAGTCGATGTCGAGCTCGAGCGAGTACGCGCGACCGGTGCGCGGCAGCGCGATCCTGCCGGTGACGTCCTGGTCCGCGATGCGCACCGCACCACCGAAGGCGGCCTCGTCGAGGGCCGCGGCAGGTGCGCTCAGCAGCGTGTACCAGCCTCCGGGCTGTCGTGCGAGGGTCAGCGACCGCACCACGGAGTTCTGCCCGTTGTACCCGTCGCTCGTGTCGGTCGGCACGTCGCGCGCCGCGTACTTCCAGTTGTTCATCCACCCCAGCGCGAGCCTCCTGCGCTCGGGGTCCGCGGGGTCGGGCCAGGTGACGGCCGCGTACCAGTCCCACCCCCAGTCGAGCCACTGCGGGTTGCGCGTCGCCGTCGTGAAGCGGGTGCCGTCCCAGTCGCCGACCCAGTACGCGTAGGTCATGGGCAGGCCCGCGCCGTAGGCGTCCATGCTGGCCGCCAGGACCCAGTGCCGCGTGCCGTCGTCGGCGGTCATGCGGAAGATGTCGGGGCACTCCATCCCGCCGAGGTCGGCGACGGTGCCGTCGAGGTAGTCGAAGTTGGAGCTCCACCGCCAGGAGCGCAGATCGGTCGAGGTGTAGATCGAGGCGTACTTGCGGCGTCCGATGACGCAGACCCACTGGGACCGGTCCTCGTCCCACACGACCTTGGGATCGCGGAACCACTCGGCGTTCTCGATCTCCTCGGGCGACTGCGCGGCGTCGCCGTCGAGGTTGACGATGACCGGCGCGTCGTGGCGGGTGAAGGTGCGGCCGTCGTGGGACCAGTACAGGTACTGCTCCTGCTTGCGGCGCACGCCCCCGGTCGGCTGGGTGGCAAGCACGACGACGGCGCCCGCCCCGAAGCCCGCGGTGTTCCGCTCGTCGACGACGGCCGACCCTGTCCACACCGGGAACCCGGGCTGCAGGGGGATCGCCACCGAGTTGTCGCAGAAGTGGACGAGGTCCGTCGTCGTCGCGACGTCCCAGCCGCCGTCGCCGTAGTTGGTGTCGGAGTGGAGGTAGTACAGCCATGTGCGTCCGCGGTACTGGATCGGACGCTGGGGGTCGCAGAGCCATCCCCGTGGCGGGGTCATGTGGAACACGGCGCGCTGCGACGCCGGCGCCGCGTAGGCGGTGGCGCCGGCGCCCGCTGCCGCCACCGAGCAGACCCCGGCGAGCTCGAGCACCGTGCGTCGTGACACCACGGGGGCGGCGAGGGGACGGTCATTGTGCATGGGCAGGGACACGGTTCTCTCCTTCGAGACGCACCCCGGGGCGTGTGCCCCCGGGGCTGAGGGTTGAGGGTCACAGGGTGAGCACGGAGCTCCTCACAACGCTGGGGCACTCGATCTCGACGCGGCCGTCGGCGGGGACGTCGTCGAGTCCGAGCAGGATCCGCACGCCGGCCACGCCCAGCTTGTAGTGCGGCAGTGCCACGGTGGACAGGGGAGGGTGGAGATGACCGGCGATGACCTCCTGGTTGTCGAAGCCCACGACGGACATGTCGGTGGGCACGGACAGACCGCGCTCGCGCAGTGCGTCGTAGAGCCCCATCGCGACGCGGTCGTTGTGGCAGCACACCGCCGTGGCGCCCGTGGCGAGCAGGCGCTCGGCGGAGGCGTATCCGCCCTCCTGGTCGGGCTGGGCGTCCCAGACGAGCTCCTGGCGGAAGACGATGCCCGCCGCCTCCAGGGCCCGGCGGTAGCCCTCGAGGCGCCCGGTGCGGGCCGGCGACGGCGATGTCGTGTTGATGAGCGCGATGCGCCGGTGCCCCGCGCGGATGAGCGTCTGCGCGGCCCGGCGCCCGCCACCGACCTCGTCGGGCACGACGCAGGTGTGGTCACCGGCGTCGTCGTAGCAGTTGACGAGGACGGTGCTCGTCTCCCGCAGAGACGTCGGAGGCGTGACATCGCGGTGGTACCAGCGGGAGAACAGGATGCCGCGCACCTTGTACTGGAGCATCATGGAGATGGCGCGCTCCTCGGCCTCGGCGTTGCCCTCGGTGTTGGCGACCAGCAGGATGTGCCCGTGCTGCCACGCGGCGTCCTGAGCGCCCCGGACGATCTGGCCCGCGAAGGGTGTCGAGGCGATCGAGTCGGACAGGAGCCCGATGAACGGGCTGCTCCCCTTCACCAGCGTCTTGGCCAGGGCGTTGGTCCGGTATCCCAGGCGGTCCACCGCTTCGAGCACGCGCCGTCTGGCGTCCGGGCCGATCCTCACCCCGCGCTTGTTGTTGACCACGTGCGACACGGTGGTGACCGAGACGCCCGCCTCAAGCGCCACCTGCTTCATCGTGACCCTCGGCTCCCCGCCGACCTCCATGCGCATGCTCACTCACCCCTTCGTGGAACCGCTCTCAAGCCCGTAGATCATCGCCTTGTTGAGCACGAGGAAGGCGAGCAGCAGCGGCGTGACCGTCACAGACACCGCTGCGAAAGTCGCCGTCCAGTCGGTCTTGCCCATGTTACCGATGTAGTTCTGCAGCCCCAGGGGGATGGTCTTGAGGCCCTCGGACAGCACGAAGGTGTTGGCGAAGACGAACTCGTTCCAGATGAAGATCGCGTTGACCATGACCACCGTGATGACGGTGTTGAGCGACATCGGCAGCGTGATCCGGGCGAAGATGCGGTAGGGGCCGGCCCCGTCGATGGAGGCCGCCTCATAGATCTCCCGGGGGATGTAGCTGAAGAAGGACATGAAGAGGAACAGGGACATCGGCAGGGCGAAGCCGGCCAGCGGGAGGATGATCGCCAGGTGCGTGTCGAGCAGGCCGATCCTGGAGTAGTCGATGAACAAGGGGACGAGCGCGATCTGGACGGGCACGACGATGCCGGTGAGGAACACGCCGCGCACGAGGCCGGCACCGGTGAAGCCGAGCACCTGGATGGCGTAGGCCCCCGTCATCCCGCAGATGACGATGAGGGCGCAGGAGCCGATCGTCACGATGGCGCTGTTGGCGATGTACGTCGCTACCGCCCCCTGCTCGAAGGCGCGCGCGAAGTTGTCGAGCGTGAAGGACTGCGGCAGACCGAAGGGGCTGCTCGACGCGAAGTCCTCCGGGGCTCTCACGGAGGTGAGGATGAGCCACAGGAAGGGGTAGACCTGGATGATGAGGACCAGCCCCAGCAGCAGCCGGTGGATGATCTGCGCGGTGCGCAGGCGCTTGGTGCGCACCGGGGCGGGAAGGTCGGTGCGCAGGGGCAGCACCCGTGCGGCCGTGCGGGTCGTGGAGTCGGCCATATCAGTCGTTCCCCTTCCGGATGAGTCCGAAGATGACGGCGACGGCGACGAGGCACTCGATGACGATGAACACCGAGATCGCGGAGGCGTAGCCGTAGTTCGTGCTCACGAAGGCCGTCTTGTACATGTAGGTGGTGACCAGCTCGGAGGACTGCCCGGGGCCCCCGTTGGTCAGGAGGTACGGGATGTCGAAGCCGCGCAGGCCGTAGGTGACGACCATGACGAGCGTGGTGGCCCATACCGGACGGATGTGCGGGAAGCGGATCTTGGTGAACACCTGCCAGGCGTTGGCGCCGTCCAGGCGCGCGGCCTCCTCGAGCTCCTTGGGCACCGACAGCAGCGCGGCGTAGAGGATGATCGTGTAGAGCCCCAGGAACCGCCATCCCTCGGGCACCGACACGGCTGCCAGCACCGTGTGCACGTCCGAGAGCCAGGGGCGCGCGAGCGCGTCCAGGCCGACCGCGGACAGCAGGCCGTTGACGAGACCCGTCGGGTCGTAGGAGTAGATCCGCTGGAAGAGCAGCGCGATGGCGGTTGTCGAGATGACGGCCGGCATGAGGTACATGACCTTGAGGACCTCGCGGCCCCGTGTGACCGTCAGCAGCAGGCAGGCGATGCCCAGCCCGGCGCCCATCTGGATGACCACGCAGATCGCGAGGTAGACCAGCTGGTTGACGAAGGCCTTCCAGAAGGTCGGGTCGCCGGTGAGCATTCTCGTGTAGTTGTCGAGGCCGACGAACTGCATCGCCGTGATGCCGTCCCACTTGAAGAAGCTGAGGACCAGGGACTGGCCGATGGGCATGAGCACGCCTCCTCCGAACAGGAGGACGGGCGGCAGGAGGAAGATGAGCACGGACATCCGTGAGCGGTGAGGAAGCATGAGTGCCTTCTGGTTCCGTCGTGGGGCAGGGGCTCGGTGGGGACGGCGAGCCGCCCCCACCGAGACGGGCTGTGCGGTGCCGTTACTCGCCGAAGTAGGCGGGGGCGTTCTCGGACAGGGCCGCGTCCATCGTTGAGATGAACTCGTCGACACTGATGTCGCCCTGGACGAGCAGCACCTGCTCCTGGACGAGCTTGGTGTTGGTGGTGGGGTCGAGCTGGGTGTCCCACGGCATGAGTGCGGTCCCCGTGACCTTCGCCGCCTCGTCGATGGCCTCCTGGTAGATGGGCAGCGCATTGTCCGGGATGACGGGCTCCACCGTCGTCGGTCCCATGAGACCGGTGGCGGCGTACTTCTCGGGGTAGCGCCCCAGGGCGAACTTGAGGAAGTCGTGGATGAGGGGGTCGTAGGTGGCGGCGTTGACGGCCACACCGATTCCCGACGGCGCCACGTACTCGTTCGCCTCGGTCTTGCCTCCGACCACGGTCGGCAGGGTGAAGAACCCGATGTTCTCCTGGAGCTCCTCGGGCAGCTGTGTGGTGGCCAGGCTCGGCAGCTCCCAGGTGCCCATGTTGTAGATCGCCGCCTTGCCCGACGTGAAGAGGTTCTGCGCGTCGGTGTAGCCGACGGAGGAGAATCCCTGCTGGAAGGCGCCGGCGGTCCCCAGGTCATGGAGCCACTGCGCCATCTTCCGCCCGGGGTCGTCGCTGAAGGAGGCCTGGGCCTTCTTCAGGCTCTTGATGTAGTCCTCGCCGGCGACCCGGAAGGGCTGGTACGCCACCCACCTCTCCAGCGGCCAGCCGTCGAGCCCGTCGAGGGCGATGGGGGTGACGCCGGAGGCGGCGAGCTTCTTGCACAGCTCGGGGAAGTCGTCGAGGGAGGTGGGCACCTCGACCCCGGCGGCCGCGAAGAGCACCTTGTTGTACCAGAACACCTCGATGCCGTACTCCAGCGGGATCATGTAGAGCGACCCGTCGTCGAAACGCTGGTAGTCGAGAGCCGAGGGGCGGTAGTCGGCCGTGATCCCGAAGCTGTCGAGCAGCGCCGCCACATCCACCATCCGGTTCTGCTTGGCGAGCCGCTGGGCGAAGGGGGTGGCATCCGTGTCGAAGAGCTCGGGCAGCTTGTTCGCCGCCGCCAGGGTCTCGTACTTCTGGATGTAGGAGGGGCGGTCGGGAGTGGTGATGAGCATCAGCTTGAAGCCGGGGTGCTCCTCGGCGTACTCCTGCGCGATCTCCTGCATCGTGGTGATGACGGCGCCATCGGCGGCACGTGACAGCAGCCACGTGATCTCCCGCGGCTTGATCTCGCCCTCGGGGTCGATGACGGCCGGCTCACCGGAGGGTGTGCTGCCCGCGGTGCAGGCCGCCAGGGCGGGGGCGGCCATGGCCATGGCCGCCAGGGCGAGGAAGTGGGAGCGCTTGATGTCCATGTCTGTTCTCCTTTGAAAGACAGCAGGTGTTAGGGACGTGTGTAGGTTCGGAGAGAGGTGAGTGTGACTGTGCCGTCCAGCGCGGCGATGCCCACGCGTCCGGTGGTACGTGCGTAGGCGCTGGTCGACAGGACGACGGCCCTGTCCACGCAGCACTGCAGCAGCTCCTTGCTGGAGATGACGTCGAGGTGGACGCGTCCGCCGTCGAGGGGCACCGGTCTCTCCAGCTCGATGAAGTGCGGCACGTCGCCGGCGAGGTGCCACTGCTCGGGGCCCGGCTCACGGCGCGGCCACCGGTCGAGCACCATGCGGCGCTGCGCCGGTTCGAGCCGGAGCACGTAGCCGGTCTCCCCGCTGGCGTCCGTGCGCAGCAGCAGCGAGATCTCGCGGGTGCCGGGCGTCCACTCCAGGTCGGCGCTGATGCGCACGTCCTCGCCGGTGTCGGGGGTCAGGACCCGGCAGGCGTATGACGTGGGCGCCTGCACGCTCACCGGTGCGTCCGCCTCGCTCAGCGGCTCGCTGTAGGAGCGCAGAACCTCCTCGGGGATCCTCATGTCGAGGGTTCCGTCCGGAGCCTGCACCGCCTCGAGGCAGGCCATGGTGCCCGCCCACAGCCATGGGCCGTCGTCCTTGGCTCCCCGGCGGGAGGCGATCCAGCCGAAGAAGAGGCGCCGCCCGTGCCAGTCGACCGACTTGGCGGCGTAGAAGCCGCGACCGTCGAGGGTGTCGCGCTCCGGCGCCTGCCAGGGGCCCTGCGGGCTGCGCGAGATCCGGTAGCGCGTGACGAAGCGGTCGGTGAACTCCGAGTACACGAGGTACCACCACTGGCCGATGCGGAAGACCTCGGGGCACTCCTGGGTGACGAAGCGGTGCGGGTCCCACAGCGGCTCGACGGGGCGCCACTGCCTGAGGTCGCTGCTGACGAGCCGGGCGACGACGCCGCGTCGACGCTCGGGGCCCTCAAGGTGGCGGGCGGCGAGCACGAGGCTCCAGTGGTCCTCGCCGGGCACGCGGTAGACGTGCGGGTCGCGCCAGTCGGCGGGGTCGTACCCGGTCGGCGCCCCGAAGGTGTCCTCGGGGCGCTTGGTCCAGGTCCGCATGTCGGTGCTCGTCGCGTGGGCGACGAGCTGGACGGAGCGGCCGTCGGCGCTCAGGCGCGAGGGGTTGTTGGCGGTGTAGAAGAGGTGGTAGAGGCCCGAGTCGTCCTGGACGACGCTGCCGGTGTAGGCGTTGAGGTCCTCGGCCTCGGCCCCTCCTGACGGCAGCGCCTCGCCGCAGTCCTCGTAGTGGACGAGGTCGCGGGTCACCGCCAGGTGCCACGGGGTGCCGGGGCGCGGCTCCTGGCGCCGCTCGAGCAGGTAGTACAGGCGGATCTCATTGCCGTCGGTCCATGGGATGACGTCCCCCACCCAGTGGGGATCCGGCCTGAAGAAGATGTCGTGATGCACGGTCACTCCCTCGTGATCAATCGATTGATCAGAAGGCTACACTCCTCCTCCCCCGTCGGTCAATCGATTGATCACGGGTTTCGGGGCCCTCGGGTCTCCTCCCCCACGCACGGGTGGGCCCGACGCCGAGGCGCCGGGCCCACCCGCACGGCCCTGGGACCCACCGGTCCCGGGCGGAGCGCTCACGGACGCGCCGTGAGCACGACCTCCTCCCACGCGATCGGGTCCGGGGCGACGCCCTGGAAGACGCCGTCCCGGCGGTCGTCGAAGGCGGTCAGCGCCCAGCCCCCGTCGCGCAGGGCGAAGAGCTGCCCCCCGTACAGGTGCGTGGGCTCGACGTACCGGGCGCCGTCGACGTCCCAGGGGCCCAACGGCCCCTGCCCCTCGGCGACCCACACGGTGCCGGGGCACGGCTGCGCCTGGACGTCCCGACCGCACGAGAACACGAGGTAGTGGTGGCCGTCCACGGTCCGCGACTGGCTCACCTCCAGCTGACCGAAGACACTCGGGGCCGTCAGCGGCTCACACACCCGCCAGTGGTCCAGGTCCTCGGAGACGGCATGAGCGACGACCCCCGAGCACAGCACCTGCACCCCGCGGGCGCGCGCGGTGATGAGCATGTGCCACTGCCCCTCGTGCTCGAAGACGAAGGGGTCGCGCCAGTGCTCCTCGGTCGCACCATCGTCACCCAGGGTGCTGTACCAGCGCGGATCCGCCTCCAGGGGCTCGGCGCAGGTGCGGTGGAAGGTCCGGCCGTCATCGCTGTCGGCCCAGCCGATGCGCTGCACCGCGCCGTCCTCGCCCCGGCTGATGCCGGTGTAGAAGACCCGCATCCTGCCGTCCGGCGCGAGGACGGTCGAGCCGGTCCACACCGCCAGGTCGTCCCAGGCGGGCGGGTCCGAGTGCACCAGGGCGTCGGGAAGCAGCGTCCAGTGCCGGGCGTCGTCGGAGACCGCGTGCCCCAGTGAGGCGCGCCGGTGGCGCCTGTCCGGGTCGTGCAGCGCCCGCGAGGCCCGCAGGAAGAACAGGTGGTAGCGGGACCCGTCGTCGAGGACCCAGTGGTCCCACAGCCAGTGGTCCGGCAGGGACAGAGCCATGGCCCGCCCCTCAGCCCTTGACCGCCGTGCCCGCGAGGGACTGGACGAAGGAGCGCTGGAAGATGATGAACAGGATGAGCATGGGCACGGTGATGAGGGTTCCGTAGGCCATGATCTGACCCCACACGGGGTTGAGCTGGAAGAAGTACTGCATGCCCACCGACACCGGCCTCAGGCTCTCCTCCTGGACCACCATGAGCGGCCACAGGTAGGAGTTCCAGGCGGGCAGCATCATGATGATCGCGACGGTGGCGAAGGTCGGTGCGGACAGGGGCACGATGATCCTGCGGTAGATCGTGAACCAGCCGGCGCCGTCGACGCGGGCCGCCTCATCGATCTCCTTGGGGATGTCCCCGAAGTGCTGGGCGAAGAGGAAGATCGCCAGCGCGTTGGCCACGTACGGCAGGATCTGCACCTGGTACGTGTTGAGCATCCCCTGCTTGACCAGGAAGCCGTCGACGACCCACTGGAGGGAGGGCAGCTTCGCCACCCAGAAGACCAGGGGCACGGCAATGGTCTCGAAGGGCACCATGAGCGTGGCCAGCACGAGCGACAGCACGAGGTTCTTGCCCCGCCAGCGCATCCGGGAGATCGCGAAACCGATCATGGAGTTGACGACGAGCCCGAGCAGGACGATGCAGACCGTGACGATGACGCTGTTGCGGATGAACTGGGCGGCCGGGACCCGCACGAAGACGCCCTGGTAGTTGTCCAGGCTCAGGTCGCCCACCGGCAGGAAGGCCCGCAGCGTGCCCAGGTCAGCGAAGATCTGCCGGTCCGGTTTCAAGGACGAGAAGATCATGAACAGCAGGGGGAAGACCGCCACCACGGCGGCCACGATCAGACCGATGTAGGTCAGCACCACCAAGCGGCGTCTGGTGGCGGCGCGGCCCCGGCGGCGACCGGTGCGCCCGGGGGCGGTGTCCCGGGAGGCGGAGGTGTGTGCGCTCATGTCAGTCCTTCTCCCGTGTGAGCCTGCGCTGGATGAGGCTGATGGTCAGGACGGCGAGGAAGAAGATGAGCGAGATCGCGCTTCCGTACCCCATGTCCTGCTCCCGGTAGCCCTTGCGCACCGCGTGGTAGACGAGTGTCGAGGTAGCGTCCTGGGGGCCGCCGGAGGTCATGACGTCGACCTGGACGAACAGCCCCAGTGCCGCGATGGTGATGGTCACGAGGATGAAGACCATCGTCGAGTGGAGCCCCGGCCAGGTGACGTAGCGGAAACGCTGCCAGCCGTTGACGCCGTCGAGGTCGGCCGCCTCGTAGAGGGCCGGGTCGATGCCCTGGAGCCCGGACAGCCAGATGATCATGTGCAGCCCCACCGCCTGCCAGATCGACAGGACGATGATGGCGGGCATGGCCGTGCCGGGCTCGTTGAGCCACGCCACGGCGGTCCATCCCCCGCCGGTGAGCGTGTTGAGCACGGAGTTGAACAGGCCGTCGTCCTCGTAGAAGAAGCTCCACAGGATGGAGACCACCACCATCGAGGTCACCACCGGCATGAAGATCATGGTGCGGAAGGCGGTGACGCCCTTGACCTTCTGGTTGACCAGGAGGGCGAGCGCCAGCGCCAGAGCGGACTGGCAGGGCACGACGACGAGGGCAAAGAGGGCCGTGTTGAGCAGCGAGCGGATGAAGGTCGGGTCGTGGGCGAAGGCGCGCACGAAGTTGTCCAGCCCGATGAAGGCCGGGGGGTTGGGTGAGATGAGACGGGTGTTGGTGAAGGACAGCAGGAAGGTCAGGAGGATGGGGACGCCCATGAAGAGGAGCAGCAGGATGAGCGCCGGCGAGCTCATCAGCCAGGCGGTGCGAGCCTCCCTGCGCAGCGTTGCGGAGCGCTGCGCGCGAGGCCGTGTCGTGGCGGCCATAACTCAGGAGGCCTTGTAGCCGTTGTTGGAGGTGATGTCGGCGTCGATGTCCTTGACGGCCTGGTCGAGGGTCGTCTTGACGTCGGCCCCCGAGACGATGTCCCGGGCCGCCTTGTCGAAGATGGAGGAGATGACCTTGTAGCCGGGGGTGGCCGGGCGCAGCAGGGCGTACTTCTTGCCGATCTCGTAGACGGGCTCCAGCGGCTTGCCCTCGCCGTAGTAGTCGGTCTTGGGCGTGGCGGACTCAACCGAGGGGAAGGTGCCGATGGCGTTGGAGTACCTCACGAGGTACTCGTCCTGCATGAGGAACCCGATGAACTTGTTGGCGGCCTCGGGGTTGGAGGAGGTCGAGGACACGCCCCACTGCCAGGAGCCGCCGCCGACGTGGGCGCCCTCGCCGAAGTCCACGGGCGGGAGGATGAGGACCTCGTCCTGGCCGAAGGCCTCCTGGGCCTGCAGGACCTTCCAGCCTCCCGCGTAGTACAGCGGCACCCGGCCCTGGAGGAAGTCCTGGCCGTCGGTGCTGGGCGTCTGGGAGGCGTAGCCCTGGGCGAAGCAGGACTGGAACCACGTGCCCCAGGCGATGGCCTTGTCGTTGTTGAGGAAGCCGTCGGCCGTCTCGAAGGTCCGACGGTCGATGAGGTCGCCGCCGAAGGACTGGAGCATGGGGGCGTAGCCGTAGGGCCACCACTCCGCGCCGTCGGCGTTGGAGAAGTCGATGGCGAAGTCGTACTGCTCCAGGGCGCCGAGCTTGGCCAGCGCGTCGTTGAACTCCTCACCGGTCCAGGGCTCGTCCACCGTGGGGATCCTCAGGCCGGTGGCGTCGATGGCCGACTTGCGGGCGAGGAAGCACAGTGAGGTGTCGTAGGGGCCGACGGAGTAGAGCGTGTCGTTCCAGTAGCCCTTGGCGGAGTCCATGATGGAACTCTCCAGATCGGCGGAGATGCTCAGCGGGGCGAGGTAGCCGGCCCACGCCCAGTTGGGCATGATCGGGCCGTCCAGGTCGAGGATGTCGGGCAGGTCCCCGCTGACGGCGGCGGCGGCGATGGAGTCGTTGTAGGACTCCTGGGGGAAGGACTTGAGTGTCACGGGGGTGTCGGGGTTGGCCTCGTTGAAGGCCGTGACCGCGGCATTGACGACCTCGAGCTCCTCGGTGTTGCCACCGTTGTGGGTCCACAGGGTGATGCCTCCGGAGCCGGAGGACCCCGAGCCCGCCTGCGAGGAGCAGGCGGCGAGCGTGGCGGCCACGGCGGCGCCGGCGCTGAGTCCGATGAAGGTGCGACGGTTGGTGAGCATGGGGCACTCCTTTGTGTGTCACCTGGTGGGTGAGCGCCGGGCTCGCGCGCCCGGACGCGGTGATCGCCGTCCCGGCCGGGACGGAGTCCGTGGGGTCGGCGTCACGCCGTGAGCGGTGGCGCCGTCGAGCCGCGGTGAACCATGCGGCACGGCATCCGGGTGATGCCGCTGTGCAGGCCGCCGGGGCCGTCGTTGATGACGGCTCTGGTGAGCCAGTCGGCCATCTCGTAGTGCGGCAGCCGCATCGTGGTCAGGCCGGGGTCGAGGTTGGTGGAGATGAGGGTGAGGTCGTCGAAGCCGACGACGGACAGGTCCTCGGGGATGCGCAGGCCGGCGCGGTACGCCTGGCGGTAGACGCCGGCGGCCATGCCGTCGTTGAAGCAGAAGACCGCCGTCGGCCTCGGTCTGAGGGCCAGCAGCCTGCGGGCCGAGGCGTCGGCCTGCTCGGGCGCGTCCCCGCCGCGGATGACCCGGCGCTCGTCGTAGGCGATGGCGTGGGCCTCCAGGGCGTCGCGGTAGCCGCGCAGGCGAAGCCCGACGGCGACCACGCCCGAGGTGTCGGTGATGTGGGCGATGCGCGTATGGCCGAGGGCGATGAGGTGCTCGGTCGCCTCGAAGGCCGCCCGGGTCTCGTCGGGCACGACGCAGGGCACGCCCGGCCTGTCGGCGAAGCCGTTGAGGACGACGACGTCGGGCAGGTCGGAGGGCACGTCGACCCGCCGGTGGTACATGGCCGCCTGGATGACGTGGTCGACCTGGCGCGAGAGCATCTCCTGGACGGCCTCGTGGGCCCGCTGCCCCTCGTCGCCGGTGTCGTTGAGGATGACGGACCACCCGTGCTCGGCGGCGGCGGTGAGGACCGCCTTGATCATGTCGACGGCGTAGGGGGTGGACAGGACGCCCTCGGCGACGACGCCCAGGCACGAGGTGCGGCCGCTGCGCATGCCGGCGGCGAGGGCGTTGCGCACGTAGCCGATCTCCGTGGCGGCCCTGAGCACGCGCTTGGCCGTCGCGCGCGAGACCCGGCCGACGTCCTTTCCGGACAGGACGAGCGAGGCGGTGGCGGTGGACACCTTCGCGCGCTGCGCCACCTCGGCCAGGTTGGGCATCATCGCCTCCTCACGCGTCCTCACGTCCCGAGCGCTCACTCGTGAGCCCAGTGTGGACGCGACCCCCGGATTCGTCAATCGTTTAACGTGAGGTGACCGACATGCGGGCACCGCATCTCGGGTTCCCGGGCGCGCCCGGGGCGCCGTGCCCCTACAGGCTCACGGGGCTGTTCAGCCGAGGGGCGTCGGGCTCGCGCAGGCCCCGCCACCCCAGGTCCCGGGCGCGCTGCGCGGCCAGCGCCCCGACGACGGTCGCCGGGTTGTGGACACCGCCGCCGAGGACGGCCGTCACGACGTCGTCCAGCCGGAACCATGCGGGCACGAACTCGGCCTCCTCCGCCTCGCGCACGGTGCGCCGGTCAGCGGTCAGGACGCTCAGGTCCCGGGCGAGGAAGCAGCGCACGCCCTCGGTCGTGAAGCCCGGGGAGGCGAAGTAGTCGGCGAGCACGTGCCAGCGCGCCGCCTCATG
Organism: Actinomyces sp. AC-20-1; assembly: GCF_023369555.1. Classification (GTDB taxonomy): domain Bacteria; phylum Actinomycetota; class Actinomycetes; order Actinomycetales; family Actinomycetaceae; genus Actinomyces. The sequence continues at coordinate 13,168 of NZ_JACJVC010000010.1, read as the reverse complement.
ATCGGTCTCCTCGGCCAGCTCGCGCTGAGCCGCCACCACGGGCTCCTCGTCCTCGACGTCGAGCAGGCCCGCCGGGATCTCCCACAGGCGGGCGCGCACGGGATGACGGTACTGGCGCACCATGAGGATCTCGGCCGCGCCATCCTCCTGGGAGGACTCCTGGCCCTCGCGCAGGGCGACGACCGTGACGGCGTCGTGGTGCAGGACGGTCTGGCGCCGCACGGGCGCCTCCTCGGGCGCCAGGTGCACGAGCTCGTCGTCGACCGCGCAGATCGGCCCGGTCCACGCCCTCACGGTCCCGGAGACCGGGCGCACGTCCCGCTCGTCCCTCAGCTGCCCGGCGCTGCCGGTCGGGTACCCGCCCATACGTCCTCCTCAACCTGGGGCGCACCCCGCCGGCGCGCGTCCGGCGTCGAGTCTACGGTCGTCCGCTCAGACCCCGGCGCCCCGCAGGACCCGCTCGAGCTGGGCGGTGAGCGCCTGCTCACCGGGCAGCGAGGCCGCAGCCTCCCGGGAGGCGTCCCGCGCCCGGGCCAGCGCCGCGGTGTCCGTCAGGAGGTGGTGGACGGCCTGGGCCAGAGCCTCGGCGCTCGGCTCGACGAGCACCGCTCCCCCGCCCGCGGTCACGGCCGTCCCGCCGACGTCCGTGGCGACGACGGCGGCCCCGGCGCGCAGCGCCTCCTGGATGGTGAGGGGCTGGCCCTCCCACTGGCTGGTCTGCACGACGACGTCCGCCGCCCGCATGAGCACGGCGACGTCCTCGCGGCGCCCGAGCAGGCGCACGGGCAGGTTCTCGGAGGCGATCCGCCCGGTCAGGACGGCCTCGAGGGGGCCCGCGCCCGCCACCGCCCACACGAGCCTGCCCTGGGAGGCGGGCAGGCGCTCGGCGAGCAGGGCGGCGGCGTCCAGGAGCGTGTCGAGCCCCTTCTGGGGTGCGAGCCGGGCCACGGTGAGGAGCCTGAGGTCGGCGCCGTGCCAGGCGGACTCGATCGAGGAGGCGACGGGGGCCGCGGCTCCACTGAGCCGGGTGGGGGCGGGGATGACCGCGATCTCCACGTCCTGCGCCCCCCGTCGGCGCACGTTCTCGGCGAGGTCGGGGCTGACGGCGAGCACCGCGTCGGCCCGGGCGGCCACGAGCGCCTCCAGGCGGGCCCCGATGACGGTGGTGGACCGTCCCCCGACGGGCCGGTTGTGCAGGGTGACGACGAGGCGACGGCGACGGCGCGGCCCCAGGGCGAGGGCGGCCAGGGCGCCGGCGCGCAGGCCGTGGGCGTGGACGGCGTCGGCGTGCCGCGCGAGGTAGGCGATACGGCTGACGAGGGCGGCGTCCCCGGGGCTGGGTCGGGGGCCGATCTCCAGGTCACGGGCGCGCGCGCCCCCCAGGTCCGCCCCGGTGGTGACCGCGGCCGGGGCGGCGACGACGACGTCATGTCCTCCTGCGCTCAGGAGGCGGGCGCAGTCGGCCAGGTGGGCCCGCACGCCCCCGGCGGCGGAGCCGGCCAGCTCCAGCACCCTCAGCTGCCGGGCGGGCGTGTCATGGGCGGTGCTCTTCATCCGTTCTCCTGGCTCGGTGTGGTGAGGGTGCCGGTGCCGTGCGCCCGCCCCCGCAGCACCGGCAGCAGGTCCCGGTCCACAGCGGCGACGGCTCCGAGCGTCGCCGCCGCGACGAGGAGCGCCGTGAGCAGCGCGAGGACGAGCGCCCAGGCGGTGCTCGCCGTCCTGTCCACGAGTATGCGGCAGACCAGGCCCCCGGCGGCGGCGACGGGCAGCGCGGCCGCCAGGCACCGGAGCACCGGGCGCAGGACGGAGGGTCCCAGGGCGCGGGCCAGGGCCGTGAGCAGCGCCGTCCCGGCCACGCACATGCCGGTGCTCAGCCCCGCCGACAGGGCCAGGAGGGTGGCGGCGCCGTCGCCCCCGCCGGGTGCGGCCAGGCGGACGGCGAGCACGGAGACGATGGTGACGCTCAGCCACCCCGTGCTCGCAGCGAGGGCGGCGCCCCGGGCGCAACCGGCCGCGAACAGGACGCGGGTGACCTGGTGGAGCAGCGCGTAGCCGACCAGCGCAGGGGCGAGGGCCGCCAGCGCCCGGGACATGCCGTCGACGTCGGTGAGCAGGCCGAAGAACCGCTCAGCGGCCGGGCTGACGGCCAGCAGCGCGCCCGCGCCCGCAGTGGCCACGGCGACGACGAGCGCGGTGGAGGTGCCGGCCAGCGCCCGTGCCGCGGTGGGAGCCGGCCCGGCGCCGTCGAAGACGGCCGACAGACGCGGGTAGAGGACGGTGGCCACCGGGACGACGAGCACGGCGTGCGGCAGGAGGTAGACGGCCTGGGTGTACTGGTAGACGGCGACGGTGCCCGCCTCGCCGCCGGCGCGGGCCATGGCCAGGACGACGAGGACGCTCAGCTGCTGCGTCAGGAGGGTGAGCAGGCCCGCGCCCCCCAGCTGCAGGACCCGCCTCAGGACCCCCCTGTCCAGGCGCAGGCTCGGCCGCAGGGTCAGACCCAGCCTGCGGGCCGGCCACAGCAGCGGCAGGCTCAGGGCGGCGACCCCAGCGGTGGTGCCCCAGCCGAGCACCTGCAGGGCGGCGGGACCGGCGCTGTCCCTTCCTCCCGTCATCACCCCGTAGGCGCCGTAGGCGGCCATGACGACGAGGCTGGAGGCGATGGGGGTGAGCGCGGGCCAGGTGAAGCACCCGTGGGCCTGCAGCGCCCCGGTGAGGACGACGCCGATGCCGTAGAGGGGCACCTGGAGCGCGAACATGCGCAGGAAGGAGGCGACGAGCTCGCGCTGGGCCCCGGGGTCGGTGCCGACGGACACGGGGAAGAGGCCCGCCACCGGGTCCGCGGCCAGGGCGAGCAGGGCGCCCAGGGGCACGAGGACCACGAGCACGAGGCCGAGCAGGCCGTTGACGGTGCGGCTCGTCCTCCCGGTCTCACCCCGTTGGATCCCCGCCGCGAGCAGGGGGACAACCGTGGCCGCCAGGGCGCCGCCGACGACGACCTCGTAGAGCACGTTGGGGACCTGGTTGGCGGTGGCGTAGGCGCCGGCGACGGTGCCGGCACCGACTGTGGAGGCCTGCACGACCCAGCGCAGGAAGCCGAGGGCCCGTGAGACGAGGGTGAGGCCGGCGACGCCCCCCGCGGCTCCGGCAAGTCCCCCGCCGGCCCGGCCGCCCGCCGGCCGGCTGTCCTCGTCACCGGCCGGTGCCGGGCTGGTCTCAGCGCGCACGGCGTCCCAGGGTGTCGAGGGCGTTGAGGAGCGGGGTACGGGCGATGACCCCGCTGAAGGACACCTTCTCGCTGGCGAGCACGAGACCCGTGCCGACCAGGGCGGCGACCGTGCGCAGGCCGACGGCCGGGTGGGCCGCCAGGGCGGTGCCCACGAGGGCGCCGAGGGCGTTGGAGCCGGTGTCGCCCAGCATCGTGTCCTCGCCCAGGTCCTCGGGCAGCGCAGCCACCGAGGTGGCCAGGGCCCCCGTGGCCAGCGCCCGGCAGGCGGCCGCCCGGGGCCCCGGGGCGACGACGAGTGGCACCGACAGCAGGGCGGCGGCCTTGAGGGCCCGGCCCGGGCGCAGGTCGAGGAGGTTGTGGACATTCGCCCAGGAGGCGATGACGACGGCGCTCGTCGCCGCGTCCACCGCCCAGGCCGCCCCACCGACCGCTGCACGCGCGCCTCGCGCCCCCTCCTCGGGGCGGCGCCCGGCCGCCAGGAGGCCCCCGGCGACCACCGCACCGGCACCGATGACGGCGATCTTGAGGGCCCCGGTGGTCACCCGACCCTCGCGCAGGGCGCCGAGGTGGCCGCGCAGGCCCTTGGCGGGAGCGTCGCCGTCGTGCGCCCCGGCGTCGAGGTCGTCCACCAGCCCGGCCAGCCCGCCGGCCGAGGCGGCGACGACGCCCGCGACCGCGGGCAGCGCGGTGCGAGGGCGGGCGGCGTCGTGGAGCACGGCCCCGGCGCAGGAGGGGGCGGTGAGCGTGCCGAGGGCGACACCGACCCCTCCGCGCAGGCTCACGGTGCGGCCGTGGTAGTTCGTGCGCTCCAGGTGCTTCTTGGTCCAGCGCGGCGCGCGCAGGGCCCGGCTGCCCAGGAGGGTCGCGGTCAGGGCCATGAGGGCGACGGGGGCCCGTGGCCCACGGGGGCCGGGCAGCGTGGTGGCTCGGGTGCTCATGGGCTCAGGCTAGGGCCGTGCCTGCGGGTGCCGGGCGCTGCCGGGCCTCAGCCCTCGCTCCCCTCGGAGGGCTGGGCCTGGGCCGGGTCGGCAGCGGGCTGGGCCTGCTCAGCAGGCTGGCCCGTCGCCTGGGCGGTGGGCTCGGGGACGTCCGGCATGACGGCGTCGGCCCCGTCGTCGAAGCCGTAGTGGCCCCGCCCCCCGGCAAGGGCCTCGGCCAGGGCCAGGGGCACGGAGACCGTGGCGGCGGCCTGGCCCACGGAGTCGACGGTGGACACGGGTGCGGCGGCGGTGCGCAGCCCGGCGACGAGGTCGGTGCCCGCCTCCGCGGAGCCCAGGACGAGTGTGGGCACGGCCGAGGCGAGGCCCACCATGGCCTCGGTCCAGGCGGCGGGGTCCTCGGCGTCGGTCGGGGTGGCGCTGGCCCCGTCCTCGTCGGTCTCGCTCGCACGCGGGCCGATGACGACGACGCCGTCCGCCGGTGCGGTGAGCTCGGCGTCGACGGTCATGAGCGGGTCCGCCCCCTGGGCGGAGGCGGTGAGCATGCCGCTGAGCGTCGAGGCGTTCTGGTCCGTGCCGGTCAGGGTGGCGGCCAGGGCCTGGCCCAGGACGGTGTTGGCCTCGGCGGAGGAGGCGGCACCGCCCAGGTACCCGGCGACGGAGCCGGAGTAGGTGGAGCGGTAGGTGGCCCGGGAGGACTGCACCCAGGCGCTGGTGAGGCTCACGCGGCCGACGACGGTGGCGCCGGCCTCCGCGAGGGCGGCGGAGGTCGCGTCGATGTCCTCGCCCAGCGCCCCGGGCAGGATGACGAGGGCGATGGCGCGTCCCTGGAGCGTGCCGGGCAGGAGGGAGGAGGCGGCGGACATGATGTACTCGTCGCGCTCGTTGACGGCGCTCTCGGTGGCCTCGAGGCGTGCCTGGGTCTGGTTGCGGTCCTCGCGCAGGGAGGAGACCTGGTCGTTGAGCGCGGTGCCCAGCGAGTTCTGCAGCGGGCCGGCGCCGAGCACGACGCCGACGGCCAGGGCGAGGAAGACGGAGATGAGCGAGACGAGGTGGTAGCGGAAGTCGATCATGATCTGTGTGCCTGTCGTGGTCTTCGGGTGCGTGACGGCGTCTGCTCAGACGGAGGGGCTGTCCGGCGCGAGGCCGACCAGCGAGCGGAGGAAGGTCAGGAGCTCGTCCCACACGGCGCCGGACAGGCCGAGGAAGGTCTGGCCGGCCGGTGTGAAGGCGAGGGCGACGAAGAGGGCGACGAGCCCGGACAGTGCCAGCAGCAGCAGCTGCCAGCCGGAGATGCGGGTGCGGTAGAGCCGTGAGACGCCCTTGGCGTCGATGAGGCGCCCGCCGACCTTGAGCCGGGTGAGGAAGGTGGAGGACATGCCCGCGCGCCCCTTGTCGAGGAACTCGAGCAGGGTCGCGTGCGTGCCCAGGGCGACGATGAGCTCGGCGCCGGCGGCGTCGGCCAGGAGCATGGCGATGTCCTCGCTGGTGCCCGTGGCGGCGAAGACGAGGTGCTCCACGCCCAGCTCCTCGACGCGCTTGAGCCCGGGGGCGTGCCCGTCGCGGTAGGCGTGGACGATGACCTCGGCACCGCAGCGCAGCGCCTTGTCCGAGACCGAGTCCATGTCGCCGACGATCATGTGGGGCGTGAATCCGGCCTCGAGGACGGCGTCCGCGCCGCCGTCGACGCCGATGATGACGGGCTTGTACTCGCGGATGTAGGGGCGCAGGGCCGCCAGGTCCTCCTTGTAGGAGTAGCCGCGCACGACGACCAGGACGTGGCGCCCGCTCATGGGGGTGCGCACGTCCGGCATGCCGACGCCGTTGAGCAGCAGGTCCCTCTCGCCGCGCATGTACTCCATGGTGTTGGCGGCGAAGGCCTCGAGCTGGACGGCCAGCCCCTCCTTGGCGGCCTCCATGGAGTCGGCGACGCTCTGGGCGGTCTGGACGGTGCCCTGGGCGAGGACGTCGTCGGAGCCGAGCAGGCGGACGGCGCCGCGGGCCTCGCCGTCACTGAGGTCGACGACGACGCGCTGGCCCTCGCGCAGGCGCATGACGTCGGGGCCGAGGTCGTCGACGAGGGGGATGCCGGCATCGAGGAGGATGCCGGGGCCGAGGTTGGGGTAGCGGCCGGAGACGGAGGGTGCGGCGTTGAGGACGGCGACGGGCCCGGCCTCGACCAGGGCCTCGGCGGCGACCCGGTCGAGGTCGGTGTGGTCGATGACGGCGACCTCACCGACCTGGATCCTCTTGGTCAGCTTCTTGGTGCGCGCGTCCACCCGGACCACGCCGCTGGGGCGCTCGGGGTCCGACGCCGTCTGCTTGCGGAACGGGTTCCTCACGCCTGGGATTGTGCCACGCGGGCCTCGTCAAGCAGCTCAGCGGCGTGGCGCAGGGCGGCGTCGGAGTCCTCGTGGCCGGAGAGCATGCGGGCGAGCTCACGCACCCTGTCCTCGCCACGCACGTCGAGGACCCGGGTGCGGGTCCGGCCCGCGGTGGCGGGGCTGTCGCGGTGCGCGCCGTCCTGACGGTCCCCGGGTGCCTGCTCCTTGTGGACGACGAGCTGGGTGTCGGCCCAGGCGGCGACCTGGGCCAGGTGGGTGACGACCACCACCTGGTGGCTGCGAGCGAGGCGGGCGAGGCGGCGCCCGATCTCGCGTGCGGCGCGCCCCCCGACCCCGGCGTCGATCTCGTCGAAGACGAGGGTGCGCTGGTGCCCGTCGTGCCCGGACTGACCGGGCCCGCTGGACTGTCTGGACTGACCGGACTGCCCCTGGGCGGCCCGCGAGGTCTCGGCGAGCACCACCTCGAGGGCGAGCATGATGCGGCTGAGCTCACCGCCGGAGGCGCCCTTGCCGAGCGGCAGGGCGGGGGCCCCGGGGTGCGGGGACAGCAGAAGGGCGACGGTCTCCGCGCCGGTGGGGCCCGGCTCGTCCAGGGCCTCGAGGGCGACGACGAGGCGCGCCCCCTTCATCTGCAGGCCCTCGAGCTCGGCGGTGACCGCCGCCTCGAGGCGGCCGGCCAGGGCGGTGCGGGCGGCCGTCAGCTCGCGGGCGATGGCACCGAGCTCGTCACGGGCGGCGTCGCGCTGGGCGGTGAGCGCGGTGGCGGTGTCCTCGGGCCCGTCGATCCGCGCCAGGCGCTCGGCGGCGCGCTCGCAGAAGGCGAGGAGGGTGTCGACGTCGTCGACCTGGTCCTCGGGGCCGCCGACCTCCTTGAGCAGGCGGGCGAGCTCGCCGCGACGGTCCTGGACCCAGGCAAGGCGGGCGGGGTCGGCGTCGAGGGAGGCGAGGTACTCGCCCAGGTCGGAGGCGGTGTCGGCGGCGAGGACGGACAGCTGCCGGGCGCGCCCGGCCAACTCGGCCAGGACCGGGTCGATGTCGGCGACGGGGGCCAGGGCCCGCTCGGCGTGGGCGATGAGGGCGAGGACGTCGGGAGACTCCCCGGGCAGGTCCTCGTCGCCGGCCAGCGCGGTGCGGGCGGACCCGGCGGCCAGGCGCAGGTCCTCGGCGTGGTCCAGGCGCTCGGCCTCGAGGGTGAGGGCGGCATCCTCCCCGGGCTGGGGGGCGGTCTCCTCGACGGCCTCGAGCCAGTGGCGCAGGCGGGCGGCCTCGGCGGCCCGGTCCTCGGCGTCGGCCTGCCAGTCGGCGAGGTCCTGCTCGCAGCGCTGGAGGGCGCGGTAGGCCTCGGCGTAGCGGCGGCACAGGGCGGTGTGGCCGCTGCCGCCGAGAGAGTCGAGGGCGGCGCGCTGGGCGGAGGCCGAGCGCAGGCGCAGCTGGTCGGCCTGGCCGTGGACGCTCACGAGCTGGGCCCCGACCTCCGTCAGGATGCCGGAGGGCACGGAGCGTCCGCCGAGGTGGGCGCGCGAGCGCCCGGTGGCGGGGACGGTGCGTGAGGCGATGAGGAGGTCGTCGTCGAGCTCGGCGCCGGCGTCGAGGGCGCGCTGGGCGGCGCGGGAGCCCGGGTCGAGGGCGAAGGTGCCCTCGACGAGCGTGCGCTCGGTGCCGGTGCGCACGATGGTGCTCTCGGCGCGCTGGCCGAGCAGCAGGCCCAGGGAGGTGAGCACCATGGTCTTGCCCGCGCCGGTCTCACCGGTGAGAGCGGTCAGGCCGGGGCTCAGGCGCAGGTCGGCCCGCTCGATGACGCCGAGGTCCTCGATGTGCAGGGACTCGATCACGAGGCGCCGTCCTCGTGGGAGGGGACGGCCCCGGTGGTCTCCCGCCACCCGGCCACCGGCAGGGAGAACTTGCGCACGAGGCGCTCGGAGAAGGGGGCGTCGTTGAGACGGGCCAGGCGCACGTTGCGCTCGCCTCGGCGCACGCGGATGACGCTGTGGGGCGGCACGGGCAGCATCCGGCGCCCGTCGCACCAGATCTCCGCCTGCTGCAGGCCGGTCTCCCGGACCCTGACCTCGAGGCAGGAGCGGGGCCCGACGACGAGGGGGCGGGTGAACAGGGCGTGGGCGGCGATGGGCACGAGCAGCAGGGCCTCGACCTCGGGCCAGATGACGGGGCCGCCGGCGGAGAAGGCGTAGGCGGTGGAGCCGGTGGGTGTGGCCAGGAGCAGGCCGTCGCAGCCGAAGGAGGACACGGCCTGGCCGTCGACGCCGACGGCGATCTCGAGCATGCGGGCGCGGTCGCGCTTCTCCAGGGCCGCCTCGTTGAGCGCCCAGCCGTGGGTGACCTTGCCGTCGGGGGTCTCGACCTCGACCTCGATAGTCATGCGCTCGTCGACGGTGTAACGGCCGGCGACGAGGTCGGTGACGACCTGCTCGACGTCGTCCGGGTCCGCCTCCGCCAGGAAGCCGACGTGCCCTGTGTTGATGCCGACGAGCGGGACGTCGAGGTCGCGGGCGATCTCGCAGGCGCGCAGGATCGTGCCGTCACCGCCGAGGACGAGGACGAGGTCGGCGCCGCCGTCCCCGGGGGCGACGGGCTGGACGCCGTGGGAGCGCAGGGCCCGGCGCACCCGCTCCCCGACGAGGGCGGTGGAGCCGGTGCGGCGGGAGGCGGGGACGGGCTGGTCGTTGTGCTCGCGCTGGAGGACGAGCACGCGGCGGGGGGTCGGGGTGGCGGTCACGGGTTCCTCCTGTCACGGGCACGGTGGCCGGCGCCCCCGGCTGGGCCCTGCTCCACGGCGCGGCGGGCCTCGGCCCTCAGGGCCTCGCCGGTGAGGTCGTCGTCGCCGCCGAGGCGCCCGGCGTGCATGGAGATGAAGTACTCGACGTTGCCTGCGGGGCCGGGCAGCGGGGAGGCGACGACGGCCTCAACCCCCAGCCCGAGGCCGTGGGCGGCCCCGGCGACGGTCAGGACGGTCTCGACGTGCAGCTCCGGGTCGCGCACGACTCCCCCGTGGCCCAGGCGCTCCTTGCCGACCTCGAACTGGGGCTTGACCATGAGCAGGAGGTCGGCGTCATCGGCAGCGGCGGCCACGAGGGCGGGCAGGACGAGGGTGAGGGAGATGAAGGAGAGGTCGCCGACGACGAGCTCCGGTGCGGGCGCGACGGCGGCCGGGTCGAGGGTACGGACGTTGGCGCGGTCCAGGACGGTGACGCGCGCGTCGGACTGCAGGGACCAGGCGAGCTGTCCGTAGCCGACGTCGACGGCGACGACGTGGGCGGCGCCGCGGCGCAGGAGCACGTCGGTGAAGCCTCCGGTGGAGGCTCCGGCGTCGAGGCACCTGCGGCCCTCGACGCGAGGGGCGGTACCGCGCTCGGTGAGGGCGTCGAGGGCGCCGGCGAGCTTGTGGGCGCCGCGTGAGACGTAGTCGTCCCCGCTGGGGGTGACGACCTCGATGGCCTGTGCGGGGTCGACCTGCCGTGCGGGCTTGGTGACGACTGCGCCGTCGAGGGTGACATGGCCGTCGGTGACCATCTGGGCGGCGTGGGCGCGTGAGCGCGCCAGGCCGCGGCGCACGAGCTCGGAGTCGATGCGGATGAGCCTGGCCATGTCAGTCCTCCGCCCCGCGCAGGACGGCGGTGAGGTCCTCGTGGACGGAGGCGAGGACGGCGGCCCGCTCCTCGAGGGGCAGGTCGCTGATCTCGGCGAGCCGTTGCCTCAGGCGCTCGCCCGCCTGGTCGAGCCGGGAGGCGGTCGCGTGGGCCGCGGCCGCGCGCGGTGGGGCGGGGACGGGACGTGGTGCTCCGGTGGGTGGAGCCGGGCGGGGGCCCGACGCCGTGGGGCTCACGGCTGGCCGACCTCGTGGGTGACGGTGATCCGGGGGACCGTGATGACGCCGGTGGTGGAGCCCGTGGCGCGGGCGGTGTCCTGGCGCTCCCAGGCGGCGCTGATGAGGGCGCGGTAGGCGTTGAGGCCGAGGGTGGCGCTGGCACCGGTCAGGGGGGTGCCGTCGACCTCGAGGACGCCGTCGTCGGTCACGCGTGCGGTGGAGGCGGCGCAGTGCCAGGTGCCCTGGGGGTCCCGGCTGGGCTGCGGGTGGGGCTCAAGCAGGCCTCTGAGGTCGGTGTGGACGTAGGAGGGGCGCTCGGCGGGGTCGGCGAGGATGACGTCGCGGGCGGAGCTGACTCCGGTGAGCACGTGCATGCCGGGGATGGCGCAGGCGCGTGCGCCCGTGAGGTCCGTGTTGAGGCGGTCGCCGACGGCGAGGGGCCGGGTGCCGCCCGAGCGCCGCAGAGCGCGCTGGTAGATGCCGGGGTGGGGCTTGCCTGCGGAGAGGAAGTCCTTGCCGGTGGCGTTGGCGACGGCCCGCACGAGGCTGCCGTTGCCCAGGGCGAAGCCGCGCTCGGTGGGCAGGGTCGCGTCCGTGTTGGTGGCGACGTGGAGCGCTCCGGCGGTGATGGCGTAGCAGCCCTCGGAGAGCATGGCCCAGTCCACGGCGGGGTCCCAGCCCTGGACGACGGCGGCGGGTGCGTCAGTGGCGGAGCCGACGACGACGAAGCCCTCGTCGGTCAGTGCCTGGCGCACGCCCTCGCCGCCGACGACGAGGACCTTGGCGCCGGGCTCCAGGTGCTCGCGCAGGAGCGCCGCGGCGTCCATGGCGGCGGAGAAGACCTCGGTGGTCTGGGCCTGGATGCGGTTGCGGGCGAGCTTGTCGACGACGGTCTGCGGGGCGCGGGAGGCGTTGTTGGTGACGAAGGTGAGCCGCATGCCTGAGGCTCGTGCCCCGTTGACCGAGTCGGCGGCGTGGGGGACCTCGGCCTCGCCGGCGAAGCAGACGCCGTCGAGGTCGAGCAGGGCGCAGTCGTAGGCCTGTGCGAGGGGCAGTGCGGAGCCCAGCAGGACGGCTGGCCCGCTGGGTGCGCCGGGGGCGCTGAGGGACTGGACGCCGGTCATCGGGTCAGTCCTCGTCGTGCGGGCGGTCGTCGGCGACCTCGGCGTCGGGACCGTCCTCGCCGAGCAGCTCGGCCATCTCCGCCTCGACCCGCTGGGCGAAGGAGCCTGTCCAGGCCTCGTCCTCATCGTCGGAGACCTCCTCGGAGGGGAGGCTGCTCTCCTCGTCGGAGTCGGCCTCGGTGGCGGCGGCGTCCTCGTCCGAGGGCTCGGCAGCCTGTGCGTCCGGGGCGGTCTCGGGGGCCATGGCCTCAGCGGTGCCGGCGGGGTCCGGGGTCTCGTCGTCGGACTCGTCCTCCATGTCGTAGACGGCGACGTCCTCGGGCTGGGCCTCGGGGCCCTCGCCGATGCGCTCGCGCACCGCCTGCGCCTCCTCGACGCGCCCCAGCTCCTCGAGCCGGTCGGCGCGCACGGAGTGGAGGCGGCGCAGGGTCTCGCGGTCTCCGCGGAACATCATGATGGCCTCCTCGATGACGACGAGACCGAGCTCGGTCTCGCCCATCTCGTGCCTGACGCCCGAGACGACCATGGCGATCTCGGCCTCCTCGACGTCGTCGAGCTGGCTGGGGTCCGCCTCGGCTGCGGCCTTGAGTGCCCGGCCGAGGTGGCCGAGGGCGCGCTCGCAGTCGGCCTCGATGGCCCTGTGGAGGTCGAGGCCGGAGAGGCGGCGCGCGGCGCGGATGTCTCGCAGCGCCTCGACGTAGTGGCCGGAGAGGTAGGCCGCGATGCCTGCCGACTCGCGGACGACGGCGATGCGTCCGGCGTGGGAGGCGGCGTAGCGGGCGTGCTGGTAGGCAAGCTCGGGGTCGGTGTCGAGCAGGCGCTGGACCATGACGAGGTGCCGGGAGACGTTCTCGGCGTTGGCGCGTCCGAGTGCGCGGAGCTCGCGCCGTGCCGAGGGGTCGAGGTCCTGGGGCACGACGTCCTCCGGGACGCGGGGCTCCGGGACTCGCTGACGCTGGGGAGGACGGGAGCCACGGCGGTCGTCGCGGCTGAAGCGGCCTCCGCGCGGCCCGCCCTTGCGGTCGTCGCGTCGGCCGTAGGAACGGCGCTGGCCGCCATCGCCGCCGTAGGGCCGGCGCTCACCGTCACCATAGGAGCGACGCTCGCCGTCGCCGTAGGACCGACGCTGGCCGCCGTCCCGGTTACCGTATGGGCGTTCCTGACCTCGGTCCCGGTCGCCGTAGGAGCGACGCTGACCGTCGCGATCACCGTACGAGCGATGCTGGCCCTCACGGTCCTCATAGGAGCGGCGCCGGCCGCCATCGCCGCCGTAGGGCCGGCGCTCACCGTCACCATAGGAGCGACGCTGACCGTCGCGGTCACCGTAGGACCGACGCTCGCCGTAGGAACGTCCCTGTCCGGAGTCGCTGGAACGACGGGGAGTGAAACCGTGGCGGTCCCTGTTCCCGTTCTGCCTCGGTCGACGGGCGCCCTGTCCCCTGTCGTCAGCCATGCTTATCTCTCATTCACGTGTGTGGTGGTGCCCGTCAACAGGCGTCTGGCCACAGACTATCGACCTCGGATGGCCGACTGGTGGTCTGGTGCCTGTGGTGTTGAGTGCACTCGACGGCGGATGTGCTCGGGTGTGTGGTGGTTCGTTGGTGGACTGGCTGTGGTGGTGTCGTGTCTGTTCGCGCGCGCCCCCGTTGTGGGGTTGTGTTGTTGGTGTGTGGGTGTAGAGCGAGAGCCGGTTCACCCGTGGTGGGTGG